>NZ_FTMK01000006.1 GCF_900156255.1 Paracoccus thiocyanatus
AGACAACTGGCACCATGTGATTAAGGTCGAGAAGATCGATGACGCCATCCCGGGTGCCGACTACCCGCGCCTCGTCAGGGCCATCGGTGCTTGTCCCCCTGAAGATGTGGGTGGCTTTCCCGGCTACGCCGACTTCCTCGAAGCCATGGCCGAACCCAAGCACGATGAGCACGACCGGATGTTGGAATGGTATGGGGCAAAGTTCGACCCTGAAGAGGCAGAGATCGGCCGTATCCTCGATAACTTCGAGCGCCTCGCCAAAAAGTGGGCACCAAAGCCGCGCAAACCAAGGGCCGCACCCAAACGCCTCTGATCAATATAGCACGGCTGCGGCCTTCGGCGGATGCTTACTCTCCACGGCACTCGGCGCCTGCAAGGAATCAGGCGATGCCGATGATGCCACAATTACCGACCCTGCCGCTACGCAAGCTCCGGTTCCGGTCGAATAGACTTCCGCTTCGGCGGAAAATACTCTCGAGTTTGACTACGGGTAAGCAAAACCGGATTGGATGATCCGCCAGATGGATACAACCTTTCGGAACGTCACCTTGACGATATCAGGAATGACCGATGAATGGTTTCTGGCGTATGAAGCTTTCGCATTCCAGACTGTCGAGGATGAAGTCGACGACCTCGGCACGGGTGATGGATCTCAGTTGTAAACCTGTCGGAATTTCCGTGTGGACCTGCAAAGGGCCGACTCTCGCGCCGGCGGCAAAGGGGGCTGGGCCCAGCAATGGGCGACGGTGATCGGCACACCGCCTGTCCGGGAGGGCCGTGTCAGGCGGTTGTAGCCGGGATAGCCATCCAACTGCAGAATGCCGTCAAAGCCCTGCAGGATACGCTCGGCATTCTCGCCCGCGCGGTCGGGGGCGTAGGTGAAGACCACGCCGGGTGGATCTGCCCCGCCCCATGACCGGTCATCGCGCGCCAGGGCCCAAAGGTAGCCTGTCTTCGTTCGCCCCCTGCCAGGATCGAGCACGGGTGCGGTGGTCTCGTCCATGAACAGCTTGTCCGAACGCTTCAGGTGTTCGGACAGCCGATCGACCACGGGACCGAGATGGAAGGCGGCGGTGCCGACCCAATCGGCCAGCGTGCTGCGATGCAGTTCGATCCCGGCGCGGGCCAGGATCTGGCTCTGGCGGTATAAGGGAAGATGGTCGGCGTATTTACTGACCAGCACATGCGCAAGGGCACCCTCGGTCGGCAGTCCGCCCTCGATCAGGTGCGCGGGCGCCGGTGCTTGGGTAACACCGCCGGCGCATCGACGACACGCATATTTGGGGCGGATGGTCACGATGAACCGTCATCGCTTGCCTTGTTGGCCAAATACATGGCGATCTGCTTCCGCGCTGCGCTGCCGAACTTGCGGCAGTCGCAGAGGCTTTCAACGTGGTAGCTCATCGCCACGCCCCGTCGAAAAACGACGAATACGAATCACCCACTCCGGTTTGCACGGGAATCGTAAACGATTGATCCGAAAGAGACACTTTCTGCGGCAGTTGCAGAAAAAGTGCTTTAGAAACAAAGGATTCAGTCAGACTACGAATCTGGGGGTCGGGCGTTCGAATCGCTCCGGGTCCGCCATTTATCCCATTCGGATTGCCAGGTCGTTAAAGGCCCTTCGTGCTGCGACAGCACGGGGACCGGGTTTGCGCCGGACAAGGGAACGGCACGACCGGGCCTGGCCTCGGTCATGTTGTAACCCTTGGCTCCGGCACGCGGATTCCTTGCTGCGGCGGACGGCCTATGCTGGCCTGCGAAGCGCCCCTGCCCCGTCGCGGCTTCGGCTTTCCGTGATTCGCTGGTGATGCGGGACCGGGGCAGGCAGCGGCCGGGCGCCGGTCGCCAGCCGGCGGGGCGTTACTGGCGCGCCAGCCAGTCGGTGATGGCGCGGCGCAGGTTCGTTTCGCCCAAGGCGCGGGCGTCGTCGATCAGCCGCTTCAGCTCGCCCAGGTCCACCCGCCGGATCAGATGCTTGACCGGCCCGATCGACGCCGGGCGCATCGACAGCCGCCGGAAACCCAGCGCCGCCAGCGTCACCGCCTCGATAGGGCGGCCCGCATCCTCGCCGCAGAACGACACCGGCACCCGCGCCTCGTCGCAGCGCCGCACGATCTGGTCCAGAAGCGCGATGAACGAGGTGTTCAGCGTGTCATAGCGCCGGCGCACCCGTTCATTCTCGCGGTCGGCGGCAAAGAAGAACTGCTTCAGGTCGTTGCCGCCCACCGAAACGAAATCGCACATCTCGAAGAACTTCTTCGGCGCAAAGGCCAGCGAGGGCGTTTCCAGCATCGCGCCCACACGCACGTCCGTGGGCATGGCATGGCCCAGCCGCTGTTCGCGCGCCACCTGCTCCATCAACAGCTTGTGCGCCTCTTCGAACTCGCTCATCTCGGTGATGAAGGGGAACATGACGTGCAGCGGCCGCCCCACGGCGGCGCGGATCAGCGCCTGAAGCTGCATGCGCAGCACGCCGCGCTTGTCCAGGCCCACCCGGATCGCCCGCCAGCCCATGGCCGGGTTCGGCTCGTCCTGGGGCTTCATATAGGGCAGCACCTTGTCCGACCCGATGTCGAGGGTGCGAAACAGCACCGGCTTGCCATGGGCATTGTCCAGCACATGGGCGTAAAGCGCCGCCAGCTCGCCCCGGCGCGGAACGCGGGTGCGGGTCAGGAACTGCAATTCGGTGCGAAACAGCCCCACCCCCTCGGCGCCCGAGCTTTCCAGGCTGGGCAGGTCGGCCATCAGCCCGGCATTCATATAAAGCTGGATCGTCGCCCCGCATTTCGCGGTGGCGGGCAGGTCGCGCAGCCCGGCGTAACGCTTTTGCGCCTCGGCCTGCATGGCCATCTTGTCGCGGAACGCCTTGGCGACGGTCTCCTCGGGGCGCAGATGCACGCTGCCCATGTCGCCGTCCACCAGGATCAGGTCGCCGTTCAGCGCCTCGCTGGTGATGCGCTCGGCATGGATCACCAGCGGGATCGCCAGCGCGCGCGCCACGATGGCGGCATGGCTGCCGACCGAGCCCTCTTCCAGAACCACGCCGCGCAGGCGGCGGCCGTAATCCAGCAACTCGGCCGGGCCGATATTGCGGGCGACCAGGATCGGATCCTCGGGCATCTCGGCCCCGGTGTCGCGGCCCTGCCCGGTCAGGATGCGCAAAAGGCGGTTGGACAGGTCGTCCAGATCGTGCAGCCGGTCGCGAAGATAGGGATCGGCGGCGCTTTCCAGCCGGGCGCGGGCCTGGCTTTGTTCCTTTTCCACCGCGGCCTCTGCCGACAGGCCCAGGTCGATCGCTTCTTCCATCCGGTGCAGCCAGCTGCGGGAATGGGCGAACATCCGATAGGTTTCCATGACCTCGGCCGAATCGCCGGGTCCCATGTCATTGGCGGCCAGCATGGAATCGACCCTGGTGCGCAGCATGGCCACGGCTTCGTTCAGCCGTGCCTTTTCCTTCAGCGGATCGTCCGCCACCGGGTTCGTCACCACCACGCGCGGCTCGTGCAGCCAGACATGGCCCTCGGCCACGCCTTCCTGCGCGATCGAGCCGCGAAACATCGCCGGAAAGCGGTGCTGCAATGGCAAACCATCGGCCTGCGACCCCAGGAAAGCCCCCAGTTCCGCCATCTCGGCCAGCACCATGGCGACGACCTCAAGGCCATAGACCTCGTCCTCGCTGAACTGGCGGGCATCGCCGGATTGCACCACCAGCACCCCCAGCCTTTCGCCGACCCGCTGGATCGGCACGCCCAGGAAGCTGGAATAGACCTCTTCGCCGGTCTCGGGCATATAGCGGAACCCCGGCTCGGCGGGGGCATTGGCGGTGTTCACATGCCGGCCGCTGCGGGCCACGCGGCCCACCAGCCCCTCGCCCAGGCGCAGCCGGGTCTTGTGGACCGATTCCGGCTTCAGCCCCTCGGTCGCGCAAAGCTCAAGCGTGCGGGGATCGCGGAACAGATAGATCGAGCAAACCTCGGTCCCCATCGAATCGGCGATATGGGTGGTGATCTGATCCAGCCGGTCCTGGCCGCCCCCAGGGGCAGCCAAGGTTTCGCGCAGCCGCCGCAGCAGCTTGCGCGAATCGCTGTCCTTGCGCTCGGGCATGCTCCTCCTGCGTCAGGCTATCGGCCCGGATTCAGGGCTTTTCCAGTTCGAAGGCATCATGCAGCGCCTGAACCGCCAGTTCCATATATTTGCGGTCGATCAGCACCGAAATCTTGATCTCGCTGGTCGAGATGACCTTGATGTTGATGTTTTCATCGGCCAGCGCCTTGAACATGCGGGCGGCGACCCCGGCATGGCTGCGCATGCCGATGCCCACGACCGAGACCTTGGCGGCCTCGGTATCGACCACCAGTTCGTCATAGGCGATATGGCCGGCGGCCCTGGCATCCTCCATCGCCTTGCGGGCGCGGGCGACCTGGCTGACCGGGCAGGAAAAGGTCATGTCGGTCACCGAGCCGGGATGATCCTCGTAATCCTTTTCCGAGATGTTCTGGACGATCATGTCCACGTTCACGCCGGCCTCGGCCAGGGGCGCGAAGATCGCGGCGGAAATGCCCGGCCGGTCCTCGACGGTGACAAGGGTGATCTTGGCCTCTTCGCGGGAATAGGCGACGCCGTTGACGACTTTCGATTCCATGATTTCATCCTCATCGCAGACCAGGGTGCCGCTGCTTTCGTCGGTGTCCTCGAACGATGACAGCACCCGCAGGCGGACCTTGTAGCGCATCGCCAGCTCGACCGAGCGGGTCTGGAGCACCTTGGCCCCCAGGCTTGACAGTTCCAGCATCTCTTCGAAGGCGATCTTCTTGAGCTTGCGCGCCTTGGAGGTGATGCGCGGATCGGTGGTATAGATCCCGTCCACATCGGTATAGATGTCGCAGCGTTCGGCCCCGAAGGCCGCCGCAAAGGCCACCGCCGTCGTGTCCGAGCCGCCACGGCCCAGCGTGGTGATGCGCCCCTCGGGCGAGATGCCCTGGAAGCCCGCCACCACGGCGACCTTCATGCCCTCGGCAAATTTCTGGTCGATATTGTGGCGCGGAATCTCCAGGAAGCGCGCCGCCGAATGCTGCGAGGTGGTGTTGATCGGCACCTGCCAGCCCTGCCAGCTACGCGCAGGCACGCCCATTTCCTGCAAGGTCAGCGCCATCAGCCCCGCGGTCACATTCTCGCCCGAGGCGACGACGGCGTCGTATTCGCGCGCGTCGAACATGGGCGAGGTCGCCTCGACCCAGCCCACCAGCTCGTTCGTCCTGCCCGACATGGCGCTGACGATGACGATGACGTCATAGCCGCGTTCGACCTCGCGCTGGACTTTCAGCGCGGCATTCTTGATGCGGTCCAGGTCGGCCACCGAGGTGCCGCCGAATTTCATCACCAGAAGCGGCATCTTGCCCCCCAGCAGTTTTCCGGGGCGGGTTCTATGGGCGAGCCGGGAAAAGAACAAGGGGCGGCGGATGTTTCCGGCGGTTTGGGGCGCATTATTTTGTCCCTGGCCCCGGCGCGGCAACTGGGATCTTGATGGCGCCGGCGCCAGGCGGCAAAAGGCGGCCATGAAAGTGACGCATGACGAGACCAGCTTTACCCTGACCGGCAGGATCTGGGCGGCGGCCTATCCGCTAGAGGAATTGCCGCGATGGCTGGCCTTTTACCGCAGCCGCAAGGCGCGCTTTCCCCGCACCGGCGCCAGCTATGACGCCACCCTGGCCGCGCTGGAAGAGTTGGAGCGGCGGCTGGCCCCCAGGTCCTAGGCACCCCGCCGGTCGCGCCAGCGCAGATGGATGTTCTGGCAATGGGCCTTTTCGAAGAACAGCCGATCCATCAGCACCATGAAGGCGCTGCGCCACAGCGATGGCGGCTGGCGATACACGCGCGAGCAAAGCGGCTCGGATTGCTGGCCCCCAAGGGTGCGGTTGATGCAGACGGATGCGCTCCACCAGGCGTTCATGCGAAACCTCGCCGACTCGTCAAAACAGCTTCGAACAGACGAATGTGACGCCCGGAAAACAACCGGGCGGCCATCCGGCCATGAAGCGGCAGTGATGCGGTGAAGTCACGCTGGCCTTTTCGGCATGCCGGGCCGGTTGCGTGGGGGAATGCGGCTGGACGTGGTCGGGGCGAGAGGATTCGAACCTCCGGCCTACGGTACCCAAAACCGTCGCGCTACCAGGCTGCGCTACGCCCCGGACCTCGTGGCGCTGTCTAGCGGCTGGATGCGCGGGGGGAAAGCGAAAACTGACGGCCGGGCCGCGTCAATCGCAAGGCGCCAGCGCCTGGTCCTGCGGCAGGGCCGGATGCGACAGCGCCATGCCGGGGAATATGCCCAGCCGCGCCGCATCGCCGCCCCGCACCTCCAGCACCATCAGCCGCTCGGGCGCGGCATCGCCGGGGGCTGCGCCGGGGATCCCCGTCTCGTCCAGCGGCTGCGCCATCGGGTGGACGTGGCGCACCTCGCCGCGGGCGTCGATAAAGATCATGTCGAGCGGGATCAGCGTGTTGCGCATCCAGAATTCCACCGGCTGCGGTGATTCGTAGATGAACAGCATCCCCTGTCCCGACGGAAGATCGCGGCGGAACATCAGGCCCTGCGCGCGTTCCGCCTCGGTATCGGCGATCTCGACCGCAATCTCGACCGGCGCGCCCCTGCCATGGAACAGCGCCCGGTCGGGATGGCAACCGGCCGCGAGGGCCGGTGTTTGGAGTGTTAGAAGAAAAGTTGTAAAAACCGTAACGGCCCGCAACTTCATACCGCGCCCGCGACCAGCCGCAATTTAGCGAGCGCGGCTGCTCCCCCCGGCTGGGTCTGCCGCGCCTCGACCGCGGCTCTTTCCCATGAAAGGATTTGTGCGGCCATCATCCCCCGCCGGCCATCGACCACGCGCAGCGCCACCGCCTCGCCCACGGCCAGGTCGGCAAAGCCGGAATGGCGCAAGACCTCGACATGCAGGAACACATCGGCCTTTTCGGCGAAGATATTGGCAAAGCCAAAGCCCTTGGCCTTGTCGAACCATTTCACCCGCGCCGGCAAAAGCGGCAGTTGCGCGATTTCTTCCGGCGTGGCCTGGCACAGGTCGGCAATGGCCGGCATCGGCTCGCTGGCCGGCGGCGTGATCTCCAGCACCTCGACCGCCTGCATGCCGCGCGGCGTCGTCTGGACGATGGCAACGACATGAGCGCCCTCGGCGACCGAGCTCTGCCCGAAATTCCTCAGCACATTGGCATGCAGCAGGATATCGGCGCCGCCATCGGGATCGGTCAGGAAACCAAAGCCCTTGCCGCCATCGAACCACTTCACGACGCCCGCAATCTTGCGTTGTTGCCCGTCGTCTTCTTCCATGTCTTCCCATCACCCTTTGGAAACCAGAAACAACCCGAAGCCCCGGTCCCGCATCCCTTCGACTGCATTGAACGAAGACAGAGCCGGATTGGTCAGGTTTTCCATACCATGGATAAATCCCGGACCCGCATCAAGGGCTAAGACGGCAGACCTGCCATAAACTTTGAGCGGAGTTTCGCCGCCCTTCCGACAGGGCGTTGTTTTCGCTTTCAGAGTCAAGCCTTGTCCAGCGAAAGCGGTCATGCAGCCGAAACGCCCCATCAGCCCAGAACTCGATCTGGACCGGGCGGATTCGATAGCCGCCCCAATGCGCTGGCCGGGCGGGATTCAATCCCAGGTTGATTCCCTGGCGCGCCACCTCGGCCATCAGGGCGCCGCGGCTAGCCAGCGGCCGGCTTTGCCGCGAGGCCCAGGCGCCGATCCGCGACTGCAACGCGCGCGAGGCGTAATAGGCGTCCGCCAGTTCCGGCTCGACCCGGCTGACATGGCCGCGGACGCGAACCTGCCGGCGCAGCGATTTCCAGTGCATGACGAAGGCGGCGGTGCCGGTCGCCTCGATCTGACCGGCCTTGGCGCTTTCGTAATTGGTATAGAACACGAAGGCGCCATTCGCCCCCGCCCCCTCGATTTCCTTAAGCAGCACCATGCGCGCGTCGGGCATGCCGGCGCTGTCCACCGTGGCCAGCGCGATGGCGTTGGCGTCGTTCGGCTCGACCTTTTCGGCCTCGGCCAGCCAGCGCCGGGCGATGGCGAAAGGGTCGTCGCCGGCAAAGATTCCGCTGCGGTCGCTCATGGCTGCCTGCTTGCCGACACTTGATGCCTCCATGCACTTGTCCTAATCCTGCTGAAAACCGAAGAAGCGCGAGGGGCAGCATCATGTCAAGTGACGGCGGGAATGGGCTGATGAAGGGTCGCCGCGGCCTTATCATGGGTCTGGCGAACGACAAGTCCATCGCCTGGGGCATCGCCAGGGCGCTTGCCGAGCAGGGCGCGGAGCTGGCGTTCTCTTATCAGGGCGAGGCGCTGAAGCGCCGGGTCGAGCCGCTGGCCGCGCAGATCGGTTCGGACCTGCTGGCCGAATGCGACGTGGCCGACGAGGCGTCGATCGACGGGCTGTTCTCGACCATCGCGGAACGCTGGGACAGCCTGGACTTCATCGTCCATGCCATCGGCTTTTCCGACAAGGAACAATTGCGCGGCCGCTATGCCGACACCACCCGCGACAATTTCCTGATGACCATGGACATCTCGGTCTATTCCTTTACCGCCGTGGCGCGCCGCGCTAGCGCGATGATGACGAACGGCGGCGCCATGCTGACCCTGACCTATTACGGGGCGGAACGGGTGATGCCGCATTACAACGTCATGGGCGTCGCCAAGGCCGCGTTGGAGGCATCGGTGCGCTATCTGGCCGAGGATTTCGGCAAGGACGGCATCCGCGTCAACGCCATCTCGGCCGGGCCGATCAAGACGCTGGCGGCCAGCGGCATCGGCGATTTCCGCTATATCCTGAAATGGAACGAGCTGAACTCGCCCCTGCGCCGCAACGTCACCATCGACGATGTGGGCAAGTCGGCGGTCTATCTGCTGTCCGACCTGGGCTCGGGCGTAAGCGGCGAAACCCACCATGTCGACGCCGGCTATCACATCGTCGGCATGAAGGCCGTGGACGCCCCCGACATCGCCACGACGAAAAAGGACTGATCCGCGTCGATGAGCGCCGAACAGGTCATCGCGCTTGTCTCGGCGCTGTCGCTGGCGATCCTGACGCCGGGACCGGCGATCATCGCCACGGTCCAGACCGCCTTTCTGCATGGCCGCCGCCGCGCCCTGCCCTATGCCTTGGGGCTGGCCACGGGCGCGTCGCTGTGGTGCCTGTTCGCGCTGGCCGGGCTGGCGGTGCTGTTCCGGCTGCATCCGGCGCTGTTCGTCGCGCTCAAGATCTTTGGCGGCTTCTACCTGCTGTGGTTCGCCTGGACGCTATGGCGCGCCTCGGCCCGGCCCTTGCCGCCGGCGGCCGGCGGCGCCACGAAAGGGTTCTGGGGCGGGATCGCGCTGAACCTGTCCAATCCCAAGCCGGCGCTATTCTATGCGGCCCTGATCCTGTCGGTCTTTCCCGAACCGATGGGGGTCGGGCGGCAGGCGCTGATCTATGGGCTTTGCCTGGCGACCGAACTGTTCTGGTATGCGCTGGTCGCGGTTCTGATGTCGACAGCCATCCTGCGCGCGCGCTATTTTGCCGCCAAGACCTGGATCGACCGCGCCGCCAGCATCGCCATGGGCCTGCTGGGCGTCCTGTTGATCGCCAACCACTAGGAGCCAGCATGAACGACCCCCTGCCCCATGAACGCGGATTCCACATCAGTTGGGACCAGTTGCACCGCGATGCCCGCGCCCTGGCCTGGCGGCTGGAACATCGCGAATGGCGCGCCATCCTGGCCATCACCCGCGGCGGGCTGGTGCCGGCGATGATCGTGGCGCGCGAACTGGACGTGCGGGTCATCGACACGATCTCGGTCAAGTCCTATCGCGGCAAGGGCGGCCAGGAACGCGGCGAGGTCGCGGTGCTGAAGGCCCCCGACCCGGCGGTGATGCAGGATGGCGACGGCATCCTGGTGGTGGACGACCTGGTCGATTCGGGCCGCACGCTGGAACATGTGCGCAGCATGTTTCCCAAGGCGCATTTCGCCACCGTCTATGCCAAGCCCAAGGGCCGCCCCATGGTCGAAACCTATGTGACCGAGGTCAGCCAGGACACCTGGATCTTCTTTCCCTGGGACATGGCGCTGCAATACGTCCAGCCCTATCGCGGCGAGGATTGATCGGCGCGGCGGTTGCGCCAGGCCCGTTTTCGGATTGCCCAGGCCGGCCGCGTGGCGCATCATCGCCAGGCAGGGGCAAAGGCGCGCCGCCTTTTCCGAGGGAACTTGCGATGCGACTGATGCTGATTGCCGCATTGATCCTGCCGTTGCCGGCAGAGGCCTTTACCGCACGGAACGGCATGATCGCCACGCAGGTCGGCCCGACCGAGATCGCTGTGGCCCACCGCATGCGCCGGGACGACACCGACTATTGGTGCGCCGCCGGCGATTTCGCCCAGCGGGCGCTGGACCTGCCGGGCCAGACCCGGATCTGGCGCGCGACGCCCAAACCGCGCCAGGCCGGGCAAGGCATCGTCTTCACCCTTGATCCTGCGAACAAGGCCGAGGGGGCGGGGGTGTCGGCATTCGGCGCGGGGCAGCGGGACGGGTCGCTGTCGGTGGGGATGGCGGTGGGAAGCTTTTGCCGCACCTTCATCCCCTATTGGCGGGACTGAACGGGTTTCAACCCCGGCGCGGCCCGCGCGCCGGTGCTATCCGTTCCCGCGCACGAATCGCGCCGCTTCCTCGGCCGCGCGGCGCAGGGCGCGGCTTTTGTTCACCGTCTCGGTAAACTCGGCCTCGGGGTCGCTGTCATAGACCACGCCGCCGCCGGCCTGGATGTAAAGCTGCCCGTCCTTGACGACGCCGGTGCGCAGCGCGATGCACATGTCCATCTCGCCATTGGCGGCAAAGTAACCGACGCCGCCGGCATAAACGCCGCGCTTTTCCGGCTCCAGCTCGTCGATGATCTCCATCGCCCGGACCTTGGGCGCGCCTGAAACGGTGCCCGCCGGCATCCCCGCCAGCAGCGCCGACAGCGCATCCTCGCCCTCGTTTAGCTCGCCCACCACGTTCGAGACGATATGCATCACATGGCTGTAGCGTTCGATGGTGAATTGCTCGGTCGGCTGGACGGTGCCCGTCTTTGCAACCCGGCCCACATCATTGCGACCCAGATCCAGAAGCATCAGGTGTTCGGCCAGTTCCTTTTGATCGGCCAGCAGGTCGGCCTCCAGCGCGCGATCCTCGTCGGGGGTGGCGCCGCGCGGGCGGGTGCCGGCGATGGGGCGGACCGTGACCTGCCCCTCGCGCAGCCGCACCAGGATCTCGGGCGAGGCGCCGACGATCTGGAAGCCGCCGAAATTCAGGAAGAACATGAAGGGCGACGGGTTGGTGCGCCGCAGCGCCCGGTAAAGCGCAAAGGGCGGCAGCGGGAAATCCATCGCCCAGCGTTGCGAGGGCACCACCTGGAAGATGTCGCCGGCGCGGATATAATCCTTGGCCTTTTCCACCGCCGCCAGATAGGCGGGCTTGCTGAAATTGCTGCGCAATTCGCCGATCTTCAGGTCATGGCCCAGGGCGCGCGGCTCGCTCGGCTGGCGGTCCAGGGCGCGCAGCGCCTCCATCACCCGCTCGGCGGCCTGGGCATAGGCGGCGCGGGCCGGCGTGTCTGCGTCGTGCCAGGCGGGCGCGCAAAGCGCCACCTCGCCCTTGACCCCGTCCAGAACGGCAACGACCGAGGGGCGCATCATCATCGCATCCGGCAGGCCAAGGGGGTCCGGGTTCACGTCGGGCAGCCGCTCGACCAGCCGGATCATGTCGTAGCCCAGATAGCCGAAAAGCCCCGCCGCGCCGGCGGGAACCCCTTCGGGCATCTCCATCCGGCTTTCCGCGATCAGGGCGCGCAGGCTGTCCAGCGCCGGGCGGTCGTCAGCCGCGAACTCGTCCGAATAGCGGGCATTGCGGTTGATGCGCGCCTGGCCGTCGCGGCATTCCCAGATCAGGTCGGGCTTCATGCCGACAAAGGAATAGCGGCCACGAACCTCGCCGCCGGTGACGCTTTCCAGCATGAAGGAATTGGGCGCGGCCTCGGCCAGTTTCAGCATCAGGCTGACCGGCGTATCCAGGTCGGCCGCCAGCCGGATGGTCAGAAGCTGGTTGCGGCCCTGGGCCCAGCCACGCTCGAATGCGGCGAAATCCGGGCTGATCTCCATTACTGGACCTGTGCGCCGGCCGCGTCCACGGCGGTCTGGTTCAGCGTCACCCCGGCCTGGACCTGAAGCGCGCGGGTGAAATAGTCGAAGACGTCCTGGCGCAGCGAATCCGCCAGCCGGGCCGAGATACCCTCGCCGATTTGCCGCGCCTCGTCGCCATCGGTCCGGGCCGGGTGGATCTTGTCCAGCGTCACCAGGAAGACCCGGTCTTCGGCATCGACCACCTCGGTCGCGCCCTCCTCGTCGATCTCGAAGGCTTGCGTCACCACATCTTGCGGCACGCCGGCGATGAAGCCGCCGCGGGCCAGCGCGGTCGCCGGCCGGCCAAGATCGGGGGCCGGCTTCGCCTGCGCAAGCGTGGGCGCATCGGCTCCCATCGCTTCCGCGCCAAGCGCCTGGGCGACCGGGGCGGTCGCCGCCGCGGGGGCCGATTCGATGCCCGGATCGGCGGCCGCCTCGGCCTGGACGCGCTGCTCGTCGGCCAGCGCCAGCAATTGGCGATGCAGCTCGTTGCGGGTCCAGTCCTCGGCCACCTGGTCGCGCACCTCGTCAAAGGGGATCAGCGTCGGCGGCACGATCTCGTCCAGCCGCAGGGCAAAGACGGCGCCGTCCTCGGCCTCGAAAAGTTCGGGAAAGTCCTTTTCGGTCAGCTCTGCCGCGCGCTCGCGGAACTCGGGATAGGCGTCGATGCCGTTCGGATCGGCCTCTGCCCCCTGGTCCCAGTCGATCCGGTCCAGCTTCATCGGCGTGTCCTGCGCGATGTCTTCCAGCGTGGCGCCGCCGGCCAGCAGGTCGGCAAATTCGCCCGCGCGCTCTTCGATCTGGCGGCGGGCGCGGTCGATCGCGGCCTCGACGCGCAGGTCGTCGCGCGCCTGTTCAAACGGGATGTCCAGCGGCTCCAGGATCGCGTTCATGGAAAACAGCGCCGGTCCCAGGTCCGAGCCGGCGGGGCCTGCCACGCCGGGACCGTCCAGCGCAAAGACCGCCTCGCCGGCTGCGCCCAGGTCGTCCCTGGCGACCTCGCCCAGGTCGATATCGGCCAGGCTCAGCCCGCGCTCGGCGGCAAGCTGCTCGAACGTGACCTCGCCGCTGTCGATGCGGGCCTTGGCTTCCTCGGCGGCGGCCATGGTCGGGAACACCAGGCGTTCGACCATGCGGCGCTCGGGCTGCTGGAATTCGTCGATCCGGTCCTGGTAAAGGTCGCGCAGCCCCTGTTCGTCGACCTCTACCTGGTCCTCCAGCATTTCGGGGGTCAGCCAGACATAGGTGATCTTGCGGATCTCGGGCGCGGTGAAGCGGTCGGCATTGGCCTGGTGCCAGGCTTGCAACGCCGGCTCGTCAGGCTGGGCCACCGGCGTCGGCAGATCCTGGGCGGTCAGTTCGCGCCAATGGATGTCGCGGGTTTCCAGCAGCCAGCCCTGGGTCTGCGCCACCACGGGCTCGGGCGCGCTGACCCCGGCCAGCGTGGCGTCTTGCAGGATCAGCCGGGCCATGTCCATGCGCAGGTCGTGTTCGAACTCGGCCTCGCGCAGCCCCTCGCGGCGCAAGGTATCGGCATAGATCGCCCGGTCGAACTGGCCGCTCAGCCCCTGAAAGGCACTGATGCCGGTGATCTGCTCGGCCACCGCGCGGTCGCCGACCGAGACGCCCAGCCGGTTCGCCTCGGCCTCCAGCGCGGCGGCGGTGTAAAGCCGCGCCAGCGCCGCCTGGTCGATGCCGATCGCCTTGGCCTCGGCCGCGCTGATCTGGCGGCCGGCGCGGGCGGAAAAATCCTGCATCTCGGCGCGCAGGGTGCGGGCATAATCCTGGGCCGAGATCTCGACATCGCCGACCGCCCCGATATCGGCGCTGCCGCCCGAGAAGTTGGTGACGCCGAAGCCGCCCAGTCCCAGAACCAGCATGCCCATCAGCAACCAGACGATGGTCGATTTGCCCTTGCCCCGCATCTTGTCGCCGTGCCCCACCGTTGTTCTTGCCAGTCAGCGCAAGTCTTTAGGGCGCGAAAGGCCCGGCGGCAAGTGCCGCAAAGCCCCGCAACCGCCGCCGGCGGTTCACAATCGGATCGGGACAGGCCGCGATGCGATGCGCCAAAGGCCACCCTAGTCGGTCAGGCGAAGCGCGCCGAAATCGGGCGGCATGGAAAGGTCGGGTCCCTGTCCCGGCCGGCCCTGGCCCGAGGCACCGGCCTGCGCCGCATCCTGCGGCTGGGACAAGGGCGGTTCGGTGGCGGTCGCGTCGCCGCCTGGGGCCGCCGCGGCCCCGGCCGCCAGCGTCGCGTCCGGCACCGCCGCATCGGCCAAAGGCGCGGCGGGTGCCTGTGCCGCCGGTGGGGATGGGGCAGTTTCGTGCCCGGCGGGCGACGGCTGCGCCATGGCGGGCGCGGCGGCCGCCCGTGCCGGCGCAGGATCCAGCCCCGGCACCTCTACCTTGCCGGGCGGCGGCACCGGGATCGGTGCTTCCGAAGCCGGGTCGGGCAGGTCCAGAGGATCGGCCTCGGGGCCCGTCATCTCGGGTGCGGCCGGCGCGCTGGCCGGGATATCGGGACGCAGGGCGGCGCGCTCGGCCGGCAGGGGCGCAGCCTCGCCCGTTGTCGTTGCCGGCGGCGCCGGGGATGGGGGCGGGGTGCGGGCCGCCAGGGGTGCGGGCGGCTGCGGCTGCATGTCGCTGGCGCGCGAAAAGCCGGAACCGGCGGGGACGGCCAGCGTCTCGGCCGCGGGCGTATGGCCGGCGTCCGGCGCCTGGGGGCGCGGCGGTTGCGGCAGCGCCAGCGACAGCCCGACCAGCGCCGCGCCGCAAGCCAGCGCGCCGTGAATCAGACCTGTCGCAAACCCTTTCGCCATGCCCACGCCCAGCCTTTGCCCGTCTCGCCGATTGCCGCCCCCGCCACGGTTTTTCTTGCCCGCGGTCTTGACCCGCAGCGGGGCTTTAGCCCATCTATAGCCGCAGATTTTCCGGGGTTCACCCCCCAATGCAAGGCACCCGCCATGATCCTGCTCATCGACAATTACGACAGCTTCACCTGGAACCTGGTGCATTACATGGGCGAGGCCGGGGCCGAGGTCGTCGTGCGCCGCAACGACGCGCTAAGCGTCGACGAGGCGCTGGGGATGGGCGCGCAGGGCATCGTGATTTCGCCCGGCCCCTGCGATCCGGCCCATGCCGGGATCATCGTGCCGCTGATCCGGGCGGCGGCGGACAAGGGCGTGCCGCTGCTGGGCGTCTGCCTGGGCCACCAGGCCATCGGCGAGGCGTTCGGGGGCAAGGTGGTGCGCGCCGGCCGCATCGTGCATGGCAAGGCCGACGCGATCAGCCATGACGGCACCGGGGTGTTCACGGGCCTGCCCTCGCCGCTGACCGCGACACGCTATCATTCGCTGGCGGTGGAACCGGAAAGCCTGCCCGACTGCCTGCGCGTCACCGCCACCGCGGCGGACGGCACGATCATGGGGCTGATGCACCGCACCCTGTCGGTCGAGGGGGTGCAGTTCCATCCCGAAAGCATCGCCTCGGAATACGGCCACGACATGATCCGCAACTTCCTGCGCCGCTGCTCGAACCTGGACCGCGCCGCATGAGCGCGCCGACCGACATCCGCCCGCTGATCGGCCTGGCCGCCAGCCGCCCGCTGACCGGGACCGAGGCCGAGGCGGCATTCGGCGCGCTGTTCGAGGGCGCGGCCACCCCCGCCCAGATCGGCGGCCTGCTGATGGCCATGCGCGTGCGCGGCGAAACGGTCGAGGAAATGGCCGCCGCCACCCGCGCCATGCGCGCGCGGATGAACCGCATCAAGGCGCCCCAGGGCGCCATGGACATCGTCGGCACTGGCGGCGACGGCAAGGGCACGCTGAACATCTCGACCGCCACGGCCTTTGTCGTGGCGGGCGCGGGCGTGCCGGTCGCCAAGCACGGCAACCGCAACCTGTCGTCGAAATCCGGCTCGGCCGATGCGATGACCCATCTTGGCCTGAACGTCATGGCCACGCCGGAACTGGCCCAGGCGGCGCTGGCCGCGACCGGCATCTGCTTCATGATGGCGCCGGTGCATCACCCCGCCATGCGCCATGTCGGCCCGGCGCGCGCGGAACTGGGCACGCGGACGATCTTCAACCTGCTGGGGCCGATGACCAATCCCGGCCTGGTCAAGCGGCAGCTGACCGGCACCTTCGACCGGGTCTGGAACCGGCCGATGGCCGAGACGCTGCGGGAACTGGGCAGCGAGGCCGCCTGGCTGGTGCATGGCGGCGACGGCACCGACGAAATTTCCATCGCCGAGCCGACCTGGGTGGCCGAACTGAAAGACGGCGAAATCACCGAATTCCAGATCTCGCCCGAGGATGCCGGCCTGCCCGTCCACCCGTTCGACGCCATCCTGGGCGGCGACCCGGCGCAGAACGCCGCGGCGCTGCGGGGGCTGCTGGACGGCGCGCCGGGCGCCTATCGCGACGCCGTGCTGCTGAACGCCGCCGCCGCGCTGCTGATCGCGGGCCGGGCCGCCTCGCTGCGCGAAGGGGCCGAGATCGCCCGCGATTCCATCGACAGCGGCAAGGCAGGCGCCAAGCTTGCGGCGCTTGCCGCCCGCGTCGGCGCACCCGAGCCCGATGCCTGATCCGCGCATCCCGGACCGCTGGGCCGGCCTGCCGTTTTTCAGCGAGGATTGGCCCGCCATCGCCGCCCGGCTCAGCGGATGCGACTGGCTGCCCGGCCCCGGCCGCGTCTTCGCCGCGCTGGAACTGACCGCTCCGCAGCAGGTGCGCGCGGTCATCCTGGGACAGGACCCCTATCCCACGCCGGGCCATGCCGATGGGCTGGCCTTTTCGGTGACGCCGGAAACCGCGCTGCCGCGTTCGCTGCGCAACATCCATGCCGAGATGCGCGACGACATCGGCGCCGCGCCAGCCAATGGCGACCTGGGCCATTGGGCGCGGCAAGGCGTGCTGCTGTTGAACTCGTCGCTTTCCGTCCCGCCCGGCCAGGCCGGCGCCCATGCGAAATGGGGCTGGGACAAATTGGCGCGCCAAGCCGTCATCCTGGCGCAGGCCGAACGGCCGCTGGCCTTTATCCTTTGGGGCGCACAGGCGCAAAAGGCCATGGCCGGGCTGCCGCGCCCCCAGGACCTACTGATCGAAAGCGCCCATCCCTCGCCCTTGTCGGCGCGGCGCGGCTTTTTCGGCTCGCGTCCCTTCAGCCGGATGAACGCGTGGCTGACGGCGCGGGGCGAGCCGCCGATCGACTGGGCCCTTTCCGAAACGACCGTCGCGGGGTAAAGCTGCGTCATGGATATTCTCGACCGCATCCGGGCTTACAAGCTTGACGAAATCACCGCGGCCAAGGCCGCCCGGCCGCTGGCCGGCATCGAGGCCGCGGCCCGTGCCGCCACCCCGCCGCGCGGCTTTGCCGCCGCGCTGGAGGCCAAGGCTGCGACCGGCCACGCGCTGATCGCCGAGATCAAGAAGGCCAGCCCCTCCAAGGGCCTGATCCGCCCGGATTTCGACCCGCCCGCGCTGGCCCGCGCCTATCAGGCCGGGGGTGCCGCCTGCCTTTCGGTGCTGACCGACGGCCCCAGCTTCCAGGGCGCGCCCGAGTTCCTGACCGCCGCCCGCGATGCCTGCGACCTGCCGGTGCTGCGCAAGGATTTCCTTTACGATCCCTATCAGGTGGCCGAGGCGCGCGCCTGGGGCGCCGATTGCATCCTGATCATCATGGCCTCGGTCGATGACGCCCTGGCCGCCGAACTAGAGGACGCGGCCTTTCACTGGGGCATGGATGCGCTGGTCGAGGTGCACGACCGCGCCGAACTGGACCGCGCCCTGCGCCTGAAATCGCCGCTGATCGGGGTGAACAACCGCAATCTCAAGACCTTCGAGGTCAGCCTGGACGCGACGCTGGACCTGGCGCCGCATGTGCCCGCGGATCGCGACCTGGTCTGCGAAAGCGGGCTTTTCACGCCTGCCGACCTGAACCGCATGGCCGAGGCCGGGATCCGGCGCTTCCTGATCGGGGAAAGCCTGATGCGCCAGCAGGACGTGACCGGCGCCACCCGCCAGATCCTGGGACTTGCCGCATGAGCCTGACGCATTTCGACGCCCAGGGCCAGGCGCATATGGTCGATGTCTCGGACAAGCCCGAAACCGCGCGCGAGGCGGTGGCCGAGGGCGTGGTGATCATGGCCCCCGAGACGCTGGCGCTGGCCCAGGGCGGCGCGGCCAAGGGCGACGTGATGGGCGTGGCGCGGCTGGCCGGCATCATGGGTGCCAAGCGCACCGCGGACCTGATCCCGCTTTGCCATCCGCTGCCGATCACCAAGGTCTCGGTCGAACTGGCGGCCGACCCCGCCCTGCCCGGCATCCGCATCACCGCCACGGTCAAGACCGCCGGCAAGACCGGGGTCGAGATGGAGGCGCTGACCGCCGTCACGACCGCCTGCCTGACCGTTTACGACATGCTCAAGGCCGCGCAAAAGGACATGCGGATCGAAGGTGTCCGCCTGCTGTCCAAGACCGGCGGCAAATCGGGCGCCTTTCGCGCGCCCTGAAGGGGATAGAATGATCAGCGTCGAAGAAGCCCGTTCCCGCGTCCTGGCCCTGGCCCGCCCGCCCGAGCCCGAAGAGATCGCGCTGGAACAGGCGCTTGGCCGCGCCCTGATCGCGCCGGCAATGGCGCGGCTGACCCAGCCGCCCTTCGACGCTGCCGCCATGGATGGCTATGCGCTGCGCTCGGCCGACCTGCCCGGTCCCCTGCCGGTGATCGGCACCGCCGCCGCGGGCCAGCCCTATGAAGGCGACACGCCGCCCGGCAGCGCCATCCGCATCTTTACCGGCGCCCCCGTGCCGGCGGGCTATGACCGCGTGGTGATGCAGGAACTGGTCCAGCGCGACGGCCACCGCATTACCGTGGCCGAGCCGGGCCACAGCCACAACATCCGCGCCAAGGGCAATGATTTCACGCAGGGATCGGCGTTTCAGCCGCAGCGCCCGCTTCGCCCCGCCGACCTGGCGCTTGCCGCGGCGATGAACGTGCCGCGGCTGACGGTCGCCCGCCGCCCCCGCGTCGCGGTGCTGGCCGGCGGCGACGAGCTGGTTCCCCCCGGAAGCATGCCGGCGCCCGGACAGATCATCAGCTCGAACGATCTCGCCATCGCGGCCCTGGCGCGCGAGGCCGGGGCCGAGCCCGTCGTCCTGCCGCTGGCCCGCGATACCGAGGAAAGCCTGCGCGACCGCTTTGCCCAGGCGCAGGGCTGCGACCTGATCGTGACCATCGGCGGGGCCTCGGTCGGCGATCACGACCTGATCGGAAAGGTTGCGGCCGACCTGGGCATGGAGCGGGCGTTCTACAAGCTGGCGATGCGGCCGGGCAAGCCGCTGATGGCCGGCCGCATCGGGACGGCCGCGATGCTTGGCCTGCCGGGCAATCCGGTCTCTGCCGTCGTTTGCGCCAAGCTGTTCATGCAGCCGCTGATCCGCGCCATGCAGGGCCTGCCGCCGGGACCGGCGATCCTGCAAGCCGTCCTGGCCCGCGATCTGGCCCCCGAAGGCGACCGCCAGCACTATCTGCGCGCCCGGCTTGCCGCAGGCGACGCGCTGCCGCTGATCGAGCCCTTCGACGACCAGGATTCCGCCCGGCTGTGGGTGCTGGCCGAGGCCGATGCGCTGCTTGTCCGTCCCGCCCATGATCCGGCCCGCAAGGCCGGCGAACGCATGAGCTACCTGCCGCTCTAAGCGCGTTAACCGGAAATTTACCCGAATCGCCATAGTGATTGACGCAAGGGATTGGCCGCGCTAGAACATTCGACGAACATAACGGCGGCCGCAGCAGATCGGGGGCAGAGCATGCTGACCAGGAAACAGATCCAGCTTCTTGAATTCATTCAGGCCCGCATGGCCCGCGACGGGGTGCCGCCTTCGTTCGACGAAATGAAAATCGCGCTGGACCTGCGCTCGAAATCGGGAATTCATCGCCTCGTGACCGCCCTTGAAGAACGCGGGTTCATCCGCCGCCTGCCGCATCGCGCCCGAGCGCTGGAAATCGTCCGCCTGCCCGACAGCCTCAGCAAGGGATCGGGCTTCCAGCCCCGCGTGATCGACGGCGCCGTCCCCGACCGCGCCGCCCCGCTGCCCCGCGGCGCGATGGAGATTTCTGTATCGGCCATCGAATTGCCGGTGATGGGCCGCATCGCCGCCGGCGTCCCGATCGAGGCGATATCGGAAGTGTCGCATCACATCGCCGTGCCCGGCTCGATGCTTTCCGGCCAGGACCGGCATTATGCGCTGGAGGTGCGGGGCGATTCGATGATCGACGCCGGCATCAACGACGGCGACGTCGTGGTCATCCGCGAACAGGACACGGCTGAAAACGGCGACATCGTCGTCGCCCTGGTCGACGGTCACGAAGCGACGCTGAAACGCTATCGCCGCAAGGGTGGCATGATCGCGCTGGAAGCCGCCAACCCCGCCTATGAAACCCGCGTCCTGCCCGAAGACAAGGTGCGCGTCCAGGGCCGGCTGGTGGGCTTGATCCGCAGCTATTAGGCAAAGGCCGGCGTTCACTTGCGCGGCACGGGCCGCCGGCTGGCGTTGCGGGGGTTGGCCGGCTGCGCTAACCATGGGGCCAAAGGCGACAGCTCAAGGATTATCCATGCGCGCTCTGACGTTCCGCATCTTCGCTCTGGTCATGCTGCTTGCGCTGCCGGCACGGGCTTTTGACACCAATGCCCGCGCGGCCTGGGTCTATGACGTGGCGACGGGCACTGTGCTGATGGAAAAGAACGCCGACGAGCCGCTGCCCCCGGCGTCGATGTCCAAGCTGATGACCGTCTACATGCTGTTCGAGGCGCTTGAGGAAGGCCGGGTGCAATCCGACACCCGGCTGCCCGTCTCGACCAAGGCGCGGCAGATGCAGGGCTCGACCATGTTCCTGAACGAACAGGACCGCCCCACGGTCGAGGAGCTGATCAAGGGCATCATCGTGCTTTCCGGCAACGATGCCTGCGTGGTGGTGGCCGAAGGTCTTGCCGGCACCGAAGAAGCCTTTGCCCGCCAGATGACCGAGCGCGGCAAGGCGCTGGGGCTGACGCATTCGACCTTTGCCAATGCTTCCGGCTGGCCCGATCCGCGGCATCGTATGTCGGCCCGCGACCTGGGCATCCTGGCGCAGCGGCTGATCAGCGATTTTCCCGACCTCTATCGGAGCTTCGCGATCGAGGAATACCGTTTCGACGACCGCGCCCCCGCCAACCGCTTCAACCGCAATCCGCTGCTGAAGCTTGGGATCGGCGCCGACGGGCTGAAGACCGGCCACACGCAAGAGGCGGGCTACGGCCTTGTCGGCTCGGCCGTTCAGGGCGACCGGCGGGTCATCTTTGTGATCTCGGGGCTGCAAAGCGACCGTGCCCGCGCCGAAGAGGCCGAGCGCATCGTCAATTGGGCCTATCGCCAGTTCACCATGAAAACCATCATTCCCCAGGGTGAAATCGTGGCCCAGGCCCCGGTCTGGCTGGGCGGCCAGGGCAAGGTGGGGCTGACGACCGTCGATGGCGTCCGGGTGCTGATCCCCGCCGGATCGCAATCCGGCGTCACCGCCGAGGCCGTGTTCCGCGGCCCGATCGAGGCCCCGATCACCAAGGGCGACCGCTTGGGCGAGCTGGTGGTGAACATCCCCGGCGCCGGCCAGTCGCGCCTGCCGCTTCTCGCCGCCAGCGACGTGGCCCGCACCGGCGTGCTGGGCCGCATGCAGGGCGCGGCGTTCCGCCTGGGCCACAAGGCCATCCAGGCGGTGCGGAACTGACGCGCGACCGGCCCATGTTCATCAGCTTCGAAGGCATCGACGGTTCGGGAAAATCCACCCAGGCGCGGCGGCTGGCGCAAGCGTTGAACGCGCGCGGCACCGAGACGCTGCTGACCCGCGAACCCGGCGGCAGCGAGGGCGCTGAGCAAATCCGCCGCCTGCTGGTCGAGGGGCGCGGCGAACGCTGGTCCCCCGAGACCGAGTTGCTGCTGTTCACCGCCGCCCGCCGCGATCATGTCGAACGGCTGATCCGTCCGGGGCTGGACCGCGGCGCCTGGATCGTCACCGACCGCTTTGCCGATTCCAGCCGCGTCTATCAGGGCGTAGCCCGCGCCGACCTACGCCATCTGGTCGAAGAATTGCACCGGCTCACCATCGGCATCGAACCCGACCGCACCTTTCTTATCGACATCGACCCGGCCGTGGCGCTGGCCCGCGGCCAGGCCCGCGGCGGGGCCGAGGATCGCTTCGAAGGGCTGGGCGTCGATTTCCAGCGCCGGCTACGGGCGGGCTTTCTGGCGCTGGCCGCCGAATGCCCCGACCGCATCCGCATCATCGATGGCCGCGGCACCGAAGATGACATCGCCGCCCGCGTGCTGGAGGCGCTGGAATGAAAAGATCCGACCGGGACGACGAGCCGCTGCCCGAGCCCGACCGCGTGCCGGGCGCCCCCCATCCGCGCGAAGCGACGCGGATCATCGGCCAGGACGGCGCGGTCGCAGATTTCCTGGCGGCCGCGCGCGCGGGGCGGCTGCACCATGCCTGGCTGATCTCGGGGCCGCGCGGCACCGGCAAGGCCACCCTGGCCTGGTGCATCGCGAAATGGCTGCTAAGCGGCGCGGCCACCGCCGACCTGACAGCGCCCCCGGACGACCCGGTCATCCGCCGCATCCGCGCCCTGTCCGAACCGCGGCTGCACCTGGTCCGGCGCCCGGTCGACGAAAAGACCCTGCGCCTGCGTGCCGAGATCACCGTGGACGAAATCCGCCGCCTTCAGGGCTTTTTCCACATGAGCGCGGCCGAGGGCGGGCGGCGCGTCGCCATCGTCGATGCGGCCGACGAGATGAACCCGGCCGCCGCCAATGCGCTGCTGAAGCTGCTGGAAGAACCGCCGCAGGATGCGATCCTGCTTTTGGTCGCGCATCAGCCGGCCCGGCTTTTGCCGACCATCCGCTCGCGCTGCCGGGAAGTGCGGCTGCATCCGCTGGACGCCGCGGATATGGGCCTGGTGCTGCACGAATTGGGGCTGGACCACGACGCGGCGGCGCTTGCGGCACTGTCCGCCGGCTCGATCGGCGAGGCGTTGCGGCTGGCCGGGCAGGACGGGCTGGCAGTTTACCGACAGATCGTCGGGCTTTTCGCGGAACATCCCCGCATGGACCGCCGCGTCGCCGCGGCCCTGGCCGAACGGGCCGCCGCCCGCGCCGGGGCCGAGGGCGATCCCTTCGACCTGGTCGTCACGCTGCTTGACCGCTTCCTGACGCGCGCCGCGCGCGCCGGCCTTCTGGGCGCCCCCCTGCCCGAGGCCGCCGAAGGCGAAGCCGCGGTGCTGAGCCGCATCGCCCCCGATCCGGCCGCGGCACGGCGTTGGGCGACAGCCCAGGCCGAACTGTCGGCCCGCGCCCGCGCCGGGCGGGCGGTCAACCTTGACCCTTCCGCGCTGGTGTTGGATATGCTGGTGGGGCTGGCAAACCAGCCTGCCGCCTGACGGAAGCCGCCGATGTCCGAACCCGATCTTCCCATCCTGGTGGACAGCCATTGCCACCTGGATTTTCCCGATTTCGATGGCGAACATGCCGAACTGGTCGCCCGCGCCCATGCCGCCGGCGTGACCCGCATGGTCACCATCTGCACCCGCCTGCGCCATGAACCGCTGGTGCGCGCCATCGCCGAGGCGCATTCCGGCGTCTTTTACGCCGCGGGCACCCATCCGATGCATGCCGCAGAAGAACCCATGGCCAAGGTCGAGGAGCTGGTCGCCCTGTCGCGTCATCCGCGTTTCGTCGGCATCGGCGAAACCGGGCTGGACTATCATTACACCGCCGACAGCGCCGCGGTGCAGGCCGAAAGCCTGCGCATCCATATCGAGGCGGCGCGCCGCACCGGCCTGCCGCTGATCGTGCATTCGCGCGACGCGGATCAGGACATGGCCCGTATCCTGACCGAGGAATATCGCGCCGGCGCCTTCACCGGCGTCATGCATTGCTATACCAGCGGCGCAGAACTGGCGCGCGCGGCGCTGGACCTGGGGCTATACCTGTCCATGTCGGGCATCGCGGCCTTTCCGCGCTCGACCGAGATCCGCGAAATCTTTGCCGCAGCGCCCCGCGACCGCATCCTGGTCGAGACCGATGCGCCCTATCTGGCCCCCCCGCCCCATCGCGGCAAGCGCAACGAGCCGGCCTATGTCGCCCATACCGCCAGGGTCGGGGCCGAAGCCCTGGCCATGACCCCGCAGGCATTCGCCGAGCTGACCACGCGCAATTTCGAGCGGCTGTTTTCCAAGGCCGCGGCATGATCCGCGCCACCATCCTCGGCTGCGGCTCCTCGGGGGGGGTGCCGCGGCTGGGCGGCCGCTGGGGCGAATGCGATCCGTCGAACCCGCGCAACCGCCGCCGCCGCTGCTCGCTTCTGGTCGAGCGGCTGGGCGACGGGGGCATTACCCGGCTGCTGATCGACACCGGCCCCGATCTGGTGGCGCAGCTTCTGGATGCCGGGGTCGGAGAGCTGGACGCCGTCGCCTATACCCATGCCCATGCCGATCATATCCACGGCATCGACGACCTGCGGCAGGTCGTGTTCAACACCCGCCGACGGATGCCGGCCTGGGCCGATGCGCCCACCGCGGCCGCGCTGAAGGCCCGCTTCGGCTATATTTTCGAAACGCCGCCCGGCTCGTCCTATCCGCCGGTCTGCGACTTGCAGGCGCTTGACGGTCCCTTTGCCATCGACGGCGCGGGCGGCCGGATCGAGGTCGCGCCGTTCCAGGTCGAACATGGCGACATGAATGCGCTTGGCTTTCGCCTCGGCGGAACCGGCCCAAGCCTGGTTTACCTGCCCGACGTCCTGGCCATCCCCGAAGACGCCTGGCCGGTGATCATGGGCTGCGATGTGTTCATCTGCGACGCGCTGCGGCGCATTCCTCATCCCAGCCATGCCCATCTGGCGCTGACGCTGGAATGGATCGCGCGCTCGGGCTGCGCGCGGGGGGTGATCACCAACATGCATATCGACCTGGATTATGACGCGGTCATGCGCGAAACGCCGGAAAACGTCGTGCCCGCCTATGACGGCATGAGGATCGACATGGCATGACGGCGCTGTTCGACGTCATCCTGCCGGTCTTTCTGGTGGTCGGCTTCGGCTATCTGGTCTGCTGGCGCAAGTGGCTGTCCGAGGTCGCGGTCGATGGGGTGATGCGCTTTGCCCAGAACTTCGCGCTGCCGGTGCTGCTGTTTGGCGCCATCGCCGGGCTGGACCTGGGCGCGAATTACAAGCCGCTGCTGCTTTTGGCCTTTTACAGCGGCGCGCTGCTGTCCTTTGCCCTGGGGACCGCGCTTTCGCTTTACTGGCTGCGCCGCCCGGCCGAGGATGCCATCGCCATCGGCTTCGTCTGCCTGTTCTCGAACTCGCTGCTGCTGGGGGTACCGATCACCGAACGCGCCTATGGCCCCGAGGCGGTGCTGGGCAATTTCACCATCATCTCGATCCATTCGCCGCTGCTGTACACCTTTGGCATCACCGCGATGGAATTCGTGCGCGCGCGCGGCCAGAACCTGTCGCTGGGCGGGGTGGCGCTGCGGGCGCTGTCGGGGGTGCTGCACACGCCGCTGGTCATCGGCATCCTGTGCGGCTTTGCCGTAAACCTGTCCATGCAGGCCGGGCTGGTGCTGCCCCAGGGATTTTGGGCGGCGGTGAAGATGATATCCAACGCCGCGCTGCCGGCCGCCCTGTTCGGGCTGGGCGGCGTGCTTTACCGCTATCGGCCCGAAGGCGAGGCGCGGGCCATCGCCCTGTGCTGCGGCGCGTCGCTGCTGCTGCATCCGGCCGTGACCTTTGGCCTGGGCAAGCTGTTCGCGCTGAACCTGGCCGAGATGCGTTCGGCCGTGCTGACCGCCGCCATGCCGCCGGGGGTCAATGCCTATATCTTCGCCGCGCTTTACGGGGTGGCCAAGCGCGTCTCGGCCTCGGCCGTGCTGGTGGCGACCGCGCTTTCGGTGCTGACCGTCTGGTTCTGGCTCGCGGTCCTGCCCTGACGCGGAAACGCCGCCCGGCCAAGGCGGCGTTCCGTGGTCAGCGGGGCGTCAGGCCGCGCAGCCGTTCCGACCGGCGGCGCAACAGTTCGACCGTGGTCAGAAGCGCGATGGAAAAGATGACCAGCAACGTCGCCACCGCCAGAATGGCCGGGCTGATCTGTTCGCGGATGCCGTTCCACATCTGGCGGGGAATGGTCTGCTGGTCGGGGCCGGCGATGAACAGCACCGCCACCACCTCGTCGAACGATGTGACAAAGGCGAACAGCGCCCCCGAGATCACCCCCGGCAGGATCAGCGGCATGGTGATGCGGAAAAAGGTGGTGCGCGGATTGGCGCCCAGGCTGGCCGCCGCCCGGTTCAGCGACTGGTCAAAGCCGACCAGCGTCGCCGTCACCGTGATGATGACGAAGGGAATGCCCAGCGTCGCATGGGCCAGGATCACCCCCAGATAGGTGCCCGCCAGCCGGCCGCATTGCGGATCCAGCCCGATCCAGGTCAGCGGCTCGCAGGGGTTCGAGTAAAAGAAGAACATCCCCGTCGCGGTGATGATGATCGGCACGATCATGGGCGAGATCAGGATGGCCATGATCGCGCGACGCCAGGGCATCTCGGGCCGCGACAGGCCAAGCGCGGCCAGGGTGCCCAGGACCGTGGCGACCAGCGTCGAGAAGACGCCGATGATGATCGAGCTTTTCGCCGCATTGACCCATTTCGCGTTCTGCCAGGCATCCGCCCACCAGGTCAGGTCGCGCGGCGCATCCGGCCGCGCCATGCCAAAGGTCAGCAGGCTGTCATACCAGCGCAGCGAATAACCCTCGGGATCCAGGGACAGCATCTTGTCGGTAAAGGTGAAGTAAGGCTCGGCGTTGAAGGACAGCGGGATCACCACGACGATGGGCGCGATCAGGAAAAAGAAGATCGCGGCGCAGATCGCCAGATAGGCATAATGCCAGACCTTCTCCAGCGGCGAGGCGTAAGTCGGAAGCGCCATGGCGATTATCCCAGTTTCAGGTTGTCGATGCCGACAAGCCGGTCATAGACCCAGTAAAGGATCAGGACCCCGGCCAGCAGCAGCGCGGCCAGCGCCGCCGCCATGGACCAGTTCAGCGTCTGCGTCATGTGCATCGCGATCATGTTGGAAATCAGTTGCCCGGACGCGCCGCCGACCAGCGCCGGCGTGATGTAATAGCCGACCGCCAGGATGAAGACCAAAAGCGCCCCCGCCCCCAGTCCCGGCAGGGTCTGCGGGAAATAGATGCGGCGAAACGCGGTCCAGCTTGTCGCGCCCAGGCTGCGGGCGGCGCGCACATAGGACGGGTTGATGGTGCGCATCACCGAATAAAGCGGCAGGATCATGAAGGGCAGCAGGATATGGGTCATGGCGATGATCGTGCCGGTCTGGTTGAAGATCATCTGCAATCGCTGCCCGTTGCCGATCAGCCCCAGCCAGACCAGCATGTCGTTGACCACGCCCTGCTGCTGCAACAGCACGATCCACGAGGTGGTGCGCACCAGCAGCGATGTCCAGAATGGCAAAAGCACCAGGATCATCAGCAGGTTCGATTGCCGCATCGGCAGGGTGGCCAGCAGATGCGCCACCGGAAAGCCCAGAAGGAAGGTCGTGGCGGTAATGGCCAGCGACAGCCAGAAGGTGCGCATGAACAGCTTGACATAGATCTGCTGCTGCTCGGGCACGGCGGTGATCTGGCCCTGGTCGTCGCGCGTGCGGTCCACCGCCGCAAGATAGAAGTTCGCGGTATAGGGCGAGGCGGCCATCCGCATCACCGACCACAGTTTCGGATCGCCCCATGTCTCGTCCATGTCCAGGATCGCCTGGCGATAGGGCGGGTCGATGCCGCCCCGCGCCTTGCGCCCGGCCGAGGTGAACAGCGAACGCGTGCCCGGCATGTCGTAATTGATGCGGGTGCCGACGACGCCGATGGTGCGCGCCTGGGCGGCGGCGGCCAGATCGGCGGCCAAGGCCGCCCAGGCCGCGTCGTCGGGCTGGGTGCCGCGCGGGTTGTCGTGGAACCAGGCCGTTAGCTGCGGCATGTTGGCTGAAAAGCCGTCATTCTTGACCGAGCGTTGCAGCATCTGCCCGATCGGCAGGACAAAGGTGATCAGCACGAACAGCAGCAGCGGCAGAACCAGGAAGAACGCGCGCCGCCTTGCCCGGCGCGAACTGCGCGCCAGGGCCGCCTTTAACGGGCGGCCGTCCGCGGTTCGCAGCGTGCCTTGCCGGTCAAGGCCGCCGGCCTTGGTCACGATGGCAGCATGGGGGTCAAGCGCATTGGCCATCTTGGTCCTTCGTCGGGCAATCCATGGGTCGAAGCCGCGGCCCGGAACCTGGGGGCCGCGGGGTGGCCGGGGGCAACCCCAGCCGGATCATCGGGGGCGGGCAGTTCCTGGACCCCAGGGCCGGCATGGCGCCGGGATCAGGATCGGCCCGGTTTTCATCGTCTGCTCCCGTTGGTGCTTGCGGCTCTTGGGCGGCCTGCGGCGTGCAGATGGCCGCGGCGGGGTCCGCCCGCCGCGGGTCCGATGCGTCAGTTCGCCAGCCAGGCGTTGAAGCGTTCCTGCAATTCGGCATCGTGATCGACCCAGAAATCCAGGTTCGAGGCCAGCGCATTTTCCAGGTTCGCGGCATAGGTGGGCAGATTCGGACCCATCGGCACGTCGGTCCCCTCGATATTGCCGACCAAGGCCGCGGCCGAGGTGCGGGGCGGGCCATAGCTGATGAACTCGGCGGCGCGGGCCTGCTGCTCGGGCGCGGTCGAGAAGGCGATAAACTCCTTGGCCGCCTCGGGGTTGGGGGCGCCCTTGGGCACGACCCAGCCTTCCATCTCGTAGATCTGGCCGTCCCAGACGATGTTGAAGGGCTTGCCCTCTTGTTGGGCCGCATTGAAGATCCGGCCGTTGAAGGCAAAGGCCATCGTCACCTCGCCATCGGCCAGAAGCTGCGGCGGCTGGGCGCCGGCTTCCCACCAGATGACGTCGTTCTTGATGGTTTCAAGCTTGGCAAAAGCCTGGTCCACGCCTTCGGGGGTGCCCAGCACCTCATAGACCTGGTCGGCCGCGACACCGTCGGCCATCAACGCGAATTCCAGGTTGAACTTGGCGCCCTTGCGCATGGTGCGCTTGCCGGGGAACTTGGCCGTGTCAAAGAAATCGGCCGCCCCGGCGGGCTTGGCATCGGGGAACTTGCTGTCGTCATAGGCCAGGATCATCGAATAGACATCCGTGCCCACGAAACATTCGGTGATCGCGCCCTCGATGAAGTCATCCTCGGCCGAGGTGCCGTCGGCGGTGGGCAGCAGGATCGACGGGTCGAACTCTTCCAGCAGCCCTTCGTCGCAAAGCCGCACCGCATCGGCATATTCCACCGAAGCGACGTCGATCGTGACGTTGCCGGCTTCGACCTGGGCCTTGACCGGGGTTGCGGGGTTGTCGGCATCCGAGACCTGGACCTTGATCCCCGTCTGCTGCTCGAACGGCTTGACATAGGCTTCCACATGGCTGCGCCCATAGGCACCGCCCCAGGACAACAGGTTGACCTGCTTGTCCTGCGCCTGCGCCGTGGCGGCGATGGCGACCAGCGCAGAGGTCAGTATCAGCGTGCGTTTCATCATAACTCCCTGGTTCCTTGCTTTTGATGCACGTTCACACCGGATCAAGGGCGCGGGCATCCTCGGGGTGCCAGCCGATCCGTATCGTCTCGCCGGGCGACAGTTTCACCTGGCCCAGCGTATTGCGGTATTTCATCACGAAATCGTCCTGGCCGGCGACATGCAGCCGCGCCCGCAGGATATCGCCCATATAGATCACGTCGCGCACCTGCGCCTCGATCGTGTGTGCGCCCTGGGGCATCAGATCGGGCTTGAACTCGACGCGCTCGGGCCGGATCGAGACGGTGGTGGTCTGCGCAACCTCGCGGATGTTGACGGCGGTGGCGTCGATCAGTTCGCCATTGCCCAGCCGCACCAGCGCCTTGTCGCCCTGCAACTGCTCGATCGTGCCGCGCAGCGCGTTGTTTTCGCCGATGAACCCGGCGACAAAGCTGTTTTCGGGCTGCTCGTAAAGCACCGGCGGCGCGGCAAGCTGCTGAATCCGGCCATCGTCGAAGACGGCGATGCGGTCCGACATTGTCAGCGCCTCGCCCTGGTCGTGGGTCACATAGACCACGGTGATGCCCAGCCGGTCGTGCAGGGCCTTGATTTCGAACTGCATGTGCTCGCGCAACTGCTTGTCCAGCGCGCCCAGGGGTTCGTCCATCAAGACCAGCTTGGGATCGAAGACCAGCGCGCGGGCCAGGGCGATGCGCTGCTGCTGGCCGCCCGAAAGCTGCGCCGGGCGGCGGTTCTTGAACCGGCCCATCTGCACCATGTCCAGCGCGCGGGCCACGCGCGTCTCGCGCTCGGCCTTGCCCATGCCGCGCACTTCCAGCGGGAAGGACAGGTTTTCGCCGACGCTCATATGCGGAAACAGGGCGTAGTTCTGGAACACCATGCCGATGCCGCGCTTGTGGGGCGGCACGTCGTTGATGTTGCGGCCGTCCAGGCGGATCTCTCCATGGGTGGCGGTTTCGAACCCGGCCAGCATCATCAGGCAGGTGGTCTTGCCCGAACCGGACGGGCCAAGCATGGTCAGGAATTCGCCCTTGCCGATGGCCAGGTTCAGGTCTTTGACCACAAGCGTCTGGCCGTCATAGCTTTTCTGGACATGGTCGAAGACAACGAAAGCATCGTTGCCGGGGTCTGCTGTCACGATGCGGGCTCCCTGTTTCCCTATTGGTCTTTGTTCCGCCCCTTGACAGTAAGCGGCGCCCGGCGCCGAATGCAACTCACTTGTCGCCGCAGCCGCGGGCGGGGGCGATGAAACCGGGGGCCCCGCCGGGGTCGGGGCCGGCTATGCGGGAAAAGGCGCGCCGCGGTCGGGCTGCGGGGCGGTCAGCGCCGCTCGGCCCAGATCATTTCGCGGCTGGGCAAAGCCGGCGACTGGTAAAGCCCCGCCTCGCCCTCGTGCCGATGGGTCAGCACGGAAAGCGTGCCGTTCGATTCCAGGATGGCGAACTTGACATGCGACAGGTCTGCGATGCCGTGTTCGCGCAGCTTGAGGTAAAGTTCGCCCATGCCGATGCCCTGCCGGCGCAGGCGGTCCAGATGCACCCGCCCTTCGGTGATGACGATGCGCGGGCGGCCCTCGAAGATGCGGCCCAGCCGGTCCGAGGACAGGATGGCCACGTCCAGCAGCTTGTTGAAGCCGGCCACCAGCAGGATCGCCAGCATGGCCGGCAACAGGGGCACATCGGGATAGAACAGCGAATCGCCCACGGCCGAGCCGATGGCGATGACCAGCAGGAACTCGACGATGGAAAGCTGCGCCACCGTGCGCCCGCCCAGCCAGCGCATCAGCGCCAGCGTGTAGAAATAGATGATGACGGTGCGAAGAAACACCTCCCAGGCAAAGCTCAGGTTCTGGTCGCCCAGGAAGATGCGGTGAAATTCGTCGATCATGGCGGCCGTTTTTCCTTGTCCGCGCGTGGTTTGCGCCAGGGGACAAGCCGCAATGGCCGGCGCCGGTTCCACCGCCCGCGCCGGACCTTGGGTGCAGGCCGCGCTAGACCGCCAGGAAGCCGCCATCGACCGGCAGGACCGCGCCCGAAACCATGCGGCTGTCGTTCGAAAGCAGCAGCGCGATGGCCTGCGCGACCTCGTCGGCCTCGGCAAAGCGGTTCAGGGGGTGGCGCACCATCATCGGCTGGCTTTTCGCCGCATCCGACCAGGCCTCGGCCGCCAGTTCGGTCAGGGTGATGGTGGGCGCGACCGCGTTCACGCGGATGCCATGCTGGCCAAGTTCCTTGGCCAGGACGCGGGTCGCGCCCTCTAGCCCGGCCTTGGAGGCGGCATAGCACAGGTGGTCCTGAAAGCCGCGATGGCCGGCGATCGAGGTGATGTTGACGATGGCGCCGCCACCGCCCGCCACGACGCGGGCGCGGGCAAATTCCTGGCAGCAGATCAGCGCGGCGCGCAGGTTGATGCCCAGCACCGCCTCATAGCCGGCCTCAGTCATGTCCAGCACGCTTTCCAGCACGTTGATGCCGGCGCTGTTGATCAGGAAATCGGCAGGTCCGGCCTGCGCCATGGCGGCGCGGGCGGCGGCGGCATCGGCCAGGTCGACGGCGATGCCGCGCGCGCCGGTTTCGTCATGCAGGCTGTCGAGATCGGATTGGGTGCGGCTTAGCGCCACGACCTGCGCGCCGCGCCCGGCCATCAGTTGGGCGCAGGCGCGGCCGATCCCCTTGCCGGCGCCGGTGATGATGACGGTCTTGCCCGTGAATGGCATGGTTTCCCTCGCATGAGTTTTGCGGCAAGGCCGCCGGTGTTCAGTTCGGCGGCAGGGCCGCGCTGTGTTCAGTTTTGCGGCAGGGCCGCCATGGCGGCGCGGATCTGCCGCGCCGTGGATTGCAGCGCCAGGAAGGCGGCATGGCGCGCGTCCTGCCTGGCGCGGCTGGCCGGGTCGGGGGCGCAGCGCGTGGCGATGCGCGACATGGCCGGCATCGCCGTCAACAGATCGGGAAACACCCCCGCCGCCACCGCGCCCAGCATGGCCGAACCCAGCAGCACCGGCTCGGGGCATTCCGTCACCTCGACCGGCAGGCCGGTAGCGTCCGCCAGCAATTGCCGGGTCAGCGGATGCGCGCCGGCGCCGCCGCTGACGCTGATGGTCTGGACCGGGGCGCCATGCTGGCCTTGGGTCTCGATGATCTGGCGCAGGCCATAGCCAAGGCCGCAGATCCCGGCGACATAAAGCGCGACCAGCGAATCCGGCCCGCTCTCCATCCCCTGGCCCATGACGACGGCGCGGGCATGGGGGTCGGCAAAGGGCGCGCGGTTGCCCAGGAATTCGGGCACGACATGCAGGTCGTCGGCCAGCCGCACCGCGCCGCTGGGCGAACCGGCCAGTTCCAGCGCCCGGTCGGCCAGCCATTGCGGCAGGGACTTGCCCGCGGCCTGGGCCAGCGCCGTCGCGTCGGCCGTGGCGGGGTGCAGCTGCACCAGTTGGTCGATGGCGGCGCCGGCGGCGGATTGCCCGCCCTCGTTAAGCCACATGCCGGGCACCATGGCGGAGTAATAGGGACCCCAGACGCCCGGCACGAAAGCCGGCTCGCGCGTCGTGGTCATGGTGCAAGACGAGGTGCCGAAGACATAGCCCAGGCAAGCCGTCGCATCACCCCCGGCCGCCACCGTGCCGACGCCGCCGGCATGGGCGTCGATCAGCCCGGCCGCGACCGCGATGCCGGGGCGCAGCCCCATCGCCGTGGCCGCCGCCGGGGTCAGCCCCTGCCCCAGCGCCGTGCCGGGATCGACGACGCGGGCGCCGATGCGGGCGAAGCCGTCATCGGCCAGGTCGCCCAGCCCGATCTGGCGGAAATAGCCCGCGTCCCAGCGCCCCTCATGCGCCAGATAGGTCCATTTGCAGGTCACGGTGCAGGCCGAGCGTTCCAGCGCGCCGGTCGCCTTCCAGGTCAGGAAATCGGTCAGGTCGAAGAAATGCGCCGCTGCCGCATAGACCTCGGGGCGGTTCTCGCGCAGCCATAGCAGCTTCGGCGTCTCCATCTCGGGCGAGATGCGGGTGCCGACATAGGCCAGCACGTCGTGGCCCTGCGCATTGATGCGTTCGGCCTGTTCGACGGCGCGGTGGTCCATCCAGACGATGATGTCGCGTTCGGGATGGGCGGGGTCGCCCACCGGCAGCGTGGCATCCCCCGCCCCGCGCACGACCAGCGAACATGTGGCGTCAAAACCGATGCCCGCCACCTGCGCGGGGTCGATCCCCGCGCCGCTGACGCATTCCCGGACGCAATCGCAGACCGCGCGCCAGACCTGCTCACTGGATTGCTCGGCGATCACGCCGCCTTCGCGATGCATCTCGATCGGGCGCTTGGCCGTGGCCAGCAGGCGGCCGGCGCGGTCGAAAAGCCCGGCCCGCGCCGAGCCGGTGCCCACGTCGATGCCGATCAGATACTGGTCCATGGCGCTACTCCGTTCCGGGGGCCGGGCGTCAGACGCGGTCGAAATTGGTCGGCAGCACCAGCATGTCGCGGATGGTGACGGTGCGCTTGCGGGTCAGCATGTATTCGACCGCATCCGCGACCTCTTCCGGGTCGATCAGGCTGCCCGATTCCTTGGCCTTGCGCAGGTTCTCTTCGGGCCAGTCGGCTAGCAAAGCCGAGACGACCGGGCCGGGCGACACCTGCATGACCCGCACGCCATGCGGGATCATCTGGCGGCGCATCCCCTGGACAAAGCTGGTGATCGCCCACTTCGAGCCGGAATAGACCGGCTCCCACCAGGTCGGGAAATGCCCGGCGATCGAGCAGGTGACGACGACGTCGCCGGTCTTGCGCCCGGTCATGTGCGGCAGCACGGCGTGGACGTTCTTCATCACCGCGTTGACGTTCAGGTTCAGCATCCGGTCGATGGCCTCGGGCGTCGTGTCGGCCAGATCGCCGCCGATATAGGTGCCGGCATTGCAGTAAAGGATGTCGATGTGATCGACCTTGGCCAGGATCTGGGGGATCATGGCGTTGCAGCTTTCGGCGTCCAGCAGGTTCGTCACCTGCGGGATCGCCCTGTCGCCCAGCCTGGCGGCCAGTTCGGCCAGCGCCGCCTGGTTCCAGTCCACCATGACCACGGTGGCGCCGCGATCCAGCAGCCGCTGGGTGGTCGCAAGCCCGATCCCCGAGGCCGCGCCGGTGATGACGGCAACCTTGCCGTCCAGCGATTCAGACATTCCGTTCTCCTGTCTTCGGTATGGTGCGGGCGGGGTCTAGCGCCATTCGCGCCCGATATAGATGGCCAAGAGGATGATCGCGCCCTTGATGACGTCCTGAAGATAGGGGTTGATGCCCATCAGGTTCAGGCCGTTGTTCAGGATGCCCAGCAGCACCGCGCCGATCAGCGTGCCCAGGATCAGGCCCCGGCCGCCGGAAATCGCGGTGCCGCCCAGCACCACCGCGGCGATGGCGTCCAGTTCGAACCCCACGCCGGCATTGGGCTGGCCGCTCATCAGCCGGCCGGTCAGGATCACCGCGGCGAATGCCGAGGTCAGGCCCGAGATGCCATAGACCGCCAGCTTGACCCGCTGGGTCTTGACCCCCGACAGCCGCGCCGCGGTCTCGTTGCCGCCAAGCGCATAGACATGGCGGCCAAAGGCGGTGCGCTGCAACAGCACCCAGGCCAGCGCATAGATCACCACCATGACGATGACCGGCACCGGCACCACGCCGACGCGGCCCACCCCGAACCAGGAAATCCAGCTGGGGATGCCGCTGATCGGATAGCCGCCGGAATAGATCAGGCCCAGCCCGCGGGCCATGCCCATGGTGGCCAGCGTGACGATGATCGCCGGCATCCGGCCCCAGGCGACCAGCACGCCATTGGCCAGCCCGATGCCCAGCCCGATGCCCAGCCCGGCCAGCAGCGCCACCGGCGCGGGCAGTCCGGTATTGACCATCAGCCCGGCGCTGAGCGTGCCGACCAGCGCCATGACCGCGCCGACCGACAGGTCGATGCCGCCGGTCAGGATCACGAAGCTCATGCCCACGGCCAGGATGCCGACGACCGACACCTGGCGCAGCACGTTCATGATGTTGCTGAGGCTGAAGAAACTGTCGCTTGCCAGCCCCATCAGCACCGAAACGACGATCAGCCCGATCAGCGGCAGCGCCAGCGGCGAATGCAGCAGGCGGCCGAACGAGAAGCCGCCGGTTTTCCCGGCCGCGCCGGTGTTTGCGTCATGCGACATGGTCAACTCTCCCGGTCGTGGCATGGGTCATGATGGTTTCGGATTCGATCTCGTCGCCCTCGACCGTGGCCACGATCCCGCCGGAACGGAACACGCAGACCCGGTCGGACATGCCGATCACCTCGGGCAGTTCGGACGAGATCATGATGATGGCGCCGCCCCTGGCGGTGAATTCGCGCATCAAGGCATAGATTTCCGCCTTGGCGCCGACGTCGATGCCGCGCGTCGGCTCGTCGAAGATCAGCACCTGCATGTCGTGGTTCAGCCAGCGGGCGATGACCACCTTTTGCTGGTTGCCGCCCGACAGCGTGTCGACGCGGGCATGCGGTCCCTGCGCCTTGACGCGGACCTGCGCCATCGCCGCCGTGGTCGCGGCCAGTTCCTTTTTCAGGTCGATGAACCAGTGGTTCTTGCGATACTTGCCGTAATTGTTCAGCGAAACGTTTTGCAGGATGGAAAAGCTGGTGATCAGCCCCTGTTCCTTGCGGCTTTCGGGCAGCAGGCCGATGCCATGCGCCAGCCCCTCGTCGGGGCCGCGAAAGCGTTTCTCGGCCCCGTCCACCTTGACCTTGCAGCGTTGCGCGGGGCCGGCGCCCAGCATCGCCAGCACGGTTTCCGTGCGGCCCGAGCCGACCAGGCCGGCAAAGCCCAGGATCTCGCCCCGGCGCAGGGCAAAGCGCGACACCGGGCCGCCCTTTTTCAACTGCACCTCCTCGACCTCGACCACCACGGGGGCGGCCGAAGGGGCGGGCTTGGGCGGGAAGTTGTTCTCGATCCGCCGGCCGACCATCATTTCGACCAGCCGGTCGTTGTCCACCTCGGATACCGCGCAAGAGGCGACGAATTCGCCGTCGCGCAGCACGGTGATACGGTCGCAGATCTCGAAAATTTCCTCAAGGTGATGCGAGATGAAGATGATCGCCACGCCCTGACGGCGCAATTCGCGCATGACCTTGAACAGGTGCTCGACCTCGGAGGGGGTCAGGGTCGCGGTGGGTTCGTCCAGGACCAGGATGCGGGCATCAAGCGATAGCGCCTTGGCGATCTCGACGAATTGCTGCTCGGCCACGGACAGGCGATGGACCGGCACGTCCAGCGGCACGTCCACCGCCAGTTGGCGCATGATCTGGGCGGCGCGGGCGCGCATCGCCTTGCGGTCCAGCGTGCCGAAGCGTCCGCGCATCTCGCGCGCCAGGAACATGTTTTCCACCGCGTCCAGATAAGGGATCAGGCTGAATTCCTGGAACACGATGCCGATGCCCGCGGCGATGGCCTGGTCGTAATCGGCGAACTGGCGCTCGGTCCCTTCGATGCGGATCGTGCCCTCGCTGGGCTGGAGGATGCCGCACAGGATCTTCATCAGCGTGGACTTGCCGGCGCCGTTCTCGCCCAGAAGGGCATGGACCTCGCCCGCGCGGACCTCCAGATCGACGCCGTGCAGGACCTCGATCTTGCCGAAGCTTTTTCGGATACCGTTCAGTTCCAGCATGATGCCCCTCATGGATCGCCGGGAAAGCCCCGTCCCCGCAGCAAGCGGGGACGGGAATGGGGATGAACCCTTACCAGCTAAAATCGGCTGCGTTTTCCTTGTCCACGACCATCACGTCGATCGGCACTTCCTTCGGCACCACGCGCGCGCCCCATTTCTGCGCCAGCGCCATGGCCAGGCCGACACGGACCTGGTCGCGCGGGAATTGCGCGGTGGTCTCGATGAAGGGGCCGCCTTCGGTGATCGCCTTGACCGCTTCCGGCGCGCCATCGACCGAGGTCAGCTTGATATCCTTGCCCGAGCCTTGGATCGCTGCCAGCGCGCCCATGGCGCCGCCGTCGTTGACCGAGAACAGGCCGGCCAGGTTCGGATGCGACTGGATCATGTTCTCGACCACGCCAAGCGCGACCGAGCGGTCCTGGCGGCCGTTCTGGGTATCGACCAATTGGATATCCGGGAACTCTTCCAGCGCGGCTTTGCAGCCTTCGACGCGTTGCAGGATCGGAACCACCGGGATGCCGTCCAGGATCGCGACCTCGCCCTTGCCGCCCAGGGCATCGCCCAGGTATTTGCACGACATATAGCCCGCATCGCGGTTCTTGGAGCCGACGAAGGTATCGACCGGGCCGTTCGCGTTCGCATCGACTGCGACCACGGTCACGCCGGCGGCCTTGGCGGCGTGCACGGCGGCCTCGATCCCGGCGCTGTCGGTCGGGTTCAGCAGCAGGATGTCGATATCCTGTTGCAGCATGTCCTCGACATCGGAAAGCTGCTTGGCGACGTCATGGCCGGCATCGGTCACGACCACCTCGGCGCCCAAGGATGCGGCGGCTTCGTTCAGCGCCTCTTGCATGGACACGAAATAGGGGTTGTTCAGCTCCTGGAAGGTCATGCCGATCTTGAGCTTGTCCTGAGCCAGCGCCGGGGCCGCAACCAGCGCAAGCGCGGCCGAGGCGGTCAGAAGTTTCGATTTCATCAGGGTTCCCTCCCATCTGAGTAAAGCAGGCAAGGCCTGCGCGTCTCCGGGTGGCGGCACGCCGCCCGAATTGGTGAAAGTCGCGATATTGCGTCCCTGTCAGTCCGCCATGACCAGCGCCTTTTGCGCCGCGAACGTCGCGCGGAACTGCGAGGGCGACATTCCCTTGAGCTTCAGGAAATGCCGGTTGAAGTTCGACAGGTTCGAAAACCCGACGTCGTAGCAGATCTCGGCCACCTTGATGTCGGGATCGGTCAGCAGCATCTGACAGGCCAGGTCGATGCGTAGCTGGTTGCGATAGCGCACCAGCGTCGTGCCGGTATGGCGCTTGAAAGCACGGGAAAAGGCGCTTTGGCTTTGCCCGACCAGGCCGGCCAGTTCGCTTTCCTCGACCTGTTCGGTCAGATGCTCGCGCAGATAGCTGAGCGCGCGATTGATGCCGCCGTCGTGGATGCGCGTCAGGTCCAGCTCAAAGCTGAGACTGGCCAGCACCTCGTATTCCGGCGCATGGGCCAGCAGGTCCAGAATCTCCCAGAACAGCGCCAGGCGGCGCAGCCCCTCGGCTTCGATCAGCCGTTCCATCAGCGGGCGGACGCGGGCGCTGGTCTCGTCGTCGAACAGCAAGCCGCGGCGCGAGCGTTCCAGAAGCGGCCGCAGGGCCTGCATCTCGGACATGGCCGCGCTGGCTTCGTCGATGAACGCCTCGGGGAACTGGATCACCAGCGAGCGCAGGGGCACCGCCTCGCCCGGCGCGATGTCGCTGATCCAGTTCTGCGGCAGGTTCGGGCCGGTCATGATCAACTGGCCGGGCTGGAAGCTGCCGACATGGTCGCCGATGTAAAACGTGCCCGAGGTGGCGACGACCAGGTGGATTTCGTATTCGGGATGGTAATGCCAGCGCACGGTGCGGAACGGATAGCCATGCATCCACGCGGCGAAGGATTCGCCCTTGCGGATGTGGACCAGTTCCAGATCGGGTTGCATCGCCTTCCTCCTGCACGCCGCGCGGACCCGCCGCGGGACGTCCGGGAATCATAGGCCCGATGTGCGCCCGCGCTCCACATCAGGGCCAAAAAAATACCGATACTTTTTTGCACTGGTCGGTTCAGGAAATGAAGAGCCGACCGCAAAGCGCCGCCGCCCAAACATGCTGCGCAGCAGAAAATCCATGCTGCGGCGCGGCGAAACAGGCTTGGTTTTCCGCAAAAACCTGGCGCCGGCGCTATTTTGCGCGCGCCGAGGCCAGGTCGCGCAGATGCGGATAAGCAGCATGATAGATTTCATACTTTTCCGCATAGGCTGCCGCCAGTTCAGGATTTGGCACAACTTCAGAGCGAACGGCCGGCTGGGCAAAGATGCGGGCCGAGATGTCGCCCGTCGCGCAGGCCGCCGCCAGCTTCGCCGCCCCGAAGGCCGCGCCGAAATCGCCGTCCTCGGGCTCCAGCAGCGTCAGCCCGGTGGCCGAGGCCATGATGCGCAGCCAGGCCCGCGACCGCGCACCGCCGCCCACCGCATAGGCGGCCTCGATGGGGGTGCCGGCCTTGCGCAGGGCATGGACGCAGTCGGTAAACGCCATGGCCACGCCTTCCATCGCCGCCTGCGCCAGATCGGCCAGCCCGGTGGCGCGGCGCAGGCCCAGGAAAGCCCCGGTCGCGTCGGGGTCGTTCAGCGGCGTGCGCTCGCCCGACAGATAGGGCAGGAACGTGACCGGCGCGGGCGCCGTCACATCATCGCCCACCATCGCCGCAAGCTCGGGCACAGTTTTCCCGGTGATCTCGGCCAGCCAGGTCAGGCTGTCGGTCGCCGACAGGATCACCCCCATCTGGTGCCAGGTATCCGGCACCGCATGGCAAAAGGTATGCACCGCATCGCCGGTATTCGGCGCGTAAGATGCGGTCGCGGCGAACAGCACGCCCGAGGTGCCCAGCGATAAGAAGCCGGTGCCGGGGGTCATCACCCCCATGCCGCAGGCCGTGGCGGCATTGTCGCCGCCGCCGCCTGCCACCGGCACGCGCGGGATGCCCCAGCGTTCCGCCAGATCGGCGCGCAGGTGGCCGGAAACCTCGCTGCCCTCGACCAGCCGCGGCATCTGGGCGCGGGTCAGCCCGGTCGCGGCCAGCAGCGCATCCGACCAGTCGCGCCGGCCCACGTCCAGCCACAGCGTGCCCGCGGCGTCCGACATTTCCGCGACATGCTCGCCCGTCAGCCACAGCCGCAGGTAATCCTTGGGCAGCAGCACCTTGGCGACACGCGCAAAGATCGCGGGTTCGTTCTGCGCCACCCACAGCAGCTTGGGCGCGGTAAAACCCGCCATGACCAGGTTGCCGGCGATGCCGTGGAAATCGGCGCGCACGGTCAGTTCGGCGCATTGCGGACCAGAGCGGCCGTCGTTCCACAGGATGCAGGGCCGCAGCACCTGGTCCGATGCGTCCAGCAGCGTGGCCCCGTGCATGTGCCCGGACAGGCCGATGGCCTGAAGCCGCGCCATGTCCTGCGGATAATCGCGCCGCAGCGCCCCGATCGCCGCCTCGGCCCCGGCGATCCAGTCGGCGGGCGCCTGTTCGGACCAGCCGGGATGCGGGCGGCTGACGGTCAGCGCCGCATGGGCCACGCCCACGGTCGCAAAGGTCTCGTCCACCAGCATCGCCTTGATGCCCGAGGTGCCCAGGTCGATCCCCAGATACATGGCCTTACTCCGGCATGACGATTTGCAGCTTCACGTCGGTGTCGCGCGCCTGGGCGGCGCGGTCGAAACCGGCGATGCTGTCCTGAAACGGGATCGAGGCCGAGATCAGCGGCTTGAGATCCACCTTGCCCGAGGCGATCAGCGCAATCGCCCGGTCATAGACATTGGCATAGCGGAACACCGTTTCCACCCGCAGCTCCTTGGCTTGCAGGCCCACGATGTCCACCGGCACCGGATCGACCGGCATCCCGACCAGCACGATGGCGCCGCCCGGACGTGCAAGCTGGTGCATAGACAGCACCGCCGGCGCCGCGCCCGAACATTCGAAGACGATGTCGGCGCCCCAGCCGTCGGTCGCCTCGGCCACCGCCTCGGCCAGCGGGCGGTTGCGGATGTTCACGGTCTCGATCCCGTCATAGGCGCCGATGATGTCCAGCTTGGGCTGGGCAAGATCCGCGACGATCACCCGCGCGCAACCGCCGGCCAGCGCCGCCAGCGCCACCATCATGCCGATGGGACCGGCACCCGTGACCACCGCCAGGTCGCCCGGCTGGATACGCGCGCGCAAGGCCGCCTGCATGCCGATGGCAAAGGGTTCCACCATCGCGCCTTCGGCAAAGCTGACATTGTCGGGCAGCTTATAGGTAAAAGCGGCGGGGTGGATGACCTCGGGCGTCAGGCAGCCATGCACCGGCGGCGTGGCCCAGAAGCTGACGGCCGGATCGACGTTGTAGATCCCCAGCTTGGCCGCGCGCGAGGTTGGATCGGGTATCCCCGGCTCCATGCACACCCGGTCGCCCGGTTTCAGATGCGCGACCTCGGCCCCGGCCTCGATCACCGTGCCCGCGGCCTCGTGCCCCAGCACCATCGGCTCGCGCACGACGAAATGCCCGATCTTGCCATGGGTGTAATAATGCACGTCCGAGCCGCAGATACCGACCGTATGGGTCTTGATCCGCACGTCCCTGGGGCCAAGCCGGCCGGGAATGTCGAAATCCCGCAGCGACAGCCTGCCCTTTTCTTCCAGCACCAATGCCTTCATCGCCCGTCCTCCTGATGGCCGCGCCGCCCTGGGGCGCCCTTACGGCGTCTTTGGCGGCGAGTCGGGCCGGTTGTAAACAGAAACCCGCGCCTTGCGCGGGCTTTTGCCCATATCCGGAATAATTGTATCAGGGGCGGATCGGGAAAAGGATGCGGCCTGCGCGCGGATGGGCCGGGCAGCCGCTTCGCACACAGAATCAGGCCGTCACTTCATCAGCCGGTCCTTGACCATGGGGCCGACGGCGCCGAAATCCATCTGCCCGGCATGGCGGGCGCGCAACTCGGCCATCACCCGGCCCATGTCGCGGATCGACCCGGCGCCCAGTTCGGCAATGGCCTTGTCGATGGCCGCCCGCGTCTCATCCTCGTTAAGCTGGCGCGGCAGATAGGGCTGGATCACCTTGATCTCGTCCAGTTCCCGCTCGGCCAGCTCCAGCCGCCCCCCTTCTTCATAGGCTTTCGCCGATTCCTGACGCTGCTTGACCATCTTGGACAGGATGGCGGTCAGGTCGGCATCGGTCAGCCCGGCCTCGTCGCCGCCTTCGACTTCGCCGCGGGCGGCGATCTCGCGATCCTTGATCGCGGCCGAGATCAGCCGCAATGTCGAAAGGCGTGCCGTGTCCCTGGCCTTCATCGCCTCTTTCGTGTCGGCCAGAATGCGTTCGCGCAGTCCCATCTGATCCTCGCTTGTCCGTTTGGCCGGGTGGTGCCCGGCTTGGTTCCCGCAGTCAAGCCGTGGCGTCAACCCCGGCCATGCGTCAAAGTTCCGTGCAGGGTCCCCTTCGCGCCTTGACGCCCGCCTGGCCTTTCCCTAGGTTCCCGCCGATTTACCCGGAGAGTGACGATGCCCCAGAAACCGACCGCATGTCTTGCGCTTGCCGACGGCACCGTGTTCCACGGCCATGGCTTCGGCGCGGTCGGGGAAGTGGTGGCCGAACTGGTCTTCAACACCGCGATGACCGGCTATCAGGAGATCATGACCGATCCCTCTTATGCCAGCCAGATCGTGACCTTTACCTTTCCCCATATCGGCAATACCGGCGTCACCGAACAGGATGACGAATCCGCCGATCCGGTCGCGGCGGGCATCGTGGTGAAATGGGACCCGACCGAGCCGTCGAACTGGCGCGCCAGCGCCGACCTGGTCGACTGGATGGCGCGGCGCGGCCGCATCGGCATCGGCGGCATCGACACCCGCCGGCTGACCCGCGCGATCCGCCAGCAGGGCGCGCCGCATGTCGTCCTGGCCCATGATCCGCAGGGCGATTTCGACATCGCCGCCATGGTCGCCAAGGCGCGCGAGTGGAAGGGCATCGTCGGGCTGGACCTTGCCAAGGAGGTGAGCTGCCGGCAAAGCTATCGCTGGACCGAAGGGATGTGGTCCTGGCCGGGCAGCTTCGGCCAGCCGGACGGAAAGGCCCCCCTCCGCGTCGTGGCCGTCGATTACGGCGCAAAGCGCAACATCCTGCGCTCGCTGGCGCAAAGCGGCGCCGAGGTGACGGTCCTGCCCGCCACCGCCACCGCCGAAGAGGTGCTGGCCCACAACCCCGAGGGCATCTTCCTGTCGAACGGTCCAGGCGATCCGGCCGCCACCGGCGAATATGCCGTGCCGATGATCCGGGAACTGCTGGACCGCGACCTGCCGATCTTTGGCATCTGCCTGGGCCACCAGATGCTGGCGCTGGCGCTGGGGGCCGATACGGTAAAGATGAACCACGGCCATCACGGCGCCAACCATCCGGTCAAGGACGTTGAAACCGGCAAGGTCGAGATCACGTCGATGAACCACGGCTTTGCCGTGGATGCCCAAACCCTGCCCGAGGGTGTGATCGAAACCCATGTCAGCCTGTTCGACGGCTCGAACTGCGGGCTGCGCGTCGCCGGCAAGCCGGTGTTTTCCGTGCAATACCACCCCGAGGCCAGCCCCGGTCCCCAGGACAGCGCTCATCTGTTCGAACGCTTTACCGAGGCGATGCGCAGCCGCCGCGGATAATGCCGGGGCCAAGGCGCGATTAACCCGTTCTTAACCCTCGGCATGCCACAGAGGGGGTCGGAAATGACCAGGACCGGGAATCGCGCATGGCCCGCATCGCCCCCATCAGGCCCCGTCGGGACGCACCCGTTCCCCTTGCCGCCCCCGTTGCCGCCGAAACGGTGGTGTCGGCCCGCGACCTGCGCCCGCTGGGCCAGATCCTGATCGAGGATGGCGCGGTCGATCCGCGCGACCTGCTTCGGGCGCTGGTCATGCGCCAGCGCCAATCCGCGCGCCTGGGCGAGATTTTGCTGGCGCATGGCTGGGTCCGGGAAGACGCGCTCATGCGCGCCCTGTCGCGGCAATGGCGGGCCAGCCTGCTGGACCTGGGGGCGCTGCCGCCCGACCCGCGGCTGGTGGACGCCATGGGCGCGCAGCTTTGCCTGGCCGAAGCCGTGGTGCCGTGGCGGCGCGTCGGCGGCGTGACCTTCATCGCCACCGCCCGGCCCGAAGGGTTCGCGGCGCTGCAAGACCGCCTGCCACAGGATTTCGGGCCGGTGCGCATGCTGCTCTGTTCGGAAAACGCCGCGCGCGAGGCGATCCTGGCTCTGCGCCGCACCGCGCTGATCCGCCAGGCGGAAACCCGTGTCCCCGCCGGGGAAAGCTGCCGTACCCGCAATGAGGGCCGTTTTGGGCGGATGGCCGCGGTCCTGATCGCCGCGGTCGTGCTGGGGCTGGCGCTGGCGCCGGTGGCGGTGGTCGCCCTGCTGACGGGCTGGGCGGTGTTGACGCTGATCGCCTCGGCCATGCTGAAGGGTCTTTCCTTCGCGGCCATCCTGCGCCAGCAGCGCCAAGGTCGCGCCCAGGCCCAGGCCGTGGCGGGCGCCCGGCTTTCGCCGCCACAGATGACGGCGCCCCTGCCGGTGATTTCGGTCATGGTGCCGCTGTTCGCCGAAGCCGACATCGCCGAAAAGCTGATCGGCCGGCTGTCGCGGCTGGATTACCCGCGCGAACTGACCGATATCCTGATCGTGATCGAGGAAACCGACCGCGTCACCTGCGACGCGCTGGAGGGGGTCCGGCTGCCGCGCTGGCTGCGGGTGGTCAAGGTGCCCGACGGGCCGGTGCGCACCAAGCCGCGGGCGCTGAACTACGCGCTGAACTTCTGCCGCGGCTCGATCATCGGGGTCTGGGATGCCGAGGACCGGCCCGAGCCCGACCAGCTCCACAAGGTCGCGCGCGGCTTTCACTTTGCCCCGCCCGAGGTTGTCTGCCTGCAAGGCGTGCTGGACTATTACAACCCGCGCACCAACTGGCTGGCCCGCGCGTTCACCATCGAATACGCGTCCTGGTTCCGCGGCACGCTGGCCGGGGCGGCGGCGCTGGACCTGGTGGTCCCCCTGGGGGGAACGACGCTGTTCTTTCGCCGCGACGCGCTGGAAGAGGTCGGCGCCTGGGATGCCTGGAACGTGACCGAGGATGCCGATCTGGGCGTGCGCCTGACCCGGCGCGGCTATCGCACGCAGATGCTGGACACCGTGACCCATGAAGAGGCGAATTGCCGGCTGATCCCCTGGGTCAAGCAGCGCTCGCGCTGGCTCAAGGGCTTTGCCATGACCTGGGGGGTGCATATGCGCGACCCGCGGGCGCTGTGGCGCGACCTGGGGGCGCGGCGCTTCATCGGCTTGCAGGTGCAGCTTTTCGCCTCGGTCTCGCAATATTTGCTGGCCCCGGTGCTGTGGAGCTTCTGGCTTTTCGCGCTTGGGCTGCCGCATCCGATGCGCCCCGTGCTGTCGGAAATGCTGGGCGGCCATGCCATCGCCGTCCTGTTTGCGCTGTTCATGGTTTCGGAACTGCTCAACATCGCCATCGGGCTTTGGGCCGTGCGGGGGCCGCACCGCCACCTGATGGCCTGGGTGCCCACGCTGCATCTGTATTTCCCGCTGGGCTGCCTGGCCGCGTGGAAGGCGATGTATGAAATGCTGGTCAAGCCCTTTTACTGGGACAAGACGCAGCACGGCATCTTCGAGGCCGGGCAAGAGGAGGCAACGGATCCCGTCGCCGCCCCCGCCGGCAAGCTGCTGCCCTTGCACAAGCAACCGCCCGGCCCGCCGGGGCCTGCACCAGCCGCAGCCCAGGGACAGCCGCGGCGGGTGCCCCTGCTGGGCCGGATCGGCTAGGGCCGATGATGCTATTGCGCCTGCGCCCCCGCCTGGATCCCGGCCAGCACGCCGTCGATGATGGCGCCCGCGGTCCTGACGGTTTCGGCCAGGCGCTGCGCCAGTTCCTCCAGCGAGCCTGTGCCGGTCTCGCGCAAAAGAAACGCCTGTCCGCCCTTGCCAAGACTGTCCATGTCCAGCGGCTTTTCGGTCAGAAGCCGCCCCGCGCATTGCAGGTTCCACAAGAAGCGCCGCGCCGAAGCCAGGCTTTCGGCCTCGGCCCGGCCGATCAGCCCGGCGCGCGGGCCGCTGCGCAATTGCGCCTGCGCGCCCCGCGCCGGCGACCCGGCACGCAGCGCCATGCTTTGCGCCAAAAGTTCGATATCCTGCAACCGACCGCGGCCGATCTTGGCCTCCCAGGCGCCGTCGGGGGGCTTGGCGGCAAAGATCCGCGCCCGCATCCCGGCCAGGTCCGGCATCACCCGCGGATCGGTGCCGCGGGTTTGCAACACCTCGACGCGCAGCGCCTCGACCTCATCGGCCAGCGCCGGGGCATCGGGCCCGCAGGTGCCGATCGCCCGCGCGCGGGTCAGCGCCAGATGTTCCCAGGTCCACGCCTCGGCCATCTGGTAGTCGCGAAAGCCTTGCAGCGCCGTCGCCACCGGCCCCTGCCGCCCCGAAGGACGCAGCCGCATATCCACCTCGTAAAGCCGCCCGGCCGAGGTCGGGGCGGAAAGCGCGGTGATCATCGCCTGGGTCAACCGCGCGTAATAGGCCCGCGTGGCCAGGGGCTTGGGCCCCTCGGACGTCTCTTGCCCGGCCGCGTCGTAGATCACGATCAGGTCCAGGTCCGAAGATGCGTTCAACTGCCGCGCGCCCAGCGAGCCCATGCCCAGGGCGACCGCCCCGCGGCCCGGCGGTGGCCCGTGGCGGCGGGCGAACTCGGCCGCGACGACCGGGAACAGGCCGGCCACCGCGGCATCGGCCACATCGGCATATTGACCGCCCGCCTCCTCGGCGCCGATCAGGTTGCGCAGGTGATGAACGCCGACGCGGAACTGCGCCTCATGCGCCCAGCGCCGCGCCGCGTCCAGCGCCTGTTCATAGCCGCCGTTCGGGGCGCCCAGCGCCTGTTCCAGCACCTGATCCAGTTGACGGCGCAGCCCGGCCGCACCCGGCCAGGCGCTGAAGAAGCTGCCGGCAAGCACCCCGTCCAGCACCTCGGGGTGGCGCGCCAGATAGGCGGCAAGCCGCGGCGCGGTGCCGCAGATGTCGGCAATCAGGTCGATCAGTTGCGGATTGGCCTCGAAAAGCGAGAAAAGCTGAACCCCGGCAGGCAATCCGGCCAGGAAGGCATCGAAGCGCGCCAGCGCTTCCTCGACATGGGCGGCGGCGGTCAGCCGGGTCAGCAGATCGGGCTCGATCCGGGCAAAGACCTCGCGGCCGCGGGCCGAACGCAGGGCGGGATAGCTGCGCCAGCCCTCGACCAGCGCCTGGGCCTCGGGCGACAGCGCCGGGCGGGCGCGGCTTTCGCCGGGCGCGAAAAAGGCGCCGGTCAGCGCCTCGACCCGCGCCAGCCGGCCGGCCAGCCGCGCCGACCAGGCGGCGGTGTCCCCCTCGCCCATCATGCGGGCGATGGTGTCCAGCCCCTCGGCCGAATTCGGCAGCGAATGGCTTTGCGCATCGTTCACCATCTGGATGCGATGCTCGATCTCGCGATGCTCGCGGTAATGCGCGGTCAGTTCCTGGGCCACCTCGGGCGGCACCCAGCCCTTTTCGGCCAGCCGCGCCAGCCCCTCGACCGTGCCGCGCGCACGCAGGTCGGGATCGCGGCCGCCGGCGATCAACTGCCGGGTCTGGGTGAAGAACTCGATCTCGCGGATGCCGCCCTGGCCCAGCTTCATGTCGTGCCCCGGCAGCTCGATGCGGCCGTGCAGCCCCTTGTGGTCGCGGATGCGCAGCCGCATGTCATGCGCGTCACGGATCGCGGCGAAATCCAGGTGCCGCCGCCAGACAAAGGGCCGCAATTCCCGCAAGAAGCGCGCCCCCGCCGCCAGGTCGCCGCCGCAGGGCCGCGCCTTGATATAGGCGCTGCGTTCCCAGGTGCGACCCTCGGCCTCGTAATAGGCCAGCGCCGCCGAGATCGAGATGCAGACCGGCGTCACCGCGGCATCGGGCCGCAGCCGCAGATCGGTGCGAAAGACATAGCCCTGGTCGGTATTGTCGGAAATCGTCGCCGCCGCCTTTCGGGTGGCGCGGATCAGGCTGGCCCGCGCCTCGTGCTGATCGTCGGGGGCATAAGCGCTGTCGTCGTAAAGCACGATCAGGTCGATATCCGAGGAATAGTTCAGTTCCGCCGCGCCCATCTTGCCCATGGCCAGCGCCACGATGCCGCCGGCGTCGGCCGCATTGGCGGGCAGCTTGCCGCGCGCCCCTTCGGCCGCGACATGGGCGCGCAACGCCAGATCGGTTGCGCGGTCGGCCAGTTCGGTCAGCGCGCCCGTCACCTGTTCCAGCCGCCAGACCCCGCCCAGATCGGCCAGCGCCACCCACAGCGCCACCCGCCGCTTGGCGCGGCGCAAGGCCGGGCCAAGGGCGTCGGCGGCAAGCGCCTCGAACCCCGCCGTCTCGCGGGCGACGACATCCTCATGCGCCAGCGCCTCGGCCAGCCAGTCCGCCTCGCGCTCGACCAGCCCGGCCAGATAGGGGCTGCATCCCGCGGCCCCCCGGATCAGGTCGCCAAGGCGAGGTTCGGCGATCCCCGACGCTTGCAGCGCGGACAGGCCGCGGGCGGGATCGGCGGCAAGGGGCAGTCGGGTGATGCGGGCGGCGAAATCCATGGCCGCAGCCTAGCCGCGGCCGGCGCAGCGTCAATGCCGCACGGATGGACCCGCTGGTTCAAATCTTACGGTTTTCCATGCTTGGCGCGGAGGGCAACTGTTGCTAGGCTCGATCCAAGTGCAATTGACAGCAAAGCCCAAGCCGCCGCCGATGCGCGCCGACATGACAATCATCCGACCATATGCGCCCCATGGCGTGGCGCGCCCCCTGGGCCGGGGGCGGGGCTGATGCGGCACAGCCTGCCCCATGCGCCGCAATTCTATGTGACAGCGCCGCAGCCCTGCCCCTATCTGCATGGCCGGGCCGAGCGCAAGCTGTTCACCGCCCTGGCGGGCGATGCCGCGAACGAACTGAACAACGCCTTGTCGCGCCAGGGCTTTCGCCGCTCGCAGAACGTGCTGTATCGGCCCAGTTGCGAAAGCTGCGTCGCCTGCATGTCGGCGCGCATCCGCGCGTCCGATTTCAAGCCCTCGCGCACGCAGCGCCGGGTGATGCGCCGGAACACCGGCCTGCGCCGGCTTGCCACCAGCGCCTGGGCGACCGAAGAGCAATATGAACTGTTCCGCGCCTATCTGGACGAACGCCACGCCGATGGCGGCATGGCCGACATGGACATCTTCGAATTCGCCGCCATGATCGAGGAAACGCCGGTCCGCACCCGCGTCATCGAATATCGCACCGCGCATGGCGCCGAGAACGACACCGAGAACGGCCAGCAGGGCGGGGCGCAGCCGGGCGGCGACCGGCTGGCGGCGGTCTGCCTGACCGACGTGCTGGATGACGGGCTGAGCCTGGTCTACAGCTTCTACGATCCGGCGCTGGAAAGCGCGAGCCTGGGCACGCATATCATCCTTGACCATATCGAGCTGGCGCGCAGCGCCGGGCTGCCTTTTGTCTATCTGGGATATTGGGTGCCGGGCAGCCGCAAGATGGACTACAAAGCCAGATTTTCGGCGCTGGAGATCTATAAGGGCGGCGTCTGGCAACCGATCGGCGACCCGGCGCAGCACAGTTCGGACATCCATCCGCTGTCCATCGACCCGATCGTCGAGCAGGTGGCGCGGATCAGCCTGCCCTCGGGCCGGAGATAATTATCGAAGACGCGTTCGTTTCGCAAGATTATTTCAATATTTTGCGGAAGCGGGTCATATTCTTGGATAAACGCCATTGACCGCGCCGCCCCACGCCAATAGTTTCCCGCGACGCAGCAGGGGCGAGTCCCCTGCCGCGCTTTGTTTCAGAGATGGAGAATGGGCATGTCCCGACAAATGACGGGTGCAAGGATGGTTATCGAGGCTCTGCGCGATCAGGGCGTCGATACGGTATTCGGCTATCCGGGCGGGGCGGTGCTACCCATTTATGACGAGATTTTCCAGCAAAACGACATCAAGCACATCCTGGTGCGCCACGAACAGGGCGCCGTCCACATGGCCGAAGGCTATGCCCGCTCGACCGGCAAGCCGGGAGTGGTGCTGGTCACGTCCGGGCCGGGCGCGACCAATGCCGTCACCGGGCTGACCGATGCGCTGATGGATTCGATCCCCATCGTCGTGCTGACCGGGCAGGTCCCGACCTTCCTGATCGGCACCGATGGCTTCCAGGAAGCGGACACCATCGGCATCACCCGCCCCTGCACCAAGCATAACTGGCTGGTCAAGGACACCGACCAACTGGCGGCGACGATCCACAAGGCGTTCCACATCGCCACCTCGGGCCGTCCGGGGCCGGTGCTGATCGACATTCCCAAGGACGTGCAATTCGCCACCGGCGACTATGTCGGGCCCAGGCAGATCGAAACCCCCAGCTACCAGCCGGCGAAAAAGGGCGACCTGGCCACCATCACCCGCCTGGTCGAGCGGATGGAGACGGCGCAGCGGCCGATCTTCTACACCGGCGGCGGCGTCATCAACTCGGGTCCCGGCGCCAGCCAGCTTCTGCGCGAACTGGCGGATGCGACCGGCTTTCCCGTCACCTCGACCCTGATGGGGCTGGGGGCCTATCCGGCCTCGGGGCAGGGCTGGATCGGGATGCTAGGCATGCACGGGCTGTACGAAGCCAACATGGCCATGCACGATTGCGACCTGATGATCGCCGTCGGCGCGCGCTTTGACGACCGCATCACCGGGCGGGTCGCGGATTTCAGCCCCGGCTCGGTCAAGGCGCAGATCGACATCGACCCCAGTTCGATCAACAAGGTGATCCATGTCGACTTGCCCATCGTCGGCGATGTCGGCCATGTGCTGGAGGACATGCTGAAGGTCTGGAAGGCCCGCGGCCGCAAGACCAATGCCGAAGGGTTGCGCGCCTGGTGGGCGCAGATCGAGCAATGGAAGGCGCGCGACTGCCTTGGCTATCGCAACTCGGACAAGGTCATCAAGCCGCAGCACGCCTTGCAGCGCCTTCAGGCGCTGACCGCCGCGCGCAACCCCTATTTCACCACCGAGGTCGGGCAGCACCAGATGTGGGCCGCGCAGTTCCTGCATTTCGAGGAACCGAACCACTGGATGACCTCGGGCGGGCTGGGGACGATGGGCTATGGCCTGCCCGCCTCGATCGGGGTGCAGGTCGCCCATCCCGAGGCGCTGGTGATCAATGTCGCGGGCGAAGCGTCCTGGCTGATGAACATGCAGGAAATGTCCACGGCCGTGCAGTTCCGCGCGCCGGTCAAGCAGTTCATCCTGAACAACGAACGCCTGGGCATGGTCCGGCAGTGGCAGCAATTGCTGCATGGCGAACGCTATAGCCAAAGCTGGTCGGAAAGCCTGCCCGATTTCGTCAAGCTGGCCGAGGCTTTCGGCTGCGGCGGGCGAACCGTCTCGGACCCGGCCGACCTGGACGCGGCCATCCAGGAGATGATCGACCATGACGGCCCGTTCATCCTGGACGTGCTGGTCGAAAAGCACGAGAACTGCTTCCCGATGATCCCCTCGGGCAAGCCGCATAACGAGATGCTCTTGGGCGAGGCATCGACCGAAGGCGCCATCACCGGCGCCGGCGCGGCCCTGGTCTGAGGATAGGAGAAGAACATGGCGGCACTGAACATCCAGAAGGGCGCATCCAGCCATTCGGCCTATGACCTGCGCGACCCGAACGCCCAGACCATCGAAAGCCATACCCTGGCCGTGCTGGTCGAGAACGAGCCGGGCGTGCTGGCACGCGTCATCGGCCTGTTTTCCGGGCGCGGCTACAATATCGACAGCCTGACCGTGGCCGAGGTGGACCACCTGGGCCACCGTTCGCGCATCACCATCGTGACCCGCGGCACGCCGGCGGTGATCGAACAGATCAAGGCGCAGCTTGGCCGCATCGTCCCGGTGCACGAGGTCCACGACCTGACCGTCGAAGGCCCCAGCGTCGAGCGTGAACTGGGCCTGCTCAAGGTCACGGGCAAGGGCGACAAGCGGGTCGAGGCCCTGCGCATTGCCGAGATCTTCCGCGCGAGCGTGGTGGATTCCACGCTGGAAAGCTTTGTCTTTGAAATCACCGGCACGCCCGAGAAACTGGACGCATTCGCCGATCTGATGCGCCCGCTGGGCCTGTCGGACCAGGCGCGCACCGGCGTCGCCGCCCTGGCGCGCGGCGCGTAAGGGATCAGCGGGCGGCCGCCAGTTTCAGCGGCCGCTCTGGCGCCTCGTCCTCGGGGTTCGAGATAACGCGCAGCGCCGGGCGGGCCGGCGCAGGCTTGTCGCCGATGTCCCGCAGCAGGCTTGGCAGTTCCGAACGCTTATTGCCAGTCACCAGGCTGACGAAGCGCGCGTGGCGCAGCCCGGCCAGGACTTCGAATTCAAGCTCGACCAGATCGCCGGCCTCGGGCCAGTCCTGGCGGGAAAACAGGTTCTCCCGGCCCTGAAGATAGGCCAGCGCCCCATGATCTTCGCACCAGATCACGGCTTTTTCCTTGGCAGGACTGCTCCATAAAATAACCCCGATCATGAAAGCTCCTAAAAAGCAAGCCGCCCGGCAATGGACGTATCCAACCCAAGCGGGAAACTATCGGCAATTTCTCGCCTATGAAAGGGATTTTTGGCGGAACAGTTCAGTTTGCCGCAGGTCGCAGGCAAATTAGGCTTTATCGCCACAGGCTGTTGATGCAGCTATGCGATTCCAACGGAAAATATGCCCGCCCCGCAAGCCGGCGGCCGGATGGCTTATCGCACCCGGCCGGCCCGGTAGTCGGCGACGGCGCGCGCGACCTGTCCCATCCGGGCACTGCGCGACGGGTGCGTGCCCAGAATCTTGTCGCCCGGATCGGGAATCCGGGCAAAGAACAGCGCGCCATGTTCGGGGTCGAAACCGGCATTCAGGGTGATGATGGCGCCCAGGTAATCGGCTTCGAGTTCCCAATCCTTGGAATAATAGCGCGCGCCGAACTGCGCGCCGTAATCCTGCGCGGTGCGAATCACCTCGGGGTCGCCGCCATAGGCGCTGGCCAGCCCGCCCAGGATCACCGCCCCCACCGTCGCCGCGCCGGTCTTGCGGTTGATATGGCCCAGGATGTGATGGCTTGCCTCGTGCCCGACGACGAAAGCCAGCTCATCGGCGTTGCGCGCCTCGCCGATCAGGGACAGGGTAAAGCCGATGATCGGCCGCCCGGTCGCATCGACGGTCTGGAAGGCGTTCGGCTCTAACCCGGCGCGGTCGTCGACGACGAACTGGAAGTCGCAGTTGATCGGCTGGGTGCGGCGCTCCAGGCATTCCCGCTCGACCGCCGGCTCCATGCGGCTGACGACCGACACGAAGGTGCGCGCGGATGCCGAGGCGTTCGCCGGCGTGTCCGGGGCCGGCACGATGGCGACATCGGGCAGGCTGCGCTGCGGGATGCCCGGTTGCGGCACCGGCGCGGCGGCACAGCCCGCCAGGACCAGCATCCCCGCCGCCACCGCCTGCCACATCCTGATCATCTGCCGCCTCGCATGCTTGTTCGCGCCACTTTAGCCGCGGCGTTCCCGCGCCGCCAAGGCCTGGGGTTGCCCCCGCCGCAATATCACGCGATTGTTGCGAAAGCGGAACGGGAAGGAGGCGCCATGTTCACCATCGAACATGATTTCGATGCGACCGTCATCACCCTGATCGACGAGCTTCCCCCGTCCGAGGCCCGGTCGCGGCCGCTGAACGAGGATGTGACCATCCACAGCTTCGACGACCGGGTGGTGATCGAGCAGTTCGACCCCGACACGGGCGAACTGGCGCAGATCGTGCTGACCATCGAACAACTGGAAGAGCTGCGCGCCGCCCTGAACCTGCCCGAGGGCAACTATCGCCTGCAACGCGATTAATCCAGGCGGAACAGCTTGTCGCGCCCGGTGGCGCCGCGCACCAGAACCAGCCGCGACTTGGCCACGCCCAGCGCCTTGGCCAAAAGCTTGATCACGGCGGCATTGGCCTTGCCGTCCTCGGGGATCGTGGTGACGGTGACGCGGATCGTCCCTGCGTCCAGGATCACCGCGTTGCGCGATGCGCGCGGGGTGACGCGCACCGCGATTTCGGCGCCGGGCCGGGCAAGGTGGGTCAGGTCGGTCATGCCTTCTTGAAGCCGGGTCCACGGGAAAAGGCAATGCCCGGCTGGCATCGCCGGGCCGGCATGCTATCTGGGGACCGGACTTATGCGCGAACATGACGAGGACCGAATGGAACATGCCGATCCCGCCGCCCTGGCCTTTTTGCGGGCCCGCCGCTCGCACCCGCCCAAGCTGCTTTCCGCCCCGGCGCCATCACGCGCCGAATTGATGGACCTGCTGGAACTGGCGGCCCGCGTGCCCGACCATGGCAAGCTGGAGCCCTGGCGCTTCGCGGTGCTGGAGCGCGCGACGCTGGACCGGCTGGCCCCGGTTCTGGCCCGGCATGTGCTGGCCCAGGGCGGCGACGAGGCGGCGGCGGAAAAGGCCCGCTCGGGTTTTGGCTCGCCGCTGATCGTGGCGGTGGTCTCGGCCCCGGTCGAAAGCGCCAAGGTGCCGCGGTGGGAACAGTTCCTGTCGGCCGGCGCCGTCTGCCTGGGGCTGGTCAACGCGGCCTTGGCGGCCGGCTATGGCGCGGCATGGCTGACCGGCCCCGCGGCCGAGCCGGATTTCGCCGGCGCGCATCTGGGCGTCGGCCCGGACGAGCGCATCGTGGGCCTGGTGCATATCGGCCAGCGCGGCCCGACGCCGCCCGACCGCCCGCGCCCCGATGTCGCGGCCAGGACCAGCTTCCTGTGACGGCGCTGCGGGCGCTGCTGCTGGCCTGGGGCGATCTGCTGCGGCCCCGCATCCTGGGCGTGGTGCTGCTTGGGGTTGCGCTGACCCTGCTGCTGTTCGTCGCGCTGCAAGCCGGCGCCTTCTGGGCGATCCGCGCCCTGGCCCCCGAGCGGCTGAGCCTGCCCTGGATCGGCGCCGTGCCTTTGGCGCCGACCCTGTCCTGGGGCTCGCTGCTGCTGTTCCCGCTGATGAGCATTTTCCTGATGGCGCCGGTCGCGGCGGGGTTTTCCGGCCTGTTTGCCGAACGCGTCTCGGAGGCGGTCGAACGCACGCATTACCCCGCCGCCATGGGGCTGGCGGTGGATTTCTGGGACGGGATATGGGAATCGCTGGCGGTCATGGGCGCGGTGATCGGGGTCACGCTGGCGACGCTGGTGCTGACGCCCGTCCTGGGCCCGCTGGCCCCGGTGCTGTTTTATGGCGGCAATGGCTGGCTGCTGGGCCGCGAGTTCTTCCAGATGGCGGCCCGGCGGCACCTGCACGAGCCGCAGGCGACCGCGCTGCGCCGCAGCCTGGCCGCGCAGACCACCACCCTGGGGGTGATGATCGCGGCGCTGCTGACGGTGCCGGTGCTGAACGTGGTCATTCCGGTGCTGGCGGCGGCGGGCTTTACCCACCTTTACCATCTCAGCGCGTCCAGGCCTCCAGGTCGGCGCGGGTAATGATGTCCGCCATGATGACAAAGGCGATCACCGCCCAGATCAGCGCGGCGATCAGCGTCGCCCACAGCGCCTTTTTCTTCAGCTTCGGCTCGTGCGGGGCGCCGGCGGGGGTGCCGGGCATCACCTCGCCGACATCTGCCTGGCTTTTCTGGCCGATGGGCAGCAGCACGAACAGCACCAGAAACCACAGCACGGTATAAAGGACGATCGCTCCGGTCAGGCTCATCAGACCTGCTCCAGTTCGATCAGGCAGCCGTTGAAGTCCTTGGGGTGCAAAAACAGCACCGGCTTGCCATGCGCGCCGATCTTGGGCTCGCCGGTGCCCAGCACGCGCGCACCCTCGGCCTTCAGCTTGTCGCGGGCGGCCAGGATGTCCTCGACCTCGAAGCACATGTGATGGATGCCGCCCGAAGGGTTCTTTTCCAGGAAGCCCTGGATCGGGCTGTTCTCGCCCAGGGGATAAAGCAGTTCGATCTTGGTGTTGGGCAGTTCGATGAAGACCACCGTGACGCCGTGGTCGGGCTCGTCCTGCGGCGCGCCGACCTTGGCGCCCAGGCTGTTTTCATATTGCGCCGCCGCGGCCTTCAGGTCGGGCACGGCGATGGCGACATGGTTCAAGCGTCCGATCATCACTTCCTCCGTCTTTGCGCCCTTCTAGGGCGACTGGCCCGCGGGGGGAAGGAAAAGAAACGCCATTAACCGCTTCTTAGGGAAAACGCGCAATCCTTGGACATACGGTGATTCCCAGTTAGGATTTTACGACATGGAACAGGAACGGATCGGTGCGGAAGAATTTCCCACCTGGCGGGTCACACTGCCGAACCGGCCCCTGACCGGCCTGACGGTGCTGGTGGTCGAGGATTCGCGCATCGCCAGCGAGGCGGTGCGCCTGCTTTGCCTGCGTTCGGGGGCACGCATTCGCCGGGCCGACAGCATCCGCGCCGCCTTGCGGCATCTTCAGACCTATCTTCCGGGGGTGGTGATCGTGGATATGGGCCTGCCGGACGGCGACGGGGCCGACATGATCGCGACCATCGCCAGGGCGATACCGCGGGTGCCGGTGGTCCTGGGCATCTCGGGCGATCCGGGCAATCGCGATGCGGCGCTGCGGGCCGGCGCCGACGGGTTCCTGGCCAAGCCCATCGAAAGCCTGGCGCTGTTCCAGCAGGCGATCCTGGCCGCCATGCCGCCGGCGGCACGGCCGCAGGGCCTGCGAGCCCTGCCGGACGATGTGATCGCCCCCGATGCGGCGGCGCTGCGCGACGATCTGGCGCATGTCGCCGATGTGCTGGCCCAGGCCGAGGACACCGACGCCATCGACTATATCGCGCGCTTCCTGGCCGGGGTGGCCCGTTCGGCACATGACCGGATGCTGGAAGATGCGGCGACCAGCCTGGCGCATGGCCATGCCCAAGGCCGCGCCCTGGCCACGGACCTGGCGCGGATCAGCGGGCTGGTGCAGGACCGGCTGGCCGCCACGCGGGTCTCGTGACCGCGGCCTGCGGGGGCGGGCTTGCCGCATGGCCGCGCCAGGGCGGCCAGATCGGGGCCCAGATGCGGACTCAGGCCAGCAGGCCCGGATCGCCGCCCAGTTCCAGTCCGGGGAACACCTGCCGTTCCAGCGTGTCGCGCCCGATGCCGAACAGCCCATGCATGGCCCAGCCGGCATAGGCGCGGATGTCGCGCACCGGCATCAGGTCGCGGTCCGCGTAAAGCTGGCCCTCGCCCAGGCCGGGCCAGCCGCCAAAGGCGCGCCCGCCCCGGATCGCGCCGCCGGCCATCAAAAGCGCGCCGCCGGTGCCGTGATCGGTGCCGCCCGACCCGTTTTCGCGCGCCGTGCGGCCGAATTCCGTCATCGCCAGCACCGTGGTCCGGCCCCAGTTCGCACCCAGCCCCTCGCGCAGCTTCACGATCGCCGCGGCCAGCCGGTCCAGCCCCCGGCCCAGCACCGCGGGCTGGTTGGCATGGCTGTCCCAGCCGGGAATCGAAAAGGCGGCGATGCGGCTTTCGGCATTCAGCCGGCTGGCGACGAAACCCGCCAGCGCCTCGGCATCGGCGGTCGGCCCGCCGGTCTTGCCGATATCCGAGGTCTCGGCGCTGATCTGCACCGCATCCTGCACCGCGTCGCGAAACAGCGGATCGTCGTGATAGACATGCTCCAGCAGCATCTGCGCCTGGGGCGACAGCTTCAGCCAGGCGCGCGGCGCCCAGCTAAGATGCGCCGCGTCGCCGGCCAGGATCTTCATCTGCTCGACGCCGACCGAATAGGCGGTCTCGGCCCGCGCCTCGGGCATGGCCTGCAACAGCCGGTTCAGCCAGCCGCCCTGCCGGCGGTCCACCGGCAGGTCGTTGCCGGTCCCGGCCTCCAGCACGTCCTGGCCGTCGAAATGGCTGCGCTTGTCGCGATAGGGGGTCGAGACGGCATGGGCGAAAGCCAGTTCGCCCTTTTTCCACAGCGGCAGCAGCGGTTCCAGCCGCGGGTGCAGCGCAAAGAAGCCGTCAAGGTCCAGCGCGCCGCCTTTGGGTCCGACCGACAGGTTGCGGCGCAGCTTGCCCAGCATCGGGTCGCTATAGGGCTGGATCGCGTCAAGCCCGTCCATGGCGCCGCGCAGGATGATGACGACCAGCCGGTTGTCGCCCGGAAGCGCGGCGAAGGTCATCGAACTCATCAGCGGATGCGCGGCGGCGGAACAGCCGATCAGCGCGGTTCCCTTCAGAAACAGGCGCCGGTCCAGTGTCAGCATCTGCCTATCCTCCTATCGCCGGTTGAAATCGCCCGAGGCGAGGATCAGCGCCACGCCCTCGGCCGCCGATTCCGCCTTGGGCACGGCCCAGGCCAGTTCCGCCGACTGCGTGCCGCCAAAGGCGGAAACCAGCATCTCGCGCGGGTCGGGTAGGTCCTTCAGCAGCAGGCGCGGGATGCGCAGCGACCAGTTGATCCGCGCGGCCAGCGTCTGCGGCGCGATCCAGGCATCGGCAGCCTCGGGCCAGCCGTCCGGCCCCTTGGGCCGGCCCCAGGGCTGGCCCATCACCTCGATCGGGTTCCAGGCCACGCGGCGGAACCCCGGCAGGTCCAGCGCCGCGATCTGTTCGCCGCGCACACCCAGCGCCCGCAGCCCCGCCACGCAAAGATCGAAAGGCTGGCGCACCTTTTGCCGCAGCCCCGAGGCCAGGTCGGGATGGCTGGCGAGCACGCGATAGACCTGCGGCAAGTCGCCGCCGCTGTCGCGCCATGTCGCGGCCATCGCCTCGACCAGATCCGGCGAGGGATCGTCCGAAACGAAATGCACCGCCAGCTTGCGCGACAGGTGCAGCGCGGTCTCGGGCCGGCGGGCGATATCGCGAAACGCGGCGCGGATGTCGTCCAGCCCGCCGCGGCGCATGCCGCCATAGTCCCGCCCCAGCACGGTTTCGGCCCCCGGCTCTGCCCAGGTCGGATCATAGGCAAAGCCGTGCTGATGCGAAAAACGCAGCCCCGTCAGCAGTTCGGCCAGTTCGCGCACGTCGTCTTGCCCGTAGCCGGCCCCGGCGCCCAGCGAATGCAGTTCCAGCGCCTCGCGGGCAAGGTTTTCGTTCAGCCCGAAATGGCGCTTGGGCCGGTTCCTGGCAAAGGGCGAACCCGGTCCGCGGCTGGAAATCTGGTCCAGATAGACCAGCATCATCGGATGGGTGTCGGCGGCAATGAACATGTCCTCGAACCGGCCGTTCAGATGCGGGCGGATCGCCTCGTCCACAAAGGCCAGGGCCAGCGCGTGGTTGGCCTTGCCGACCGAGCGGATGGTGAAATGGTCGCTCCAGAACTGCACCAGCCTTTCGCCGAAGCCGATGGGATCGTCCAGCGCCCGGATCACCCGGCGACGCAGATCCTCGACCGGCAGGGTGCCAAGCTTGCGGTCGGCCGCCACCGCCTCGGGGGGTTCGGGCTTGCCTTCGCGCCGCGCGTGAAGCCCGCTGCGCATCCGCGTGGCCAGGTCGCGGGCCATGTCGGTGGTCATGGCTTCAGGGCCCGGGCCGGCCATGGCCGGCCCGGAAAGCACCGCATCGACATCGGCGGGGGGCGGCATCAGCGGCGACAGGCCAAAGCCCAGGCGGATCGCCGCCAGCTCGGGAAATCCAAAGCTCATGCAATCATCCTTGCAGGGAAAATCATCCCCATGCGCGGGTTATGGCACGGGCGCGGCCCCAGGTCAGTTCACGCTTTCTTCAGCATGCGGCGCCGCGGCAATTGCTTGCCGACGCCGACGCCAAGCTTACTCGCGCGGCAGCACGCGCAGGCGCAATTCGCGAAGCTGTTCGTTGGTCGGCTCGCTGGGGGCGCCCATCATCAGGTCCTCGGCGCGCTGGTTCATCGGGAACATGATGACTTCGCGGATATTGGCCTCGTCCGCCAGCAGCATGACGATGCGGTCGATCCCAGCCGCGCAGCCGCCATGCGGCGGCGCGCCATAGCGGAAAGCCTTGACCATGCCGCCGAAGCGCTTTTCCACCTCGTCCCGGCCATAGCCGGCCAGTTCAAAGGCGCGGAACATGATTTCCGGGCGGTGGTTGCGGATCGCGCCCGAGACCAGTTCATAGCCGTTGCAGGCCAGGTCGTATTGATAGCCCTTGACCGCCAGCGGATCGCCCGCCAGCGCATCCAAGCCGCCCTGCGGCATGGAAAACGGGTTGTGGCTGAAGTCGATCCGCCCGTCCTCGCCCTTTTCATACATCGGGAAATCGACGATCCAGGCGAACTTGAACTGGTTCTCGTCGATCAGGCCCAACTCGCGGCCGATCTCGTTCCTGGCGCGGCCGACGACGGCCTCGAAGGTTTCGGGCTTGCCGCCCAGGAAAAAGGCCGCGTCCCCTTGGCCCAGGCCAAGCTGGACCCGGATCGCCTCGGTCTTCTCGGCGCCAAGCGCCTTGGCGATGGGGCCGGCGGCTTCGGTCGTGCCGTCCTCGGCCTTGCGCCAGAAGATATAGCCCATGCCGGGCAGGCCCTGGCCCTGCGCGAAGGCGTTCATGCGGTCGGCGAACTTGCGCGAGCCGCCGGTGGGCGCGGGAATGGCGCGGACCTCGGTCCCCTCCTGCTCCAGCAGCTTCGCGAAGATCGCGAAGCCCGAGCCGCGGAAGTGGTCGGAAACCACCTGCATCTCGATGGGGTTGCGCAGGTCGGGCTTGTCGCTGCCGTATTTCAGCATCGCCTCGGCATAGGGGATGCGCGGCCAGGTCGGATCGACCCGGCGGCCGCCGCCGAACGCCTCGAACAGGCCCTGGATCACCGGCTGGACCGCGGCAAAGACGTCCTCCTGCTCGACAAAGGACATCTCGACGTCGAGCTGGTAGAAATCGGTGGGCGAGCGGTCGGCGCGCGGATCCTCGTCGCGAAAGCAGGGCGCGATCTGGAAATACTTGTCGAAACCCGCGACCATGATCAGCTGCTTGAACTGCTGCGGCGCCTGCGGCAAGGCATAGAACTTGCCCGGATGCAGGCGCGAGGGCACCAGGAAGTCGCGCGCCCCTTCGGGCGAACTGGCGGTGATGATCGGGGTCTGGAATTCGGTAAAGCCCTGGTCCCACATGGCGTCGCGCAGCCATTTCACCACGCGCGACCGCAGCATGATGTTGTTGTGCAGGCTGTCGCGGCGCAGGTCCAGGAAGCGATAGGCCAGCCGCGTCTCTTCGGGGTAATCCTGGTCGCCAAAGACCGGCAGCGGCAGGTCGTCCGAGGGGCCCAGCACTTCCATGTCGGTGGCATAGACCTCGATCTCGCCGGTGGGCAGCTTGGGGTTGACCAGGCTGGCGTCGCGCAGCTTGACGCGGCCGTCGATGCGGATCACCGTCTCGGCCCGCAGCTTTTCCAGCGCGGCAAAGGCCGGGCTGTCGCTGTCGGCGATCACCTGGGTGATGCCGTAATGGTCGCGCAGGTCGATGAACAGCACCCCGCCATGGTCGCGGACCCGATGGACCCAGCCGGACAGGCGGATTTCGGACCCGGCGGCAGCGGCGGTCAATTCGCCGCAGGTATGGCTGCGATAGGCGCTCATCTTTTTTCCCCTTGCGTATCGGCCCCGCATCAACCGCGCCGCGCCGGCGAAGTCAAGCAATCAGAAGGGTCTCACCACGTTGCCGGTATAGAAATAGGCCCCCATGCCGACGGCGAACAGCACGTTGCCCGCCACCGCATGCAAGACCCAGGCCGCGGGAAAGCCGCGCATAAGATAGGCGCGGGCAAAGACCCAGCCGCCGAAAAAGGTCAGCGCCGCCACCACCCAGGACCAATACATCAGGTGGGCAAAGGAAAACACCGCCGCATTCAGCGCGATCGCCCCCTGCCCCGCCGGCAAAAGCGGGCCGTAGCGGTGAAAGAACAGCGGGCGAAAGATCAGTTCCTGCGGCAGGGCCGACAGGATCGGGTAGAAGATCCAGATCACCGGCAGGAATTCGGGCCGCTGGCGCAGCAACTGGAAGATCGAATCCGGGCTGGTCAGCCACAGGATCGCCAGGCCGGAAACCAGGGTGGCCAGGGCGATGCCCGCGACCTCGGCCCAGGGGACGCGGCCCCAGCCCCGCACCAGGTTATGCCAGTGAAAGCCGCCGGTGCGCCACAACAGGCCCAGCCCCGCCATGCTGAACAGCGCCAATGCCGCAAACAGCATGTGGCCGGGCAGGAACAATGCCATGGCCAGCGGCGCCCCGGCATAAAGCGCCGCGAACTCGACCCAAAGCAGGGTCCGCGCTATTGCAGGCGCCGGCTGAGCCATGCTCGCCACTGGGCGGGCGATCCCGCAAAGACGTTCAGGTCCACGTTGCCGCCGATGCCCGGCACGACGCCGGTGCCGGTATATTGCCAGAAGCTGTAGCGCTGGCCGGGATAGGTGATGCGCGGATGGCCCGCGACCGAGCGCAGCCAGAACTCCTCGGGCCAGGAGCCCAGGTTGTTGTCGCGGTAGAAGTCCACGGTGGTGTAGATGATCGGACGCTGGCCGTAATACTGATGCAAGATGTCCTTGAATATCTTGGCCTCGCGCAGAACCTCGTGGCTGGCCGGACGGTGCGGGCAGGTCTTGGAGGCGGTCCATTCCAGGTCCAGCACCGGCGGCATGGCGCCGCGTTCCCGCGGCACGTTCTTGATGAACCACGCCGCCTGTTCCGCGCCCGAGCGGCAGAAATAGAAATAGTGATAGGCGCCGCGGGGAACGCGGGCCTGGCCGGCCTGGCGCCAATAGCGCTGGAAATTCGGGTCGGCATGGTCGCCGCCCTCGGTCGCCTTGATGAAGGCGAAGCTGATGCCCGAGCCGCGCACCCGGTTCCAGTCGATGTCGCCCTGCCAGCGCGAGATGTCGATGCCATGCACCGGGTGGTCATAGGGATGCCCGCCGATCCACGGATGCGGTGCGCTGTCGCCGAATTGCGGGCCGCTGCCTTGCCCCGCCATCACCGCCGGCCCGCTGGAGGGCCCCCCGCAGGAGGCCAGCGCGACCAGCGCCAGCACCGCCATAATCTTGCCCAGGAATGTCATCGCTGCCCCTTGCCCGCGCCTTTCCGGCGCCTTCGTCCCTGCGCCTGTGTTCGGCGCCTGTCCGTCCTTATCGCAAAGGTGCGGGGCTCTGTCACGGTGGCGTGACAGTCACGAGTTTGTCAGCGGCGGCGAAGGCAGTCTCGCAGGAACGCATCCTTCGCCGCGGGATACGGGATGCGCGACCGCTCCCGCTTCTTGCCGGGCGGCAGGGGTCGCAGTTTTGCGCCACCGGACGCCGGTCGGGACGTCCCCACGAAAGCGCGATGATTTTGCTGCCGGATTGAGCGTTTGAACCCATTGCGGCCGATGGCGTTGCTGATACCCTTGGCAGAGCATCCGCGTCTTGGAGCCTATCTCAAGGCGGCAGAGCCGCCGACCTCTTTCGACCACGGCGGGAACGCGGCGATGTTCGATTCGAAGCGCAATATCTTCATCGCGATCGCGGGGTGATCGTCGCCCCTTGCCGCAGGATCACCACTCTGGCGCCGCCTCAATCCCTTTCCGGCACCAGCTTGCCGGGGTTCAGCACCCCCTGAGGGTCCAGCGCCTGCTTGATCGCCGCCATGACGCCGATGGCCGCGCCGTGCTGGGCGGGCATCAGGGGGCGCTTGCCGATGCCCACGCCATGCTCGCCGGTGATGGTGCCGCCCACCGCGATGGCGCGTTCCGCCATGCGCAGCGCGACGCGCTTGGCGGCGGCAAGCTCGGCCTCGTCGCCGGGCGTCACCAGGATCTGCGCGTGGAAATTGCCGTCGCCGACATGGCCGACGATGGGGCCCAGCAGCCCCTCGGCGCGGATATCCTCGGCCGCAGCGGCCACCGCCGCCGGCAGGTGCGACATCGGCACGCAGACATCCGTGACCACCGCCGTCGCCCCCGGCCGCAGCGCCAGGCAGGAGGGATAGGCGTTGTGGCGCATCTTCCACAGCGCCGCCCGCGCTTCGGGCGTGGTCGCCCAGTCAAAGCCGGTGCCGCCGAACTCGGCCGCCAGCGCGCCGAACGCCTCGGCATCGCCCTTGACCGAGGCGGGGGCGCCGTGGAATTCCACCATCAGATGCGGGCCTTGGTGCATCTGCGCGCCCGAGACGGCGTTGAAGGCGCGCACCACATCGGCGTCGATGAATTCGATCCGCGCCATGGGGATCCCCGACTGGATCGTCGCGGTGACGCATTCCACCGCCTGTTCCAGCGTCGGAAAGCCGCAGACGGCCGCCGCCATCTCTTCGGGCTGGCCGTGCAGGCGCAGGGTCAGTTCGGTGATGATGCCCAGCGTCCCTTCGGAACCGACGAACAGCGCCGTCAGGTCATAGCCGGCGCTGGATTTCGCCGCCCGCGTGCCGGTGCGGATGACCTGGCCGTCAGCCAGCACCACCTCAAGCGCCAGGACGTTCTTGCGCATGGTGCCATAGCGCACCGCCGTGGTCCCCGAGGCGCGCGTCGCCGCCATGCCGCCCAGGCTGGCATTGGCGCCGGGATCGACCGGAAAGAACAGGCCGGTCGCGCGCAATTCGGTATTCAGCGCCTCGCGGGTGCAGCCGGGCTGGACGCTGACCTGCATGTCCTCGGCCCGGATTTCCAGCACCCGGTCCATTTTCAGCAGGTCGATGACCAGCCCGCCCTGCGGCGCCAGCGCCTGCCCCTCAAGCGAGGTGCCGGTGCCCCAGCCGATCATCGGCACGCGATGCGCGTGGCAGATGGCGGCGATGCGCGAAACCTCTTCGGTCGAAAGCGGCCAGGCCACCGCGTCGGGCGGCGGCGCGCGGTGAAAGGTCTCGGACTGGGCGTGCAGGTCGCGGTCGGCGGCGCTGGTGGACAGGCGCGCGCCCAGAAGCGCGGACAGCGCATCAAGCGCCGGGGCGGGAATCGGCATGGGACATCTCCTGCAATCCTGGGGCCGGTGATAGTCCCGCGGCCGGGGCAAGGGCAAGCCGGCGTCAGGCCTTGCCCAATGCGCCCTTGACCGCGCCGATGGCCGGATTGATGGCGTAATGTACCACCGGGATCAGGACCATGCCCCAGGCCAGCCCGAAAAGCCCGTCGAAAAAGGCGGTGGTGATCCAGGCGGCAAGGCCCGGCGCGGCGGGGATGGCATGACCCGCCGCCATGGCCACGCCGTGGATCCAGTCATAGGGCTGATGCTGGCCCAGCCCGTGCAGCCCGTGGATGACGATCTGCCCGCCGACCCAGATCATCGCCGCGGTGCCGACGATGGTCAGCACCTTCATGAAACCGGGCATGACATGCACGATGCCGCGCCCCAGCCCGGCCAGCGGCCCGCCGCGTTCGTGCAGGTGCAGGCCGAAATCGTCCGCCTTGACGATCAGCGCCACGAAGCCATAGACCGCCACGGTGATCCCCACCGCCACCACGGCCAGGATCACCGCCTTCATCCAGATCGCATCGCCATTGGGGATCGCGGACAGCGCGATGGTCATGATCTCGGCCGACAGGATGAAATCGGTCTTGATCGCACCGCGGACCCGTTCCTCTTCCAGGCCGGCGGCGCCTTCCTTGGTCACTTTCAGATGCGGCTCGTTCACCTGCTGGTGGCTTAGGGCATGCGCGACCTTTTCGGCCCCCTCGAAACACAGATACGAGCCGCCCAGCATCAGCAGCGGCGTGATCAGCCAGGGCGCGAATGCCGACAGGACCAGCGCCACCGGCAGCAGGATCACCAGCTTGTTGAAAAGCGAGCCGCGCGCGATCTTCAGGACGATGGGCACCTCGCGCGCCGCGGAAAAGCCGTGCATGTATTTGGGCGTCACCGCCGCATCGTCGATCACCGCGCCCGCGGCCTTGGCGCCGGCCTTGGCCGCCTGGCCGGCCACGTCGTCGACCGAAGCGGCCGCGATCTTGGCGATTCCCGCCACGTCGTCCAGCAGCGCCAGCAATCCGCTCATGCCTGTTTCCCATCCCGTTGGTTTTCCTGCGCCACACTACCGGGCGCCGCGCACCGGCGCAATTCGCGGACCAGCGCGGCGGTTCCCGTCCCCCCTCGGCCGCTTGCGCCCGCGCGGGGAATCATTCATCAAGCATGGGACAATCGAAAGGGCCGCCCATGCTGGATCAGAACGCGAAACCGACCGAGGAAATCGACCTGCGCGAGGTCTTTGGTCTAGACAGCGACATGAAGGTCAAGGGCTTTGCCGAACGCTCGGACCGGGTGCCCGACATCGACACGACCTACAAGTTCGACCCCGACACCACCTTGGCGATCCTGGCGGGCTTTGCCTATAACCGCCGGGTGATGATCCAGGGCTATCACGGCACCGGGAAATCGACGCATATCGAACAGGTGGCGGCGCGGCTGAACTGGCCCTGCGTGCGGGTGAACCTGGACAGCCATGTCAGCCGCATCGACCTGATCGGCAAGGACGCGATCAAGCTGGTCGAGGGCAAGCAGGTCACGGTCTTCCACGAAGGCATCCTGCCCTGGGCCCTGCGCAACCCGACCGCCATCGTCTTCGACGAATACGACGCCGGCCGCGCCGACGTGATGTTCGTGATCCAGCGCGTGCTGGAGGCGGACGGCAAGCTGACGCTTCTGGACCAGAACGAGGTCATCACCCCGAACCCCTATTTCCGCCTGTTCGCCACCGCGAACACCGTGGGCCTGGGCGACACCACGGGCCTTTACCACGGCACCCAGCAGATCAACCAGGGCCAGATGGACCGCTGGTCGCTGGTCTCGACGCTGAACTACCTGAGCCACGACGCCGAGGCGGCGATCGTCCTGGCCAAGAACCCGACCTACAACACCGAAAAGGGCCGCAAGATCATCAACCAGATGGTGACGCTGGCCGACCTGACCCGGACCGCCTTCATGCAGGGCGACCTGTCCACGGTGATGAGCCCGCGCACGGTGATCGCCTGGGCGCAGAACGCCCGCATCTTCGGCGACAACGTGGGTTACGCCTTCCGCCTGACCTTCCTGAACAAATGCGACGAGCTGGAGCGGCAGACCGTGGCCGAGTTCTACCAGCGCCTGTTCGACGAGGAACTGCCGGAAAGCGCGGCGGTCAAGGCGGGCTAATGCCCGCCCTTGATCTCGTTCAGGGCCGCCATCGCCAGAAAGCCCGAGCGGGTCAGGCCCAATTGCTCTGCCGCCGTATCGACCGCGTCCAGCGTTCCGGCATCCATGCTGACATTCACCCGGCGCTGCCTGGTCATGCGACGGATATGCGGCACCGCGATCAGGAAGGCGCCGGCCGCCAGTTCCGCCGCGCATTCCGCCGCGACCTCGCCCAAGGGACGGGGCTGCATCTCGGGCGCGTCCTCGAACCACAGTTCAAGCGCCTCGACCGCATTCGGCAGGATGTCCTTTTCGTCATCGGCCGCAGAAAAGCAGCCGGGCAGATCGGGAAAGCGGATGCCAAAGGCGCTGTCAAAGTCCTTCTCGACCAATGCCAGATAGGTTTTCATTCCTTGTCCTCCAGCCATCCGGCCATGCGCGCGATGCTGCGGGCCGTGCCAATGGGCAAATCCTTTTTGGGGTGCGGCACGATCACGACGCGCCCTTCCTTGCGGAACTTGTGATGCGATCCCCGGACCGAAACCTCTTCCCAGCCCTCCGCGGCAAGACGGCGCAGAATCTCGCGGCTGTTCCGAAGGGTTTCCATGTGTGTAAATATGTGCGCATGACCTGCTGCGTCAAGTCCTCTCGACAGCCGGTCTGAAGTGGCCCAGAAATAGATCATGAAAAAATCCGACAACCCCGCCGATCCGTTCAAGAAGGCCCTGACCGAGGCCACCCGCGCCATGGCTGCGGATCAAGAACTGAACGTGACCTTCTCGGCCGACCCCTCCGGCGTGGCGGGCGATACCATGCGCCTGCCGCAGGTCAGCCGCCGCATGACCCGCGACGAGGTGCTGCTGGCCCGCGGCACCGCCGACGCCCTGGCGATGCGGCTGCGCCACCACGACGCCGGAACCCATGCGAAATATGCCCCCGCCGGGCCGATGGCGCGCGACCTCTACGAGGCGATGGAGACGGCGCGCTGCGAAGCATTGGGCGCGCGCGACATGCCCGGCGCGCTGTCGAATATCGACGCCAAGCTGGGACAAGAGGCCGAGCGCAAGGGCTATGGCCAGATCAAGGCCCCGGCCGATGCGCCGCTGGCGGTCGCCGCCGGCTACCTGGTTCGGCAGGCGGCCACCGGCCGCGCCCTGCCCGCCCCGGCGCAGCATGTCGCCGACCTGTGGCGCCCCTTTGTCGAAGAACAGGCCGGCGCCGACCTGGACGGGGTGGGCCGGGTGATCGCCGATCAGGCCGCCTTTGCCCGGCTGGCCCGCAAGGTGATCGCCGACCTGGGCTATGGCGACCAGTTGGGCGAAGACCCCGACGAGCCGCAAGAGGACGAGGCCGACGAGAACGCCGAGCAAGACGAGGAATCCGGCGACAACCAGTCCCGCGACCAGAACCAGGACGAGGAAGCCGAGGCGAGCCCCGAGCGCAGCCAGGAACAGACCCAGGACGAGCGCCAGGCCCAGGTCAGCATGGACGACCAGTCCGACGAGGAACTGGTGGACGAGGCCGAGATGTCCGAGGCCGAGACGCCCCCCGACCTGCCGCCGCAGGTCAGCGAGGCAAGCCCGGAATACCGCGTCTATACCCAGGAACACGACGAAGAGATCCGGGCCGAGGACCTGGCCGACCCGGCGGAACTGGAACGGCTGCGCGCCTATCTGGACAAGCAATTGGAACCGCTGCGCGGTGCGGTCTCGCGCCTGGCCAACAAGCTGCAACGCCGCTTGCAGGCGCAGCAGAACCGTAGCTGGGAATTCGACAAGGAGGAAGGCGTGCTGGATGCCGGCCGCCTGGCCCGCGTGGTGGCGAACCCGACCACGCCCCTGTCCTTCAAGGTCGAAAAGGACACCGAGTTCCGCGACACCGTGGTGACGCTGCTGCTGGACAATTCCGGGTCCATGCGCGGCCGGCCGATCAGCATCGCCGCGATCTGCGCCGACGTGCTGGCCCGCACGCTGGAACGCAGCCAGGTCAAGGTCGAGATCCTGGGCTTTACCACCCGCGCCTGGAAGGGCGGGCAAAGCCGCGAGAAATGGCTTGCCGCCGGCCGCCCGGCGCAGCCGGGCCGGCTGAACGACCTGCGCCATATCATCTACAAGGGCGCCGACGCCCCCTGGCGGCGGGTGCGCCCGAATCTGGGCCTGATGATGAAAGAGGGGCTTCTCAAGGAAAACATCGACGGCGAGGCGCTGGAATGGGCGCACAGGCGGCTGGCCCGGCGGCCCGAGGCGCGGCGCATCCTGATGGTGATCTCGGACGGGGCGCCGGTCGATGATTCGACCCTGTCGGTCAACCCGGCGAATTTCCTGGAAAAGCACCTGCGCGACGTGATCGCGATGATCGAGCGCAAGAAGCAGGTCGAACTGCTGGCCATCGGCATCGGCCATGACGTGACCCGCTATTACCAGCGCGCGGTGACCATCACCGATGCCGAACAACTCGCCGGCGCCATGACCGAACAGCTTGCCGCCCTGTTCGAGGCCGATCCCAGGAAGCGCGCCCGTGCCATGAACCTGCGTCGTGCGGGTTAGCCTGTTCTTTCCGGCTGCTTGATTCCGCTGCCGGGTCCATGCGACCAATTCCGCGGGACGGGGCGGTTCCCGCCTTGCGGCCAAGGGGCTTACATGTGCTGAAGATCGGCTTCTTCATTCCCGAGTTTCCGGGCCAGACGCATATCTTCCTGTGGCGCGAGCGGCAGGCGCTGGCAGAGCTGGGGATTGATGCCGAACCCGTCTCGACCCGCCCGCCGCCGCGCGCCGTCGCCTCGCATAGCTGGGCGGCCGAGGCGCAGGCCCAGACCCGCTACCTGATGCCGCTGGGCGGCGAAGGGCTGGGCGCGGTCGCCGAATTCCTGCGCGCCGGCCCCGCCGGCTGGACGCGCGGCCTGGGCGCTGCAATGGCTGCCGAGGCGCAGGGCGCCAAAGGCCGGCTGCGGATGCTGGCGCTGCTGGCCATGGGCGCGCGGCTGAAGCGGATCGCCCGCCAGCAGGGCTGGGACCATATCCATGTCCATAGCTGCGCCGACAGCGCCAATATCGCCATGTTCGCCGAAAGGCTGGGCGGGCCAAGCTACAGCCTGACCCTGCACGGCCCGACGCTGGAAGGCTACGGCCCGAACCAGCGGCAGAAATGGCGCCATGCCCGTTTCGCCACCATCATCTCGCAATTGCTGGCGCGGGTGGCCGAGCGCGAGATCGGCGCCGACCGCCCGGCCGTGGTCAATGTCGCGCCGATGGGGGTGGACCTGGACCAGATCCGCCGCCAGACCCCCTGGCAGCCGCCCGCGCCCGGCAAGGCGCTGCGCATCTTCACCTGCGGCCGGCTGAACGCGGTCAAGGGCCATGACCACCTGATCCAGACCGTCGCCCTGCTGCGCGCGCGCGGCATCGACGCCCGGCTGGACATCGCCGGCGAGGATGAACAGGGCGGCACCGGCTATCATCGCCACCTGGACGCGCTGATCGCCGAACAGGGGCTGACGGATGCGGTCACGCTTTTGGGCGCCGTCAGCGAAGACAGGGTGCGCGACGGGCTGGAGCGCGCGCATGTCTTCGCCCTGGCCAGCCTGAACGAGGGCATCTCGGTCGCGATCATGGAGGCGATGGCGATGGAAATGCCGGTGGTCGTCACCGATGTCGGCGGCAATCACGAACTGATCACCTCGGGGCGCGACGCCATCCTGGTGCCGCCCGAACGCCCCCAGGCCATGGCGGACGAAATCGCCCGGCTTCTCGCCCATCCCGACGAGGCGCGGCGGCTGGCCCAGGCGTCCCGCGCCCGCGTCGCCGCCCAGTTCCACCACCGCCGCAGCGCCCAGGCCGTGGCCGACGGGCTGGCCCGCACCCTGCCCGCCGCCCGCCAGGCGCTGGCCCGCGCCTGATTTTTCCGAAAAGAGCCCGAGACGAACATGTTCCAGAATTACGACAGCCATTCCGACCCCGCCGCCCACCCGCCCCGGCTGGCGGCCTTGCGCCAGGCATTGGCCGCGCGCGACCTGGACGGTTTCCTGGTGCCGCGCGCCGATGCGCATCAGGGCGAATATGTCGCGGCGCGCGACGCGCGGCTGGCCTGGCTCAGCGGCTTCACCGGCAGCGCCGGGTTCTGCATCGTCACCCCCGACCGCGCCGGCGTGTTCATCGACGGCCGCTATCGCGTCCAGGTCAAGGCCCAGGTGGACCCGGCGCATTTCACCCCCGTCCCCTGGCCGGAAACCAAGCCCGCCGACTGGCTGCGCGACGCCCTGCCCGAGGGCGGCCGCATCGGCTACGACCCCTGGCTGCACACCCGCCGCGAGATCCGCGAGATGGAAAAGGGCTTGGCCGGCTCGGGCATCGCGCTGATCGCGCTGGACACGAACCCGGTCGATGCGATCTGGACCGACCAGCCCCAGCCGCCGGTGGGCGCGGTGCGGCTTTGGCCAGGCGAGATCGCGGGCGAAACCGCGGCCGAAAAGCGCGCCCGCATCGCCCACGCGCTGCGCGAGGCCGGCCAGCAGGCGGCGGTGCTGACCCTGCCCGATTCGCTTTCCTGGCTGCTGAACATCCGCGGCGCCGACGTGCCGAAAAACCCTGTGGTGCAAGGCTTTGCCATCATCGAGCAGAACGGCCATGTCGCCGTCTTCACCGACCCGGCCAAGTTCGGCGCCGAAGTGCGGGCGGCACTTGGCAACGAGGTTTCGGTTCTGCCGCTGGTGGCGCTGACCCCGGCGCTGACCAACCTGGCCGGCCCGGTGCGCGTCGATCCCGCGACCGCACCCGAACGGGTATTTGCGCTGATCGAAAGCATGAACACCCCCATCGCCGAGGGGCCGGACCCGGTGATCCTGCCGAAAGCGCGCAAAAACCCGGCCGAAATCGCCGGTATGCGCGCCGCCCATCTGCAAGACGGCGCCGCGGTGGCGGAACTTCTGCATTGGCTGGACGCAAGCGCGCCGCATCTGGATGCCAAGCCTCTGACCGAAATCGACGTGGCCACGAAGCTGGAAGAATTGCGCCGCGCGCGCGGCATCCTCGACATCAGCTTCGACACCATCGCGGCCACCGGCCCCCATGCCGCGATTCCGCATTACCATGTCGATCGGGCCAGCAACCTGCGCATCCGGCCCGGCCATGTGCTGCTGGTCGATTCGGGCGGGCAATATCCCGACGGCACCACCGACATCACCCGCACCCTGCCGATGGGCGCGGTCGATCCGGCGGTGCGACGGCCCTATACCCGCGTGCTGCAAGGCATGATCGCCGTGTCGCGGGTTCAGTTCCCGCCCGGCATCGCCGGCTGCCATATCGACGCGCTGGCCCGCGCGCCGCTATGGGCCGAGGGCATGGATTACGACCACGGCACCGGGCATGGCGTCGGCGCCGGCCTGTCGGTGCATGAAGGGCCGGTCAGGATCTCGCGCGTCTCGGACATCCCGCTTGCCCCCGGCATGATCCTGTCGAACGAGCCAGGCTATTACCGCGAAGGCAGCTTCGGCATCCGCATCGAGAACCTGCTGGTGGTCGAGGAACGGGACGCCCCCGACGGGCGCGCGATGCTGGGCTTCACGACCCTGACCTTTGCCCCGATCGACCGCCGCCTGATCGAACCCGGCCTGCTGGCCCCGGCGGAAATCGCCTGGCTCGACGCCTATCACGCGCAGGTCCGCGAGAAGATATCGCCCCTGGTTCCGGACGAGGTGCGCGACTGGCTGCACCGCGCAACGCGGCCGCTGGGCAGCGCCTGACGCCTTTCACCGTTTCACAAATACTCCGGCAACCGCGCCCCTGGGCGCTGTCGCATGGGTATTTGCGAAACGGCGAAAAGCGGTGATCTCAGCCCTGCGGGTGCCGCCGCCGCCAGGCCAGCGAGCTGAGAAAGGCCATGCCGATGAAGCCTGCACCCAGAAGCCCGGTGATCGCCTCGGGGATGGGACGCAGGGTCTGGACGAACATCATCACCGACAGCACGAAGATCGACCAGAAGGCGCCATGCTCCAGATAGCGAAAGGCGGCCAGCGTCCCGCGCTCGACCAGCATCACCGTCATCGAGCGCACATACATCGCGCCGATGCCCAGGCCGATGGCGATCAGGAACAGGTTCTGGGTCAGGGCGAAGGCCCCGATCACGCCGTCAAAGCTGAAGGACGCGTCCAGGACCTCCAGGTAGAGAAAGGCGCCGAAGCCGCCGCGCGCCATGTCGGCATGCCGGGGCGCGCCGCCCCAGCGGTCCAGCACATGGCCCAGCATGTCCACCAGCAGATAGGTGATCACCCCCCAGATCGCGGCGATGATGAAGGCATGTTCCTTTTCCGCCGGCAGCCGGCCCACGATCACCAGCATGCAGATCAGCACGAAGCCGACCTCCATGCCGCGGATCTCGCCCAGCTTGCGCAGCGCGGCCTCGACGCCCTTGATCCAGTCCACGTCCTTGGCCTCGTCGAAGAAATAGTTCAGCGCCACCAGCATCAGGAACGAGCCGCCGAAGGCCGCGATCGGCAGATGCGCCTCATGGATGATGGCGGCATATTCCTGCGGCTGGGTGGCGGCCAGGCGCAGCGCCTCCCACGGCGCAAGATGCGCGGCGATGACCACCACCAGCAGCGGAAACACCACCCGCATGCCGAAGACCGCGATGATGATGCCCCAGGTCAGGAAGCGGCGCTGCCATTTCGGCACCATCTGCTTCAGCTTGTTGGCATTGACGATGGCATTGTCGAAGGAAAGCGAGATTTCCAGCACCGCCAGGATGCCGGCGATCAGGAAGAAGGAAAGCGCCCCGGCGCCGGTACCGTGAAATTCCCAGCCCAGGAAAGCGGCAAGCGCCAATCCCGCGCCGGTGACGATAAAGGGCCAGGTCATATAGCTGAGGGTGGATCGCATCGGACTTCCCTTCATGGCTTGTCTCGCCGGTCTTATGCCCTGCGGGCAGGGGCGGCAAGGCGCGGCTTCGCTGGCGGCGTCAGGCCCGCGCCAGCACCGCCAGGTCGGCGACATTGGTGCCGGTCGCGCCCGTCACCACCAGCGCATCGCCCGCCGCCAGCGCCGGGGTCGAGTCGTTCCTGGCCAGCGCCGCCGCGGGGTCGATGCCGCCCGCCCGGATCGCCGCCGGCGTGCCGGGGCCGACCAGTCCGCCCGCCGCCTCGCCCGGACCGTCGCGCCCGTCGCTGCCGACCGCGGCAAAGGCCCAGTCGAAATCAACCGGCCGCGCCTGGGCCAGCAGCGCCAGCCGCAATGCCAGTTCCTGGTTGCGCCCACCCATGCCTTGGCCGACCAGCCTGACCGTGGTTTCGCCGCCAAAGGCCAGCGCCTGGCCGGGCCGCAGCCCCGCCGCCAGGGCCCAGATCGCCTGGGCGCAATCCTGCACGTCGCCCGCAAGCGGCAAGGGCGCGGGATCGGCCCCGGCCGCGACCATGGCCGCGACCGAAAGCGCGTTCGAGCCGACGAGGATGTTCCTGGCCGGCGGCAGGGCGCGGCGATCCTCGGGCCGCCGCAGCACCGCCCGCGCCGCCTTGGGCATCTGCTCCCAGATGCCCAGCCTGCGCGCCAGTTCGGCCGCCTCGGCCCGCGTCCCGGCCGGCGCCACCGTCGGTCCCGAGGCGATCACCCGCAGGTCGTCGCCCGGCACGTCCGACAGGATCAGCGCCGCGACCGGCGCCCGCGACAGCCGCAGCCAGCCGCCGCCCTTGAGCCGCGACAGGCCCTGGCGGATCAGGTTGACCTGGGCAATATCCGCGCCCGAACCCAGCAGCAGCCGGTTCACCGCCTGCTTGTCGGCCAGCGTCATGCCATCGGCCGGTGCCGGCAGCATGGCCGAGCCGCCGCCCGAGATCAGTGCCAGCACCCGGTCCTGCGGCCCCGCCGAGCCAAGCCGGGCGATCACCGCCTCGGCCGCCGCCGCGCCCGCCTCGTCGGGCTGCGGATGGCCGGCGCGCATGACCCGCGCCCCCGCCAGCGCCGCGTCGTTGCCGGCGTTGGTGACGACCAGCGCCTCGGCCCCCGGCAGCGCCTGCAAGGCCGCCTGGGCCATGGCGCGGGCGGCCTTGCCGACGGCGATCACCAGCCAGCGCCCGCCCGGCCCCGGCGGATCGGCCAGCACCTCGGCCATGCCGCGGGCCACCGCCGCGCCCGGATCGGCGGCGGCGATGCCGGCGCGGATCAGCGCCATGGCGCGCCCGCCCGGCGTCATCAGTTCACCCGATCCGGCAGCGCCTGCCCCTCGGCAAAGGCGACCAGGTTGTTCAGCGCCCGCATCGCCATGGCAGTACGCACCTCTTCGGCGGCGGTGCCCAGATGCGGCAGCAAGGTCGCGTTTTCCATGGCGCAAAGCGCGGGCGAGACCCTGGGTTCGAATTCGTAGACGTCAAGCCCCGCGCCGGCGATCCGGCCCTGGGCCAGCGCCTCGGCCAGCGCCGCCTCCTCGACCACGTCGCCGCGGGCGATGTTGATCAGGTAGGAACGCGGCCCCAGCCGCTCCAGCGCATGCGCGCCGATCATGTGCCGGGTATCGGCCCCGCCGGGCACCGCGACGACGGCGAAATCCGACTGCGTCAGCAATTCGTCCAGCCCCCCGACCTGCCGGGCCGGAAAATCCAGGGACGAGACCACCGAGCGGTTGTGAAAGATCACATCCATGCCGAAGCCGAAATGGCAGCGCCGCGCGATGGCCTTGCCGATGCGGCCCATGCCGATGATGCCGACGGTGCGGCCGGTGACATGGCGGCCCAGCAGCTGCGTCGGCTCCCAGCCGGCCCATGCGCCGCGGCGCAACAGCCGCTCGCCCTCGCCGGCGCGGCGCGCGGTCATCAGGATCAGGGTCAGGGCGATGTCGGCGGTGGCCTCGGTCACGGCATCGGGGGTGTTGGTCACGGCGATGCCGGCCGCCGCGGCCGCCGCCACGTCGATATGATTGTAGCCTGCGCCGAAATTCGCCAGCAGCTTGCAGCGCGGCCGGCCCTGAAAGGCCGCGGCGGTGAAACAATCGCCCAGCGTCGGCATGATCGCATCGTAATCGGCCAGCGCCCGCGCCGCCTCGTCCACGCCAAGCCCGTCCTTGCGGTCCAGGATCTCGGTCTCGAACCGGGCCGATAGCGCATGTTCCGCCGCCTGCGTCATGCGGCGCGTCACCAGAAGCTTCATCAATACATCCTTCCGCCAAGGGGCACCGGGTGGTCCGGGCCGATCAGCACCACCTCGCCATCTTCGTCGGGCAGGCCCAGCACCAGGACCTCGGACATGAAGGGGCCGATCTGGCGGGGCGGGAAATTCACCACCGCCAAGACCTGCCGGCCGATCAGCCCATCGGGCGCATAATGCCGGGTGATCTGCGCCGAGCTTTTGCGGGTGCCGATTTCCGGCCCGAAATCCAGCCACAGCCTAAGGGCCGGGCGCCGCGCCTGGGTGAAAGCTTCGGCGCGGGTGATGCAGCCGACGCGGATATCCACCTTTTCGAAATCGGCCCAGGCGATCGGATCGCTCATTTCCCCAGCTCCCGCCCCCGCGCGGCGGCGGCGGCGATGGTGCGGCGCATCAGCGGCGGCAGGCCGGTCTCGGGGTCCATCAACTCGCGAAGCCCCGCCGCCGTGGTCCCGCCGGGCGAGGTCACGGCCTCGCGCAGCTTCGCGGGGTCCTCGTCCTCATGCACGGCCAGCGCGCCGGCCCCGGCCACGGTCGCCCGCGCCAGGTCCAGCGCCAGCGCCGGCGAAAGCCCCTCGGCCTCGCCCGCCGCGGCCATGGCTTCGATCATGTGGAACACATAGGCAGGCCCCGAACCGGACAGCGCCGTCACCGCATCCATCTGCTCTTCGCCCTCCAGCCGCACGACGCGGCCGACGGCGGACAGCAGCGCCTCGGCCAAGGCCATCTCGGCCTCGCCGGCCCGGCTGTTGCCGATGACGGCGGTGATGCCCTGGCCGATGGCCGCCGGGGTGTTCGGCATGGCGCGCACGATCGGCGCGGCGGGAAAAGCCGCCTCATAGGCGCCCAGCGTCACCCCCGCCGCGACCGAGACGACCAGCGGCCCCGCCCCGACCGACAGCCGCGGCAGCACATCCGTCATCATCTGCGGCTTGACGGCGATCACCAGCACGGCGGGCGCCTCGGGCAATTCTCCGTTGATCCAAATACCCAGATCCGACAGTTCCGCTCGCGGATTGGGGTCCAAGACATGCACCGCCCGCGCCGCCAGCCCGTTCTTCAGCCAGCCGTCCAGCAGTGCGCCGCCCATGCGGCCGCAGCCGACCAGCACCAGCCCGCGCGCGTTCAGATCCGAAAAATCCATGCCCTGCTCCCCGACTTGGCCCGCGCCAAGGCGGGTCTTCAGGCGCGACCGTAGGCCTCGGACATAGCGATGTCCATGGCGGCCTCGGGCGTGGCATCGCCCCAGCAGGCTAGCTGGAAACAGGGATAGAAGCGCTCGCAGGCCAGGATGGCATTGCCGATCATCTGGCCTATCTGTTCGGGGCTGGCGATGGCATCGCCCGAAAGAACCAGCCCATAGCGCCAGACCATCAGCTTCTGCTGCGCCCAGAATGTGAAGCCGCCGTCCCAGACCTGGTCGTTGGCAAGGTTCAGCACCTCGTAAAGCGCCGGCAGCTTCTCGGCGGGCGGGTCCATGTCAAAGGTGCAGATCAGCCGCAGCACCTCTTCTCCGGGCGACCAGGCCAGCGTGATGGAATAGCTGCGCCACTGCCCCTCGACCGCCATGGCGATCTGGTCCTCGGCCAGGCGGTCGAAATCCCATTCATGATGCGCCGCGACGGTTTCCACGATGTCGATGGGATGGATGTCGTCGCTGTGGATGAAGTCAAGCTGTGCCATATCCTGCCCCCTGCCTGTCTGAAAGCGGGGCAAGGTTGAACCCCAACCCTGGCCCCAACCCTTGGTGGCCCAGACTACACCCGGCATAGTTTCCGGAATGTGCCTACAACATATCGTGGGACGGTTCCACCGGGGTGTAAAGCGAAAATTCCGTTACCGGATGGCGACAACCGCCCGGCGGCGCTTGACCGCGCCCGCCCGCCCGGCTTCAAGAGCGCGCAAGGAGGATCAGCGATGCGCGACCACGGCGGCGATATCGACAAGGCGGCCAGCCGCTTTGGCCGGGCGGACTGGATCGACCTGTCCACCGGCATCAACCGCAGGCCCTGGCCGGCCCCGGCGCTTTCACCCCATGCCCTGACCGCGCTGCCGACGCGCGCCGACAGCGCCCGGCTTTGCGCCGTGGCGGCGGCGCGGTTCGGCTGCGCGCCGGGTACCGTGCTGCCGCTGGCCGGCGCCTCGGCCGCGATCCAGCTTTTGCCGCATGTGCTGGCGGGGCGGCGCGCGGCGGTGCTGTCGCCGACCTATAACGAACATGCCGCCAGCCTGCGCGCCGCCGGCTGGCAGGTCGCCGAACCCGCCGATCCGGCCGCGCTGGCGGGCGCGGACCTGGCGGTGATCGTGAACCCGAACAATCCCGACGGGCGCGCCTTCCCGCCCGCGCAGGTCGCCGCCATCGCCGCCACGGTCGGGCACCTGGTCGTGGACGAAAGCTTTGCCGACCCGCGCCCCGACCTGTCGGTGGCGGGCGCGCGGGCCGATAACGTCACCGTGCTGCGCAGCTTCGGCAAGTTCTGGGGCTTGGCCGGGCTGCGGCTGGGCTTTGCCATCGCCGCGCCCGACCTGCTGGCCCGGCTGGCCGAGCGTGCCGGCCCCTGGTCGGTCAGCGGCCCGGCATTGCAGATCGGCGCGCAGGCGCTGGCCGACGCGCCATGGATCGACGACACCGTGATCTGGCTGTCCGAGGCGGCGCTGCACCTGGACCAGATCGTCACTCCGCATTGGCCGCTTGTGGGCGGCACGCATCTGTTCCGGCTTTACGACGCGCCCGACGCGCAGGCCGCGCACACGCTGCTGGCCCGCGCCGGCATCTGGAGCCGCATCTTTCCCTGGCATCCGCGCTGGATCCGCCTGGGCATCCCCGGCAATCGAAAGGAGTTCGACCGGGTGGCGCGCGCCTTTACCGCAGCCGGTTGACATGGCCCATCTTGCGGCCGGGGCGCGCCTCGCCCTTGCCGTAAAGATGGACCTGGCTGCGCGGCTGTCCCAGCAATTCGGGGAGGCGCAGCACGTCGTCGCCGATCAGGTTCTCCATCTCGACATCGGCGTAGCGCTGGCCGTCGCCCAAGGGCAGGCCGGCCACGGCGCGGATATGCTGTTCGAACTGGTCCACGGCGCAGCCCGCCTGCGTCCAATGGCCCGAATTATGCACCCGCGGTGCGATCTCGTTGACCACCAGCCCCCCCGCGGTCACGAACAGTTCCACCCCCATGACACCGACATAGTCCAGCGCATTGGCGATGCGCGCCGCGATCAGCACCGCATCGGTCAGCAGGCCGGCCGGCAGCCCGCAGGGCACGGTGGTGGTGCGCAGGATGCCGTCGCGATGCACGTTCAGCCCCGGATCATAGGCCGCGACCTGCCCGCCCGCGCCGCGGGCGACGATGACGCTGATCTCGGCCGAGAAATCCACGAACCCCTCCAGCACCGAGGGCGCGCCGGTCCAGTCCCGCTGGCCGACATCGGAAAAGCGGATCTGCCCCTTGCCGTCATAGCCCAGCCGCCGGGTTTTCAGGATCGCGGGCGCGCCCAGTTCCGCCAGCGCCGCGGGCAGGTCGGATTCGGTCTCGACATTGCGATAGGGGGCGGTGCGCAACCCGATGCCGGTCAGGAAATCCTTTTCCGCCAGCCGGTCCTGCGACACGGCCAGGGCGCGGCGGTTCGGCCGGATCGGGCGCAGCGATTCCAAAAGGTCCAGCGCCGCCGTCGGCACGTTTTCAAACTCGTAAGTAATGACCTCGACCGATTCGGCGAATGCACGCAGCGCCGCCTGGTCCTCATAGGGCGCGGTGGTCAGCCGTTGCGCCACGTCGCCCGCCGGCGCCGCGCCCGGTTCATAGACATGGCAGCGATAGCCCAGCCGGCTGGCCGCGACCGACAGCATGCGGCCCAATTGGCCGCCGCCCAGGATGCCGATGGTGGCGCCGGGTTTCAGGTCATTCATCGCGCGGCTCCTCGGGGATGGAATCGGACAGGGCCTGGCGCCAGGCGTCCAGCCGCGCCGCCAGTTCGGGATCGGAAATCGCCAGGATGCCCGCGGCCATCAGCCCGGCATTGGCCGCACCCGCCGCGCCGATGGCCATGGTGGCGACCGGAAAGCCCTTGGGCATCTGAAGGATGGAATAAAGCGAATCGACGCCCGACAGCGCGCGGGTCTGCACCGGCACGCCGATCACCGGCACCCGCGTCTTGCTGGCCATCATGCCCGGCAGATGCGCCGCCCCGCCGGCCCCGGCGATGATGACCTGAAGCCCGCGCGCCACCGCGGTCTTGCCGTAATCCCACAGCCGGTCCGGCGTGCGGTGTGCGGAAACGATCCGCGCCTCGTAGCCGATGCCCAATTCGTCCAGGATGGCCGCGGCCTCGCGCATGGTGGGCCAGTCGGACTGGCTGCCCATGATGATGCCCACAGGATGCTTGGCGGCTGGATGCATGGCTCGACCCCTCTTTTTGCCCTGCCCTAAACCGGCGGGACCGGCGATTCAATCAGGCAATGATGTCGGGGGTCAGCTCGTCCTCTAGCCGGGCGATGCGGTCCTTGAGCGCCAGTTTCTGCTTTTTCAGCCGTTGCAGCGTCAGCGAGTGGGTCAGGCTTTGCACCGACAGCGCCGAGATCGCCTCGTCAAGGTCCCGATGTTCGCGCCGCAGCACCTCAAGCCTGGCGCGGACGATTTCTTCATGGGACATCTCGTGTTGGGCGTTCATCTGGGCCTCGGTCTGGACTGGCGCGGTTATAACCTACCGTCAAGCCGCTGTTAATGGGCTTGCCGCGCCGCCGTTGACGCGCCCCACCTTGCGCCCCGCCGCCGGCATTCACATATTGGTCTTGCCGGATCGCCATCCTGGGGTTTGGCCGACAGTCGCTTTCATGCAAAGGGCTTGGGAATGACCAAGATCAGTCTTGCCGCTCATCCGTTCCTGCTGGGTTTCGACCAGTTGGAGCGGCTGGCCGAACGCGCCGCGAAAGGCGCCGAGGGTTATCCGCCCTATAACATCGAACACCAGGGGCAGAACGGCTTTCGGATCACCTTGGCCGTGGCGGGTTTTTCCGAAGACGACCTGTCCATCACGCTGGAGGACCGCCAGCTGGTGATTCGCGGCCGCCAGGCCGAACCCGAGGAGGAGGAGCGCGTCTTCCTGCACCGGGGCATCGCCGCGCGCGCCTTCCAGCGCAGCTTCGTGCTGGCGGACGGGGTCGAGGTGGTGTCGGCGGGATTGGCCAACGGGCTTTTGAACATCGACCTGCGCCGCCTGGTGCCCGACAGCGTGGTCCAAACCATACCGATCAGCCGCAAGTGAAAGGGGATCGCTCATGAACGAGAAATTCGATTTCGGCCCGCAAGAGTCGGGAAACATCGTCTATATCCGCCGCGTCGCCATGGACAGCCTGCCCGACGAGGTGCGCCGCCAGGTGCCCGATGCCGAGGCGCTTTATGCCGTCCACGGCCCGGACGGAGAGCGGCTGGCGCTGGTCAAGGACCGCAGCCTGGCCTTTATGCTGGCGCGCCAGAACGAACTGACCCCGGTCAGCGTCCACTGATCGCCCGCCGCCCCGCGGGGCGGCCCCGGCCTGGCGGCGGCCCGTGGGGCCGGCCGCAGGGCAGTCAGGGCGTCGCGTCCTGGCGTTCGATCAGGTCCAGCCCGATTTCGTCGCGATATTGCAGCAGCAAGGCCCGCGCCGCCGGATCGGCCGGCAAAAGCAGATGCGTTGCGCCATGATTGCGGTGGACCAGCGCCTGCAAGATCGTCTCGCGCGGTCCGGCAGGGCGCAGGGGCCGCGCGACCACCAGCAATTCCGCACCCATCCTGGCGGCCAGGGGCCGGGCCAAATCTTCGTCCACGGGGTGGCAGCCCAGCACCCGCCGGCTATCCTGGGCACGGAACTGCGCCCGCCAGTCATTGGGGCTGCGCCCCGACCTTTCCGGCAGCGCCAGCCCCTTGACCGGGCCGCCCAGGCAGACCGGCGCCGCCTTGCGCAGACCCGGATGCGGGTCATCGGTGCCCCCGGCCCCGGCCGCGGGTCGCCATTTGTCGGTGACGGACAGGATGGCAAGCGGCGCGCCATCCGGGCCGCATAGGGCGATATCGTCGCCCGGCTCGACCGTCCGGGCGAAATCCTCGCCGACCTCCAGCGCCAGCGGCAGCGGCCAGAGCGCGCCCGAGCCCAGCCGCATCCTCGCCTGCACCGAATCGCAATCGGCCTGGGGCAGGAAGCCGCGCAGCGGAAACAGCCCCCCGCCCAGCAGCAGCACCAGATCGGCAAGCTGCCAGTCGGTCAGGACCCAGCCGGGCAGCCGCCCGGCCTCGGCCCGCAGCTTCTGCGCAGCGTCGGGACTGACCAGAAGCGCGGGAATCGGCTGGTGATGCGGCAAGGTCATGGCGGGCTCTTTTTCAAGCAAGGGTCAGGCCAGGATCTCGGCCGCCTGCGGGTCCGGGGCGCCGGCCATGTCATGTTCGGCCAGCCAGCGTTCGGCATCCAGCGCGGCCATGCAGCCCATGCCGGCGCTGGTCACCGCCTGGCGATACAGGTGGTCGGTCAGGTCGCCCGCGGCAAAGACGCCGGGAACCGAGGTCCGGGTCGAACCCGCCTCGACCTTGACATAGCCGCCGTGATGCAGCTCCAGTTGATCCTTGACCAGTTCCGAGGCCGGGGCATGGCCGATGGCGATAAAGACGCCGTCCGCCGGCACCACCTGTTCGGTCCCTTCGCGGACATGGCGCACCCGAACGCCGGTCACGCCCGGCGGCTGGCTTTCGCCCTGGACCTCGACCAGTTCGTGATCCCAGATCACCGAGACCTTGGGATTGCGGAACAGCCGGTCTTGCAGGATCTTTTCGGAACGCAGGCTGTCGCGGCGGTGGATCAGCGTCACCTTGCTGGCGAAGTTGGTCAGGAACAGCGCCTCTTCGACGGCGGTGTTGCCGCCGCCCACCACCACGACCTCGCGGCCGCGATAGAAAAAGCCGTCGCAGGTCGCGCAGGCCGAGACGCCGAAACCCTTGAATTTCTCTTCGCTTTCCAGCCCCAGCCAGCGCGCCTGCGCGCCGGTGGCCAGGATCACCGCATCCGCGGTGATGCGGGCGCCCGAATCAAGCTCGGCCGCAAAGGGCCGCTGGCCCAGGTCCAGCCGCGTCACCGTATCGACGAAGATCCGCGCGCCCATGGCGCGGGCATGCGCCTCCATCTTGACCATCAGGTCGGGGCCCTGGATCTCGGTCTCGCCGGGCCAGTTCTCGACCTCGGTGGTAATGGTCAGCTGGCCGCCCGGCTGCATGCCCTGGATCAGCACCGGCGACAGCATGGCCCGCGCGGCATAGACGGCGGCGGTGTAGCCGGCCGGCCCCGACCCCACGATCAGCACCCGGCTGTGGCGGGGCAGGCTTGTGTCGGCAGCTATCTGGGCAGGGTCATGGGACATCGGAAAAACCTTTCGCTTGACGCTGACCTAGGTAATAACCGCGGCGTCGGCATGCAATCCATCAAGCCGCCCTCGCGCAGTGGTGGAAAGAATGTTGCGCAATCCGGCCCCGCGGGATAGTTTCCGGCATGTTTTTTGCCGGAAAGGCAAATCAGGGGATCCGATGACTGCCAGGCTTGACGAAATCGACCGCAAAATTCTGGCAGAGTTGCAAGCCGACGGCCGCATGACCAATGTCGAGCTGGCCCGCCGCGTCGGCATTTCCGCCCCGCCCTGCCTGCGCCGGGTCCGTACGCTTGAGGAGCTGGGCTATATCCGCGGCTACCATGCCGATATCGACGCGCGCGAACTGGGCTTCGAGGTGCAGGTCTTTGCCATGGTCCGGCTGATGAGCCAGTCCGAGCGCGATCTTTCCGCATTCGAGGCGCTGGCCTGCGAATGGCCGCTGGTCCGCGAATGCCACATGCTGAACGGAGAGATCGACTTCATCCTGAAATGCGTTTCGCCCGATTTGACCAGCTTCCAGCGCTTCCTGACCGAAAAGCTGACGGCGGCGCCGAACGTCGCCTCGGTCAAGACCTCGCTGGTGATCCGCTGCGCCAAGGACGAACCCGGCGTGCCCTTCAGCGTGGTCGAGGAACGGGCGGCGGCCGCGGTGGGCTGACGCCCCCAGCGCCACCGCCGGCCACTTCGTTCGCCCGGCCGTCAGGCGGGGGCGGACCGGATGCTGCCGCGCGCCTTCTTGAACTGGCGCTGCAAGGTGCGGGCGTGGATGCCGTAGCGGGCAGCGACGCTTTTGATCGGCAGAGTCCAGCGCGCGGATGGCCTCGGCGATCTGCTGTTCGGTCAGGCTGGGCGGGCGTCCGACATGGCGCCCCTTGCGCCGCGCCTCGGCCATGCCGGCCTTGGTCCTTTCGCTGATCAGCGTCCGTTCGAACTCGGCCAGCGCCGCCATGATGTGAAAGACCAGCCGCCCGCCCGAGGAGACGGTATTGACCTCTTCGGTCAGCGACTGGAAGTCGATGCCCCGCCGCCCCAGTTCGTCGATGATCTGGACCAGGCCGACCAGCGACCGGCCCAGCCGGTCCAGCCGCCAGACCACCAGCGTCTGCCCCGGCCGCAGCGCATCCAGCATCTGTTCCAGCCCCGGCCGCACCATGACCGAGCCGGAAAAGCCATGGTCCTTGAAAATCCTTTCGCATCCCGCACGCCTTAGCGCAGCCATCTGGAGATCAAGCCGCTGATCCTCGGTCGAAACGCGCGCATAGCCAATTCTCATCTGAAATCCTCTGGTCCGGCCTTGCGCGACGCCTTTCGCCCGCGGCGCCGCCCGGCTCGGACGCATTGACAAAACGGAACCCTTTTGACACGGCACTTCACATCCTAGTTTACGCCAGCAGAGGCTGGATTTCCTGCGGAACTTTCGTCTCTTTTGTCTACAATGCGCAAAGGGTTCCGTTTTGCCGCGCCCGTCAAGGACGGATGCGAGGGGGTTGACGAGGTCGATTTTTCCCGTGGGGGCGAAGTCATTGTATACATGCTCGCCGGGGTTCTAGGCGGCATTGCCGGCGCCGGGCTGGCGCTGGGATTCAAGCTGTCGCTGGGTTGGATCTTCGTGGCCTATTCGCTGGGCGGGGTCGCCCTGGTGATGGCGGCGGTGCTGGTGCGCGGCTTTGGCCGCTCCGTGCGCCGCTCGGCCGCGGCCGCCATGGCGCGCAACCGCCCCGGATACCCGCGCGGGGACTGAACCATCGCACGTCCCGGCCCCGCCACGGCGCGCCGGTTGGGTGCGGCTATAGCGCGATGGCCGAAATCAGCCGGCCGTAATCGGCCTGGTTCTGATGCGTGCTGCGGCGATAGGAGAAAAAGCGGTCCGGGTCGGCATAGGTGCAGTGGCCGGTCCACTCCGCCTGGGCCCCCGCTTCGCGCAGCCGCATCAGGCCGAACGAAGGCAGGTCGAACATCGGCCGCCCGTTCGGCCCGCCGGCGAAGAAACGGTGATGGGCCGGGTCCTCGGCCAGGAACTCGTCCATGAAATCCTCGCCGACCTCATAGGCGCGCTGGCTGATCGTGGGGCCGATCACCGCGCGGATGCGGCTGGCGCCCAGGTCGTTCATCGCACCGACCGCCGCCTCGATCACGCCGGAAAGCGCGCCGCGCCAGCCGGCATGGACGGCGCCGATCACCCCGGCCTCGGGGTCGGCCAGCAGGATCGGCTGGCAATCGGCGGTCAGCACCGCCAGCGCCACGCCGGGCCGGTCGGTGACGATGCCGTCGGCGCGCATCCCGGCCAGGGCGGCGGGGTCGTCGCCGGCGCGCAGCACCGCGATCTGGGCTGAATGGACCTGATGCACGGTGGCCAGCCCGGCGGGCGGCACGCCCATCGCTGCGGCGACGCGGGCGCGGTTGATGCTGACGATCTCGGCCTGGTCGCTGGAGCCGTAGCCGCAGTTCAGCCCCGCAAACAACCCCGAGGACGCGCCGCCGCGCCGGGTGAAGAAGCCATGCCGCACCGAGGCGAGCAGCGGATGGGTCAGGATCTCAAGCGTCGTCTGCATCGTCGTCCAGGGGCTCGAATCCGGCGGGGACGGGCGCATGGCGAGCCCAGAAGGCCAGCACCTTGAACAACTGTCCCATTTCATCGGGCGCGGTCAAGCGATGAAGCGCGGCCATCGCGCCCGCGTCGCCAAGCCGCGCCAGGCGCTGCGCCCGCGTCTCGATCCCCAGCCGCTTCAGCCAACAGCCCTGCGCCACCAGGCGCGAGGGGCGGGCGCCCGCCGCCCGTGCCGCCGCGGCCAAGGGCGCGAAATCGACATGCGCGGTAAGGTCGGCCTGGCCCGGATGGGCCAGCGGGTCTTCGGGCAGGTGGCGGCGCAGGGCCTGGAAGGTGTCGCCCTGCCCGTCCCAGCCGCCATAGTCGATGACGATGGCGCAGCCGCCATGCGCGGCGATTCGCCCGGCAACCTGCGCGACGACGGGCCGCGCGTCGGGACAGGTTTCGCGGATCACCCCCTGGGGCGCTGCGGGCAGCGCGGCGCGGGGCGCGGGCACCAAGCCCATCTCCAGCCCGCCCCGGCCATCCAGCGCCACCACCCGCTCGGCCCAGCCCTGGGCGTCGCGCTGGAACTGGCGGATCGGCAGGGCGTCGAAGAACTCGTTGGCGACCAGGAACAGCGGCGCCTGCGGCAGCTGCGACACATCGTCCAGGTGGTCGATCCGGCCCAGCCTGTCGCGCTGCACCCGACGCAGGTGCGGCGAGGCTTCGACCAGCGCCACCCGCGCCGCCTGGGCCATGCCGGGCACGACGCGGATGGCGCGCAGGATGTCGGCCATCAGCGTGCCGCGTCCCGGCCCGATTTCCGCCAGGGTAAAAGGCGCGGGCCGGCCCTGGTCCAGCCAGGCTTGCGCCAGCGCCAGGCCGATCATCTCGCCGAAGATCTGGCTGATCTCGGGCGCGGTGGTGAAGTCGCCGGCCGCCCCAAACGGATCGCGGGTGGCGTAATAGCCGTGCTGGGGATGCAGCAGGCAAAGCCGCATGTATTCGTCCAGGGCCATCGGCCCCGACAGCCGGATCTGCGCAGCGATCAGGCGCCCCAGCGGCGTCATGCCGCGCCTTGCGGCACCGCCGGCCGGGCGCGGGCGCGGATCAGGAAGGCCAGCCCGACCAGCACCATCGGCAGCGACAGAAGCTGGCCCATGGTCACGCCCCAGACCGCCCCGCCCAGCACATGGCCCAGCGGATTGTCGGGGGTGATGAATTGCGCATCGGCCTGGCGGAAGAACTCGACGACGAAACGCGACAGGCCATAGCCGATCAGGAACAGCCCCAGCGCCTGCCCCGGACGGCGCAGGCCCCCGGCCCGGACCAGCAGGAACAGCGCCGCGGCCAGCAGCACCCCCTCCAGCCCCGCCTCGTAAAGCTGGCTGGGGTGGCGGGCGCAGGGGCCGGTGATGCCGGGACAGTTCTGCGCCGCCTGGCCGGGAAAGACCACGCCCCAGGGCGCATCGGTCGGCCGGCCCCACAGTTCGGCATTGATGAAATTCGCCAGCCGGCCCAGCCCCAGCCCGATCGGCGTCGCCACCGCCAGCGCATCCGCCAGCCGCAGCGCCGGGATGCCGTTGCGCCGGCAATACCACCAGGATGCCAGCACCACGCCAAGGAAACCGCCGTGAAAGGACATGCCCCCCTGCCAGATCACCGGGATCTGCCCCGGATTGGCCAGGTAATAGCCCGGCTCGTAGAACAGCACGAAGCCCAGCCGCCCGCCCAGCACCACGCCAAGGATCACCCAGGTCAGCAATTCCTCGACCCGCGCGGGCGGCATCGGCGCGGCGTCGCCCCAAAGCCGCGGGCGCCGCATCAGCGCGACGATGATGCGCCAGCCGATCAGCAGCCCGGCCAGATAGGCCAGCGCATACCAGCGCAGCGAAAATTCCATGCCGAACAGGTGGATCGTGAAGATCTCGGGCGAGATGTCGGGAAAGGGGATCATGGGCTCCTCGTGTCGGCGCGGGCAGGCTAAGCGGGTGCGGCCCGGTGTCAACCGGCGGCATCAGGCGATTGAACAGCCCCGCCCCCGACGCCATATAGGGGGTCTCGCTGAACCGAAAGGCCCGCCATGACCGCGAACAACCGCTTTCTCGACGATCTCTCGAAATTGATGACCAATGCCATGGGCGTGGCCCAGGGCGCCAAGGACGAGGCGCAGACCGCCTTCAACGGCTGGATCGACCGCTGGCTGGCCGAGCGCGACTTCGTCACCCGCGAAGAATTCGAGGCGGTGCGCGAAATGGCGATCAAGGCGCGGTCCGAGAATGCCGAGCTGCGCGCCCGGCTGGACGCGCTGGAAGGCAAGGGCGTGGCCTCGGTCCAGACCGCCGGCCCGCTTGGCGCCGGCGCGGCCGATGCCGGCGATCAGGGCTGAACCGTTTCTCGCAGCCGACCCTGGCGGTCGTATAGCAGCACCGCGCCCGTTTCTGTCACCACCACCAGCCAGTCGCGGGCAAAGGTGACGGCGGCGGGCCGCGCCCCCTGGGGCAGCGCGACATGATCGGGCAGTTCGGGCAGCGGCGGCTGCGACAGGCGCAGCCACAGCAGCGCCGCGATCACCAGCATGCCCAAGCCCATCACCGCAGCCAGGGCCGTGACCAGGATGCGCAGCCAGCGCAGCATCGGCAACGCTTCCTCTGGTCCCGCATCCAGCCTATTATCCCGTGCCATGGCCGAAATCCTTATCACCATCCCCGAAGGACTGTCCGAACGCCTTGATAAGGCGCTTGCCCTTGCCGCGCCAGAGCAGGCGGCGCTGTCGCGCTCGCGCCTGGCGAAACTGATCGCCGAGGGCGCGGTCCGGGGCCCCTTCGGCCCGGTCACGGACGGCAAGGCGCGGGCCGAGACCGGCGACTACCGGGTCGAGATCGGCGCGCCCGAGCCGCTGGAGGCGCAGCCCGAGCCGATCCCGCTTGCCATCGCCTATGAGGATGCCGACCTGATCGTCGTGGACAAGCCCGCCGGCATGGTGGTCCATCCCGCGCCCGGCGCGCCCTCGGGCACGCTGGTCAATGCGCTGCTGGCGCATTGCGCGGGCAGCCTGTCGGGCATCGGCGGCGCGGCCCGGCCCGGCATCGTGCATCGCATCGACAAGGAAACCTCGGGCCTTTTGGTGGTGGCCAAGACCGACCGCGCGCATCAGGGGCTGGCGCGGCAATTCGCCGACCACACGGCGCGGCGGCGCTACCTGGCCATCGCGCATGGCGTGATCGACCCGGCCGATGCGCGGCTGCGCGGCCTGCCCGGCCTGGGGTTCGAGCCGGGCGGCGTGCTGCGCATCGCCACGCTGATCGGCCGCCACCCCGGCGACCGGCAGCGCCAGGCGGTCAGCCTGCACAGCGGCCGACATGCCGTGACCCGCGCCCGCGTGATCGAGGCTTTCGGTACGCCCCCCGCCGCCATGCTGGTCGAATGCCGGCTGGAAACCGGGCGCACGCATCAAATCCGCGTGCATATGGCCCATGCGGGATTGGGACTGGTCGGCGACCCGGTCTATGGTGGCAACCGGCGGGCCTCGGTCCGGGCGCTGGGGGCAGACGGCGCCGCCGCCGTCGCCGCCTTCCCGCGCCAGGCGCTGCATGCGGCCGAGCTGGGCTTTGACCATCCGGTCAGCGGGCAGGCGCTGGCCTTTGCCAGTCCGCTGCCGCCCGACATGGCCGGATTGCTGGCAACGCTGCGCGCGGGACCGGGCTGACGGAACCCCCGCCGCGGCGATCGCGTTCACAATTACCCGCCCAGGCGCGGGACAGGGAATTTTCTGATGGCAAACTATACCAACCTTCCGGCACCCAGCCCCGAACAGGGCCTGAACCGCTATTTGCAGGAAATCCGCAAGTTCCCGCTGCTGGAGCCGGAAGAGGAATACATGCTGGCCAAGGCCTGGGTCGACCATCAGGATGCCGAGGCGGCGCAGCGGCTGGTAACAAGCCACCTGCGGCTGGCCGCCAAGATCGCCATGGGCTATCGCGGCTATGGCCTGCCCCAGGCCGAGGTCATATCCGAGGCCAATGTGGGCCTGATGCAGGCGGTCAAGCGCTTTGACCCGGAACGGGGCTTTCGCCTGGCCACCTATGCGATGTGGTGGATCCGCGCCTCGATCCAGGAATATATCCTGCGCTCGTGGTCGCTGGTGAAGATGGGGACCACCTCGGCCCAGAAGAAGCTGTTCTTCAACCTGCGCAAGGCCAAGTCCAAGCTGGGCGCGCTGGAAGAAGGCGACCTGCGTCCCGAAAACGTCGCCCAGATCGCCCATGACCTGAACGTGACCGAGCGAGAGGTCATCGACATGAACCGCCGGCTTTCGGGGGGCGACGCCTCGTTGAACGCCACGGTGGGCGCGGGCGACGGCGAATCGACGGCGCAATGGCAGGACTGGCTGGAGGACGAGGATGCCGACCAGGCCGAAGCCTTTGCCGAAGCCGACGAGCTTTCGACGCGGCGCGAGATGCTGATCGCCGCCATGGACGTGCTCAACGACCGCGAAAAGGACATCCTGATGGAGCGGCGGCTGCGCGACGATCCGATGACGCTGGAAGAGCTTTCGACGCGCTACGAGGTCTCGCGCGAGCGCATCCGCCAGATCGAGGTCCGCGCCTTTGAAAAGCTGCAAGGCCGTATCCGGGACCTGGCGCGCGAACGCGGCATGGCCGTGCCCGAAACCGCCTGACCCGCGATTGCGCGCCCTTGTCCCCGCGACCTGCCGGCTGACGGTTCCCACCCGAACGCGCAGCCGGCGGGCGGCCCCGGTCGATGCCCGATGCTGTCCGTGCCCGGGCCTTGGCCGCGGCGCCGGATCAGCAATGTTTCGCGCCAAGGCGGCACCAGGACGCGGCGGGAAAACTGGTGCCGCCCGCGCCCCGCTATGGACGCCGCCGCCCGCCAAGCCAGCACCGGCGCGAATTATCGCGACCGCAGGCAGAGTTGACCGCCGGCCGGCTTGGCTTATGGTCGGGACAAGACAGCAAGGGCCGATGGCGCGGACATGACGGCGCTGAACCAATATCAACGGCTGGAAGCCGCGGGAATCTGGCGCGAGACGCCGAAATCGCAGTTGCGCGACGTGATCGTTTCCTTTGGCGATGCGACGCTGGTCCTGGCCGATCCCCGCTCGGAAATGCCGCTGGCGCATTGGTCCCTGCCGGCCGTCACCCGGCTTAACCCCGGCAAGCTGCCGGCGCGCTATGCGCCGGGCGGACCCGAGGCGGGCGAAGAGCTGGAAATTGACGACGAGCTGATGATCTCGGCCATTTCCAAGGTGCATCGGGTGATCGAGGCCAGCAAGCCGCATCCGGGCCGCCTGCGGGGCGGGCTGATGCTGGGGGCTGCCGCGGTGATGGCGCTTGTGGCGCTGTTCTGGGTGCCGCCGGCACTGGTGCGTCATGCCGCCGACATCGCCCCGCCGGCGCAGCGGGCCGAAATCGGCCGTCTGGTGCTGGCCGAGATCGCCAAGACCACCGGCAGCCCCTGTTCGCGCCCGGCCGGCGACATGGTGCGCCAGAAGCTGGCGATGCGGCTGATCGGCCCGGATGCGCAGGTGGTGGTGGTGCCGGCCACGCTGCGGGGGGCGATCCGCCTGCCCGGTCCCATTACCGTCATCGGCGAGGATCTGGTCGAAGGCCAGGTCACGCCCGAAGCCGCGGCCGGCCATATCCTTGCGGCGCAGGCCGTGGCGGCCTGGCATGACCCGCTGCTGGCTGCGCTGCGCCATGCCGGGCCGCGTGCGACCTTTCACCTGCTGACCGCGGGAACCCTGCCGGCGAAATCGCTGGCGGGCTATGGCGAAAAGCTGCTGGCCGATCCCGCCCCCCGCCCCGAGGACGAGCCGCTGCTGGCCTATTTCACCCGCGCCGGCATTTCCAGCGAACCCTATGCCCGCTCGCTGGACCCGACCGGCGAGGCGGTGCTGGGCCTGATCGAGGCGGACCCCTTTCGCACGACCGAGCCGCGGCCGGTGCTGGGCGACCGCGAATGGCTGGCGCTGCAAGAAATCTGCGACCAATAGGCGCGGGTCAGCGCGGGAAGGCATCGCGAAACCCGGCCTTGCGGATGCCGTCCAAGGCGCGGACGATGCTTTCGCGATCGGCAAAGGGGCCGGCCATCAGGAATTCGACCTCGCGGCCGCCGATGCGATCCTTGCCGCGCAGGACCGGATAGCCCATGGCCGCAACGCGGGCCGCCGCGCGTTCGGCGTTTCGCGCATCGGCGAAGCTGCCGATCTGGACATAGCGCGCACCGGCGGGAATCAAGCCGGGGCGCGCCGGCGGCGGGGGGTCCGGCGACGCCCTGCCGACCGCAGGCCGCGCCGGGGCAGCCGGCGCCGGCGATTTCCGCTGCGGCTGGTCGGCCGCGGGACTGGTCGCCGGGGTCTGCGCCGCCTGGTCCGACATTTCCATGTCACCCGCCACCGCGGGCTGGTCGGCGGGCTGGTCGGGGCGCGCGTCGGCGGTGGTATCCTTCGGCACCGGGGAAATGCTGCCGATCGGGCGCATGAAGCTGAGCCGCGACAGGGCGGAATCCGGCAGGGACGCGCAATAGCCCTGTGTCGGGTCGTCCAGCCCCGGCACCCCGCCGGCATGGTCATAGCCCAGCAATTCGCACAGCCGGCGGTTCGGATGCAGCGTGCCGCCCATGCTTTGGCGCAGCGCAGGCACAGCCGCCAGCGTGGCCCGCAGCGCATCCAGCGGGGCCGTGGAATCGGGTTCCGGCCCCAAGTCGGGCAATTGCTCCATCGGGCGGGGATCGCTGGCAAGTTCGCCGGGGCGCAGATTGGGCACCACCTGCCGGGTAAGCGCTTCTTCCAGCAACTCGGCACTGCTGCGGCCGGCATCGGGGTCCAGCGCCCGCAGCCGGGGCTTGCCGTCCAGCCCGCGCGCCGAAAGGGTCGGCGGATAGCCGCAGATCGGCGTGCCGTCGCGTGCCAGCCGCGCCATCCAGCCGCCCGCATCGTCGCGCAAGAAGACGCAGCCGCGGCTGTCGATATATTGCCGCGACGTGAAATTGGCCGGCGGCTCTTCGGCCGGCCGGGGCACCTGCGCCAGCGCAAGCCCCGGCAGCAGCGCCAGCATCAGCCACAGAATCGCGCGCATCGCCCATCCCTCGAATCACTTCTGATCCGGTGATAGGCCGAAACCCCTGAAGGCCCGGTTAATGCAGCCGTTATTTCGTGCCGAACATGCGGTCCCCGGCATCGCCCAGACCCGGCACGATATAGCCGTGCTCGTCCAGCCGCTCGTCCAGCGCCGCGGTCACGATCGGCACGTCGGGATGGGCTTCGCGCATCCGCGCCACCCCTTCGGGCGAGGCGAGCAGGCACAGGAATCGCAGGTTGCGCGCCCCCGCCGCCTTGAGCAGGTCGATGGCCGCGACCGAGGAATTGCCGGTAGCCAGCATCGGATCGACGACGATGGTCATACGTGCATCCAATGCGCTGGGAACCTTGGAGTAATACTGCACCGGCTGCAACGTTTCGGGGTCGCGGTAAAGCCCGATGAAGCCGACGCGCGCGGCCGGGATCAGCTCAAGGATGCCGTCCATCAGCCCGTTCCCGGCCCGCAGGATCGAGATCAGCGCCAGCTTCTTGCCCTCCAGCGTGGGCGCCTGCATCTCGCAAAGCGGGGTCTCGATGCGGATCGTCGTCATCTCCAGCTCGCGCGTAACCTCATAGGCCAGAAGCAGGCTGATCTCGCGCAGCAGGCGGCGGAAACCGGCGGTCGAGGTCGATTTGTCGCGCATCAGCGTCAGCTTGTGCTGCACCAGCGGGTGATCGACGACGGTCAGGTGCGCTTGGGTCATGTCAGTTCCTTTCGCAGGCGGGTTCGGGTGGTCGGGTCGCAGAAGGCCGCGTCGACGGCCCATAGGTTCATCTGCCGAAACTCGGCCTCGGCCCAGCCAAAGGCATCGGCAAGGCGTTGATATTCCTGCGACAGCGTGGTGTGGAAGAACGGCGGATCGTCGGTCGAGACGGTGACGCGCACGCCCGCGTCGGCCAGCCGGGCGATGGGATGGGCGGCCCAGTCCCGCACCAGCCCCAGCGCCACGTTCGAGCCGGGGCAAAGTTCCAGCGTGATCCCGCGTTCGGCCAGGTCGCGCAGCAGCGCCGCGTCCTCGACGGCGCGGATGCCGTGGCCGATACGGGTGACGCCAAGCGCCAGCGCGGCGCGGATCGATTGCGGCCCGCGCCATTCGCCGGCATGGGCAGTCAGGCCCAGCCCGGCTTCGCGCGCGCAGTCGAAGGCCCAGGCGAAATCTGCCAGTTCGCCCACATCCTCGGCCCCGGCGATGCCCAGGCCCGCCACCCAGCCGCCCGAGGTTTCGGCGGCACAGATCGCGGTCTTGCGGGCGCGCTCGGGGCCGAAATGGCGGATGCAGGTCAGCACGGCGCGGCTGGCGATGCCGTCGCGCTCGGCCTGGGCGGCGGCCTCCTCCATGGCGGCGAGGTAGTCGCGCCAGGCCGGCAGGTCGGCGCCGCCGCAGAACTCGGGCGAGACGAAAAGCTCGGCATAGATCGCGCCCTGATCGGCGCATTGCGCAAGCACCTCGGACAGCAGCCGGGCATAGTCCCGCGGCGTGGCCAGGACCGAGGCCGCGGCTTCGTAAACCCGCAGAAAGTCCTTGAAATCGCGCCAGGCATAGGCGCCGCATTCATCGAAGATGCCGCCGATGTCGCGGTGCTTTTCGGCCGCAAGCGCCCGGATGAAGCCGGGGGGCGCCGCGCCCTCCAGGTGCAGGTGCAACTCGATCTTCTTCAGCGATTTCACAGGAACGACCTCCCCGGCCCGACCGGCGGCAGGCGAAGGTGCGAGGCGACCGAGGCGGCGATGTCGGCGAAACCGACCTGGCCGATTTCGCGCGCGCCATAGCCCCAGCCCAGCACCGGCACGCGTTCGCGCGTGTGGTCGGTGCCGGGCCAGGTCGGGTCGTTGCCGTGATCGGCGGTAAAGATCGCCAGGTCGCCCGGCCGCAGCCGCGCCATCAGCGCACCGGCCACGCCATCGAACCATTCCAGCGCCGCCGCATAGCCCGCCACGTCGCGGCGATGGCCGTAAAGGCTGTCGAACTCGACAAAATTGGCGAAGGTCAGGCTGCCCTGTTCGGCCTGATCCGCCAAGGCCAGCAGATGGCCGGCCAGGTCGGCGTCCGAGCGGCCCTTGTGCAGGCGGCCGATGCCGCGATGCGAGAAGATGTCGCCGATCTTGCCGACCGCATGGGTCGCCCGCCCAGCATCCTGCGCCACGTCCAAAAGCGTGGGGCGGGGCGGGGCGATGGCATAGTCGCGCCGGTTCGGGGTGCGGGCAAAGCTGCCCTCGGCGCCCAGGAAGGGGCGGGCGATGACCCGGCCCACCCGCATCGGATGGACCATGGCGGCCACGGCCTGACAAAGCCGATAGAGCCGGTCCAGGCCAAAGGCGTCCTCATGCGCGGCGATCTGCAACACGCTGTCGGCCGAGGTATAGCAGATCGGCCAGCCGCTGCGCAGATGTTCGGCCCCCAGCCGGGCGATGATCTCGGTCCCCGAGGCATGTTCGTCGCCCAGGATGCCGCCGGTCCCCGCTTCCTGCGCGATGCGGGCGCTGAGATCGGGCGGAAAGGCCGGGCGGGTATCGGGGAAATAATGCCATTCCCAAGGCACCGGCACGCCGGCGATTTCCCAATGGCCCGAGGGGGTGTCCTTGCCGCGCGAGATCTGGGTCGCGGCCCCCCACAGCCCCTGCGGCCGGGCGCCGAGGCCCGGCGCCGCCTCGTCGCTGGCCAGCCGGATCGCGGCGCCCAGGCCCAGGGCGTCCAGATGCGGCATGGTGAGCGGGCGCGCCTGGGCGATATGGGCCAGGGTGTTCGCGCCGGTATCGGGCTGGCCGGCATTGAAATAGCCCCCCGCATCGGGCGCGCCGCCGATGCCCACGGAATCCATCACGATCAGAAAGGCGCGTCGGTCGGTCATGTCACCTCGTTGCGGATCAAGGGGCCGGGGCCGGGGCCATCGCCCAGCAGATAGGCGGCCGCGACGGTGGCCACTGCCGCGTCGGCCGCCGCCTCCGAGGCGGCATGGACCAGCGCCAGGGGGCGATCCGGGGTCGCCTCTTCGCCGATGCGCAGCAACTGCGCAAGCCCTACCCGCGGGTCCACCCGGTCGCGGGCATGCAGCCGCCCACCGCCAAGCGCGACGACGGCATGGCCCAGCGCCTCGGTGTCGATGGCGGCGACGCGGCCATGGCCGGGAACGGCGCGCACCACCGGGGCAGAGGGCAGATGGCGTTCGGGATGCTCCAGCAGGTCCGAGGGGCCGCCCTGCGCCGCGACCATGCGGGCGAAACGCTCGGCCGCGGCGCCGCTGTCCAGCGCCCTTGCCGCATCACCCTGGCCGCCGCCCAGCGCAAGGCAGGCCGAGGACAGCGCCAGCGACAGATCGCGCAGCGCACCCTGCCCCCCCTTCAGCACGGCAATGGCCTCGTGCAGTTCCAGCGCATTGCCGGCGGCGCGGGCCAGCGGCTGGTCCATGTCGGTGACATAGGCGCGGGCGCGGCAGCCGGCCTCCGCCGCGGTATCGACCAGCGCGCGCGCCAGCGCCAACGCCGCTTCAGAGCCGCGCAGAAAGGCGCCGCTGCCCTGCTTGACGTCCAGCACCAGCGCATCCAGCCCCGCCGCCAGCTTCTTGGACAGGATCGAGGCGGTGATAAGGTCGATCGAACCCACCGTCGCGCTTTCGTCGCGGATCGCGTAAAGCCGCGCATCGGCCGGCGCAAGGTCCGGCCCGGCCGCGACGATGGCGCAGCCGACCTGGGTCACGACGCGGCGGAACGCATCCTCGGCCAGCGCGGTGCGCAAGCCGGGGATGGCTTCCAGCTTGTCCAGCGTGCCGCCGGTATGGCCCAGCCCGCGGCCCGAGATCATCGGCACAAAAGCCCCGCAACTCGCGACCAGCGGCGTCAGGACCAGGCTGACCGTGTCGCCGATGCCGCCGGGCGAATGCTTGTCCACCACCGGCCCCGGCAGATCCCAGCGCAGCACATGGCCGCTGTCGCGCATGGCGCGGGTCAGGGCCACCCGGCCCGTTCCGTCCAGACCGCGCAGCAGCACCGCCATGGCAAAGGCCGCGGCCTGCGCGTCGCTGACCGAACCGTCAGCCAAGCCGCGCGCGATCAGCGCCGCCCCCGCCGCGTCCAGCCCGCGCCCGTCGCGGATCGCGGCGATGACCGGACGCGGATCGGCAGGGTTCATTCCGTGCCCGACATGTGGCTGATGTCAAAGCGGCCCGGCAGCAATTCCCCGATGGTGGTGGCCAGCCGGTCGCCGCGGGTCGTGGCCAGCAGCACCGGGGTTTCGGCGCGGCCGAACTCGGCCAGCTTCTGCCGGCAGCCGCCGCAGGGCGGCACCGGGCCTTGCGAATCGGCGATGACCGCGACCTCGACCAGGCGGGTCTCGCCCGCCGCGACCATGGCGGCGATGGCGCCGGCCTCGGCGCAGGTGCCTTCGGGATAGGCCACGTTCTCGACGTTGCAGCCGGTATAGATCCGGCCCGAGGCGCCGCGCACCGCCGCGCCGACCTTGAAATTGGAATAGGGCGCATAGGCCCTTTCGCGCACCTCGCGCGCCGCATCGACAAGCGCCATCGTCCCGCCCTTTGCCAGCCCAATCCGACCGAAGCGATCTTGCGCGCCCGCCAATTTCGATGCAAGAGCGGCGCATCCCCGCCGCTGACCGCAATGCCCCCCTGTTCCGGGCCTGAAAAATAGTTTAACGCTGAACCATCTTCACAGCAGAGGGTCTGGCCATGGACGAACGCAGGCAGGACAACACCCGGCAGGCGGCACTGGATTACCACGAATTCCCCCGGCCCGGAAAGCTGGAGGTGCGCGCGACCAAGCCGCTTGCCAATGGCCGCGACCTGAGCCGCGCCTATTCGCCCGGAGTCGCCGAAGCCTGCCTGGAGATCAGGGCCGATCCAGCCGCCGCCGCCCGCTATACCACCCGCGGCAACCTGGTCGCCGTCGTCTCGAACGGCACCGCCGTCCTGGGCCTGGGCAATATCGGCGCCCTCGCCTCGAAGCCGGTGATGGAGGGCAAGGCGGTCCTGTTCAAGAAATTCGCCGATATCGACTGTTTCGACATCGAACTGAACGAATCCGACCCCGAAAGGCTGGCCCAGATCGTCTGCGCGCTGGAACCGACCTTTGGCGCGATCAACCTGGAAGACATCAAGGCCCCGGAATGCTTCATCGTCGAGAAGCTGTGCCGCGAGCGCATGAACATCCCGGTCTTTCACGACGACCAGCACGGCACCGCCATCGTCGTCGGCGCCGCCGCGACCAACGCCTTGCATATCGCCGGCAAGCGGTTTCAGGACATCAAGGTGGTCTCGACCGGCGGCGGCGCGGCCGGTATCGCCTGCCTCAACATGCTGCTGAAGCTGGGCGTCAGGCGCGAGAATGTCTGGCTTTGCGACATCGCCGGCCTGGTCCATCAGGGCCGGACCGAAGAAATGACCCCGCAAAAGGCGGAATACGCGCAAAAGACCGACCTGCGGACGCTGGACCAGGTGATCGAGGGCGCGGACCTGTTCCTGGGCCTGTCCGGTCCCGGCGTGCTGAAGCCCGAGATGGTGGCGCGGATGGCCGCGCGACCGATCATCTTTGCGCTGGCGAACCCCACGCCCGAGATCCTGCCCGAGGACGCCCGCGCCGTCGCCCCCGATGCGATCATCGCCACCGGCCGCAGCGATTACCCCAACCAGGTCAACAACGTCCTGTGCTTTCCCTTCATCTTCCGCGGCGCGCTGGACGTGGGCGCGACCACGATCAATGACGAGATGCAGCTGGCCTGCATCGAAGGCATCGCCGCGCTGGCCCGCGCCACCACCAGCGCCGAAGCCGCCATGGCCTATCGCAGCGAGACGCTGACCTTCGGGCCCGACTACCTGATCCCCAAGCCCTTTGACCCGCGGCTGATCGGCGTGGTCTCGACCGCCGTGGCCCGCGCCGCGATGGAGACCGGCGTCGCCACAAGGCCGCTGGAGGATGTGGCGGCCTACAAGCGCAAGCTGGACGGCTCGGTCTTCCGCTCGGCCTTGATCATGCGCCCGGTGTTCGAGGCGGCCGCGACCGCCAACCGCCGCATCGTCTTTGCCGAGGGCGAGGATGAACGGGTGCTGCGCGCCGCCAATGCCATGCTGGAGGAAACCACCGACGCGCCGATCCTGATCGGCCGCCCCGAGGTGATCGAGATGCGCGCCGAACGCGCCGGCCTGCCGATCCGGCCCGGCCGCGACTTCGAGATCGTGAACCCCGAAAACGATCCGCGCTATCGCGACTATTGGGGCACCTATCACGAATTGATGGCCCGGCGCGGCGCGACGCCCGACATCGCCCGCGCCATCATGCGCACCAACACCACCGCCATCGGCGCCGTCATGGTCCACCGGGCCGAGGCGGACAGCCTGATCTGCGGCACCTTCGGGCAATATAGCTGGCACCTTAACTATGTCAGCCAGGTTCTGGCCCGCGGCGGGCTGCGTCCGCATGGCGCGCTGTCGCTGATGATCCTGGAAGACGGGCCGCTGTTCATCGCCGACACCCAGGTCAACCACTCGCCCACCCCCGAACAGGTGGCCGAGGCCGCCATCGGCGCCGCCCGCCATGTCCGCCGCTTTGGCATCACCCCCAAGGTGGCGCTGTGCAGCCATTCGCAATTCGGCAATCTGGATACCGATTCGGGGCGCAAGATGCGCGCGGCGATCGAAATCCTGCACGCGCGCGGCGTCGACTTCATCTTCGATGGCGAAATGCATGTGGACTCGGCCCTGGACCCGGCGATCCGCGAACGGCTGCTGCCGCATTCGCGCATCGAAGGCGCGGCGAACGTGCTGGTCTTTTCCGGCACCGACTCGGCCTCGGGGGTCAGGAACGCGCTGAAGCTCAAGGCCAACGGGCTGGAGGTGGGGCCGATCCTGATGGGCATGGGCAACCGCGCCCATATCGTCACCCCCTCGATCACCACGCGGGGGCTGCTCAACATGAGCGCCATCGCCGGCACCCCGGTCGATCATTACAAATAGCCGGCGCCGCCGGTGATTCGGCCCCGGCATCCCCTCGGCCTTGATTTTGCAAAAGGCCGGGGGCTTTTCAGCTTGCCGCAAAGATCGGCGTCCTTTGCAAAAAGATCGCGGATCCGGGAGCAGATTCTGCAAAACTTTCTGTCGCACCCGTGAACTGTGGGCGTTAACATCCTTGCGCGCCGGCCGCGGGCGCGCATAACTCCGCGCAATCCATCCGGGGAGGAAGTTGTTTCATGGGATATCGTGAGGTCTATTCCGCCTGGCAGGCAGATCCTGAAGGGTTCTGGATGCAGGCCGCCCAGGCCATCGACTGGCAGCGCCAGCCCTCAAAGGCGCTGTTCGACGACAAGGCGCCGATCTACGAATGGTTTTCGGACGGGCTGGTCAACACCTGCTGGAACGCGGTGGACCGCCATGTGCTGGCCGGGCGCGGCGACCAGATCGCCATCATGCACGAAAGCCCGATCACCCATGCCACCAAGGGCATTACCTACAAGCAGTTGCAGGACCGTGTCGCCTCGCTGGCCGGGGCGCTGCGGATGCGCGGCGTCGAAAAGGGCGACCGCGTCATCATCTATATGCCGATGATCCCCGAGGCGCTGGAGGCGATGCTGGCCTGCGCGCGGCTGGGCGCCATCCATTCGGTCGTCTTCGGCGGCTTTGCGGCGAACGAACTGGCGGTGCGCATCGACGATTGCCAGCCCAAGGCGATCATCGCCGCCTCTTGCGGGCTGGAGCCGAACCGCGTCGTGCATTACAAGCCGCTTCTGGACGCCGCCATCGACATGGCCCAGCACAAGCCCGAGTTCTGCGTGATCTTCCAGCGCGAGCAAGAGGTCGCCAAGCTGGTCGAGGGCCGCGACTTCAGTTGGCACGGCTTCCAATACGGCGTGAAGCCCGCCGAATGTGTCCCGGTCGAGGGCAACCATCCAGCCTATATCCTTTACACCTCGGGCACGACCGGCCAGCCCAAGGGCGTGGTGCGCCATACCGCCGGCCACCTGGTGGCGCTGCAATGGTCGATGACCAATATCTACAACATCGCGGCCGGCGACCGCTTCTGGGCCGCCTCGGACGTGGGCTGGGTCGTCGGGCACAGCTATATCTGCTACGGGCCGCTGATCGCCGGCGCCACCACCGTGGTGTTCGAGGGCAAGCCGGTCGGCACCCCGCATCCGGGCGTGTTCTGGCGCATCATCCAGAACCACCGCATCAAGAGCTTCTTCACCGCCCCCACCGCCCTGCGCGCCATCCGCCGCGAGGATCCCGACGGCGAATGGATCCGGCGCTACAAGCTGCACGACCTGCAAGCGCTGTTCCTGGCCGGTGAGCGCGCCGACCCCGACACGGTGAAATGGGCGCAAGAGCATCTGGGCGTGCCGGTGGTCGATCACTGGTGGCAGACCGAGACCGGCTGGGCCATCGCCGCCAATCCCATCGGCATCGAGACGCTGCCGACCAAGCTGGGCAGCCCCTCGGTCCCGATGCCCGGCTATGACGTGCAGGTGCTGGACGAGGCCGGCCACCCGGTGCCCGCGGGCACGCTGGGCGCCATCGCGGTCAAGCTGCCGCTGCCGCCCGGCACGCTGCCGGGGCTGTGGAATGCCGAAGACCGCTTTCGCAAATCCTATCTCGACCATTTCCCCGGCTATTACGAAACCGGCGATGCCGGCTATATCGACGATGACGGCTATCTCTACATCATGGCCCGCACGGACGACGTCATCAACGTCGCCGGCCACCGGCTGTCGACCGGCGCGATGGAGGAAGTGCTGGCCAGCCACCCGGCCGTCGCCGAATGCGCGGTCATCGGCGTCGCGGACAGCCTGAAGGGCCAGTCCCCGGTTGGGTTCCTGTGCCTGAAGGCCGGCGTGACCACCCCCCACGACCAGGTGGTGCGCGAGGTGGTCAAGCTGGTGCGCGACAAGATCGGCCCGGTCGCCGCCTTCAAATCGGCCTGCGTGGTCGACCGGCTGCCCAAGACCCGGTCGGGCAAGATCCTGCGCGCCACCATGGCCAAGATCGCCGATGGCGAGCCCTTCAAGGCCCCCGCCACCATCGACGACCCGGCGATCCTGGACGAGATCCGCGAGGCACTGGCCGGGATCGGCTATCCCGAAGCCGCCAAGGCGGGCTAGGCCCCGCCCGGCGGCAGCCGTCGCATGGGTATTTGGGAAACGGAGAAAGACCGCAGGCGGCGCCCCATCCGGCACCGCCTGTTTTCTTTCGTGCGGAAATATCCTCGGGGGTTGGCCATTGGTCCGCCATCGGTCCGAGGACCAATGGACAACGGGGCAGACAGCCCCCGGCCGCGACGGATCAGTCGATCCGGGCGCCCAAGCCCCGCATCAGCGGCAGGAAATCCGGGAAAGAGGTGGCGATCGGGCCGCCGTCATCCACCGTGACCGGCTGCTGCGCGGCGAGGCCCGCGACCAGGAAGGACATGGCGATGCGGTGGTCCAGATGCGTGGCGCAGGTGGCGCCGCCCGTCAGACCGCCCTTGCCGTGGACGGTCATGGTATCGGGGGTGGTTTCGACCGCCGCGCCATTGGCGACCAGGCCGGTGGCCATGGCCTCGATCCGGTCGCTTTCCTTGACGCGGAGTTCGTGGACGCCCTGCATGACGGTCGTGCCTTCGGCAAAGCAGGCGATGACCGAAAGGATCGGGAATTCGTCGATCATGCTGGCGGCGCGTTCCGGCGGCACGGTCACGCCCTTAAGCGGGCCGTGGCGGACGACCAGGTCGGCGACCGGCTCGCCGCCCTCTTCGCGCTGGTTCTCGAAGCGGATATCGGCGCCCATTTCCAGCAGCGTGACGTAAAGCCCGTCGCGGGTCGGGTTGCGGCTGACGCCGGGCACGCGGATCTCTGATCCCGGCACGATCAGCGCCGCCGCCACCGGAAAGGCGGCGCTCGACGGATCGCGCGGCACCGCCACCGGCTGCGGCTTCAGTTCCGGCCGGCCTTGCAGGGTAATGACCTGGCCCTCGTCCGTCGTCTCGGTGCGGATGCTGGCGCCAAAGCCCGCGAGCATACGTTCGGTGTGGTCGCGGGTCGGTTCGGATTCGATCACCACGGTTTCGCCCGGCGCGTTCAGGCCCGCCAGCAGCACCGCCGACTTGATCTGGGCGCTGGCGACCGGGGTCTTGTAGCGCACCGGCAGCGGGTCGGCCGCACCCTGGATGGTCAGGGGCAGGCGCTTGCCCTCGCGCGCCGTCACCTGGGCGCCGAACAGCTCCAGCGGGTCGGTGACGCGGCCCATCGGGCGGCCGCACAGGCTGGCATCGCCGGTAAAGGTGGCAGAGATCGCCGTCGTCGCCATGGCGCCCATGATCAGCCGCACCCCGGTGCCGGAATTGCCGCAGTCGATCACGCCTTGGGGCTCGGCGAAGCCACCGACGCCGACGCCCGTCACCCGCCATTCCCCCTCGCCCAGGCGCTCGACCTGTGCGCCAAAGGCCCGCATCGCCGCGGCCGTGTCCAGCACGTCCTGGCCCTCCAGCAGGCCGGTGATCCGGGTCTCGCCCACCGCAAGCGCGCCCAGGATCAGCGCGCGGTGGCTGATCGACTTGTCGCCCGGCACCTTGGCCTCGCCGGTCAGGGGACCCGAGCGGCGGGCGGTCATCGGCAGCGGTTCGGCGGAATGTGACATGAAGGCCCCCTGATGCGTGTCGCGCAAGGTGATAGCGGTCACGGGCGGGGGTTGCAATCGGGGCCGGCGCGCCCCGGTCAGCCCTGGCGGCGGAAGGTGACGTAATGCGGCGCCCGGCCCTCGCGCAGGGCCTTTTGCTCATAGCGGGTGCTGGGCCAGTCGTCCCAGGGCTCCGGCCCCTCGGCGACCAGGTCGAAGCCGGCCGGCGGCACCTCTTCCAGCGTCTGGCGGACGTAATCGGGAATGTCGGTGGCGACGCGGAACTCGGCCCCCGGCCGCATGACGCGGGCCAGCGGGACCAGGTGTTCCGGCGTGACGAAGCGCCGGCGATGGTGGCGCGCCTTGGGCCAGGGGTCGGGATAGTTCAGGAAGGCGCGGCTGATCGAAGCATCCGGCAGCACATCCATCAGGTCGCGCGCATCGCCGGGATGCACGCTCACATTCGTCACCCCAGCGGCGCGGATCTTGCCCAGCAGCATGGCGACGCCGTTGATAAAGGGCTCGCAGCCGATGATGCCGATCTGCGGATGGCGGGCGGCCATGTGGACCATATGCTCGCCGCCGCCGAAGCCGACCTCCAGCCAGACCGGGCGGCCGTCGCCGAAGATCGCCGCCGGGTCGATGGGCTTGCGCTCGGGGTTGTCCTGGACGGTGATGCCGCGCGGGCGCAGGCTGCCCAGATCCTCGGACAGGTAGCCCTTTTGGCTTTGGCGCAGGGTCTTGCCATGGCGGCGGCCATAGAAGTTGCGGCGCGGCGGGGTCGGGTCGAATTCGCTCATGCTTGGTTCAGCCGGCCCGCGTCACTCGGCGGCAAGGCGCGAGATGACCACCGTCACCTCGGGCTTCTTGCCGATCTCTTCCATCGAGACCTGGCGGGTGATCTTGCGGATCGCCTCTTCCAGGCGGTCGTCGTCCATCACCGTGCGATCATCGGCGCGGTCCAGCAGATCGGCCAGTTCACCCTCGATATTGCGGGCCAGCGGCACGCCGGCGCGGCCCAGTTCCGGCAGGCCGGACAGTTCCACCCAGGCGTCGGGCAGCGGCGTGTCGTCCTCGTCGATGATGACCGAGACCATGGCATGGCCGTTCAGCGCCATGCGGATGCGGTCGCGCACCACGCCGTCCATGGCGCCGATCAGCCTGGTGCCGTCCAGATAAAGCCGGCCGGTGTCGACCTGGTCCACCACCCGCGGGGTGGGGCCGGTCAGGTCCAGCATGGTGCCGTTGGTCGCCACCGCGGCGGGGATGCCGCGCGCCTGGGCCAGCTTGGCATGGGCGCGCAGGTGCATGTGTTCGCCATGCATGGGGATCACGATCTGCGGCTTCAGCAATTCGTGCACCGCCTCGATGTCCGGGCGGTTGGCATGGCCCGAAACGTGATAGGTGCCGTCGTCCCCGTCATAAAGGTCCACGCCCATTTCCGACAGCGCGTTCATGATGCGGATCACCCCGCGTTCATTGCCGGGGATGGTGCGCGAACTGAACAGGAAGCTGTCACCCTCTTTCAGTTGAAGGCCCAGATAGCGGCCGCGCGACAGTTGCGCGCTGGCGGCGCGGCGTTCGCCCTGGCTGCCGGTGACGATCAGCATCACCTTGTCGCGCGGCAGTTCCGAGGCTTCTTCGGGGCCGATGAAGGACGGGAAATTGGTCAGGACGCCGGTTTCGACGCCGACCGTCACCATGCGGCGCATGGCACGGCCCAGCAGGCAGATCTTGCGCCCGGCGGCCACGCCCGCCTCGGCCAGGGTCTTGAGCCGGGCGATGTTGCTGGCGAATGTCGTCGCCACCACCATCTGCTTCTGCGCCATGACGAAATCCAGAAGCGGATTGGCCAGCACCGCCTCGGACCGGCCGGGATGGGGGGAAAAGACATTGGTGGAATCGCAGGTCAGGACCTTGACCCCCTGCCCCTCATTGGCGATGTCGTGCCACAGGATCGGGTCAAAGGCTTCGCCGACCACCGGCGTGCCGTCCAGCTTGAAATCGCCGGTATGCACGATGCGACCCGCCGGCGTGTCGATGATCAACGCCGAGCTTTCCGGGATCGAGTGGCTGACCGGCACGAACTGCACCCGGAAGGGACCGGCCGCCACCACCGCGGGGCGCGGCGCGTGGATATGCAACTGGTCGACGGGCTGGCCCGCCTCTTCCAGCTTCAGCCGGGCCAGCGCGCCGGTGAAGCGGCGGCAATGCACCGGCTTTTGCAGCCTGGGCCACAGCAGGCCAAGCGCGCCGACGTGATCTTCATGCCCGTGGGTGATGAAGATGGCGTCGATGCGGTCGCGATTGGCTTCCAGCCAGGCGACATCGGCCATGATCAGGTCGATGCCTGGCGCGGAATCCATGTCGCCGAAGGTCACGCCCAGATCGACAACGATCAGCCTTTCGCGCCCCGGCTGGCCGTAGCCATAGACATAGGCGTTCATGCCGATTTCGCCCGCGCCGCCCAGCGGCAGATAAATCAGGCGTTCAGCCATTGCCCATCTCCTTGTTGTAATCGTGGATCAGGCGCAGGCCATGCATGGTCAAATCGTCCTCGATCGCGTCGAACAAATCAAATCCCTGGTCGAACAGCGGCGCCAGCCCGCCCGTAGCTATAACCTTCATCGGCCGGGCGCGTTCCGCGCGAATCTTGTCGACCACGCCCTGCACCAGTCCGATATAGCCCCAATAGATGCCCGACTGGATGCAGGCCACCGTATTCGTACCGATCACCTTGGCCGGCATGGTCACATCGACATGCGGCAGGCTGGCCGCGCCCATATGCAGCGCCTCAAGCGACAGGTTCACGCCGGGCGCGATGACGCCGCCGACATAGGCGCCGTCGCTGTCCACCACGTCGAAGGTGGTGGCGGTGCCGAAATCCACCACGATCAGGTCCGGCCCGTGCCGGTCATAGGCGCCCAGGGTGTTCACCAGCCGGTCGGGGCCGACCACGGTGCCGAAATCCACCCGCGGCGCCACCGGCAGCAGGCAGTCGGGCTTGCCCACCACCAGCGGGCGGGTGTCGAAATAGCGGTTGCACAGCACGCGCAGGTTGAACACCACCCGCGGCGCGGTCGAGCTGATGATGCAGGCGTTAATGTCCAGTTCCAGCTTCTGCAATGAAATCAGCGTGGACAGCCAGACGAAATATTCGTCCGCCGTGCGCCGGTGGTCGGTCGAGATGCGCCACAGCCCGACGAATTTCGCGCCGTCCCAGACGGAAAAGACCGTGTTGGTGTTGCCGGTGTCGATGCAAAGCAGCATGGGGGTTCCGCCTTCAGAAATAGACTTCGGCGGCGGGGATGACCTGCCGGCCCGCCGGGCTGCGCAGGATCAGCGCGCCGCTGTCGTCGATGCCCTCGAAGATGCCGCGGCTTTCGCGGCTGCCGGTGCGGGCGACGATGGCTTCGCCCAGCCGGGCGGCGCGGGCCAGCCAGGCATTGCGGATCGGCGCAAAGCCATAGGCGTCAAGCTGCGCCTGCCAGCGCGCAAAGGCGGGGGCCAGCAGGTCCAGGAAATCCTCGGGGGCGACAGTATGACCGGTCTCACCCTGGACCGAGACGGGCGGGGTCGCGCCGGGCTCGACCGCCTCCGCGTCGGGCGCGGCGGCCAGGTTCACGCCGATGCCCACCGCCACCGCCTGCACGCCAAGGCCGGAGCCCGAGCTTTCCAGCAGGATGCCCGCCACCTTGCCACCGTTCAGCAGCACATCGTTGGGCCATTTGATCGCCAGCCGCGCGGCCGGGCCGCAAGCATCGCCAAGCGCGTCGTAAAGCGCCAGCGCCGCAACAAAGGACAGCTGCGCGGCGGCCTGCGCGCCACCCTGCGGCCGCAGCACCAGCGAGCCGGCGAAATTCCCCGCCGGCATGACCCATTCCCGGCCGCGACGGCCGCGGCCCGCGAACTGTTCGCGGGCCATCACCCAGGCCGGACCGGACAGGCCGGACGCCAGCCTCAGCGCCTCGGCATTGGTGCTGTCTGCACGGGCCAGCACATGCCGGGCCACACCAGCCGGCCAGGCGTCACTCACCTTGCGCAGGCTCGGCCGGCTGTTCGACGGCGGCGACCGGCCCCACCAGGGTTTCGGCGGCGCGGCCGGCGGCGGCATCGACGCCGAACATGCTGATCGCGCCCACCAGCATCGCCAGCGCCGGCACCATCAGCGCCAGGTATTGCACCGCGCCCATGCGCGAGCTCATCCCGTCGGATTCGCCGCCGAAATACATGTAATAAACGATGCGCAGGTAATAGAAGGCGCCGATGACCGAGGCGATGACGCCCAGCACCGCCAGCCAGCCCATGCCGGCATCGACCGCCGCGGTCAGCACGCCGAACTTGGCAAAGAAGCCCAGCGTCGGCGGCACCCCCGCCAGGCTGAACATCAAGACCAGCATGGCCAGCGCCTTGACCGGATCGGTCCAGGCGAAACGGTTCAACGAGGCCAGGTCGGTGACGGGCACGCCGTCACGCTCCATCGACAGGATAAAGGCGAAGGTGCCGACATTCATCACCGCATAGATGGTCATGTAAAGCAGCATGGTCTGCACGCCGATGGCGGTGCCGGCGGCCAGGCCGACCAGCGCAAAGCCCATATGCGCGATCGAGGAATAGGCCATCAGCCGCTTGATGTTGGTCTGGCCGATCCCGGCGATCGAGCCCAGGAACATCGACATCACCGCCAGCGCCGCGACGATCTGGCTCCAATCATTGATGACATGGCCGAAGGCGTCAAAGACCAGCCGCGCGATCAGCGCCATGGCCGCGACCTTGGGCGCGGTGGCGAAAAAGGCCGTCACCGGCGTCGGCGAGCCCTCGTAGACGTCGGGCGTCCACATATGGAACGGCACGGCCGAGACCTTGAAGGACAGCCCGACCAGCATGAAGACCAGGCCGAACAGCACGCCCAGCGACAGGTCCCCGGCCTCGATGGTCGAGATGATGCCCTGGAACCCGGTGGTGCCGGCAAAGCCATAGACCAACGAGGCGCCATAAAGCAGCAGACCCGAGGAAAGCGAGCCGAGGACGAAATATTTCAGCCCCGCCTCGGACGAGCGCACCGAGTCGCGGCGCATGGCGGCAACGACGTAAAGCGCCAGCGATTGCAGCTCCAGCCCCATGTAAAGCGTCAACAGGTCGCCGGCCGAGACCATGAACATCATGCCCAGCACCGCCAGCGCCACGATGATCGGGAATTCGAAGCGCAGCATGTTGCGGCGCTGAAGGTAATCGGCGCTCATCGCCAGCACGGCGGCGGCGGCGACCAGCGTCACCACCTTGGCAAAGCGCGAGAAGCCGTCGTCGATGAACATGCCGTGGAAGGCGGTGCCGTCGGCGTGGTTGCCCAGGCCCACCATGGCCGCGACGATCAGGAAGGCCGCGACGGTCAGCCAAAGCAGCGTCCGCGCCAGCCTGTCCTTGCCGAGATAGGCCCCCGCCATCAGGGCGACAAGGGCGTAGCCGGCCAGCACCACCTCGGGCAGAATGGTCGAGAAATCGAGCGAGGTCATATCCGTCCCCTAGTGGCTGGCTTGGGCCGTGGCGACGGGCGCCTCCGGCTGGCTTTGGTTGTAGTCTTGCACGAGTGCTGCGACCGCCGGCCCGGTCACGTCGGTGACAAGCCGCGGATAGACGCCCAGGATCAGCGTCATGGCGATCAGCGGAATGAACACCCAGCGTTCGCGCGGCGTCATGTCGGTGATCGACTTCAGGCTTTCCTTGATGAGTTGGCCCAGCGTCACCCGGCGGTAAAGCCACAGCGCATAGGCCGCCGACAGGATCACCCCCGAGGTCGCGACCAGCGCCACCCAAGTATCGACGCGGAAGACGCCCATCAGCGTCAGGAACTCGCCCACGAAGCCCGAGGTGCCGGGCAGGCCCACATTCGCCATGGTGAAGAACATGAACACCGCCGCATAGGCCGGCATCCGGTTCACCAGCCCGCCATAGGCGTCGATTTCCCGCGTATGCATCCGGTCATAGATCACGCCGACGCACAAAAACAGCGCGCCCGAGATGAAGCCGTGCGACAGCATCTGGAAGATCGCGCCATCGACGCCGATCTGGTTCGCGGCGAATACACCCATGGTCACATAGCCCATATGGGCGACGGACGAATAGGCGATGACCTTTTTCATGTCCGACTGCGCCAGCGCCACCAACGAGGTGTAGACGATGGCGATGGCCGACAGCCAGAAGATATAGGGCTGGGCCACGCCGCTGGCGACCGGGAACATCGGCAGCGAAAAGCGCAGGAAGCCGTAGCCTCCCATCTTCAAGAGCACCGCGGCCAGCAGAACCGAACCGGCGGTCGGCGCCTGCACATGCGCGTCGGGCAGCCAGGTATGGACCGGCCACATCGGCATCTTGACCGCAAAGCTGGCAAAGAAGGCCAGGAACAGCAGCATCTGCGTGCCGCCCACGACCGTCACGCCCAGCAGCCGATAGGTTTCGGACGGGAAGTCAAAGGTCAAGAGCGTCGGAATGTCGGTGGTGCCCGCCATGCGATACATGGCGATCATCGCCACCAGCATCAGCACCGAGCCAAGGAAGGTGTAGAGGAAGAACTTGAAGGACGCATAGATGCGGTCCTTGCCGCCCCAGATGCCGATGATCAGGAACATCGGGATCAGCCCCGCCTCGAAGAACAGGTAGAACAGCACCAGGTCCAGCGCGGTGAAGACGCCGATCATCAGCCCTTCCAGCACCAGAAAGGCGATCATGTATTCCTTGACCTTGTCCTGGACCTGCCAGGTCGAAAGGATGGTCAGCGGCATCATGAAGGTGGTCAGCAGCACGAACAGCACCGAGATCCCGTCCACGCCCATCTTGTAGCGCAGGCCCATGATCCAGGCGTGATCCTCGACGAACTGGAAGCCGGTATTGGCCGGGTCGAAGCGGAACAGCACGAAAAGCGAGATCACGAAGGTCGCCGTGGTGGCCAGCAGCGCCAGCCATTTGGCGTTGCGGGCCGCCGCCTCGTCCTGGCCGCGCAGGAACAGCGCCATGATGATCGCCGCGACGATCGGCAGGAAGGTGATGATGGAAAGAAGGTTCGTCATGTCAGTGCGCGCCCCGCATCATCACCCAGATCAGCAAGCCCACGATGCCCAGGACCATCGCGAAGGCATAATGGAACAGATAGCCCGATTGAACCCGCACCGCCGCGCGGGTCAGCCGCGGGATCAGCCCCATGGCCACCCCGTTGATGGTGCCGTCGATGACGGCGCCGTCGCCGCCCCTCCACAGCGCGCGGCCGATCCATTTCGCCGGGCGGACGAAGATGAAGTCGTAGATTTCGTCGAAATACCACTTGTTCAGCAGGAACCGATACAGCGCCGGCTGCTGCGCCGCCAGCCGCCCCGGCAGCGACGGGTTGGCGATGTAGAAGAGCCAGGCCACGGCCAGCCCCAGAACCATGGCGACAAAGGGCGAGGCCTTGACCCAGGCCGGCGCGTGATGCGCCTCGTCCATGACGTGATTGTCGGGATGCATGTAGATGGCGCCACCGACCGGGGCGGCAACAGCCGCGGGTTCGGCCGCCGCATCGCCGTCGGTCGCCGCGGTATCGGCGGCGGGTTCCACCGGCGCCTCGGCTGTCGCGTGTTCCGCCCCTTCGGCGCCCTCTTCATGCTGCGCGCCGACGATGTGGAAATATTCCGTCACCTTGTGGTGGTCGCCGAAGAAGGGGCCATACCAGACCATGCCGGCGAAAACCGCACCCACCGCCAGCACACCCAGCGGAATGGTCATGACCGGCGGGCTTTCATGCGCATGGTCATGGGCATGATGATCGCCGCGCGGCTTGCCATAAAAGGTCAGGAAGATCAGCCGCCAGGAATAGAAGCTGGTGAAACAGGCGGCGATGACCAGCAGCCAGAAGGCATAGCCGCTGCCCACCCAGGCGCTTTCGATGATCGCGTCCTTGGACAGGAAGCCGGCAAAGCCGATATGGGTCAGCGGGATACCGACGCCGGTGATGGCGAAGGTGCCGATCATCATCGCCCAGAAGGTCAGCGGGATTTTTTTCCGCAGCCCGCCATAGTTCCGCATGTCCTGTTCATGATGCATGGCATGGATGACCGAGCCGGCGCCCAGAAACAGCATGGCCTTGAAGAAGGCGTGGGTCAGCAGGTGGAACATCGCCGCCGAATAGACCCCGACGCCGGCCGCCACGAACATGTAGCCAAGCTGCGAACAGGTCGAATAGGCGATGACGCGCTTGATGTCGTTCTGCACCAGGCCAACGGTCGCGGCGAAAAAGGCGGTGGTGGCGCCGATGATGACGATGAAATTCTTGGCATCCGGCGCAAATTCGTAAAGCGGCGACATGCGGCTGACCAGGAACACGCCCGCCGTCACCATGGTCGCGGCGTGGATCAGCGCCGAGACCGGGGTCGGGCCCTCCATCGCGTCCGGCAGCCAGGTGTGCAGGAAAAGCTGCGCCGACTTGCCCATGGCGCCGACGAACAGCAGGAAACCCAGCAGGTTCGCGGCGTTCCAGTCGCGCCACAGGAAATGCATCTCGGTCTGGGCAAGCTGCGGCACCTGGCGGAAGATCTCGTCGAACTGGACTGAGCCGGTCAGCCAGTAAAGCCCGAAGATGCCCAGCAGGAAGCCAAAGTCGCCGACGCGGTTGACGATGAACGCCTTCATCGCCGCGGCATTGGCGCTGGCCTTCTTGTAGTAAAAGCCGATCAGCAGATACGAGGCGACGCCCACCCCTTCCCAGCCGAAGAACATCTGCAACAGGTTGTCGGCCGTCACCAGCATCAGCATGGCGAAGGTAAAGAACGACAGATAGGCGAAGAAGCGCGCCTTGTAATGTTCGTCATGCGTCCAGTTGTCGTCATGGGCCATGTAGCCCAGCGAATACATGTGCACGAGCGCCGAAACCGTCGTCACCACGATCAGCATGATCGCGGTCAGCCGGTCCATGCGGATCGACCATTCGGCATGGAAATCGCCGACGACGATCCAGTCCAGAACCGGGATCTGCCGCGGCACCCCGTCAAAGGACAAAAACAGATACCAACTGGCCAGGCAGCTTAGAAACAGCACGCCGGTGGTCAGGTATTGCGCGGCTTTCTCTCCGATCGCGCGCCAGCCCAGGCCGGCGATCAGCGACGCGACAAGCGGCGCGAAAAGGACGAATTTTTCCATGGCCGCTTATCCCTTCATCACGTTGACGTCTTCCACCGCTATGGTGCCGCGGTTGCGGAAGAAGACCACCAGGATCGCCAGGCCGACAGCGGCCTCGGCAGCGGCGACGGTCAGCACGAACATGGTAAAGACCTGTCCGGCCAAGTCGCCCAGATGGGTCGAGAAGGCGACGAAGTTGATGTTCACCGCCAAGAGCATCAGCTCGATCGACATCAGGATGACGATGACGTTCTTTCGGTTCACGAAGATCCCGAAAATGGCGGTGACGAACAATATCGCCCCCACAACAAGATAATGAGTCAATCCGATCATCGCCCTGGTCCCTCCGGGTCGTTCACCCGTTGAAATATCCGTTTGCTACAAGGTCCGCCGCGCGGCCCCGATGGCTGTCGCGGTCCAGCCTGCCGCGCTCAAAGCCCCTGCCCCGGCTTCACATCCTTCAGTTCCATCGCCTTGGCGGGGTCGCGCCACATCTGCTCCAGCACGTTCTGGCGCTTGATGTCGCGGCGGTGGCGCATGGTCAGCACGATCGCCCCGATCATCGCCACCAGCAGCACCAGGCCGGAAAGCTGGAACATCAGCACATAGCGGTCGTAAAGCACCAGCCCCAGGCCAAGGGTGTTTTCCATCGCTGTGTCGATGGGCGCCACCCGCAGGCTTTCGGCCTGGTCCGACGGCGTCCAGCCCGAGAAGGCGATGCCCAACTGCGCCAGCAGCACGACGCCGATCACCAGCGCCAGCGGCAGATAGCGCGCCAGCTCGCCCTTGAGCTTGGCGAAATCCACGTCCAGCATCATGACGACGAACAGGAACAGCACCGCCACCGCGCCGACATAGACCACGACCAGCAGCATGGCGACGAATTCCGCGCCTTGCAGCACGAACAGCCCCGCGGCCGACAGAAAGGCCAGGATCAGCCACAGCACCGAATGCACGGGGTTGCGGCCAAGCACGACCATGAACCCCGCGACGCAGGCGCTGATCGCGAACAGGTAGAATGCAAAGGTCATCATTCCTCGTCCTCCTCGGCATAGACGCTTTGGGCGATTTCCAGCGCCTTCTGCATCGCGGGCAGCCCGCCGAACATGCTCATCTGAAAGATCGTCTCGGCGATCTCTCGCTGGGTGGCGCCGGCCGCCAGCGCCTGGCGGATGGTCAGGCGCAATTGCGGCTCGGCCAGGGCGCCCTGGACGGTGATCGCGCCGATGGTCAGAAGCAGGCGCGTCTTGGCGTCCAGCCCCTCGCGGTTGAAGGTCTTGCCGAACCACATTTCCAGCATGTCGGCGGGGATGGTCGGCACCAGCTTTTCCAGGCTGCGCATGTCCAGATGCTCAAGCGCCGGGTTGAAGGCGCGCGCCATCTCCTGGCCCGAGGCCATCATCTGCGAGAAGAGCCGGGTGAAGGCATCGGTCATCTGTAGGGCGCATCCAGTTGCAGGTTGCGGGCGATCTCGGCCTCCCAGCGTTCGCCGTTCGCAAGCAGCTTTTGCTTGTCGTAGAACAGTTCCTCGCGGGTTTCGGTGGCATATTCGAAATTCGGCCCCTCGACGATGGCATCGACCGGACAGGCTTCCTGGCAGAAGCCGCAATAGATGCACTTGGTCATATCGATGTCGTAGCGCGTGGTGCGGCGCGAACCGTCTTCGCGCGGTTCGGCGTCGATGGTGATGGCCTGGGCCGGACACACCGCCTCGCACAGCTTGCAGGCGATGCAGCGTTCCTCGCCGTTGGGATAGCGGCGCAGCGCGTGTTCGCCGCGAAAGCGCGGCGACAGCGGACCCTTTTCATGGGGATAGTTCAGCGTCGGCTTGGGCGACACGAAATAGCGCATGCCCAGGCCGAAGCCCTTGATGAAATCCCACATCAGGAAATACTTGGTTGCCCGCGCGAAATCGAAGGCCATCAGAAACGCTCCCCTTCTCGCGGCGCCGCGAAACGGTCGAACGCGGCGACATATTCGCGCACGCGGGCGCTGTCGGGCGCATGGTCCGCGGAATCAAGGTTATTGGCCAGGAAATGCGCCAGTTCGGCCTTGTCGGTCTCACTGGCTTTGGCGAAAGCTTCGGCTAGCTTGTTGGAATACATGATTTATCCTCCGACCGCGAAGCGGGCCCAGAAGCCGCCCAGAATTTCATAGCGCGCCAGGATCGCGATCAGCACCACCCAGCCCAGCGACAGGGGCAGGAACACCTTCCAGCCGATGCGCATGAGTTGGTCGTAGCGATAGCGAGGCACGATCGCCTTGACCATGGCGAACATGTAGAACCAGAACCACATCTTGATGACCATCCACCACCAGCCGTCGGCGATGAACGGCACCGGCGACAGCCAGCCGCCGAAGAACAGCAGCGAAAGCAGCGCACACATCAGATACATGGCGATGTATTCGCCCGCCATGAACAGCAGGTAGGGCGTTGACGAATATTCGGTCATGAAGCCCGCGACCAGTTCCGATTCGGCCTCGACCAGGTCAAAGGGCGGGCGGTTGCATTCGGCCAGGGCGCTGACGAAGAACAGCACCACCATCGGCAGATGCGGCAGCCAGTACCAGTTCAGCAGGCCATAGTCGCCGCGCTGCGCATCGACGATGGCGGTCAGGTTCATCGAGCCGGTCGAGATGATGACGCCGATGATGATCAGCCCCAGCGACACCTCGTAAGAGATCATCTGCGCCGCCGAACGCAGCGAGGCCAGGAACGGGTATTTCGAGTTCGAGGCCCAGCCGCCCATGATGACGCCGTAGACTTCCAGCGACGAGGCGGCAAAGATGAACAGGATGCCGACGTTGATGTTCGCCATCACCCAGCCTTCGTCGAAGGGGATGACGACAAAGGTGAACAGCGCCAGCATCATCGACAGGAACGGGGCCAGGAAATAGACGAACTTGTCGGCGCCGGCCGGGATGACGATTTCCTTGACGACATATTTCAGCGCGTCGGCAAAGGTTTGCAGCAGGCCCCAGGGTCCGACCACGTTCGGGCCGCGGCGCATCTGCACCGCCGCCCAGATCTTGCGGTCGCCATAGACCATGAAGATCAGCGAACCCATGACGAAGGCGATGACCGCCAGGCCCTGCAAGAGCAGGCTGAGCGCGAAACCGTAGGGCGAGGCCCAGAATTCAGCCATGATCTTTCGTCCCTCTCATCACGCCGCGGGGATGCCGCGTGCCTTGCATTCCTGCAAGGTCTGTTTCGTTGTCATCACCGTCAGGCCCATCGGCTTCTTTTCGGAAAGCGTGAAGACCGAGCCGACGATCATCTGGCCGCCCCGCTTGTCGCGAAGGGTGCGGATGTGGCGCGCATAGGGCGCCCCTTTCGCATCGGCCCAGCCGGCCAGCGCGCATGTGGCATAGGCGAAGGCGGTGCCCGCGTCCACCCCGCCGCGCAGGTTTGCCGTCACTTCCACCAGCCCCTCGGTCGGCTTGCGCGAGCCTGCCATGGGGGCGACTTGCGCGCCCTGGAAATCATTGGGATCGACCGCAAAACTTTCCGGCAGGTTCAGCCGCAACGGCCGGGTGCGGGCCGCGAATGCGGCCAGTGCCTTTTCCTGGGCCGTCGGCCCGCGCGGTCTGACGGGCGCCATATCCCGCAGGCCCGACAGGTCCAGGTCCAGATTGGCGTTCAGCGCCAGCAGGTCCGCCTCGGTCACGGCAAAGGCATCGCGCCCATCGGGCATGTCCAGCGCCATTTCCGTCACCGAGCCGTCGGGCTCCAGGATCAGGATCTCGCCCGACTTGGTCGAAATCCGGCCGCGGGCCAGCACCTGCTTGTCCGGGGCGCCGGCATCGCTTTGCAGCACCGCGACGCCCAGTTCGGCCGGCTTGGGCTGCGGGCGCGCATCCTTGGTCGCGCCGCAGCCGGCCAGCAGCGCCAAGGCGCCGATCCCGGTCAAAAGGGCAAGGCGGGACCGCATCGCTTTCACTCCGCCGCCAGCGCCGGGGCCTTGCGGGCCGCGGCCATGGCCGAAAGCTCGCCCATCAGCGGCGACGAGCGGGCGATGGGGTTGGTCAGGTAGAAATCCGCGATCACGGGGCGGAAGCTGGCCTGCCCCAGGTCAAAGCGGGTCAACGGCTGCCATTCGTTCTGCGGCACCTGGTCGATCTGCGCCAGATGCGGCGCGGCCTCGACCAGCTTGCGGCGCAGCCCGGCCAGGCTGTCCCAGGGCTGGGTCTTGCCCAGTTCGGCCGAAAGAGCGCGCAGGATCGCCCAGTTCTCTTTGCCCTCGCCCGGCGCGAAATTGGCGCGCATGGCCAGTTGCGGCCGGCCTTCGGTGTTCACGAACAGGCCGCTTTCCTCGGTATAGCAGGCGCCGGGCAGGATGATGTCGGCGCGATGCGCGCCGCGGTCGCCATGGCTGCCCTGGTAGATCACGAAGGCGCCGGCATCGATGTCCACCTCGTCCGCGCCCAGGTTATAGATCACCTCGGCCCCGTCGATGGCCGCAAGCAGCCCGCCTTCGGTCACGGCACCGACATCCATGGCGCCGACGCGGCCGGCGGCGCTGTGCAGCACCAGAAGCTTGCAGTCGCCCCGCTCGCAGATGCGCATGGCATGGGCCAGCACCGCCTCGCCATCCGCCTCGCGCAGGGCGCCCTGGCCGACGATGACGATGCCGGGGGTGCCGTCCTTGTTCGACAGATCCTCGTCGGCCATGCGGGCCAGCGCGGCGCGGTCGTCGCCGAAATGGTGGTAGTCATAGGTCAGGTCCGCCGGCGCGCCGATCAGCGCCACCTGCGCGCCATGCGCCCAGGCCTTGCGGATGCGGGCGTTCAGCACCGGCGCCTCGTCGCGCGGATTGGTGCCGATCAGCAGGATGCGCTTGGCATGGTCGATATCCTCGATCCGCGCCGTGCCGACATAGGCCGAGCGGTTGCCGGCCGGCAGCCGCGCCCCGTCGGTGCGGCATTCGACGCGGCCCCCCAGCCCCTCGACCAACTGCTTCAGGCTGAAGGCGGCTTCCGCCGGGACCAGGTCGCCGATCAGGCCGGCGATCTTCTTGCCCTGCATGGCGCGGGCGGCGGCTTCCAGCGCCTCGGGCCAGCTTGCCGGGCGCAGCTTGCCATGTTCGCGGATATAGGGCCGGTCCAGACGCTGGCGGCGCAACCCGTCCCAGACGAAGCGGGTCTTGTCGCTGATCCATTCCTCGTTCACGCCGTCATGGTTGCGCGGCAGGATGCGCATGACCTCGCGGCCCTTGGTGTCGACGCGGATGCTGGATCCCAGTGCATCCATCACGTCGATGGATTCGGTCTTGGTCAGTTCCCACGGCCGGGCGGTAAAGGCATAGGGCTTGGAAACCAGCGCGCCGACCGGGCAAAGGTCGATGATATTGCCTTGCAGGTTCGATTCCAGCGTCTGATTCAGATAGCTGGTGATCTCGCTGTCCTCGCCGCGGCCGGTCTGGCCCATCTGGGTGATCCCCGCCACCTCGGTGGTAAAGCGCACGCAGCGGGTGCAACTGATGCAGCGCGTCATATGCGTTTCGACCAGCGGGCCCAGGTTCAGGTCCTCGGAGGCGCGCTTGGGCTCGCGATAGCGGCTGAAATCCACGCCGTAAGCCATGGCCTGGTCTTGCAGGTCGCATTCGCCGCCCTGGTCGCAGATCGGGCAGTCCAGGGGATGGTTGATCAGCAGGAACTCCATCACCCCTTCGCGGGCCTTCTTGACCATCGGGCTATTGGTGCGCACCTCGGACGGGGCGCCGTCCGGGCCGGGGCGCAGGTCCTTGACCTGCATGGCGCAGGATGCGGCGGGCTTGGGCGGGCCGCCCACCACCTCGACCAGGCACATGCGGCAGTTGCCGGCGATCGACAGCCGCTCGTGATAGCAGAAACGCGGCACCTCGATCCCGGCCAGTTCGCAGGCCTGGATCAGGGTCATGTTGGGATCGACCTCGATAATCCTGTCGTCGATCTTGATCTTGCGAAGATCCGCCATCTTGTCTTCCCTTATCCCGCGCGCCCCGAAACCGGGCCGGAACGATCTCCGGCGGGTTCTGCGCGATGCAAATGCTGGCCCGAGGCCGGCCCCGTTTCCCCTGTCCCCACCAGCGCCGCCCCTTCGGCGGCAAAGCCGTCGGCGGCGATCATCGCCGCCGCGGCCGCCGCGATCAGAGCCATGCCGATCCGGTTCATCCAGGTCTTCATTTCGCCACCAACAGGCTGCCGATGATGGTATTCCGTGCGATCTCCTGCCGACCTATGCGGCAAAAGCTCTCGGGGTCGTCCTTGCTGGCGCCGTGGCGGACCAGATAATCCTCGGCCACGGCATAGATGCGCTGCTTGTCCGCCTTGCTGTCCAGGAAGGCGTCGATTTCGGCGCGCGAATAGCCCTTGGCCTCGGCATAGCGCTTGAGCTTGCGCGCCTCGCCAAAGGCGTAAAGGATGCGGCCGTCGATGCTGGGACAGCTACGGCGGACGCGGTCGGCGATGCGCGCGGCGATCAGCCGGTCGTTGATGTATTTTTCCTGCGCCAGCGGCTCCAGCGCGGCGGCGGGCGTGGCCAGGGTCGCGGCCACCAGGACGGCGGGGATCAGCTTCATGGCATTAGGCTCCTTGTCATGGACATCTGCCATAACATGAAGCCGCGCCGAAGGTTCGGCACCTTGGGTTGAACCGGCCGTGATCGTCCCCGCACCCCGCAGATGCGCGGCCAATCCCCCAGAAGGGGGGGACGGCTGTGCCATGCTGTGCAGGTCCAGGGCCATGCGTGTTACTCCGCCGCCATCGCGCCCATGCGGCCGGTGCGCTTGGCCTTGATCCGGTCCTCGATCTCTTCGCGGAAATTGCGGATCAGGCCCTGGATCGGCCAGGCCGCGGCATCGCCGAGCGCGCAGATCGTATGACCCTCGACCTGCTTGGAGACGTCGAAGAGCATGTCGATTTCCTCGATCTCGGCCTCGCCGCGCACCAGGCGGTCCATCACCCGCATCATCCAGCCGGTGCCTTCGCGGCAGGGGGTGCATTGGCCGCAGCTTTCATGCTTGAAAAAGGCCGAGAGCCGCCAGATCGCCTTGATGATGTCGGTCGACTGATCCATGACGATCATGCAGGCGGTGCCGAAGCTGGATTTCAGCTCGCGCATGCCGTCATAATCCATGATCGCGGTTTCGCATTGCTCGGCGGTCAGCACCGGGCAGGACGCGCCGCCGGGGATCACCGCCTTGAGGTTCTTCCAGCCGCCGCGGATGCCGCCGCCATGCTTTTCGATCAGTTCGCGCATGGGGATCGACATGGCCTCTTCGACCACGCAGGGGGTGTTGACATGGCCGGTCAGGCCGAACAGCTTGACGCCCGCATTGTTCGGGCGGCCGAAGCTTGCGAACCATTCCGGGCCGCGGCGCAGGATGGTCGGCACCACGGCGATGGATTCGACGTTGTTCACCGTGGTCGGACAGCCGTAAAGCCCCGCGCCCGCCGGGAAGGGCGGCTTCATGCGCGGCATGCCCTTCTTGCCTTCCAGGCTTTCCAGCAGCGCGGTTTCCTCGCCGCAGATATAGGCGCCGGCGCCGTGATGCAGGTAAAGGTCGAAATCCCAGCCCGATTGCGCCGCATTGCGGCCCAGCAGCCCCGCGTCATAGCATTCGTCGATGGCGGCTTGCAGCGCCTCGCGCTCGCGGATGAACTCGCCGCGGATATAGATATAGGCGGCGTGCGCGCCCATGGCGAAGCTGGCGATCAGCGCGCCTTCGATCAGCGTATGCGGATCGTGACGCATGATCTCGCGGTCCTTGCAGGTCGCGGGTTCGGATTCGTCGGCATTGATGACCAGGTAGGACGGGCGCCCGTCGGATTCCTTGGGCATGAAGGACCATTTCATGCCGGTCGGGAAGCCCGCACCACCCCGTCCGCGCAGGCCCGAGGCCTTCATCTCGTCGACGATCTTGTCGCGGCCGCGCTGGATGATGGCGGCGGTGCCGTCCCAATGGCCGCGTTTCTGTGCGCCGGCAAGGCTGCGGTCGCCCATGCCGTAAAGGTTCGTAAAGATCCGGTCCTGATCGTTCAGCATCGTCTTATCCTTGTCCCTGCGTGGACGCATTGCGCCGCCGCCAGATCCGAAAGGTCACCAAAAGCGACCAGACCAAGGCCCCAATCGCCGCCAGATCGGCGAGAAAGGCATATTTCGCGGGCCAGCCCTGCTGGCCCCCCAGCCATTGCACCCCCAGCCACAGGGCCATGGTCAGCGCGATCACCACCGCCACCAGCCGCATCTGCCGCGCGTCGGCCGCGCTGGTCCTGCCGGTCTGCGGCGCGCCATGTCGTGGCGGGCGCGCCATCAGACGACCTCGCCCTGGTCGATGCGGCGGGAATGGGCAGTCTCGCCCCCGGCCGCCAAAAGCCTGGCCTGGCCGACCCAGTCGTCCGCTTCGATCCGGCCGCCCATCCGGCCCAGGCGCTGCGCAAAATCCGCAACCGTGGCCGGATCCCAGGCGGCGATCTGGTCATAGCGCGTCACCCCCTGCGCATTCAGCCAGTCCGAAAGCTTGGGGCCGATGCCGCGGATACGCTTCAGATCGTCGGCGCCCGTCCGGGAAGCGGGAGCGGGCTCTGACGACGGCATCGTCCCGGCGACGATGGGCATCTGCGCGCCCGAGGTGAAGGGTTCGGGCCCCAGCGAGCCGCTGACCAGCAGCGTCTCGGGCTGGCGGTCCACCGCGGCGCGCTGCCAGTCGGTGCCGGTCAGGCCCGCCGCGTCTTCCTGGAACAGTTCAGGCCGTTCGTGGCAGACCAGCCAGACCATCAGCGCCCCGAACAGCGCAAAGGTCAGGACGCCCAGGAACAGGCCGGCCAGCCAGTGCAGGTCGCCGATGCCGGCGGTGAACAGCAGCACCGCGACCCCGGCGATCGCGGCCGAGATCCAGCAGTTCCTGTTGCACTCTGCCCGTTCCATGGCGCTCTGTCTGCTCCTATTTCCCGGCCTGGACGCCGTCCTGCGCCGCCAGCCACGGCGTGGTGATCGGCACTTCGGTTCCGTCGATGCGCTTGATGGTATCGCCCAGGTGCAGCGCGGCGGCGACGCTGGCGTTATGCGTCTCGCCGCCCTTCAGATCGGCCAGCGCGGTCGGACCGCCCAAAGCCTCGGCCGAGAAGCGACCGTTCTGCGGACCCGGCACCGGCACCTCGCCGGCGGCAAAGCTGTCGATCAGCGCCGACAATTTCTCGGCCGTCAGATCCTCGTAGAAATCCTTGCCGATCTGGGCCATGGGCGCATTGGTGCAGGCGCCCAGGCATTCGACCTCTTCCCAGGAAAACCGGCCATCGGCCGACAGCATATGCGGTTCGGGCGCGATCTTTTCCTTGCAGACCCGCATCAGATCCTCGGCCCCGCAGATCATGCAGGTGGTGGTGCCGCAGATCTGGATATGCGCCAGCGAGCCGACCGGATGAAGCTGGAACATGAAATAGAAGGTCGCGACCTCCAGCACCCGGATATAGGGCATGCCCAGCAACTGGCCGCAATATTCGATGGCCGGGCGGCTTAGCCAGCCTTCCTGTTCCTGGGCGCGCCACAGGACCGGGATGATCGCCGATTGCTGGCGCCCTTCCGGGTATTTGGTCATCTGGGCGCGGGCCCATTCCAGGTTGGCGGGCGTGAACTCGAACGAGTCCGGCTGGATGGGGGACAGACGGCGCAGCATCAGCGGTCAACCTCTCCGAAAACGATGTCGAGCGTGGCGATGATCGCCGGAACGTCGGCCAGCATGTGGCCCCGAGACATCCAGTCGATGGACTGGAGATGCGCAAAACCGGGCGCGCGCAGCTTGGCGCGCCAGGGCTTGTTGGTGCCGTCGGCGACCAGATAGACGCCGAATTCGCCCTTGGGCGCCTCGACGGGGGCATAAACCTCGCCCGCCGGCACCTTGAACCCTTCGGTGTAAAGCTTGAAATGGTGGATCAGGCTTTCCATGTCGCGCTTCATGTCGACGCGCCGGGGCGGGGTCAGCTTGCCGCGGGCCAGCACGTCGCCCACTGGCTCGGCGCGCAGCTTGCGGACCGCCTGCTGCATGATCTTGCACGATTCGCGCATCTCGGCCATGCGGCACAGATAGCGGTCGTAGCAGTCGCCGTTCTTGCCCACCGGGATCTGGAAGTCGAATTCGTCATAGCATTCATAGGGCTGGGAACGCCGCAGGTCCCAGGCCAGGCCCGAGCCGCGCACCATCACGCCGGTATAGCCCCAGTCCAGCGCGTCGTCCTCGGTCACGATGCCGATATCGACCAGGCGCTGCTTGAAGATGCGGTTTTCCGTCAGCAGCGTGTCCAGGTCATCGACCAGCCGGGGAAAACGCTCGCACCATTCCTCGATGTCGTCCAGCAGGTCGGGCGGCAGATCCTGATGCACGCCGCCGGGGCGGAAATAGGCCGCATGCAGCCGCGCCCCCGAGGCGCGTTCGTAAAAGATCATCAGCTCTTCGCGGGCCTCGAACCCCCAAAGCGGCGGGGTCAGCGCACCCACGTCCATGGCGCCGGTGGTGACGCCCATCAGGTGGTTCAGGATGCGGCCGATTTCCGAATAAAGCACCCGGATCAGGCTGGCGCGGCGCGGGATGACCGTGCCGGTCAGCCGCTCGATCGCCAGGCACCAGGCATGTTCCTGATTCATCGGCGCGACATAGTCCAGCCGGTCCAGATAGGGCAGGTTTTGCAGATAGGTGCGGCTTTCCATCAGCTTTTCGGTGCCGCGATGCAAAAGCCCGATATGGGGGTCGGCGCGCTCGACGATCTCGCCATCCAGCTCCAGCACCATGCGCAGCACGCCATGGGCGGCGGGATGCTGGGGGCCGAAGTTGATGTTGAAATTGCGGATGCTCTGTTCGCCGGTCAGGGCGTCCGCCGGTCCGTCGTCATAGCTGTTCTTGCGGATGTCGCCGTCCATGGTCAGCCCTCAATTCCGATGCGTGGCGCGCAGGCAGGTTGCGCGGCTGCGGTCACTTCTTTGCCTTTGGCACCTTTTCGTCCCCCGGCAGCACGTATTTCGCGCCCTCCCACGGGGACAGGAAGTCGAACTGCCGGTATTCCTGAACCAGGTTCACCGGCTCATAGACCACGCGCTTGTCGATATCGTTCCAGCGCACCTCGACATAGCCGGTGGTGGGGAAATCCTTGCGCAGCGGATGGCCGCGAAAGCCGTAATCGGTGACGATGCGGCGCAGGTCCGGGTGGCCCGAGAACAGGATGCCGAACAGGTCGAACACCTCGCGCTCATACCAGTCGGCGCCGGGAAAGATCCCGGTTAGGCTGGGCGCCAGCTCGTCCTCGCGCACCTGGACCTTAACCCGAATGCGCTGATTCTGATACATCGACAGCAGGTGATAGACGACGTCGAAACGCGCCGGGCGGGCCGGGTTGTCCACCGCGGTGATGTCGATCAGCGTGGAAAAACGGCAGTTCGGGTCGGTGCGCAGAAACTCGATCAGCCCGATCACGCCCGACAGCGTCGCATCCACCGTCAGTTCGCCAAAGACGACCTGGGTCGAGATCACGTCGTTTTCGCGGCGCAGCGCGATATGCTCGGCCAGTTCCAGCAGGGCTTCGTCAGACATGGCTTACCTCACCAGCGTGCCGGTGCGCCGGATGCGGCGCTGGAGTTGCAGGATGCCGTAGAGCAGCGCCTCGGCGGTCGGGGGGCAGCCGGGCACATAGATGTCCACGGGCACGATGCGGTCGCAGCCGCGCACAACCGAATAGGAATAGTGATAATAGCCGCCGCCATTGGCGCAACTGCCCATGCTGATGACATAGCGCGGCTCGGGCATCTGGTCATAGACCTTGCGCAGCGCCGGGGCCATCTTGTTGGTCAGGGTGCCGGCGACGATCATCAGGTCCGATTGGCGCGGGCTGGCGCGCGGCGCGGTGCCGAAACGTTCCAGGTCATAGCGCGGCATCGAGGTCTGCATCATCTCGACCGCGCAGCAGGCCAGGCCGAAGGTCATCCAGTGCAGGCTGCCATTGCGCGCCCAGTTGATGATGTCCTCGGTCGTGGTCAGCAGGAAGCCCTTGTCCTGCAATTCGCGGTTCAGCTCGGCCGTGGCGACGTCGCGGTCGGCGCCGGCGGTGTTCAATCCGGTCATCATGCCCATTCCAGCGCCCCTTTCTTCCATTCATAGGCAAAGCCCACGGTCAGCACGCCCAGGAACACCATCATGCCCCAAAAGGCCACGTCCGACAGGCTGGCAAAGCTGACCGCCCAGGGAAACAGGAAGGCCACCTCCAGGTCGAAGATGATGAACAGGATCGACACCAGATAGAAGCGCACGTCGAATTTCATCCGCGCGTCGTCAAAGGCGTTGAAGCCGCATTCATAGGCGCTGACCTTTTCGGGGTCGGGGTTGCGCACGGCGATCACCGCCGCGGCAAGAATCAGGACGATGGCCAGCGCCGAGGCCATGCCCAGAAAAACCAGGATCGGCAGGTATTCTTGCAGCAGGTATTCCACTGGGTTCGGCTCCCTTTCGCTCGCTGGGAACCGGCTGGCGGCCCGCGATGGGTTTGGCTTGCGTCCGTTTATCCCCGGTCGCGGTTATGGTCAACGGTGGGAGCCCACGACACTAAGGCTTCGCAAGCTTGGCAAGGCGGCAAATTGGCGCGCACCGGCAGCCGGCATTCCGTCGCAGCCGCGGTCCGCGGCCGGGCCTGGCCAGGATGCGCGCCGCCTGGGGCGAAAGGCAGGGGTTCAACCGGCCCCTGCCCCGATCTGCGCCGCGCGCCCGGTCGATGTCGTTGCGTCACCGCCGCCCGCCAACCGTGGCGCCGAGGCCGGCATCCGCGATCCGGCCGCACAGCGTTTCCGCCAGGCGGGGGCGTCAGCCGCCCACGCGCCGCCGCCCAGCCTATTCCGCCGCGCGGCTGTGCGCGGCCCTGAGCATGGGCGCCAGATAGCGGCCGGTATGGCTTTCCGGCACCTCGGCCACCTGCTCGGGCGTGCCGGTGGCCACGATGCGGCCGCCGCCGTCGCCGCCTTCGGGACCGATGTCGATGATCCAGTCGGCGGTCTTGATGACGTCCAGGTTATGTTCGATCACCACCACGGTATTGCCCTGCTCGACCAGCGAATGCAGCACTTCCAGCAGCTTGCGCACGTCCTCGAAATGCAGGCCGGTGGTCGGCTCGTCCAGGATATACAAGGTCTTGCCGGTGGCGCGGCGCGACAATTCCTTGGACAGCTTGACCCGCTGCGCCTCGCCCCCCGACAGGGTCGTGGCCTGCTGGCCGACCTTGATATAGCCCAGCCCCACCTCGACCAGGGCATCCATCTTGTCGCGGATCGAGGGCACGGCCTTGAAGAATTCAAGCGCGTCCTCGACCGTCATGTCCAGCACATCGGCAATGGACTTGCCCTTGAAGGTGACCTCCAGCGTCTCGCGGTTGTAGCGCTTGCCCTTGCAGGTTTCGCAGGTGACATAGACGTCGGGCAGGAAATGCATCTCGATCTTGATGACGCCGTCGCCCTGGCATGCCTCGCAGCGGCCACCCTTGACGTTAAAGCTGAAACGGCCGGGCTTGTAGCCGCGCGCCTTGGCCTCGGGCAGGCCGGCATACCAGTCGCGGATATGGGTATAGGCGCCGGTATAGGTCGCGGGATTCGACCGCGGCGTACGGCCGATGGGGCGCTGGTCGATGTCGATCACCTTGTCCAGAAGCTCCAGCCCCCGGATCGTTTCGCAGGGCGCCGGGGTCTGCCGTGCGCCATTTAGCCGCAGGCTGGCGGTTTTGAACAGGGTCTCGATGGTCAGCGTCGACTTGCCGCCGCCCGAGACGCCGGTGACGCAGACGAACTTGCCCAGCGGGAACTCGGCAGTCACGTCTTTCAGGTTGTTGCCGGTGGCGCCGACCACCTTGATCGCCTTGCCATTGCCCTTGCGCCGCTGGGCCGGCACGGCGATCTCGCGGGCGCCGGACAGGTATTGCCCGGTCAGGCTGCACGGGTCGGCGGCGATTTCGGCCGGGGTGCCGCGGGCGACGACCTGGCCGCCATGCACCCCCGCGCCCGGCCCCATGTCGAAGACATAGTCGGCATGGCGGATCGCATCCTCGTCATGTTCCACCACCACGACGGAATTGCCCTGGTCGCGCAGCCCCTTCAGCGTCGCAAGCAGCCGGTCGTTGTCGCGCTGATGCAAGCCGATCGAGGGCTCGTCCAGCACGTAAAGCACGCCCGTCAGGCCCGAGCCGATCTGGCTGGCCAGCCGGATGCGCTGGCTTTCGCCGCCCGACAGTGTGCCGGCCGCGCGCGACAGCGTCAGGTAGTCCAGCCCGACATTGACCAGAAAGCCCAGCCTTTCGCGGATTTCCTTAAGGATGGCGGCAGCGATCTCGTTCTTCTGCTTGCTCAGGTGCTTGGGCGCAGCCTCGATCCAGGCCAGCGCCTCGCGGATCGACAGTTCGGTGACATTGCCGATATGGCTGCCGGCGATCCTGACCGCCAGCGCCTCGGGCTTCAGCCGATAGCCGTTGCAGGCGCCGCAGGGGCGATTGTTCTGGTATTTCTCGAACTCCTCGCGCACCCAGGCGCTGTCGCTTTCGCGCAGCCGCCGCTCCATGTTCGGGATCACGCCCTCGAACTGGCGCGTCACCTCGTAGACGCGGCCGGCATCGTCGAAGCGGAACGGGATCTCGTCCTGGCCCGAGCCGCGCAGGAACATCTCGCGCACCGATTCCGGCAGATCCTTCCACGGCGTCTTCTTGTCGAAGCCATAGAACTTGGCCAGCGCGTTGACGGTCTGGGTCAGATAGGCCGATTTCGACTTGGCCCAGGGCGCGATGGCGCCTTGCGCCACCGACAGCGCCGAATCGGGCACCACCAGCCGTTCGTCGAAGAACAGTTCGACCCCCAGCCCGTCGCAGACCGGGCAGGCCCCGAAGGGTGCGTTAAAGGAAAACAGCCGCGGCTCGATCTCGGGGATGGTAAAGCCGCTGACCGGGCAGGCAAAATTCTCGCTGAAGGTGATACGTTCCGCTTCGCCCTCGGCCGGCGCGGTTTCCAGCACGGCGATGCCGTCGGCCAGGTCCAGCGCGGTGCGGAAACTGTCGGCCAGCCGGGTCTCCATCCCCTCGCGCACGACGATGCGGTCCACCACCACGTCAATATTGTGGCGGAATTTCTTGTCCAGGGTGGGCGGCTCGTCCAACTCGTGGAATTGTCCGTTCACCTTGACGCGCTGGAAGCCCTGCTTGCGCAGTTCCAGAAATTCCTTGCGATATTCGCCCTTGCGGTCGCGGACGATGGGCGCCAGCAGATAGGCGCGCGTGCCCTCGGGCATCTCCATCACCCGGTCCACCATGTCCTGGACCTGCTGCGCCTCGATCGGCAGGCCGGTCGCGGGGGAATAGGGCGTCCCCGCCCGCGCGAACAAAAGCCGCAGATAGTCGTAGATTTCCGTCACCGTGCCGACGGTCGAGCGCGGGTTCTTGCTGGTCGTCTTCTGCTCGATGGAAATCGCCGGCGACAGGCCGCTGATATGGTCCACGTCCGGCTTGCCCATCATGTCCAGGAACTGCCGGGCATAGGCCGACAGGCTTTCGACATAGCGCCGCTGCCCCTCGGCATAGATGGTGTCAAAGGCAAGGCTGGACTTGCCCGAACCCGACAACCCGGTGATGATCACCAGCCGGTCGCGCGGAATGTCCATGTCCACGTTTTTCAGATTGTGCTCGCGCGCGCCGCGAACCTCGATGAACTTCTGTTCCATCGTGCCGTCCTGATTCCGCCAAGCGCAAGAGATAGGCATTGACGGCGAAATGGCAACCCGGAACGGAACAACCAGCGAACATTTCCGCTTGCCGGCCGGGCCTTTCTGCCCCACCATGCCCCGAAGTCACCAAGGAGGCGCCGATGGCCCGTCAGCATTACCAGGGTAGCTGCCAATGCGGCACTATCGCCTATGAGGTAGAGGCCGACCTGGACCAGACCGTTACCTGCAACTGTTCGCGCTGCAAGCGGCTGGGCCTGGTTCTGGCCTTTGTGCCGCGCCAGGATTTCCGCCTGACCAGCGACGGGCCGGTCACGGAATACCTGTTCAACCGCAAGCAGATCCATCATCGCTTCTGCCCGACCTGCGGCGTCGAATCCTATGCCCTGGGCAAGGGGCCGGACGGGGCAGAGATGGTTGCGGTGAACGTGAATTGCCTGGAAGGCGTCGATCCGCGCGCATTGGCTAGCCAGGCGGTGGACGGCGCCAGCTTCTAGCCGCCGGTATGGCTCATGAATCGGCTGACCTGCCCGGCGACATGCTGGCGGGAATAGTCGAAGTCGTGGCCCTTGGGCTTGCGGCTGATAGCCTCACGGATGGCCTCGCGCAGCGGCTCGTCGCCGGCGCTGGCGCGCAGGGGCGCACGCAGGTCCGCGCGGTCCTCTTGCCCCAGGCACATGAACAATTCGCCCGTGCAGGTGACGCGGACGCGATTGCAGCTTTCGCAGAAATTATGCGTCAGGGGGGTGATGAAACCGATCTTCTGCCCGGTTTCCTCCAGGCGGACATAGCGGGCCGGGCCGCCGGTGCGTTCGGCCAGCGGCGTCAGGCTGAAGCGGTCCGCCAGCCGGGCTTGCAGGTCCGAAAGCGGCCAATACTGGTCCAGACGCTCTTCCTCGCCCATCTCGCCCATCGGCATGACCTCGATAAAGGTCAGGTCGTGGCCTTCGGCCGCACACCAGTCGACCAGGGGGAACAGTTCGTCCTCGTTGAACCCCTTGAGCGCGACGGTATTGATCTTGACCCGCATCCCCGCGGCCTTGGCGGCCTGGATCCCTTGCAGCACCTGCGGCAATCGGCCCCAGCGGGTGATCTTCGCGAAACGGTCGGCGTCCAGCGTGTCCAGCGACACATTGACCCGGCGCACGCCGCAATCGGCCAGTTCGGCGGCGAATCGGCCCAGTTGGCTGCCATTGGTGGTCAGCGTCAATTCGTCCAGCCCCGCCCCCAGATGGCGCGACATGGCGCGAAAGAATTCCATGATATTGCGCCGCACCAGCGGTTCGCCGCCGGTGATGCGCAGCTTGCGCACGCCCAGGCCCACGAAGGCGGAACACAGCCGGTCCAGCTCTTCCAGCGTCAGCAGGTCGCGCTTGGGCAGGAATTGCATATGCTCGGCCATGCAATAGGTGCAGCGGAAATCGCAGCGGTCGGTCACCGAAACCCGCAGGTAGGTGATCGGCCTGGCAAAAGGGTCTATCAGGGGGGCATGCGCATCCATGCCGCAAAGATAGGGGCAGTCCGGCATAGGCACAAGCCAGCCGATCCGTTAACGCCCCGCTAACCACAAGCGCAGGACGCGGTGGACAGCGCGGCATCGCCGGGTCTAGCCTTGGGCCCGACCGGAAAGACGACCCAAGGACAAGGAATTGCCGATGACCAAGCCGATCCTGCGCCTTTTGGGTGCTCTGGCGCTTTTGGCACTGGCCGCCTGCACCCCCGGCGGCAAGGTGCCGCAGGACGGGCCACGCAGCCCCGGCGCTGCAGATGGAAACGCCCAAGCAGCCACCGGGACCGTGACCGCGGCGGCGCGCCCTTCGCCGGCGGCGCGAACCGCCTCCGAATTCGACACCACCACCCGCGCGCAAAAGGCCGCGGCGGCGGCGCCGCCCAGCACGGGCGAACGCCGGATCGGCACCACCATCGCATCCCTGGGCGATCCGTCGCAGCCGGGCTTCTGGATCAAGACCCCGCTGGTGCAATCCGAAGCCGATGGCCGCATCGTGAACCCGGCGAATGGCCGGTCAGCCAAGGTGCGGCTGATCCCGCTGGCGGGACCGGCCAGTGCCGGCAGCCAGGTGTCGTTGCCGGCGCTGCAACTGATCGGCGTCAGCCTGACCGACCTTGCCGGAATCGAGGTTTATGGCAATTGATCGCCGATCGCTTCGGCGACGGATCCGCCCGCAAGACGCGCGTTTCAACGTGTCCGAAATAAGCCGCCGCCAGGAAATGAACGCCGGTCCCTGATGGTCAAAAGGGGCGGCGCCAGAGAGAAACGCCGCCCCAGTCGAATACGCCAAGAGGGAAAGCCTGACGATAAGGGCGCAACGCCGCAACCCGCCTTCCGGTTCATCACAATTTCCGGAGCAGGCGGGGCGGCCGCGACGGCTTGCGTTGCCGCGGCAAAAGCGCCAGCCTTGCACCCGCCCGGAACGGAAGGAGCTTCGCCATGACCCAAGATGCCACCGACCTCAGGATGCTGCTCAAGGACCCCTCGCTGTTGCAGACCCGCGCCTATGTTGCCGGAGAATGGGTCGATGCCGATGACGGCAAGACCTTTGGGGTGGTGAACCCCGCCCGCGGCGATGTCATCGCCGAAGTCGCGGACCTGTCGCGCGCCGAGGTCGCCCGCGCCATCGCCGCCGCCGCCCAGGCAATGAAAGGCTGGGCCGCGCGCACCGCCAAGGAACGCGCGCAGATCCTGCGCAAATGGTTCGACCTGATGATGGAAAACCAGGACGACCTGGGCCGCATCCTGACCGCCGAACAGGGCAAGCCCCTGCCCGAGGCCAAGGGCGAGATCGCCTATGGCGCCAGCTTCATCGAATGGTTCGGCGAAGAGGCCAAGCGCATCTATGGCGAAACCATCCCCGGCCACCAGCCCGACAAGCGCCTGACGGTGATCCGCCAGCCCATCGGCGTGGTCGGCTCGATCACGCCCTGGAACTTTCCCAACGCGATGATCACCCGCAAATGCGGCCCGGCCTTGGCAGCCGGCTGCGGCTTCGTCGGCCGCCCCGCCGCCGAGACGCCGCTCTCGGCCCTGGCCCTTGCCGTCTTGGCCGAACGCGCCGGGGTGCCCAAAGGGCTGTTCAGCATCGTGACCTCGTCGCGCTCTTCCGATATCGGCAAGGAATTCTGCGAAAACCCGGCTGTCCGCAAGCTGACCTTCACCGGCTCTACCGAGGTCGGCCGCATCCTGCTGCGCCAGGCCGCCGACCAGGTGCTGAAATGCTCGATGGAGCTTGGCGGCAACGCGCCCTTCATCGTCTTCGACGATGCCGACCTGGATGCGGCGGTCGAGGGCGCCATGGCCTCGAAATTCCGCAACAACGGCCAGACCTGCGTCTGCGCCAACCGCATCTATGTGCAGGCCGGCGTCTATGACGAATTCGCCAAGCGGCTGGCGGCGGCGGTGGACAAGCTGCGCGTCGGCGACGGGCTCGAAGAAGGCGTGACCACCGGCCCGCTGATCAACCGCGACGCGGTCGAAAAGGTCCAGGAACATATCCAGGACGCGGTGGCGGGCGGCGGCACCGTGGTCACCGGCGGCAAGCCCCGCGACGGGCTGTTCTTCGACCCGACCGTCGTCACCGGCATCACCGACAAGATGAAGGTCGCATCAGAGGAAACCTTCGGCCCGCTGGCGCCGCTGTTCAAGTTCACGACCGAGGAAGAGGCGATCGAACGCGCCAACGCCACCATCTTCGGCTTGGCCGCCTATTTCTACGCCCGCGACATCGGCCGCGTCACCCGCGTGCAGGAAGCGCTGGAATACGGCATTGTCGGGGTGAATACCGGCATCATCTCGACCGAGGTGGCGCCCTTTGGCGGCGTCAAGCAGTCCGGCCTTGGCCGCGAGGGCTCGCGCCACGGGATCGAGGATTACCTGGAAATGAAATATATCTGCCTGTCGGTCTGACCGGCCGCGGGAAGGACCCGCAGCCGGGCTTGCGGAGGGTCGCGGTCAGCGATCCTCGTCCTCGTCCCCGTCGTCCGAGGCGGGCAGGTTGAAGAAACTGTCGGCGTCCAGATCGTCGTCCTTGGCGCTTTCCTCTTCGCGGGTCAGGCTGAAATTCTCAAGCCCGGCGATGGAAGACGGCAACCGCGGCTCATCCGACATGGCCAGCGAGGTCTCGGTCGACAGCAGCTTGCGGCGTTCGTCGTCGGTCATCGCCCCGCCGTCGGCCGCCTTGCGCTTGGCGGCCTTTTGCACGGCCGCGTCAAGTTCGGACTGCCGGCACAGCCCCAGCGCCACCGGGTCGATCGGCTGGATGTTCTGGATGTTCCAATGCGTGCGGTCGCGGATCGAGGCGATGGTCGGCTTGGTCGTGCCCACCAGCTTGGCGATCTGCGAATCGGCCAGTTCGGGATGGAACTTGACCAGCCACAGGATCGCGGCCGGGCGGTCCTGGCGCTTGGACAGCGGGGTATAGCGCGGGCCGCGGCGCTTCTCTTCGCCCTCGGCGGCGGGATTGTGCTTGAGCTTTAGCTTGTGGCGGGGATCCTTCTGCCCCTTCTCGATCTCGGACGCGTCGAGCTGGTTCGAGGCGACGGGGTCGAAGCCCTTGACGCCCACCGCCACGTCACCGTCGGCAACGCCCTGGACCTCCAACTCGTGCATGCCACAGAAATCGGCGATCTGCTTGAAGCTGAGCGTGGTATTGTCGACCAGCCAGACGGCAGTGGCCTTGGCCATCAGCGGCTTGTTCATGACCTTCTCCTTAACAATATCTCTTCCGGCCGGGGAAAACGGCTTTCGGCAGACGCCATTCCATTTTCGGGGGGAGTGACGGGCTATATACTCTCGGCAGAGCCCAAAATAAAGCCTGAAATTCGTGGCGCGCAACCGATGCCCGCGCTAGGTTCGCCGGCATGAAACTGCTCGCCCTGATCGCCTTTCTGCTTGCCGCGCCCGCCGCCCTGGCCAATGACGGGCCGGGCCGGTTCGACTACTATGTGCTGTCGCTGAGCTGGTCGCCCAGTTGGTGCCGCGCCGAGGGCGAGGCCCAGGGCGCCAGGCAATGCGATGCGGGCCGCGGACGGGGCTTCGTCGTCCACGGGCTCTGGCCGCAATACGAGCAAGGCTGGCCGGAATATTGCCGCACCGACGCGCGCGACCCCACGCATCGCGAAACCGCAGCCATGGCGGATGTCATGGGGTCGGGCGGGCTGGCATGGCATCAATGGAAAAAGCACGGCCGCTGCTCGGGCCTGTCCGCGCCGGACTATTTCGCGCTGACTCGACAGGCCGCGGACCAGATCATCCTGTCCCCGCACTTGCGGATCGGCCGGGACGTCCGGCTTGCGGCCAAGCTGGTCGAAGATGCCTTCATCGAGGCAAATCCCCTGCTTGCACCAGAAGGCATCACCGTCACCTGCCGGAACCGCGCCTTGCAAGAGGTCCGGATCTGCCTGACCCGCGACCTTCGCCCCCGCGCCTGCGCCCCCGACATCAGCCGCGATTGCGCCGGCAGTTTCCTGATGCCGGCGCCACGCTGACGGAGCGGCTGCGATGCCTCCGGCGGGGATATTTGAACACGAAAGAAGCCGTTAACCGAATCGCAAGGATTTCCTGCCAATCTGCAATCACGGAACAGGCGGGGACGCCGATGGCCGTCACGGAAGAAGCCACACCCCGACCCTTTGCTCCGGCGGGCGGGGTGTGTGCTTTTCTTTCGTGCCCAAATATCCCCGCCGGAGGCCAGCGACCTGGACGCGGGGATGGCGGCTCAGTCCTCGGCCGACACCTGCAACAGGATCTTGCCGATATGGCCGCCGCCTTCCATGCGCAGATGCGCATCCTGGGCCTGGGCCAGGGGAAAGGCGCTGTCGATGATCGGCCTGACCGCGCCCGCCTCGATCCGCGGCCACAGATGTTCGTGCAGTTGCGCCGCGATGCGCGCCTTGGCCAGGTCGGATTGCGGCCGCAGGGTCGCGCCGGTCACGGTCAGGCGCCGGGTCATGATCTGGGCAAAGTTGATCTCGGCCTTGGGTCCGGCCAGAAAGGCGATCATGACCAGCCGTCCGTCATCCGCCAGGCTCTTGATGTTGCGGGCGATATAGTCGCCACCCACCATGTCCAGGATCAGGTCGGCGCCGCCGGCCTTGCGCAGTTCGGCGACGAAATCCTGCTGGCGATAATTGATCGCATGCGCCCCCAGCCGGTCGCAGGCGGCGCATTTCTCGGCCGAGCCCGCCGTGGCCCAGACCCGCGCGCCCAGCGCACGGCCGATCTGGATCGCCATCGTGCCGATCCCCGAAGAGCCGCCATGGACCAGGAACCGCTCGCCCGCCCGCAGGCCGCCGCGCATGACGACATTGGACCAGACGGTAAAGGCGGTTTCGGGCAGCGCCGCGGCCTCGCGCAGCGTCATGCCCTGGGGAACCGCCAGCGCATGTTCGGCCGGGCAGGTCGCATATTCGGCATAGCCGCCGCCCGGCAGCAGCGCGCAGACCCGGTCGCCGGGCTTCCAGCGCGTCACCCCCGGCCCGACCGAGACGACCTGCCCCGCGCATTCCAGCCCCGGCAGATCCGACGCACCCGGCGGCGGTGCATAGGCGCCGGCGCGCTGCAACACGTCGGGACGGTTCACGCCCGCCCAGGCGATGCGAATCAGGATATGGCCCTGGCCGGCCACCGGGACGGGCCGCGTCACGGGCCGCAGAACCTCTGCCCCGCCCGGAGATGAGATTTCGACCGCCTGCATCACATCGGGAATCAACCATCGCCTCCTTGTGTCCGTGCCCGCCTGTCTGCGCGCAACGCTCCGGGCAGATTGCGATTTTCCGGCCGCCTGATCCAGCCCGTTGCAAGGCCGGCCATCGCCGAGACCCCCGGCAACCCGCCGACCCGCTCCTTGAAGCTTTCAAAGCGCATCACGCCCTGGATGCGGCGGTCCAGGAATTGGCGGGTATCCTCGGCCTCGGGCGAATCGTCGCCAAGCCAGTAAAGCACCGTCGCGCCATAGACCGCGGACAGGGTCGCGCGCTTGGAATACCAGTTCACGTCCTCGGAGCGGTCGCCAAGCCCGTCCCAGACCGCATCCGCAGTCTCCCAGATCAGGCGCGCGCCCAGGCCGGCGTTCTGCGGCAGCGCCAGCACCGCCGCCCCTGCCCGCGCAAGCTCGCGGTTGCTGAGCGACAGCCGCTGCATCACCGCCGCCGAGATGCGGTCGCGGAACCGGCCCTCGGGCGGGTGCGCCGCGATCCAGTGGCGCAGCGCATCATCGCCCCGGCGATGATAGGCGGCGGCAAGATCCGCCCCGCCGCGCGGCAGATGCACGCGCGCCAGCGCCGGGTCCATGCCAATGTCGCGCGCGCCCTCGGCAATGGCCTTGTCGCCCATGCCCTCGAAGACGACATGGGACAGGGCGGCCTCGATCAGCCGCTCGCGGTCATCCGTCATGGCACTCTCCTTTTTTCTTCGCGCAGCGCGGGTCCAGAAAATCTGGACAAAGCCGATTCGGCTTGCTAGAAGGCCGCGTCCTGCAAATCTGCTCAACTTTAACCTAGGAAGGTGGTGACAACCACATGCAGGTAAGTGTTCGCGACAACAACGTCGAACAGGCGCTTCGTGCTCTGAAGAAAAAACTTCAGCGCGAGGGGGTGTTCCGTGAAATGAAGCTCAAGCAGCATTTCGAGAAACCCTCGGTCAAGAAGGCCCGTGAAAAGGCCGAGGCCGTCCGCCGCGCCCGCAAGCTGGCCCGTAAAAAGGCCCAACGCGAAGGCGCGCTGTAAGACGAGCGACACGTTCGTTTCAGGAAAACCCCCGTGCAGCGCGCGGGGGTTTTTCATTCACCCAGGCCATATTCACACCCAGGGCCACATTCACACCGGCAGCGCCGTGGTCTGCGCCACCGTGCGCAGCGAAAACGACGAATGCATCTGCTGGACCCCCGGCAGCTTGGCCAGTCTTTGCCGGTGGATGCGGGCAAAATCGTCGGTATCCTGGGCCACCACCTTCAGCAGGTAGTCGGCCGAGCCGGCCATGAGGTGGCATTCCAGCACGTCCGGGATGGTGCGCACCGCGCGTTCGAACGCCTCCAGCAACTCGTCGGCCTGGCCCGATAGCGTGATCTCGACAAAGACCGTGGTCGGACGCTCCAGCTTGCGCGCGTCCAGCAGCGCGACATAGCCGCGGATCACCCCGGCCTCTTCCAGCCGCTGCACGCGGCGGTGGCAGGCGCTGGGGGAAAGCCCGACCTCGGCCGCCAGATCGGCATTGGTCCGCCGCCCGTCGCGTTGCAGCACCGACAGGATGCGGCGGTCCGTGGCGTCAAGTTCGATCATCGCGACGCTTCCCTGCCTTGCCGCCGCGCCAAGCGCCGCAAGCTTTCCCGGCCACGGCCCCGCCCGCTTGCAGCGTCAGGCCCAAGGCGACGTCCGGCCGTTCTGCGGCGGGCGGGCGGATCATGCGCGTTGCGCCCGCAGTTCGTCGCGGATCTGGGCCAGCAGCTCCTCTTGCGTGGGGCCGGCCGGGGCGGCTTCCTCGGCCTCTTGCTTGCGGCGGGTGGCGGTCTGGATCCGGTTCACCCCTTTGACCAGCAGGAACACCGCCCAGGCGATGATCAGGAAGTTGATGATCGCCGAAAGAAAGGCGCCATAGGCAAAGACCGAGGCGCCGGAATCCCGTGCGGCCTGCAAGCTGGCGCCGGGCGGAACCTCGCCCTTGAGAACGATGTAATGCCCGCTGAAATCGGTCCCGCCGGTCAACAGGCCGATGACCGGGTTCAACAGGTCCGTGACCAGAGAATTGACGATCGCGGTAAAGGCCGCGCCGATGATGATGCCGACGGCAAGGTCGATGACATTGCCCCTGGCAATGAACTCCTTGAACTCCTTGAACATGGGTTTACCTTTCCCAACCTGTTGCGCGTGTTCCGGCAAAGGCTGCCACATCACGCTAACCCCTTGCAACATGAGACAGGACTGGACTGGAACGACATGACGGCATTATCCGACTTTCCGATCACCCGGCGCTGGCCGCCCCGGCGCCCCGATGTGATCCAGCTTTACACGCTGAACACGCCCAACGGCATCAAGACCTCGGTCATGCTGGAGGAATGCGGGCTGGATTACGATGCGCATCGCATCAGCATCGGCGACCCCGAGGATCAGATGACGCCGGAATTCCTGTCGCTGAACCCCAACAACAAGATCCCGGCGATGATCGACCCGGACGGGCCGGACGGCCAGCCCATCGGCCTGTTCGAGACCGGGGCGATGCTGATTTATTTGGGCGACAAGACCGGCAAGTTCCTGCCGGCCGGCGGCGCGGCGCGCTATCACACCATCCAGTGGCTGATGTGGCAGATGGGCGGGGTCGGGCCGATGTTCGGCCAGGTCGGCTTTTTCCACCGCTACAAGGGCCGCGAGGTCGAGGACCCGCGCCCGCGCAACCGCTATTATGCCGAGGCGCGGCGGCTTCTGGGCGTGCTGGACCGCCAGCTTGATGGGCGCGACTGGATCACCGGCGACTATTCCATCGCCGACATGGCGACCGCCCCCTGGCTGCGCACCGTGCGGGTGAATTACGAGGCCGAGGCAGAAACGGGCATGGACGGCTTCGCCAATGTCCAGGCTTACCTGGACCGCTTCCTGGCGCGGCCGGCGGTGCAAAGGGGCATCGAGGTCGGCGCCGCCTGACCGGCCACGCGGCAGGGCTTGCATCCGATGCGCGTTTCATGGACCGTCCGGGAAACTTGCCCGGATGGTTCCATGCCCTTTATCGAGTATAGCGGAAAACGTATTCTTTTCATCCACATCCCCAAGACCGGCGGCACCTCGGTCGAGAACTGGATGCAGGGCATCGCGCCGCTGCGCCTGTTCAGCCAAGGCATTCCCGCCGCGATGAAATGCACGCCGCAGCACCTGCGCATGCAGGACATCCGCGCGCTGCTGGGCGAGGGCTATTTCGACCAGGCGTTAACGGTGGTGCGCAATCCCTATGACCGGATCGCCAGCGAATACCGGATGCGGGCGCATCTGGCGAAGGCAGGTTTCTTCAAGGGCTTGCCCATCTTCTCGCTCTGGCTTGAGGAATGGCTGAACCGCCAGAAGCGCGAGCCCTTCTGCCTGGACAACCACCTGCGCCCGCAATGGGAATTCCTGGGCAGCGAGGTCGAGACCTTTCGCTTCGAGGACGGGTTGCAGGCGCCGCTTGCCCGCATGGCGGAGTGGCTGGACATCGCCCCGCCCGAAAGCCTGCCGCATGACCTGCGCCCCGACCCGCTGGAGATCGCCTGGGACCAGGTGGACCGGATTCGGGTGCGCGACCATTACGCCCGCGATTTCGAGATGCTGGGCTATTCCACCCGCTGAGCCGGGGGCCGGGGCGCGAACCCCGGCCCCTGGCTCGCCTTAGCTGCGCAGCGCGCCGCCGGTGGCTTTGCCGACCTTTTCGACGATCTTGGCGCTGACCGCCTCGATCTCGGCATCGGTCAGGGTCTTTTCCCGCGGCTGCAGGCGCGCGGTGATGGCGATGGACTTCTTGCCGCCTTCCAGCCCGGTGAACTGGTCAAAGACCGTCACCCGCTCGATCAGCGCCTTGTCCGCACCCGCGGCGGCATTGACCAGCGCCAGCGCCTCGACGCCGCCATCCACGACAAAGGCGAAGTCGCGCTCGACCGCTTGCAGGTCCGACAGCACCAGCGCCGGGCGCGAGGGCGTCCTGGACTTGGGCAGCGGCACCGCGGCCAGGCGCAGGGTAAAGCCGACCGCCGTGCCCTTGATGCCGAAATGACGCAGCACGCGCGGGTGGATCTCGCCGAATGTGGCCAGGGTATTCGGCCCCAAGGCGATATTGCCCGCCCGGCCCGGATGCCACCAGCCGTCCAGCTTGCGGTTGATCTGGGCTTTCGCGGGGGCGCCAATGGCCTGCAACACCGCTTCGGCATCGGCCTTGGCGTCGTAGATGTCCACCTTGCGCCGCGAGGCATAGGGGTCGCGCGCCGCATTGGCCCCGACCAGAATCCCCGACAGATGCAGGTCCTGCTCGCCCGGTTCGCCGCCCGAAAAGATCGGGCCACATTCGAACAGCGCCAGGTCGGCAAAGCCGCGCGCCTGGTTCCTCGCCGCCGCCGCCAGCAGGCCGGGCAGCAGGTCGGGGCGCATATGCGTCATCTCGCTGCTGATCGGGTTCTCGATGCGGACGGCATCCGCACCGCCGCCGAACAGCGCCGCCGCCTGCGCGTCGATGAAGCTGTAGGTGACGCATTCGTTATAGCCCAAGCTCGCCGCCATGCGCCGCGCCGCCTGTTCGCGGCGCTGCAAGGGCGTCAGCACCGGCTGCGGAACGCCCGCCTGCGGGCGCGGCAGCGGCTGGCCTTGCAGCTTCGACAGGCTGGCGATGCGCGCCACCTCCTCGACCAGATCGGCGCTGCCTTGGACGTCGGGGCGCCAGCCGGGCACGAATGCCTGGTCGCCCTCCAGCCGGAAACCCAGCGCAGTCAGCGTCGCGCGCTGCTCGGCCTCGGGGATGTCCATGCCGACCAGGCTGCTGACCCGCGCCGGCTCCAGCCGGTAGCTGCGGCTGGTGTCGGGCACCGCGCCCGCCGTCACCACCTCGGAGGCCTCGCCGCCGCAAAGCTCCTGGATCATCTGCGTCGCCAGTTCCAGTCCCGGCCGGGTAAAGGCCGGGTCCGCGCCGCGTTCAAAGCGATAGCGGGCGTCGGAACTGATCTTCAGCGCCCGACCCGCCGTGGCGATGGCGATGGGATCCCAATAGGCGCTTTCCAGGAAGACGTTGACCGTCTCGTCGGAACAGCCGGAATGCTCGCCGCCCATGATGCCGGCGATGCTTTCCGGGCCGGCCTCATCGGCGATGATCATGGTGCCGGCAGGAAAGGCATAGGTCTTGCCGTCCAGCGCCAGCATTTCCTCGCCCTCGGCCGAGGGACGCACGGTCAGATCGCCCCTGACCTTGTCGGCATCGAAGACATGCAGCGGCCGGTTCAGGTCGAAGGTGAAGAAATTGGTGATGTCCACCAGGGCGTTGATCGGCCGCAGCCCGATGGCGGCCAGCCGCTTTTGCAGCCAGTCCGGCGACGGCCCGTTCCTGACCCCGCGGATCAGCCGGCCGCTGAAGAACGGCGCCTTTTCCGCCATCTCGGGCGCGATCGTCACCTTGATGGGCGAGGCAAAGCTGCCCGGCACGGTCACGTCCACGACCGGCTTCAGCCGGCCCAGCCCGCGCGCGGCAAGGTCGCGGGCGACGCCATGGACGCCCAGCGCGTCGGGGCGGTTCGGGGTGATCTTGATCTCGATCACCGGATCGACCGCCTCGGGCCGGTTCGCGGCCAGCCAGTCGACGAACCTGTCCCCCACCTCGCCCGAGGGTAGTTCGATGATGCCGTCATGCTCTTCCGACAGTTCCAACTCGCGTTCCGAGGCCATCATGCCATGGCTTTCGACGCCGCGGATCTTGCCGACGCCCAGCGTGGTGTCGATGCCCGGAACGTAGTCGCCGGGCTTGGCCAGCACCACGGTGATGCCGGCGCGGGCGTTCGGGGCGCCGCAGACGATCTGCTTCTCGCCCTCGTCGGTGATGACGCGGCAGACCCGCAGCCGGTCGGCATCGGGATGCTGCTCGGCATGCAGAACCTTGGCCAGGGTAAAGGTCCCGAGCTTGGCGGCCGGATCGGCCACGCCCTCGACTTCGAGGCCAAGGTCGGTCAGCGCCTCGGTAATCTCATCGAGGCTGGCCGTGGTGTCGAGATGCTCCTTGAGCCAGGAGAGGGTGAATTTCATGAGCGCGGCTCCGTCACGTTTGCGCGTCCCTTAGCGCATGGCGCAGCGGATTGGTAGGGTGGTGGGGCCGGATGCGCAGGCCCCTTGTCGCGACCCGACGACAAACTTCGCCCATGCGCGGTCGCGGCTACACGCAGGTTTCTTAGCAAGCGGGTATTGCGTCGCACCGGCGAAGAAACGATTCTTACGGTGACCAATCGCGAAGAGCACTCTGCGACTAAAGAAGAAGGTCGGCCCAAAAAACCAGTAGCCCGCAGCAAACCAGAATAAAGCAGAGCTGAAAAAACGCGCGTAAATACCTGTTTTCGGTTCCGCCAAAAGCCAGAGCAGAAAATGTAACGGCAAATACTGTAAAGGAAAAATAAGCGCGATTCTCGGGGTTCAGCAATACATGCCGTGCAATACCTACAACCGCACCGGGGAAGACAAGATTGAACCACGAAGCAGAAACGTGAATCACACCCCAGGACGCCGATATCGCGCCAAAAAGCACGGCTATGGTCAGGTCCAGTTCGCCGATCATCCTGCCGACAGGGCGTTGTGAACGAGGCATAATGAGAACCTGCCAGAGCTTGCGCAGATCTAGGAAAAGAACCACCGTGAAAAACGTCATGGCGGGCAAAGACAGAGCCATCAGTGCAACCGCGATCAACCAGGGCTCTTGCATTTCGGGGCTGAGCTTTGGAACGGCCGCGGTGACAAGTGCCGTCTTTATGCCTACAGAAAAGGCAGATACAGATATGGCAATCCCCCCGATCGTCCATATCCGCGTCAGCGCCCCGGAGAAATCATACTCCTCGGTCCGACCAACCGAAGGGGCGTCACTCACCGCGACAAACCACCGCTGACGCTCGGCACATCCCCCGCTGCGAATCCATAATGCCGCAGCCAGCGCAGATCGCTTTCAAAGAATGCCCGCAGGTCGGGAATGCCGTATTTCAGCATCGCGATCCGGTCGATGCCCATGCCGAAGGCGAAGCCCTGCCATTCCTCGGGGTCGATGCCGCCCGCCGCCAGCACCTTGGGATGCACCATGCCCGAGCCCAGGATTTCCAGCCAGCTTTCCCCCTGGCCGATGGTCAGTTTGCCGCCCTCCCAGGAACAGCGGATATCGACCTCGGCCGAAGGCTCGGTAAAGGGGAAATGGCTGGCGCGGAAACGCAGTTCGACCTGATCCACCTCGAAGAAGGCGCGGCAGAACTCCTCAAGCGTCCATTTCAGGTTCGCCATCGAGATGCCCTTGCCCAGCGCCAGCCCCTCGACCTGGTGGAACATCGGCGTATGGGTCTGGTCCATGTCCATGCGATAGACCCGGCCGGGGCAGATCACCCGGATCGGCGCGCCCGTCGCCTGCATGGCGCGGATCTGCACCGGCGAGGTATGGGTGCGCAGCACATGCGGCGGGCGCGGGTCGCCCTGGGCGCGCGCCATGAAGAAGGTGTCATGCTCTTGCCGGGCGGGATGCTCGGGCGGGATGTTCAGCGCGTCGAAATTGAACCAGTCGCTTTCGATCTGCGGCCCCTCGGCGACGCGGAAACCCATATCGGCAAAGATCGCGGTGACTTCTTCCGTGACCTGGCTGATCGGGTGGATGCTGCCCTGCGGCCGCGGCCGGCCGGGCAGGGTCACGTCCAGCCATTCCTGTTTCAGCCGCGCGTCCAGCGCCGCATCCTCCAGCCCCTGCTTGCGGGCGCGCAGCGCGGCGTCGATCTCGTCCTTCAGACGGTTCAGGGCGGCGCCGGTGGTCTGGCGCTCTTCGGGCGTCATCCGGCCCAGTTCCTTCATCATGCCGCTGATCTCGCCCTTCTTGCCAAGGGCGGCCAGGCGCACCTGCTCCAGCGCGTCGCTGTCGGCGGCGGTCGCGATGCGGTCGAGATAGGACTGGCGAAGAGGAGTCAGATCGGACATGGCAGGCTTCCTTGCGGTTTGCCTGCGCCGATAGCACGCGGTGGCCGCCGGGAAAAGCCTCAGCGGGCGAAGGTTTCCGCCACAAGCTCGGCCGGACGGCACAGCCGCACGCCGCCGGGGCCGCAGACAAAGGGGCGCTCGACCAGCAGGGGGTTCTCGACCATGGCGGCCAGTATGTCCGCGTCGCCGGCATCCGGCAGGCCACGTTGCGCGGCATCGGTGCCCTTGACCCGCAGCGCCTGGCGCGGGGTGAGGTCGGCGGCGGCAAACAGGCCCAGAAGCTGGCCGCGGGTCCAGCCCTCGCGGGCATAATCGACGATCTCGGGCTCGTGGCCCGCATCGCGGATCATCTGCAAGACCTTGCGCGAGGTCGAGCAGGTCGGCTTGTGATAGATGGTGATCATGGTCCGACTGTGCCGCGGCCCGCCCGGGCTTTCAAGACCGTTCCGCGACCCGCAGCCAGACCCCGCCCTGCGGCCGCAGGGTCAGGATCATGCGCGGCTGCGGCGGGCGCCCGGTCAACTCGAAGCGCAGGCGCGACACCAGCGTGGCCAGGATGATCACCGCCTCTTGCAAGGCGAAGCTGGCGCCGATGCAGATGCGGGGACCGGCGCCAAAAGGCAGGAACGCGAAACGGTCGCGGGTCACGCCGGGGGCAAAGCGGTCGGGGTCAAAGCGGTCGGGATCGTCCCAAAGCATATGATGGCGGTGCAGCGCATAGATCGGCAGCATGATGGTGTCGCCCGGCCGCACCTCGCGACCGCCAAGCCTGTCATGGACGCGGGCGGTGCGCGACAGAAAGGCCGCGGGCGGGTAAAGCCGCAGCGCCTCTTCGACCACCTGCCGGATATAGGGCAGGCGCGGCAGGTCGGCGGCGGTCGCGGCCCGGCCGCCCAGCGCCGCGACCGCCTCGTCGGCGGCGCGATCCTGGACCTGCGCGTCAAAGGCCAGCAGGTAAAGCGCCCAGGCCAGCGTCAGCGCGGTGGTTTCATGCCCGGCGACGATAAAGGTCAGCAGGTTGTCGCGCAGCTCGGCCGGGCTCATGCGGCGATGGGTTTCGGGATCCTCGCCGGCGCGCAGCAGGTCCAGCAGGTCCGGCACCGGACGCGGCCCGGAACGGACGCGGGCGCGGATCGCATCGTCGGCGACACGCTTCATCCGGCGCAGGTCGCTGCCTGAAAACAGCCGGCCGGGGCGCGGAATCCACCCCGGCAAGCCCAGGATGTCCAACAGGGAAATCCGCGCCGCCCCGGCGATATAGGCGTCGATGGCCCGATGCACCGCGTCACGGTCAAAGCCCTCGCCGCCGGAAAAGGTCACGTCCGAAATCACCTCGAACGTCGCCGCCACGGTCTCGGCGAAGACATCGACCGGCCCGCGCGCCGCCACCAGCCGCCGGGCGCTGGCTTCGGCGGCGGCGGTCATCACCGGCCCCAGCGCCTCGACATGGCGCTGCGCAAAGGCCGGCGCGGCGGCCAGCCGCTGCCAGCGCCAATGCGCACCCTCGGCCACGAACAGGGAATCGCCGATGGCCGGCTCCAGGATCAGCCGGGTGACCAGCGATTTCGGATAATCCTCCACCCGGTCCTTCAGGATCCGGCACAGCGCCTGGGGCTCCATCACCATGTGCCAGCGCTTGCCGGTCTTGCCCGAAACCATGGGCTGGCGGGTGGCGATCTCGGGGATCAGTTCCAGCACATTGCGCTGCGCGGTCACGGCGCTGGCGATCACCCCCATCGGCTGGCGATGCAGGGCCACGCGGGCAGGATAGCGGACAGGCGATTGATCCAGGGACATCGGCGGCAGAACCCGCAACAAGGCGCGAAGTTCCCTCGCGGCGTTCCCGGCTTCTTTCGTGTCCAAATATCCTGGGGGAACGCCGGGCTGGCCCGGCGCGGGGGCAAAGCCCCCTGCCCGGCTTGCCGATCGGGCGCCGCGACGAAAAAACCCGCGCCTTTCGACGCGGGCCTTGTCGGTTCAGCTTCTCGCCTGGATTCAGGCGGCGGCTTTCGCCTGGGCGACCACGGCGGCAAAGGCCTCGGGCTCATGCACGGCCAGGTCGGCCAGGACCTTGCGGTCCACCTCGATCCCGGCTTTCGCCAGCGCGGCGATGAAGCGCGAATAGGTCATCTCGGCATCGACGGCGCGGACGGCGGCGTTGATGCGCTGGATCCACAGCGCGCGGAAGTTGCGCTTGCGCGTCTTGCGGTCGCGGGTCGCATACTGGTTGGCCTTGTCGACGGCCTGGGTCGCGGTGCGGAAGTTGCGCGAACGGTTGCCGTAATAGCCTTTCGCCGCGTCCAGAACCTTCTTGTGGCGGGCGTGGGTGATCTTACCCGATTTGACTCGTGCCATATCCGGTTCTCCTTAGCGGTTATAAGGCATGTATTTCTTGACGATCTTCGCGTCCGCATCGGACAGGATCATGGTCCCGGTCACATCGCGGATGAATTTCGTCGAGCGCTTGATCATGCCGTGGCGCTTGCCGGCCGGGCCGGCCTTGACCTTGCCCGTGGCCGTCATCGAGAACCGCTTCTTGGCGGCCGCTTTCGTCTTCATCTTCGGCATTTTACTCTCCTTGCGGTCAGAGTGAACGCGCGACTCGGCAATGCCATCTCGGCCGGACGCGCGGGCTGGAAGCGTGCCCTATAAGCGGGCAGGCAGGAATTGGCAAGCACTATTGGCCAGGCGCCTCGGCCGGTGTGGTCTGGGCCGGTGCAGTCTGGGCCGGTGCCTCGGGGGCGGTCTCCGGCGCCGGCGCCGTGACCGGATCGGCACCCACCGTCACCTGCCCGTTCACCAGCCGCTGCCAGCTTTCCTGCACCGAATGCAGGCCGAAGGGCCGCTGATCCAGCCAGGCCGCCGCGAACATCAGCACGATGCCCAGGACCAGCAGGATGGCCGCCCCGCGCGGCGCCTGCGTGCGCGCCACCGAGACGATGGCCAAAAGGACCGAAAGCGCGCACAGCGCCACGCCGGCCAGCAGCAGGATGTCGATCATCGCATCACCTTTTCGTTGCGGATCTGTCTGGTCCCGCGCCTTATTCCGGATCGGTGCGATAGATCAAGCGTTCGTCGCAGGGCGCGATGCGCAGGATATTGGTCGAACCGGGCACGTTGAAGGGCACGCCGGCCATGACGACGATCTGGTTCGACTCGTCGGCAAAGCCGAAATCGCGCGCCGCCTTGGCCGCATTCACCACCGCCTGCTTGAAGCGTTCCAGCGAAGGCGTCTGCACGCAATGCGTCCCCCAGGTCAGGCACAGCCGGCGCAGTGTCCCCTGTTCCGAGGACATGGCGACGATCGGCACCCGCGGCCGCTCGCGCGCCGTCAGGCTGGCGGTGGTGCCCGACTGGGTATAGGCGCAAATGCAGGAAATATCCGTGGTCTCGGCGATCTCGCGCGCGGCGGCGACGATCGCATCGGCCACCGTCTGGCGCTTGGCGCTGCGCGAACTTTCGATGATGTCGCGATAGGTCGGGTCGCTTTCGACCGAGCGGGCGACGTTGTCCATGGTGGCGACCGCCTCGACCGGATAGGCGCCGGCGGCGCTTTCGGCCGAAAGCATCACCGCATCGGCGCCCTCGTAGATCGCGGTGGCGACGTCCGAGACCTCGGCGCGGGTCGGCATCGGGCTTTCGATCATGGATTCCAGCATCTGCGTGGCCACGATCACCGGCTTGGCCGCCGAACGGCAGGCGCGCACCAGCCGCTTCTGGATCGGCGGCACCGAATGCACCGGCAGTTCCACCCCCAGGTCGCCCCGCGCCACCATGATCCCGTCCGAGACTTTCAGGATTTCGGAAAACGCGCGCACCGCGGCGGGCTTTTCGATCTTGGACAGGATGGCGGCGCGGCCGCGGGCCAGGTCGCGGGCCTCGATCACGTCCTCGGGGCGCTGGACAAAGGACAGCGCCAGCCAGTCCACGCCGATCTCGCAGGCGAATTCCAGGTCGTCGCGGTCCTTGTCCGACAGCGCCGCCAGCGGCAGCACCACATCGGGCACGTTCACCCCCTTGCGGTTGGAAATCGCGCCCCCCGCCGTCACCCGGCAGTCGGCGAAATCCGCGCCGCAATTCGTGACCTGCAAGCGGATCTTGCCGTCATTGACCAGCAGTTCCGCGCCGGTTTCCAGCGCGGCAAATATCTCGGGATGCGGCAACTGGACGCGGGTGCCGTCGCCCGGCGTCGCATCCAGGTCGAAGCGGAAGGACTGGCCTTCGGCCAGGTCATGCGGCCCGTCGGCAAAGGTCCCGACGCGCAGCTTGGGCCCTTGCAGATCGGCCAGCACCGCGATGGGGCGGCCCGATTCGGCCTCGATCCGGCGGATGATCTCATAGCGGGCGCGCTGTTCGTCATGCGTGCCATGGCTCATGTTCAGGCGGAACACGTCCGCCCCGGCCTCGAAAAGGGCGCGGATGGTGGCGGAATCGCTGGATGCCGGTCCCAGGGTTGCCACGATCTTGACCTTGCGATGCCGTCTCATCCGTTTCTCCGTGCGTGTTTGCGCTATCGTCGACGCGTTTATGGCCTATCGCTCGGGCTGCGGCAACTGGTGCTTGGGTTTGCGATTGCCTAAAGCTTGCTGCGGAAAGGCCATGGACGAATGACGCAGCAACCTTATTCGACGATCGGAGCGGACCGGCCCTCGCGCTGGCTGATCACCTGCGACCATGCGACGAACCGCGTCCCCGAATGGGTGGGCGGCGGCGAGCTGGGCATCGCGCCCGCCGACATGGCGCGCCACATCGCCTATGACGTAGGCGCGGCGGGACTGGCGCGCGCGCTGGCCCGGCGGCTGGAGGCGCCGGCGATCCTGTCGGATTTCTCGCGGCTGGTGATCGACCCCAACCGGGGCGAGGACGACCCGACGCTGGTGATGCGCATCTATGACGGCACGGTGATCCCCGCCAATCGCCGCCTTGACGCGGCCGAGCGCGAAAAGCGGCTCGACCGGCTTTATCGGCCCTATCACACCGCCTATGCCGCGCTTGCCGCCCGGCATCCGCGCCGGGCGATCTGCGCCATCCACAGCTTTACCCGGCAATTGCGCGGCCGGCCGCGGCGGCCGTGGGCGGTGGGGGTGCTTTATTCGCATCGCGACAAGCGGCTGGGCCCGGCCCTGGTACGCGAATGCCGCGACCTGGGCTGGATCACCGGCGAGAACGAACCCTATTCCGGTCATCTGGAGGGCGATTCCATCGACCGCCACGCCCTGGCGCATGGCCGCCCGAACGTGCTGGTCGAGGTCAGGAACGACCTGATCGCAGACGTCGCGGGCCAGCAGCTATGGGCCGACCGCCTGGCCGCGGTGCTGGCGGGGTTCCTGGACCGGCAGGGGGTTTAAGGCGGGGGGACCGCGACAGTGTGGACGTGACGGAACGGGATGGGGTGGTAGGCCCGGAGGGACTCGAACCCCCAACCAAGGCGTTATGAGCGCCCTGCTCTGACCATTGAGCTACAGGCCCCGAACGGCGCCACCATGGATCGAGCCGGGGCGCTTCGTCAAGGCAGGATCGCCCCGGCCGGGGGATGCGTCGGGGGTCGGGCCGCCTTCGCCCTTGATCCCGCATCCCGGCTGTGGGCTGATAGGCCGACGCCGTGGACTGGCCGCGGCAGGAAACCGAAAGGCCCGATCATGCCCAGAACCGCCCTGCTTTCGCCGATTGCCCTTGCCCTCATGGCCGTGCCCGCGCTGGCGCAGGACCCGGCCAGTTGCGGCACCGTGCGCTTTTCCGATCCCGGCTGGACCGACATCACCGCCACCAACGGCGTCGCCACCGCCTTGCTGAAGGGGCTGGGCTACCGGCCCGAAAGACCCACGCTGTCGGTCCCGGTCGGCTATGAGGCGCTGAAGAACGGCGATACCGATGTTTTCCTGGGCAACTGGATGCCGGCGCAGCAGAAATTCCGCGACGACCTCGACGCGTCGGGCCAGACCACCGAACTGGTGCAGAACCTGACGGGCGCCAAGTTCACCCTGGCGGTCACCGATGCGGCCTCGGCCACGGGGGTCGGGGATTTCGCCGATCTCGACGCGCATCGCGACGCCTTCCAGGGCAAGATCTACGGCATCGAACCCGGCGCCCCCGCGAACCAGACCATCCAGGCCATGATCGAGGCCGACAAGTTCGGCCTGGGCGATTGGGAACTGGTCGAATCCAGCGAACAGGGCATGCTGGCCCAGGTGCAGCGCAATGACGCGGCCGGCGTTCCGACGCTGTTCCTGGCCTGGGCGCCGCATCCGATGAATGTCAGCCTGGACATCACCTATCTTTCCGGCGGGGACGCCGAGTTCGGCCCCGATTTCGGCGGCGCCACCGTCCACACCCTGGCCCGCAACGAATGGATCGCCGCCTGTCCCAACGCCGCAAAGCTGTTCAGCCAACTGGTCTTTACCGTCGACATGGAAAACGTGCTGATGGGCAAGATCCTGGACGACGGCATGGACCCGGCCGATGCCGCCGCGGATTGGATCGCCGAAAACCCGGATGCCGTGGCCAAATGGCTTGACGGGGTGACGACCCTGGACGGAGAACCGGGGGCGCAAGCGGTCATGGCATCGGTGAAGTAATTGTCCCGTCCCAATATCCTGATCGTGATGGCCGACCAGCTATCGGGGGTGCTGTTCCCCGACGGACCGGCCGATTTCCTGCATGTGCCGCATCTGCGCAAGCTGGCCGGGCGCTCGACCCGCTATGCCAATGCCTATACCGGCAGCCCGCTTTGCGCGCCGGGCCGCGCCAGCTTCATGTCCGGGCAATTGCCGCGCCGCACGCGGGTCTATGACAATGCGGCCGAGTTCTGTTCGGACATCCCGACCTATGCCCACCACCTGCGCCGCGCGGGCTATCACACTTGCCTGTCGGGCAAGATGCATTTCGTCGGCCCCGACCAGCTGCACGGCTTCGAAGAGCGGCTGACCACCGACATCTATCCGGCCGATTTCGGCTGGACCCCGGATTACCGCCGCCCCGGCGAGCGCATCGACTGGTGGTATCACAACCTGGGTTCCGTCACCGGTGCCGGCGTGGCCGAGATCACCAACCAATACGAATATGACGACGAGGTCGCCTATAACGCCACGCGCAAGCTTTACGACCTGGCCCGCGGCGGCGACGACAGGCCCTGGTGCCTGACGGTCAGCTTTACCCATCCGCACGACCCCTTTGTCGCCCGGCGCAAATATTGGGACCTTTACCAGGGTATCCCGGAACTGGAGCCGCCCGAGGCGATCCCATACGGGGGTATGGACCCGCATTCGCAGCGGCTGATGGATGCCAGCGACTGGCGCGCCTTCGACATCGCGGCAGAGCACGTCCGCCGCGCCCGCCAAGGCTATTTCGCCAATATCTCGTATATCGACGACAAGCTGGGCGAGATCCTGGACGTGCTGGAACGCACCCGGCAAGAGGCGATCGTGGTCTTCCTGTCGGACCATGGCGAGATGCTGGGCAGCCGCGGGCTGTGGTTCAAGATGAACTTCTTCGAGGGCGCGGCGCGGGTGCCGCTGATGATCGCGGCACCGGGCATGGCGCCGGGGCGGGTGGACATCCCCGTCTCGACCATCGACATCGTGCCGACCATCTGCGACCTCGCGGGCATCTCGATGGCCGAGGTCGCGCCTTGGACCGACGGTCGCTCGCTGGCGCAGGGGGCCGAGGGGCGCGGGCCGGTGGCGATGGAATACGCGGCCGAGGGCAGCATCGCGCCGCTGGTCTGCCTGCGCGACGGCGACTGGAAGTACATCGCCTGCGCCGCCGATCCCGAGATGCTGTTCGACCTGGCCGCGGACCCGGACGAGCGGGTGAACCGCGCCGCCGACCCGGCAGCGGCCGGGGTGCTGGCGCGGATGCGCGCCATGGCTTCGGAACGCTGGGACCTGGCCGCCTATGACGGCGAGGTGCGCGAAAGCCAGGCCCGGCGCTGGGTGGTCTACGAGGCGCTGCGCAACGGCGCCTATTTCCCCTGGGACCATCAGCCGCTGATGAAGGCGTCCGAACGCTTTATGCGCAACCACATGGACCTGAACCTGCTGGAGGAGTCCAAGCGCTTTCCGCGCGGCGAATAGGCCAGGCGACGCCCGGCCGAACCCTTTGCGCCGGGGGCTGTCTGCCCCCGGACCCCCGAGGATATTTCGGCACGAAAGAAGCAGCGCAGGAGGCGGGGGGCGCGACCCCGTGCCGCAGCAAGGAACCCGCGGCGCGGGCGGGACGTTGGCCCGCCGTCATGAGCCAAGAGGGGATTTCCGCCATGTCTGACCTGCTTGTCATCGCCTTCGACGACGAGACGACCGGCTTCGAGCTGCGCACCGAACTGGTCAAGATGCAAAAGGAATACCTGATCGAGTTGGAGGACGCCGTGGTCGTCACCCGCCCATCGGCCGAGGACATCCAGCTGCACCAGGCCGTGAACCTGACCGCGGCGGGCGCGCTTGGCGGCGGCTTCTGGGGCACGCTGGTCGGGCTGATCTTCCTCAATCCGCTGATCGGCGCGGCGGTGGGCGCCGGGGCGGGCGCGCTGGCCGGCAGGCTTTCGGATATCGGCATCAATGACGATTTCATCCGCGAGTTGGGCCGGTCGGTCCCGCCCGGCGGCTCGGCCGTGTTCATCCTGGTGCGCAAGATGACCGCCGACAAGGTGCTGGCGCGGCTGGAGGGCTTTCACCTGAAGGGAAGGGTGATGCAGACCTCGTTGCCCGAGGCCGAGGAAGAGCGCCTGCGCGAAGCCTTTGCCGGCGGCAAGCTGGGCTCGGCGCTGGGCATGCCGCAGGCTGATCGCGGGGTCCCGGCCGGGGGCGGGGCGCCTCCGTCCACGGTCTGACGCTTGACGCAAGGGGCATGGGCGTGACAGGACGCGCCCATGGCCCGTCGCATGCATACCCTTGCCCCCCAAGAGGCGCCGGCGCCGCACCGCGCCGCCATGCGGCGCTGGCGGCCCTTGCGCTGGCTATGGTCCTGGCTGCGCTGGATCGGCGCCCGGCTTTTGGCGCTGATGGTCGTTCTGGTCCTGCTGTTTTCGTTTATCAACCCGCCGACGACCTGGACCGTCATCCAGGGCCAGCGCGAATTTCCCGGCAGGACGGCGCGGCAATGGGTCGGCCTGGACGAAATCTCGCCGCATATGGTCCGGGCCGTGGTCGCGGCCGAGGATGCCAATTTCTGCAACCATTGGGGTTTCGACATGGTCGAGATCCGCCGGGTCATCGCCTCGGGTTCGTCGCGCGGCGCCTCGACCCTGACCCAGCAGACGGCGAAGAACGTCTTTCTGTGGCAGGGGCGAAGCTGGCCGCGCAAGCTGATGGAAACCGCCTATACCCCGATGATCGAGGCGCTGTGGTCCAAGCGCCGCATCGTCGAGGTCTATCTCAACATCGCCGAATTCGGCCGCGGCGTCTTTGGCATCAAGGCGGCGGCGCAGCATTACTATCAGACCACGCCCGACAGGCTGAGCCTGCGGCAGGCGGCGGCGCTGGCCTCGATCCTGCCGGCGCCGCGGGTGCGCAATCCGCAGACCGGCTCGGCCCGGACCCGCGCCATCGTCAGCGGGGCGCAGACCATCCGGGCGGATGGGCGCGATTCCTGCCTGGGGCTGGGGCGTTGATCCGCCGGCCGCGCCAGGACGGTTGAAACCGCGCGCGCCGGGGCGTATCAACCGAAGGCCCGCGAACGAACCGGTTTTCCCAATGAACACGCCCTCACCCAGTTCCACGATCCGCCTGTACCACGTCGCCCTGTCGCCGTTTTGCCGCAAGGTGCGGCTGGTGCTGGCCGAAAAGCGGATCGAGGTCGAGCTGGTCGAGGACCGTTTCTGGGAGCCGGGTTCGGAAATCATGCGCCGCAACCCGGCGGGCAAGCTGCCGGTCCTGCGCATGGACGGCCGGCTTCTGGCCGAAAGCCAGGCGATCTGCGAATACCTGGACGAGATCCAGCCCCAGCCGGCGCTGATGCCCGCCCTGCCGGCCGAGCGCTACGAGGTGCGCAGGCTTTGCGCCTGGTTCGACGACAAGTTCAACGCCGAGGTGACGCGGCCGGTGATGAACGAACGGGTGTGGAAAAAGGTCATGCGCCTGGGCTACCCGGACAGCCGCACCGTCAAGGCCGGGCTTTCGGCCATCCGCTATCACCTGGACTACATGAAAAGCCTGCTGGAACATCGCCGCTGGCTGGCGGGCGACGTGATGACGCTGGCGGATTTCGCCGCCGCCTCGCATCTGTCCTGCCTTGACTATATCTCGGACGTGGACTGGACCTATTCGACCGAGGTGCAGGAATGGTATGCCAAGATCAAGTCGCGGCCCGCCTTCCGCAGCCTCTTGGCCGATCATCTGCCAGGGGTGCACCCGGCGCCGCATTATGCGCTGCTCGACTTCTAAGGCGGCCGATCCGGCGGAAATCCGTTCGCGGCTGGAGATGCAGGCACGGGCCGAGGGCTTTTCCGCCCTGGGCATCTGCGCCCCCGACGCCAACCCGCAACTGCCCGAGCGGCTGGCCGCGTTCCTGGAGCAGGGCCGCCACGGCCAGATGGGCTGGATGGCCGAACGCGCGCATTGGCGCGCCTCGCCCCCGACGCTTTGGCCCCAGGCGCGCTCGGTCGTCATGCTGGCCGAGCTTTATACGCCCGAGCATGACCCGATGGCGGTCATCGGCCACAAGGATCGCGGCGCGGTCAGCGTCTATGCCCAGGGCAAGGATTACCACGACCTGGTCAAGAAGCGGCTCAAGCGCCTGGGCGGCTGGCTGGTCGGGCTGACCGGCTGCGAGATCAAGGTCTTTGTCGACACCGCCCCGGTGATGGAAAAGCCGCTGGCCCAGGCGGCGGGGCTGGGCTGGCAGGGCAAGCACACCAATCTTGTGTCGCGCGAACTGGGAAGCTGGTTCTTTCTGGGCGCGATCTTTACCACGCTGGACCTGCCAAAGGATGCGGCGGAACCCGGCCATTGCGGATCGTGCCGGGCCTGTCTGGACGCCTGCCCGACCGGGGCGTTTCCGGCGCCCTATCAACTGGATGCGCGGCGCTGCATTTCCTATCTGACCATCGAACACAAGGGGCCGGTCGATCAAGAACTGCGCCCGAGCTTGGGCAACCGCATCTATGGCTGCGACGACTGCCTGGCCGCCTGTCCCTGGAACAAGTTCGCGCAGGCGGCAAGCGAGCTGCGCTATCACGGACCCCATGGCGCGCCGGCGCTGGCCGAACTGGCGGCCCTGGACGATGCGGGATTCCGCGAGCGTTTTTCGGGCAGTCCGATCAAGCGCATCGGGCGCGACCGCATGGTGCGCAATGTGCTTTACGCCATCGGCAATTCGGGGCTTGCACATCTGCGCCCGGTCGCCCAAGCATTGCAGGATGACCCCGATCCGGCGGTCGCCGATGCGGCGCGCTGGGCTTGCGAGCGATTGCCATGACCCCTCAAAGCCCGCTGCGCGGCATCATGCTAAAATGCCTCAGCGTGCTGATACTCACGATCATGGCCTCGATCGTCAAGGCGACGGCCCAAGGCGGCCTGGGCGTGCCGCCGGGGCAGCAGGTCTTCTTCCGCTCGCTTTTCGCCATTCCGGTGATCCTGGTCTGGCTGGCATTCCGGCACGAGCTGGGCGTCGGGCTGCGGACCTTTCGGCCGATGGGGCATTTCTATCGCGGCGTGATCGGCACCGCGGCCATGGGGCTGGGCTTCTGGGCGCTGGCGCTGCTGCCTTTCCCCGAGGTCACGGCCATCGGCTATGCCGCGCCGCTGCTGACCGTCATCTTCGCCGCGATGTTTCTGGGCGAGGACGTGCGGCTGTTCCGGCTGTCCATGGTGGTGCTGGGGCTGGTCGGCGTGGTGATCGTGCTGTCGCCAAGCCTGACCTTTGGCAGCGGCATGAACTACAAGGACAGCCTGGGCGTGATGGTCACGCTGTCGGCGGCGGCCTGCGCGGCCTTGGCGCAGATCTTCGTGCGCAAGCTGGTGCAGGACGAACGCACCTCGGCCATCGTATTCTGGTTCTCGGCCACGTCGACGCTGCTGGGGCTGCTGACGCTGCCCTTTGGCTGGGTCTGGCCCGATGCGGAAACCGCGGCGCTTCTGGTCGCCATCGGGCTTTTGGGCGGGCTTGGGCAGATCCTGCTGACCTCGGCCTATCGCTATGCCGATGCCTCGCTGGTGGCGCCTTTCGAATATGCCTCGATGCTGCTGGCGCTGCTGATCGGCTGGTTCGTCTTTGACGAGGCGCCGACGCTGGTCATGCTGGCGGGGGCGACGCTGGTCATCACCGCCGGCATCCTGATCATCTGGCGCGAGCGGCAGCTTGGGGTCGAACGCAACCGCCAGCGCAAGGCCATGACGCCGCACGGCTAGGCGGCGATCCTAGGGCCGGGCCGCAAAGCCGAAGGCCACGTAATCGCGCAGATAGGCTTTCTTGGCCGCGGCGCGCAGGTCCTGGTCGTCCAGGAAATCCGGGAATGCATCAGGACCGGGAAAATCGGCAGCCGCGCCGATCCCCGCGCTGGCGGCAAGCCAGGACAGGTCGCGCGGCAGGTCCGCCTCGCGCAGGACCATGTCGGGGGCGCCGAAGCGGGCAAAGCCGGCCAGCAGTTCGGATTGGCTGGCCCAGCCGGGACTGGTCGGCAGGGTGGTCTGCCCGTTCAGGTTGCGGCGCAGGAAATCCAGGAAGGCCGCAAGCAGTTCCGCCTTGCGGCCCTGATCCAGCCCGGCCAGGTCCTGATCCGGCGGCAGCGGCACGCGGTGGATGCGACGCATCAGGTCGCGCAATTCGGCATTGCCCCCCCCGATCAGCGATTCGAACGCCCTCCAGGCACGCAGCAGCGGATGGCGCAGCACGGTAAAGCTGCGATGGCCGACATGCTGGCGCTTCCATTGCCGCAGGCTGGCCTGGTTGAAATCCTCGGCGATCGGGCCCATTCGCCGCAGCCAGCCCGTGACGCTGCCGGTCGGCCCGCCCTTGACCGGCATGAAGACCAGCCCCCTGCCCGCCCCGGACCCCAGGAACGAGGGCACGGCCGGCCCCTTGCGCGGTTCGAAATTTGGGATGCGCCGCAGCATGAACGGATCGAGACGCGCCAGTTCCGCGGCCATCTCATCGAAATTCTCGACCTTTTCGGACAGTTCGCGCGGGTTTTGCGGCACCTGGTCGCTGGCCGGCTCGACCCGGTCCAGGTCGGTGCGGCCCAGCCAATGCAAAAGGCCGGTCATCACCTCGGCATCGCGCAGATCCTCGTAGCCCAGCCAGAAAGCCGCCTGGCCGGTCACTTGCAGCCGGTGCATGACGCGAACCTGAAACTCTTCGATCGCGCCCACGGCCTGCCGGAACTCGGCGCCGTCGAAACGCACCGCGGCGGGGATCGGCGTCTCGGTCTCGTTCAGCTTCCACTGGTTCGTCGCCCGCGCCAGCGCGGTCGAGACATAGCTGTCCACCGGGTTGCGGGTCAGCACGATCTTGGCGCAGGACCGATCCTCGATGATGGCGTCGAAGACGCGCGGGTCGTGGTCGTGGAAATAGCGGAACCCCGGCAGGTGGTTCGGCTTGTCGAAGATGGCGGCCAGCAGCCGGTGCGGGTCGGCCTCGCGCTCGGCCATGGTGATGCCCTTCAGCTCGTCCTTGTCGGGCCAGCCCATCATGTAGGGGTTGAACGCCTCGCCAAAGCAGGTGACGCGCTTGATGGCGTTCAGCGTCGCCTCAAGCAGGTTCGAGCCGGTGCGCATTTCGGCGAAGATCACGAAGCGGCGGAAATGCTGGGTCATGGCGCGGTTCTTTCTTGCAGGACGCTTGGGGCCGGCGGATCGGCATCGGTGGCGGGAAAATGCCCCATCAATTGCGGCCGCAGCCCGGCATTGCGCAGCCGTTGCAGGAACCGCCCCATGCCGGCGACATCGCGCATCGGCGGCAGGTCGTCGGCCGGCGGCTCGGGCTGGTCGCCCAGCCGGTGCAGGATGGCGCCCAGCACCGCCGCGGGCCGGGCGCAGAAATCGGCCAGGTCCCAGATCTGCACCTGCGCCTTGCGCCAGACCGAGTTCAGCACCTCGATCTGCGCCAGTTCGGTCCGTTGCAGGATGGCGGCGACGCGGCGGACATCGTCGAAAGGCATGCCCGAATGCAGCAGCGGCACCGCCCAGGCGCCGGTGATGACGAAAAGCCGCGCGTTGGGATCGGTGGCCAGGAACCAGTTCATCTCTTGCCGGTCGCGCGGGCTGAACTGCCAGACCTGCATTTGCGGGGCGCTGCGGATCAGGTTTGCCAGAAAGCCGCGGGGGTCCAGGTCGCGCAAGGCCGGGCTGTCGGGCAGCGCGCCGGGCCCGATGGGCTGGCGGCCGGCAAATTCGACGCCGTGCCGGGCAAAGATATGGCCATGCACATCGGCCCCGATCCGGCCGGCCAGCCAGGTTTCGAAACCGGGGAACAGATCGGTAAAGCCCTGGAAAAGCGCATAGGGCGCCGCGGTCTTGCCGTTCTCGCGGTCCTTCAGGGGATAGCGGCTTTGCATGTAAAGCCCCGGCCGCCCCAGCCGCCGGCGCGCCACCGCCTGGCCGATGACGCGGTCCACCCGTTCGGGCCGCGGCTCGGCGGCCAAGGTCCCGGCCGGTCCGGGCTGGGGAAAACTGGCGTGAAGCCGCGCCGCGCCGCGCCAGATCTTGCGGGCGACGAAACAGCGCGACTGCTGCAACAGCTCCAGGTGGTCGTCGTAAAAGATATAGGGCTTGCCCTGGTTGTCGAACTTGGCCAGCGTCAGCGAGCGGCTTTCGATATTCGTCGAATGCCGCCGGGCCAAGGTCTGGAAATAGCTTTCGTCGGGGATCCAGACCCGGCGGAAATAGCGGTCGAACTCGGCACGCCGCGGATCGGACAGGATGGCGGCCAGCGTCCTGCGCGTCAGGCACCACCATTGCGAACCCAGATGCGGCACCAGCCCCTGGGGAATGCGGCGGCTGAACTTCAGCCGGCGCTGCAAGGCCACATAGCGGTCGAACAGCTTGCGCTGGCGCCGGAACGAAAACGGAAAGCGCAGGGTAAAGCGTTCCTCGCTGAGGCCGCCGACGGTCCAGCCGTCGTCCTGGGCCGTCACGCTTTCGATGAAGTCCCGCGTCGGGTGCCGCGCCAGATAGGCGCAAAGCTCTTGCACCGGCCGCAGGGGCAGGCAAGAGCCCGAGACGGCCATGACATGCGTCACGTCCCCGAATCGGTCCAGCAGCAGTCCGGCCGCGTCCTGCGTGGCCCTGACCAGGCTGAAGCTGCCCCATTCGCAGGGATGACGCGGGCTGAAGACGACCTGCGGCAGGTCCGCCAGGCTGGCGCGCATGGCCCCGACCTCGGCAGGGGCCGCCTTGGCGTCCACATGGACCGAGACGGCGGCCCCGCCCAGGGCCCAGACCCGCGCCAGGCGGGCGGCGATGGGCAGTTCCTCGTGGCACAGCATGACCACGCCCAGCCGGACCGGCGCGCCGCTCATGCCCAGTTCCCCTTGGAGATCAGGCCCAGATCCTCTAGCTGGCGCCAGTCCTGCAATTCGCAGGACTGCTCGCACCAGAAATCCGGGTCGTCGCGCAGCCCGGCGTGATAGGCCCGATATTCCTGGCTGTCGGCATAATGCTGGCGCCGGTTCAGTTCCTCGGCGGATTTCTGGGCAAAGGTGGACAGGAACTTGGCGTGAAGCAGGCAGCCCGACGCCTTTTCGCCGCCATTCTCGTCATAGACCCGGTTCAGCGAGCGCGGCAGCAGCATATGGGTCGAACTGACATAGGCCAGGCCGCGCTGCCAGCGCACCAGGGGGATCTTGTTCAGCGCCGGGGCGTTTTCGGGATCCTCGCCGAAAAAGGCCCGCGCCCGTGGCCCGCCCTGGATCCACAGGTTGCCATATTCGCCATTCTTGCGGATGACGTAATTGGCCGGGTCGAACCAGCGCGCGATCTGGAACGGGTCCTGCCCGGCGCGGTAAGGTTCGGCGACCAGCGAGCCCTGGGGATACATGTCCAGCAGCATGGCCGAGAACGAGCGGATGTTGCTGGCATCCAGCCAATCCGTCAGCGCCTGCAAGGGCCGGGCGTCGTGATGCGGATAAACCAGGAATTCGTCGGGATCGACCGTCAGGCACCAATGCCCGGTCCCATGCCGGTGCAAAAGCCAGTTCAGCCAATCCATGCCGAAGCGCGCGCCCTTGTAGCTGTCATGGGTCAGCCAGACCGAGACATCCGGCTGCTCGGCCAGATATTCCCGCCCGCCGTCGTCCGAGCCGTTGTCCACCACCAGAAAGTGCCTGATGCCCATGGCGCGGTAATAATCCAGGAACCATGGCAGGCGCAGCGCCTCGTTGCGGATGGTCATGAACAGCAGGATATCGCCCGGCCGGATGCGGGCGGTGCGGTCATGGATCGGCCGCAGCCGGCGGCGACGCCGAAACGCGCGCCCAAGCAGCCATTGACGGCGGGCGCGAAGTCGAAGCTTTCGCCGTAAAATCCTGAACGGGCGCGGCACGGACCTTTTTCACCTTTTACGGCCGTCACATAGCCGTAACGCTTGGATCGCGCAATGACCGGGACAACCCATCGTGGAAAAGGGCGAAATGCCGGTCCCAGTCGGGCACCGGCAGGGGCGGCAGCCGGCGCGGGGCCGCGTCCGACAGCCGCGCCAGTTCCGCCGCCCAATCGGCCGGCGCGTCGGGCGACAGCCAGATCGCATAGTCGCCCAGCGTCTCGCGCGCGGCGGGCAAGGGGGTGGCCAGGACCGGGATGCCGCGCCCGGCGGCTTCGGTCAGGGGCAGGCCGAAGCCTTCGGCGCGGCTGGGCATCAGCAGCCCGTGGCTGCGCGCCAGCAGCGCCGCGACCGCGCCATCGTCCAGGTCCGAAAGCTCGCGCACCGGCCCACCCGGCGGCAGGCGGTCAAGCCGGGAAAAGACCTCGCGATTTTCCCAGCCGCGGCGGCCGATGATGAACAGCCGCGGCGGATCGGGCATTCGCCCCAGCATCTGCCAGGCGTCCAGCAGCAGGGCGTGGTTCTTGCGCGGCTCGATGGTGCCCAGGGCAACGAAGAACGGCCGCGACAGGTCCAGATCGGCCGGCAGCCCCGCGGGGTCGGGCGCGGCCAGCCGCGTGCCGATGGGCGCAGCCACGACCGGCGCATGGCCCGGCAGCCCCAGCCGCGCGCGCCAGCGCAGCACATCGCCGCGGGTGGCGTCCGAGACGGTCAGGATCAGTTCCGCCCCAGCCACCGCGGCGACGAAGCGGTCGCGGAACCTGTCGGCCTGGCCGGCGCGGGTGAATTCGGGATGGTCCAGCGGGATCGTGTCATGGATCAGCACCGCCCGCGGCAGGGGGCGCAGATTCGCCAAAAGCCCCGCTTGCAGATTGGCATGGCCGACATTGACATAGACCGCCTGCCCCAGATGCGCCAAGGCCGCGCGGCCCAGCCCCCGCCCCTCGGGTCCCGCCCGCATCAGCGCCATCCGCCGCAGCGCCGCCTCGGCCCGCGCGGGCAATGTGCGCCGCCCGCGCAGCCGGTCCAGCAGGTCGGGCGGCGGCAGGCCGTCCAGCGCCCCGCCCAGCCAGCGCAGGATCGCCGCCCCGGCCTGGGGCGGCAGCAGCAATTGCCCGCGCCGCACCCGGCACAAAAGCAGGTGCGGCCGGCCTTGCAGATGCGCCAGCCATTCCGCCTCGACCCGGTCGATGCCGGTGGCGGGGCCACCACCAAGGCGCGAGATCAGCCGCGAGACATCCAGCAGGACCGCCGGGTCAGCCCTCATATCCGCCGTTCTGATGCCAGCGCCAGGCGTCGCCGATCATCTGCGGCAGGGTCGAGCGCGCCGGGTTCCAGCCCAGCACCGAAACCGCCTTTTCGCTGCCCGAGACCAGCTTGACGGCATCGCCGCCGCGGCGCGGCCCCTCGGTCATCGGCACCGGGCGGTTGGTGACATGGCGGGAATGGTCGATCACCTCGCGCACCGAGAAACCGTTGCCGGTGCCCAGGCAAAACACCTCGTGCCCGCCCTGGGCCACCTTGCCGTCCAGCAGGTATTTCAGCCCCAGCACATGCGCGTCGACCAGGTCCATGACATGGACATAGTCGCGGATGCAGGTGCCGTCCGGGGTCGGGTAATCGGTGCCGTGGATGGCATTGTTGCAGAAGTCGGCTTCAGGACATGATGGCCCTTTCCCCAGCTGAGGTCAGGCCACGCGTTCGATCTCGGCGGTGCCGAGGGCGTTGAAGCGGTTCATCAGGGCGACGCGGATGTGGATCTCGGCTGTCTGGCGGTCGGGGTCCCTCGACGCGATCCGCTCGCCGAAGGATTTCAGATTCCTCATCCGGGCCTCGACCCGGCTGCGGACATGATAGCCGGACCACCTTTTCCAGATCGTCCGGCCGAGGCGCTGGGTTGCCCTCAGGATGTCGTTGCGGGCCAAGGCGGCGGGGCAATCTTCTTTCCAGAGGCG
>NZ_FTMK01000007.1 GCF_900156255.1 Paracoccus thiocyanatus
TGCCCACGATCTCAAGCTCGTCGCCCACGTTCACCGCGCCGCGCTCGACCCGGCCCGTCACCACCGTGCCCCGGCCCGAGATCGAGAACACGTCCTCGATCGGCATCAGGAACGGCAGGTCCACAGCACGCTCGGGCGTCGGGATGTATTCGTCAACCGCGGCGATCAGCGCCCGGATCGAATCCTCGCCAATTTCCTGGTCGCGGCCTTCCAGCGCGGCAAGCGCCGAGCCCTTGATGATCGGAACGTCGTCGCCGGGATAGTCGTAGGAGGACAGAAGCTCGCGCACCTCCATCTCGACCAGTTCCAGCAGTTCCGGGTCATCGACCTGGTCGACCTTGTTCAGGTAGACGACCATGTAGGGGATGCCCACCTGGCGGCCCAGCAGGATGTGTTCGCGCGTCTGCGGCATCGGCCCGTCGGCGGCGTTCACCACCAGGATCGCGCCGTCCATCTGCGCCGCGCCGGTGATCATGTTCTTCACGTAGTCGGCGTGGCCGGGGCAGTCCACATGCGCGTAGTGCCGGTTGGGCGATTCGTATTCCACATGCGCGGTCGAGATCGTGATCCCGCGGGCACGCTCTTCAGGAGCGCCGTCAATCTGGTCGTAGGCCTTGAAATCACCGAAATATTTCGTGATCGCAGCCGTCAGCGTCGTCTTGCCGTGGTCAACGTGGCCAATCGTACCGATGTTGACGTGCGGTTTCGTCCGTTCAAACTTTGCCTTTGCCATCATGGCCTCCTATCGGGGGGGCCACCCGCGCGACAGCCCCCGTCGTGAAACATCCGCCGCGACTTATAATCGCGCCGCGGAAAAATCAAGGGCGGCCGGGCCTTTGGCGGCTATCCTGTGGCGTCGGAACCGGAACCATGCGAATGCGTTGAAATCGCAAGGACAAGGCTGCCCGGCCCGGCAGCCCTGCAACGTTTCCGGAGGAACGAGATGAGCCTGATGAAATCCCTTGCCCGCGTCGCGGCCGGCGTCATGCTGGCCAAGGGGATCGGAACCATGATGAAGAATGCCCAGAACCGCCCCGAAGGTCGCGGCGCAAGCGGCTCGGGCGGGCTGCTGGACGGGCTGTTTGGCAACAATACCGCCCAGGCGGGCGAGCGGCGCAACGGCTCGGGCGGGCTGGGCGACATGCTGGGCCAGGTGCTGGGCGGGCGCGCGGGCGCGGCCGGCGGCTCGGTTCCGCCATCGCGCCACGCCGGCGCGGCCCAGGGCGGGCTGGGCGGGCTGCTGGACCAGCTGACCGGATCCCGCGCGGGTTCGGGCGGCACGGGTTCGGGCGGCACGGGTTCAGGCGGCACGGGTTCAGGCGGTCTGGGCGGCCTGCTGGGCGGCGCGGCGGCCGGGGGCTTGGGCGGTGTGCTGGGCGATCTTTTAGGGCGTAGCGGCGCACAGGCTCAGCCGGCCTCACGCGGGTTGGCGCAAAAGGACGCGCAGCCCCAGAACGACGCCAGTTTCGGCGAACTGTTCAACGAGGCGCTGGTCAGCGGTGACGAACCCTCGACCGCGCCCACCCCGGAACAGAATGCGCTGGCGGGCCTGATGCTGAAGGCGATGATCCAGGCCGCGAAATCCGACGGAGAGATCGACGAGGCGGAAAAGGCCAAGCTGATGGCCGAGTTCGGCGAGCTTGACGACGAAGAGCGCGCCTTTATCCGCGAGCAGATGGCCGCCCCGGTCGATGCCGCCGCCCTGGCGCGCGAGGTGCCGCAGGGCTTCGGCCCGCAGGTCTATCTGATGTCGCTGATGGCCATCGAGCTCGACAACCGCAAAGAGGCCGAATACCTGCACGCGCTGGCCCAGGGCTTGGGTCTTGACAAGCAGGCGGTGAACGACATCCACCAGAAGCTGGGCGTGATCAATCTTTATGCCTGATCGAACAGGCCAAGCTGGCGCGGCGGCCGGTCCTGCCGCGCCTCTTCCAGCCCCGACAGGGTGATGCCCAGCAGCCGCACCCCATGCGCATCGGCAAAGACCGGCCCAAGCAGATCGCAGGCCATCTCCAGCATCTCGTCGCGGCTTTCGACCGGGCGCGGCAGCGAGCGCGCGCGGGTGATCTGGCGGAAATCCCCGTATTTGACCTTTAACGTGACCGTGCGGCCCTGCCGCGCGGCGGATGACGCGTGGCGCCACACCTTGTCGGCCAGCACCGCCAGCGCCTCATGCGCGGCGGCGATCTGGCGCAGGTCTTCGAAATAGGTGTTCTCGGCGCCGATGCTTTTGCGGATGCGGTTCGGCTTGACCTCACGCGTGTCGACGCCGCGGGCGATGTTCCAGTAATAGCCGCCCGACTTGCCGAAGCGCGCGGTCAGGAACTCTGGGCTTTGCCGGGCCAGGTCGGCGCCGGTCTGGATGCCATGCGCCTGCATCCGTGCCGCGGTGGCCGGGCCGATGCCGTGGAAGCGGCCGATGGGCAGGCTTTGCACGAATTGCGCCCCCGCCTCGGGCGGGATCACGAACAGCCCGTCTGGCTTGCGCTGGTCCGAGGCCAGCTTGGCCAGGAACTTGTTGTAGCTGACCCCGGCCGAGGCGGTCAGCCCGGTCGCCGCGCGGATGCGTGCCCGGATTTCCTGGGCGATGCGGGTGGCGGTGCGGCCGTCCAGATGATCGGTCAGGTCCAGATAGGCCTCGTCCAGGGACAGCGGCTCGACCAGGGGGGTATAGTCGGCAAAGATCGCGCGCACCTGCTGGCTGACCGCGCGATAGACGTCGAAGCGGGGCTTGACGAAGACCAGGTCGGGGCAAAGCCGCATCGCCCGCATCGACGGCATGGCCGAGCGCACGCCATAGCGCCGCGCCTCATAGCTGGCCGCGGCGACCACGCCGCGCTGGATGCCGCCCACGGCCACCGGACGCCCGCGCAGCGCCGGGTCGTCGCGCTGTTCGACCGAGGCGAAGAAGGCGTCCATGTCCACATGCACGATGCGGCGGACGCGCTCCTCGGCCGGGCCGGTCATGGGAGGATGCGGGCATCCCCCGCCGTCAATCCCTGGCCCATGCGGTCAAAGCGCATATGGGCGATGGCGCGTCCGCCGGACTGGGTGAAAAGCGTGCCGGCTTCGCGCCCGTCCGCCATCAGGATCGGGCTGCCGACGGCGGCCGCGCCCTCGATCCCGACCGTGACCAGCCCCTTGCGCAATTCGGTCTTGTGCTTCATCCGCGCCGTGACCTCCTGGCCGACATAGCAGCCCTTGCGGAAATCGACGCCGTGCAGACGCTCGAACCCGGCTTCCAGGATGAAGGTCTCGTTCGGGATCAGCTCGACCAGGGTTTCGGGAATGCAATGCGCGACCCGGATCGCGTCCCAGCCGGTCCCGTCATCCCCCTCGGCGCCGTAAAGCCGCCAGCCAAGCGCCGGATGCCGCGGGTCGGCGATCGCCCCCGCCGGCGCCGGCCCGGTGCCGCGGGCGACGGCCAGATCCGTGGGCTCGATCGCGATCTGCGAGCGCAGCTTGTACATCGACAGCCGCCGCATCAGGTCCTCCGCCAGCCGCGCATCGACGTCGATCAGCAGCCGCTCGCCTTCGGGCACGACCAGGAAATCGGCCAGATACTTGCCCTGCGGCGTCAGCAGCGCCGCCCAGCACGGCGCCGGGCCGACCTTGTTCGTCACCAGCCCTTGCAGGAACTCGACCCGATCCGCGCCCAGGACCGCCAGAATGCGCCGCATCACTCTTCTCCGAATTGCAACCTTACCAGCGCGGCATAGGCGCCGCCCTGGGCCATAAGCTGGTCGTGATCGCCCTCTTCGACAACCCGTCCGGCCTCGATCACCACGATCTTGTCGGCCCGGCGCACCGTCGAAAGCCGGTGGGCGATGACCAGGGTGGTGCGCCCGGCCGAAAGCTGGTCCAGCGCCTGCTGCACCACCCGTTCGCTTTGCGCGTCCAATGCGCTGGTCGCCTCGTCCAGCAGCAACACCGGCGCATTGCGCAGCACGGCGCGGGCGATGGCCACGCGCTGGCGCTGTCCCCCCGACAGGGCCGAGCCGCGCGGCCCGGCGGGGGTGTCCAGCCCCAGCGGCAAGGCGTCGGTGAAATCGGCGACATGGGCGGCAACGATGGCCCGGCGCAGCGCCTCGTCATCCTGGTCGCGGCCCAGCAGGATATTCTCGCGCAGCGTCTCGTCGAACAGCGCCGCATCCTGGCTGACGGTCGAGAACTGGTCGCGCAGCACGCCCAGGTCATAGTCGCGCAAGGCAACGCCGCCCAGGGTGATCTGCCCCGATTCAGGATCAACAAGACGCGTCAACAAATTGAAAACCGTGGATTTCCCCGCCCCCGAAGGCCCGACCAGAGCCGTGGTCCGGCCCGCCTGTGCGGTAAAGCTCAGCCCGTTCAGGACCGGGTGGCCGTCATAGGCCAGCCGCACGTCCTGAAAGCGGATGCTGGTGTCGGGCGGCGGCGCGCGGCGCGGCCCCGAAGTGATGGCGGGCCGCAGGTCCAGCACCGCATAGATCCGCTCCAGGCTGGCGGCGGCGATCTGCCAGGTGCCGGTCAGCGCCCCCAGCCGGCGCAGCGGCTGAAAGGCCAGCGCCATGGCGGTAAAGAACGACATGAAATCGCCCACCGTGCGTTCGCCCCGCGTCACCTCGGCCCCGCCAAGCGCCAGCACGCCGATGAAGCCCAGGCCGGTCACGACATCGACCAGCGCCGGCACGGTGGCGCCGATGCCCGACATCTTGACCTCGGCCTGGCGGATGCGGCTGACGATCTGGGCAAAGCGGCTGGCCTGGTAATCCTCCATCCGGTTCAGCTTGACGGCGTTGATGCCGTGCAGCACCTCGTCCAATCGCGTGGCGCGCTGGCTGGCATTGACGCGGTTCTGCCGCATCTTGCGCCGGATATAGCGCTGGACGACCAGGGTCGGCAGAATCAGCAGCGGCGCGCCCACCAGCGCCGCCATGGTCCACCAGGGATCGACCGCCAGCGCCACGCCGAACAGCGACAAAAGCGAAACCACGTCCCGCCCCGCGCCGGCGATAAAGGTGGACCACACCCCCTGGACGGCAATGGAATCGCCCTGCACCCGCTCGATCAGCGCGCCGGGCGGGTTGTCCTGGAAAAACCGCCCGTCCAGCGTCATGACATGGCGCAAAAGATCGGTCTGCATCGAGGTCGAAACCGCCAGCGAGACCGAGGTCATCAGGCTGCGGTTGATGACGAAGGTCGTCGCGCGGATCAGGAACAGCGCAAAGATCACGCCGCCGACCCACCAGATCGCATCGGTATCGCCGCCGACGAAGACCCTGTCGAACAGCGGCTTCAGCATCCAGCTAAGCAGGCCCAGCGTCGAGCCCTCGACGATCAGGAACAGCAATGCCAACAGGATGCGCCCGGAATAGGGACGCAGATAGTCGCCCCACATGCGGGCGAACAGATTGGCCGTCCTGTGAAGTCTGTCCGCCATCGCATCCCCGGAAATCGGTTCGGCCCCAAGGGATAAGCCGCAAGCCGGCCGGGGGCAACCCGGCGCATCCGCCGATCAGCGGCGGCAGGCCGTGGCCTTGTCGGGAAAATGGCGCGCGTCACAACCGCGCCCTGCATCGTCTTTCGTGGCAGAAAGCCCCGCAGCGGGGTCGCCGAATAGTTGACAATTTTACCTTGGTGATTGATACGAGGCCAGATCGCCAAAGGCCGGCACCATGCCATGCGGCATGTGCCGCGCCCAGCAAGATACGGACGGACCGAATGCCGGAACTACAAGGATCGCCATGACCCATATGCCACTGCCGCGCACAGGCGCGGGGACCGCCGTCGCATTGAGCTGCCTGCTGCTGGCCGCGCCGCTTTCGGCGCAGGAAAGCGGCACGGGCGGACAGCCCGGCCCCGCGCCCCAGGTCCAGGTCCAGGTCCCGGACCAGCCGGCAGGCGCAACCGACCCCCAGCCGGCAGCGCCCGCGCCGGCGCAGGCGGTCCCGGAACCCGCATCGCCCGATGCGGCCATCCCGCCAGCCGCGGCGCCCGCACCCCAGGCAGCGGCCGGGCCGACCGACCCCGCCGCCGTCCCAGCAGAGCCCGCCGTTGCGCCCGAATCCGTCGGGACCCCGCCCGCTACGGCCCCGGCCCCGGCCCCGGCAGCGTCAACACCCGTCCCAGCCCAGGCGCAGCCCGCCGAGCCGACCGGCGTCGAGTTCCTGCCGCAATCGGTCCAGGATGCGCTGGCCCCGGTCCTGCCCCCGGCCGGGCGCGATCCGAACCTGCCGCATGACCTTTCGCCGGTGGGCATGTTCTGGGCCGCCGACTGGGTGGTCAAGGCGGTGATGATCGGCCTGGCCTTCGCCTCGGTCGTGACCTGGACGGTGCTGGTCGCCAAGGTGCTGGAACTGATGGGCGCCATGAACCGCGCCCAGTCCGGCATCCGCCGCGTCGAAACCGCCACCAGCCTGCCCGCCGCGCTGGCCGCGGCCGGCCGCCGTCGCGACCCGGTCTCGCGCATGATCCGCGCCGCAGCCGCGGAATACGACCGCTCGGCCCCGGCGCTGGACCAGGCGGGCGATGCCGGCCTTAAGGAACGCGTCGATTCCCACCTGGACCGCATCGAGGCGATCGCCGGCCGCCGCATGGGCCGCGGCACCGGCGTGCTGGCCACCATCGGCTCGACCGCGCCTTTCGTCGGGCTGTTCGGCACCGTCTGGGGCATCATGAACAGCTTCATCGGCATTTCCGAGGCGCAGACGACCAACCTGGCCGTCGTCGCCCCCGGCATCGCCGAGGCGCTGCTGGCCACCGCCATCGGCCTGGTCGCCGCGATTCCGGCGGTGGTGATCTACAACGTCTTCGCCCGCGCCATCACCGGCTATCGCCTGCGGCTGGCCAATGCCAGCGCCGGGGTCAAGCGCCTTGTCAGCCGCGATCTCGACTTTCGCGGCACCGTCCTGCGCACGGAGGTCTAAGCCATGGCCGGCAGCATTCGCGACACCCAAGGCGACGATCTGGTCGAAAACCACGAGATCAACGTCACCCCATTTATCGACGTGATGCTTGTGCTGCTGATCATCTTCATGGTCGCGGCGCCCTTGGCCACGGTGGATGTGAACGTGGACCTGCCGGTGTCAAACGCGACGCCCGCACAGCGGCCCGACCAGCCGGTCTATGTCACCGTCAAGCCCGACCTGTCACTGGCCATCGGCAACGAGGACGTGGCCGCAGGCGGGTTGGCCGCGGCGCTGGGAACGGCCACCGGCAATGACCGCGAACAGCGCATCTTCCTGCGCGCCGACCGCGAGGTGTCCTATGGCGACCTGATGGGGGTCATGAACACGCTGCGCGAGACCGGCTATCTGAAAATCGCCCTGGTCGGGCTGGAAACCACCGGGCCGGGCGCGGCCCCGGCCGCCGCCGCCCCAGGCACCGCGCCGGATGCAGGCGCACCCGCCGCCCCAACATCGTCCCCGGCCCCGGCCCCGGCAAGCGGAGGAGCACCCACGCCATGAGTTGGAAGCTTTCCCCGGCGCTGCGCGAAAGCGCATTATGGGGCACCGCCGCAGCGGTGGCGCTGGCCGCGCATATGGGCGGGGCGCTGTGGATCCTGCAACGCGCCGAGGCCGCGGCACCGCCCGGCCTGCCCGATCCGGTTTTCGTCGAACTGGCACCGCTGCCCCAGGCCGCCGCCCCGCCCGACGAGGCGGAAGCGCCCGACATGGCCGAGGCCGCGCCGGAACCTGAACCTGAACCCGAGCCAGAGCCCGAGCCGGAACCGGAACCCGAACCTGAACCCGAACTCGCCATGCCTCCGCTAGAGGAACTGGAGCCGCTGGCCGAGATGAAGACGCTTTTCCCGCCGCCCCCCGATGCGGTGGTCCTGCAAAAATCCCAGCGCCCCCCCGACCGTCCCAAGCGCGAAACCAAGCCCGAGCCGGAACCGAAGCTCGCTGAAAAGCAGCCCGAGCCGCAGAAGCGCGAGAAAAAGGAAACGGCCCCCGAAGAACAGCCCGCCCGCCAGGCCACCACCCGGCTGCGGGCGCCGCAATCCGACCGCACCGCCGCCCCCCAGGCCCAGGCCGGCACGCCCAGCCCGCGGCAGGTGGCCAGTTGGCAGTCCAAGGTGCAGTCGGCGGTGGCCCGGCACATGCAGCGCACCCGCTTCAGCGGCCGCGGCGGCTCGGTCACTGTGACGGTGCGTTTCAGCGTCGATCCGGGCGGAAGGGTGGCCGGGGCCTCGCTTGCCAGTTCGACCGGCGATGCCGGGATTGATGCGGCGCTTAGCCGTCAGGCGTCGCGCCTGCCCCGCCTGCCCGCCCCGCCCACCGGCCGGACGACATCGCTGGTGCTGCCGGTCAAGATCGTGCTGCGCTGATCCGCCGCCGGGCGGGCGGCTCCAAAGGCGCATCGGGCGGGGCGGGAATCGCCGTCACTCCCAGGGCCGGCGCCAGCATCCGCACCACCGCGCCAAGCGCGCGCGCATCCGCCCCGGCTTCGGCATTGCGCCGCCAGACCACCGCCAGATCGCGCGACGGCGCCGGTTCGGTAAAGGGCACGATGCGCAGCCGGCCGTCGCGATTTTCATCCGCCAGCGCCAGCCGCGGGATCAGCGTCATGCCCATGCCGGTCGCGACCATCCGCATCAGCGTCGCCATCGAGGCCGCCTCAAGGTTCAGCTTGCGGCGCGGGCTGCGCATGCTGCACACCTCCAGCGCCTGGTCGCGCAGGCAATGCCCGTCGGCCAATAGCAACAGCCGCTCGGATTCGATGCTTTCGGGACGGGCGGGACCGGACAGGAAGGTGGTATCGTCCTCGCCAGACAGCGCGACCAGGAACGCGTCGCGCAAGACCGGCTCGGCCTCGATCCCCGGCTCGCCGACCGGCAGCGCCATGATGCCCGCGTCGAAACGGTGGCTCAGCACGCCCGAGACCACCTCGTCCGTGGCGATTTCGTGCAGTTCCAGGTCCAGCGCCGGATGTTGGGCGCGCAAGGCCGGCACCAGATGCGGGATCAGGTAGGGCGCAACCGTCGGGATGATCGCCAGCCGCAATCGCCCCGACAGCGGCCCCCGCCCGGCCCGCGCCAGGGCGTCCAGCCGCTTGGCGGTGTCCAGCAATTCCTGCGCCACCGGCAACAGCCGCTCGCCAAGCGCGGTCAGCCGCACCGGGCCGGTGCCGGCGCCACGCTCGAACAGCGCCCCGCCCAGGCGGGCTTCAAGCTGGGCGATCTGGCTCGACAGCCCCGGTTGCGAGACATGGACCGTTTCCGCCGCCCGGCCGAAATGCCCAAGCCTGGCGACGGCAAGAAAATAGGTAATCTGGCGCAGGGTGAAATTCATAACCAAGGGTTATCAATATTGCTGGAAATCACAAGCGTTCTTTCCGGCCTGCCAGCACGGGCCGGCGGGATCAGAGCGGCAGGCGCTGGACCAGCAGCTTGTCGATGCGGCGATGGTCCATGTCCACCACCTCGATGCGCCAGCCCTGCCAATCCACCCGGTCGCCCGCCTGCGGCAGCCGGCCGGCCAGGTCCAGCACCAGCCCGGCGACGGTGGAAAAATCACCGTCATCGTCAAGCGATACCGACAGCCGGTCGGCAAATTCATCCACCGGCATCCAGCCGGCGACCAGCAGGCTGCCATCCTCGCGCTCGACCAGCTTCGGCTCGTCGTCGTCGAGCCCGGCAAACTCGCCGGTGATCGCCTCCAGCACGTCCATGGGCGTCACCACGCCCTCGAAATGGCCGTATTCGTCATAGACCAGCAGCATCTGGCCCGGCGCGGCGCGCAGCCGCGCGATGACCTCGGGCGCATCCATGGTTTCCGGGATGATCGGCGCGGGCTGCATCACCTGGCGCAGGTCCACCGCCTCGGCCCGGCTTTGCGACATCAGGTCCACGCTGGCGATCACGCCGATCAGGTTGTTCGGGTCGCCGTCGCTGACCGGCAGGCGGGTGCGTCGGCCGTCGCGGAACTTGCGCGCCATCTCGTCCCAGCTATCGGCGACATCGACCGCCTCGATCTCGCGCCGCGGCGTCATCAGCCCGCGGGCGCTGCGGTCGGCAATGCGCATGACGCCGGCGATCATCTCGGTCTCGGCACGGTGCATGACCCCGGCCGTCTCGGCCTCGGAAATCACCAGCTTGATCTCTTCGTCGCTGATGCCCTGCCGGTCGCTGCCCGACTGCCCCAAGGCGGCCAGCACCAGCTTGCCCGAACGGTCCAGCAGCCAGACCAGCGGCGCCGCCCCGCGCGAGATCGCCCGCATCAGCGGCGCCACGCGGGCGGCCACCCGCTCGGGCGCGCGCAGCGCCAATTGCTTGGGCACCAACTCGCCCACGATCAGCGACAGATAGGTGATGGCCACAACCACGCCGCCCATGCCCAGCGGCTGGGCCAGCGATGCAGGCACCCCCCAGCCCGGCAGCGCCGCCGCCAGCCGCGCGCCCAGGGTGGCGCCGGAAAAGGCGCCCGACAGCACGCCCACCAGGGTGATCCCGATCTGGACCGAGGACAGGAACCGCCCCGGCTCCTCGGCCAGCGCGATCGCGGTGGCGGCGCCGCGGTCGCCCCGCTCGGCCAGCACCTTCAGCCGCGCCGGGCGGGCCGAGACGATGGCCAGTTCGGACATGGCCAGCAACCCGTTAAGCAGGGTCAGGACCAGCACGACAAGAATCTCGATCCACATCAAAGCGGCTCGCTGGCGACGGGAAGAAACCGGATAACGGCTTGGCGCGGCGGGCGGCGCCGGTCGGAAAGATCGTCAATCATGCGCGTGTCGGCGGCTGGCTCCGGCTGTGTCATGCCTCACTATATCGGCTGGAGGCGTGCTGGCAATCGCCCAAGCGACATCGCGCCGGAACCCGACCCGCCCGCGAGACCCCTTATCGCAGCAACGATTCCGCGCCGAATACCGCCTTGGACGCGGCAAAACAGGCCGCCGCCGCGCCGATGCCGGACGGCGCGCCGCCCCTACGTGAGCCACTTGGCCGCACCCGGCGCCGTCCCGCAGCCCGGTTCTTTCGTGTCCAAATATCCCGGGGGAGTCGCGGAACGCGACGGGGGCAGAGCCCCCTTTCGTCAAAAGCTGTTGCGCTCGTGATAGGTGCGCAGAAAGCCCTGGATGCGGATGTCCTCGGGATGGTGCAGAATGCCCGCCGGACTGTCGACCCCCACCAGTTCGCCCTTTTCCATGAAGGCCACCTGATCGGCGACATGGGCGGCAAACCCCATCTCATGCGTGACCACCACCATGGTCATGCCCTCGGCCGCCAGGGTCTTCATCACGTTCAGCACCTCGCCCACCAGTTCCGGGTCCAGCGCGGATGTCGGCTCGTCGAACAGCATCAGCCGCGGCTCCATGGCGATGGCGCGGGCGATGGCGACGCGTTGCTGCTGGCCGCCCGACAGGCGCGAAGGGTGGTTGCCCATCTTGTCGGCCAGCCCGACCTTGGCCAGCGCCTCGGCGGCGCGGGTCTCGGCCTCGGCCTTGCGCAGGCCGCGCACCCGGACCAGCCCCTCGGCCACGTTGCCCAGCGCCGTCATATGCGGCCACAGGTTGAACTGCTGGAACACCATCCCGATGGAACGCCGCATCGCGCGCAGCTTGCGCCCCGACATCTTCCGCCCCGGCGCCTCATAGCCGATCAACTGGCCGTCGATGCGGATTTCGCCCGAATCGTATTCCTCCAGGAAGTTGATGCAGCGCAGCAGCGTGGACTTGCCCGAGCCGGATGGCCCGATCAGGCAGGTCACCTTGCCCGGCGGGATCGTCAGGTCCACGTCCTTCAGCGCTTGAAAGGGGCCGTAATACTTGTTGACCTTGCGGATCTCGACAGAGGAAGCCTCGACCATCTCAGGTCCTTTCGATCAGGTGGCGGGTGATGCGCCGTTCCAGCCGGCGGCCCAGGCGCGAAATGACTTCGACGAAGGCCCAGAAGAACAGCGCCAGCGTGAAATACCCCTCAAGGAAGGTGAAGGTCATCGTGGCCATGTATTGGGTCTGATACATCACCTCGGGCACGGTGATGATCGACAGGATCACGGTTTCCTTGGTCAGGATGATCGAGAAATTGACCAGCGCCGGCACCGCCGACACCAGCCCGACCGGCAGCAGGATGCGGCGCACGATGGCCAGTTCGGTCATGCCGATGGCGCGGCCGGCCTCGATCAGCCCCAGCGGTACGGCGCGAAAGGCGGAACGGAAGATTTCCGCGAAATAGGGGCTGCCATAGATGGTCAGGCCCAAAAGCCCGGCCGGCATCGGGTCCAGCCGCAGCCCGATCATCGGGCCGCCGTAATACAGCAGGAACAGCTGCACCAGGAAAGGCGTGCCGCGGATCAGTTCGATATAGGTTTGCAAGGCCCAGCGGACCGTGCGGCCGCCATAGCGCTGCGCCACCGCGATCAGCAGCCCCAGCGCGGCGCCGAAGACCGTGCCCAGCAGCCAGCAGATGATGGTCAGGCGGAACCCCGCCAGCAATCGGGGCCCGTATTCGGTGAAGATCGACAGGTCCATCACACGGCCATCCTGTGTTCAAGCCAGCGCCCCAGCGCCGCCAGGCAAAGGTTGATCGCCAGATAAAGGCAAGCCGCGGCCAGATATGCCTCTAGCGGGCGAAAGGTCACGCCGGCCTGCGCCTGGCTGGCGCGGGTGATCTCCATCACCCCCACGACCGAGACCAGCGAGGACGCCTTGACCAGCAGGATCAGCTCGTTGATCAACTGCGGGATCGACAGGGCCACGGCCTGCGGCAGGATGATGCGGATCCAGCTATCGCGGGGGCGCATCCCGATGGCGATGGCGGCCTCGGCCTGGCCCCTGGGCAGCGCCGTGATCGCGCCGCGCCAGATTTCCGAGATATAGGCCGAGGCGACGATGGCGGTCGTCACCACCGCCGCCACGATGGCGGGCACGTCGATCCCGATCACCGGCAGCAGGAAGAACACCACCAGCAGTTGCACCAGCATCGGCACGCCGCGCAGATAGCTGACCCAGACGGCGGCAGCGATGCGGGCCGCGCGCGATTTCGACAGCGCCAGCACACAGACAAAGGCGCCGATCACCAGCCCCAGCGCGATGCCAAGGCCCGACACCAGCAGCGTATAGCGCGCGGCCATCGTCAGCGGCCAGAAGGCGTCAAGAAAGGTCGATAGGGAAAACATCGTTCCTCCCCGCGGTTGGGGGTTGCGGGCGGGGGTGGCCCCGCCCGCGGCTGGTCCGTGGGCCGATCAGTTCTTCGGCACTTCGCGGGGCAGTTCCGTATAGGCGCCCAGCCATTTTTCCTGGATGTCCTTGACGCGACCGTCGTCGGTCATCTTCAGCAGGGCGGCGTTGATCGCCTCGGCCAGGCTGGCGCTGTCGTCACCGGGGCGCAGCACCCAGGCGAAATAGGTCGGCTCGCCGAATTGCGCCGGCTCGAACAGCGCGAACTGCTCGGGGCGCGCCTTGACCAGCGTGGAGGCGTTGGGCATCGAGGCCGCGACCGCGTCCAGCCGCCCGGCGGCCAGATCGGCAAAGGCTTCGTCGTTAGTGCCGTATTCCTTGACGGTCACGCCGCCAAGGCTGTCGCCGAACGCCTGCAACTGCTTGAACTGCGCGGTGCCCTGCTGGACGCCGACGGTCTTGCCGGCGATGTCCTCGGGCTTGACCAGATCCGACCCGGCCGGCTTGATCAGCGACACGGTGGCGTCGGCGATCGGGATGGTGAAGGTGTAACGCTCCAGCCGTTCCGAGGTGATGGTCACCGGCGCGATGACGATGTCGAACTTGCCGACCTCAAGCCCCGGCAGCTCGGCCGTCCAGGGGATGTCCTGATAGACCGGCTCGACCCCCAGCTCGGCGGTCACGCCGTCGAACAGGTCCTTGGTCATGCCCTGGTATTCGCCGTTCACGATCATGTCGAAGGGCGCATAATGCATGTCGGTGGCGGTGACGATCTTGCCCGCGGCCTTTACGTCGGCCAGTTGGTCGGCCATCGCCGGGAGGCCAAGCGTCAGCGCGCCCAGGCCCAGCAGCGCGGCCTTGATCGAATTGGTCAGTGTCATGTGTTCCTCTCCCTGTGTGAGAACCGGCTATGAACGCCGGCGCAGTCTGGCGCAAGCCGCGCCGCCGGTAAACAGCGGCGCGGGCATATGTTACAGGATCGCGGGCAGGTTCAGCCCGTGTTCGCGGGCGCAGTCCTGGGCGATCTGATAGCCCGCGTCAGCGTGACGCATCACGCCGGTTGCGGGGTCGTTCCACAGCACGCGGGCAAGGCGACGGTCGGCATCTTCCGTGCCGTCGCAGCAGATCACCATGCCCGAATGCTGCGAAAAGCCCATGCCGACGCCGCCGCCATGGTGCAGCGACACCCAGGTCGCCCCCGAGGCGGTATTCAGCAGCGCATTCAGCAGCGGCCAGTCGGAAACCGCGTCCGAACCGTCCTGCATCGCCTCGGTTTCCCGGTTGGGACTGGCGACCGAGCCCGAATCGAGATGGTCGCGGCCAATGACGATGGGCGCCTTCAACTCGCCGTTGCGGACCATCTCGTTGAAGGCAAGGCCCAGCTTGTGGCGGATGCCAAGGCCGACCCAGCAGATCCGCGCCGGCAGGCCCTGAAAGGCGATGCGCTCGCGCGCCATGTCCAGCCAGTTGTGCAGATGCGGGTCGTCGACCAGTTCCTTGACCTTGGCATCGGTGCGATAGATGTCCTCGGGGTCGCCCGACAGCGCCGCCCAGCGGAACGGGCCGATGCCCTTGCAGAACAGCGGCCGGATATAGGCGGGCACGAAGCCGGGAAAGGCAAAGGCGCGCTCGAACCCCTCTTCCAGCGCCATTTGGCGGATGTTGTTGCCGTAATCGACGGTCGGAATGCCCTGGTCGTGAAAGGCCACCATCGCCTCGACCTGCTGGCGCATGCTGGCGCGGGCGGCGCGTTCGACGGCCTTCGGCTCGGCCTCCTGCCGGGCACGCCATTCGGCGACGGTCCAGCCCTGCGGCAGATAGCCATGCACCGGGTCATGCGCGCTGGTCTGGTCGGTCACGATATCGGGACGCACGCCACGCTTGACCAGTTCCGGGAACACATCGGCGGCATTGCCGATCAGCGCCACGGATTTCGCCTCGCCGGCCTTGGTCCAGCGGTCGATCATCGCCAGCGCCTCGTCCAGGCTGTGGGTCTTTTCATCGACATAGCGGGTGCGCAGGCGGAAATCGGCGCGGGTCTCGTCGCATTCGACGGCCAGGCAGCAGGCCCCGGCCATGACGGCGGCCAGGGGCTGCGCGCCGCCCATGCCGCCAAGGCCCGCGGTCAGGATCCACTTGCCCTTGAGGTCGCCGCCGTAATGCTGCCGCCCGGCCTCGACAAAGGTTTCATAGGTGCCCTGCACGATGCCTTGGCTGCCGATATAGATCCAGGAACCGGCGGTCATCTGGCCATACATGGCCAGGCCCTTTTTATCCAGCTCGTTGAAATGGTCCCAGTTCGCCCAATGCGGCACCAGGTTCGAGTTGGCGATCAGCACCCGCGGCGCGTCCTTGTGGGTCTTGAACACGCCGACCGGCTTGCCCGATTGCACCAGCAGAGTCTCGTCGGTTTCCAGCTTGCGCAGCGCGTCCACGATCAGGTCGAAATCCTTCCAGGTGCGGGCGGCGCGGCCGATGCCGCCATAGACCACCAGCTCATGCGGGTTCTCGGCCACGTCGGGATGCAGGTTGTTCATCAGCATCCGCATCGGCGCCTCGGTCAGCCAGCTTTTCGCGGTGATCTCGGTGCCGGTGGGCGGGAAGATGTCGCGGGTGTTCAGACGGGGATTGTCCATGTCTCTCTCCGTTCAGGCCAGCAGATGGCCGGAAATGATGATGCGTTGGATTTCGCTGGAGCCCTCGTAGATGCGCATGATGCGCAGGTCGCGGGCGATCCTTTCGATGGGAAAATCGCGGGTATAGCCATAGCCGCCATGCAGTTGCAGCGCGGTGTCGGCGATACGGCCCGCCGCCTCGCTGGCGGCAAGCTTGGCCATGCTGGAGGCCAGCGAGAAGCGGCCGCCCTTGTCATGCGCCTCCTGCCGCTGCCGCGCCGCATCCTGCGACAAAAGCAGCGCCTGGCGATAGGCCAGGCCCATGTCGGCGATCATCCAGCGGATGCCCTGCCGGTCGGAAAGCCGCTCACCGCCGATCACGCGGTCCTTGGCATAGGCGACGGCGGCTGTCATCGCCGCTTCGGCCAGGCCCAGGCATTGCGCGGCGACCTCGATGCGGCCATTGTCCAAGACCTGCATGGCGGTGCGAAAACCCCGGCCCTCCTCGCCCAAAAGCGCGTCTTCGGGCAGGTGGCAGTCCAGGTTCAGGGTGAACACATGCCCGCCCTTCAGCCCCATGGTGCGCTCGGCCGCGCCCGGCTCCAGCCCCGGCGTGCCCTTGGGCAGGATGAAGGCGGAAATGCCGCGATGCGCCTTGTCGGGGTCGGTCACGGCATAGACGACGATGAAATCCGCCACGCCGCCGTTCGAGATGAAGCATTTCGTGCCCTTCAGATGCCAGCCGTCCCCGGTCCGGCGGGCGCGGGTCTTCATGTCGGCGGGGTCGGAACCGGCGGTCGGCTCGGTCAGGGCGAATGCCCCCAGCGCCCGGCCCTCGGCGGCTTTCGGCAGCCATTCCTGTTTTTGCGCCTCCGTCCCGCCCAGCAGGATCGAATCACTCGCCAGGTAATGCGCCGTCAGCGCCGAGGCGGTCGAGCCGCAGGCCCCCGCCACGATCGCCACCGCCCGCAGCAGCGCCGGGGCCGAAATGCCGCTGCCGCCGTAGGCTTCGGGCAGGTTCGCGCCCATCATCCCCGCCTCGCCCAGAACGGCAAGCTGGTCGTGGACGAAGGCCGAGGTCTCGTCGGTCTCGGCGGCCTTGGGCGCGATCCGCTCGGCGCAGATGCGGGTCAGCACGTCGCAGAACAGCCGCTCCTCTTCGGCCAGCATGTGCCAGTCGTCGCTCATGCGGTTTCCTCCAATCCGAATGCGCGCAGGATGGCGGCGCGGTCGCCGCCCAGGCGCGGGGCCGAGGTTTCGGCCACGGGTTTCTCTGCATCGAAGCGCACCGGCTGGCCGATGGTCGGCGCCAGCCCCAGCACCGGATGCGGCAGGCGGCTGACCAGCCCGCGCGTCTGGGCATGCTCGTTGCCCGCCGCCTGGGCGATGTCCCAGATCGGCGCGGCGGGCAGGCCGGCGCCGGCCAGGGCGGCCACCGCCTGCTCGGTGGTCAGCCCGCGCGACCAGTTCTCGATCAGGCGCTTGAGGTCCGGCTCATGCGCGGTGCGGCTTTCGTCGCTGGCAAAGCGCGGATCGTCCGCGGCATCCGGCGCGCCGATCAGCGTGGCCAGCGCGGCGAACTGGCGCGGGTTCAGCACCGCGATCACCACCTGCCCGTCCTGGGTCGCAAAGCAGCCGAAGGGGGTGGACAGGGGATGGCGGTTGCCCACCCGCTGCGGCAGCACCCCGGCATAAAGATGCAGCGCGTGGCTGGTGGTCAGCATGGAAAACAGCGCGTCATACATGGCGACGTCCAGCGTCGCGCCCTGCCCGCTGGCGTTGCGGTTAACCAGCGCCGCCATGATCGCCCAGCTTCCGAACAGGCCGGCGATCAGGTCGGCCATGCTTTCGCCGGTCTTCAGCGGCGCGCCGCCTTCCTCGCCGGTGCCGGCCATCAGCCCGGACATGGCCTGCACCACCAGGTCATAGGCCGGCAGGTCGCGGAACGGCCCCTGCTGGCCGAAGCCCGAGATCGAGCAATAGACCAGCCGCGGGTTTTCCGCCCGCAGCGCCTCGGCCCCCAGACCCAGCCGGGCGGCGACGCCGGGGCGGAAGTTTTCCACCACCACGTCGACGCGCGCCGCGATGGCCCTGGCCAGCGCCAGGTCGCCCGGATCTTTCAGGTCCAGGACCAGGCTTTGCTTGCCGCGGTTGTTCAGGGTGAAAAGCGCGCTTTCGCCGTCCTTGAACGGGCCGATATGACGGTAGTCGTCGCCGGCGGGCGGTTCCAGCTTGATGACCTCGGCCCCCAGGTCGGCCAGAAGCGCGGTGCAATAGGGCCCCGCCAGCACACGGGTCAGGTCCAGCACCTTGATGCCTTGCAGCGGCTTCATGCCCGCACCTCCGGCGCCAGCGCGGCAAGACGCTCCAGGATCGCCCCCAGCGTGACCCGCAGGGTTTCGGCCTTGGCCGCGTCATAGGCAAAGGGCGGGGCCTCGGTCTCCAGATGCGTCGCCTGCGCCAGTTCCATCTGGATGGCGTGGACGCCCTGCCCCGGCTGGCCGTAATGCCGCGTCGTCCAGCCGCCCTTGAAGCGGCCGTTCAGAACATGGCTGCGGCCGGTGGCGGCGCAAGCCTGAAGCACTGCCGCCTCGATGCGCGGGTCGCAAGCGGCGCCGCTATTGGTGCCGATGTTGAAATCCGGCAGCACGCCATCGAACAGGAACGGGATCACCGAGCGGATCGAGTGGCAGTCATAAAGGATCGCCACGCCGTGACGCGCCCGCACCCGCTCGATCTCGGCCGCCAGCGCCGCGTGATAGGGGGCGTGGAAGCGGGCCTTGCGCTCGGCGATATCCTCGGCGGTGGGTTCGGTTTCCCAGATCGGCTCGCCGTCGAAATCGGTCAGCGGCACCAGCCCGGTGGTGTTCTGGCCGGGATAAAGGCTCGCATCGTCCGGCCCGCGATTGGCGTCGATGATATAGCGGTGGAAGGTCGCGCGCACCGTCGTCGCGCCGGGCAGAAGCCCGTCATAGAGCCGATGGATATGCCAGTCGGTATCGGCCAGCACCTGCCCGCGCGGGTTCAGCCGGGCGCGGATGCCATCGGGCAGCCATGTCCCGGTATGCGGCAGGCCCAGGATGACCGGGCTGTCGCCCTGCGTGACTTCGACGGGGATCACGGCCGCACCTCGTCCAGCAGATGGGCGGGGACGGCGCCGACCAGCACGCCCTCGCGCACCAGCCGGGCCGATTCGGTCAGGTCGGGGGCAAGGTAGCGGTCCTGTTCCAGCGCCGGCACCGTCTGGCGCAGCGCGGCGATCACCGCCTGCAAGGGGGCCGAGGTCGCCAGCGGCGCGCGGAACTCGACGCCCGCGCTGGCGCAAAGCGCCTCGATGCCCAGGATCTGCGCCAGGTTCGCGTTCATGCGCTTCAGCCGCCGTGCGCCATGCGCGGCCATGCTGACGTGATCTTCCTGGTTGGCCGAGGTCGGGGTCGAATCGGTCGAGCAAGGCGTCGCCAGGTGCTTGTTCTCGCTCATCAGCGCGGCGCTGGTCACTTCGGCAATCATCAGCCCCGAATTCAGCCCCGGATCGGGGGTCAGGAAGGGCGGCAGGTCATGCGAAAGCGCGGGGTCCACCATCAGCGCGATGCGGCGCTGGGAAATGGCGCCGATCTCGGCGATGGCCAGCGCGATCTGGTCGGCGGCAAAGGCCACCGGCTCGGCATGGAAATTCCCGCCCGAGACGATGCGGTCGGCGCCCACCAGCACCAGCGGGTTGTCGGTGGCGGCATTCGCTTCGATCTCCAGCGTCCGGGCCACCTGCCACAGCAGGTCGATGCAGGCGCCCGTGACCTGCGGCTGGCAGCGGATGCAATAGGGATCCTGGACGCGGGTGTCGCCCTCGCGATGGCTTTCGCGGATCTCGCTGCCGTCCATCAGCGCCCGGATGGCGCGGGCGGCGGCGATCTGGCCGCGATGGCCGCGCAGGGTGTGGATCTCGTCCAGGAACGGCGCGGTCGAGCCCATGATGGCATCGGTCGAAAGCGACGACGTGACCAGCGCCGCGCGGGCGCTGGCGAAAGCCTCGAAGAGCCCCGCCAAGGCGAATGCGGTCGAAACCTGGGTGCCGTTGATCAGCGCCAGCCCCTCTTTCGCCGCCAGCACCACCGGCGAAAGCCCCGCCGCCGCCAGCGCCTCGGCCGAAGGCATCTCGCGGCCCTGGTAAACCGCCCGCCCCTCGCCCAGCATGGTCGCGGCCATATGCGCCAGGGGCGCCAGGTCGCCCGACGCGCCGACCGAACCCTGCGACGGAATCACCGGCAGAACGCCGCGCGCCAGCATGTCCTCGATCAGCTGGATCACCAGCGGCCGCACGCCCGAGGCGCCGCGGCCCAGCGACAGAAGCTTCAGCACCAGGATCAGCCGCACGGTTTCCGGCTCGACCGGCTCGCCCACGCCGCAGCAATGCGACAGGATCAGGTTCCTTTGCAGCGTCGCCGTGTCCCGCGCCGCGATCTTGATCGAGGCGAGCTTGCCGAAGCCGGTATTCACGCCATAGACCGGCTCTTCGCCATTCGCGGCCGCCTCGATGCGGGCGGCCGATTGCGCGATGCCGGGGCGGGCGCTGTCGGCCAGGCGCACCGCCAGCCCTTCGCGCCAGACCTGCTCAAGCTCGGCCAGGGTGGTTTCACTGGGGGTCAGGATCAGGGGGGTCAGGATCAGTTCAGACAAATTCGCCTCCGACGATGCGGGCATGAAGGGGGTTGAAGCCGATGCGATAGGTCAGTTCGGCTGGATGGCCGATGTCCCAGACCGCCAGGTCGGCGCGCATGCCGGGTGCCAGCCGGCCGCGATCCGCCAGGCCCAGGGCGCGGGCGGCGTGGCGGGTGACGCCGGCCAGGCATTCGGCGGGCGTCATCCGAAACAGCGTCGCGCCCATGTTCATGGTCAACAGCAGCGAAGTCAGCGGCGAGGTGCCGGGGTTGCAATCCGTGGCCAGCGCGATCGGCACGCCGGCATCGCGCAGGGCGTCTATCGGCGGATATTGCGTCTCGCGCAGTGTATAAAAGGCGCCGGGCAGCAAGACGGCCACGGTGCCATGGGCCGCCATGGCCGCGATCCCGTCCTGCCCCAGATATTCCAGGTGATCGGCCGACAGCGCCCCGTGCCGCGCCGCCATGGCCGCGCCGCCCAGGTCGGAAAGCTGCTCGGCATGCAGCTTGACCGGCAGGCCCAGCGTTGCCGCATGATCGAAGATGCCGGCCATTTCCTCGCGCGTGAAGGCGATGCCTTCGCAGAACCCGTCCACCGCATCGATCAGCCCCTCGGCATGGCCGCGCTGCATGCCGGCGATCACCACATCGCGGATATAGCCGGCGCGGTCGTCCTTGTATTCCGGCGCCACGGCATGGGCGGCCAGCCAGGTCGTGCGCACCGTCACCTTGCGCAACTGGCCGATGCGGCGGGCGACGCGCAGCATCTTCAACTCGCTGTCCACGTCCAGCCCATAGCCCGACTTGATCTCCAGCGTGGTCACGCCCTCGGCCAGCAGCGTATCGACGCGCGGCAGGGCGGATGCCAGCAACGCCTCTTCATCCGCCGCGCGGGTGGCGCGGACGCTGGACAGGATACCGCCGCCGGCGCGGGCGATTTCTTCATAGGCAGCACCTTCCAGCCGCATCTCGAATTCGCGGGCGCGGTCGCCGCCAAAGACGATATGGGTGTGGCAGTCGATCAACCCCGGCGTCACCAGCCGCCCGCCCAGGTCGTGGCGCGTCGCATCGGCATATTGCGCGGGCAGGTCCGATTCCGCCCCGATCCAGGCGATTCGTCCGGCATCAATCACCAGCGCCCCCGGTTCGATCAGGCCATAACCGCCTGATTCCTGGTCCATCGTGACAAGCTGCGCATGGCTGAGAAGCTGCATCGGATCGCATCCCGGATTGATTTCTCGGTCACTCTATGTCTAAACTTAATTTATCTCTATGTCTAAACTTATTTTGGCGCAAACAAGGGTGGCGGGATGACGGTTATCTGGGCGGAACGGGCCTTGCTGCCCGATGGATGGGCAGAAAACGTCCGGGTGACGGTCGATCAGGGCCGAATCGCCGCGGTAGAGAAGGACGCAGCGCCGCAGGGCCAGCGCGCCGGCCTGCTGTTGCCGGCGCTGGCGAACCTGCACAGCCACGCTTTCCAGCGCGCCATGGCCGGGCTCAGCGAGGCCAAGGGCCCCGAGCCGCGCGATACTTTCTGGACCTGGCGGCAGATCATGTATCGCTTTCTCGACCACCTGACGCCCGAGGATGTCGAAGCCATCGCCGCGCTCGTGCAGATGGAGATGCTGGAGGCCGGCTATGCCACCAATGTCGAATTCCATTACCTGCACCACCGCCCCGGCGGCGGTCACTACGACAACATCGCCGAGATGGGCGAACGTATCGCCGCCGCGGCCGGGCGCACCGGCATCGGCCTGACGCTCTTGCCGGTGCATTACCAGTTCGGCGGCGTGGACCGCCGGCCGCTCGCCCCCGGCCAGAACCGCTTCGGCACCACGCCCGAGGAATTCCAGCGCCTGCTGGAAGGCTGCGAAGACGCCCTGCGCGCCCTGCCCGCCGATGCCGACATCGGCGTCGCCCCGCATTCGCTGCGCGCGGTCAGCCCCGAGGGGTTGGCGGAATGCGTGGCGCTGCGCCCCGGCCGGCCGCTGCACATGCACCTGGCCGAGCAACTGCCCGAGATCGAGGAAATCAGCGCCGCCTATGGGTGCCGCCCGGTCGAATGGCTGCTGGAGAACCACCAGCCCGACCGGCGCTGGACGCTGATCCACCTGACCCACATGACCCAGGACGAGACCCGCCGGCTGGCCGCCACCGGCGCCGTGGCGGGCCTTTGCCCGATCACCGAATCGTCCTTGGGCGACGGCATCTTCAACGGCACGACCTGGGCCGGGGCCGGCGGGCGCTACGGCTTCGGTTCGGACAGCAATATCCGCATCTCGCTGGTCGAGGAACTGCGGACGCTGGAATACAGCCAGCGCCTGCGCGACCGCGGCCGGGCGATCCTGGCCAGCCCGGAACGCTCGACCGGGCGGGTGATCTATCAGGCGGGGCTGGACGGCGGCGCCACGGCGGCGGGGCGCGAGACCGGGGCGATCAAGGCCGGGCTATGGGCCGACCTGGTCGCGGTCGGGCTCGACAATCCGGTCATGGCGGGGCGCAAGGGCGACCAGATGCTCGACAGCCTGGTCTTTGCCGGCCATGACGGGCTGGTGCGCGATGTCTGGTCGGCGGGCCGCCATGTCGTGCGGGACGGCAGGCATATGGACCGCGACCGCATCATCGCCGATTATCTGGCGACCATCGCCCGGCTTCAGGATCGCATGTGACCGAAAGAACCGCCTCCAAGGCGCAAGCCATCACCAGCGAAGTGCGCCGCCGCATCGTGGACCGCGAATGGCGGCAGGGCGACCGCATCCCGGACGAGGCGGAACTGGCCGTCGAATTCGGCGTCGCCCGCGCCACGGTGAACAAGGCGCTGCAATTGCTGGCCGAAGAGGGGCTTTTGGACCGCAAGCGCCGCGCCGGCACGCATGTCAAGGTGAACCCGGCGCGCAAGGCCACGCTGACCATCCCCATCGTGCGCGAACAGATCGAGCAGGCGGGGATGGAATACAGCCACCGCGTCGTCGCGCAGCGCCGCAGCCCGCTGCCGGCCGAAGTCGCCGCCCGCATGTCCCTGCCCGAGGGCTGCGCGCTGATCCATCTGCGCAGCGTGCATTACGGCGACGACAAGCCGTTCCAGGCCGAGGATCGCTGGATCAACCCCGCCGCCGCGCCGGGTGCCGAGGCGGTGGATTTCCAGCGCATCACCGCCAATGAATGGCTGGTCAGGAACTTTCCCTGGCTGCGCGCCGACATGGCCTTTTCGGCCGAGAACGCCAGCGCCCGCGACGCCCGCCTGCTGGAAACCCGGCAGGGCGCGGCGCTTTTGATCCTGCAACGCACCACCTTCAACGACCTGGGCGCCATAACCTCGGTCCGGGTGGCGTTTCATCCCGGCTATGCGATGATCGCGACGCCCTGACCGCCGCCGCCGCTTCACTTTGCGCGGCTCTTCGCCTAATAGGCTGGGCAATCCACAAAGGAAAAGCCATGGCCAGCGCCAATCTCAACATCATGATCAAGGCCGCGCGCAAGGCGGGCCGCAGCCTCGTCAAGGACTTCCGCGAGGTCGAAAACCTTCAGGTCTCGGTCAAGGGCGCGGGCGACTTCGTCAGCCGCGCCGACCGCGAGGCCGAGCGCATCATCAAGGAAGAACTGCGCAGCGCCCGCCCGAACTATGGCTGGATCGGCGAGGAAACCGGCGAAGAGGCGGGCGAGGACCCGACCCGGCGCTGGATCGTCGATCCGCTGGACGGCACGACGAACTTCCTGCACGGGTTGCCGCATTGGGCGGTCTCGATCGCGCTGGAGCACAAGGGCGAAATCGTCGCCGCCGTGGTCTTCGACCCGGCCAAGGACGAGCTGTTCACCGCCGAGCGCGGCGACGGCGCCTTTCTGAACGACCGCCGCATCCGCGTGTCGGGCCGCCGGCAGATGATCGAATCGATCTTTGCCACCGGCGTGCCCTTTGCCGGGCGCGGCACCCTGCCCGCGACGCTGCGCGACCTGGCGCGGCTGATGCCGCTGACCGCCGGCGTCCGGCGCTGGGGCGCGGCGGCGCTGGACCTGGCCTATGTCGCGACCGGCCGTTACGAGGGCTATTGGGAACGCGGCATCAAGTCCTGGGACGTGGCCGCCGGCATCCTGCTGGTGAAAGAGGCCGGCGGCTTCGTCGAATCGATCCGCCCCGGCGAAAGCGTGATCGAATCGGGTTCGATCGTCGCCGCAAACACGCAGCTTTTCGAAGAATTGGCTGGATTGGTGCGACAGCGCGACTAAGCCCGGCTTGACCTTTGCCGCGGGCGGGCGCATGGCCGGAGTTCCAGCCGGGGAACCGCGCCATGCCCAACAATCGCCAGACGGGTCCGCTGATGGCCCCGGCAACCGCTTCGCCCGCCGTCCCGCCGCCCCTTGCCCGGCCCCGCAGCGAACGGCAGGGGACGGCGATCTTGCTGATCTGCGCCTCGGCGCTGATCTTTGCGGCGCAGGACGGCGTCTCGCGCCACCTGGGCAGCGCCTATCCGCCGATCTTCGTGGTCATGCTGCGATACTGGTTCTTCGCGGTCTTCGTGATCCTGCTTTGCGCCCGCGCGCCGGGCGGTCTGCGCCGCGCCATCCGCTCGAAACGGCCCTGGACGCAGGCCTTTCGCGGCGTGCTGCTGGTGGCCGAGGTCGTGGTCACGGTCGAAGCTTTCGTGCGGCTGGGGCTGATCAACACCCATGCGATCTTTGCCTGCTATCCGCTGCTGATCTCGGCGCTTTCGGGCCCGTTCCTGGGCGAGAAGGTCGGCTGGCGCCGCTGGGCCGCGGTCGCGGTGGGCTTTGCCGGCATCCTGATCGTGCTGAAGCCGGGCAGCGGCGTCTTTACCGCCGAGGCGGTGCTGCCCTTTGTCGGCGCCGCCATGTTTGCCGTCTATGGGCTGCTGACCCGGCTGGTGGGACGCGACGACCCCGCCATGACCAGCTTTTTCTGGACCGGCGTCGCCGGCGCCGGCGCCATCACCCTGATCGGCATCTGGCATTGGGAACCCATCGCGGGACGCGACATCCCCTGGCTCTTGGTGCTGTGCCTGACCGCGGTGGCGGCGCATTTCATGCTGATCAAGGCTTATGAACTGGCCGAAGCCTCGGCGCTGCAACCATTTTCCTATACGCAGCTTGTCTGGGTCAGCATCTTCGGCGTCCTGATCTTTGGCGAGACATTGGCCCCGAACGTCGCGGCCGGCGGCGCCATCGTGATCGGCGCGGGCCTGTTTACCTGGTGGCGCGCGCGCCAGCGCGAACGGGCCGGGCCGAACTAAGCGGGGCGTGGGCCGGGGTCGGCCCCAGCACCTCGGCCAGCACGCCGCCCGCGGCATAATGCGCCAGCCTGCGCGCCGGCATCAGCGGCCGGGCAGAGCTGGCCAGCCGGATCGGCGGCGGCGCGGGCGCAGGCTTCATCCCGCCCCCCGTCAGGTCCCAGCTTGGCACCAGCGGCACCGGCGCGCCCTTGATGCGGGCACGATAGATCGGCAGCGCCTCGGCCACGCGCATGACATAGTTGCGCGTCTCGTCAAAGGGGATCATCTCGACCCAATCGACCGGATCGACCCCGCCGCGCAAGTCGCCGAAATCGCCCAGCCAGCGCGCCGGCCGCCCCGGCCCGGCATTATAGCCCGCAGCGACCAGCGCGACCGAAGGCCCGAAGCGGTCGCACAGCCCCGCAAGATAGGCCGCGCCCAGCCGCGCGTTATAGGCGGCGTCGCGGGTCAGCCGCGCCTGTTCGAAGGGCTCGCCGACCTTGCGCGCCATGGATCGCGCGGTGTCGGGCATGACCTGCATCAGCCCCAGCGCCCCGGCATGCGAGGAAACCGTATGGTTGAACTCGCTTTCCCGCCGAGCGATGGCCATGACCAGTTCGGGCGGCAGGCCAAGCGCCGTGGTTTCCAGCCCTGTCAGCGGGAAATAGGCGGCCGGATAGACGACCCCCTTGGCCGCCGCCGCCTTGGCCAGCCGCAGCGCGTGCCAGGGCAGCCGCATTTCCAGCATCATCCGCGCCATGCGGCCGATATCCTCGGGCGCGGCGGTCTCGGCCAGGTGCAGGAAAAAGCGCGCGCCCTGGTCGGGCTCGCCCGCAGCGACCAGCCAGGTGCCGGCCTGCCAGACCGGATCGGCGCGCAGCGCGCTGCCGCGCCAGTCGGGCAGGCTGTCCGCGCCCGGCCCCGACAGCGCCAGCCCCGGCTGCATGGGCAGGCCCAGCCTTTCGGCGGCAAGCTGGCCATACCAGGCTGTCTGGTGTTCCGCGGCGCGTTCATAGGCGGCGCGGGCGCCGGTCCCGTCGCCGGCGGCCTCCAGCGCCCGGCCCTGCCAGTAATGGGCGCGCGACAGCGAAATCGGGCTTGCCACCGCCTGTTCCAGCGCCCGGAAATGCCGCAGCGCCCGATCCGGCGCGCCGCCACGCAAGGCGCCATAGCCGGCCAGCCATTCCAGGTCGGAAAAGGCATTCCCTTCCGGCGGCAGGAAATGCCCCGCCGCCAGTTTTTCGGCCAGCGCCCAATCGCCCTGGCGCAGCGCCAGGCGCGCATAATCGGCGCGCATGCCGGCCCAGGCGGCAGGGTCGCGCAACGCCTCGGCGCTGGTCGAGCGCTCCAGCATCAGTTCGCGCGCCAGATCCGGCATCTTGGCCCAGACCCGCCAGCGGAACCTGTCCAGCGCCAGGCCGGCATCGCCGCGCTGCGCCTCGGGCAGGGCCAGGATCAGCGCATCCACCCCCGCCTGGCCCGATTGCAGCGCCAGCCGCGCCCGCCCCAATGCCTGCGCCGGCGCCGTGGCCATGGGCAGCGCGACCTGCGCCGCCTGCCATTCGCCCCGGTCCAGAAGCCGCATCAGCCGCGCATCATGCAGCCCCGTAACCTGGGCGCCATGGACGGCCAGAAAGGCTTCGGCCTCGGGCTTGGTCAGCGCCTGCTTGGTCCAGAACCGCGCGATCTCGGCCCCGGCGGCCTGGGGGTCGGTCGCCTGCAAGGCCGCGATCAGCGCCATGGCGCCCTTCAGCGTGTCGGGGCGGCGGGGGCCGAACCATTCGATCACCTCGGCCGGCGGCAGGTCGCGGCGCAGCACCGCATCGCCGCGCTTCCACAACAGCGCCATGCCCGGCCAGTCCGCGTGGCGCCGGGCAAAATCGCGATATTCCGGCCAGTCGCCCTGTCCCGCCCGCAGCCGCTGCCAGGCGATCAGGTCGCGGGCGATGGGCCCCGAGGCTTCGGCCTCGACCGTGGCGGCGGTCCAGTCGCGCATCCCGGCCGCAGCCAGCGCGCGGGACAGATGCCCCGCATCCTCGGCCGCCGCCATCTGGCCAAGGCCCAGGGCCAGGCCCAGCACCGGCCCCAGAAGCCTTGCCATCAGCCTGTCGCGCAAAGGATACATCATGGCCGCCTTTCTGCGAGGTTCCGCCGTATGACGCAACTCACATCCTTGGCAATCCCCGCGCCCGGATGTAAGCCGCCCGCATAGGCAAATCAGGATACCCCCATGTTCAAAGGCTCGATGCCCGCGCTGGTCACGCCCTTCACCCCCGATGGGGAACTGGATCTTCCCGCGCTGGAAAAGCTTGTCGAGTGGCATGTCGAACAGGGTAGCCACGGGCTGGTGCCCGTCGGCACCACCGGCGAAAGCCCGACGCTGAGCCATGAGGAACACCGCCAGGTCATCGAACAGGTGGTGCGCCTGGCCGCCGGCCGCGTGCCGGTCATCGCCGGCGCCGGCTCGAACTCGACGCGCGAAGGCATCGGGCTGGTGCAGCACGCCCAGGCCGCGGGCGCCGATGCGGCGCTGGTGGTGACGCCCTATTACAACAAGCCGACCCAGGCCGGGCTGATCTCGCATTACACCGCCATTCACGACGCCAGCGACCTGCCGATCATCATCTACAACATCCCCGGCCGCTCGGTCATCGACATGACGCCCCACACCATGGGCGAACTGGCCCGGCTGCCGCGCATCATCGGCGTCAAGGACGCGACCGGCAAGCTGGAACGCGTCTCGATGCAGCGCGCCGCCTGCGGCAGGGATTTCGTCCAGCTCTCGGGCGAGGACGCGACGGCGCTGGGGTTCAACGCCCATGGCGGGGTCGGCTGCATCTCGGTCACGGCCAATGTCGCGCCCCGGCTCTGCGCCGAGTTCCAGGAGGCGACGCTGGCCGGCGACTATGCCACGGCGCTGGACTATCAGGACCGGCTGATGCCCCTGCACGAGGCCATTTTCCTGGAACCGGGCGTGGCGGGCGCGAAATACGCCATGTCGCGGCTGGGGCTTTGCAGCGACAGGGTGCGGCTGCCGCTGGTCGGGCTGACCGACCCCACCATGGCCCGCATCGACGCCGCCATGGCCCATGCCGGGCTGATCTGAACCGCGCATCAGGCCGGAACGAGAGGGGGCGGCTTTCCGCCCCTTTTTCATGGCTGGCCAGGCGGGGCTGCCGCGGCCGGGGGCTTTGCGCCCCCGGACCCCCGCAGGATATTTAAGCACGAAAGAAGCGAAAGCCCGCGCCGAGGCCCGCCCTCGCGGCTTCTTTCGTGTCCAAATATCCTGGGGGAGCGCGGAACGCGCGGGGGCAAAGCCCCCTGCAAGCGCGCCGCCTGCTAATCCCTGGCCTGCCGGTCGACGAAACTTTCCTTGTCCGGGTCGCAAAAGGTCGCCCAATCCTTGCCGGGCGCCGGGCGGGGCAGTTCGTCGCGGCTCCAGCCCAGGTGCATATGCGCCTTGGCGATGAAATAGCCGGTGACGGGCGCGGTCAGGAACAGGAACAGCGTGATCAGCAGTTCGTGCCAGGTCAGCACCCCGTGCCGCGCCGGAAACCAGATCAGCGAGGCGATCAGCACCGCCCCAACCCCCAGGGTCGCCGATTTCGTCGGCGCGTGCAGCCGGGTCATCGGGTCGGGCAGCTTGACCAGCCCGTAGGAGCCGACGAGGCCGAAGAACCCGCCCAGCACCAGCAGGACCGAGACGATGATTTCCGCGATCATGCCCGCCTCCTATTCGATGATGTCGCCGCGCAGGACGAATTTCGCATAAGCCACGGTCGAGATGAAGCCGACCATGGCGAACATCAGCGACGCCTCGAAATACATCGTCGTGCCCTTGTCGATGCCGAACAGCGTCAGAAGCGCGATCATGTTGATCGCCATGGTGTCCAGCGCCAGCACCCGGTCCGACAGGCCCGGCGCGAAGACCACACGGTAAAGGCAGAACAGCAGCGCCAGCCCAAAGCAGCCATAGGCGAAGTAAAGCGCATATCCGATCATTCGAAGATCTCCTTCAGCCGGGCCTCGTAGCGGGTCTTGATCTCGTCCAGCACCGCATCGGGGTCGGGGGCGTGCATGGCATGGACCAGCAGGGCGCGGCCGTCCTCGGACAGGTCGCAGCTGACCGTGCCGGGGGTCAGGGTGATGGTGGCGGCCAGGGCGGTGATCGCCTCGGGGTGGCGCAGGTCCAGCGGCACGGTGATCCAGGCCGGCTGAAGCGCGCGGCGCGGCATGAACAGCACGATCCGCGCCACGGTGAAATTCGCCCTGGCGATGTCCCACAGCACCATCATGAAATAGGCCGGGATCCGGTGCGCTGCGCGATAGCCGTTCGCGCCGGGCCAATAGGGCGCGGTGACCAGCGGCACCACCAGGCCGATGATCGCGGCAAAGACCAGCGAGCCCACGGCCCAGCGATTGACCAGGCCCATCCAGACCAGGACCAGCGCCAGCGACAGCCAGGGGTGGGGAAACAGGCGGCGGATCATTTCGTGCCCTCCTGCCCGTCCAGCACCGCCGCGACATAGGCGGCGGGGTCGTGGAGCTGCGCGGCCGTCGCCTCGGCCAGGCGCATGGCGGGACCAGCCCAGGCGGTCAGCGCGACGATGCCCGACAAGAGCAGCATCACCGAGGCCACGGCCAGCCAATTCGCCGGCGCATCGCCCAGATCCTGGATCGGCTCGTCAGGCTCCAGCTTGGGGCCGCCCGCAGCCGGCGGCGCCGGCGTGGAAGCGGGCCCAAGCGCCGCGCCTTTCCACAGCACGATCGAGCCGGCGCGCGACATGGCATAGATCGCCACCAGCGAGGTGATCAGGATGGTGGCCCAGATCCAGACCATCGCCGGCGCCGTCCCGCTGGCTTGCATCACCAGAAGCTTGCCGATGAAACCGGAAAACGGCGGCATGCCGACAATGGCGATGGCCGCGACGAAATAAAGCGCCGCGATCAGCCCGTGGTCCGGCATGGCCCGGTCCGACCGCAGCCACAGGTCGCCGCGGCGCGCGCCGATCATGTCCATGATCAGAAACAGCGCCCCGGCCGCCAGCGTCGAATGGACCAGGTAATAGACGGCGGCCGAGGTACCCTGCGGCGTGAACTGCGCCACCGCGATCATCAGCGTCCCGACCGAGCCGATTGCGGCGAAAGCCGCCAGCCGGCCCAGGTGGCGGGTGCCCAGGATGCCGGCCTGGCCGATGGCCAGGGTGAACAGCGCCGCCGGCAGCAGCAGGTCCGCCACCACGCTTTGCGTCACCGCATCCTGCGGAAAGACCAGGGTGAAGAAGCGGATGATGCCATAGACCCCCACCTTGGTCATGATGGCAAACAGCGCCGCCACCGGACCCGGCGCATTGGCATAGGTCGAGGGCAGCCAGAAATGCAGCGGCACCAGCGCCGCCTTGATCGCGAAGACCAGCATCAAAAGCACCGCGCCGGCGCGCAAAAGCGCGGTGTCCTCGGCCGGCATCTGCGCCACGCGTTGCGCCATATCAGCCATGTTCAGCGTGCCGGTGACCGCGTAAAGCACCCCCAGCGCCGCCAGGAACAGGGTCGAACCGGCCAGGTTGTAGGCGATGTATTGCACGCCTGCCCGCAGCCGCATTTCGCCGCCGCCATGGATCATCAAGCCGTAGCTGGCGATCAGCAGGATTTCGAAGAATACGAACAGGTTGAAGGCGTCGCCGGTCAGGAAGGCGCCGCAGATCCCCATAAGCTGGAACTGCCACAGCGCGTGGAAATGCCGGCCCTTGCGGTCCCAGCCCGAGCCGATGGCGTAAAGCTGCACCGCCAGGGCCAGCAGCGCGGTCAAAAGCAGCAGCAGCGCCGCCAGCCGGTCCAGCATCAAGACGATGCCAAAGGGCGCGGCCCAGTTGCCCAGGCGATAGACCTGGACCTCTCCGCCTGCCGCCAGCAGGTTGAGGTATAGCGCCACCCCGGCCAGGGCTGCGGTCGCCGCGGTCGAAAACACCCTTTGCAACAGCAGGTCGTGGCGCATCCACAGGATGATCAGCGGTCCGATGACCGCGGGCAGGACGACGGGGGCGATGATCAGGTGGCTCATGCGTCGCCATCCCCGGAGATGCGCTTGGCCGAACGGCTGCCGCCAGGCAGGCGGTCGGCCGCGGGCATGTCCACGCGGTCGTCGCCGCCCTCGATAAAGGCGCCGAGCGCCATCATCGCCACCACCGCGGTCATGCCGAAGCTGATCACGATGGCGGTCAGCACCAGCGCCTGCGGCAGCGGGTCGGTATAGGCCGCCGCGCCTTCGCGCAGGACCGGCGGCGCATTCACCACCAGCCGCCCGGTCGAGAACAGGAACAGGTTGATGGCATAGCTGAGCATGGTCATGCCCAGGACCACGGCAAAGCTGCGCCGGCGCAGGATCAGATAGACCCCCGCCGCGGTCAGCATCCCGATCGCGCTTGACAGCAGCAGTTCCATCAGCGCCGCGCCTCCTTGCTGGGGTCGATGTCCATCGGGTCAAGATTGGTGGTCCCGCCTGCCGCCCTGGCGATGCGCGACAGCGAATTGAGCGCCAGCATCACCGCCCCCAGCACGCACAGGAACACCCCCAGGTCAAAGCCCATGGCCGAGGCCAGCTCGAACTCTTCGAGCCCCGGCAGCTTGACATAGCCATAGGCCGAACTCAGGAAGGGCAGTCCCGCGAACCAGGCGCCGATGCCGGTCAGCCCGGCGGCGATGACGCCGGCGCCGATCAGGGCATGATAGTTGATCTTTTGCCGCTCTTGCGCCCAGGCAAAGCCCGAGGCCATGTATTGCGACACCAGCGCCACCGAAACCACCAGCCCGGCGACGAAGCCGCCGCCCGGCATGTTGTGGCCGCGCAGGAAGATGTAAAGCCCGACCACCAGCGCGATGGGCAGGACCAGCCGCGTCACCACCACCAGCATCAGCGGATGGCGGTCGCCGGCGCGGCGGCTGCCATGCACCCAGTTGCGCAGCCGCCGCCCGCTGGTGCCGGCCAGCAGCGTCTCGGTCAGGGCGAATATGGTCAGCGCGGCGATGCCCAGCACGGTGATCTCGCCAAAGGTGTCATAGCCGCGGAAATCCACCAGGATCACGTTGACCACGTTGTCGCCGCCGCCCAGCCTGTAGCTGTTGGCCAGCATGTATTGCGAAATGGACGGAAAGGCGAAATCGCTGCGCATGACGACATAGGCCAGCGCCGCGAAGCCCAGCCCCGCCAGCGTGGCGATAAAGGCATCGGCCGCGCGCTGGCGGTCGCGGCTTTCGATCGTGGTGAACTTGGGCAGGAAGTTCAGCGCCAGCAGCAGCAGGATCACCGTGACCACCTCGACCGAGATCTGGGTCAGCGCCAGGTCGGGGGCGGACAGGTAGATGAAGCTGACCGACACCATCAGCCCGATGATGCCGACCAGCACCAGCGCCAGGATGCGCTGGCGGTGAAAGGCCACCATGCAGCAGGTCGCCACCATCAGCAGCACCCAGCCGACCAGCGGCACCGGCTGGATGGGCAGCATCGGCCGGGCCGCGCCCTGCCAGCCCCCGGTCGAGAACGCCCAGAAGCCGCACAGCACCACGGTCAGCGTCAAGGCGGCAAAGGCGCGCGACATGGACCCGTTCGTCAGCCGGTCGGTCAGGAAGCCCGCCGCGCAGGTCGCCGCGCGGGTAGTGGCGTCGAAAAGGGCCTTGGCCTCGGGCCAGGCGATGGCGGCGCGCGCCGCCAGCAGGCGCCGGTTCAATGCCAGCAGCGCCGCCCCGCCGGCCAGCGCCACGACCGAGGCGATCAGCGCCGGCGTCACCCCGTGCCACAGCGCCAGATGCGGATGCTGGGCGGTCCCGGTGACGGCGCTGGCCGCGGCCGCGACCAGCCAGCCCGCCATGGCGTTGGGAAACAGCCCGATCAGCACCACCAGCACCGCAAGGACCCCCGGCGCAAACCACAGGCCGAAGCCCGGATCATGCGGCCGCTGCGGATAGTCTTCGCGCGCGGGGCCAAAGAACACCTGCCAGACGAAGCGCAGCGAATAGCCGACCGAGAACACCGCCCCCAGCGTCGCCATGGCGAAGACCAGGCCGGGATGGCCCTGCCAATCGGTCTGGCCCGCCTGCTCCAGCATGAGTTCCTTGGACAGAAAGCCGTTCAGCGGCGGGATGCCGGCCATGGACAGCGCGGCGATGGTGCCGATGACGAATGTCACCGGCATCAGCCGCCGCAGCCCGCCCAGCCGGGCGATAGAGCGGGTGCCGGCCTCGTGGTCGATGATGCCGGCGGTCATGAACAGCGCCGCCTTGAAGGTGGCGTGGTTGATGATGTGAAACACCGCCGCCACCGCCGCCGCCTTGGTGCCAAAGCCCAGGAGCATGGTGATCAGCCCCAGATGCGAGACGGTCGAAAAGGCCAGCAGCGATTTCAGGTCGTCGCGGAACAGCGCGATCCAGGCCGCCAGCACCATGGTCACAAGCCCGGTCGTGGCGACGATATAGAACCATTCCGGCGTGCCCGACAGCACCGGCCACAGCCGCGCCATCAAGAACAGCCCCGCCTTGACCATGGTCGCGGAATGCAGATAGGCCGAAACCGGCGTCGGCGCCGCCATCGCATGCGGCAGCCAGAAATGGAACGGGAACTGCGCCGATTTGGTGAATGCCCCCAGCAGGATCAGCAGCAAGGCCGGCAGGTAATACGGGCTGGCCTGCACCGCGTCCCGCGACGCCAGGATGTCGCTGATGTCGAAGCTGCCGGCGATATTGCCCAGGATCAGCATGCCCGCGATCATCGCCAGCCCGCCCATGCCGGTCACGGTCAGCGCCATGCGCGCGCCCTGCCGCCCCTCGGGCAGGTGCTTCCAATAGCCGATCAGCAGGAACGAGGACAGCGAGGTGAGTTCCCAGAACACCAGCAAAAGCAGGATGTTGTCGGACAGAACGATGCCCAGCATCGCACCCTGGAACAGCATCAGATAGGTATAGAACACCCCCGCCGGATCGCGTCTGGACAGGTAATGGCGCGCATAGGCGATGATCAGCAGCCCGATCCCCAGGATCAGGATGCCGAACAGCAGCGCCAGCCCGTCGATGCGGAAATGCACGTTCAGCCCCAGCGAGGGCAACCAGGCGAAGCGCGCGGTGATCACCTCGCCGGCCATGATCGCGGGGATGTGCAGGCCAAGCCCCAAAAGCGCGACCGCCGTGGCCGCCGCGCAGGCCAGGGCCGCGACATCGCGGCCCGAGCGGATCAGCAATCCGGGCAGCAGCGCGCCGATGAACGGAAGCGCGGCGATCAGTGCTGGCGACATTGTCCCTCGTCCTTCTTCGTTCCCCCCTGTTCGCGAGGGGGGGCGGCGATGTCAAGCAAATGACAAAGCAACTAGGCGATGTTCGCCTTTCGTGCTAACCCTTGGCCAAAACAAGGGAACAGGCATGAAGATCATCGGCATAGACCCTGGCCTGCGCAACATGGGCTGGGGCGTGATCGCGGTCGAGGGGCCGCGCCTGCGGCACCTGGACAACGGCATCGTCCATTCCGACGCAGGCGATCTGGGGCCGCGCCTTGCCGTGCTTTATCGCGGGCTTTGCGCGGTCATCGCCCGCCATGCCCCCGATGCCGCCGCCGTCGAGCAGACTTTTGTCAACAAGGACGCGCTTGGCACCCTGAAACTGGGCCAGGCGCGCGGCATCGCCATGCTGGCCCCGGCCGAAGCGGGGCTGGAAATCGGCGAATATGCCCCCAACGCCGTCAAGAAGGCCGTGGTCGGCGTCGGCCATGCCGCCAAGGAACAGATCCAGCACATGGTCCGCTTCATGCTGCCCGGCGTCGAATTCGCCGGGGCCGACGCCGCCGATGCGCTGGCTGTGGCAATTTGTCACGCTCATCACTTGCAGGGCCGCGCCCTGCGCATCAAGGCCAGCGCATGAGGGGCGGGAAATGATCGGACGCATCGCCGGGGTGATCCTGCATCGGGCGCAGGACCATGTGCTGATCGACGTGCGCGGCGTGGGCTATATCGTCCATGTCAGCGAACGCACCGCCGCCAGCCTGCCCGCCGCCGGCCAGGCGGTGGCGCTTTATACCGAATTGCTGGTGCGCGAGGATCTGTTGCAGCTTTTCGGCTTTCCGACGCTGCTGGAAAAGGAATGGCACCGGCTGCTCATCTCGGTGCAGGGGGTGGGGGCCAAGGTGGCGCTGGCGATCCTGGGCACGCTGGGGCCGGACGGGCTGTCGCGCGCGCTGGCGCTTGGCGACTGGTCGGCCCTGCGAAAGGCCCCCGGCGTCGGCCCGAAACTGGCGCAGCGCGTGGTGATGGAGCTGAAGGACAAGGCCCCGGCGGTCATGGCGCTGGGGGGCGCGCTGACCGTCGATCCCGGCCCGCTGCCCGATGCCGAACTGGTCGATACCGCCGCCCACGCGCCGGCCCCGACGCGTCCGGCGCCTTCATCGGCGCAGGCGACGGCGGATGCGCTCTCGGCGCTTGGCAATCTGGGCTATGCTCCGTCCGAGGCCGCCTCGGCCGTGGCCGAGGCCGCGGCACGGGAACCCGCCGCGCCGACCGCCGCGTTGATCCGCGCGGCCCTGCGGCTTTTGGCCCCCAAGGAGTAAGGACGATGACCGGAAACCTGCGCACCTTTGTCCTGATGGCCGCGCTGACCGCGCTGGTCATGGGCATGGGCTGGCTGATCGGCGGCCAGGGCGGCGCGGTGATCGCGCTGCTGGTCGCCGGGGCGGGCAATGTCTATGCCTGGTGGAACAGCGACAAGATGGTGCTGCGCCAGCAGGGCGCGCATCCCGTCACCCGCCAGCAGGCGCCCGAACTGGTCGATATGGTGGCGGCATTGGCGCAGCGCGCCGGCCTGCCGATGCCCAGGGTCTATGTGCTGGAAACCGAACAGCCCAATGCCTTCGCCACTGGCCGCAACCCGGAAAACGCCGCCGTAGCGGTGACGCAGGGCATCATGCGGGTGCTGAACCGCGACGAGCTGGCAGGGGTGATCGCGCATGAACTGGCGCATATCAAGCATCGCGACACGCTGATCATGACGGTGACGGCCACCATGGCCGGCGCCATCGCCATGCTGGGCAACATGCTGATGTTCTCCAGCCTGTTCGGCGGGCGCGACGACAATCGCGGCGGCGGGCTGGCGGCCATCCTGGCCATGGTGCTTGCGCCCGTGGCCGCGGGCATGGTGCAGATGGCGATCTCGCGCGCCCGCGAGTACGAGGCCGACCGCATCGGCGCCGAGATCTGCGGCCGGCCGATGGCGCTGGCCGGCGCCCTGGCCAAGATCTCGCGCGCGGCGGGCCAGGTGGTGAACATCCCGGCCGAAAGGAACCCGGCCGCCGCCAGCCTGTTCATCGTGAACCCGCTGCACGCCTTGCGCATGGACCGGCTTTTCATCACCCATCCCCCGACCGAGGAACGCATCGCCCGGCTGCAAGCCATGGCCGCAGGCGCGAGCGCCGGCCCCTGGGGCGCGCGATGAGCCAGCCCGACCCGATGCTGCGCCCCGAACCGCTGGAAAGCGACGGCGAGGACCGCGCGCTGCGCCCGCAGATGCTGGCCGATTTCGTCGGCCAGGCCGAGGCGCGGGCGAACCTGCGCGTCTTCATCGAAAGCGCGCGGATGCGCGGCAAGGCCATGGATCACACGCTGTTCCACGGCCCCCCCGGCCTGGGCAAGACCACGCTGGCGCAGATCATGGCGCGCGAGCTGGGGGTGAATTTCAAGATGACCTCCGGCCCGGTGCTGGCGCGGGCGGGCGATCTCGCCGCGATCCTGACCAACCTGGAAGCCCGCGACGTGCTCTTCATCGACGAGATCCACCGCATGAACCCGGCGGTCGAGGAAATCCTCTATCCGGCGATGGAGGATTTCGAACTGGACCTGGTGATCGGCGAAGGCCCAGCGGCGCGGACGGTGCGGATCGAGCTGCAACCCTTTACCCTGGTCGGCGCCACGACGCGGCTGGGTCTGCTGACTACGCCCTTGCGCGACCGTTTCGGCATCCCGACCCGGCTGCAATTCTACACGATCGAAGAACTGGACCTGATCGTGACCCGCGGTGCCCGGTTGATGAACATCCCCAGCGAACCCGAGGGCACGCGCGAAATCGCCCGCCGCGCCCGCGGCACGCCCCGCATCGCCGGCCGCCTGCTGCGCCGGGTCATCGACTTCGCCCTGGTCGAGGGCGATGGTCGGCTGACCCGCCAGATCGCCGATTCGGCCCTGACCCGGCTTGGCGTCGATCACCTGGGCCTCGACATGGCCGATCGCCGCTACCTGACGCTGATGGCCGAACATTACGGCGGCGGCCCGGTCGGGGTCGAAACGCTTTCAGCCGCGCTGTCGGAAAGCCGCGATTCGATCGAAGAGGTGATCGAGCCCTACCTGATGCAGCAGGGGCTGGTCGCCCGCACGCCGCGCGGCCGCATGCTGGCGCGGCTGGGCTGGCGGCATCTGGGCCTTGACGCCCCCCGCACGCAGGAAAGCCTGTTCGATGAATGACCTGGAAAGCCGCATCCGCACGAGCTTCGACCGCCAAAGCATGATGCGCACCCTTGGGGCGGTGCTGGCCCAGGTCGAGCCGGGGCGGATCACCATTACCGCCCCGATCCTGCCCACGGTGCTGCAACAGCATGGCGCGGGCCATGCCGGCCTGGCATTCAGCATCGGCGATTCGGCGGCCGGCTATGCGGCGCTGACCTTGATGCCCGGAGATGCCGAGGTGATGACGGTCGAGATGAAGATCAACCTGATGTCCCCCGCCACCGGCGACCGCCTGCTGGCCCAGGGCAGGGTCATCCGCCCCGGCCGCCGCGTCATGGTGGTCGCCGCCGATGTCTGGGCCGAGACCGGGGACACGCGCAAGCACGTCGCCATGCTTCAGGGCACGATGATCCCCGTCTGATCCTGCGGCCTTGCGCAGCGCGATCGCGGTCGCGGCCGGGGGCTTTGCGCCCCCGGACCCCCGCAGGATATTTCCACACGAAAGAAGCAGGCCGTCCCGCGCCGCCTTCTTTCGTGTCCAAATATCCTGGGGGAGCGCGGAACGCGCGGGGGCAAAGCCCCCTTTATCGCCGCCGCCTAATCCCGCGGCGGGGTGGAAAGCAGCCGGTCTTCCTGGGCGATGAAATGCTCGACCATCAGCCGCCACAGGCTTTCTGCCAGATCGGGGTCCAGCCGGTGCCGGCAAGCCAGGCGGCGGGCATTGGCGGCGACTTCCTCGACCCGGCCGTCGATGCGGGCGGGCAGGTTTTCGCGCAGCTTGATCTGCGCCGCCTCGTCGATCAGCGCCGAGCGCTCGGCCAAAAGCGCCACCAGCCGCGCATCCAGCGCATCGATGCGGGCGCGCAATTCGGGCATGGCCGAGTTCGGCGGCAGTTCGGGATCATCGCGGCTCATGCCCGTCCCATGCCCTACCCGGTCACCGGGTGCAAGCCCCGGCCAGGACAGATGCGCCGCGAAGGGCGGCTGCCATTTCACCGAAAAGCGGAACGGCTAGCCCGAATTGGCGTTTCAACTTGGTGAATAACGCAGTCCGGGGAAAGAGGGGGAGCGAGATGCAGACGGCCAGCCTGGTGATCAATCTGGGCTTTGGGTTGGGCCTGGCGCTGGGTGCGGCGGTGCTTGCGCTGCTGTGAGCCGCAGCCGCGTCTTTTCCTTCCCAAAACAAAAAAACTCCGAGACGCATCCCGGAGTTTTCCTGTTTCCGCCAGGGTTCAGCCCTGGGGCTGGGGCGCTGCGTCGGGCGCCGGCTTCGTCGCGCCGGCGCGGGGGATCGCCGTGACCGCCGGGATCGAGGATCCGGGCGTGTCATCGTCGCCGCCCAGGGTCTCGCCCCGGATCACGCGGCCGATATCCTCGCCGGTCAGGGTTTCGTATTCCAGCAGGCCCTTGGCCAGGCGCTCGAACTCCTCGGTCTTCTCGGTCAGGATCCGATAGGCTTCCTGGTAGCCCTCTTCGATCAGGCCGTGAACCTCCTGCTCGATCAGCTCCTTGGTGGCCGCCGAGACCGAGAAGCCGCCGGTATTGCCGGAATAGCCCTCATGCGCTTCGGCATAGTCGATATTGCCGACCTTGTCGGACATGCCCCAGCGCATGACCATGGCGCGGGCCAGTTGGCTGGCCTGCTGGATGTCGCCGGCCGGGCCGTTCGAGACCCCTTCCGCGCCGTATTTGATGATTTCGGCGGCCTTGCCGGCCATGGTCATGGCCAGTTTCTGCTTGGCTTCATCCTTGTGGTAGTTCAGCCGGTCCATTTCGGGCAGGCTGACCACCATGCCAAGCGCGCCGCCGCGCGGGATGATCGTCGCCTTGTAGACCGGATCGCATTTCGGCAGCGACAACCCGACGATGGCGTGGCCGGCCTCGTGATAGGCGGTCTTTTCCTTTTGCTCGGGGGTCAGGACCATGCTGCGGCGCTCGACGCCCAGCATGACCTTGTCCTTGGCGTTTTCGAAATCCTCCATGGTGACGAAGCGCCGGCCGATGCGCGCGGCCATCAGCGCCGCCTCGTTCACCAGGTTCATCAGGTCGGCCCCGGAAAAGCCGGGCGTGCCGCGGGCGATGATCCGCAGGTCCACGTCGGGACCGACCGGCACCTTGCGCGAATGCACGCCCAGGATCTTTTCGCGGCCCTTGATGTCGGGATTGGGCACATAGATCTGGCGGTCGAAGCGGCCGGGACGCAGCAGCGCCGGGTCCAGCACGTCCTTGCGGTTGGTGGCGGCGATGATGATGACGCCTTCGTTGGCATCAAAGCCGTCCATTTCCACCAGAAGCTGATTCAGGGTCTGCTCGCGCTCGTCATTGCCGCCGCCGATGCCGACGCCGCGGGCGCGGCCGACCGCGTCGATTTCGTCGATGAAGACGATGCAAGGCGCGGATTTCTTGGCCTGTTCGAACATGTCGCGGACGCGGCTGGCGCCGACGCCGACGAACATTTCCACGAAGTCGGAACCCGAGATGGTAAAGAAGGGCACCCCCGCCTCACCGGCAATCGCGCGGGCGAGCAGGGTTTTACCCGTGCCGGGCGGGCCGACCAGCAGCGCGCCTTTCGGGATCTTGCCGCCCAGGCGGCTGAATTTCTGCGGGTTGCGCAGGAATTCGACGATCTCTTCCAGCTCTTCCTTGGCCTCGTCGATGCCGGCCACGTCGTCAAAGGTCACGCGGCCGTGCTTTTCGGTCAAGAGCTTGGCGCGGCTTTTGCCAAAGCCCATGGCCCCGCCCTTGCCGCCGCCCTGCATGCGATTCATGAAGAAGATCCAGACGCCGATCAGCAGGATGAAGGGCAGCCACACCCCCAGCAGCGACATGAAGCCCGATTGCTGCTGGCGTTCGACCCGGACGTCGATGCCGCGGTCGACCAGGCGGCTTGCCAGCTCCTCGCCCTGCGGCCGGACGGTGGCGAGTTGCTTGCCGTCCTTGTCGGTGATGCCGACGTTTTCGCCGTCGATGGTGACGGCGGTGATTTCGTCCTTTTCCACCCGCTGGATGAAATCGGAATAGCTGATCTGGCGGCTGTTCATCTGGGCCGATCCGTCGCTGAACAGATTGAACAGCGCCAGGATCATCAGAAACAGCACGACCCAGAAGGCGATATTGCGCGCGTTGCCCAAAGGCATGTCCTCCGCGGGTAAACAGGCTTCCGACTGAAAATAGGGATTCCGGCGTCAGGTTCAATGCATATAGAGCAAAGCCCGGAATTCAGCCGCTCCGCGCAGCGGCTTTGCGCCGTAGCCGCAGGTGGGTTGCAGCACGGGCGCGGCGATCAGCCGCTCGCCCGCCCAGATGCCGGGGCTGGCCGCCGCTTCGTCCCGCGTCAGCCCCGCCAGGCGCCAGTCCAGGCCCGCCAAGGGCGCATGGCCAAGGGCGCGCACCTGTTGGCCGGGTTGCAAGCCGCGGATCTGCCAGCGCCGGTCCCAATGCGCATCGCCCCCCATGCCCGCCTGGCTTCTGGCCGCGGCCGCGGGTTCGCGGATCAGCCAAAGCCGGTCCGCCCGCGTTTCGGCAATCACCCCGTCCAGCGTCAGCCGCCCGCCGCCTTGCAGCACCGCCAGGGCATGCATGACCGGCTGGCGGCGGGGCGGATAGTCGCCGCCGCCGACAAAGCGCAGCCCTGCGACAAGAAGCCGCCGCCGGATCTCGGGCGGGGCGGTGCGAAAGGCGTCGAGCGGCAGGGCCAGCGAACCCGCGCGGCATTGCGCCCCCTGGGCCAGCAGGATGGCGAATTCGCATAGCGCATCCCGCGCCATGGCCAGATTCGCCGCCGATTGCGCCAGTTGCTGCATCGGCAGGTCCAGGGTCGAAAGGGCCTGGCGCAGCCGGACCCGCTGGAAATCCGCGTTGTCGTTCGAGGGGTCATCGCTCCAGCGCAGATCGCGCGCGGCCAGCCATTGGCGCAATTCGGCGCGGCCGACCTCCAGCAGCGGACGCAGCCATGTCACGCCAAGGGCCGCGCGCGCGGGGGCCATGGCGGAAAGCCCGTCCACCCCGGCGCCGCGGCCCAGCCGCATCAGCAGCGTTTCGGCCTGATCGTCCAGCGTATGGCCCAGAAGCACGGCGGACAGCCCGTGCCGCCGCGCCCAATCGCCCAGCAACCGCAATCGGGCCGAACGCGCCGCGGCCATCAGGTTGCCGCCCCCCTGTCGCGTCCAGCACAGGGTTTCATGGGGAATATCCAGGGCGGCGGCGGCCAGCCCGGCCTGCCGCGCCTCGTCGGCCGAGCCGGGGCGCAATCCGTGATCGACCGTCGCCGCCAGCAGCCGGGCGCGGCCCCAGCCATGGGCCAGATGCATCAAGGCGGTGGAATCGCCACCCCCCGACAGGGCGATGCCCAGAACGGGTTGGTCGCCGGCCAGCCGGTCCAGCGCGGCATGAACCCGCGCCGCAACCGGGTCAGCCATCCGCCATATCCGCCGCGGCCTCGGGGTCCATGCCCTCTGCCGGGGCGGCGGACGAGGCGTCGCAGCCGCTGTCGGCGATGCGCCGCTCGGCCTCGGCGGCCTGGGGCGCGGCGGGAAAGCGGGCCAGGATTTCCTGAAGATAGAAGCAGCCTTCCTGCGGGCCGGCCTTGGCCGACATGGCCCGCGACAGGCCCAGCAGCGCATCCGCCGCTTGCGGCCCGTTCGGGTTGGCGGCAAAGCTTTCCAGCCAGGCCACGCCCGCCCCGTCCAGGTCGCCGGCGGAATCCAGCGCCTGGCCGCGCAGGAACAGGGCTTGGGCGGTCAGCGGGCCGCCAGCATGGGTTTCGGCAATGGCCGCGAAGAGCTCCGCAGCACGACGAAAGTCACCTTGACCGAGCACCTCCTGGGCCCGGTCGAAATCCGCTTTTTCCGCCGCGGTGGCCGCCGTTCCGGCCGGGGCCGCGGGTTGCGCCAGGGCGCCTTGCTGATCGTCCGAAGGCAGCGGGCTTGCGCCGCCCTGCTGACCCAGCGCCGGCGTGGTCAAGCTGCCCAGGTCGCAGCCCTCTTCCATCTCGCAAAGGCGGAACTCGATGTCGCCGATGCGGGTGGTGCCGTCCTTGACGATACGGTCGATGCGGTTTTGCAACTGCTCGGTCTGGCCGGTCAGCTGCGCCAGCCGCGCCTCCATGGCGTTCATCCGGTCGATGGCGCTGTCGCCGCCCGCCGCCGCGAAACCGGCCGGCCCCGATGCGACAAGCTGCGCGCGCAGGCTTTGCAGATCGGCGGAAAGCTGGCTCAGTTCGGTGCGGATATCGGCCAGGGTCTGCGCGTCCTGCGCCGTCGCAGGCCAGGCCGCCAGCGCGAAGCCGGCGGCAAGAAGCAGCCCCCTTGGACGCCAGCCGGCCATCACATGCCCGCCCCAGGGCTGACCACCGTCACGGCGCGGCGGTTCTTGGTAAAGCATTCCTCGGTCGAGCAGATCGCCAGCGGGCGTTCCTTGCCATAGCTGACGGTGCGCAGCCGGCCGGGCGCGATGCCTTGCGAGATCAGGTATTCCTGCACCGAATTGGCCCGGCGCGCGCCCAGGGCAAGGTTGTATTCGCGGGTTCCCTGCTCATCGGCATGGCCTTCGACCACGGCGGCGAAGCCCTGGTTCTGGTTCAGCCAGCCGGCCTGGTTGGCCAGAATCACCCGCGCCTCGGGCGTCAGGGTGGACTGGTCCAGCGAAAACAGGACGGTATCGCCGACGCTGGCCTTGAAATATTCCGCCGTGCCCGGCAGCGCGCTGGCGCCGACCCCGCCCAGACCGCCTGCCCCGGCATAGGGGTCCTGGATCCGCATGTCCTGCGCCGGCCGGGCGCAGGCCGCCATCGCGAGAATGGCACCGATCGCGGCAATTTTCATCAAAGCTTTCATTATCCTGTCCATCTCACGCGCTTCAGGGCAGCAACGGACCCCAGTCGGGGTCCGAAGCCGCGCCATTCATCTTGACCGGGCGCATGTTGCGCCCCGTGATGTCCACCGAATGCAGGCGCGGCTGGCCGTCGCCGCCCGGCGTCACCCGCGTGAACATCACGACTCGCCCATTGGGGGCCCAACTCGGGCCCTCGTCAAGGAACGATTCCGTCAGCATTTTCTCTTCCGACCCGTCGGTGCGCATCACCCCGATATGGAACTTGCCGCCGACCTGCCGGGTAAAGGCGATCATGTCGCCGCGCGGCGACCAGACCGGGGTGCCATAGCGCCCCTCGCCAAAGCTGATCCGCCGTGGCTCGCCACCATTCGCGCCCATGACGTAAAGCTGCGGCGTGCCGGAACGGTCGCTTTCAAAGACGATCTGCTTGCCGTCCGGGCTGTAGCTGGGCGAGGTTTCGATTGAAGGCGCATTGGTCAGCGCCCGCTGCGCCCCGGTCGCCGCGTCCATCTGATAGATGTCGGAATTGCCGCTTTTCTCCAGCGAATAGACGATCCAGCGCCCGTCGGGTGAAAAGCGCGGCGAAAAGCTCATCGTGCCCTGCTGGCCCGCGCCAAGCTGGCGCACGGCCAGCGAATTCACGTCCATCACCATCGCCTGCGGAAAGCCGGTGGCATAGCTGGTGTAAAGCAGCCGCGAGCCGTCGGGCGAGAAGCGCGGCTTCAGCACCAGCGTCGCATCGTCGGTCAGCCATTTCACGTTGGCGCCGTCGTAATCCATGATGCCGATGCGCTTGCGGCGCGCGTCCTTGGGTCCGGTTTCCTGGACAAAGGCGACGCGGCTGTCGAAATAGGGCCCCTCGCCGGTCAGCCGCGAATAGACCTGGTCGGCCGCTTTATGCGCGGCGCGGCGCCAGTTGCCGGTCGCGGCGTCGAACTGCATCCCGTCGCCCAGCGGCTGGCCGGCAAAGACGTCGAACAGGCGGAACTTGACGACGACCTTGCCGCCCTCGACCTTGACCGAGCCGGTGATCAGCGCCTGGGCGTTGATCGCCTTCCAGTCCTCGTAGCTGACCGGCGCGTCAAAGCTTTCGGGGCGCGCGATATGGGCGCTGGCCGGGATTTCCCGGAACAGGCCGGTGCCGGTCAGGTCGGCGGCGATCAGGTTCTGCACCTGCGCCAGGTATTCGCCCGCGCCGCCTTCGTCATGGAAGCGCGCGATGGCAAACGGCATCGGCTCGATCACGCCGTCGGTGATTTCGATCCGCAGCGGCCCGTCCTGCGCCAGCACCGGCGCGGCAAGCCCAAGGCCCGCAAGGGCCATGACAGAGGTCAGCAGAAATTTTCGCAACATGTTTCGCCCTCGTGAGGTCTTGGTTGCAGGATAGAGCGTCGCACCGAGAGATGCCATGCGGGATGCCATGTCACTTGACCCGCGCGCCGCCGCTGGCGTTGAAGTCGATGATGACGTCCTTCCAGCGGTTGTATTTTTCCGGCGGCAGCTTGTAGCCGCCCTTTTCGCACATCAGGATCGCCCGGCGCGCGGCCTCGTAAGCCTGTTTCGCCGCCGCGTCCGAGCCGCCGTCATGGCCGATCATCCGCAGCGAGCCCTTTTCCACCGTCCCGTCCGGCGCCATCGCGAACTGCACCGAAACCGTGGTCCGGCTGGCCTCGGTCGAAAGCGAGCCGCGGTTCCAGCACTGTTCGACCGCGACGCGGAAGCCGTCCTTTTCGCCCTGCGACAGCGGGGGTCCGCTGGCGGCTGCCCCGCCGCCGCCCGACCCGCCCGAGCCCTGGTCCTGCATCGCCTCGGCCAGCGCGGCCTGCTTGGCGGCCTCGGCGGCCTTGCGCTCGGCCTCGGCCTGTTCGCGGGCCTTGGCTTCGGCCGCGGCTTTCTCGGCCGCCTTCTTCTCGGCGGCGGCTTCCTCGGCGGCGGCCTTCTCGGCCGCTTCGGCTGCGGCAAGCCGGCGGGCGCGGGCCTCGGCCTCCTCGGCCTTGCGGGCGGTTTCCGCCTCGGCCTGGGCCTGGGCCTCGCGGCGTTCTTCCTCGGCGCGTTCCTCGGCGGCGCGGCGGGCGGCAGCCTGCTCGGCCTTGGCGGCGGCGGCGCGCTCGGCTGCGGCCTCGGCCTGCTCACGGGCCAGCAATTCCTCGCGCTGGCGGGCGGCCGCCGCGGCCTCGCGGCGGGCCTGCACGGCCTCGGCCAGCCCTTCGGGGCGGCCGCGAGGACGCGAGGATTCGGCCGGGGCCAATGCCGAACGCGGCGGGATCGGCGCCGGAGATTGCGCCTGCGCCGGGCTGCGGACCGGGTCGGGGCGGTCCGATGCCTGCGGCAGCGCCGCCAGATCCACGCTGTTTTCCGGCTCGGCCGGGCGCGGCGCATCGGTCGCCACGGCGACGGGCCGGTTCGGCGTCTGGAAATCCGACAGGTCCGGCCGCGCTTCGGGCCGGGACGGGGGCGTGGACAGTTCCGCCGCCTGGGCATCGGGGGCGGGCGGGCTGACCGCCTCGACCTCGCCGGGGCGGTTTTCGTCGGCAGGCGCGCGCGGCTGCGCCGGGATGGTCGCGGCGGCGTCGGAAACCGGGCCGCGCCCGGCCGCGGCGGCGGCCAGCGACTGGAACTCGGCCTCGGACATGGTCGCGACCTCGGCCATGCGCACGGCCTCCAGCGGCTGCGGCCGGAACAGCGCGCCGCCGACCAGCGCCGCGCCCAGCAGCCCGGCATGGGCCGCGCCCGAAATCCAAAAGCCGATGCGTTCCGCCCGGTCCATGGCCTAGCCGTCCGCGCCCGCGTCCATCCGCGGCCCACCGGCCTCGGTCACCAGGACGATGTTGTTGAAGCCGGCCGCGTTCAGCGCCCCCATGACCTGCATGATCCGGGCATAGGGGATCGCCCCGTCGGCGCGCAGATAGATCTTGTCGCTCTGCCGTTCGGCCGCGACGGCGCGCAGCCGGGTGACAAGCTCGTCTTCCGGGACTTCGCTGGTCATGACCAGGATCGGCCCCTCGGGCGTGACCGAGACGCTCAGCGGCTCCTCTGGCTCGGCGGGCACGGCCTGGGCTGCGGTCTTGGGCAGTTCCAAGGGCACCCCCACGGTCAGAAGCGGCGCCGCCACCATGAAGATGATCAGCAAGACCAGCATCACGTCCACGAAGGGGGTGACGTTGATTTCCGCCATCGGCTGGCTGCGGGTGCGGCCCCTGCCCTGGCGCCCACGCTTGACGATCCCCGCGCCCATCTTATTCGTCGTCCAACTGGCGCGACAGGATGGTCGAGAATTCGTCGGCGAACCCTTCATAGCCGCCGGTGATGCGGTCGGCATCCGAGCTGAGCTTGTTGTAGAAGATCACCGCCGGAATCGCCGCAAGCAGGCCAAGCGCCGTCGCCACCAGCGCCTCGGCAATGCCCGGCGCCACCACGGCAAGCGAGGTGTTCTGCGAGATCGCGATTTCCTCGAAGGCGGTCTTGATGCCCCAGACCGTGCCGAACAGCCCGATGAAGGGCGCGGTCGAACCCACCGTGGCCAGGAATGGCAGCCCGCGGGTCAGCCGGTCGTTCTCGCGGTTGATGGCGACGTTCATGGCGCGGTCGATGCGCGCGGTGACGCCGGCGATCAGGTTGCCGTCGTCGCGATGGCTGCGCCGCCATTCGGCCATGCCGGCGGAAAAGATGCGTTCGGCCGGGCCCGAGGGCGTCTCGCCGATGCGGTCGTAAAGATCGTCCAGCGGCTGGCCCGACCAGAAGGCGCGGTCGAAACGCTCTGCCTCGCGCCGGGCGGCGTTATAGGCGATGAACTTCTGGATGATGATCGCCCAGGCCCAGAACGAGGCCAGGACCAGGATCACCATCACGACCTGGACCGTTAGCGAGGCGCGCACGAACAGCGCGATAAGCGAGAAATCGACCGGCTGCCCGGCTCCGGCGAGTTGTTCCATGGAATTCGGCCTGTCCTTTGGGCCGCTGGGATGCGGCTTCTGCTAAGGCGCAGTTAGCAGAAGCCCCCCGGCGAGCAAAGCCGGGGCGCGTCAAATCTGCGTCAATTACCCGCGAGACCGGCCCGTTGAAGCCGCGCTGCCACCTCGGCCGGAATGCGGGCCGGCCGACCCGACGCGGCCAGGCAAGCCAGGGTGACGCGGGCCTGGAACAGCAGCCGGCCATCGCGGCTGACCGCCTGGTCCAGCACGATCCGCGCCGGGCTAAGCGCATGCAGCCGGGAATCGACCGTCAGCAGATCGTCGAACCGGGCCGGCGACAGGTAATCGGCCTCGACCCGGCGCACGGCAAAGACCAGACCCGCACGCTGCAAGGCGCCCTGGTCCACCCCAAGCTCGCGCAGCCATTCCGAACGGGCGCGCTCGATGAACTTCAGATAGTTCGCATAATAGACGATCCCGGCAAGGTCGGTATCCTCGTAATAGACGCGAATGGCAAAACGATGCATGGCAGTCCCGGATGGCGGCGAAGAAAGGGGGTTTTCCACCCCCGTCGCCTGCGGCGACTCCCCCGGAGGATATTTGGACACGCAAGACATGCAAGGGCTCAGGCTTGCAGGCGCGCGGCCAGGCGCAGGGCATGCGAAGGATCGGTTGCAGCACCTGGCAGGACGGGATCGTAGGCGGCGCGAATCAGCGCCGCAAGTTCCGGCGTCGGAAGAACGTCGCGCGCAAAGCTGAGCATGGCGCGCATGGCCAGGGTCTCGGCCAAAAGGCCCGGATGGGCGTCGGCCAGCCGCCCGCCCATGTTCACGAAGCCGATGCAGGCCCGGATGGTGCCATCCGGGTCAAAGCGGAACAGCCTATACTGCTCGGCATCGCTGCCGGTCAGCCGCTCGGCCAGGCCGGGCTGGCCGGTCAGCCCGTCGAGATCCGGCAGATCCCGCAATTCCTGCCAGCCGCGCAGGAAAAAAGTCAGCATGTTCGCCCCCATCTCGGGATCGGTCTGGGCAAGAGGATGGCGCGCATCGGCCAGCGTCGCGCGGATGGCATCGCGAAACACCGCCAGGCTTTCATCGGCCAGGCCAAAGATCACCGGCGCCACCGGCCGCCCCCAGCGCGCGCAAAGATAGCGCCCGTCGCGGGTGAACAGCGCCTGGATTTCCGCCTGGTCGAAGGCCATGTCGTTCTTTCGTGCCCAAATATCCTCGGGGGTGAATTGCGGCGCCAGCCGCAAGAGGGGGCAGACAGCCCCCTTTTCTGTCCCGTCCGCCTCGTTCTCGCGGCTTTGGGAAATCATGTCAACGCCGGGGGAACCTGATGCGCCCCGTCCGAATTTTCCCAAGGAAGAGGAGATGCGATGACAGATCTCGCCATCCGACGCGCCTATGATCCGCCCGGCCCGCACGAGGGCCGCAGGGTGCTGGTCGACCGTATCTGGCCCCGCGGCATAAGCCGCGAGACCCTGGGGGCCGATCTCTGGCTGAAGGAGATCGCGCCTTCGGACGAATTGCGGCACTGGTTCGACCATGACCCCGAGAGATGGGCCGAGTTCCGCCGCCGCTACCGCGCCGAGCTGGATGCCAATCCCGGCCCCCTGCGCGAGTTGCGCGCGCTGATGCGCAAGGGTCCGGTCACGCTGCTTTACGGTGCCAAGGACACAAGGCACAACAATGCCGTGGCCCTGCGGGACTATCTGGATCAGTAGCCCAGCGTCGCCGCATCCGGCCGGCGCGGGTCCGAGGCGCCGTAAAGCGTCCCCGTCTGGGGGTCGCGCATGATCGACTGGGTCGAGCCCATGGCCTCCTTGACCGCGACGCTGTGGCCCTTGCCTTGCAGGATGCGGATGGTGTCCAGGCTGACGCCTTCTTCCACCCGCAGCTCGTCCGGCAGCCATTGGTGATGGACGCGCGGCGCGGTCGAGGCCTCGGCCACGTTCATGCCGTGGTCGATCATGTTCATGACCACCTGCAACACCGTGGTGATGATCCGCGCGCCGCCGGGCGAGCCGGTGACCAGCCAGACCTTGCCGTCCTTGAGCACCATGGTCGGCGTCATCGAGGACAGCGGCCGCTTGCCCGGCTCGACTGCATTGGCATCGCCGCCCACCAGGCCAAAGGCGTTGGGCACGCCCGGCTTGGCCGAGAAATCGTCCATTTCGTTGTTCATCAGCACGCCGGTGCCTTCGGCCACCAGGCCAGAACCATAGCTAAGATTGATGGTATAGGTGTTCGAGACCGCGTTGCCGTCCTTGTCCACCACCGAGAAATGCGTGGTCTGGTCGGATTCGTAGGGCGCAAGATCGGCCGGCTTGATCAGGACCGAAGGCGTGGCGAAATCGGCGCTGATCCTTTGGCGCATCTCGACGGCGTAATCCTTGCTGGTCAGGGCCGCGACCGGCACATCCACGAAATCCGGGTCGCCCAGGTATTCCGAGCGGTCGGCATAGGCCAGCTTCATCGCCTCGGCCATCAGGTGGATGGTCTCGCCGGCATTCTGCCCCAGCGCGCCGATCGGATAGCCCTCGAGCGCATTCAGGATCTGGATCAGATGCACGCCGCCGGACGAGGGCGGCGGCATCGACACCACCTCGTGGCCGCGATAGCTGCCGCGCACCGGCTCGCGTTCGACGGGCTGATAGGCGGCCATGTCCTCGACGGTGATCAGCCCGCCGGCCTCTTGCACCGCCTTGGCAATGGCCTGGGCCACCTCGCCCTTGTAAAACCCGTCCGGCCCCTCGGCGGCGATCTTCTTCAGCGTTGCTGCCAGGTCGGCCTGCACCAGCCGGTCGCCGGGGCGATAGGCCGCGCCGCCGTCCTGGAAGAAGATCTTCGCGCTGGACGGGAATTTCTCCAGATGCTCGCGCTCGGCCTCGATGCTGTCGGCAAGCTCGGGGGTGACGGCGATGCCCTCCTCGGCCAGCCGGATCGCCGGGGCGATCACCTCGGCCCAGTCCATGCTGCCATATTTGTCCAAGGCCAGCTTCATTCCCGCCACGGTGCCCGGCACGCCCGAGGCGGCGCCGCTGTAAAGCGACTTCTCGCTGTCGGCCTCGCCCGCCGCGTCCAGGAACATGTCGCGCGAGGCGCCCTGCGGCGCCATCTCGCGATAGTCGATGGCATGGGTCTGCCCGGTTTCGGCGTCATGGACCAGCATGAAGCCGCCGCCGCCGATATTGCCGGCCCGCGGCAGGGTGACGGCCAGCGCGAATGCGACCGCCACGCCGGCGTCGACCGCATTGCCGCCCTGGGCCAGGATGTCCCGGCCGATTTCGGCCGCCAGGCGTTCTTGCGCCGAAACCATGCCGCTTTCCGCCCAGACCGGATGGATGCGGTCCATCGGGTCGAATATCGCGGCGTCCTGGGCCGTGGCCGGCCCCCCGGTCCAGCCCAGCGCCAATCCCGCAGCACAACCCATTGCGACGATTCGATCCTTCATCTCGGCCTCCGCTTACCGTTGCGGGACCGAGCCTAGCAGCAGAACGGCCCGGATCAACATGCGAAAGCCGCGATGCTGCGCCGGCGTCCCGGCCGCGTCATGAGTATTTGTGAAACGGTGAAACGCCATGCAGCGCCCGACGTCCGGCGCAACCGCTTGTTTCACCGTTTTCCAAATACCCGGAATCCGGCGGCGAAGCCGGGCGCTTCACCCGGTCTTTTTCGCCTTGGCCGCAGCCGGCTTCTTCGCGGCGGCCTTCTTTGCGGCCGGCTTCTTTGCCGCCGCCTTCCTTGCCGGCTTCTTGCCCGATTTCGCGGCCTTCTCGGCGATCAGCTCCAGTGCCCGCTCCAGCGTGACCGCGCCGGGTTCCAGGTCGCGGGGCAGCGTCGCGTTCACCTTGGCCCATTTGACATAGGGCCCGTAGCGCCCGCTCATCACCTGCACCGGCCCGCCTTCGGGATGCTCGCCCAGATCGGCCAGCGGCGCCGCCGCGGCCGCCCTGCCCCGCACCTGTTTCGAGGCCAGCACCTCGACCGCGCGGTTCATGCCGATGGTAAAGACCTCGTCCACATCGGGCAGGTTGGCGTATTTCGCGCCATGCTTCACATAGGGGCCGTAGCGGCCGATCCCGGCCTCGACCGGCACGCCGTCCTCGGGATGCGGGCCGATCTCTCGCGGCAGGGCCAGAAGCGCCAGCGCCCGTTCCAGGTCGACCGAGGCCAGGTCCCAGCCCTTGGGCACCGAGGCCCGCGGCGGCTTCGGCTGTTCCTCGGTCGCCTCGCCGCGTTGGACATAGGGGCCGAAGCGGCCGTTCTTCAGGCTGATCTCGTCGCCATTGTCCAGGCCCAGGACGGTATCGCCCACCACCTCGGCATCGGGCGAACTGATCGGCCGGGTAAAGCGGCATTCGGGATAGTTGGTGCAGCCGATGAAGGCCCCGCCCGAGCGCGCGGTTTTCAGGTGCAGCCGCCCCTTGTGGCACAGCGGGCATTCGCGCGGGTCCGATCCGTCTGGCCGAGGCGGATAAAGCTGCGGCGCAAGCGCTTCGTCGATGGCATCCAGCACCTCGCTGATGCGCAGCTCGCTGGTGCCTTCCAGCGCGGCGCTGAAGTCCCGCCAGAACCGGCGCAGCACCTCGCGATAGGCGCGCTCGCCCGAAGAAATGTCGTCGAGTTCCCCCTCTAGGTCGGCAGTGAAATCGTAGCTGACATAGCGCGGAAAATATTTCAGCAGAAAGATCGTGACCAGCCGGCCCTTGTCCTCGGGGATCAGGCGGTTCTGTTCCTTGCGGACATAATCGCGATCCTGGATCGTGCCGATGATCGAGGCGTAGGTCGAAGGCCGGCCGATCCCCAGCTCTTCCATGCGCTTGACCAGCGTCGCCTCGGTATAGCGCGGCGGCGGCTGGGTGAAATGCCGCCGCGCGGCGATGGCGGCGGCCTCGTCGGCGACCAGGCCCGGCGCCGACAATTGCCCCGAAGCCGCGCTTTCGATCAGCGCATCCCCGGTGCCCAGGGCCTTTTCATATTCCGCGGCAAAGGCGCCGCCGACCTTGCGCGCCGCCTCGCCCTGCTCGATCTGGGGCAGGCGGCGGCCGTCCTCGTCCTCCTCGTCGTCGCGACCTTGGTCATAGACCCGCAGGAAGCCGTCAAAAAGCATGACCTGGCCGGTTGCGCGCAGCCCGACCTGGCCGTCGGCCGAACCGATCTCGACCGTGCTGCGTTCCATGCGCGCCGATTCCATCTGGCTGGCCAGGGTGCGCTTCCAGATCAGGTCGTAAAGCGCCTTCTGGTCCTTGTCGGCGACCGGCAGCTTGTCGGGCGACAGCCACATGTCGGTCGGCCGGATGCATTCATGCGCTTCCTGCGCGTTCTTGGCCTTGTTCTTGTACATGCGCGGGCTTTTGGGCAGGTATTCCGCCCCGAAGCGCGCCTTGATCGAATCGCGCGCGGCCATCACCGCCTCGGGCGCCATGTCGATGCCGTCGGTCCGCATATAGGTGATATGGCCCGCCTCATAAAGCCGCTGCGCCGCCGACATGCAGGCCCGCGCGCCCAGGCCCAGCTTGCGGCTGGCCTCCTGTTGCAGGGTCGAGGTCATGAAGGGCGGCCAGGGATTGCGGCTTGCCGGCTTCGACGCGACACTGGCCACCGACAGGTCGCGCGAGGCGATGGCGGCCACGGCCAGCTTGGCCTGCTCCTCGGTCGCAAGGTCGAAGCGGTCCAGCTTCTTGCCGCCGAAGACGGTCATCGCCGCGTCGTATTCGTCGCCGCGCGGCGTCGCCAGCCGGGCATGGACCGACCAGTATTCGCGGGCCTTGAACGCCTCGATCTCCATCTCGCGATCGACGATGATGCGCAGGGCGACCGATTGCACCCGGCCCGCCGACTTGGCGCCCGGCAGCTTGCGCCACAGGACCGGCGACAGGTTGAAGCCGACCAGGTAGTCCAGCGCCCGCCGCGCCAGATAGGCATCGACCAGCGGCTGGTCGATCCGGCGCGGATTGGCCATCGCCTCGGTCACGGCGGATTTGGTGATGGCGTTGAAGGTGACGCGGCTGACCTCGGCGCCCTTCTTCAGGGCCGGCGCCAGGGTTTCCAGCAGGTGCCAGGAAATCGCCTCGCCCTCGCGGTCGGGGTCGGTGGCCAGGATCAGGTTCGGATCCGAGGCCAGCGCATCGCGGATCGCCTTGACATGCTTTTTCGATTCCGCCGCGACTTCCCATTTCATGGTGAAATCCGTCTCGGGATCGACGCTGCCATCCTTGGGCGGCAGGTCGCGCACATGCCCGAACGAGGCCAGAACCGTATAGTCGTCGCCCAGGTATTTGTTGATCGTTTTGGCCTTGGCCGGAGATTCAACGACGACGACGGGCATGAAAATTCCTTCGCTTGATTCGGCGCCGGAACATGGCCATCGCCCGGCGAACTGTCAACGCCGGGCTTCTTTCGTGTCCAAATATCCTGCGGGGGTCCGGGGGCGCAAAGCCCCCGGTTTGGTCAGATTCCGTCGCCGACAAAGGCTTTTTCGACCACGAATTCCTTGGGATCGCTATTGGCGCCCTCGCGCAGGCCGAACCCTTCCAGCACCGCCTTCACATCGGTGTTGAAGGCCAGGCTGCCGCAGATCATGGCGCGATCATTCGCCGCATCCATGGCCGGCAGGTTCAGGTCCGCGAACACCTTGCCCGAAGCCAGGTTGTCGGTAATCCGGCCCATATGGGGCGATTCTTCCCGCGTCGTCGTCGGGTAATACCGCAGGCGGCCGGCGAATTCCTCGCCGTAAAGCTCGCCCAGCAGCGGGTCGTGCTTCAGGTTCTCGACCAGGTCGCGGCCGTAAGCCAGCTCGTCGGCGGTGCGGCAGGTATGCATCATCACCACCTGCTCGTAGCGCTCATAGGTTTCGGGGTCGCGCATCAGCGACGCAAAGGGGGCGATGCCGGTGCCGGTGGCCAGGAACCACAGCCGCTTGCCGGGCAAAAGCGCGTCCAGCACCAGCGTGCCCACGGGCTTGGGCCGCAGGATGATCTGGTCGCCCGGCTGGATGTTCTGCAAGCGCGAGGTCAGCGGCCCGTCCGGCACCTTGATCGAATAGAATTCCAGCTCCTCGTCCCAATTGGGCGAGGCGATGGAATAGGCGCGCAGGATCGGCTTGCCGTTGTCGTCCGGCAGGCCGATCATCACGAATTCGCCCGAACGGAAGCGTAGGCTGGCCGGCCGCGTCACCCGGAACGAGAACAGCCGGTCGGTCCAGTGCCGGACCGCGGTCACGGTCTGGGCGTCGGGCAGCGTCTTGGCGGGTTTGGCGGCGAGGTCCACGGAAAGATCCAGTGTCATGGTCGGGATTCCCGGTCTATCTAATGCATGGGAGGGCGGGGCGAAACCCCAGGTTTCAGCCGGCGAGCCGCGACCGATGGTCCCAGTCGCGCCAATCGGCACGATAGAGCCATTGTTCCTGCGGCTGGCGCTCGGCCAGCGCTGCGGGGATCTGCACCTCGTCGAAGCCGACGCGGCGGGCCATGGCATATTGGTCCGAGATCAGCTTGCCCACGGCGCGCAGCCGGCCCTTGTAGCCCTTTTGGCGCAGCAGCCGGGCCAGTGAAAAGCCGCGCCCGTCGGTCATGGCCGGGAAGTCGATGGCGATCAGGTCATGCTCCAGCCAGGCCCCAAGGCCGGCCGGATCGGTGTCGGCCGTCAGCGTGACCGGCTCGGCCCCGTCATGGGAGTGGAAGCCGTCGTCGCGGACCAGAAAGAAATCGCTCATGTGTTCGCTCCTGCGCGGACCATCTTGCCGCCGATGAAATGGATGCCGCATTCGGTCTTGCCGCTGCCGCGCCAGCGGCCGGCGCGCGGATCCTCGCCCGGCTTGATGGGCGAGGTGCAGGGGGCGCAGCCGATCGAGGCATAGCCCCTGGCGACCAGCGGATGGCGCGGCAGGTTGTTCTCGGCCATGTAGTCCTGGACGTCTTGCGGACGCCAATGGGCCAGCGGGTTGATGCGCAGCCGCGACGGCGGCTCGGATTCGAAGAAATCCAGCCGCTGGCGCTCGCCACCCTGGAAGCGCTTGCGGCCGGTGATCCAGGCATCGAACCTTGCCAGTTCGCGTTCCAGCGGCACGGTCTTGCGCAGATCACAGCAGGCATCGGCATTGAACTGGTGCAGCGTGCCGTCCGGGTCGTTCAGCGCCACCTCGCGCTCGGTGGCGCGGATCAGCCGCACATCGGTCAGCTTCAGCCTTTCCGTCACCTCAAGCTGATAGTCCAGCGTTTCGGGGAACAGCATCATCGTGTCGATGAACAGCACCGGCGTCCCCGGCGCCACCACCGAGACCATGTGCAAAAGCACCACCGATTCCGCCCCGAAGCTGGAAACCAGCGTGGTCGCGCCCAGGTCGGGATCGCGCAGCGCATGCCGCAGCACCTCGGTCGCCGCGTGGTGGCGATAGCGGTCGTTCAGCCGCGCCGCGCGCGCGTCCAGCGTCTGGTCAAGCATCGGCCGGATACAGCGCCGCCTTGAACGGAGCTACCCCCAGACGGCGATAGGCGTCAAGGAACCGCTCGTCGGGCGATTCCCGCAGTTCCAGATAGGCATCGACCAGCCGGTCGATGGCGGGCACCACCTGGTCCGCCGGGAAGCCCGCGCCGGCGCGCTGGCCCAGGGTCGGGGTCTCATAGCCGTCGCCGCCCAGGGTGATCTGGTAGTTCTCGACCCCTGCCCGGTCCAGGCCCAGGATGCCGATATGGCCCAGGTGGTGATGGCCGCAGGCGTTGATGCAGCCCGAGATGCGGATCTTCATCTCGCCGATCTCGTCCTCCAGCCCGCGGGCGCGGAAATGCGCGGCGATGTCCTGCGCGATCGGGATCGAGCGCGCGGTCGCCAGGGTGCAATAGTCCATGCCAGGGCAAGAGATGATGTCGGTGATCTTGCCGAAATTCGCCGTGGCCAGCCCGACCGCGCGCAGCGCCTCGTAAAGCTCGGGCAGGTCGGCCTTGCGCACATGCGGCAGGACGAGGTTCTGGTCGTGGTTCACCCGGATGTCGCCATGGGCCAGCCGCTCGGCCAGGTCGGCCACCAGCCGCATCTGTTCGGCGCTCATGTCGCCCGGCGTGGCACCCGGCGCCTTCAGCGTGACGATGACGCTGGCATAGCCCGGAATGCGGTGCGGGTGCAGGTTGGTATCGGTCCAGGAGCGGAAGGCGCCGTTCGCCGCCCGTGCCGCCTCATAGCCCTGAACCGGCGCGTCGCGAAATTCGGGCGGCGCGAACCGGGCGCGCAGGTCGCGCAAGATCTCCTGGTCCAGCCCCGAGAACTGCTGGCGGCGCTGCGCGAACTCTGCCTCGACATCGGCGCGGAACACGTCAAGGCCGCGTTCGGCCACGGTGATCTTGATCCGCGCCTTCCACTTGTTGTCGCGCCGGCCGGTCAGGTTATAGACCGACAGGATCGCCTCCAGATAGGGCAGCAGGTCCGCCTGCGGCAGGAAATCGCGGATCACCTGGCCCAGATAGGGCGTGCGGCCCAAGCCCCCGCCGACCCAGACCTGAAAGCCGCGCTGGCCGTCCCGCTCGACGATGCGCAGCCCGATGTCATAGGCCGAAACCGCCGAGCGGTCCTGCTTGCCGGCCGAGACCGAGATCTTGAACTTGCGCGGCAGGAACTGGAATTCGGCATGGTCGGTGGACCAGATGCGGATCAGTTCGGCCCAGGGGCGCGGATCCTCCAGCTCGTCATCGGCGGCGCCGGCGAAGGCATCGGCATTGACGTTGCGGATGGTATTGCCCGAGGTCTGGATCGAGTGGATGCCGACCGAGTTCAGCGCCTCCATCGAATCGGGGATATCGACCAGCTTGTGCCAGTGGAACTGGATATTGGTGCGGGTGGTGAAATGGCCATAGCCGCGGTCCCAGCGCTCGGCCACGTGGCCCAGCATGCGCAACTGGTCCGGGGTCAGCGCGCCATAGGGGATCGCCACCCGATACATATAGGAATGCAGTTGCAGATAGACGCCGTTCTTCAGCCGCAGCGGGCGGAATTCCTCTTCGGTCAGGCTGCCGTCCAGGCGGCGCTGGACCTGCTGGCGGAACTGCTGGGTGCGGTGGCGCAGGTATTCGCGATGCTGGTCGTTATGCTGGGGGCGCGCGTCAAACATGGCTGGCCTCGGCTTCGGCTTGCTGGAAATGCTTGTGGGTCGGGCCGCTGCGCCGGAACGCCTCGCGGAAATGCGCCGGCTCGGGGCGGCCGTCGGCGCCACGCTTCGCTTCGACCAGATAGGGGCCGACCACCAGATCGGCCTGAGAGACCGCGTCGAGCAGCGCCAGTTCGGCGATGGCCTCGTCCTCGAACAGCTCGGCCGCGCGCGGGTCCGCGGTCCACCGGCCGTCGCGCATCCACACGCAATGGCCCATGCGCAGGTCATTCGCGGTGATGACGCCGGGGGTCGCGGGGGATGGGGTGAAGCCCTTGGACATGGCCTTTGCCTTTCTTTTCCTCTGTCGCCAATATAGAAAAAAATCCCGCATATTGACGAGTGGGGCGGAAAAATAAGAAACATCTCCGCAAGACAGCGGCGCAGCAAGGACCAGGTTTCACGATGAGCGATAACAGGCAAACTCCCATCCGGCTGGACGATACCGACCGCAAAATCCTGTCCCTGCTGCAAGAGGACGCGACGCTGTCGCTGGACGACATCGCGGTGCGGGTCAGCGCGTCCAAGACGCCGGTCTGGAACCGGATTCGCAAGCTGCGCGAGGCCGGGGTGATCCGCGGCCAGGTGGCGCTGCTCGACCCCGATGCGCTGGGGCTCGACGCCTGCTTCTTCGTGCTGGTGCGCACCAGCGAACACGACCCGGACTGGGCGCGCCGCTTCCTGGCCGCGGTGCGCGCCCGCCCCGAGGTGATCGAGGCGCATCGCCTGGCCGGCGACATCGACTATATCCTGAAGGTGCGGGTGCGCAATGCGCGGGCCTATGACCGCTTCTACCAGGCGCTGATCGCCGAGGTGCGCATCCACAACGTCACCGCGCTTCTGTCGATGGAGGAGTTGAAGGCGACCACGGCGCTACCCCTCGACTGACCCGCGCAGGCGGCGCGGCCGCAGGAGTATTTGTGAAACGGTGAAACGGTCAGGCCAGCGCCTTGAGAACCCTGGGCAGCGCCTGGGCAAAGGCGTCGAGTTCCGCCCGCGGCCCGCAAGAGACGCGGATACAGCGGTCCAGGGGGGCGACGCCGGGCATGCGCACGAAGATGCCGTGCTGCGCCAACCCTTCCAGCAAAGCGCCGGCAAAGGCGCCGTCGCGCCCGCAGTCGATCGCCACGAAATTCGTGGCCGAGGGCAGCGCCGTCAGCCCGTTCTCGCCCGCGATCGCGGCAAGCCGGGCGCGGGCCGCGCCGGTCTCGGCCAGAAGATGGGCCAGCCAGTCGCGATCCTCCAGCGCCGCCAGGGCGCCGATCTGGGCCATGCGGTTGATGCCGAAATGATTGCGGATACGGTCGAAGCCGGCGATCAGTTCCGCCGGACCGATGGCATAGCCGACCCGCGCGCCCGCCATGGCATAAGCCTTGGAAAAGGTGCGAAAGCGGATCACGCGCGCATCCTCGGGGTCGATCCGTGGCATCGCGTCGGCGGGGGCGAATTCGGCATAGGCCTCGTCCAGCACCAGCAGGCTGCCCTGGGGCAGATCGTCCAGCATCGCCTCGATCCGCGCGCCCCGGTGCCAACTGCCCATCGGGTTGTCGGGATTGGCCAGATAGACCAGACGCGGCCCGGTCCGGCGCGCGGCGGCGATCAGCGCCTCGGGATCCTCGGCATCCTTGCGATAGGGCACCTTCACCAACCGGCCGCCGAACCCCGCGACATGATAGTGAAAGGTCGGATAGGCGCCGTCGGAACTGACCACCGTTTCGCCCGGCGCGACCATCAGCCGGACCAGAAGACCCAGAAGCCCGTCGATCCCCTCGCCGATCATGATGTTTTGCGGCCCGACACCGTGATGCGCGGCCAGCGCATGGCGCAAGTCGTGGCTGTCGGGATCGGCGTATTTCCAGACCTCGGCCGCCGCCCGCGCCATCGCCGCCACAGCCCTGGGCGAGGGGCCGAAGCCGTTCTCATTGGCGCCGAGCCGGGCCAGGAAAGGCGCGCCGCGGCGGCGCTCCAGCGTCTCGGGGCCGGTAAAGGGAACCGTGGCGGGCAGCGCGGCCGGGATGGGCGCAAAGCGAAAGCGTGTCATGGCGCCAAAGAAGCCCAAAGACCGGGCTTGCGCAAGGGCATCCATGCCGGCGCTTCTTTCGTGTCCAAATATCCTGGGGGAGCGCGGAACGCGCGGGGGCAAAGCCCCCCTTAAAAGGCCTTGAAGGTGATCGTGGTCAGCGTCCGCACGATATGCGGGATGTCGAACAGCTTTTCGGACAGGTAATGCCCGACATCCTGGTCCTCGGGCACATAGATCTTGGCCAAAAGGTCGTAATCGCCCGAGGTCGAGTAAAGCTCGCTCACGATCTCGCGGTCGTAGATCGCGTCGGCGACCTCATAGGTCTTGCCGGGCGAACAACGGAACTGGACGAAAACCGGGCGCATGGCGGACCTCCTGACTTCTGCAGCGCCAGACTAGCCCGCCGCAGGCTGGCCGGTCCAGTCCCCGCGCGCCAGCCCGCGCCAGAAGCGGCGCATCAGCAGCAGCGCCGCCAGGCTCAGCCCGGCCAGAAGTCCCAGCCACAGGCCCGCCGGTCCCAGCCCGGCCGGAAAGGCCAGGCCGTATGCCACCGGCATGCCCACCAGCCAATAGCTGATCCCGGCGATCACCATGGGCACGCGGGTGTCCTGCACCCCGCGCAAAAGCCCCAGCGCGATCACCTGCATCGCGTCCATCAACTGGAACAGCCCGGCATAGAACAACAGCCCCGCGGCGATCTCGATGATGGCCGGCGTCTGGGGGGCGCTGGCGTCCAGGTAAAGCCCGACCAGCGGGCGCGGGAACAGCTCGAACCCCGCGACCGCCAGCGCCGCGATGACGGCCGAGACCACCGTCACCGTCACGCCCGCGTCGCGCATCCAGGCCGCGTCGCCCCGTCCCTTGGCCTGGCCGATGCGCACGGTGGCGGCGTTCGACATGCCCAGATGCAGCATGAAAGTTAGTGAGGCGAGTTGCAGCGCGATGCCATGCGCCGCCAGTTCGCGCGTGCCGATCCAGCCCATCATCACGTTCGAGCCGACGAACAGCCCGCCTTCGGCCAGCATGGTCAGGCCGATGGGCAGGCCCAGCACGAAGACCGTCCGCATCCCCGGCCAGTCAGGGCGCCAGAAACGCTGGAACAGGTGGAACTTGCGCGCATCGGGCAGCCAGGCCGCATAGGCGGCGATCGCCGCAAGCTGGGTGAACTGCACCGCCACGGCAGCGATGGCGGCGCCCCGCACCCCCAGTTCCGGCGCCCCCAGATTGCCAAAGATCAGCAGCCAGTTCAGCACGATGACCAGCGGCAGCCCGGCCAGGGTGATCCACAGCACCACCTGCGTCCGCTCCATCGCCGCCAGATAGCTGTTCAGCGTCAACTGGCACAGCACCGCGATCAGCCCGAAGCCGGCGATGCGCAGGTAATCCTGCGCCAGCCGCGCCACCACCGGCTCTTGCCCGATGGCCAGCAGGATCGGCTCGGAATGCCACAGGGCCGGGATCACCGCCACGGCAAAGCCGATGGACAGCCACAGCGCCATGCGGGCCGAGCGGCGCACCTCGACCTCGTCGCCGCGCGCGATGGCGGCGGCGATCAGCCCCATCACGCCGATGCCGAACCCCATGCCCAGGAAGAACAGGATGTTGAAGAAGGACACGGCGATGACCAGCGCCGCCAGTTCGGCCACGCCATACCAGCCGATCATGACCGTATCGGCGACATGGATCGTCATGCGCGCCAGGTGGCTGCCGACCAGCGGCAGGCCAAGCGCAAGCGTCGCGCGCAAATGGGGGGTATAGCGGCTGGACATCATGCCTTGCCTTAGCCGCGGCCAGCGGCTGCGGCAAGGTGCCATACAGGCCGCCGGTCAGGGCCGGATCTCGACCTCGGTGCCGATGCGGGCATGGGCGAAGATTTCCTCGATCTCGGCATTGCCGACGGCGATGCAGCCGGCGGTCCAATCGCCGCTGAGCCGATGGCCCTGGGGCAGCCGGTTCGGCTGGCCGTGGATCATGATGTCGCCGCCGGGGCTGACGCCCTGGGCGCGCGCCGCCTTGCGGTGGCGGGGCTGCGGATAGTCGATGCCCAGCGACAGGTGATAGGCGCTTTGCCGGTTCAGCCTGTCGATGCGAAAGACGCCCTCGGGGGTGCGGCCGTCCCCTTCGCGCAGCTTGTCGCCCTGGGCCGCGAAGCCCAGCGCGATGCGAAAGGTCCGGGGCGGTCCGTCCTGCTGCCAGACGGTCATGCGCCGCGCGGCCTTCTCGACCAGGATGCGCCGCACGGGCGAGGCGATCTGACCGGCCTCCCCCTTGGACGGGCGATATTCGACGCTCGGCCGCGGCGGCCCCAGCGGACCCGGCGCCGGCGACCAAAGCATCCACAGCGCCCAAAGCGCGGCCAGCAGGCACAGCGCCGCGAAAAATCCGCCAAGCCGGTTCATTGCAGGTCGCGGAACGCCTCTTGCAGCCGCGCCACCGCCTCGGCCACCCGCGCCCGCGGCGTGGCCAGGTTGAAGCGCAGGAAATCCTCGCCGCCGCTGCCGAAGGTGCCGCCATGGTTGGCGGCGATGCGGGCGCCCTGCTCGACGCGGCGGGTGAACGCAGGCCCCTCCATGCCGGTGCCCGAGAAATCCACCCAGGCCAGGTAGGTCGCCTGCAAGGGCATCGAGCGCAGGCCGGGAATCGCATCCACCCCCTGGTCGAACAGCCGCCGGTTGCCGTCCAGATAGGCCAGCAGCGCATCGACCCAGGCCGCCCCCTCGGGGGAATAGGCGGCGGCGACCATGCCCGGCCCGAACAGGCCGGGCGAGATGCCCTGGGCCGCCAGGCGGGTTTGCAGGCGCTTGCGCAACTGCTCGTCAGCGACGATCAGGTTGCCGATATGGGCGCCAGCGATGTTGAAGGTCTTGGTGGCCGCGCTCAGCGTCACCAACCGCGGCGCGGCATCCGGCGCCACGGTCGCCAGCACGGAATGGCGCGGGCTGCCAGGCAGGACCAGGTCATGGTGGATCTCGTCCGAGACCAGGATCAGGTCATGGGCGGCGCAGAAATCGGCGACCTGGCGCAATTCCTCGGCGCTCCAGACCCGTCCGCCGGGGTTGTGGGGCGAACACAGGATCAGCATCCGCTCGCGCCCGGTCAGCAGCTTTTGCCAGTTTTCCCAGTCCATGCGGTACTGCCCGTCCTGCATGGCCAGCGGAAACTCGGCCACCTCGCGGCCTGCGGCGCGGATGACGCGGGCAAAGGCGTGATAGACCGGGGTCATGAGGATCACCCGGTCGCCCGGCTGGGTAAAGGCATCGACGCAGACCGCCGTGCCGTTGACCAGCCCATGCGCCGACAGGATCCAGTCCGGCTGGATCTGCCAGCCGTGACGGCTGTCCATCCACCAGCGGATCGCCTCTGTATAGGCGGCATTGGCGCCGGGATAGCCATAGATGCCATGGGCCGCCATCGCCTCGACCGCGCGCTGGACGGCTGCTGGCGGGCGGAAATCCATATCCGCAACCCACATCGCGATCCCGTCCTGGGGCGAGACGCCATAGGCCGCCTGCATGTCGTCCCATTTCGAACAGGCGGTGCCGGTGCGGTCGATGATCTCGTCGAAATCGGGCCGGGTCATGGTTCCCCCTCGTTTTTCCGTTCCGGCGCAGCATAGCGGCTTGTTGCGCAAGGCCAAGCCTTGCCCTAGATCACGGGCATGACATTGCGCAGCATCATCCTCCACCCCGATCCGCGGCTGAAGAAGCCCTGCGAGCCGGTAGCCCGCATCACCCCCGAGGTCGAGACCCTGGCCGCCGACATGCTGGCCACCATGTATGACGCGCCGGGCGTGGGCCTGGCCGCGCCGCAGGTGGGCGTGCTGTCGCGGCTTTACGTCATGGATTGCGAAAAGGACCCCGAGGCCCCGCGCAATCCCATCGTCATGGTCAACCCCGAGATCACCTGGCGGTCCGAGGCGCTGAACACCTATGAGGAAGGCTGCCTGTCCATCCCCGAGCAATATGCCGACGTGACCCGCCCGGCCCAGGTGCGCGTGCACTGGCTGGGCCTTGACGGCAAGACGCAGGAACGCGAGTTCGACGGGCTCTGGGCCACCTGCGCCCAGCACGAGATCGACCACCTGGACGGCAAGCTGTTCCTGGATTACCTGAGCCCGATCAAGCGGCAGATGATCACCCGCAAGATGGTCAAGCTGAAACGCGAACGCGGACGGGCCTAGCGGGTCCCGTCCTGGTCCATGCCAGCCAAGGCCGCCGCGCCGGCCATGAACCCGGCCGCTTTGGCGTACGTTATCGTTTCGCCTGGGTGATGGGCCCGACCGGCAGGCCGGCCTGCTCCCGCGCAAGCGCGACAATGAGGCCGCCGCGGGCAAGGTCCGCATCGCGCGATCCGGGTCCGGGCCGCTAAGGGCGCGATGGTGGGGCTGCTTGGGGCGGTGGCGGACGGTGAGTCCGTAATTTATCAACAAATATCAGCAAAAACAACGCACTGCAAGATTCGCGTGCCGCATTTTTTGTGGTGCAGAATGCGCCGCAATCGCGGGTCGTAAGGTCCCCGTAGCGCGCGCCCTACCCCAGCATATCACGCACCGCCAGGGAACCGAACTCTCGATGGCGGAACGCCCGAACCGCCGCGGGGAACTACCCGTCGCGGTGGTGATCTGCGACCGCGCCGTCCGGGGCCGCGCGGTCTATCCCGGCCAGTCGCCTGCGGCCGTCGCCGCGCGCCTCGGCGCCGAGGTCGCGACGAAGCGCGCCACTCTGAGCATCACCGAACTGGTGGCCGAATACGAGGACAAGCGCGCCGCGCTGCTCGATCCCGGAATCCGCCACCGACGCCAGATCATGGGCCTGGGTCTTGTCGATCACGCCCAATTCATAGCCCTGCTGCATGGCACGCCGCTCTTCGCCGGACAGGGTGGCCGAGTTCTCCGCGCTCCAGGTATCGGTCCAGACGGGCACGCCCTTGACCTGCTTTGCGACCTTTCCCTGCCCGCGCATGAAGTCGCGCGACGCGCGCGCCAGGGCCCGCGTCACGCCCGAGACGCCCGCTTTCCTGTAGCGCGCCGACATCAGCGGCACCCCGACGACGGTGGTCTGCGTCAGGTTGATCGCGGCCGCAGCCGGGTTCGCCGCAAGAGACCAGACGAACGCCATGGTCGTGGCCTTTGTCACCCACTGGTTGTTGGTCGGTGACATGGTGAAGGCATGGCGCTGCTTCATCTCGCGCACCACGAAACCGGCCCGGTTCGGATCGGGCGCTGATTTTGCCTGTTCCTCGGCCACTGCCAGCGATTCTTCCATCTGGGTGCCGTAGCGCAGGCGCGCGGTCTGGTGCGCGCCGTGGAACATGGCCGACGAGAAGGCGCGGATCGCATCCTGGTTGAAGCCCAGCCGGTTCTTGCGGTGGATGCGGCTGGTGCGCATCGACTGGTCCGGCAGGGTTTCCAGCCAGCGCTGCCACACCGCGTCCATCATCTCGCGCGACGCGCCGGCCTCCATCAGCAAGCCCTCGACGTCGGACAGGAAGCGTGGATCTGCTCGTCCGTGAATCTCGTTCGCTTCATTGTCCGTCCTCAAGGTGGGGCGGACGCTAATCGAGCGTGGAGGAAAAATCCCGTGGCAGGTCACCGTGGTTGTTGGATATCTCTGCCGTCTGCGTAGCGGAATCGATCGAGGCCACCTGCGGCTTGGCGGTGTTGCCGGTGCCTGCGATGTTCTTGTTCGCGCTGCTGTGGTCGACCGTCTGTCTGGTGTTGGCATCGTCGCGATTTGTGCGGCGATAGCGCTGCCCGGCCTCGCGATAGACAGGCTGCAACAGTTTGCGCAGGCCCTCTTCCAGGTCGGGATGGAACAGGATGCGCGACTTCTTCACGTCGATCCTGAACGCTTCGTCAAGCGCGTGGCCGAAATCGAACTCGATGCGCAGCAGTGATGTATGTGGTTCGGGAAAGCCGAAGACATCCAGCCATCCGCCATCCTGGATCAGGCGGCCTTCGCGGTAGACATAGAAACCCTGCGCCCGATTGGCTGGACCCGGGCTCGGCATTCGGCCAACAAGTGGGCGTTCATCGCGGCCACATCCGGGAACGGACGGTCGCAGAAACCGATGATCCGATCATGGCCATAATGCGGATCGGCGGTGAACCAGTGCATTTTTACTCCTCCTTCCCGGAGGCGGCCCGGTCCGCCGCGTCGATCTTGCGCACCCGCTTGATATATTCGGCCAGCAGTTGCGCCAGAAGCGCGGGATCGTCGATGTTGATGAAACCGGGAAGGGTGAACCGGATGACGTCGGCCTCAGTGTTCTTCCCGTTCAGGGATTCCGCCAATTCCGCCTCGAGGGCGTCGATGGATCGGCCGAGCCGATACCATCTTGACGCGGTTCGTGCCCAGCCGGCCTCGGGATCGATCCCGACGAGCTGCGAGGTGGTGATGCTCGCAGTGCCGAGGAGCGGGTGAGCTTGTTCTTCGCAACGGGCGTAACCGAAGTTGTCGCGCAGCCTGCGACCGCCAAGACGGCCGCCATTTTTCCAATTTTCGTAAACATCACAACCCTCTCACAGATGGGTGACGATGTGATCGCTGTTATGCTAGTTGTCAACTCTCGGCCTTTGGCCGTTTCGGTTCAATCTGTTGGCCCGTAGCCGGATCGAACCCGATTGCCGCAAGCGCCTCCGCCGCAACGCTGGGGAAACGGCCGCTGTCGCCTGGGAACCGCCACTCCCCTCTTGAGAAACAACCGTGCCCCGTGCGATAATCAGGTCACGGCATGTCTCGGTTGAGATCGGCCGCAGCACCTGGCAGGGCCCGGCCGAGGAAGCGCCGCGGCTGGCGCACATCACCCAAGACGATCTTGTCTCTGCTCTGGAGCAGATCGAGATGCTTACCGCCACCGGCACGGAGCTGGACCCAGAGACGGCCATGCATGTCCACCTAATCGCCGGCATTGGCCGAGCGACTCATGATCGATGGACACCCCTCTACGCCCACCCACCCGAGCGCGGCGGGGACGTGCAGGAGGCGCGGTCCTGCGAGGCAGGGCTGACGGTTGAGCAAGTCCAGAAAGCGTGGACAGCAGAGCGAGATCGGCTGACCAAGAAAACAATCGGCTGGAAATGCTTTGCACAGGGCAAGCTGATTTCTGACCTTCAAATCGAGATTGCCGCCCTGACGCCAGCCCCGCAGCCCAGTGAGACGGTCGTAGAAGCGGCGCGCGAACTGCTCGACGGAGCCAGCACCACCTACCGCGCCGGGCATGGCCGTAAAGACGGCATTGAGGCTGATGACGGTGAGATGTGCTACATCGTCCATAGCGACCTGATGCACGCGCTCGAAGCCGCCCTGCGCGCCCTGTCGGGAAGGATTGATGCCTCTTGATGGAACCCCGCAGCGGATCAGCCCGGCTTTCATGGCCGATCTGGAGCGGGCGCATCTGATCCTGGCTCGCGTGGTGGAACAGGACATTGCCGCTCTGCCGATCTTCGAGCGGCTGGATGCCGAATTGCTGGCGGCTCGTGCCGAGATGGCGGCCAGGCGCATGGATGATCCCCGCGCCCGCGCCCGCGCGCTGGCGCAGGCCAGGAAAGCGAACTGATGGCCGAGTTCTTCGACCAACTGGTTACGCTTTGCGGCCCTGAAATGAACGCAGCAATGAAAGATGGCGATCTCGACCGGGCGGGCGCGGTGATTGAAGGCTTGGCCACGATGCTTGGTCGATCCATTGCCCGCGCCGCCGGCGGCGATACTCGCGAGATCGACAAGATGCTGACGGCCTGCGAACAGCATGTCGCGGCAGAAGCGGCGGGAATTGCGGGCGTGATGAACCTGGCAAAGGCGTTGCGCGCCCACCGGGGCTAGAGCGCCAGCGGCAGCAGCAGGCCGTGGACATGCTCCATGTCCGAGCCCTTGCCGTATCTCTCGCGCTTCAGACCGTGGCCCATGAGGTCGCGCCTGATGCGCTCGTCTATCCCCGCCGTCAGCATCCGGTCCTCGAAGGCATGCCTGAGCGAATACATGGAATGTTGCTCCGTTTCGAGCAGCCCGTTCTCGGCCAGGAACTTGTTCACCGTCGCGCTAAGGGTCGCGCTTTTCTGCGCATAGGTCGGGAAGCCGCCTGGCATGGCCCGAATCGCCTCAATGCTCACGCCGGTCAGCGGGATATACCGCTCGCTGTGTCGGTTCTTCAGGTGCCGGTTCGCGTTGGGCTGGATGATGATGTGCGGCACCTTTCCATCCAGCCGGATTTCCTCGGGCAGCAAGCCTGCAATTTCGGACGGCCGCGCGCCGGTGTTGACCATGACCAGCAGGATAGTGCGGGCCTCGATGTTCAAGCCGCTCAGGGCGTCACGAGCCAGCAGCTTTTCCTTGATCCATTTATCGCTGAACGGCGGCCGGGTCGCCTTCTTGCCCTTGCTGGCCGAAAGCGCCAGCCCGTCCGTATCGAAACGAAGGGCTATACCCTTGGCCTGCGCGACAGCGCGCCACATCGCGCCGAGATAGATGAAGTCCTTGTTGGCCGATTCCGCCTTCACCTCGCCCGCCGCGACCCGTTCCAGCCATTTCGCCCGGAAAGCGAACATGTCGTCAGTGGTCACATCCGCAAGCTGCTTGTTCCCGATCACGGCGATGAAATTGTTCGTGGCCTTCAAGCGCGGGGCCTTGTGGCGCCGCAGCTGATCCGGGCTCTTTCCGACGATCCGGTCGCCCGCCACCCGGTAAAATTCATCATAGGCTTGGGAAACCGTCAGCGCCGGGGTTGGGACCAGCCCAAGCGCAGCCTCGGCTTCCTTCATGTCGAGCCGGCCGCGTTTGTCCACGATAGATTCGACGCGCTTCAGGATTTCTTCAAGCGGCAACCGTGCAACCTCTGGCGCGTCCAGATAGCGATAACCCCGCCGTTGCGCCAGGTTCCGCGCCGCCTTCATCCGCGCCTCGCCCTCCGTGTCGTGGCCGTCCAGCTTGGCCTCCCAAGCCTCGATCATCTGCGCCCAGACCTCCGGGGCCTTCCGGCGGGCAACGTCGAAGCTGTCTGTCGCCAGCGATATGTGGACCAGTTCCTTATGCTCGATCACCGAATACCGGATCGGCACCCGCTTCCGCAGATAATAGGTATCGCCGCGCAGGGTCGGAGTGATCTTTTTCATGCCGCCATATTGCGCCAGATCGTCCAGAAAGCAAGGTTGACGTGCGACAAAATGTGGTGCAAAAAGTGGTGCAATACAAGCCGATTTCGGCACCCATTGCAGGAGGCAACGGATGAATCCCTTAGTTTTCAAGTCTTTAAGGGGCGAGAAAATGGGGAAATTGGCGGACGGTGAGGAACCGAACTAATCTTTAACTTTCAATCATCAAAGAGGGATGATGATACAAAATCATTCCGGAAGAAATCAATAGGTTGCGCAGAGGATTGTATCACCGTCTGGCGGTCTGGAAGTCCCTCAACCGCGTCAACGGCGGATGCCCTTCGATCCGGATTGCCAGATACTCTCCATCCTCGACTGGCGCCGTCCTGACGCACTTCCAATGGTCGCTCTTATCGCCAGGGTGCCTGAGCTGGGCGCCCCACCAGCCGTCCTCGCGCTGGAGCAGATCGACGATCAGGGCATCCGGGAAAGCTTCCGCGATATAGCTGCGTACCAGATCCTCCTCGGCATCCTCGGGGCCGTAGCCTTTCACATCCCACACAGCACGTCCTCCCATCGTGAAAATCAGCGTCCCGGAAGCCTAACGCCAATGCCGGCCCTTAGTGCCGTGGCGATCCGCTGAAGCTCGGCCGAGCGCAGGCCGGGATTGGGCATAGCAAGGGCTTTGCTCCAGGCCTTGGCCAGCATCGGGCCTTTCGGGTGCGCAGCAGCAGTACGCGCCAGCGCCCCCTCCAGTTCAGGATCACCCCGCAGGTCGTCGTTCATCGTGTCGATGACAGCGCCATCGAGGCGCGCCATGGCCAGTGCCAGCGCCTCGTCATCGGCGATCTGTTCCGACCACGCGCCGCCGAATGAGACGTTGCCGAGCTGTTGCTTCCTGTCCATTTCGCCCTCTTGCCTGATGAGAACATAAGTAGAACATTAACGGCCCGATGAACATCCGCAGGATCTAGAGAATGGGCCCGTTCCGCACGCTATACATCGACATGAACAGCTTCTTCGCGAGCGTCGAGCAGCAGCTGAACCCCGCGATTCGCGGCCAGCCGGTTGCCATCACCGCCATGGAGAATGAGAAGGGCTGCTGTGTCGCGGCCTCGTATGAGGCCAAGGCTTTCGGGGTGAAGACCGGCACCAGCGTACCCGACGCACGATCACTCTGTCCCGGCATCGTCTTCCTGCCTTCGCGTCACCGGCTCTATGTCCGCTTCAACCTGCGCGTCGCGGCCGTGCTGGACCGGTATGCCGAACTGGAGCGCATCCGCTCGGTGGATGAATTTCAGATCGTCCTCTCTGGCGAGGCCACCGAGTTGGACGGTGCCCGCGCGCTGGTCGCACGGCTCAAGTCCGCGGTGGCGGCCGAGGTCGGCGTATGCCTGCGGTTCTCGGCCGGGATCGGGCCGAATCACCTGCTGGCCAAGATCGCAGGGAAGCTTGAGAAGCCGGACGGCTGCCAGCACCTCGGGCCCGACAACATGCCCGGCCGGATCGCGGACCTGGCGCTGGACGATCTGCCGGGCATCTCGCGCTCGATGCGCACCCGGCTGGAGGCGGCCGGCGTGCGGGACATGGTGTCGCTGTGCCGCCTCGACCCGCGCCACGCGCGCGCCATCTGGCGATCGGTCGAGGGAGAGCGCTTCGTCCGGTCCTTGCAGGGCGAGCCCATCCCGCTGGTCAAGACGCGGCGTGGTGGCTTTGGCAACTCGAAGGTGCTGGCGCCGGAATTCCGCGCCCCCGCCGAGGCCTATCTGGTGTCGCGATGGCTGATCGAGAAGGCGGCCGCGCGGCTGCGACGGGAGGCGCGCGTCGCGGGCAGTTTCGCGCTGCATCTGTCACCGATGGGCGCGCCGCCGTGGGCGCGGTCGGTGCGCTGCGCGGCGACGCAGGACACGCTGGAGTTCATGCGGATGAACCGGGCGCTCTGGCGGCGTGCCTGGCCGTACATCCGGGGCCGCAAGCTCGCGGCCATAGGCGTGCATCTGGGCGACGTGGACTTCCTGACCGCGCGCACCGGCGACCTGCTCAAGCCGGTCGCCCCAGGCGAGATGACGGCCGGCGAGCGGGCTTCAGTCGCGGCGGACTTCATCAATCAGCGATTCGGACAAGGCACCATCCAGTTCGGGATCAACCGGCCGCATCCGGGGTTTTTCGAGCGTGGCTAAACGACGGTACGGAGGGCCACCGAGCCGAGATGCCGTTTTTTACGGAGGCCGGCCCGGCCGCGCAACTATGCGCGCGACGGCGCGGCACCCGGCGCGGTTGGCAGCGCCGTCACCTCTATACCCCCGCAGCTCGACGCAGCGCATCCGCGAGCCGGTCGACGGCATCGCCAGTCGCACCCTTCACCTTCTCGGCCGCGACCTCCTCCAGCTTTGCACGCGCCAGATCTGTCAGCACCTCGGCCGAGGGCTTCAGATTGCCGATCGCATCAGGCACGCTGCGCCGCGCATATTCCAGCACCAGGTCCACCGCGGCCTTGCCGGTCAGCTCGTGCTTGATGGCCAGTTGCGCCGCCGTATAAAGCGCCCAATGCAGCGCCTCGCGGTGGCTCGCCTCGATGTCGATGCCCCATTTGCGGCGCGCGGCGGCCGCGGCCCAGCCGATGACCCCGGTGATCGCCAGGCCGAGCAGTTCGAGCAGATGCGGCGCGGCCGCGTTGATGATGGATTGCATGTGATGCTCCTCAGTAGGTGGAAAACTCGCGCGCGACCAGGTCGCGCAGGCGGTCGCCGACGGTGATCGGATCGGCCGGCGCCGACATGCCCGGCAGGACCGTGATGTCCCATTTACTGCGCTGCACCACGCCGAGGGTGGGCTGCACCTCGGCATGCGACAGCGTGGACCAGCGCGAGACCGGGATGTCATAGGTCCGGCACAGCCGCGCGGTCTCGCGCGCGAGGGCCGAGACCTGCGCCGGCGTGATCGGCGCTTTGCCCCAGGCAAACGGCCGCTCCTGAGCCCCGGCCATGGCGCAGATCGACAGCCCGATGGCGCCGCCGTTTGCGTTGAGCGTGTGCGAGCGCGAGGTGGTCGGATCGACCGGCCAGCGGATCTTGCCCTCGCCATCGATCAGCGCGTGATAGGACCGCAGGTCCACGGCGTTCGGGCTATAGCCGCCCGCGGTCCAGTGCCAGTGGATGCGCGTGATCCCCGTCGGATGCTGGAACGGTAGACCCCGCGCCCGCTGCGCCTCGATCGCTGCGGCATAGGCGGCGCGGGTGCGCGGGCCGTCGATTCCGTCGATGGGTCCGGGCCAAAAGCCCAGGGCGGCGCAGCGCGCCTGCCGCGCGCGCACCGCGTTCATGACTGCTGTCATGTCGGTTCTCCAAATGAAAAAGCCCGCGCGAGGCGGGCGACGTGGCGGGATGTTCCGCGTTCATTCGCGGTTCGGTCCCGATTCTGAACTGATCGGTTCGGAAACGATCTGGGTCTGTTCCCGGATGTTCTCGCTGGCAGCTTTCCGCCAGCGCATGTTTTTGTGATGCAACTGCCGCGCGCGCCAAAGCTATATTGCTCTGTGAATTCTGCGGAGTACGAACGATGAAACTGGCACCGATGCTGCTGACCGCCTTGGCCGTTGCCGCCTTTGGTTCGGCCCCGGCCGCTGCCGATCCTGGACGCGGGCATGGCAAAGGCGGGTCCGCGCGTCATCACGACGGCCGCGGCCACAGGGACAGCCACCGCGCGCCGGTCCGCTATGTAACCGATTGCCCGCCCGGCCTCGCCAAGAAGAACCCGCCCTGCATTCCGCCCGGTCAGGTCGGCAAACGTTACGGCACCCGCGTCGGCGATACGCTACGCATCGGCGATTACCTGTTGATCCGCGATCTGGACCGGTACGGCCTGGAGCAGCGCCGGGGGTGGAACTACTACCGGGACGATGGCCGGATTTACCGCGTCGACAGCAGCACCCGGAAGATCCTCGCGGTGCTGAACCTGATCGACGCCTTCGCGAACTGAGAGAGGCTGGGCTTAAGGCAGTCTGGCGCCCGCCCGCGCCCCGCCGCAAAACGCCGCCATGAAAGCGACGCATGACGAAACCACCTTCACGCTGACCGGCGAGATCTGGTCCGCGACCTATCCCCTGGACGAGCTGCCGAAATGGCTGCGCTGGTATCGCAGCCGCAAGGCGCGGTTCCCGAAGGCCGGGAACAGCTACGACGCGACGATTGCCGCGCTGGAGGGGCTGGCGGGAGAGCTGGGCTACAGTGCCTTCCGATTGACCCACCAGCGCTCCAGCGCCGCGCAGATGCCGCGCGGGCCGAGGTAGGACAGCACCGCGATCAGCGCCACGGTCTGCGGGTCAGTCAGTTCCAGGTATTCGCCGGCGCCGTCACCGATCAGCGCCATCCCGATGGCCATCGGAAGCTCCCAGATCATGAACAACCCGAAGGCCGGGCGGCGGCGGGCCCGGACCTCGCCGGCATGCCACATCAGGCGGCCGACGACGGCAGCGACCATCGCCGTGCCGGCGCCGCCAATCAGTTTCTGCATGGCCTCGATGAGGCCGGGTTCAGGCGGTGTATCCATTGTCTCTCCGTTTGGCAAAGAAAAAGCCCCGCACAAGGCGGGGCTAATTCATTTGTTTAGTTTTCAGTCTCAGGTCGTTAGACCTCTACGAGAGCAGAAATGAACCCATCGTCCTTTTCGCCTTCTTGCGCCTTCTTGGGATACCAGGCGAACATATTCTGGATAATCGGCTTATCGTCCTTCTGATACCGAGACACCGTGATGGAGCTCTCCACCGGAACTCCAACACCCTCACCGTTCGCATGCACCAGGTGCTTGATCAGACGGAACGGTGGGTTCTCACGTTGCGGCGTCATCAGAGAGTAAGAATTGAGCGGCTGATCATCCACAGCAACCTCAACCCCGCCACCATTCTGCGACGCAACGACATAAGAAGCGAGGAGCAGGCCGTTTGCCGGAATGCGCAATTCATCCACAACAGGCGCGTATTCTCCGGCAAATGCGCCTGACTTAAAGTTCTCAACAGCTTCCGATTCAGGATGAATCAGCGTCAAGTCTTTTCCTTTTAGACCTTCCGCCTCCTCCGGAACAGATGCCGAGTCCAATGCGCTTACAACGAGCTCGCAAACAGCGTCCATCACTGTTTCACTGGTCACATAGTGTAGACCATTTTCATACATATCAGAAACTGAGACGCCCGTAGCACTGGCGATTTCTTTCACCTTTGCGCCAAAATCCAGCGGTGAAATTCCCCTGCTCTCGAAAAGCGCGAAAAGATCTTTATAATACTGATTGGGCTCACCAGTTTCCGCCACTTCAGCATCAACCTTCGTCCAGAATATCAGAGGAACAACCTTAATCGACCTTCTTGCGCAAAGAGTCAGCAACCAGTCTATATTATACATCAAGCTCGCGGCTGATTGCCCGTTCTTGAAATGATTTGACTCATTAAGGGCATACTCCCAAACGACAGTGCTGCCGTCAGGAATTGCGCCTGACTTTACCCGGAGAATTGCCATCAACGACGTAGCCGCGCCGATCGACAGATTCTCAACCTCGATACGATCCTCATAAGCGGTTTTCATTCGCGAAACCCAACCATTCCTCATAAGGGAGTTGGACCCGCCGGTGACATAAATCCGTTGCATTTGAAAAGCCCTTGCTGCTTGGATCGGAAGCTATTGCATAGGTGGTCGGGCGGATCAGATCAAGGCTAAGGCGGATCGACCACCCAAGTGTCGGGCGACAATGCAGAATTTTCGATCACGAGAACATTACAGCAACATCGCCGGGGCGAGGACCGTCGAGACCTCGCCCGCGCGCCGCGAATCATCACACCGCGTTCCCCAGGGCATCCACCCACGCCGAGCCCGTCCAGGTGATCTCGACGCCGAGGTCGGTGTCGAAGAACTTCTCGAAGAGAAACGGCGGGCTCGGCCTTTGAGAGGTTGGGCCTCCATTCCCGGCAACCCGGTTGGGGAACGCTAGTGCGTCGGGATTTCGTCGCGCTGACCGAGAACTGGCCCCGCCCAGAACCTGTCCCGGCCGGCCGTTCGCACCGTAGCGGATGAGCTGCTGATCGGCGACATAGCCGCGATGGCGGATGGCCGAGTAGTAGAACTGCGCCACTGTCGGATTGTCGTGAATGTCGTTGTAAACCTCCGCACTCTCCGTACCGATTAGGAAATCGCCAGCCACGCCTCCGCTCACATCGACTTGGATGTTACCGCCGGTCAGGACATGCCGACCAAAACGCGGTGAATGCCCGCCATGCTCGATCAAGCAGTGATCGAGGTTCACCGTTTCCGCCACGTCATAACCGATGGCCATGAAGTTCCCGCCGAAGTTATTCGCGACCGGCGGCGACCCGTGGACCTTGGACCCTGGACCAAAATCCACGCCATTGTTGTCCACGAGTATTGCGCATGCTGAATGCGAAATCTCGCCGCCGACCAGCCTGAGATTATGGTAAGTTACATCATTGTTTTGCCCCCTGTTCGTCAGCATGAAATCAGACGAGCGTCCTTGATACAGTCCACACGCAACTGAGACCGCAGCACCATGGACGGTCAGCTGCGCCGCATGGGACAGGATGACCTGATCGCCAACATGGGAGGTCACCCGCGCGGTCAGGGTTCCGAAATCAGACGGCGCGCCCTGCTGCCCACAGCGGAACACGGTGATATATCGCCCCACCAGGCTCCGCGAGATCGGTCTGGAAAGTTCCAGTAGGGCCGACCCGGCCTCAATTGAGCCCCGGATCGCTTCGAAACTGCCGACCTGACCGGTTACATTGGCGGCTGGAACCTTGACCAGCCTGACATGGTGCGCGTCAAGTACTTCGTCCACCGGCGACCAGTGGACCTGGCGCAATCCGCCGCGAGCAGGGCCCGCGCCCGCAAGCGCGAACGACAGGCCAGCATGGCCGCTTTCAAACACCGGCTCGGTAGCCTCAATGATATTTCCGACATTGGAAAATCGAACCGATGCAGACATGAAGCCGTCGCCACCAAAATCAGTAGGCTGGTATCCGCAACGCAGAATATCCATCTCGTTAACCGTGGAATTAAAGAAGTTCTCGGTGAACTTTCCATAATTGCACAGGTTATTGATATAGACTCGATCCAGATTTGCCGCGTTTAGGGACATGGTTTTCATGCCAATCACATCCATATTCGGGTTCATTTCCCCCGTGATATACATGCGCCCCCTGATCTGGGGAGAAAGCTGGCGCGAGGAAGATTGCTCCCACCGCCAAACGGCCTTCGGAACAGGTTCAACGATCCCCTCGGCGGCCCAGAAACCGGACGTTCTGACCGCCGCACGTGCGCTCCAGTTCTTGATCTGGAATTTGACGCCCGAGCAATCGAACTCAACCCGACTGTCATCGAACAAGTTGCTCATGTCCCAAAGGCTCTGCGCGAAGTACTCGCTGAACACCTCATCATTGACGGCCAGCGTGATTGGTCTGTAACGCACCAAACCATGTCGCCCCGGAGACGTGGACCACCAGTCCATGAACTCGTCATGAAACAACTGCACCGCCGCCGTGACTCGAGCCTCATCCTGATCGGCAGAGTTCGCCAGGCCGGCGTAATAATAGTCCTCGTCATCCAGATATTCGGACAGATTCCACTCCAAAGACGTGCGTTTTACGTAGCGGTCGATCCAGTTTTGAACAGAAACCCCGGGCGTGGTCGTGACCACCTGATCGGCCTGTGTCGCCGTGCCAACACGGCGGCTCCAAGAACCAGCGTAGGTTGCTCCGCCTCCATCCACCAGCGCGGTCAGCAGGTCGCCTGGCGCGAAATTGACGCCATCGACAACGCCGCCACCGGTTACTGACCATTGGTCACCGGCCTGTACCGGGCTAGCGTCAGGCCGATCGGATGGGAAGGCGCCCGACGCCGCGTCCCAATCCCCCACCGGTCGGACACCGGTCACGAGAGCATCGACATCACTACGCAGGTCAGAAACCTCGTGCTGAAGCCCTGCAACGTCAACCTGCCGGGCATCGGCCTCCGCCTGATCCGCGGCCTCTCGAGCAAGCCTCTCTGCCGGCAGACCGGCCTCCAAGGCTGTCAGCCGCGTTGCAACATCAGGCGGCACATCGGAGGAATCGTCAACCAGCAGGCGCCAGAATTCGCCCCTGCGGGTCAGGAGATATGCCTTTCCTGCCTTCATCGCCCCCTGGGGCAGAATCTGGCCGGTGCTGGAAAAAATGGACCTCTCAGTATCACCCTCAATCAAGATCGAGGGGGCCGCCGGGCTGTCTCTGTTCGGAATGAACTCGACCTTGCTGTTGTCGGTGAGGTCGCCAGCCGAGATGTAGTTCGCCACTCCAGCGCTAAACCGGGCCAGATAGGGACCGGAACTCGACGCTATTGTGTTCAGTCGCGGTATCCCCGCATTCGCCACCGCCCAGGAGGTGTTCTGGACCTGTGCGATACCCCAATAAGGCCACGTATCGAACAGCGGGTCGTTAGTTGACCCTGGGCCGCGCACCTGGAGGGCCCGGCCGGCACCGGTGAAAATTTGGCCCAACGACCCCGGCAAAGCGGCCTGACCAGCCGCGACAGCAGCAGCTCGGGTAGAGAATATTCGGCCGCTGTTCGCCAGATCGGCCTTGGCGGCCAGTGCGGTCGCTAGATCTCGATCATCCACTGTACCGCTGCGGACGCGCCATGCGCTCGCGCCACGGCGCGTCAGGGTATAGGACCGGCCCGGCTTGAAGTATCCTGGGGGCAGAACCGTCCCGTCCGGGCTGAACACATCTCGCTCGATGTCGCCGTCGATGGTGAGCTTGACCGCACCCGTGTTTGTATCGACAGGGATGTATTCGACCGAAGTTCTGTCGGAAATCCGGGCCTCTGGGATGGAAAGTTCCGCGGCAATCGCGTCGCCCGTGCCGCTGATGTTGATCAGTGGAATCGCGCCTATGCCCAGCAAAGTGCCGGCCGGCGCGCGCACGATCACGCCCCACCGAGGTGCAGTTTCAAAGAGCGGATCATCGGTGTTCTGTCCCGGTCCACGAAACACCAGAAAATTTCCCTCTTGAGTGATAATCGGTCCCAGAATGCTCGGCAGATTCTCCTGTCCCAATGCGACCGCAGCCGCACGGGAGCTAAAGGTTTTGCCCGAGTTGGCGAGGTCCGCTTTGCCGTTCAATTCCATACGGTCAACGCTGCCCGTGGCCACGCGCCAGATCGTCCCGCGCCGGTCGAGGGTATAGGCCCGGCCGACGACAAAGAACTCTGCGGGAAGCCGCGTGCCGTCGGCGGAACGCAGGATCCGCGGCTCGTCGCCCGACACGAACAGCGTCACATCGGTCTCGGCATCGTTGGCGTTGGTCGCGGCCGGGATGTATCGCACCGACAGGCTGCCGGTGACCGTGACGCCGGCATTGACTGCCGCCGCAGCTAGGTCGGCGGTGATCACGGTGCCGTCGCCCCCGATGTTGACGAGCGGGATGATCGACCCGGCCTCCAGCGAGCCCTTGAGGCCATTGATGTCGGTCGCCCGGACAGATTCCGACAGGCGGATGATCTTGGTTTCCGGCGTGTTGAAATAGACATAGCCCAGCAAGCGCTGGCCGCCTGGAAGATCGCCAGCGGACAATTCCCCCCCATTGCGCGCCCGGATCAGGAACTCGGCGCCATCGATGTTGATGACGGGATCCGGCCCGGTGTTCGAGAACGGCCAGCGGAACCGAAGCTGCTGGCCCGCGTACAGGGTCATATGAGCCTGTCCGGCCGGGATGGTCGCCATGACCAACTGCCCCGTGCTGGCCTCGGTGTCGGTCTGCAGGGAGAGGACATCACCGAGGTTGCTGATCGACTCGACCAGATCCCTGTTGGGTATGCGAACGAGGACGCCCCAGCGCGGCGCGATTTCGAACAGCGGATCATCCTCGGTCTGACCCTGGCCGCGCACAACCAGGTAGTTGCCCTCGAGTGTGATGATGCGCCCCAGCGCCGCGGGCAGACGGTCCTGGCCAAAGCTCACCGCCTCGGCGCGGTTTGCGAAAACCTTGCCGCTATTGGCAAGGATGTCCTGGAGCGCGCCGGGATCGCCCAGGGTTTGGGCGATGGTCTTCATCAACTCGCGCAGATCGCGCATATTCGGCGTGTAGCGCGCAGTGGACCTGTCCCCGACCGGCAGCGGTCCATTGCTGCCCTGCCCGTCGCCGGTATAGCCGGTGTGGTCGCGCAGCAGGCGGTTGATGTCGTCAAGCAGAGCCATGCGGCCTCTCCATGCAAAAAAGGCCCGCCGGAGCGAGCCTGTCGGTCAGTGATGATCGGATGCGTTAGGGTGTGGTGATGGGTGCCGGGCCCGCGTAGGTGCCCTCGATCCCGGAAGAGTTCACGGCCACGACCCAGTACCAGTAGTCTGTGGCGGGGCTGGCGGTATCGTCCTGATATTCGCTGATCTGGCCGGACGCGCCGCCGGTTTCGCCCACCTGCCCGGCCTGGGATGGATCAGCGCTGGTGCCACGATAGATGCGGATCTTGCTGAACGAACCGTTCGGATTTCGCCAGCTTAGGTGGACGTATCCCGTGCCGTTCGACGGGATCAATTGCGTCGGCTGGCCGGGCGGAATGCCATTCTCCAGCACCGTGATCGGCCCCAGGTTTTCCCATTCGTCGATGCCGGTGAAAACGCCCTGGAAGCGGACCTGGGCTTGATATTGCTGGCGGTCCTGGACCACGCCCGAGCGGGCGATATAGCGCCCTCCTGAACTGATAAATCCGCCGCCTTCCATGGAAATCCATGCCGTGTCGCCGAGCTTGCGATAACGCGCCTGAATTTTCAGATCATCGCGATCGGGGATTTGCTCGGCCGTCACCGACAGCACCGCAAAAGCCGAATTTTCGTTCGGCCGCGTGATCACCTGGCTCAATGTGGCCACGATGTCCGGCGGCGGATCGCCCGCCGCGCCAATGGCAGAAGCTGGCGGCGCCCCCTCCTCCGTCGCGGGGTTCCACGCTGCCGCGGCCCGGTCCACCTTGGCCAGCTCGATCCGGCATTGCAGCGCCTGTGGGTCGAATTCATGATCGAGGACTTCGTATTCGCCCTGGATCACCCGACCGGACCCGTCCTGGGGCCGATAGTTCAGCATGATCGTGTGCCGCTGGCCGTGGGCAGCCGGGAAGCGCGCTTTCAGCCCGACCACATCGGTGATCATCTCGATCCTGGCGCGGTTGTCGTCATGCATCTGCATCTTGCCGCGGCGGCGCGCTTGCGAGGTGTCGGGGCACATCTCCAGCCGCAGCTCCTGCGCGATCTCGCCCTCGCGCGCGAGGCGGGCCTGGTCACGCCAGGCGTCGACTTCTGCGATCTCGTACTTTGCGCCGGCCGCCAGGTGATAGACCCGCAGCGTATTGTAGCCCTCGCGCTCGCTGATCGCCTCGCGGGTCTGGATCTGCTCGATGTCCTTGGCCGTCAAGGTGCAGGCCGGCGTCCCGAAGGGCCCGCCGATCAGGCCCACCTTGCCATCTTGCGTCTCGTAGGTGCTGATGCCGCTGGCCGCCTTCATCCGGTCCAGGACCGCCTTTGGATCCTCGTCCATCGTCCAGTAGCCCCAAAGCCGCATATTCGGCTCCGTACCGCCGGCGCGCTGCGGGATCGGCAGGTCGCACCAGTCCGCCATCGCCGAGACGCTGGCCCAATCGACCTCGGCAGGGTCGAGGCGATAGCCATCCGGATGGGTCAGGTAGTGGGCGATCACCAAGGCGGCATTGTCGGACCAGACGGTGCTGCCTGTGCGCGGATCGTAAACGCGCTGGCCCCGGACAACCCATTGATAGACCGTGTTGGACCCTTTCGGAAAAATCTTCATGAAATCTTCGCCGCCGGGCGCTCGGCTGCGGACAAGGAATGTCGCCTGGCCCTGAAGACGGTGATCCGCGCTCCAGATCGACGCGAATTTCTCCAACAACAGCGGGTAGTCCCCGCCCAGACCCGCGCCATTGCGGGTGGTGACGAAAACGAAGCCAGCCTTGTCGCCATAATCGACCTGGTCCCCGGTCAGCGACACGGCCTCCCCGTCGATCCAGAACTGCTCGAAAGCGTCGATGCGCCCGTGATTGGCCATGACCAGCTGGAACAGGGTGCCCTCTTTCACATCGAAGAAGGCTCGAATACCGCCGGCCAGATAGCGTCCCACATAGATCCGCCGCGGCGCATCGGTCTGGTTGATGACGGCCTGGATCTCATGCGTCGGGATGCTGGGCTTGGGCGCCAAGGCGCGCGACAAGGCCGACGCGGCCGCGGCAACCGCGATCTGTGCTGCTGAGACACCGATCTCCACGGCCGTCGCGAAGGACAGTCCCGCCGCCGAAGCAAGGAAGCTGGCTGCATACGCAACCGCGTAGCTGATCGCGGAAAAAATAGCCATTATTTCACCATCTGGATTTCCGCGACCCGGTAACCCGAGCGTTGAAGGATGCGCTGCGCAGCACCTCCGTTGCAGCTGAGCTTGATCAAGGTCGCGCCCTGCCGGTGCGCCCAGGCCTCGAACGCGCGCAGCAGCGCCAGGCCCGACCGATCCTCGGCATACCAACCCAGCTCGATCGCAACCGGATCGGGGTTGATCACCGTCTGCGCGATGCAGCCGGCGATAAACCCGCGCCCCGAGACGAAAGCGACGCCGCCAGGATCCTGGATCAGCGCGGCCAACGTCTCGCCGGTCTTCAGCCGGTCCACGCGCTGCGGGCCATCGACCGCAGCGGCCAGCCGCTCGATCATGTCGATGATGCGGGGGATGTCCGCCTCCCCCGCTATCCGGCAGGGACCCATACGACGCTCCGGTCTTTCAGGCTGGGCGTCAGGTCGAGGCCCTTGTCGCCCGGAAACCGGGCTTTCTGGTCGGCCGGCGTCCAGCGTCCATGCGGCGGCTTGCCCTGCCACGACATGCGGCCATAAGCCTCCAGCTCGATGGTCCGCTCAACATGGCTCGACGTGCTGCGCATGTCGCGCATGCGGCCGGTGAACACGCTGATCGGCGATCCGATCAGCCGGCCCCGGTGGCCGCCGCCCTCGCCCGCCTCCTGCATCGAGAACAGCTGATAGAACAGCCGGCACGACCGGTTGTTGACCTCTGTCGCCTGGTTGTCGCAGCGCGCGATCATCTCGGGCGACGCGGCCGGGATGGTGAAAGTGATCATGCCGGCCGAGGTGCCGTAGGTCAGCGACATGGATGAAATCTGGATCACGTCCCCCGTGCCGCGGTAGGTCACGCCGCCGGTGGTCAGGTCCCCATATCCCAGCCACCACCGCTGCGGATTGGTCGCGAAATCCATCTGGCACAGGATGGTGCAGGCCACGTCCCCGCGGCGCAGCTCGGCATCGGGGATGTCATGGATCGACATCAGAACGCCTCGATGAAGGTAAGGGAGGTATCCTGCCGCGGCGACAGATCGGACGCGACAGGATCGCCGGATTCGAGCCGACACCGCAGCCGCAGCTGGTCCACCACCACCACCTCTCCGACCGGATAGGCCGCCCGCAGGTTCGGCATGAGCGAGACCCGCGCACGCTGGGGATGCTCGTCGATCGGCACAACATTCACGACCTGGTGCAACCGCGCGCCCAAGGTCACGAAATGGCCGGGCGAAAGATTCGACAGCGCCGGCGTGTCCACGTCGATATAGCTGTCGCGATAGGCCGCCGGCGCGCGCAGGGTAAACCCACCGAACTGCGGGGAGGTGAAGCCGATGTGGTCCGATGTGAAGGGCGCGCCTGGCCCGCCACGGACCAGCATCCGACCATTGCCGCCAAGCGGACGCCATTTGACATAGACCGGCACCACGCACTCCGCATTTGCCGCCCCCATCGCGGTGACGAAAGCCGACAGGGCAAGATGGCTCTGCATGTCGAAGGCGAACGCCTGCATGTCGAGGCGCCAAAAACCATTCATGGCGGGCTTGGCGAAGGTTTCCCCGTCGATATTCGTGAAAGGCTGAAGGCGCAGTCCCTCCAGCCGCGGCACAGATGATTGCAGCCGGACCGGCGCGGGAAAAGCGATCTGCATTATTTGCCCCCCGACAGGTATTGGCGCTGCACCTGTGACCGATTGTTCTGGGCTACGACGTGAGCCGAAACTTTTCCGCTAATGCGCTCGACGAAGGCTTGAAGGTTGCCATTTTGGTCTACGCCTACCCGGACATCTAAGGTCCCGTCAGAGGCCCCCGAACGGTCCGCCATGCGCTTACTGACATCATGCGGGATAATTCTGGTCCCCGATGGCAGATCCACGATCTCGCCGCCGCGCTCGTTAATTTCCGTCAGGCCGCCGCGCCAGTTACTGGTGCCGTTGGCATTTGCACCGATGCCGCCGAAAAGCCCGCCGAACGCCGAGGTCAGCATGTCGTTTCCGAAGCTCGCAAGCCATTGCGAAGCGACCTGCCGCAGCGCATCCTTCACCTTCGTGGAGCCGCTAATCACGCTCTGGAAGGCGGACTGTGCGGTGCTGGCGAAGCTGTTCATGCTCTCCGACAGGCTTTCCCCGCGCCCGCTGACAGCATCGGTGACGGACGCCATGGCATTCTGAACCCCTGGTGCGCCCTGGCCAATCCCATGCCCGAGCCCCTGCATCAGCCAGTTGCCGATCTGCTGGAAAACGCGAGACGGGCTATGCGTATCGAATTCGTCTTTCGCGGTGCCTGTGACGCTGTTCAGATAGCTGCGGAGCTCCTGGCGCTGGCCGTCGATGCCTTGGCCCACCCCCGAAATCAGGCCGCGACCTATATCCACTCCAACGCCGCGCATATCCTCAGCGCTGGCGGCCCCCGCCGAAGGATCAGCCCGGTTCCCCACGGACAGCGCATCCGCAATGGCATCTTTGACCGCGGTCGCCTTGTCGATGATTTTTTGTAGGAAGTCGATGAATGCCTGAAACTTTGCAGAGATCCAATCGATTGCCGCACCGACGGCGGCCTTGATGTCGTCGCCCCACACTTGCCATGCGGCGACAGCTGCGGCCGCGGCGGCGATGAAGAGCCCAACTGGCCCCGTGGCGGCGATTAGCAAGGAAAAAGCTCGCGACACCGTGCCAATGGCGAACAGGACCGGCCCTCCCAGCCCCAATGCAGCGGCAATACCCGCGGCGGCGTCCTGAACAGGGCCGGGAAGTTGCCCAAACCACTGGATCAGGCCCTCGATCTTCTGCACCGCCTTGTCCATCGCGGGCACAACCCGGTCTATCAGCACGTCCATGAACCGGTTAACAATTGGCAGGAGGGCTTCGGAAAGCCGGATCCGCACCCCGTCAACAGCTTGGCGCAGGGTGTCCAGCTTCTCCTGAAACTCCAGCGAACCGCGGATGGCGGTATCGGACATGACTGCGCCGGATCGCTCCGCGGCATTTCCAAACCCCTCCATCGCGGCGCCGCCATTCATCAGCAACGGGATCAGCGCCGTCGCATCCGATGCCATTGCCTCCATGTAGAAGGTCATCTGCTGCTGGTTCAGCCCCGCCTTTTGCAGGGTGTCCACATAAAGCTGAAGCGCCTGCGGGCCAGACAGATTCTTGAACTCCTCGGCCGTCACGCCCACCTTCGGCGCGACATTCTCGAAGAAATCGGCCATGGGACCGCCGCCGGTCTCCATGAAATCCCCGACCCGGTCGTTCACGTCCTTCAGGATGTCGGCCAGCTTGTCCTGCTGGATGCCGACCGTCTTGGAGCCAGCCGACCACCGTTGGAACTCTTTGGTGCTGGCATTGGCCAACTTCGACTGGATGCTGATTTCCTTGGCCGCATCAGCCGTGTTCTTCACCAGTGCAATCGCGGCGGCGCCGGCCGTGGCCATTGCGCCAGAGACGATGGACATCTTCTTGCCCATATCAGTCGCGGCCTTGCCGACCCTGTCTAGACCGCTGACCAGCTTCCCCGTCGCGCCCTGAACGCGCTTGACGCCCTGCGTAAACGCGGCACTATCCAGCCCGAGTGCAACGTAGAGCGAACCGATTGCCTGCGATGCCATGTTCTAGCCTTTGGATGATCCGATGATTACAAGATTCGCTTTGGCCATAACCATTGCCGGCGGCGGCGCCAGCCAATCCAACGCGCAAGAGGATTTGGCTAGGATGATAAGAGCGGGTGAATTGGGAAGCGTTCTCGCCAGCGAGGAAATTTGTGGCCTCAGCTACAAACAGGCCGCCATCGAGGCATGGATTGATAAGAACGTGCCGGCCGATGACATTATGTTCGCTTCGTCCCTGGACACCGCAGTTATGGGCGGAAAATTCGGATACCGCGACCAGACAACATCGGAGCGCACTGCCCACTGTGCGGCGATCAAGAAAACCGCCAAACACTACGGCTTCATCGACTAGCCCGAGCCAACGCCCGGTCAACCCGATCCCACGCGGCATGAAACTGCCTGACCCGTTCCGCGCGGGTTCTGGCGACATCCCTATGCCCAACGAAGGTTTTCAGATCAGGAGCCTTTTTCAAGTGCGGCAGCATTGCACCCCACCAGACCATTTCCCGCTCGCGCTCCAATCGAATCCCGGCACCCTCTATCTCGACCGAGTAGAGGCGCGGCGTGACTTCCCAAAAACGAGCAGGGTCCAGGCCCGCCGCGATATATTGCGCGCAGAGCCGCGCGAGATTCAGTCCTTCTTCTTGCCCTGCGCTCCGGCGTTTCCCACCGCATCCGGGAAAGCCGCAGAAAGCAGGCGTGCGAACAACTCGGGGTCGGCAGTCAGCATGTCATCCGCCAGCTCGGCTGCCGCTTCTTCGGGAACGCCGCCCTTCACCAAGGCACCGGCGACCCCGTCCAACATCACGTCAAACGCCGGAATTTTCTCGACACTGCCCGACAGCAGCCCTTTCAGGTCCGAGCCGTGGCGGGCTTGTAGCTTCGCCAGGACGCCAAAGGTCATACGAAGTTCGTAACCCTTCCCGCCAAACTCGTGGTGCAGCGCACCGGTCACATCAGCCATGATTTTACCTCAGGGATTTTCAGGGCGCGGGTTGGCCGTGCGCCGCTCGAAGATTTTCAGCGCCAGCGTGACCATGCGCTTCTCACCGACCGAACCCTGCGGCGTGAAGGCATTGACATAGCCGCGATAGGTCCGCCGGATGCCCCCGACATTGAACTCGATCAGTACGTCCTCATGCTGCCCGGTCTCGGTCAGGCCCGCCAGCGTGTCGAGCAGAACCTGCGATGCGTGCGTCGGCCAGTATTGTAGATCCTGCGACCAGTCCGCAGCCGACATAAGGCCGGGGATCGTTTCGCGGCTGCGACCAGGCGATTGCATATGCGTCACGTCGACATCGTCGGGCGTGCGCTCCGGCGCGTTCAGTTCTTCAATGCCGAAGATCTGCGTCCATTCCTCGACGGTCCCGTCAGGCGCGAGCGGCCCGATCCAGAGTTCGTCGTCCCAGGCCACCTCGGCCTGCGAAGCAAGTTCAGCCATGATCCGGCCTCCATGTCACGATGTAATCCTGCGAGATCCGGAAGGGCCGACCATCGGCGCCGCTCTCGAAAATCTCGCGCTCGGCATCAAACAGGATCAGCCGGATTTCCCCGGCGCGCGTCCCGTTGATTTCTCCCCTGACCGCACGGGACAGGGTTCGTGCGGCAGAACGGTCAGCACCGTAGCTGTCCACCTGAACGCGGTATTGGAAGAACCCGCCAGCGCCCTGCATATGCGGGTTATCGGTGGCGCTGATGATGTTCAGCACCAGATAGGGCAGGCCAGCACTCTGCGGCGCAATACCCCAGAATATCCGCTCGCCCACCAGAGATTGCACCGCCGAAGAACCCGACAGCAGCGCCCAGAAAACCTCGTCCATGGGTCAGCCTTTCGCCTGTCTCTTGGCCTGTCGGGCGATGGCCTTATTGATCTGCAACCGCAGTTCCTCGGCCAGGATGCGCAGCGCCGCGCCCTTGTTCGCATCCCACACCGGACGGGCGAACGGCTGTGGCGCCGTGCCGGGGTGACGGGCACCGGCGAACTTACCGCCGACGATATGCGGGGCGGTCCCGAACTCGACCAGGTGGGCGTGGAATGCCCGCTCGCCCGGCCCGACGTACATGATGACCGGCGGCGCAGTTCCCTTGGCGGCGCGCCGCGCATCGCGCATGGCCTTGACCGCCGAAGCTTTGTCGAACCCCTGCCGCATTGCTTGGGAATAGGCGGCCTTCCCGACCTCGCCCTTGATCTTGGTGCTGATCGTGATGCTGCCTTTCAACACGCCGTCATCAACCGGCGCATGGGCCTCCATCGCCGCCTTGATCGGCTCGCCCGCCTTTTTCAGCGCATTGCGCGATACCGTCTTGCGTGTCGCCTGTTTGTCCAGCCGCATCAGTGTGGCCTCAAGCTCCTTGAAGCCCTCAAGCTTGAAGGTGACGTGCTTTGCCATCAGTCCAGCCGCGCCTGCGCTGTGATTTCCAGATAGTCCCGCCGGCCTAGCTCCTTGATACCGACGATATCGAACGTCAGCCGGCCCTCGGTGATCGTGTCAGCAGGACGGATGCCCCGCGTCATTTCAAACGAGCGCACCGTGAAGCGTGCCGCCAGCGTTGACATGACCGTGCCCGCAGCGGCCTTCTCGCCATCGCTCACGTCCTTCCTGGCTGCCCAGATGGTGCCGAGCGTGATCCACGTCTCGGTTGCGCCGAGGGGGCCGTTCGTCACCGTCCTGCGGCTGATGGTTATGCGGCGATCCAAGCTTCCTGTTTGTATCACGTCACCACCCCTCCCCGGCCTCCGGAGCCGGGAAGAATACCCGATAGCCGGACAGCAGATCGCGCACCGTCCGGGGCGGTACGGCATCGCCTTGGCTGTCGCCCTCGCCGCTGCGCTGCTGATACATGCGATCCGCCAACTGCATGATGGCGACGATGATCGCCTCGCCGGCGACCATCTGATAGCGGTTGTAGCGGGGATCTGTCGCCGGGGGCAGGTCTTCGGCGGCGGCATAGATCGGCCGGCCGATCCAGTTCCGCACCCGCAGTTCCGCCGCCAGGCCGATATTGGTGATCAGCCAATCCTCGGCATCGTGATCGACGCGCAGATGCACCTTCAGATCGGCCAGCGGAACGATCATTTCGCGGCCTTACCCTTCGGCGCTTCCTTGGCCTCGGCCGTCGCATGGGCATTGCCCTGATCATCAAGTGCCGAAGCTTTCGCGGCGGCGGCTTCGGCAATCGCCTTCTCGCGCTTGTCGAGATCGGCGGCGATATCTGCCAAGCGCTGAACCTCGGCCTCATGATCCGCAACGGATTCTGCATGGGCTTCCTCCCGGGCGGTGAGCTCCTCCTCGCGGGCCGACAGCGCGGCGCTGCTCTCATGCATCCAGCGCTGAAGCGCCGCCTTCACCTCATCATCGGAAAGCTCGATCTGCAGTGCGACCAGCTCCTGCGCCTTCTCCTTGGTAATGGAACCGCCATCGATCATGGCCTGCAGGCGGTCGTTCGGCTTGGGCGTGGCCACCGGCGCGAACCCGGGCGCGGCCCCGGTCATGTTCACCGCCAGGAAATCCTGCTGCGCCTTCTCCGCCGAGGCGATGTCGGCTTCAGTGGCCCGGACGAAGCGCTTGGTCTTGAGCAGCTTCTCGACGTCCTTGTCTTCGACCTCGACGATCCCATTGGCCTTGACCCGGCCATAGATCCCGATCGCGCCGCGGAGCGCTTTCAATTTCGGCATGTCCGAATTCCTTCTGTTCGGGGTTGAACCGGGCGCAACCAGCGCCGCGCCCGGCGGGATCATCAGGGGGTCGGGGTGTAGTAGCAGAGCGCCAGGGGGCGCTTGACCGCGACGACGCCGCGCTTCTCGCCGCGAACCGTCAGCATGTTCTTGTCGAAGTTGTCGCGGTTCTCCGACGACAGCAGGATCTCGATCCCCTGGCGCTCGTAGTAGGTGGCGGCCATCTTGAACGCGCCGGTCAGGAAATCTCCTTCGGGCATGTCCTCGGTGTCGACGATGCGACGCCCCCAAAGACGCGGCGTCGCGGTGCCGTCGAAGGGGTTGCCGAAGATGTACCGGCCGGTCGTGTCCTTCAGCATCTCGGCAGCGGCCCAGTCCCAGATATTCAGCACGTTCGCGTCGACGACATAGCCGGCGGCGGCAACCTGCAGGATGGCAAGGCGCAGGCGGTCCAGGATGGTCGCGCCGGCCGGCTCCCGGGCGGTCTGGCCATAGGCGGTGGCGTTGGTGATCAGGCCCGACATGTTCTCGCCGGTGCCGTCCCCCGCGAGGATCTGGGCGTTCTCGACCTTGTTGACCTCATAGGTCAGCGTGGTGTCAATGTCGGTGCGTAGCGCGGGAATGTCGTCCAGCATGTGCTTGTGGATTTCCATCCGGCCCGCGATAGTGCGCACCTCCTCCGATTCCGACACCCAGGTCTTGTCGATCAGCGGTTTCACAGTAACACCGTCGTCGGGCACGATGCCCGCGGCGCCGGTGCGCGCGACCTCGCGGAAGAACTTCAGCAGCGGCTGATCGGTCTGACCCACCGTCACCAGATCCTTCACCACCAGCTTCTTGTCCGGCTCGGCGATGATCTCGCTTTCCCGGCGCTCGGGGACCAGCACTCCACCGGAACCCGGCAGCGAGGTGATCGCGTTGAAGACGCCAAGCGACTGATCGCCCTGCACGCCGCTCTTGGCGAGCGCGCGGATCTTGTCGGTTGCCTCATCCATGACCATCTGGCCGAGTGACTTCGCAGCCCCCGCGCCACCGCGGACGCCGTTGGCCACGCGCTGCTCGAGCTCACGGGCCGAGGCCTGCATTTCGTCGAGGCGGCCCTTGAGTTCGCCCTGCTCCGCCAGCGCCTTGTCCACGCTGGCCTTGGTTTCTTCGGTCAGCCCGCCAAGGCGTTTCGCCTCGTCCAGCGCAGCCTGGGCACTCTTGTTGATGTTGCCGGTGACCTTGTCGAATTCGGCTTTGAACTCGCCGAACGCCTGTTCCATGTCGAAGGCCATGTCAGTTCTCCATTTTGGCCGATAGGGATTTGGCCCACCCGGTCAGGTTGGCCATCGTCTCGACAGCGCTCGGCATGTCGTCGTCAGCAGCGCCTGGCTTGCTGGTAAGGCGGTTGCGCAGGGCATTGGCCTGCGAGCGCGAATAGCCCGCCTTGCGGGCCATGAACGCGAATTCCGTGACGGCCTTGGCATCCTTGGCCTTCGCCTGGTCGGATGCCTCGATCTGGTCCGCATCCAGCAGCGCGTCGGCGAATCCCTGGTCGATGGCCGCGCGACCCGAAATCCATGTCTCGCGATCCATCATGGCGCCGATCTCTTTCGCGTCCGCCTTGGCGCGAAGGGCGTAAAGCTCTGCCATGACCTCGTCGAAGGCGGCCAGCTGGCCAGCCACGGTGGAAAGATCGTGCCGATCGCCGATGGCAAAGACCCAGGTGTTGTGGATCATCAGGAAGCCCGCCCGCGCGATCTCGACCTTGTCGCCTGCCATGGCGATGACCGAGGCTGCCGAGGCGGCCAGGCCGACGATGCGTACCGTGACATCGCCCTTGTGGCCGCGCAGCATGTTGTAGATCGCCAAGCCCTCGAACACGTCGCCGCCGGGGCTATTGATGTTCACGACCACGTCACGGTCGCCTGCGGACCGCAGCAGGGCGCCGACGCGACGGCCGGTAATGCCGTAGCCGTCCCAGCTCTCGCCAATCACGTCCATGACATCGATGACGAACGGCCCGCTGGCGTCGCCGGCAGCTTCGGCCTTGGCGCGCAACTCGGGCTGCCACTTCTCGAAGGCCTTGGGCGGGGCGCATTCGGCGCGTACGTCGTCGGGCCGCACACCGAAATGCGCGACCGGCATATGGTTCTTGGCCATGTCAGATCCTTTCGTTCAGCAGATCAATAGGCGACATCGCCGTCTGCACCATCAGCTCGTCGGCGACGCCGCCGCGGCGCTCCAGGTTGAGCTTGTCGCGCGCCTCGTCCCTGGTCATGATGCCGTTGGTCGTCATCGCGCGCAGGAACTCGGCCTTGGCCTTGCTGTCCATCTGGAGCATGGCCTCGCGGTTGAACTCGGCGTAGAGGTCGCGCTGATCGCGGATCGGGATCAGCTGCTTGCGGATCCGCTGCTCGACCTTTTTCAACACCGGGTTGATGCCCAGTTGCATCCAGGACAGGAAGATCTGCTCGACCCCCGTACCCCACATTGTCTGCCCTTCCGCAGAATGGCCGATGACGATGGGCGGCGTTCCGAACCAGCGGCAAACCTCCTCGATCGAGAAGCGCCGGGTTTCCAGCATTTGGGCATCGTCCGGATTCAGCGTCAGCTGCTCGAACTCCATGCCGGCCTCGAGGATCATCAGCTTGCCGGCCTTGGTCGATCCGGCATATTCGCTCATCATCGCCTGCAACTGCGGGCGCTGCTCCGGCATGATGCGCTGATTCGTCTTCAGCACGCCCGAGGCCTGCATGCCCGAGCCGAACATCTTGGCCGAAGCCTCGTCTGCCGCCATCGCCGCGCCGAGGGATTGCGTCCCCCAGCGGATCGGCGACAGACCTTCGTCGCCGCCGAACCCCCAGCCGCGAAGATGGAACATGTCCTGCCGCTGGACGATACGCCGGCGCGAACTGCCCAGTTCCAGGACCTCATAGGACAGCTGGTTCGTCACCTTGTTCCGGATCGGCGTCACATGGGTCGACGGGATAGGTGTCAGCGAGGCCGCCCGGCCATTGATCCAGAAGATCTCGGCATAGGCATTGCCCGTGGTCAGCATCCACGAGAACATGCCCTCCCAGAATTCGACCGGGGTCTGATCCTCGTTCGGCGACAGGCTGATCAGGTCGGCCAGCGCGCCGGATTGGGCCTGCCGACCGCTCGCCGTCTTGCGATACAGGTCCAACGGCAGCGAGGCCATGGCCTGCGCGCTGCGCGCGATGCAGGCCCAGACCGCCGAAATCGTCATGGCGGCCGAGAGCGTGACGACCTTGCCCGAACTATTGCTGGCGACGTAATAGCCCAGATCGCCGCCCTGCAGCGTCAGGCGCTGAGCCTTGGTAAGATCCGACAGCGCCGCCATGGGGCGACCGAACCTGTCGATAATGCCCCGGGGCAGGTCCATGTCAGATCACCATGATCGGATTGGCAAGGAAATCGCCGATCGGCGGCGCCGCCTGCGGATTGCTGAACATCAGCATCGCCGCATCGAAGGCCGCCATCAGGGGATCGATCTTGGCAGAGCCGGAAGCTTGCTTCGTCACCATGTAATTGCTCCCCTTGAGCTCCTGCTTGGCGTTGCCGACCGCCCAGTTCATGATCGGCTGGTCGGCGTGCAGCATCCGCCGCGATTCCAGCTTGAGCGGCACTGTCGAAACCGCGGTCTGGAGCTTCCAGCCCTGTTGGACCGCCTGGACCAGCGGCGAAACCATCCCCATCTCCTCGAGCGCATCGAGCAGCAGCGCGATCCCGGCGGCGTCAAGCCCGATGCCGCCCGCCTCTGGCAATCGGCCTGCCATCCGCACCCGGTCACATATCTCGGCCGCTTCGATCGCCTGTTGCTCCGGCGTGGCCGCAACCCGAAGGTCGCCGTCTTCCTCGAACCCGCGCAGCGCATCGGCGATCTGCGGCCGGGCCTTGAAGACCGTCTCGCGCGCCCAGGCGCGAACCCAGAGCAGCCAGACCTTGTCGCGCGACCGGCGGCCGAGAACGGCCAGCGCCGCCAGGTCGTCGGCACCGCCCCAGTCCGCGCCGATGGTGCAGACATCGCTTTCGTCCAGCAGCCGGTCGAGCGTGATCCAGTCGGCAGCGGCCGATTCCCAATGCACCGCACCCGACCAGGCATCGCCACCGAGGCCGACGCCGATTTCGATGTTCAGATGCTGGCTGGCCCAGATCTGCTCGGCCTCTTTCGAGACCTTGCCGTTGTTCTCGTAATCGTCCTCGAGCGCCTGTTCGTCGATCGACAGGCCGAGGTTCGGCAGGACCAGGTGCCAGTTGCCGCGGTCGCGCCAGTATTTCTCGTTGCGCTGGTGCTCCTCCGGGAACTCGTAGAGCACCGGCAACATGATCGGCGCCGGCCCGCCCTTGCCGTCTCGGATCGCCCGAGCCTTCTTCAGCTCCGATTTCCAAATGCCGGTCGGCATCTCGTCCGACTGGGTGGTGATCATCAGCACCTTGCCGCGAACCTTGGTGATGCCGCCGCCGCGGATCTGCTGCATGACCTTGGCGGCCTTGGCCTTCTTCCCCAGCTCGTGCAACTCGTCGATGATCGTAAGCACCGGGATTTCCCCGGTGACGATCTGGGTGTCGAAGGTCTTGACGTCCAGCGCCGTGCCGGTCTTGCGCCGCGTGATCGTCTTCAGGTGCTCCTGCACCTTGAAGATCAGCTTCAGCTTGTCGTCGAGGTTTATCATCCCCTGCGCCTGGTCGAAGCACCGTTCGGAGATGTTCTGGCTCGGCCCCACCAGCAGCATCTGCCGATTCGGCGCCTCCTCCATGTAGAGCGCCGTCAGCCCGAGTGCCGCGACATAGGTCGATTTCGAGTTCTTCTTCGGGACCATGCACAGCAGTTCCCAGACGATCTCGCGATGCGTGTCCGGATCTTCGCTGGCAAAGAACACCACCAGGATGGTCTTGAACCAGTCGCCGCAGGCTTCCGACATCGGCGGATTGCCGGGTACGTCGGGCAGCCGCAGCCGATTGAAGAACGCCAGGACGCGTGCCGCCTTCGCCTCGTTGACCGGAACATCGGCAATCGGCACCTCGCCGGCCTGAAGCTTCTCCCACCAATCCGGGCAGGCGAAGCGCGGCAGCGCCTCAGTGGCGGACATTGCCCTTGGTCTCCTGGTCCAGTTCCAGCGTCAGCGCCGCGTCGGCGTCCAGCGCCAGCACCTCGTCCAGGACCTTCTTGCCCAGCTTCTCTTTCGGCTCGGGCTGGTCCTTCGGCCGGGACGCATAGGTCCGCTCCGCTTCCATCTGGTCGAAGCGATCCAGCAGGCGGTCCACCTGCCGCATGGCACCGACGTTGCCGGCTTGGGCGGCCGCCATGGCCAACTCCAGCCGGCGGGCATCGAGCATGTCGCGCGCTACGGGGCGGATCTTCAGCTCCTGAAAAAAAAGCCGCCGAAATGTCGGAAGCGACATGCGGAGAACGGCGGCGATCCGTTCGTTGGACCAGCCCACCGCCAGCAACATGTTGACTTTGTTGCGATCTTCCAGCGTCGCCACCTTGCGGGGCCGGCCGGGCTTGCCGGACCCCGCGTCAACGGGGTTTCCGAACAGGTCGAAAACCTCTGCCATCAGAAAAAAATCTCCAGATGAGGGGGGCGCGGGTCCGCGGCCCACAGGCCCCCTGACTTTCGACCCACCCCCCCTTCGGGGGTCCGAGGGGTCGATTTGGGGCGGGTTCGAGGTCAGCGCGGGCGCGGCGGCGCCGCCCATGGGGTCGGGGCGCCGCAGCCCGAGCATCTGGTCCCTGTGGCGGCCGATCCGCACCAGCTGCAAGGCGGCAAGCTCAGCACGGGCGGCGATGCGCCGGCGCAAGGCGGGGTCAGGATGGGCGGCATGCCCGTTCCTCGCGCTGTTTGTCCCGGTTGTGGCAGGTGGCGCAGAGGCATTGCAGGTTGCCGGGGTCGAAGAACAGCGCGCGCTCGCCACGATGCGGCCGGATATGGTCGGCCACCAGGTCGCGGCTTTGGCCAATGACGCCGCAGCGGGCACAGGTGAACAACGCCGACGCAAGGCAGTCCCAGCGGAGCCGCTGCCACTCGGCCGTCTTGTACCATTTGCGCCATGGCACCATTTGGTCGCGACGCTTGAGCCGATCCGGCCCGGCACCAATAGACGAGACCCGCGACGACAACGAGCCGACGCGCGGTGCCAGTTGCTTGAGCCGTGCCATTGATGTCCCAGCAGTAAGAAAGCCGGTCGGGGCGGTCTCTGCTACCACACTTCGCCCGCCCCGACCTTCCACCCATCATCCGCAGGGGATCATGGAAACGACAACGCCCGCTCGGGACATGATCCCTGCGGGCGCAATTCTTGATACTATGGAATTCTGTCTCACAGACGGACTTAAGCAGTCAAGAAGTTTTTTTGCCTCGATATCCAATCATCCGGTCCAGCGCCGCGCACAGCGCCTCGGTGACGGCTTTCCTGTGGTCGCCTTTTATCGACCAGCCATGGCTGGACAGCACCTCGTCCAGCGTGCAGCCCTTGATGCAGACCATATCCACCAGCACTCGATCCATGATCGGGCCGCGTTGCGTCTCGCCCCGCTTGGACGGCCTGATGCGGCGCAGCGTCATAGCAGCGCCAGCGCCGATGCGATTGCGCAGGATGGCCAGTTCCTGGGCGACTTCCAGATGCCGGTCCATCCATCCCATGCTGTCACCGCCCGCCCGTGACGCATCGAGGCGCGAAAGCTTGGTGCCGTCGGCCGCCGCCCGTTCGACCAAGGCTGCATAGCGCCGGCCCATGGCGATCTGGCCAGGCGTCACTGGGCACGGCTTCTTGCGGCGAAGAGCGGACGCGACCATGCGATCGAACACATCCGCGGCGCGGACGCTTTCCCGGTGGCCATATCCGGTCGGGGCGGCCACCCATTTGTCCAGCCCGCGATGATCGACGCCATTGGGGACCATGGTCAGCTGCGGCTCAACCACGAAGGGACCGCGGGCCGGCGCCGCGATGGTATCCGGCCCGCAGCGATCCGGGATCGCACAAGCTTCGCGGATGGAAGCCAACCGCGCCGCCTCTTCGGCGCGCGTGCGTTCTCGGGCATCCTGGGCAGCCCGCACCAGGACCTTGCCCGCATCGATCCTCTCTTCCCTACTCATCATCTTGTGGTTTCCTTCTGGCATTCCGCTATATCTTGCTTTCCGCTTTTCGGACTTGGGTTTGACGGGCTTAGTAAGAGTGGAAATGGGCTCGAAAATGGGCGCATAACCCATTCTGTCGTTTGTTTGTTTTCAATGGCTTGAACCTTGTTTTTGGGCCTGACGGGCTTGATGGGCTTGAGAATCCACCCTTTGCGTAAGTGCCTTTTCCCCTGACCCCTCGAGGAATACGCGCGCGGGTACATGTCGATTTTTCAGGCCCGCCCGGCCCGTCAGGCCCAAAAACTACAATCAAGCCGTTGATATTGCGCATGTGGCACCCCCGGACCCCGTGCAGATTTCAGGCCCACGCTCACAGCCAGCAAAGCCCACCAGGCCCAACAACGATGGCAAGGCCCAAAGACGCGTGACGGGCCCGCAGGCCCGCCAGATCGATAGAAGACGTGGAATGGGGTGCGGGGTCATCGCGGACTGCTCCATGACGAGTTCTGGGACGCGCGCGCCTCGGCCTCTCGCATTCGCGCGGAAAAGGCGTCCGACAACCGGATGCCCCGATATCCCGTGACCCCGGATTTCCCGGCCGCGAAGGGCTTCTGGGTGTCCGGGTGCCGCCATGTCCCGGCCTTGGCCTTCAAGCGGTTCGATACCGTCCTGTTGCCCCAGCGGGTCTCGCCCCGCTCCTCGATCCAGAAATTGAACGCCTCGATCAGCTCGCGGGCGGTCATGAAATCGCCCTCATATCCGGTGACGGTCGTCGCATCGGCCAGGAAGGTGCCGATCGGGTCGCTATCCTTGCGGTAGCCCTCGGTGGCCATGGTGACGTCTTCGGGCTCCTGCAAGCCGCCATCCAGATAGTCCAGCAAGCCCTGCACCAGCCAGTTCAGGATGCCGGATCGTTCCTGCCAAAGGATCTCATCAAGTTCCTTCTTCGGGATGCGCTTGTTCTCGGGGATCTGGACCGGGAACGTCACGAGCATCAAACGCCGCCAGATCCCGTCGTCGCCGCCACGGATATCGGGTAAGTGGTTGCCCGATATCGTCAGCTTAAAGATGGGCTGGAAGGTGATCATGTCCGTGTACAGCGCACGCACCATCATCGGCTCGCCGCCGGTCAGCGCCTTCACCAGACCTTCCTGCAAGCGCTCGCCCTCTTCGGGCTCCGATGTCCGAACCATGCGGGCACCGATCAGCGGGATCAGGTCAGGCTGTGAATCCGAGCCGGATTTCTTGTTTTTGCCGGTCAGGCTCTCGATCTTGGCGGTGGCGGCGTAATCGCCCATCATCCTGGCCATAAGATCGACCAGGACCGATTTCCCGTTCGCACCGCCGCCGTGGAAAAACGCCAGCTTCTGAATGTCGATGCCCGACATGGACAAGCCAAACCAGCGCTGGAGGAACCGCCGCATTTCGATATTCGGCTGGATCTGCTGAAGGAACGCATCAAAGCGCGGACAGGTGGCGTCGGGCTCATATTCCACCGGCACGACTTTGGTCAGCAGCTGCCCACGGTCGGGCGGAATAAGCTCCACCTCGGACATGGGCGTCATCCCTTCTTGCGGATCGCCGGCGATCCGCTTGAACCGCAGCACCCCCGAAAGCGTGTTCACGTCCAGGTCGCCGCGGTCCATCTCATCGACGGCATGGGCCAGCATGACACGAGCTTCGTTGATCATGTTGGACATCGGACCGCTGTTGCCCGCGTTCTTCGCATGGGTCAGTCGCCGGCCGATCAGGCTCTTGTGCGATTTCAAAGCGCCATCGATGGTCCGCAATCGCGCGCCGATCTGGCCGAGTTCCGTGATAAGGGTTTCATCGCCGGCATAATCCGGGGTGGCTTCGATCTCTATCCGGCGCTTCCGCAGGTCGCGCTCTTCGTTGAGCAGCTGGCGATCGCGCTTGGACGGCTGGAGGAAGTCGATCTCCTTCTCGATCAGCCCGGACATCTGGTGCGCCCGCCCCCTGATCAGAGGCGAACAATCGCGGCTGATCTCGGGATCACGCTTCCAGCGCGCGCCGTCCCAGACGAACCAGCCGACCTGCGAGACGAACAGGATGTTTTCGCCGAAATGGATGCGAAAGCGCTGGCCGTTGCCGATATCGTTGAGCGGTTGCCGCGACGACGCGCTGACAGGATCTTCGGGCTCTCCCCCCTGGTCTGGTCCATTTTCCGGAGGGGGCGGCGGGGGAGAGTAATCATCCGGGCATCCATCATCACCGGAATCGGGCGCCACACCCTCGGGCAGGTCGACCTCTTCGGCATTGCTCATCACGGCCCGGACCTGCCCGAGCGCGTCGTTGTCACTCATCTCGCTGTCCCATCAGGATATCGTTGAGATCGCGGCCGTCGCCGGCATGGACGATGTATCCCCGCAGGCCCGGCCGCTTGATCTTGGCGCGCCGCAACCCCGCGAGGAGCTTGGCGCGCGTCAGTTTCGGATCACTGTCCCCGTCCTGGACGAAGATCAGCCGCTTGACCCAAGCCGGCGGCAGCCAGGCGTCGGTGTCGTCCATGTCGGGCAGGCCAGCATATTTCAGGCCGGGGCCGCGTTGCATGCGGCCCGCCATGTTGCCCAGATCCACGCCGCACCAATAGGCGCAGCGCCTGGGCGTGGCCTCCGCGATCAGGGCGGAAAGGGTCGTCTCGACCCCCTCGGCCATGATCATGGTGTCGCAGTCCGGCGGCGTCATGAACCGGATGACGGCCCCCTTCTTCGAGCCCAGCACCTTCTTGCTGGGCAGCGTCTCGCCCGGCTTGCGCGGATCGGTCAGTATCAACTTGCCCTTGGGCTGGCCTAGGTCGAGCCAGGTGCGATGCACCGCCGTCACCCGGTTGCCCGCATCCACCACCGCCGCGATCATCGCAGGCCCGACATGCAGGGTCTGCCATTCCTGCGACTTGCCCTCGACCGGCACCGTATAGCGGGCCTCGGGATCAAAGCGCAGGACCTGCGGCAGGTCGGGATAAAGCGCGGGCTCGATGCCGCGCAGGGTCAGGTAATCCCGCACCGCCGTGCCCTCGGCCGGGACGCCGGCGAACCAGATATCCCGTGCGGCCCGGATCGAGTTTTCGCGCGTGCGGCGGGCGATATCGGACTGCTTGCGCCGATTCTCTTCGGCCTTGCGCCTGCGCTCGGCGCGTTCGGCATCGGACAGGCCTTGGGCCGGACCGCAAAGCCATTCCAGCGCAGCCCGAAAATCCAGCCCCAGCACATGCTGCACCAGCGCGATCTGGTCGCCGCGGGCATGCGGCCCGCATTCTTTCCGGCAGGTGAATATCCCGTCCCTCAGATTAACCCCGAACCGATCACGCCCGCCGCATTGCGGGCACGGCCCGACCATCTCGCCGCCGGTGCGGACCAGGCCGGACAGCTCCAGCCGCGCCACCACATCGGCGATGGGCATGGCCTTGGCTTCGTCGAGGCGATGATCGTCCCGCATCACGTCCGGCCCCGCGGGCCCCGCACATGCTCCCAGGCATCTGCCAGCCGTCGGCGATCCCAATCGTTCATCGCCTTGCGAGCCCGATCATGCAGCCCGCCATAGCATCCCGGAACCGATACCCGGCAGGTCAGGAACTGATCGGCCGTCTGGATCAACCCCATCAGGCGCGTGTTTTCGCGCGACACGCCCGGCATCAAGTCGCGCATCACGCCGACGACCAGGTCCAGGTCCTCGCGATCCGTGATCGGGGGCCTGGAAAGCACGCCCAGGGCGTGGATCATGGCCTGATCATGCAATGAGAGGCGTAGCGGATCAGCCATGGATGTCGGCCCTCGCGTCAGCGTCCGGCCAGGTGGTCCGCTCGACCGCCCGGATCAGGCGGTCCCCGGCGGCGGCCAGATTAGGGACATAGCGACGCAGCGCTGGCAGCTCCGAGACGAAGCGCCGCATCTCATGGGTCAGGTCGTGATCAGCGCCGAACACGCCGTCAAGCTGTGCCGCTGCCGCCTCGATGTCGCGCATGTTCACGGCGCCGAGCCGCGCGGAATAGGCCACCGCCAGCATCGACATTCGGGCCCTGATTGCCGCGATCGACATAAGCCTGGCTGCGGTGTTGCTTTTCAAATCCTGTGGTTGCGCGTGCATGGTCAAATCCTCTTGGCGCGTTGGTTCGGCGGGGCGGCCCAAGGGAGGATTGACCGCCCCGCCTGACACGCCATGATCCGCTGCCTCGATCCCGGCGTGTGTTTTTGCCCTGCCGCCACAAGACGGCTCTCGGCCGGGCCAGCCGCAGGTTCCACGATCCCGGTCTAGTCCCGCCCGAGGCGGCCGGAATCGTGACGGGTGGACCAGGTGCTGCGCCCCGGCTGTCTCCCCCGCCCCGGGCAACCTGAAAGCCCGAAACTCATCACTGCCCCCACATCACATCGGCATAGCGGGGCAGCGTCTGCATGGCGAAATCCACGGCGTCGCCGCAGGGACGATGCGTGCCCTCGCGCCAGTTGCAGCCGGTCTGCTTGGTCACGCCGAAGTGCTGGCCGCAGGCCTCGGCCGTGGAAAAGCTGACGATCATCAGCATCGACCAGCGCCGCAGGAAGTCGTCGGTATCGCGCCGCTGCGCGTGGACATGCGCCCGGCGCCGCGCTGCCGCCGAGCGGCCGCGGCCGCCCGCCGGCGTGAAGGACATTTGCCGCGCGGGCAGGTCAGATCGCTTCCGATCCGGAACTTTGCAAATCAGGGACATGAGGATGCTCTTGGGGTTGTGCCGCCTTGGCGGCGGGTTGAGAGGATTGCGCGTCCAACGTTTCGGATGGGACAGGTTCGACCCACGACGAAACAGGGACGGCGCCATTGGTGACACGCTCGATCTTCTGCGCGAGCTTCAGGCTGGGCGTTACAAGCCCGCGCATGAGCTTGGAGACCGTTCCCTGCCGCACACCGATTCGCGAGGCGAACTGCGCCTGCGTTTCATTGGAAGCTTTCAGATGATGTTCGAGCATAGTCATGGAGCATGATATGACCGTCAGGAATATTCCCGTCAAGCATTATATTCCTGATGCGCGTTTGCGCCTCACCGCGAAACAAACGATCATTGCGCTATGAACATAGAACGCCTTCGCCGCGACCGCGGTCTCAACCAGGACGAACTGGCCGAGATGGCTGGCGTAAAGCAGTCGACGATCTCCAAGATCGAGGGCGGCTTTGATGGCGTAACTCTAAGGGTTCTCAAGCAGATTGCCGCTGCACTCGAGGTCGAGGCCGTTGACCTCTTCACCGATGATCGAACGCGCGCAGAAGCAGCGCTTATTCGGGCGTTTCGAAAGCTTTCTCCAGAACGTCAGCAGGGATGGCTTGATCTTGCCGAGACTCTAGTTCGCGACGGCGATGCAGGGTCAAAACAAGAACCCTAAACTGGTCGGCCGACATGGCGCTCAACAGTGCCGCGAACCTCTCCTCGTTGCTCATACCAGCCTCCCGGAACATTAAGTGAACAAATACTGCCCCGCTGCCCGACATGGGCGCAAGCGGTGACTCGGCAATATTTTGCTTGCGCTCGCATAATTCCTAGCAAGAATTTTTAGGATTGACAGGAATATTCCTGACAGTCATTTTCAAGCCATCCGCAACCGTTGGATGGAGCGTCCCATGCAGGCCTTGCCTCTTCTGAACTGCCCCCGTGCGGTCCACGCTGCCCGCGCACTGATCGCCGACCCCGAGCGCGCCGCGCAGCAGCCGCTCTACGTCCGCACCATGGCGTGGCAAATCGCCCGCGATCGAGCCTGCCGCGACCATGTTCGCTATCACCTAAGCCACCTCCCGGAGGGCGCGTGATGGCTGCCATCGACAACATCGGGTTCCAGATCCGGGATTTCGCCCGCCGGGTGCCACAGAAGCGTAGCCGCTCGGCCTGCGCCGCCTGCTGGTTCGTGCGCGGCCTGTTCGTCGCCGGCCTGGTCTTCTGGCTGATCCTCGCCGCCTTCGCGCTCTGGTCCTACCTGCCCGAGGCCGGCACCGTGCTGGACTACCTGTCTCCGACGGCGGTCCAGGCGCGCGATGCCGGCTGGGTTGCGCTTTCGGAGGGGTCGAGATGATGCGGACCTATTTCGGCACCCGCAACAGGCGCACCGGGCTGGTCCGGCTGCTGTCCGCGGCTGAACTCGCCCGATTTTTCGACAACCGCGACCCGCGCGACTGGACCGATCCTGTCTCGATCTGCGCGACCGAATGGGTGTCCTGACACCCGCATCCCCAAGTTCCTGCCCGCCGGACGTTCGCCTGTCCTGCCGGGCATCACTGGCCCCCGGCTTCTGCTCGGGCCGGGGGCTCTTTTCTGCAATCCGGCCGGTTCGGCCAAAGTTTTTGAGGCCACCCATGACCCTGATGGAGCCCATCAAGCCCGCCGCCCAGGCCGGGATCACCTGCACCGTCGCGGACCTGCGCCGCGCGGTGAACGCGGCCGCGTTCGTGGTCGAACGGCGCAACACCATCCCCGTCCTTGGCTGCCTGCGGATCGAGCCGCTGAACGACAAGCTGCGGATCGAGGGCACCAACCTGGACAGCTGGCTGATGGTGGACTGCCCGGCCACCTGCACCAAGGGCGAGCCATTCGTGATCGACGCGCGCCTGCTGATCGCGCTGCTGACCGGCGCCGAGCGCGACGACAGCGTCAGCATCACCCTGGACGGGAATGTCGTGACGCTGCGGATCGGCCCGGCGGTTGCCCGTGTCCAGCTGCTTTGCCTGGCATCGGACTGGCCGTCGGAGCCCGGCACCAAGGGCATGTCGTGGGTCAGCATACCGGAGGCGGCGCTTGCCAAGATGATCGGCCGCGTGCGGTGGGCCATCTCGACCGAGGAGACGCGCTACTACCTGAACGGCATCTACATGCACGGTCGTGACGGGCGTCTTGCCTGCGCCGCCACGGACGGCCACCGGCTGGCGCTGTATCGGGCCGATGCCGAATGGCCCCTGCCCGACCTGATCTTCCCCCGCTACTCGGTGGCCGCGCTGCACCACCTGATGACCCACGGCGGCAATCAGCCGCTGCGGATCGGCGGCTCGGCCGATCCCGTTCGGATGCAGATTTCGGGCCACGGCTGGACGCTGACGGTCAAATGCATCGACGGCGCCTATCCCGACTACACGCGGGTCATCCCCGACCGGGGCACGATGCGCGGCTATGCGGTGATCAATCGTGCCTTGCTGCGGCGGGTCCCCAACACCCGGTCCCTCCATCACCTCGGCGACGCCTTGAAATTCGATCTGTCCCGAAAGGTCGCCAATCTGAGCAGCGTCAGCCTCGGGGTTGATGTCGAGATGCCGATCGAAGCTGACGGCGATTTCAGCATCGGCTTCAACCAGCGATACGTCCGCGAGATAGCGTCGATCTTCGACACCGTGCGGATCGAGGCCAGCACCGCGAGCGACGCCGCCCTGATCCTGACCGAGGATCCCGACCTGACGGTCGTCCTCATGCCGATGAGGGTGTGAGCGATGGGACAGCAGCCCTCCTATGACGAGTTCCTGCGCGCCAAGGCCGCCATCGCGCCGCGCTTCGGCGGCATGCAGGTGGACGAGGCGACGCTGAACCCGGCGCTGAAACCGCACACCCGCCGCATGGTGAGTTGGGGCTTGCAAGGCGGCCGGCGCGCATGGTTCGCCAATTTCGGCCTGCACAAGACCGCGACGCAGCTGGAGACGATGCGCGTGCTGACCGAAACGACGGGCCAGCCGACGCTGATCTGCGCCCCGCTGGGCGTCCGGCGCGAGTTCATCCGCGAGGCGCAGGAGCGGTTCCGGGGCTCCTATGCCGTGGACCTGAAATTCATCCGCGACACGGACAAGGTCGACGGTCCGGGCATCTACCTGACCAATTACGAGAGCGTACGTGAAGGCAAGGTTTCTCCCGACCCGTTCATCGGCGTCTGCCTGGACGAGGCCGCGATCCTGCGCGGCTTCGGCGGCACCAAGACCTTCCGCGAGTTCATGGCCCTCTTCGCCGGCGACGACCGGCGCGATCAGTCGAACCGCATCAAGACGGCCGGTGTCCCCTATCGCTTCGTCGCCACCGCCACGCCCAGCCCGAACGACTATATCGAGTTGCTGTCCTATGCCGGCTTCCTCGACGTGATGGATATCGGTCAGGCCAAGACCCGCTTCTTCAAGCGCAATAGCGAGAAGGCCGACCAGCTGACCCTGATGCAGCACAAGGAGCGCGAATTCTGGCTATGGGTCGCGTCCTGGGCGCTGTTCGTCACCCGGCCCAGCGATCTGGACCCGGCGTTTTCGGACGAGGGCTACGACCTGCCGCCGCTCGACGTGCGCTGGCACGAGCTGCCGGTCGATCACCTGGCCGGCGCTGCCGTCGAGAAAAGCGGCCAGAAGCGCATGTTCAAGGACGCGACGGCCGATCTGTCCGCCGCGGCGCGCGAGAAGCGCGAGAGCCTGCCGGCGCGGGTCGAAAAGCTGATGGAGATCCGGGCCGAAGACCCGGCCGCGCACCGGATCATCTGGCATGACCTCGAGGCCGAACGCGCGGCGCTGGAGAAGGCGGTGCCGGGCATCGCCACGGTCTATGGCTCCCAGGACCTCGACCAGCGCGAGGAGCTGATCGGCGATTTCGCCGACGGCCGGGTGCAGGAGCTGGGCGCCAAGCCGGTGATGCTCGGTTCGGGCACCAACCTGCAACGGCACTGCGCTTGGTCCGTGTTCCTCGGGATCGGCTTCAAGTTCAACGACTTCATCCAGGCGGTCCATCGCCTGCGGCGCTTCGGCCAGACCGCCGACAGCGTGCGGCTGGACTTGATCTACACCGAGGCCGAGCGCGAGGTGCGCCGCAGCCTCGAGCGAAAATGGCGTCAGCATGAGGAGATGGTCAGCAAGATGATCGGCATCATCAAGGAATTCGGTCTGTCCGAGGTCGCGATGCAGCAGGCGCTGGTGCGCGCCCTGGGCGTCGAGCGGGTCGAGGCCTCGGGCCCCGACTATCGCTGCGTCCACAACGATTGCGTGGCCGAGACCCGCAGCATGGCCGACGCCTCGGTGCAGCTGATCGTCACCTCGATCCCATTCAGTACCCAGTACGAATACAGCCCGAACTACGCGGATTTCGGCCATACCGATGACGATCCGCATTTCTGGCAGCAGATGGGCTTCCTGGTCCCCGAGCTTCTGCGCGTGCTGGAGCCGGGCCGGATCTGCGCGATCCACGTCAAGGATCGGATCATTCCGGGCGGCATCAACGGGTTCGGGTTCCAGACCCTCTCGACCCTGCACATGGATTGCGTGCGCGAGTTCCAGCGCCATGGCTGGGCCTATCTCGGGATGAAGACCATCACGACAGACGTGGTCCGCGAGAACAACCAGACCTATCGCCTGGGCTGGTCTGAACAGTGCAAGGACGGCAGCCGCATGGGTGCCGGCGTCCCGGAATACCTGCTGATCTTCCGCCGCCCGCCCAGCGACACCAGCAACGGCTACGCCGACCGGCCGGTCAAGAAGGCCAAGAAGGAATGGGACCCCGAGGCCAAGGACTGGCGCAACGAGGGCGGCTACAGCCGCGCCCGCTGGCAGATCGACGCGCACGGCTACATGCGATCGAGCGGCGACCGGCCGCTGGCGCCCGAGGACCTGGAAGGGCTGGACGCGGACCAGGTCTACAAGGTCTGGAAGGCCTACAACCTACAGCAGGTCTACGATTTCGAGCATCACGTCCGTATCGGCGAGGCGTTGGAGATGAAGGGCCGGCTGCCGCCGACCTTCATGCTGTTGCCCCCGCATAGCCTGCACCCGGATGTCTGGACCGATGTCGCGCGGATGCGCACGATCAACGCCGAGCAGGCGCGAAAGGGCAACGAAATGCACCTGTGCCCGCTGCAATACGACATCGTGGACCGGGCTATCGCCCAATACACCGAGCCCGCCGAATGGGTCTTTGACCCCTTCGGCGGGCTCATGACCGTGCCCTTCCGCGCCGTGAAGCTCGGCCGCAAGGGCATCGGGGTCGAGCTGAACAAGGGCTACTGGCTCGACGGCGCGAAATATTGCGAGGCCGCCTCGCGCGAGGCCGGCATGCCCAGTCTTTTTGACCTGCTCGACGCCGATCAACCCGAAAACCAGAAGCTGCGGAGGACCGCATGAAGACCATCGAACAGCTGACGGCCAGCGAGACGGCCTGGTATTCCTCGAACGATGAAGATGTCTGGACCGGCGGACCCTATGACACCCGCCAGGAGGCTGAAGAAGAGGCCAAGGCCAATTGGCATCGGCTGATCATGCGGGCCACGAAAACCCCGATCCGTGTGTCGAAGCATTTCGACCAGGGCGGGTTCTTCGAGGCGGCCGAGGAAAGCCTGTATGACCTCTGCAACGAGGACGGCGATCCGACCCTGGATTTCGATCCGGCGGTCAACCTCGATTTGCAGACCCGCGTCCGGGCCGCGATCGACGAATGGCAGGTCGCCCATCAGCTTGCGCCGACGCCCTGGCGGTTCAGCGGCGGCGATGAGCCCGAAATCGCAGCCTGGGCGAAAGCCGAGGAAGGCGGTGACGCATGACCGGCGACATCGTATCCGTCGAGATCGGCCGCAGCACCTGGCAGGGACAGGCCAAGGAGGCGCCGGTCCTCGCCGCCCTGACCCCAGCCCCGCAGGATCCGTGGCCCACTAAGGGTAATGTCCAAGAGGTCGCGGAGAGCGGCGACGGTTTCTGGCGCCCATGCTCGGGGTGCCACGAATCGAACGAGGGATATCCCACCGGGCCGTATCACCCAGTCTTGAAATGCCATGTCGGCCTGGGGTGCAGCGAATGCGGCGGCATCGGTGCGATCTGGGATACAACCGACTATGGCGCCATGGGTGATTGGCTGGCAAAGGAACTGGTCAATGAGGTCGATCAGCAGCCGGCGCAAGAGGCGGTGCCGGTGGATCTGTCGCACGGATGGCTGATCCATAAGGCCGGTCGCGGCTGGTTTCTTCCGAAAGCGAAGGGATACACCGGCTGCATCGCCGAGGCGGGACGCTACTCGCGCGAGGATGCGCTGTCCTACTCGCACCCCAACGACTGGGACGGTCCCCGCGACAATATCACCATCAAGCACGAAAGCGAGATCGCCCACCCGCCTCAGCCCAGCGAGACGGGCGCGGAGCCTCGCGTCATCTGCTTGCCGTATCCCATGGACGGTTACGGGGTCTGCGTCGGCGGTCGCTATGACGGATGGCTAATGTGGCAACACCCCGACGGACAATGGCTGAGTAAGAGCAAGCTGGACGCGGATGATCCGGCCAAGGGGCTGCATGCCGCCCTGCGCGCCCTGAAAGGACGGTCACATAATGGCTGACCCGATCTCGGCGCAATACCGCGCCCGCATGAACACGCTCGCCAAGAAGATCGACCGGGAACTGAACGGGACCAGAAAACCGAGGCGACTGGGCTTCATCCTCCTGACCGCGGAGTTCGGCAAGATCGACGGCGGCAAGGTCAACTATATCAGCAACGGCCAGCGCGAGGACATGATCGCCATGCTCCGCGAATACCTCGCGCGGGTCGAGGGTCGCTATGCCGAGCCGCCGGAAGGGAGTGTCCAATGACCGACCGCTGGATCAAGCAGCCCGGCCCCGGCCAGTTTCGCGGCGAGGGCGAATGGGTGGAATACCTCGGCACCGACGACGAATGGGAATGGCTGCGCGGCACGGGGTTTCTGCCGACCGCGGAGGGAGAGAAGCCGAACGACCAGCACACTGCGATTGAGGAAGAGGGGAGGATGGCGTGATGGCGAGACACGAGCCAAGCTTCGCGCCGCGTTTGCTACCTGCCCCGGAGGCCGCGCATTACCTCGGAATCAGCGAGACGACACTACGCGGCCTCGGCCTGCCCCGGCGGATGCTCGGTGGAAAGCGACTTTACGACCGCATGACTCTTGACGAATACGCATCCGGCCTGCCTGTTGATGGCGAAACCGGGAATGAGGCGTCGGAATGCGACAAGGCATTTGGGCTGTGAAGCTGAAGGGCATCAGGCGCCAAAAGCGCGGCGACAAGGTGGTCCGCTACCATCGGGCCACCGGCATACGCCTGCCCGACGACATCCCCGAAACGCACCCGGACTTCGTCGCCGCTTGGGCGCGCTGCGAGGCCGGGCAAGGACAATCGGCCGCACCAAAGGCGCCAGCGCCGACGGGGTCGCTGGCGGCTGCCTGCATCGCATTCAGAGGCTCGCCATCGTTCAAGCAGCAATCGCCGGTCTATCGCGACATCCTGACTCGCAACATCGAGGCAATCCGCGGCGAATATGGTCATGTCGCGATAAAGGCGATCAAGGCCAAACACATCAGCGCCGATCTGGCCAAACTTGCGGGCACCAGGCCGCTATCGCGGCTCAAGACGTGGCGCAAGGTCATGGATCACGCGCGCCGCACCGGATTGATCGAGGAAGATCCCAGCCTGACCGTGAAAGCCCCGAAGGTGAAGCTGAAGGGCCATGAAGTCTGGACCGAAGGTGACATAGAAGCGTTCCGGGCAAAATGGAAAACCGGAACCGTGCAGCGTGCCTGTTTCGAACTGCTGCTGTGGACGGCGGCGCGGACGGTGGACGCCGTGCGGATCGGGCCGCAGCACGTTGGTAAAGATGGCGTCCTGTCGTTCCGGCAGTCCAAGACTGGAGGGATGGCCTATGTCCCATGGACCGCGCCCCTGCCCATCTGGGGCGTCGGATGGGCGGAGGAGCGGCGGGAAATGGCGCAGGCGCTGCGGTGTCTATCCGGCGGGCTGACCTTCCTCCAGGCACGCGGCGCGCGGCCGAGATCGGAGAAGGGGCTTAGCAATCTCATCAGCGCCGCGGCGCGCGAGGCGAAGCTCGAAGGCCGCACCGCACATGGCCTTCGCAAGGCGCGCTTGACCCGGATAGCGGAGGCAGGCGGGTCGGCGCACGCCATCAAGTCATGGGGCGGCCACAAGACCCTGGCCGAGGCGGCACATTACACCGAGTCCGCCGATGCAAAGCGGTTGGTCACCGGCACGGAACAGGAACAGAACATTGTATCACCTTCCGAACGCGATACAAAAACCGCAAATAAATGAGTGAAATCAATCTTGTTTTGGGGCGATGGCGGACGGTGAGGGATTCGAACCCTCGAGACGGTTCCCCGCCTACACACTTTCCAGGCGTGCGCCTTCGACCACTCGGCCAACCGTCCGTGGCGGATCGTCTAGCGCGGCGGCGCGGATTGCGCAAGCCGCAGATGCCTCATAGCTTCGAAATCCGCTTCTGCAACTCGGCAAGCTGGCGGCGGATCTCGGCCATGTCCTCGGGGGCGGAATCCTTGGGCCCGCCGGGCGCGGTCGCATCTTCCGCCGCGTCCTGGTCGGGGCCGCTGCTGCCGGCGCCCCAGCCCGATGCCATCGCCCTAAGGAAAAGCTGCTGCTGGCGCTGGAGCGCCTCGAAACCCGGCATCGAGGACATCGGGTTCGGGAACGTCGACAGATTCTCCATCATCTTGGACTGGCCGTCGCGCAGCATCTCGAAACTGGCGGCCAGGAATTGCGGCACGACGGATTGCGCCTGGGTCGTATAGCTGCGCACCAGGTCGATCAGCACCTCGATCGGCAACACGCTTTCGCCCCGGCCCTCGTGCTCGGCGATGATCTGCAACAGATATTGCCGGGTCAGGTCGTCGCCGCTTTTCAGGTCGACGATGCGCACCTGCCGCCCGGCCCGGATGAACCCCGCGATATCGTCCAGCGTGACGTAATCGCTCGTCTCGGTATTATAGAGGCGGCGGCTCGCGTAACGCTTGATCAGAAGCGGGGTCGTGTTCTCGGCCTCGGCCATGGCTCCTCCGGTGCATTTGCAGCATGATGGGAAATGGCCCGCGGAAATGCAAAGAAAATCGCCATCCTGCGCGCGTCCCGGCCGCCCCCCGGCATGAGAAAAGGAGCAGCGAACTGCCCCTTGTCCCGAACATCCCGGAAACCGGGATCAGAGCTTGGCGGAGGTGCCGGCCGAGGACGCCGCGGCAGCGGCCTTCTTGACCGCGGCCTGGGTTTCGCGGGTCGCGTTTTCGGCGGCCTGCTGAGCGTCGGACGCCAGATCCTTGCCGGCGGTCAGCATCAGGTCGACGGTGTCCATCTGGACCTTCTTGGCCACTTCGGCAAAGGCGGCCATATGCTCGGCAGCCATTTCCGCGGCGGCCGAGGCGAAATCGCCCAGCGCCTTGGCATATTCGGCCGGCTCTTCCTTGGTCGCGGTCAGCTCGCCCATGCGGGCAATGGTGTCCTTGGCCCATCGGGCGGAAATCTCGGTCGAACGCTCGGCGGCGGCCAGGGCGACCTGGGCCATCCGCTCGCCCAGGGCGGTCTGGGATTTGAAGGCGTCCTGGAACGACGAAGTGTCGACCGGGAATTTCGCCATCACGTCTTGCAGGGTCTTGGTGAAGTCAGGGGTCTTGGCCATGTGCTCTCTCCTTGAATGGTGCGAAGTCCGGCACCGGGTGAACTGTCCTGTCCCCCATATACTTTCTGCACCGCAGCATTGCAAGATTTTCTTCGCTGCGGTGCAGAAAAAACCTTAAGCCCGCTCGTGGACATAGGCGCCGGGCGCGGGACCCAGGCCGGTGCCGGGATCGCGGGCCGCAACCATGGCGCCGGCCCGGCCGGCCAGCCATTCGCCCCAGCGGGCCCACCAGCTTCCCTGGTGATGGCGGGCCTGGTCGCGCCAGTGCTGCTCATCCGTGCCAAAGCCGGCATCCGAAACGTAATGCCCGTATTTCTTCTTGCTTGGCGGGTTGACGATGCCGGCGATATGACCCGATTCGGACAGGATGAAGGTCTTGTCCCGCGCGCCCATCTGCGCGATGCCGCGCCAACTGTCCTTCCAGGGCGCGATATGGTCGGTCTCGCAGGCGATGGCGCATAGCGGCACGGTCACGTCGCGGATATGCAGCCGGTGGCCCAGCAGGTCGAACCCTTCGCGCACGAAGCGGTTCTGCTGGCAAAGCCCGCGCAGATATTCCACCGCCATGCGTCCGGGCAGGTTGGTGCCGTCGCCGTTCCAGTAAAGCAGGTCGAAGGCCGGCGGCGTCTCGCCCAGCATATAGCTGCGGATCGCCGGCCCCCAGACCAGGTCGTTGGCGCGCAGGAAGCTGAAGGTGCGCGTCATCAGTTGCGCGCCCAGCACGCCGGTGCGCGCCGCCTCTTCCTCGATCCCCGAGACGAAATCGTCTTGCAGATAGGCGGTGAACTCTCCCTGGTCCGAGAAATCGGTCAGGGTGGTGAAGAACGTGGCCGAGTTCACCCGCTCGTCTCCGCGCTGCTTGAGCAGCGACAGGGTCAAGGCCAGGGTAGTGCCGGCGATGCAATAGCCGACCACGTTCAGCCGGGGCTGGTCGGACAGGTCCAGCACCCTGTCCATGATCTCAAGATAGGCCGAGACGTAATCGTCCATGCCGGTATCGCCATAGCTGGGATCGGGGTTCTTCCAGGCCACCACGAACAGCGTATGGCCCTGATCGACGATCCACTTGATCAGGCTGTTCTGCGGCTTGAGGTCGAGGATGTAGAACTTGTTGATCCAGGGCGGAAAGATCACCAGCGGGATTTCATGCACCTGTCCGGTGGTGGGCTTGTACTGGATCAGTTCGTAAAGCCGGGTGCGCGCGACGACGGTGCCTTCGGTGGTGCCGATATTCTCGCCCACGCGAAAGGCGCTGCGGTCGGCCAGCGAAACGATCAGTTCGCCATTGTTCTGTTCGACGTCCCGCACCAGGTTTTCCAGGCCGCGGACCAGGCTTTCCCCTTCGGTCTCCAGCGCCTTTTCCAGCGCATCGGGATTGGTGGCCAGGAAATTCGTCGGCGCCATCATGTCGATCATCTGCCGGGTGAACCATTCGATCCGGCGCCGGTCGGTCATCTCGGGCAGGTCCAGCGCGCCTGCCGCCTCTTGCAGGGCCTGGGCATTGATCTGGTATTGCCGCCGGATGAAGCTGAAAAACGGATGCGCCTCCCATAGGGGGTTGGAAAAGCGCCGGTCCTTGGGCTCTTCGGCAGGCGGCGGCGGCGCGGGGGTGCCGCGGGCCAGCGCCGCCTGGGCCTCGGCAAAGTGGCGCAGGGTCTGGCCCCAATAGCTGACCTGCTGGCCGATCACGCGTTCGGGCTGCTGGGCCAGAAGCCGAAGCCATGCCCCGGCGGCACTGGCGAAAAAGTCGGGGCCGGGCATTTCGACGCCGGGATTGGGCGCGCGGCGCTGCGCCAGGGCGGCGACCAGGCGTTGGGTCAGCGATTCGATGCGCTCGATATTCCGGGCCAGTTGTTCGGGCAAGCGGCTGCCGGCCCCAAAGGCGGCCTCGGCAAAGGCGGATGCGGCCTGGCCGGGAACAGGGGTTTCGGCCTTCTCGGGGCCTGCGTCCAGGGACGGGGCGGCAGCCGGGCGCGCGACACTGCCGGCGGCGCGCAGGGCATCATCGACAGCGGCCAGCGCATCCGGTTCGGCCTGGGTCTTTGCCGCGCTTTTGGCGGCCGGCTTGCGGCGGGTGCCGGTGCGCGGATCGCTGCGGCTGGCGGCCCGGACCCGCGACGAGGGCTTGCGCGCCCCGGACTTGCCGGGCGCCTGCTTGCCCGACGCGGCTTTGGCTGGGGCGGCAGGCTTGGCGCCGCCTTCCGCCGCGGCCCCAGGGGCGGCGGCCTGACCGGATCGGGGGGCCGGCCCGGATTTAAGGGGCCCGCCGCCCGCCGAAGGGGACGGGTCCGCGGCCTTGGCCGACGCGGCTGCGGCCTTTGTCCCGCGTCCGCGCGCCGGCTTTTCCGAATCGCCCGCCACCGGCTGGTCCTTCGCCGATTTCGCGCCGCCCCGCGCGCCGGTCCCTGCCCCGCCCGCCTTGCGCGGCCTGGGCGCAGGGCCGGCCTTGGGCGCGGTTTGCGGTTTTTCATCCTTGCCGGCCATAATTGACAATCCTCCCTGAACCGTAAAAATCATTATGCCTAGCACAATACGCAGGTAAAGCCGTGTCCTTCCCGGCAAGGCCGATTCCGGCGGGTTCAAGAAAGAAGGCTGTGATGACGACGTACAAGGGTTTAAGGGGCATCATCTCCTATGATGCGATGGAGACGATCCGCAACACCAACGAATGGATGGGCGCCAGCGCGCGGGCGCTTGGCTCCTACCCCGCCTTCGCGCTGCTGCCGAACCCGGTTTTCAAGCTGATGTCCGCCTGGGGCCGCGTGACCGAGCGCAGCTTTGCGCGCATGGTCATCAAGCCCGACTGGGAAATCCCCCCCGTCGTGTCCGAGGACGGCCAGGACCATGTCGTCTATGTCGAGCCGGTGCTGCGCCGCCCCTTCGGCGACCTGGTGCATTTCCGCGTCGCCCGCCGCGATCCCGTGGCGCGCAAGGTGCTGCTGGTCGCGCCGATGTCGGGCCATTACGCCACACTCTTGCGCACCACCGTCACCTCGCTGCTGCCCGATTGCGAAGTCTATGTCACCGACTGGCACAATGCCCGCGACATCCCGGTGAGCTGCGGCAAGTTCGACATCGAGGACTATACCCAATACCTGGTGGACTTCATCCGCCACCTGGGCCCCGACACCAATGTGGTCGCGGTCTGCCAGCCCGCGCCGCTGGCCCTGGCCGCGACGGCCATGCTGGCCGAGGAAGATCCCAAGGCCCAGCCCCGCTCGCTGATCCTGATCGGCGGCCCGATCGACCCCGATGCGGCCGCGACCGAGGTGACGGATTTCGGCAACCGCATGACCATGGGGGAACTCGACTACCTGATGATCCAGCAGGTCGGCTTCAAGTATCGCGGCGCCGGGCGCATGGTCTATCCGGGCCTCGCCCAGCTTTCCTCCTTCATCACCATGAATGCCGAGACCCATGCCAAGGCCTTCCTGGACAAAATCTTCGCCGAGGCCCGCGGCGAGGCGTCCGAAGGCGACAGGCACAATACCTTCTACGACGAATACCTGGCCGTCATGGACATGACCGCCGAATTCTATCTCTCGACGGTCGAGCGCATCTTCAAGGGGCTGGAAATCGCGCAGAACCGCTTTACCGTGAACGGAAAGCCGGTGGACCTGGGCAAGATCACCCAGACGGCGGTGATGACGGTCGAGGGCGCGAATGACGACATCTCGGCGCCCGGCCAATGCGTCGCGGCGCTGGGGCTTTGCACCGGCGTGCCCGACAGCCGCAAGACCCAGCACCTGGAACCCGGAGCCGGCCATTACGGCATCTTTGCCGGGAAAAGCTGGCGGCTGAACATCCGCCCGCTGGTGCTGGACTTCATCGACGACCAGATGCATCCTGCCGGTCCCCGCAAGCGCCGCCGCGGCGGCGCGGCCCCTGTCGATTGCGGCGCGACCACCCTTTCGGAACGCGATTCCAAGATCGCCGTCTGACCTCGCAGCGCCGCCGCCCGCGCAGCCCCTCAGCCTGCGCGGGCCAGCACCTCCTCGACCGCCGCGCCGATCAGCGCCAGGCAGTCGGGGGTGGAAAAGCGGTGGTCGGCGCCCTTGACCAGCACCAGCCGCATGTCCTGGCCCGCGGCATGGGCCAGCAGATCCAGCGCCCAGGACGCCGGCACGTCGGCATCCGCGGTGCCTTGCAGGAAACGCACCGGGAAAGGCAGGGCCAAGGGCTGGTCCAGCACCAGATGGTCGCGCCCGTCCTCGATCAGCCGGCGGGTGATGACATAGGGATCGCCGTAATCGCTGGGCTGCTCGACCCGGCCATGCTCGATCAGCGCCGCGCGCTCGGCCGCGGAAAACCCGGCCCAATAGCCGCGCTCGGTGAAATCCGGCGCCGCCGCCACCGTGACCAGCCCGGCCAGCCGCTCGGGCATCGCCCGCGCCAACAGCAGGCCGATCCAGCCGCCCATGGACGAGCCGACCAGAACCTGCGGCCCCTCGGTCAACGCGCCGATCGCCGCCCTGGCATCGGCCAGCCAGTCGCCGATCCCCCCATCCTCGAAGGCGCCCGAGGACTGGCCATGCCCCGAATAGTCCAGGCGCAAAAAGGCCCGGCCCCGCGCCCGCGCCCATTCCTCCAGCCACAGCGCCTTGGTGCCCTGCATGTCCGAGCGGAACCCGCCCAGGAACACCACCCCGGGCCCCTGCCCCTCGACCCGCTCATAAGCGATGCGCCGTCCCTGCGGCGCTTCCAGATACTGCGTCATTTTCTCCGTTTCCCAAATACCCTGCGGGGGGAGTCGCGGAACGCGACGGGGGGCGCAAAGCCCCCCTGCCCACCTAGCCGCATTGACAAGCCCCGGCAATCGCGCCACACCCGCGCCACATACCCGCAACCGGGCGTTCCGTGGGCGCCAAACCGACGAGGAGGACTTATGTCCCAGATCTCCCTGACCTTTCCCGATGGCAATGCACGCGACTACCCCGCCGGCACGACCGCGGCCGAGGTCGCGGCCTCCATCGCCCCCAGCCTGGCGAAAAACGCCATCTCGGCCAGCCTGGACGGCCGGCATATCGACCTGCAATGGCCGATCACGGCCAGCGGCCGCATCTCGATCAACACCATGAAGGACAGCGAGCCGGCGCTGGAGCTGATCCGCCACGACCTCGCCCATATCATGGCCCGCGCCGTGCAGGAACTATGGCCGGACGTGAAAGTCACCATCGGCCCGGTCCGCGACCAGGGCTGGTTCTACGACTTCGACCGCGCCGAGCCCTTCACCCCCGAAGACCTGGGCGCCATCGAGGCGCGGATGAAGCAGATCATCGCCGCCCGCGACCCGGTCCGCACCGAGGTCTGGGACCGCGCCCGCGCGCTGGCCTATTACGAAGACCGGAACGAGCCCTTCAAGGTCGAACTGGTGAACCGCATCCCCGAGGGCGAGGACCTGCGGATGTATTGGCACGGCGACTGGCAGGACCTGTGCCGCGGGCCGCATCTGCAACATACCGGCCAGGTGCCGGCCGATGCGTTCAAGCTGACGCATGTCGCGGGCGCCTATTGGCTGGGCGACGCGTCGCGGCCGATGCTGCAACGCATCTACGGCGTGGCCTTCAGGAACCGCGACGACCTCAAGGCGCATCTGACCATGCTGGAAGAGGCCGCGAAACGCGACCACCGCAAGCTGGGCCGGGAAATGGAACTGTTCCATTTCCAGGAGGAAGCGCCGGGCATGGTGTTCTGGCACCCGAACGGCTGGTCGATCTATCGCGAGCTGGAAGCCTATATGCGCCGCCGGCTGATCCGCGCCGATTACAAGGAAATCAAGACGCCCCAGGTCGTGGACCGCATCCTTTGGGAAAAATCCGGCCACTGGGAAGCCTACCGCGAGAACATGTTCATCGTCGAGGTGGACGAAGAGGGCGCCAAGGAAAAGCGCATCAACGCGCTCAAGCCGATGAACTGCCCCTGCCATGTCCAGATCTACAACCAGGGCCTGAAATCCTATCGCGACCTGCCTTTGCGGCTGGCCGAATTCGGCTCGTGCCACCGCTACGAGCCCTCGGGGGCCATGCACGGGCTGATGCGGGTGCGCGGCTTCGTCCAGGACGATGCGCATATCTTCTGCACCGAGGACCAGATCCAGGCGGAATGCGCCGGCTTCATCGGGCTTCTGTCCTCGGTCTACAAGGACCTGGGCTTCGAGAAATTCGACATCAAGCTTTCGACCCGTCCCGATGTGCGCGTCGGCTCCGACGCGATCTGGGACAAGGCCGAGGCGGCGCTGAAAGGCGCCATCGAACATCTGGGCCTGCCCTATGAGGTCAATCCCGGCGACGGCGCCTTCTACGGGCCCAAGCTCGACTTCAAGCTGACCGACGCCATCGGCCGCGAATGGCAATGCGGCACCTTCCAATGCGACTTCAACCTGCCCGACCGGCTGGACGCGGAATATGTCGGCGAAGACGGCATGAAGCACATGCCGGTCATGCTGCACCGCGCCGTGCTGGGCAGTTTCGAACGCTTCATCGGCATCCTGATCGAAAACTATTCGGGCAAGCTGCCGCTGTGGCTGGCGCCGCGCCAGGTGGTGGTCGCCTCGATCGTCTCGGGCGCCGACGATTACGTGCATCAGGTGGTGGCCGCCCTGCGCGCCGCCGGGCTGCGGGCCGAGGCCGACACCCGCAACGAAAAGATCAACTACAAGGTGCGCGAACATTCCGTCGGCAAGGTCCCCGTCATCATGGCCGTGGGCTTGAAAGAGGTCGAAGAGCGCAGCGTCTCGGTCCGCCGGCTCGACCGCCAGGGCAGCGAAAGCCATGGGCTCGAAGCGGCCATCGCCCTGCTGCGGGCCGAGGCCGCGCCCCCGGATCTGCGCTAGGTTTCCGGCTTGGCGACAATTTGCCGATGCGAAAGCGTAAGCCGACCCGGCGTCATCTTGCGCCGCGCATTCACGCTTGCGTTTTTTCGCGAATCGTTCATCCTCTCGTCCGCGTGAGCACGACTTTCTACCCGCCTCCCTTCACGGGGCAGCCGGACTTGACGAGAAAGGGCTGCACGGCCCGGTGCAATATCGCTCCGGGAGGACTTGAAGGAGAGAGACGGTAAAATGGCTACCGGCACCGTAAAATGGTTCAACGCCACCAAAGGCTATGGCTTCATCGCACCCGATGACGGCGGCAAGGACGTGTTCGTCCATATCTCGGCGGTCGAGCGCGCCGGCCTGACCGGCCTGAACGACAACCAGAAAATCGCCTATGAACTGCAATCCGGCCGCGACGGCCGCAGCTCGGCCTCGGACCTGAAGCTGCTCTGATTCGCAGAAACCGGAATTCGGAAACGGCCGGCCGGTAAAGGCTTCGGCCGTTTTCATTTTCGCGCGCCAAGCCTTTCTTTCGTGGTCAAATATCCTGGGGGGTGCGGGACGGGCCCCGTCCAGGGGCCGGTCCCGCGGGGGGCAAAGCCCCCTTCCCAGCCTTGCCGCAAGCGACTATTCCCAAGCCCTGGAACAGGTGGGGAAACGGCAATGAATCTGGCCGAACATGTGCTCAGGGCGGGGCTTGCCGCGCCGGACAGGCTGGCCATGTCCGTGCTGGGCCTGGCGCGCGCCGACCGCTGGTCGCATGCCCGGCTGCGCCAGGCGGTGCTGGGCGCCGCCACCGGGCTGCGCCAATCCGGCCTTGCACCGGGCGACCGGCTGCTGATGCGGCTGGGCAACCATCCGGGCTTTCCCGTGACCTACCTGGCCGCCATCGCCGCCGGTATCGTGCCGGTCCCGACCTCGCCCATGTTGACCGCGCCCGAGATCGGCAAGATCGCCGCCGCGATCCGGCCGGCCATGATTATCGCCGATCAGGGCATCGCCCTGCCCGACCATCCGGCCCCGGTGCTGCCCGCCGCCCGCCTCGCCGATTTCGCCACGCTGCCGCCGGCAGATTTCGTCCAGGCCGCGCCCGACGACCTGGCCTATATCGTCTTCACCTCCGGCACATCGGGCCAGCCGCGCGCCGTCTGCCACGCGCATCGCGCCATCCATGCCCGCCGGATGATGTTCGATGGCTGGTATGGGCTGACGCCGCAGGACCGGCTGCTGCATGCCGGCGCCTTCAACTGGACCTTTACCCTTGGCACCGGACTGATGGATCCCTGGACGCTGGGCGCCACCGCGCTGATCCCGGCCCAGGGCATCGCCCCCGAACAGATCCCGCTGATCGCCAGCCGCCACGGCGCCACGATCCTGGCCGCAGCGCCCGGCGTCTTTCGCCGCATGCTGCGCGCCGATTGGAAGCCATGGGCCGGGCTTCGCCATGGCCTGACCGCCGGCGAAAGGCTGGATCCGGGCCTGCGCCGCGCCTGGCAGGAACGCACCGACACCGACCTGCACGAGGCGATGGGCATGTCGGAATGCTCGACCTTCCTGTCCGGCAGTCCTGCCCGCCCGGCGCCCCAGGGAACGGCGGGCTTTCCCCAACCCGGCCGCCGCATCGCCATCCTGGACGACGGCGGCGCCGAACTTGCGCCCGGTGCGCCGGGCATCCTTGCGGTCCACCGTTCGGATCCCGGCCTGTTCCTGGGCTATCTGGACCAGCCCCAGGAAACCGCCGCGCGCTTTCACGGCGACTGGTTCCTGACCGGCGACCTTGCCGAGGCCGGGCCCGATGGCGCGGTCCGCACCCTGGGCCGCGCCGATGACATGATGAATGCCGGCGGCTTTCGCGTATCGCCCGGCGAGGTCGAGGACGCGCTGGCCGGCATCCCCCAGATCGGCGAGATCGCCGCGACCGAATTGCGCGTCGGGCCGGGGTCTAGCATCATCGCCGCCTTCTGGACCGGCAGCGCCGACGAAGCACAGTTGCGCCAGGCCGCCGAGCGTGGGCTTGCCCGCTACAAGCAGCCGCGCGAATACATCGGCCTGCCCGCCCTGCCCCGCACGCCCACGGGCAAGATCAACCGCCGCGCGCTTCGCGACATCCACGCACCCAGCCAGCAAGCGGCCCATCGCAAGGACCGGACATGAGCCAGCAGATCCGCCTCGACATCTTTGCCGATCCCGTCTGCCCCTGGTGCCTGATCGGCAAGGCCGAGCTTGACCGGGCGCTGGAAAGCCGCCCCGCCCATCCCTTTGCCATCACCTGGCAGCCCTTTCGGCTGGACCCGCAGATGCCGCGGGCGGGGATGGACCATGTCGCCTACATGAAGATGAAATTCGGCGGCGAAAAGGGCATCATCGACGCGATGAAGCCGGTAATGGAGGCCAGCGAGCGGCTGGGCCTGTGGATCAACCCCTCGCTGATCGAACGGGTGCCGAACACGCTTGACGCCCATCGCCTGCTGCATTGGGCCGGTATCGAGGCGGTGCAGACCCCGGTCATGGCGGCGCTGATGCGGGCGCATTGGCGCGAGGGCAGGAACATCTCGAATCCCGACGTTCTGGTGGCCATCGGCGAAGGCGCTGGGATGAAGGGGGCGATGATCCGTCGCCTTCTGGCTTCGGACGCGGATGTGGACACGGTGCAGGCGCGCGAATTGCACGCCCGGCGGCGCGGCGTGAACTCGGCCCCGACCTTCATCGTCGCCGACAGCCATGTCGTCACCGGCGCGCAGCCGGCCGAGCTGTGGCAGCGGGTGATCGACGAGGCTGGCCCGCAATAGATGGGGGTGAGGGGCCGGGCGACACCTAAATCTGGAAATCGGTGGCGATTTCGGTTACAATCGGACTTCCCACTGGAAGCCGGCGCAAGCGTCTGTATAAGACCCGTTCGCCCGTTCAGACCACCAATCAAGGATGCCTCGCCATGAGCCGATTCTCTGCCCCTATCGCCGAACAGATCTGGGACATGAAATACCGGCTCAAGGATGGCGCCGGCCAGCCCATCGACCTGTCGGTCGAGGATAGCTGGCGCCGCGTCGCCCGCGACCTGGCCCGTGTCGAAAAAGACCCGGCCCTGTGGGAGGATCGATTCCATGCCGCGCTTGCGGATTTCAAATTCCTGCCCGCCGGCCGCATCCTGGCCGGCGCCGGCACCGGACGGGAAGTGACGCTGTTCAACTGCTTCGTCATGGGCACCATTCCAGACAGCATGGGCGGCATCTTCGAGATGCTGAAAGAGGCTGCGCTGACCATGCAGCAGGGCGGCGGCATCGGCTATGACTTCAGCACCATCCGCCCGCGCGGGGCCGAGGTAAAGGGCGTGGCCGCCGACGCCTCGGGGCCGCTGTCCTTCATGGATGTCTGGGACGCGATGTGCCGCACCATCATGTCCGCCGGCAGTCGCCGCGGCGCCATGATGGCGACCATGCGCTGCGACCATCCCGATATCGAAGCCTTTATCGAGGCCAAGCAGGACAGCGCCCGGCTGCGCATGTTCAACCTGTCGGTGCTGGTGACGGATGCCTTCATGCAGGCGGTCAAGGCCGACGGCCCCTGGGACCTGCGCTTCGACGGCAAGGTCTATCACACCGTCCAGGCGCGCGACCTGTGGAACCGGATCATGCGCGCGACCTATGATTATGCCGAGCCGGGCGTGATCTTCATCGACCGCATCAACCAGCAGAACAACCTGAACTATTGCGAAACCATCGCCGCGACCAATCCTTGCGGCGAACAGCCCCTGCCGCCCTATGGCGCCTGCCTTCTGGGTTCGGTCAACCTGGCCCGGCTGGTCGAGGCGCCCTTTACCGCCGATGCGCGCCTGAACCCCGAGGCGCTGGACGAGCTGGTGCGCACCGCGGTGCGGATGATGGACAACGTCGTCGATGCCTCGAAATTCCCGCTGCCGCAGCAGGCGGCCGAGGCGCAGGCCAAGCGCCGCATCGGGCTGGGCGTCACCGGGCTGGCCGATGCGCTGCTGATGCTGGGCCTGCGCTATGGCGCCGACGACGCGGTCGCGCAGACCCGCGTCTGGATGAAGGCCATCGCGCGTTCCGCCTATCTGGCCTCGGTCGATCTGGCCCGCGAAAAGGGCGCCTTCCCGCTGTTCGACGCGCAGAAATACCTGGCCTCGGGCTTCATGCAGCGCATGGATGCGGACCTGCGCGAGGCGGTGGCGGAACACGGCATCCGCAACGCGCTGCTGACCTCGATCGCGCCGACCGGGACGATCAGCCTTTACGCCGGCAATGTCAGTTCCGGGATCGAGCCGGTCTTTGCCTATGCCTATACCCGCAAGGTGCTGCAAAAGGACGGCTCGCGCACCGAGGAAGAGGTGGTGGACTACGCCGTGCAGATGTGGCGCGACCTGCATGGCAACGCGCCCCTGCCCGATTATTTCGTCAACGCCCAGACGCTTGCGCCCTTGGACCATGTCGCCATGCAGGCGGCGGCGCAAGAATGGGTGGACAGTTCCATCTCCAAGACCATCAACTGCCCCGAGGATATTTCCTTCCAGGATTTCAAGGACGTCTACCTGGCGGCCTGGGACAGCGGCTGCAAGGGCTGCACCACCTATCGGCCGAACGACGTCACCGGCTCGGTCCTGTCGGTCAGCGAAAAGACCGATGCAGCGCCCCAGGCCGACAAGGGCGCTGACGTCGTCTATCTGACCGAGCCGCTGGACCGCCCGGCAGCGCTGGAGGGCGCGACCTACAAGCTGAAGTTTCCCGGCAGCGAGCACGCGATCTACATCACCATCAACGACATCGTGCAGGGCGGGCATCGCCGGCCGTTCGAGGTCTTCATCAACTCGAAGAACATGGAGCATTTCGCCTGGACCGTGGCGCTGACCCGGATGATCTCGGCCGTGTTCCGGCGTGGCGGCGACGTGTCCTTCGTGGTCGAAGAGTTGAAGGCGGTGTTCGACCCGCGCGGCGGCGCCTGGATCGAGGGGCGCTACGTGCCCTCGATCCTGGCCGCCATCGGCGGGGTGATCGAACGCCACATGGTCGCGACCGGCTTTCTGGCAGGCGAGGGGATGGGGCTGAAATCCGACCCCCAGGCCGAGGTCATGGCGGTGGGCGAGCGCCCGCGCGGCCCGGCCTGCCCGGCCTGCGGCCAATACGGCATGCGGATGATCGAGGGCTGCATGACCTGCCCGTCCTGCGGCCATTCCAAATGCGGCTGACGGGTCGGCGGCGGCACTGGAACAGGCGGGGGCTTGCCCGCCCCTAATCCGCCGCGACGGGAAAGCCGCGGGCCAGGATACGCTCGGCCCAGGCGGCGGGGATGGTGCCGGGGGTGCGGCCGCGCTCGGTCGCCAGCCGCGTCTGGACGAATGCCGCCGCCATGTCGCCATCGTCCCCGTCCAGCAGCACCGCGGCGGTCAGCAGCAGCGCGCTGCGCTCGGTGAACCAGCGCGCCTCGGCCTCGGGGACGCTGCCGCTCCAGCGGGCGCGATGGGCGGCCAGCGCCGCGTCATAGGCCGGCTCCTGCCCCTTTGCCGCATCAAGCTGCGCCGCCAGCGTCGCGGCCGCCAGCGGTTCGCGCGCCAGGGTGCGCAGGGCGTCCAGGCAGATCACGTTGCCCGAGCCCTCCCAGATGCCGTTCAAGGGCGCCTCGCGGTATAAAAGCGGCAGGGGCGTGTCCTCGACATAGCCCATGCCGCCCAGGACCTCCATCGCCTCGGCCACGACCATCGGGCACAGCTTGTTCGACAGGTATTTCGCTAGCGCCACGCCGATGCGGGCAAAGGCGCGATCCTCGGCGCTATGGCCGTCGAAACTGGCCGCGACATGCAGGCCAAGCGCCAGGCAGCCCAGCCAGTCCAGCACCAGGTCGGCCAGCACCGCCCGCATCAGCGGCTGGTCGATCAGCCGGCGCTGAAAGGCGCTGCGATGGGCGGTCCAGTGATGCGCCTGGCGCAGCGCCGCGCGCATCAGCCCCGCCGGCGCCATGGCGGTGTCCAGCCGGGTGTGATGCACCATTTCGACGATGGTGCGGATGCCCGCGCCCTGATCGCCGATCTGCCAGGCCAGGGCGCGCTGGTATTCGATCTCGGCCGACCCGTTCGAGCGGTTGCCGAGCTTGTCCTTGAGCCGCTGGATGCGGATGGCGTTGCGCCCGCCCTCCAGCCAGCGCGGCACCAGGAAACAGGTCAGCCCGCGCCCGGTCTGCGCCAGCGTCAGGAACCCGTCCGACATCGGCGCCGAACAGAACCATTTATGCCCGGTCAGCCGCCAGGCATCGCCGTCCGGCTCGGCCCGCGTGCTATTGACGCGCAGGTCGGAACCGCCCTGCTTTTCCGTCATCGCCATGCCCAGCGTTGCGCCCTGCTTGGCGCCAAGCGGCAGCACCGCCGGGTCGTAGCGCCGCGACATCAGCGCCCCGCGCCAGTCGCCGGGCAGGTCCGCCGCGCCCGCGATCACCGGGACGGCGGCATAGGTCATGGTCAGAGGGCAGCAATGCCCCGGCTCGACCTGGCTGGCCAGATAGACCATGGCGGCATGGGTCAGGTGGCCGGCCGGCCCGCGCTCCCACGCGACCGAGTGATATCCGGCGGCGATGGAATCCCGCATGAAACCGTGCCAGGCGGGATGAAAGCGCAGCTCGTCCAGCCGCCGGCCGCCGCTGTCGAACTGCACAAGCTCGGGCGGGTAGCGGTTGGCATCGCGCGCCGCCTGTGCCGTCGCGTCCCGGCCCATGAGCGCGCCGTAGCGCGCCAGCCCGCCGGCTTGCGCGCCGCCGGTGGCCAGCATCGCGCGCAGCGCCCCGTCATCGCGCCACAGATCGCGGTCCGCGCGGCTTTCGGGCTGGTTCAGCACCTCATGGGTGCCCAGTTCCGCCGTCGGGTCAAGATCCATCGCCGGGGCCCTTTCCTTGCGCCTTTGGCCGATCCTAGCCCGGACCGGGGCCCTGGCGCGAGTCTGTCCGGGATCGTCCCGCCGAACCGCCGCCTAGCCCAGCTTACCCAGGTCCAGGCCGGCGGCGCGGGCCCGCTCCAGATTGCCCGGCGGGATGCGCATTTCGGGATGGTCGCTTGCCCTGACCCGGTCCACCAGGCGCTGCGCGGCCAGGTTGTCGCCCAACCGCAGAAGCAGCGACAACAGGTTGCCGATGACATGGCGCGACGGCTCGATCTCCAGGCTGCGTTCCAGATGCTGGCGCGCGCGCTTGGGGTCGTCGCGCATCAGGTGGCGGCCCTTGCGGAAATGCCAGATCGAATTGTCCCTGGGGTCCAGGTCGAACTCGACGATCCTGTCCTCTAGGAAAAGCGGAACCAGGATCTGGCTGATCAAGCCAGAGCGGGCCAGCATTTGCAGGATCGTATGGCCCGCAAACTCTACCGTGATGGCGCGCGCGTCGGGATAGCGCGGCAGCACCATGCTTTCGACCATGGTCTTGTCGTCCGGCATCATCGGATCATAAAGCAGGACCGGCGCGTGGCGGCTGCGCGGCGCGTCTTGCAGCGGCAGATGCCTTAGCGGAATGGCGTCTTTGACCCGGTTAAGCGGTGGCCAGGCCGGCAACATCGGTGCGGCCGCGATGATCCGGGCGTCGATGCTGCCGCCATAGTAAAGCGCCGCATAGGCCCCCAGGCTGGACCCGTAACAGACGACGTCACGCCCCGAAATCACCGGCGCAACCGCGGCGACAAAGGCGTCCAGCGGCAGGTCCTGGTATTGGGTTCCGGCCCGCTGGGCGACATAGATCGTATCCCAGCCCTTGCCCAGGCACCATCCCGTGCCGAACCCCGATGCCGCCAGGCCCGAAGGCTGGCCGCCAAAGGTCACGACGAGCGGTCGCCCCCCCCCGCGTCGGCGCCCTGGTGCAGGGTGATGCGATAATCGGCATGGTCGGCAAGGGTGTTTTTCATGGTCGATCCGTGGTTTGGACAGAACGCGCGCGCCCCGCATTCCGGCAGGCAGGCAAGAGCGGCTTCTAACCAGAAAGCCGACACCCGTAAACGCCGGGATGCCGCACCGACCGTCCGTCGAAAGACCATGCCGACGCATGGGCGCGTCGCCCCGCACGCAGGACGACCGGCCGCCGATGCCAGGCATCGCGGCCCGGATCCAAGGACATTTCAGCAAGGGGAAATGGTAGCGGAGGAGGGATTTGAACCCCCGACACAAGGATTATGATTCCTCTGCTCTAACCAGCTGAGCTACTCCGCCACGGGTGGGTGCGATTTACGGCGGGTGGCGGGGGGCGTCAAGGGGCGGAACGCAGCTTCGTCAAAGTTTTTGCCCCGCTTGCCAGACTGGTCCGACGCCCGGCTTCTTCGTTGCCCAAATACCCGAAAAGCGACGGCGCCAGCACCGCCGCCCTCGATGGGAAAGCATCAGACCGCGACGCCGCTGCGCCCCGCCAGATCGGTAAAGAACTGCCAGGCCACCCGCCCCGAACGCGAACCGCGCGTCGCCTGCCATTCGATGGCCTCGGCGCGCAACTGCTCTTGCGGGATCTGCAAGCCATAGGCGTCGCAATAGCCCCGCACCATCGCCAGGTATTCGTCCTGCGAACAGGGATGGAAGCCCAGCCACAGCCCGAAACGGTCCGACAGCGAGACCTTTTCCTCGACCGCCTCGCCGGGATGGATGGCGGTCGAACGCTCGTTGTCGATCATGTCGCGCGGCATCAGGTGACGTCGGTTCGAAGTGGCGTAAAGGATCACGTTCGCCGGCCGCCCCGAGATGCCGCCGTCCAGAACCGCCTTGAGCGATTTGTATTGCGTATCGTCATGGCTAAAGGACAGGTCGTCCGAAAACAGCACGAAGCGACGGTCCTGCGCCCGGCCCAGGATCGCCAAGAGCCGCCCGACCGAACCCAGATCCTCGCGCGCGATCTCGACCAGGACCAGGGGCAGGCCCTGGCGCACCGCCTCGGCATGCACGGCCTTGACCAGCGAGCTTTTGCCCATGCCGCGCGAACCCCAAAGCAGCGCGTTGTTCGCCGCATGGCCGCGGGCGAATTGCAGCGTGTTGGCCAAAAGCGTGTCGCGCGCCCGGTCGATGCCGATCAACTGCACCAGGTCGACGCGATTGACCTGGGCCACCGGCTCCAGCCGGTCGGGATCGGGCTGCCAGACATAGGCCGCGGCTTCGGTAAAGCTGGGCTCGGCCGCAGCCGGGGGCGACATGCGCTCCAGCGCCGCGGCAATGCGCAGCAGCGTTTCGTCAGACATCGGCTTCCTGTTCTTCCAGTTCGCGCTTCTTCTCCATCCGCCGCACCAGGAAGATCGAGATCTCGTAAAGCCCATAGATCACCGCAAACAGCACCGCCTGGCTGATCACATCGGGCGGGGTGACAATGGCGGCCAGAACAAGGATCACCAGGATGGCATAGCGGCGCACGCTGCCCAGCCCCTCGGACGAGACCAGCCCGGCCTTGCCCATCAGCGTCAGCGCCACCGGCAATTGGAAGGACAGGCCAAAGGCCAGGATGAACTTGGTGGTCAGCGTCAGGTATTCGCTGACCGAGCCCTGGAAGACGATCCCGGCCAGATGCGGATTCGGCTCTGCCGCCGCCGACGGATCGTCGGGCAAGGCCAGCGGGCCTTGCTGGAAGCCCAGGAAGAAATCATAGGCCATGGGCAGGATGATGTAATAGGCAAAGGCCGCGCCGATCATGAACATCACCGGCGAGGCGACCAGGAACGGCAGGAAGGCCGCCTTTTCGCTGCGATACAGGCCCGGCGCGACAAAGCGCCACAGTTGATAGGCGATGACCGGAAAGGCCAGCACGAAGCCGCCCAGGAAAGAGATCTGGATGGCGACGAAAAAGCCTTCCTGAAGCTTCAGCAGGATCAGCCCGCATTCCTGCCCGCGCGTTTCAAGCGCGTGGCAGATCGGCCGGGTCAGGAAGTTGTAGATCGGGTTCCAGACCGTATAGCACAGCACCATCGCCACGACGAAGGCCAGGACCGACCAGATCAGCCGGGTCCGCAACTCGGCCAGATGTTCGATCAGCGGGGCCGAGCTGTCGTCGACGCTTTCGGATTTCTTGTCGGATTTCGCGGACACTCAGCGATCTTTCGTATCGGAGCGGCGCACCGCATGCAGGCGGCGCTGGCCGGGTTCATGATCGGTGGCAGCGATACCGGTGGCAGCGATCGGCGCCGCTGGCGCGACCCCCGGCCCATCCCCGGACGGGCTGGCGGCGGGATCGTCGGCGGCGGGACTGGGGCCGTCCCCGGCCACGGGCCCGGCCATGCCCGGATCCGGCTTGGCCTGCGTGCTGCCCGAGGGGACCTTGGGGTCCCATTTCTCGAACCGTTCGGCGGCGCGATCCAGGGCGTCCAGCCCCAGCGCCTTTTTCGAGGTCAGCGACTTGACGTCGCGCAGCGCATTGCCGGCCTCGTCCAGGCCGGTATTCTTGGCTGCATCCTCCATCGCGCTGGAAAACTCGCGCGCCATCGAGCGGGCGCGCGCCGTGATCCGTCCCAGCGAATGAAACAGATGCGGCAGATCCTTCGGCCCGACCACGATCAGCGCGACGACCCCGATCAGCAGCAGCTCGCTCCAGCCGATATCCAGCATTACGATGTCCCGCGACGGTTACGAACGATCGGTGCTCTGCGGCGTGACGTCGCGCAGGGCCTCGTTCGTCTGGGCCTGAGCGCGGGCTGCGTCCTCGGCCGGGCTTTGGCCGATGGGCTTGGCGGCGTCCTCGGCGGCACGGTCATATTCGTCGGAGCCGTCCTTGACGCCCTTCTTGAAAGCGGTGATGCCCTTGCCCACCTCGCCCATCAGGGACGAGACCTTGCCGCGCCCGAAAAGCACCAGCACCACCACCGCGATGAGCAAAAGCCCCGGAAGGCCGATGTTGTTCAGCATGTCGTTTCCACTCCTTGCCGGCAGTGCCGGCGTTGACGGGCCATATGTAGTCCTCGACCGTTGCAATGCAAAGCACAAACGCGCTTTCCTCTTCCGACCATGGCAGCCCGGCGGGAAATCCGCCATGCTTTCCATCGCATGAAATCTGGGGAATACAGTAACGATATGGAGATTACCCAGACCATCAGCGCCTTCGTCACGCTGTTCGTCGTGATCGACCCGGTGGGGCTTGCGCCGCTGTTCATCGCGCTGACCCGCGGCATGTCCGACCAGCGGCGGCGGCGAATCGGCTGGCGCGCGCTGGGCATCGCCGCGGCGCTGATGACGCTTTTCGGCCTGGCCGGAGAGGCGATCCTGACCGGCATCGGCATCTCGCTTTCCGCCTTTCGCATCGCCGGGGGGCTGCTGTTGTTCCTGACCGCGCTCGACATGCTTTTCGAGCGGCGGACCGAGCGGCGCGAGGGCCAGGCGCGCGACGATGACGACGACCCCTCGGTCTTTCCGCTGGCCACGCCGCTCTTGGCCGGTCCGGGGGCGCTGGCCTCGATGATCCTGCTGGTCGGCCAGGATCCCGGCCCCGCCCATACGCTGATGATCCACCTGGTCATGCTGGCGGTGCTGGGCATCGCCGCGGCACTTTTCGCCATCGCCGGGCCCATTGCCCATGTGCTGGGACGCACCGGCACCATGGTGGTCACGCGGCTTTTCGGCATGCTGCTGGCCGCGCTGTCGATCCAGTTCGTCATCGACGGGCTCAAGGGCTCGGGGCTGGTCTGATGGCCGAGGAATTCACCCGCGCCGCCTATCTGGTCCTCCTGCTCGTGGCCGTCGGCGGCTTCCTGGTGGTCGAGCTGCGCGCGCGTCCCGGCCAGACCCTGCGCCAGGCGGCCGCCTGGGGGCTGATCTTCCTGGGCGCGGTGGCGCTGGCCGGCCTGTGGGACGACATCCGCGGCGCGATCTCGCCCCAGGCGCGGGTGATCGAGGGCGGCCGGATCGAGGTGCCGGTGGGCAATGACGGCCATTACCACCTGACCGCGCAGGTGAACGGCACCCCCGTCCGCTTCGTGATCGACACCGGCGCCAGCAGCATCGCGCTGGGACCGGCGGATGCCGCCCGCATCGGCATCGACCCCCAGGCGCTGGCCTATGCCGGCCAGGCCCGCACCGCGAACGGCGTCGTCGAAACGGCGACGGTCCTGCTCGATTCGGTCGTCATCGGCGAAATCCGCGACAGCCGGGTGCCGGCGCTGGTGCTGCGGGCCGATCTTGGCCAGTCGCTGATGGGCATGTCCTATCTGTCGCGCTTCGCCCGCGTCAGCATCGAGGGCAACCGCCTCATCCTCGAACGCTGATCCGCTTCTTTCGTGGCCAAATATCCCTGGGGGGAGCGCCGCAGGCGCGGGGGGCAGAGCCCCCTATTGCCTGCGTTCCCAGCGCCCGCCGGCCTCGGACCAGTATTCCGCCGCCACCTGCGCCTCCTTCAGCGCCCGCCACTGCGCCCGCGCCCGTTCCAGCGCCTGGGGATCGTTGCCGTCAAAGACGATGCAGGCGCGTTCCAGCGCCTGGCATTCCGCGCCCGCAACCTCGGCCCCGTCCAGCGCGATCAGGCAGCGCGCGGCATTGGCCGCCGCCTGGCCCTCGACCGTCAGCAGCACCGGCTGGCGGGCGTCATGCGGCCCGCCGGCCAGGCCATGCGGCAAAAAGCCCTCGCCCAGCCAAAGGCTTTCGTCCAGCGCCGCCTGCCGCGCCCGGTCCCTGCCCCGCAGCTCGACCCGCCAGCCCGCTTGCAGGCTCTTGCCGACCAGCATCGGCAAAAGCTGCGCCGGACCCGAGCGGGTCAGGTGATAGAACAGGGCCGAGCCCATCAGCCGCGCTGCTCGAAACGGTCGCGCACCAGCCGGTCCAGCGTCATCACCCCCCAGCCCGAGGCGCCCTTGGGCGCCAGCGCCGTCTCGCCCGGCGGCAAGGCGACGCCGGCGATGTCCAGATGCGCCCAGGGCAGCCCCTCGCGCACGAAGCGTTGCAGGAATTGCGCGGCGGTGATCGACCCGGCCGCGCGCCCGCCGCTGTTCTTGACATCGGCCAGGCGCGAATCGATCAGCTTGTCATAGGCTGGCGCCAGCGGCAGGCGCCAGGCGCCCTCGCCCTCGGCCTGGGCGGCGTCCAGCACCGCCGCGGCAAAGGCGTCGTCGTTCGAGAAGACCCCGGCATGGTCATGGCCCAGCGCAACGATCACGGCGCCGGTCAGCGTCGCCAGATCGACCACTGCCGCGGGTGCAAAGCGTTCCTGGGCATACCAAAGCACGTCGGCCAGCACCAGCCGGCCCTCGGCATCGGTGTTGATGACCTCGATCGTGTCGCCCTTCATCGAGCGGACGATATCGCCCGGACGCTGGGCGCGGCCGTCGGGCATGTTCTCGACCAGCCCGACCAGGCCCACGACATTGGCCTTGGCCCGGCGCAGCGCCAGGGCGCGCATGACGCCCGCGACCACGCCGGCGCCGCCCATGTCCATCGTCATCTCCTCCATGCCGGCGGCGGGCTTGATCGAGATGCCGCCGGTATCGAAGACCACGCCCTTGCCGACCAGCGCCAGCGGCGCCGCGTCGCCGCCGCCGTTCCAGCGCATGACCACGACCTTGGACGGGCTTTCCGAACCCCGGCCCACGGCCAGCAGCGCCCGCATGCCCAGCCGGGCCAGCTCCTCCTCCTCCAGAACCTCGACCTCCAAGCCCAGCTCGCGCATGGCCAGCAGGCGGTCGGCGAAATCGCTGGTGGTCAGCACATTCGCCGGCTCGTTCACCAGGTCGCGGGTAAAGAACACGCCCTCGGCCAGCGCCGCGCCGTCGGCCGCCGCACGCGCCAGCGCCTCGGGGTCCTGGTGCATGAAGGTCACGCGGCCGCGCGGCGTGCCCGATAGGGTCGCATCCGCCGCAGGCCCGGCCGCATCCGCCGCCCCCGCCGCATCGGACAGCCGCGCATCCTGGGGCGCGCCGGTGCGGCTGGTGGTGGCGGGCGGTTCGGCCGGCGTCTCACCCTCGGCCCCGCCCTCGGCGGCCTCGGCGCCATCGCCGTCACCGTCGCCGGATTTCCTGGTCTTGTAGGCCAAGAAGTCATAGGCCCTGAGCGCCAGCCCCAGCGCCACCTCGGCCGCGCGGCCGTGGTTGCCGGCCAGCACCAGGGTTTCGGCCTTGCCGAGCCTGGCGCCGATGCTGGCGCCGGCCGCCCGCGCCGTCTTGGCATCGGCATCGGCGGGCAGCAGCACCAGTTGCAGCGCCTCGGCCTTCAGCCCGGCAGGAAAGGCCAGTTCCAGCGCCTTGCCGGGCTTGACCCCCTTCCATGCGTCGGACGCGAAAGCCCGCCCCAGCGCCTCGCGCGTGGCGCGCGGCAGGCCGGCGGGCAGCCGCCCGGCCTTGGGCACCAGGATGGCGACGCGGCCCTGCCGTTCGGCCAGCCCCGCGGCGTCCATCGCCGTGAAGGAAATTTCCACCGGATGAGTCATGATCCCGCCCCTCGCTTTGCTCCGTATTGCCGGAAACTAGACATGCGCAGGCGGCTTGACCAGTGCCGGGGCTTTCCCAACCGTCGCGCAGCGGCTAATCAGGCGGGAACCGAGCCGCGAAAGCCCCCATGCCCCGCATCGACCGCTACATCCTGTCGCAACTGCTGACCCTGTTCGGGTTCTTTGCGCTGGTGCTGGTCTCGGTCTACTGGATCAACCGCGCGGTGTCCCTGTTCGAGCAACTGATCTCGGACGGGCAGACGGCGCTGGTGGTGCTGGAATTCACCGCCCTGACCCTGCCGCTGGTCATCTCGGTCGTGCTGCCCATCGCGGCCTTCGCGGCCAGCGCCTATGGCACGAACCGGCTGTCGGCGGAATCCGAGCTGGTGGCGATGCAGGCGGCCGGCATGTCGCCCTGGCGGCTGGCGCGGCCGGTGCTGGTCTTTGGCGTGCTGGTCGGGCTGATGGTGGCGCTGCTGGTCCATGCGGTGGTGCCGATGGCGCGGGGGCGGCTGGCCGACCGCCAGGCCGAGATCGCGCAGAACGTCACCGCGCAATTCCTGCGCGCCGGCGCGTTCCAGTATCCGGTGCCGGGGGTGACGCTTTACATCCGCGACATCGCGCCGGACGGGCGGATGATGGATTTCTTCCTCGAAGATGCCCGCGACCCCGGCAACGAGGCCACCTATACCGCGACCGAGGCGCTGCTGGTCCGGACCGAGGCCGGGCCACGGCTGGTGATGATGCAGGGCATGGTGCAGAACCTGCGCCAGTCCGGCAATCGGCAAAGCCTGGCGGCGACGCGGTTTTCGGAACTGACCTATGACCTGGGCTCGCTGATCGACGCCGGCGCCAGCCGCATGCGCGACCTGCGCGCCTATGGGACGCTGCGGCTGCTGGATCCCGACCCCGAGCTGCTGGCCGCCACCGGCGCCACCCCCGACCGCGCCCTGGCCGAGGCGCATGAGCGGCTGTCCAAGCCCTTCCAGGCCCCGGTTGCGGCGCTGCTTGGCTTTGCCATGCTGCTTTTGGGCGGCTTCAGCCGCTTTGGCGCCTGGCGGCAGGTGGTCTGGGCGGTGCTGGCGCTGATCGCGGTGCAATTCCTGGCCACCGCGGCCGAAAACCAGGTCGCGGCCAATGCCGGGCGCTGGCCGCTGATCTATGTCTCGCCGCTGGCCGGGGCGGCGATCTGCCTGGGCGTGCTGTGGCTTGCCGCAAGGCCGCGGCACCTGCGCCGGCGGGCCAGGGGGGGCGCGGCATGATCCTGTCGGTCTATGTCGCGCGGCGTTTCCTGCGCATGCTGGTGATGATCGCCGCCATCTTCGGCGCCATCCTGTTCCTGATCGACATCGTCGAACAGATCCGACGCTTTTCGGACGAGAATATCGGCTTGGCCGGGGCGGCGGGCCTGTCGCTGCTGAACATCACCGCCAGCTTCTATTCCATCCTGCCGCTGATCACGGTGCTTGCGGGGATCGCGCTGTTTCTGGGCCTGTCGCGCACGTCGGAACTGGTGGCGATCCGCGCGGCGGGGCGGTCGGGGCTGCGCGTGCTGGCCGCGCCCGCCCTTGCCGCGGCGCTGGCCGGCATGTTGGCGGTGGCGATGCTGAACCCGATGGTCGCGGCAACCGCGAAACGCTATGACGATGCGGTCGCGCGCATGAAAAGCGGCGGCGGCCAGACCGTCAGCGTCGGCGAGAACGCGGTCTGGCTGCGCCAGGCGCTGCCGACGCAGGATGCCAAGGGGGACGAAACCTCGGGCCAGGTCGTCATCCGCGCCAGCCGCGCCAGCCCGGACGCCATCACGCTTTACGATGCGACCTTCATGGTGTTTTCGCCCGAAAGCGGGCCCACGCGCCGCATCGACGCGGCCCAGGCGCGGCTGACCGCCGGCGCCTGGGAATTGACCGACACCAAGGAATGGCCCCTGACGCAGGCCAATCCCGAGGCGATGGCCCGCACCGCGCCGCGGCTGGAATTGCCGACCGACCTGACCGCGGCGCGCATCCGCGACAGTTTCGGCCGGCCCGAGGCGATTCCGGTCTGGCAATTGCCCACCTTTATCCGCGGGCTGGAACGCGCGGGCTTTTCCGCCCAGCGCCACAAGGTCTGGTTCCAGATGGAACTGGCCCGCCCGCTTCTTATGGTGGCGATGATCGCCATCGCGGCGGTCTTTACCATGCGCCACCTGCGGGGCGGCAAGATGGGGCTTTGGGTGCTGGGCGCCTTTGGCTGCGGCATCGGACTGTTCTTCCTGCGCAACCTGGCGCAGGTGCTGGGCGACAATGGCGACATCCCGCCGGCCCTGGCCGGCTGGGCGCCGCCCATGGTGGCGCTGCTGTTCGCGCTTGGCGCGCTGTTGCGGCTGGAGGACGGATGATGGCGCGCAGGCACAAGCGATATATGGCCGGAAGACATAAGGCCGGGACAACCGCGCGCGCCGCGCTGCTGGCCGCCCTGCTGCCCGGCATGGCCCTGGGCCAAAGCCTGACCCCGGACGGCCAGACCCTGCCGGTCTATGACGAACCCGAAACCGTGTCCCCTGATCGGACCGCGGGCCCCGCCGGACCCGCCCTGGCCCCGACCGAGACCTCGGACAGCAATGCCCGCTTCGCCGACGGCACCCAGGTGCTGCACATGCCGCGCTTTGGCACCCGCCCCGGCGCGGTGCATATCGCCGCGACCGAAGCCCAGGCCGAAGGCAGCCCGGCCACGCTGCTGGCCGATCAGGTCACGCTGGGCGCGGACAATCGCCTGACCGCCTCGGGCGGGGTGGTCATCTGGTATCGCGGCAGCCGGCTGATCGCCTCGCGCGTGGTCTATGACAACGAAACCGGCGGCGCGGTGATCGAGGGGCCGATCCACCTGACCGAACCGGCCCGCGCCGGCACGTCCCAGGAAACCATCCTGATCGCCGACAGCGCCCAGCTTGACCCCAATATGCAGGACGGCATCCTGCGCGGCGCCCGGCTGGTGCTGGCGCGCGAGATGCAGATGGCCGCGCGCCAGATGCGCCGCAGCCAGAACGGGGCGGTGACGCGCCTGGACAATGTCGTCGCCTCCAGTTGCCAGATCTGCGCCGAAAGCCCGATCCCGCTATGGGAAATCCGCGCCCGCTCGATCACGCATGACGCGCGCACCAGCCAACTGCATTTCGACCAGCCGCAATTGCGCATGCTTGGCCTGCCGGTCGCCGCCCTGCCCTGGCTGACTGCGCCCGATCCCAGCGTCGAACGGATGAGCGGCTTTCTGCGGCCGCAACTGCGCACCACCTCGGGGCTGGGTTTCGGCGTCAAGCTGCCTTATTTCATCACGCTGGGCGACCATGCCGACCTGACGCTGACGCCCTATGTCGCCGCCTCGCGCACCCGGACGCTGGAACTGCGCTATCGTCAGGCCTTCAGCAATGGCGCGATGGAATGGAACGCGGCGCTGTCGCGCGACGATCTGGAGCCGGGGCGCACCCGCGGCTATCTGTTCGGCGGCGCGCGATTCGAGCTGCCGCGCGGCTATATGCTGGGCTTGCAGATCCAGATGGCCAGCAACCGCGCCTATCTGCTGGATTACGACATCTCCAGCGCGGACCGGCTGTGGAGCGGGCTGACCCTGGACCGCGTGCGCCGCGACCGGATGGTCATGGCGCGGATCGGCAATTACGAATCGCTGCGCGGCGCCGAGGCCGAGGCCGATGAGTTCACCCCCTCGGTCGTCGCCGACGCGCTGTGGAAGCGGCGCTGGACCCCCGGCCGGATCGGCGGCATCGCCAGCCTGGAATGGTCACTGCACGCCCATCGCCGCTCGTCGGGGGAAGACAGGCTGGGCCGCGACATGGCGCGCGGCTCGGTCGAGCTGGGCTGGCAGCGCAGCACCATCCTGCCCGGCGGGCTGCTTGGGGCCGCCCAGGCGCGGCTGAACGCCGATTTCTACCGCATCAACCAGGACAGCGATTACGACGACTGGGTGGTGCGCGCCGACCCGACCCTGGCCGCGGAACTGCGCTGGCCGCTTGCCCGCCATGCCGGCGGCGTGACCCATATCGTCGAGCCCGTCGCACAACTGGTCTGGTCGCCCGAACGCGAGGCCGAGGACGAAGTCCCGAACGAGGACAGCCGCCTGATCGAGTTCGACGAAGGCAACCTGTTCGCGCTGAACCGCTTTCCGGGCTGGGATGCGCGCGAATCGGGCTGGCGGGCCAATCTGGGCATCGGCTGGACGCGGATCGACCCGGCCGGCTGGTCCATCGGCCTGACCGCCGGCCGCGTCCTTCGCGACGAAGCCGACGCGGCCTTTGAAAGCGGTGCGGACGATCCGTCGTTCTGGGACGGCGGCCCCTTGGGCGGCAAGCGCTCGGACTGGCTGCTGGCGGCGCATTATTCGGGGGCGAACGGGCTTGCCATCGCCAACCGCGCGCTGTTCGACGACGGCTTCTCGATCAGCCGCAACGAATTGCGCCTGGGCTGGTTCCGGCCCGGCTTGCAGGTCTCGGCCGGCTATCTCTGGCTTGATTCGGATGAAAGCGAAAGCCGCGACCAGGACGTTTCGGAACTGACCATGGCCGGCGGCTGGCAGATGGCCCCCGGCTGGTGGGCCACGACCGAGACGCGCTATGACTTTACCGCCGATCGCGCGCAAAAGGCGCAGCTTGGGCTGGAATACCGCAACGAATGCATAACCGTGGAAATGTCGGTCGAGCGGCGCTTTACCTCGTCGGACGAGGTGCGGCCGGATACCCGCTTCGACCTGGGCATAAGGCTGGGCGGCTTTGGCCAGCAAAAGCCCGGTCGCGGAACGGTGGCGCGCCGCGCCTGCCTGCGCTAATGTCCGGCAAAACCAAGCGGCGAGGAAGCTGATGCGGCGAATTCTTCTGGGGGCGGCGATGACCGCGATGCTGGCAGCGGGCGGGGCGGCCCCGGCCCTGGCGCAGGGCAATCCGTTCCAGCCGCTGGTCCATGTCAACGACACGGCCGTCACCCGCTACGAACTGGACCAGCGCATCCGCTTTCTGCAAATCCTGCGCGCGCCGGATGCCGATCGCGCCTCGGCCGAACAGGCGCTCATCGACGACCGGCTGCGCATCTTTGCGGCCCAGCAACTGGGCATCACCGCCCGCGACGAACAGATCGAGGCCGGGCTGGCGGAATTCGCCGGCCGCGCGAACATGGGCGTCGAAGAGTTCACCCAGGCCCTGGCCCAGGCCGGGGTCGAGGGCCAGACCTTTCGCGATTTCGTCACCGCCGGCATCGTCTGGCGCGAAGTTGTGCGCCAGCGGCTGGTGCCGCAGGTCGAGGTCAGCGATGCCGAGCTTGACCAGGAAATGCAGCGCCTGATCGAAACCCCGCGCATCACCCATGTGGCGCTGTCGGAACTGATCATTCCCGCCCCCCCCGGCCAGGAGGCGCAGGCCATGGGGCTGGCGGAATCGCTGGTCGGCTCGGTCCGGTCCGAGGCGGATTTCGCGGCCGCCGCGCGGCAGCATTCGGCCACGCCCTCGGCCGAGAATGGCGGGCGGCTGCCCTGGACGCCGCTGGAAAACCTGCCGCCTTCGCTGCGCCCGATCATCCTGTCGATGCAGCCGGGCCAGATCAGCCAGCCGCTAAGCGTCGAGGGGGCGGTCGTCCTGTTCTATCTGCGCGACAGCCGCGGCACGCTGCGGCCCGGCGCCAGGGAACAGGTGCTGGACTATGTGCGCATTCGCCTGGCCAGCCTGGCCGAGGCCCGCCGGATCGCCGCGCTTTCGCAGTCCTGCGCGGATCTTTTCGTGCATGCCCGCGGCCTGCCGCCGGAACAGATCCAGCGCCAGACCCTGCCGCAGGGCCAGATCCCGACCGCCGAGGCGATCCGGCTGGCGGTGCTGGACGATGACGAAGCCAGCGTGGCCGGCCAGGACGGCCAGGCGGACATCCTGATGCTGTGCAAGCGCCAGCCGGCGCTGCTGGCCCAGGGGGCGCAGGAACCGCCCATCGCCGTCAGCCCCGAGGCCGAGGAAAGCGCCGCCTCCGAACCCGACGCGCTGCCCGACCGCGAACAGATGCGCGACCAGATCTTCAGCCGCAAGGTCGGGCAGGCGGCGGAAAACTATCTGGCCGAGTTGCGGGCCAATGCGATCATCCGGCGGCCTTGAGCCCGGTTGAGCCACCGGGGGCGCTTCGCCCCCCGGACCCCCCGAGAGTATTTGGGAAACGGAGAAAATGACCGAGGCCCGGCCCATCATCCTGACCTGCGGCGAGCCTGCCGGCGTGGGCCCCGAGCTTGCGCCCAAGGCGCTGGCCCTGGGCCTGCCTTTCGTGTTCCTGGGCGACCCGCGGCATTTGCCCGCGGGCACCGCCTGGGCCGAGGTGGCGGCCCCCGGCGACCCGGTGGCGCCGGGCGTTCTGGCGGTGCTGCGCCATGATTTCCCGGCGCCGGCGGTGCCGGGCCGGCCCGATCCCGCCAACGCGCCCGCGGTGGTCGAGGTCATCGCCCGTGCCGTCGATCTGGCGCTGACGGGCGCGGCCGGCGGCATCTGCACCCTGCCGATCAGCAAGGAGGCGCTGAAGCGCGGCGCCGGTTTCGCCTTTCCCGGCCATACCGAATACCTGGCGCATCTGGCCGGCGACGTGCCGGTGGCGATGATGCTGGCTTCGACCAATGTCGAGCCGCCCTGCCGGGTGGTGCCGGTGACGATCCACATCCCGCTGGCCGAGGTCGCGGCGGCGCTGACCCCCGCCCTGCTGGAACAGGCGATCCGCATCACCGATGCGGCGATGCGGCGCGATTTCGGCATCGCCCGGCCGCGGCTGGCCATCGCCGGGCTGAACCCCCATGCCGGCGAGAACGGCGTCATGGGTGAAGAAGAGGCGCGCTGGATGGCGCCATTGATCGAGCGGCTGCGCGGCGAAGGGTTCGAGCTGCGCGGGCCGCTGCCTGCCGATACCATGTTCCACCCGGCGGCGCGGGCGCGTTACGACGCGGCGCTTTGCGCCTATCACGACCAGGCGCTGATCCCGATCAAGACCCTGGATTTCGCGGGCGGGGTGAACGTGACGCTGGGCCTGCCCTTCGTGCGCACCTCGCCCGACCATGGCACCGCCTTCGACATTGCCGGGCAAGGCATCGCCGATGCGCAAAGCGTCATCGCGGCGCTGCGCATGGCGCATGAGATGGCGGCGCGGCGATGAGCGCCATCGACGGGCTGCCGCCGCTGCGCGCGGTGATCGCGCAGCATGACCTGCGCGCCAAGAAGCAGTTGGGGCAGAATTTCCTGCTGGACCTGAACCTGACCGCCAAGATCGCCCGCGCCGCCGGCGACCTGACCGGCTGCGACGTGATCGAGGTCGGCCCCGGCCCCGGCGGCCTGACCCGCGGATTGCTGGCCGAAGGCGCGCGGCATGTGCTGGCCATCGAGAAGGACGCGCGCGCCCTGCCCGCCTTGGCCGAGATCGCCGCTGCCTATCCGGGGCGGCTGGAGGTGATCCATGGCGATGCGCTGGAGGTCGATCCGCTGGCGCATCTGACGCCGCCGATCCGTATCGTCGCCAACCTGCCCTATAATGTCGGCACCGAATTGCTGATCCGCTGGCTGACGCCGGCGGCCTGGCCGCCGTTCTGGCAATCGCTGACGCTGATGTTCCAGAAAGAGGTGGCCGAGCGCATCGTGGCGCGGCCCGGCGGCAAGGCCTATGGCCGGCTGGCCGTGCTGGCGCAATGGCGGGCCGAGGCGCGGATCGTGATGACCTTGCCGCCCGAAGCCTTTGTTCCGGCGCCCAAGGTGCATTCGGCGGTCGTGCAATTGACCGCGCTGGCCGAGCCGCGCTATCCGGCCGATCCGGCGGTGCTGAACCGGGTGGTGGCGGCGGGCTTCAACCAGCGCCGCAAGATGCTGCGCGCCTCGCTCAAGGGGCTGCATCCGCAGATCGAATCGCTGCTGGTCCAGGCCGGAATCGCCCCCACCGCCAGGGCGGAAGAGATCGGGCTGGAGCAGTTCTGCGCATTGGCGCGGGGTCTGGCCGCCGCGCCACGCTGAAGCTTATTCGCCCGATGCGCTTTCCGATTGGGTCTTGGCGGCCTTGCCCGCGCCCCGGCCGGATTTGGTGGCGGGCTTGGCCTCGTCGTCGGCCGGTTTCTTGCGGCTGCGCGGCGCGGCGGCGGCCGGCGTGGTCCGGGTGCGGCGACGCGGCGCCGGCTCGGGGGCGGCGGCCGCTGGCTCTTCGGGGCTGGCGGCCGGTTCGGCCACGGCTTCGGCCGCGCTGCTTTCCGGGGTCTGGATTGGCCCCTCGGCCTCTTCGTCCGAGGCGATGGCCGGCGGAAGGCCGCTTGCGGCGGGCTGGGCGGCGGCAGGTGCGGCGCGCTCTTCGCCTTTGGGGGCGGGCTGGCGCTCGTCCCGGCGATCCTCGCGGCGGTCCTGGCGCTCTTGCCGGTCGTGGCGGTGCCCGTGATGGCCGTTCTGGCCATTCTGGCCGTTTTCGGATCCGCCCTGTCCATTGCTGTCAGAGAGGTCCTCGTCACGGCCTTGTTGCTGGTTCTGGCGCTCGGCCTGTTCGCGCTGCGCCTCTCCCAGCATGCGGGTGTAATGCTCTGCATGCTGAAGAAAGCTCTGCTCGGCCACCCGGTCGTTGGAAAGCTGGGCGTCGCGGGCGAGCGTCAGGTATTTCTCGATGATCTGCTGGGGCGTGCCGCGCACCTTGCCCTCGGGACCCGAGGAATCGAAGACGCGGTTGACGATATTGCCCAGCGAACGCTGTCGGTTCGACTTGTTACGCGAACGGGATTTGGATGATCTCATCAGCTTGTTGTCAGTTTATGTCCGGCAAGGCCGGCTGAGGTTGGGGTCATTGCTAAGGCGGGTGTCAGCGCAGGTGCGGCGCTTGGTCCGCTTTCCGCGTCACCAGTGAAAGGCTGGGTTATCCGAGTATGACTGACCCGTGCGTGGGCGTCGCGCCCCCGTCACAGTTGCGAATAAACACGCTGGGCCGTCGCTTACAAGCGAAAATTTCGCCACAACCGGCAAAAGGTGCGGAACCTTGCCGGATCAAAGCGGCTTCCGGGCGGCGACGACGCGGTCGCGCCCGTCCAGATCGGGCAGGATCTGCGGCCCGTCCAGCCCCGCGTCATGCATCAGTTGCGCGACGGCGGCGCCCTGCGTCGGGCCGATCTCGACCAGCAGCCGGCCGCCGGGGCGCAGATGCGCCGGCGCGCCGGCGGCGATGGCGCGATAGGCCGAAAGCCCGTCCGCCCCGTCGGTCAGCGCCTGGATCGGCTCCCATTCCCGCACCTCGGGGACCAGCGACTCCATCTCTGCCAGTGCGATATAAGGCGGGTTCGAGACGATCAGGTCGAACTGTCCCTGGACCGTGGAAAACCAGTCGGATTCCAGGAAATCCGCGCAAACCCCGATCCGCGCCGCATTGTCCCGCGCCACCGCCAGCGCGGCGGGCGAAATGTCGGTTCCCAGCCCTTGCGCGGCCGGCCGCTCGGCCAGAAGCGAGATCAGAATGGCGCCCGTGCCCGTGCCCAGGTCCAGAACCGAGGCAAAGGGCTGGGCCAGCGCGGCCTCGACCAGGGTTTCGGTTTCGGGGCGCGGGTCGAGCGTGTCGCGGGTCACGCGGAACTCGTGCTTCCAGAACGCGCGGCGGCCCAGGATCTGGCTGACCGGCTGGCGCGCGGCGCGGGCGGCAAGGGATGCGTCGAAACGTCGCAGCGCGTCGGGTGGCAGCGGCGCGGCCAGGGCGGCGGGCAGATGATGGCGCGGCAGGCCAAGGGCATGGCCCAGAAGCAGCCGGGCGTCCCCCTCGGCGGCCGGCACCCCCGCCGCGGCAAGCCGTGCGACGCCTTGCCGCAACGCCTCGGCCCCGGTCATCCGCTTAGCCGCCCTGCGCCGCCAGGCGCGCGGCCTGGTCATGGGCGGTCAGCGCCTCGACGATTTCGCCGATCTCGCCCTGCATGATGCGGTCAAGCGCGTAAAGGGTCAGGCCGATGCGATGATCGGTCATGCGGCCCTGGGGGAAGTTATAGGTGCGGATGCGTTCCGAACGGTCGCCCGAGCCGACCTGAGACCGCCGATCGGCGGCGCGTTCGGCATCGGCGCGCAAGCGTTCCATGTCGTAAAGCCGCGCACGCAGCACCGCCATGGCGTTGGCGCGGTTCTGGTGCTGCGACTTTTCCGAACTGGTCACGATGATCCCTGTGGGCAGGTGGGTGATGCGCACCGCCGAATCGGTGGTGTTGACATGCTGGCCCCCCGCGCCGCTGGCGCGCATGGTGTCGATGCGGATATCGCCCGCGGGGATGTCGATATCGACCTCTTCCGCCTCGGGCAGAACGGCGACGGTGGCGGCGCTGGTATGGATGCGGCCCCCCGATTCCGTTTCGGGGACGCGCTGCACGCGGTGGACGCCCGATTCGTATTTCAGCCGGGCAAAGACCCCCTCGCCCTCGATCCGCGCCACGGCCTCGCGGACGCCGCCCAGATCGGATTGCACCAGTTCCAGCATCTGGAACTGCCAGCCCTGCGATTCGGCAAAGCGGCGATACATGTCCAGCAGGTCGCCCGCGAACAGCGCCGCCTCTTCGCCGCCGGTGCCTGGACGGATTTCCAGGATCGCGGGCCGGGCGTCGGCGGCGTCCCGCGGCAAAAGCGCGATGCGCAGCGCCTGTTCCTGATCGGGGAGCGCGGCGCGCAGGCGCGACAATTCGTCCTGCGCCAGTTCCCGCATCTCGGGATCGTCCAACATCGCCTCGGCCTCGCGGATGGCGCGCCGCGCCTCGCGCCAGGCGGCGACCTGCGCGACCACCGGCTTCAACTCGGCATATTCCCGGCCAATACCGGCGATTTCATCGGGCGAAGGGCCGGCATTCAGCCGCGCTTCGAGATATTCGAAGCGCTCGACGATCTGGTTCAGGCGGTCTTCCGGCAGCATTTGATGCAATTAGCCGTTGCGCCGCAAAGCGACAAGACAGAACCTCGGCATGACCCAGATCAAAGCAAGGCGGCGCGCATCCGTGCAGATTATCGCAAGACGCGCCCACCAAGCCAAAGGAGGCACCACGTGAAACTCGTCCCCTTTCTGACAGCGACGGGACTTGCCCTGTCCGCATTGCCGGTCATGGCGCAGACCGAAGCCGTGAACGACAGCGCCCTGCGCGAGGAAGCCCTGGGCGTGTTCGAGGCGATTCCCCAAAAGATGACCGCCATCAAGCAGACCGAAGAAAATCCCGATGGCGTTCCGCTGACTGCCGAGAAAATCGAACTCGGCAAGCTGCTGTTCTTTGATCCCCGGATGTCCAGCTCGCAGTTGATCTCGTGCCAGACCTGCCACAACGTCGGCATGGGCGGCACGGATGCGCTGCCGACCTCGATCGGCCATGGCTGGCAAAAGGGGCCGCGCAACTCGCCCACCATGCTTAACGCGATCTTCAACGCGGCGCAGTTCTGGGACGGTCGCGCGGGCGACCTGGCCGAACAGGCCAAGGGGCCGGTCCAGGCCGGGGTCGAGATGAGCAATACCCCCGAAGTGGTGGTCCAGACGCTCAATTCGATGCCCGAATATGTCGATGCCTTCAAGGCCGCCTTCCCTGGCGAGGCCGACCCCGTCACCTTCGACAATTTCGCCGCCGCGATCGAACAGTTCGAAGCGACCCTGATCACCCCCAACAGCGCCTTCGACCGCTATCTTGCGGGCGATGACGCGGCGATGGACGACCAGGAAAAGCGCGGGCTGCAAGCCTTTATCGAAACGGGCTGCACCGCCTGCCACTATGGCGTGAACTTCGGCGGACAGGACTATCACCCGTTCGGCCTGATCGCGAAGCCCGGCGCCGAGGTGCTGCCCGCTGGCGACAAGGGCCGCTACGAGATCAGCCAGACGGCGGATGACGAATATGTCTTCCGTGCCGCGCCGCTGCGCAACGCGGCGCTGACCGCGCCCTATTTCCACTCGGGCGTGGTTTGGGATCTGGCCGAGGCGGTGAAGATCATGTCCTCGGCCCAGATCGGCACCGAGCTGTCCGACCAGCAGGCGGAAGACATCACCGCCTTCCTGGGGGCGCTGACCGGCGAACAGCCGATCATCGACCACCCGATCCTGCCCATGCGCACCGACACGACGCCGCTGCCGGCGCCCATGTAGGCCCAGGGCCATCTGCACGGAACGGAAAAAGGGGCCCAAGGGCCCCTTTCAACTGTCAGCAGGGCCAGGCCGATCAGCCGGCCTTTGCGGCCTCGACCGTGATCTTGATCTCGACCTCATCCTCGACGGCGGGCGCGAACTTGCCCAGGTTGAACTCCGAACGCCTGATTTCGGATTCGGCGTCGAAGCCTGCAACCTCGTTGCCGGTCATCGGATGGTTGCCAAGCTGGTTCAGATCGACATCCAGCACCACCTGCTTGGTCACGCCATTCAGCGTCAGATCGCCGGTGACCTTGGCTTCCTTGTCGTCGCCTTCGGGCTCGACCTTGGTCGATTTGAAGGTCGCGACCGCGCCGCTGGCGTCGGTATTGAAGAAATCCGGCCCGAACAGGTGCTTGTCCAGTTCTGCCGAAACCGTGCGCAGCCCGGCAAGCGGGATGGTCGCCTCGACGCTGGAATTGGTGGGATTTTCGGCGTCCAGCGTCAGCGTGCCGGTGACGCCGTTGATGATGCCGGTGCTGGTCGAAAAGCCCATGTGATCGTATTCGAAGACCACCTGGCTGTGGGCGGGGTCGAATTCATAGACCACCGGCTCTGCCATGGCCGCGCCCGCAAGCAGGACCAGGGCGGCCGAAGAGGTGAGAACGGATTTCATGCTGAACTCCCGGTTTGAATGACTCTGGAAAGGTTCTGCCACAAAATCCTGCGGCTTCAACAAGGTTTCCCGAAACCGGCCTGACAATTTCGTGTTTCGCCGCAGCGCAGAAACGAAATCGCCGCAGCCGGGCACTGGGGCAGCGTTTCCGGGGTTTTTCCTTGCAATCCCTGCCCTGGCGGCTATAAGGCCGCATCCTTCCGCAAATGCGAAACCGGCGCAGCCTCTCGTGGCGGGGCGCGGAAGGGCTGTCCCGCCGTTGAAGTGCGCCCCGAAAAAAGGTGCAGACATGCCGCTTTACGAGCATGTGCTGATCGCCCGCCAGGACCTGTCGAATGCGCAGGCCGAGGGGCTGATCGAACATTTCTCGACCGTGATCGCCGACAATGGCGGCAAGGTCGTGGACAACGAATATTGGGGCGTTCGCACGCTCGCCTACAAGATCAACAAGAACCGCAAGGGCCATTACGCCTTCCTGCGTTCGGACGCGCCCTCGGCCGCCGTGCAGGAAATGGAGCGTCTTGCTGGCCTGCATGACGATGTCATGCGCGTGCTGACCATCCGCGTGGAAGAGCACAAGGACGGCCCCTCGATCCAGATGCAAAAGCGCGACGAGCGCGAGCGCGGTGATCGTGGCGACCGCGGCGAGCGGCGCGAGCGTCGCGACCGCGACGACCGGAACTAAGGGAAAGGAACCAGGATCATGGCCAACAAACCCTTCTTCCGCCGCCGCAAGGTCTGCCCCTTCTCGGGCGACAATGCCCCCGCCATCGATTACAAGGACACGCGTCTGCTTCAGCGTTACGTCAGCGAACGCGGCAAGATCGTGCCCTCGCGCATCACCGCAGTCTCGGCCAAGAAGCAGCGCGAACTGGCGCGCGCCATCAAGCGCGCCCGCTTCCTCGCCCTGCTGCCCTATGCCGTGAAGTAAGGAGAGACGATCATGCAAGTCATCCTGCTGGAACGCGTGGCCCGGCTGGGCCAGATGGGCGAAGTCGTGCGCGTCAAGGACGGTTTCGCGCGCAACTACCTGCTGCCGCAAGGCAAGGCGCTGCGCGCCTCGGACGCCAATATCCAGGCGTTCGAAGCCCGCAAGGCCGAACTCGCCTCGCGCAACGACGAATCCCGCGCCGAAGCGCTGAAGGTCGCCGAAAAGCTTGACGGCCAGTCCTTCGTCATCATCCGCTCGGCTTCTGATGCCGGCGCGCTTTATGGCTCGGTCACGCCGCGCGATGCCGCCGATGTCGCCAATGCCGAAGGTTTCGCAATCGAGCGTCGCCAGGTTGTGCTGACCGCCCCGATCAAGGATCTGGGCCTGCACGAGGTTCGCGTGCACCTGCACCCGGAAGTCGATGTGACGATCCGGCTGAACGTCGCCCGCTCGACCGAAGAGGCAGAGCTGCAAGCCACGGGCAAGTCGATCCAGGAACTGGCCGCCGAAGAGGAAGCCGCCGCGGAATTCGAAATCGCCGAACTGTTCGACGATCTCGGCTCGGCCGGCCGCGACGAGGACGAAGTCGCGAACTGATCGCGCCTTATCGCCAAACATCAAGAACGCGCCGCTTGCCGGCGCGTTTTTTCATGGCCGCGGGCCTGGGCGGCTTGCCCGCCCCGCGGCTTTGGCGGAACATTAGCGGGGTTGCCGGGTTGAAATCCCGAAGCGCCCTTCGCAGAGGATGTTCCCGAATGCGCCACCAGGACGACCCGCCCATCACCCATACCCAGGCCGACGTGACCAGCGAAACCCGCTTTGGCCCGCGCCCGGTTCCCCCAGGCCATCGCCCCCGGCCGGGGCCGGCCGAATCGCGGCGCATTCCGCCGCATGGCGATCTTGCCCCCGATGGCAGCCGGCCTTGGCCGCGACCCTCGCGCGGGGCGAAATGGCTGGTGCTGGGCGGCGCCGGGCTGGCCGCCGCGGCCCTGACCGCGGGAACGGTCGTCGCGGCCCGGCATCTGTTCGACCGATTCTCGCAAGACGATTCGCCCTCGGGGCGGCGCGGCAGCCTGGCGCCGTGCTATGCCGACCTTAGCCCCGCCGAACGCGAGGCCATGCGCGAGCGGATGCGCAGCCGCGACGCAGAGGCCGCCCGCGCCGCGCAGCACATCCGGGCCGCCGCCGAACGCGACCGGCAGCCCCGCCCCGCGCCGCGCCGCCCGCGGCAACCGCTGATGAAAGAGATCGAGGCCAATACGGCCAGCCTGACCGAAGGTGTCGAAAACGTGATGCGTGCGGTGGAATCGGCCGTCAGCGGCTTTCGCACCGTCGCCGGCCAAGCCAGCGCGATCATGCGGGAATTCGGCGACGCGGCCGCCTTGGTACGCGATATCGTCGACCGCAAGCCCGCATCGCCGCAGGCCCGCAGCCAGAATCGCGAAACCGCGCGCCCCGGCTCGCGGACCGCCGCGACCGGCATGCCGGACCTGCGTGACGACCCGCTGCTTGACGACGGCGCCGATGCGGTGCCGCCTGGCGGCCCGGCAGACCAGGACCCGCGCATCCACCGGCTTTGACGCGGGGGCCAGCATCGTCGCCGCAACGAAAATGGCCGCCCCCTAATGGGGCGGCCATTCCATGTCAGCCGGTGCAGGGGATCAAAGCTGATCCAGCGCCTCGATGGCTTTTTCCAGTTCTTCCTTGGTCACGGGCTTTTCCGAAACCTTGGCGCCTTCGACGATATGGTCCACGACCTTGTCTTCGAAGATCGGCGCACGCAGTTGCTGCTGCGCCTGCGGGTTTTGCTGGATGAACTCGAAGAAAGCGCGCTCCTGCCCCGGATATTGCCGGGCCTGGCGCATGACCGCCTGCGTCATCTCTTGGTCCGAGACGCTGATCTCGGCCTTCTGGCCGATCTCGGCCAGCAGCAGGCCCAGGCGGACGCGGCGTTCGGCCAGCGCCTTGTGCTCGTCCGTCGGCTCGATCTCGCCATGGTTATGGCCGTGCTCTTCGGGGTGTTCTTCGTGCCAAAGCTGATGCGCGATCTGCTGCGCCTCGGCCTCGACCAGCGAATCCGGCAGCTCGAACTTGACCAGCTCGTCCAGCTTGTCGAGCAACGCGCGCTTGAGCACCTGGCGCGAGGCGCCCTGGTATTCCGCCTCCAGCCGCTCGCGGATCTGGGCTTTCAGCGCGTCCAGGCTGTCGGCACCGAATTTCTTGGCCAGTTCGTCGTCGATCTCGGCGGCTTTCGGCGCCTTGACCGCCTTGACGGTGGTTTCGAAGACGGCGTCCTTGCCGGCCAGCGTGGGGTGGCCATAATCCTCGGGGAATTTCACCTCGACCTTGACCTCGTCGCCAGCCTTGGCGCCGACCAGCTGTTCCTCAAAGCCGGGAATGAAGCTGTTCGAGCCCAGCACCAGCGGGTAATCCTCGGCCGAGCCACCCTCGAAGGCTTCGCCATCGACCATGCCCTTGAAGTCGATCACGACCTGGTCGCCGTCCTTGGCCTTGGTGCCCTTCTTGCGATCTTCGAAGTTCTGGGCGTTCTTGGCCAGGTTTTCCAGCGCCTCGGTCACCTGGTCTTCGCCGGCGGCGACGACCAGCCGCTCAAGTTCGACACCGGACAGGTCGGCCTGGGGGATGGTGGGCAGCGCCTCATAGGCGACGGTGACGACGACGTCGTCGCCTTCCTTCCAGGTCTCGCCATTGACCATCTCGATCTTGGGCTGCACGGCGGGGCGGTCGCCCGACTGCTCCAGATGGTCGCGCAGCGCCTTGTCGATCGCCTCCTGCATGGCATCGCTCATGATACGCTGGCCGAACTGCTTTTTCAGCAGCGCCATCGGCACCTTGCCCTTGCGGAAGCCCTTCATCTCGACCTCGGGCTGGGTCTCTTTCAGCTTCGCATCCACCTGCGCCGCCAGATCGGCCGCGGGCAGGGTGAATTCATAGCCCCGCTTCAGCCCTTCGTTCCGGGTTTCCTTGACCTGCATTTGTCTTCCTTCATCCACGAACCGATCGCGCGGGTCCAAGGCTTGCCAGCCCTGCCGGCACCGGAACCTGCCGTCCCGCGCCCCCGCCTGTTTCAGCGCGCTAGCTAGGGGATTTCGCCCCGCATAGCAAGGAGGAACGCGGATTTACCCCGGTTGCGCGCCCGCTGCGGCCTGGGGCAAAGGGGTGGGGAAAACGCCACGCGGCGCAGCAATGCAAGGCCAAAAGAACCGCCGCGGCGCGATCCAGGAACTCACGGGAAAAATCCGCCTGCAGCCTTGGCTTGGATGTGATTAGGTCAACGAACGGAACCTAACTTATGGACATATTTCCTTTCCCGCGGGCAAGGTTCATAGAGTTCCTGTGCCGTAAGTGGTTGTTTGTTAACCTGGGTAAGTGGTTCAGTGGTCTTGTTCGACCCGACCGGGCGGACGCGCCTTGCGTTCGCCCGGTTGTCGATTCCACCCCGGTCATCCCGGCCCCATCGGGCGGCGCGCATGGACGCCCCTTTACGGGCGATCAGCCGCGGGCCCGCACCACCTGCAATAGCGGCATGACATCGGACATGTCCGGCCCATGCGCCTGGCCGGTCAGCGCCTTGCGCAGCGGCATGAACAGGCCCTTGCCCTTGCGGCCGGTCGCCTGCTTGACCGCATTGGTGAACTCGCCCCAGGTCGCATCGCTATAGGGCGGCGGCGGCAGCAGCGTCATCGCCTGGGCAATGAAATCTGCATCCTCGGGGTCGATCTGCGGCTCGGCCCCTTGCGAGAAGATGTCCCACCAACCGGCCAGGTCGTCCAGCCGGGTGATGTTCTGCGAGGCGACGCGCCAGAACCGCTCGGCCAGATCGGCCGGCACGCCCAGCGCGTCGATTCGCGCCCGCACCCGGTCAAAGGGCAATGCCTGGTTCGCCTCGCGCGTCAGCGGCCACAGGTCCTCGGCGTCGAACTTGGTGGGCGAGGCGCCGAATTGCGACAGCTCGAACCCCTCGGCCAGCTCGTCCAGCGAAGTCTTCAGTTCCACCGGCTGCGACGAGCCCAGCCGCGCCATCAGCGACAACAGCGCCTCGGGCGCCACGCCGTTTTCGCGCAGGTCCTTGATCGACAGGGTGCCCAGGCGCTTGGACAGTTCCTCGCCCTGCGCCCCGGTCAGCAGGCTGTGATGGGCAAAGGCCGGAGGTTCCGACCCCAGGGCGCGGATGATCTGGATCTGCGTCGCGGTATTGGTCACGTGGTCGGCGCCGCGCACGATATGGGTCACGCCCATGTCGGCGTCATCCACGGAACTGGCAAAAGTATAAAGCACCTGCCCGTCGGCGCGGATCAGCACCGGGTCCGACACGCTGGCCGCGTCGATGGAGATACCCCCAAGGATGCCGTCGGTCCATTCGATCCGCTCCTGGTCCAGCAGGAAGCGCCAATAGCCGGCGCGGCCCTCGGCGCGCAGCCGGTCCTTGTCCTCGGCCGAAAGCTTCAGCCCGGCGCGGTCATAAACCGGCGGCCTGCCCATGTTGAGCTGCTTCTTGCGCTTCAGGTCCAGCTCGGTCGGGGTCTCGAACACCTCGTAAAGCCGGCCGGACGCCCGCAGCTCCTGGGCCATCTCGCCATAGCGGTCCAGGCGGTCCGACTGCCGCTCGATCCGGTCCCAGGTCAGGCCCAGCCATTCCAGGTCGCGCTGGATGCCGTCGGCATATTCCTGCTTGCTGCGCTCGCGGTCGGTGTCGTCCAGCCGCAGGATGAAGGTGCCGCCCGCCTTGCGCGCGATCAGATAGTTCATCAGCGCCGTGCGCAGGTTGCCGACATGGATATGGCCGGTGGGCGAAGGGGCGAAACGGGTGGTGGTCATGGGGATCTCCTGTCGGCTTCGCTCTTTCACAAACGGCGGTTTTTGTCCATATCGGGGACCAAAGACAGAGGTAAGCCGATGCTGGACTGGAAGAATGCCGAGGCCCCGGACGCGGCCATGATCGAGGAACTGGCGCGCGAGGCCATCGCCGGCCTGCCGCCGGAATTCGCCGCCCCCGCCGCCCAGGTGGTGCTGCGCGTCGAGGATTTTGCCGGCGACGAGTTCCTGGACGAGTTGGAGATCGACGACCCGCTGGAGCTGACCGGGCTTTACGACGGCGTGCCGATGACCGAGAAATCGCCCAGCGACCCGCAGCATTTCCCCGACACGGTCTGGCTGTTCCGCCGCGCCATCCTGGACGAATGGGCCGCGCGCGGGGACGTGACGCTGGGCCAGTTGGTCGCCCATGTCGTGGTGCATGAATTCGCCCATCACTTCGGCTGGTCCGACGACGACATCGCTGCCATCGACCGCTGGTGGGAATGATGGGCCAGGCGCCGATCCTGACCATCACGCTGAATCCCGCCCTGGACCTGACCACCGGCGCCGCTCGCGTCGTGCCCGACACCAAGCTGCGCTGCGAGCCGCCGCGCTTCGATCCGGGCGGGGGCGGCATCAATGTCAGCCGGGCGATCCGCGCCATGGGCGGCGACAGCACGGCGCTGGTCGCGCTTGGCGGCGCCACCGGGCAGCGCATCGCCGAATTGCTGGCGGCGACCGGCATCCCGCTGCACACCCTGCCCGCGCCGGGCGAGACGCGGCAATCCGTGACCGTGGACGACCGCACCATCCGCCAGCAATACCGCTTTGTCATGCCCGGCCCGGAATGGTCCGCGGCCGATGTCGATGCCGCGCTGGAAGCCGCCGCCAGTGCCGCCCGGCCCGGCGCGCTGGTGGTGCTGTCGGGTTCGAACCCGCCGGGGGTGCCGGCACGCTTTGCCGCCATGCTGGCCCAGCGGCTGCGCGGCAGCGGCGCGCGGCTGGTCGTGGACACTTCGGGCCCGGCGCTGGCCCAGGTCGCCGCCGCCACCGACCGCCGGGTCGAGATCCTGCGCATGGACGACGAAGAGGCCGAGGGGCTGGCCGGCCGCCCCCTGCCCTATCGCGCCGATACGGCGGGCTTTGCGGCCAGCCTTGTCGCCTCGGGGGCGGCGCATGGGGTGATCGTGGCGCGCGGCCGCGACGGCAATATCATCGCCACCGATAAGGGCATCTGGCATGCCGAGGCGGCACGGGTCCAGGTGGTCAGCAAGGTCGGCGCCGGCGACAGCTTCCTGGCCGGCTTCACGCTGGGCCATGCGCGGGGCTGGCCGGTCTGGGACGCGCTGGGGCTTGCGGCCGCCGCCGCCTCGGCCACGGTTCAGACGCCCGCAACCGAACTGTGCCGGGGCGAGGATGTCGAGCGGCTGTTCGCCGCCCGCGTGGTGACGCGGATGGGGGCCTAGTCGCGCCCGTCCATGCGCACGAAATCCAGCACGCTGCCCTGGGCCGGGCGCAATTCGGACCAATCGCCGATCTGGAAATCGACCACCAGCGTCGCCGCCGTCGGATAGCGGCGGAAATCCGGGTCCAGGGGCAGCCGCGCCGGCAGCATGGCGGCAAATTCGGCGATGCCGGGATTATGGCCGATCATCATCACCGTGGGCGCCGAGGCGCTGCGCAGCACCTCCAGCATCTTCTCGGGCGCGGCGTGGTAAAGCCCCGGCTCGTACCGGATATGCGGCCGCACCTCCAGCGGGGCAAGCGCGATCCGCTCCCAGGTTTCGCGCGTGCGCTCGGCGGTGGAACACAGCACCTCTTCGGGCTCATAGCCGCGGCTGGCCAGCCAGTCGCCCAGTTCGCGCGCCGAACGGCGGCCGCGCGCATTCAGCGGACGGTCGTGATCGGGTTGCGCCGGATCGTCCCATGACGATTTCGCATGACGGGTCAGGATCAGTCGGCAGTGTCCGAGTGGAGTCATCGAATTGCCTTTTCGGCCATGCGGTTAAGTTTTGGCGGCGTCGCCGAGCCTGCCATAGCTGCGGCGGCGGCGGCAAGCCTTCTCTTTGTGGCGGGTTGTCGCGCGGTTCAAAGCCCGCTGTCGCCCTGGCGCAAGCCCCGCGGCTTGACCCGCGATTCGGTCGAGCGGATCAGCGAACCCGCGCCATGTTCGGTGAACAGTTCCAGCAGGCAGGCATTGGGCACCCGCCCGTCCAGGATCACCACGGCGCGCACCCCTTCCTCCAGCGCCTTCAGCGCGGTTTCGGTCTTGGGGATCATGCCGCCGGCGATAGTGCCGTCGGCGATCATGGCGCGCACCTGGTCGGGATGCATCGCCGTCACCACCTCGCCCGAGGCGTTCTTGACCCCGGCCACATCGGTCAGCAGCAGCAGCCGATCGGCCTTTAGCGCGCCGGCAATGGCGCCGGCCGCGGTGTCGCCGTTGACGTTGAAGGTCTCGTTATCCTCCATCCCCGTGGCCACCGGGGCGATGACCGGGATCAGCCCGGCATTGTAAAGGTCGCGGATGATCTGCACGTTCATCTCGACCGGGCGGCCGACGAAGCCCAGTTCCGGGTCGTCCGGCTCGCAGACCATCAGGTCGTCGTCCTTGCCGGAAATCCCGACCGCGCGGCCGCCGGCATCGTTGATCGCCTGCACGATGCGCTTGTTGACCAGACCCGACAGCACCATTTCCACCACCTCGACCGTCTCGCGGGTGGTGACGCGCTTGCCGCGCACGAAACGGCTCTCGATGCCCAGCTTGCCCAGCAGGTCGTTGATCATCGGCCCGCCGCCATGGCAGACCACCGGATGGATGCCGACCTGGCGCATCAGCACGACATCGCGGGCGAATTCTGCCATCGCCTCGTCGTCGCCCATGGCATTGCCGCCGAACTTCACCACCACCACCGCGCCCGAATATCGCTGCATATAGGGCAGCGCTTCGGACAGAGTGCGGGCGGTGGCGATCCAGTCTCGGTTCATGTTCTGCTTTCTCATCAGGAGCCCCTGTTCGTCGCACCGACCCTAGGATGCGCGCGCCGGCCAGTCCAGACCGCGCCGTTCCAACCCCGCCGCCTAGTCGAGCCCGGCGATGATCGTGCGCAGCGTGGCGATGCCCTGGCCCTTGTCCGAGCTTGTGATCACAAGCTCGGGATAGGCGGCCGGGTGCTTTTGCAACGCCTGCTGCACCTGCGCGACGGTCGCCTCCATGGCCTGCGGGCCGATCTTGTCGGCCTTGGTCAGCACCACCTGGAACGGCACGGCCGAGCGGTCCAGCAGCTTCATGATCTCGTGATCCACATCCTTGACGCCATGGCGCGAATCGATCAGCGCAAAGGCGCGGCGCAGGGTCGGCCGGCCGGCGAGATAGCTTTTCAGCAGCGCCTGCCATTTCGCGACCACGGCAACCGGGGCCTTGGCGAAACCATAGCCCGGCAGGTCCACCAGATAGGCCTGTTCGCCCAGGGTGAAATAGTTGATCTCTTGCGTGCGCCCCGGCGTGTTCGAGGCGCGGGCAAGCCCGTTGCGCCCGGTCAGTGCGTTGATCAGGCTGGATTTTCCGACATTCGAGCGCCCGGCAAAGCAGATCTCGGGCCGGTCGGCCGGGGGCAGCCCGTCCATGGCCACGACGCCCTTCAGGAAATCGACCGGGCCGGCGAACAGCTTGCGCGCCGCCTCGGCGGCTTCGGCATCGGGCTCGGGCGCGATGGGAAAGGCGACCTTCATGCCCGCACCTCGTCGCCAAGCGTGATGTCGCCGCCGGTCACCACCTCGGCATAGATGCCGAAATCGCGATGGCCGAACTGCGCCTCCAGCGCCTCGGGCATGTCGATGTCGATGCGCCCGGTGGTGGGATCGGCGCTGGTCGCCGGGCAGCGGCCGATGGCTTGGGTGACGCGCAGTTCGACCCCACCCAGCGTCAGGACATGGCCGATCAATTCGCGTTCGGCATAAGGCGCCCAGCCCTCTAGCCACAGGTTCCCGCGCCAGCGTTCCACGCCCAGCGGCCTGCCCAGCCGCGTTTCCAGATCGGCCAGGCTTGCCAGCGACAGGATCGAGATCCAGGGCTGGCTTTCATCGGTCCAGCCGGTGGGTCCTCGCACCAGCCGCGTCGGCGCGGGCTTTTCCGCGGGCCAAAGCGGACGGACCCAGTCCACCAGGCGCGGCCCTTCGGACTCGGGGTCGAAATCCAGGTCGGGCAGGTCGGGATGGCTCAGGCGGATGCGGCCGCTTTCCGCATCTTCGCCCCAGCCGCCGCGCACCGCCTGCAACCCGGCCGCGGCCGCGCCGCGCAGAAAGCACGACTTGGGCAGCCAGCGCACCGGCACTGCGCCGGCGTGACGCTCTCCGCCCTCGGTCAGCAGCGCCCAAAGCCGGTCGCCCGGCAGGCGCCGCGCCGCATCCAGGCGGACCCGGCGCAGATCCTCGCCGCCGATCGCCTTGATCGGGTGCCGGCGTATCCGCGCGATGCGAGCGGTCATTTGCCGCCCTTGTCCCGGCTTTTGCCCCCCGCCTTGCCCCGCGACGGCAGGCTGGAGCGGATATTGCCGAAAAAGTCGGGCCGGTGGCCGTGCATCGACATGATGGTGTATTGCTGGATGATGGTGATGGTGTTGTTGGTGATCCAGTACAGCACCAGCCCCGAGGCAAAGCCGCCCAGCATGAACATGAACACCCAGGGCATCCAGGCGAAGATCATTTTCTGCGCCGGATCCGTCGGGGCCGGGTTCAGCTTTTGCTGCATCCACATCGAGATGCCCAGCAGGATCGCCAGCACCGGCAGCGTAAAGCTGTGCAGGAAGCTGCCCTGGCCCGGCGCCGCCCAGGGAAGCAGGCCGAACAGGTTCCACAGGCTGGACGGATCGGGCGCGGCCAGGTCGCGGATCCAGCCGATCCAGGGCGCGTGGCGCAGCTCGATGGTGACGAAGATCACCTTGTAGAGCGCAAAGAAGATCGGAACCTGCAACAGCACCGGCAGGCAGCCGGCGGCGGGGTTCACCTTTTCGCGCTTGTAAAGCTCCATCACCTCTTTTTGGTACTTCATCCGGTCATCGCCGGTGCGCTGCTTGACCGCCTCCATCTCGGGCTGCAATTCCTTCATCTTGGCCATCGAGATGTAGGATTTGCGCGCCAGCGGAAAGACCAGCAGCTTCAGCACGAAGGTCAGCGCGATGATCGCCCAGCCCATGTTGCCGATCATCGCGTGCAGCCAGTGCAGCAGGCGGAAGATCGGCTTGGTCAGGAAATAGAACCAGCCCCAGTCGATGGAATCGACGAAGCGGTCGATGCCGGGATTTTCCTGGTAGCCGTTGATGACCTCCCACACCTTGGCCCCGGCGAACAGATAGCTGGAACTGGTGGCGGTCGCGCCCGGCGCGACGGTCTGGACGGGCATCCGCGCCTCGGTCTGGTAGATATCGGCGCCGGGGGCGTATTTCACCACCGCGGTAAAGGATTGGCCCGGCGCGGGCGCCAGGGTGGTCATCCAGTATTTGTCGGTAAAGCCGATCCAGCCGTTTTCCTGCACTTCGATCAGTTGCGCGGGGCCTTCGCCGGCAACCGGGTCCAGGTCGGGCAGGTTCTTGTATTTCTCTTCCAGCAGCTTGCCGTCGGTCATGCCAACGACGCCCTCGTGCAGGACGAAGAAGTTCTGGGTGTCGGGCCGGCCATGCCGTGCCAGGATGCCATAGGGCGCGGCGGAAAACGGGGTGGCGGCAGTATTTTCCAGGGTCTGGGTAACGGTGAACAGGAACTTGTCGTCCAGCGCATAGGTGCGGCGGAAGACCTGCCCCGCGCCGTTGTCCCAGCGCAGCGTCACCGGCTGGCCCGGCGCCAGGGTCGAGCCGGATTCGACCTCCCACAGGGTGGCCGGGCCGGGGACCAGCGCCGGATCGGTGCCGGCGGCGGGGATCCAGCCATAGACCGCGTAATAGGGCTTTTGCACGGCGATCTGGGCATCGCCGCCCGGCGCGACCGGGCTGCCATCGTCCTGGACCCTGCGTTGCGCCGTCGGCGACAACAGCCGCACAAAGGGCGAATTGGGGTCCAGCGTCTCGCGATAGCCGGTCAGTTCCAGATCGTCGATGCGCCCGCCCGCAAGCGAGATGGTGCCGGCCAGCGCGGGGGATTCGATCGCCACCCGCCCGGCATTGGCCGACGGATCGGCGTTGGCCGAAACTGCCGGATCCAGCTCGGGCGCGGCGCCCTGCGGCACCGCACCGGGCAGGGCCGGGGCGGCGGCTTCGGGCTGGACCGCGCCCTGGCTGGCGGGGGGCGTGGCATCCTGTGCGGGCGGCGCCGGCTCGGGGGCGAAGAAGATCGACCAAACGAGCATGACGAGGGCGGAAAGCACCATCGCCAGGATGAGGTTGCGGTTGTTGTCTTGCATGCCGGACCAGCCCTTCGTCGTCACCCCGCATCGAGGGTTCGGGCCGCTTCAACAGAAGCGACCGGCAAAGGTCAAGGGAATTTGCCGGAAAACCGGCCGGCCAGTGCCCCCCACCCAGCACTGTGGGGGCCGCACAAACGCCGCGTCCGGGGCCGAATTGCCGTCGGCCGATACCGGGGCGCGTCGGTCCTGCCGGATTTCCCAGGCAGCGGCCCTCACGACCCAAAACATCGGGCACTTCCCGCCAAGGCGGGGAACACCGCCGGGCAGAGGGGCGGCCCGGCCGAAAGCCACCCTGCCACTCGCCATAAGCGGGACAAGGCAAGGTGGTATCCCGCCCCAAGGACAGGGCCGGTACGCCTTCCCCTGGGCGGTCTTCCGTGGACAAATATCCTGGGGGACGCGCGGCCGGCCCCTGGGGCCGGCGGCGCGGGGGGCAAAGCCCCCGCCACCCGTGCAACCCCCGTCGCGGCGCGACAAGAAAGGCCATGCGCTGCCATCCCCGAACCCTCACGCCTTGCGGCCCAGGACGAAGGGGGCCGGCAGCGAAAGATCGTGATCCAACAGGAAATCGTCCACGGCGCCCGCCTCCATCGCCGGCACGACGGCCGGACCCTGCACCGCGCTGAAGCCGATCTGGGCCAGGAACGCATTCTCCTCGGGCGTCGATACGCCGTCGGCCAGGGTGGCAAGGTCCAGATGCTCGGCCAATGCCAGCATGGCCAGGATCATGCGTTGCTGCTCGGCGCTGCGGTCGCAGTCGGCGATGAACGTGCGGCCGATGCGGACGCGGCCGATGCCGAAGCGGCGCAGATCGTCCAGTCCGGCGCTGCCGGTGCCGAACTCGCCCAGGGCAAGCGCGCAGCCTGCTGCGGTTAGGCGCTGCAAGCTGGTCGTCACCGGCATCCGCCCACCGCTGCGGCCGATCGGCTCGGTCATCTCGATCTCCAAGCGCGCCGGGACCAGGTCGTGCCGGTCCAGTTCCCAGAGTATCATGTCCGCAATCGCCGCATCGGCCAGCATCCGGTCGGTCAGCGGCACCGACAGCACCGGCACCCGCACCCCCAGCCGGTCCCAGCCGCGAAGCGCGGCCAGCGCCTGGCGCAGCATCTCGGCAACGATCCGCCCCAGCGTCCCATCGTCCAGCCGCGGCTGAAGCGCGGCCAGATCGCAACTGTCTTGGCCATCCATCCGCATGCGCGGCGCGACCCGCAAGGCCAGGACCTGGCCGGTGTCGCAACAAAGCTGCGGCTGGAACAGCAGGCAAAGCCGCTCAAGCGCCCCGTCCGGCAGCGCGGCCGGGTCGGCCTGCGGCTGCATCTCGACGAACCGGATCTGCCCGGTGGCGAAAACCGGGCTCAGCCCCTGCAAGGCCAGCCGCCCCCTGGCATAAAGCGCCGCCGGCTGCGGCGGACTGCCGTCGCACCTGACGATGGCCGCATTCACCACCGGGCAGACGCGCAGATCCGGCAGTTCGATCCCGCCGGACAGGATGGCCTGCAACCGCGCGAGCAGACCGGGCACCGCCTGGTGGCGGCCAACGGCCAGCAGGCCCAGGATTTCACCGCTGCCCGCGGCGCGGGCCTGCGGCAGCAGCCGCAGTTCAGCGACCAACCGCAGCAAAAGCTTGTCCAGCATCTGTTCCAGCAGGACCGGACCGATGCTGGCGCGCAGCATATCCAGGTTCTCGACCCGCAGCACCAGCGCCAGCCGGGTCCTGTCCTGGGCCGCCCCTTCCCCCCTGACAAGCCTTGCCAGCCGTGATGCGGCCGCCGCGATTCCATAAGCCATAGCTTGATCCGACTGTTGTTCCACGGATCGCAGCCTAGCCCGACGAAGCTTTTCGTTCCGTTAATGTTCGCGCAGGATCGGCACGTCTTTTTCGCTAAAATCCGACATATCCGGCATCAGCGCGGTGAAATCGAACAGTTTCGGATCCGGCAGATGCGAGGGCCGCACGTTCATCAACGCCCGAAACATCACTTGGCGCCGGCCCGGCGCGCGCGATTCCCATTCGTCCAGCAGCTTCTTGACCTGCACGCGCTGCAATCCCTCCTGGCTGCCGCACAGATCGCAGGGAATCACCGGATAGGCCATGGCGCGGGCAAAGCGGTCGCAATCGGCCTCGGCCACGAAGGCCAGGGGGCGCAGCACGTTCAGGTCCCCCTCTTCGTTCAAGAGCTTGGGCGGCATCGACGCCAGCCGGCCGCCATGAAACAGGTTCATGAAAAAGGTTTCCAGGATGTCGTCGCGATGGTGGCCCAGCACCACGGCGCTGCACCCTTCCTCGCGGGCGATGCGGTAAAGATTGCCGCGGCGCAGGCGCGAACACAGGCTGCAATAAGTCCGCCCCTGGGGCACCTTGGCCTTCACGACGGAATAGGTGTCCTGGTATTCGATGCGATGCGGCACGCCGCGTTCGGTCAGGAACTGCGGCAGCACCGTCGCCGGAAAACCCGGCTGGCCCTGGTCGAGATTGCAGGCCAGCAGTTCCACCGGCAGCAGACCGCGCCATTTCAACTCGTGCAGCACCGCCAGCAGCGTGTAGCTGTCCTTGCCGCCCGACAGGCAGACCAGCCAGCGGTCGCCGGGGCGGATCATGTCATAGGTTTCGATCGCGGCGCGGGTCTCGCGCACCAGGCGCTTGCGCAGCTTGCGAAACTCGGTCGAAGCGGGCGCGCCGCGAAACAGCGGATGGATTTCCTCGGCCTCGCCGTCGCCGGTTTCATCGAACTCATCGCGCATCTTTGGGTCCCCATCGCGCTTGCGCGCCCTGCTTGGCATAAGCGCCGCGTTAATCCTGCGGCGATTGCTCGCTTCCCGGCACCGGGTCAAAGCCGTGCCCGCCCCAGGGATGGCAGCGGCAGACCCGCCGCGCCGCCAGCCAGCCCCCCTTGGCCGCGCCGTGCCGCTCCAGCGCCTCCAGCGCGTAGGCGGAACAGGTGGGCTGGAACCGGCAGCCATACCCCACCCAAGGACTGGCCACCAGCCGATAGGCCCGCACCGGCAGCGCCAGAAGATGCGCCAAGGGCGTCATGACCCTTCGCCCCGCTGGCCGTGGACCCGCGCCAGGGCGGCGGCCAGGTCGGCGCGCATCTCGGCAAAGCCGCGCTCGACCGTGACGCCGGGCCGGCCGACCAGCACGTAATCCCAGCCCGGCCGCGCTGTTTCCGGCATGACCGCGCGCGCCAGCGCCCGCAATCGGCGTTTCGCCCGATTGCGCGTCACGGCGTTGCCCAGTTTCTTGGAACAGGTAAAGCCGACCCGGATCGCCTGCCCCGCCTCGTCCTGATGCCGGCGGCGCGCCTGGAGCAGAAAGCCGGGCATGCCCTGCCGCCTGGCCGAGGCCGCGCGCAGGAAATCCGCCCGCTTGCGCAGGGTGGCAAGCGCCGGCCCGGAAACGGCAGAAGCCGCCCCATCCAGCGTCGCATCGGCGACGGCCCGGTCGGTGGCGGCGGCTTTGGTGGCGCTGTCCATCACGGCAAGCCCACGCCCTGCGGCGCAGGGCTTACGCGCTAAGGGTCTTGCGGCCCTTGGCGCGACGGGCGTTGATCACGCGGCGGCCGGCCTTGGTCGCCATGCGCGCGCGAAAGCCGTGGCGGCGGGCGCGAACCAGGTTCGACGGCTGGAAAGTGCGTTTGGACATCTTCAAACTCCGGGTCAGGGCGTGCCAGGGTATGGGCCATCAGCCCACGCAAGACGCGCCGGTCATTCGAGGCCCGCTGGATAGTCGCCCCGCCGGCCCAAGTCAACCGGATTGCGAAGCTTTCGCCACCTGGGCCGGCTTTTCGGAACCCGGCCGCGGTCACGCAGGTTTGAACTGCGTAATGTCAGCCACTATGTGAAGCAGCGGCGCCAGACGAAGGGAATAACAAAGCTCACCATGTCCCTGAATAGCTTATCCGGCCGATTCGCGCTGATCACCGGCCTTTTCGTGCTTCTGGCCGAATTGCTGATCCTGCTGCCTTCGATCGCGAACTATCGGCTGGATTTCCTGGAATCGCGGCTGGAGCGCGCGCAGATCGCCAGCCTTGCGCTGCTGGCGACCGACGAATCGCTGGCCGCCGAGCTGGAATCGGAACTGCTGGAGAATGCCGGCGTCTTCAACGTGGTGCTGCGGCGCAACGATGTGCGCCAGCTTGTGCTGTCCTCGCCGATTCCGGGGCCGATCGCGGCCACCTACGACCTGCGCGAACAGCCGTTCTGGACCTCGATCCGCGACGCCCTGGTGCAGATCGCCGATGCGCAAAACCGGGTGATCCGGGTGATCGGCGCGCCGGTGAACCAGGCCGGGCAGTTGATCGAGATCACCACCGACACCCGCCGCCTGCGCACCGAGATGATCGACTACGGCCTGCGGCTGTTGCTGATTTCGGCCGCCTTTTCGGTCCTGACGGCGATTTTGCTGAACCTGGCCGCCCAGCGGCTGCTGCTGGTGCCGATCCGGCGCGTCATCAGCCACATGACCGCCTATGCCAAGGCCCCCGAAGATGTGCGCTCGATCATCACCCCCAGCGCGCGTCTGACCGAGCTGAACGAGGCCGAGACCGCCCTGGCCGCCACGCAGCGCACCGTGACTTCGGCGCTGAAGCAAAAGGACCGTCTGGCGCAGTTGGGCCAGGCCGTGGCCCGCATCAGCCACGACCTGCGCAATATCCTGACCACGGCGCAGATCTTTGCCGACCGGCTGGAGAACAGCGCCGACCCGGCCGTGCGCCGCGCCGCGCCCAAGCTGCTGAACTCGATCAGCCGGGCGGTGACCCTGTGCGAGACGACCCTGGCCTTTGGCAAGGCCGAAGAGCCGGCGCCGTCGCTGTCGCGCTTCAACCTCTCGGCGCTGGTCGCCGAGGTGGTCGAGGGCGAATCGATGGCCGCCGACCGGCTGGACGGCGCCGAGCCCATCGAATTCCTGACCGACATCCCGGCCAGCCTGATCATTCGCGCCGACCGCGACCAGCTATTCCGGGTGCTGTCGAACCTGGTGCGCAACGCCCGCCAGGCCATCGAGGCCACGCGCCGGCCCGGCACCATCGAGATCGGCGCCGGCGAGGACGACCGGGAATGGTGGATCCGCATCGGCGACACCGGGCCGGGCCTGCCGCAAAAGGCGCGCGACTTCCTGTTCCAGCCGTTTTCGGGCGGGTCGCGCAAGGGCGGCACGGGATTGGGGCTTGCCATCGCCGCCGATCTTGTGCGCAACCATGGCGGCGGGCTGGAGCTTTTGCGCAGCGACGAAGAGGGGACGCAATTCGTCCTGCACCTGCCGCGCGACCTGGCCGGCCTTGGCCCCCGGCATGCGGAAGTCGAGGGATAGGGCGCGATCTGGAAAAACTTTGCCGCCCCGGTCATTTTGGCCTTGCGCCCCCCCGACGCTCACTCTAAATCACCGCCTCACAGCGGACCCGTAGCTCAGCTGGATAGAGCACCAGACTACGAATCTGGGGGTCGGGCGTTCGAATCGCTCCGGGTCCGCCATATAACATCCAGACATCATTGTGTTTCTTCATCGCTCTGCTCCTTCTTCTGGGGGCCGGTTTGCAACTGGTTTGCAAAGGCGGTGGCCGGGCTGCTCTCGAATGCCTGAATCGCGGCCCTCGAAAGCGCGGGCGTCATCGCCAAGTATTTCTCAAGAATGCGAGTCGCCGATTGCAGCGTGTGCCCGGTGATCGACGCGATCTGGGGCACCTCGCAGCCGGCCTCGGCCAGCAAGGTGACCGCTGTGCCTCGCAGGTTGTGAACCGGCGTGCAAAATTGACCCCGTAACGGGGTAATCGGCTTCCAAAAATGACCCCCTTACGCTGATGGTCATGATGCCTCCGAGGCTATCGGGGGGCACAGTGTGGGATGCTGGTTGTGGAGACGATTGCGAAGATCCGCCGGGCGTATTTCCAGGACAAGAAGTCGATCAAGCATATCTGCCGAGAGCTGCGGGTATCGCGGAACACGGTTCGGAAGGTGATCCGGTCCGGCGCAACGGAGATGACTTACGAGCGAACCGTCCAACCGCAGCCGAAGATCGGTCCCTGGAAAGGCAAGCTCGACGAGATGCTGGCG
>NZ_FTMK01000008.1 GCF_900156255.1 Paracoccus thiocyanatus
CGAAGAACGGCAAGGCCGCCACGCTTTCGGGCACCACCAAATTACCTTTGCGTATCTGCTTGCGCCAATCGTAAATCTGCCAGCGGGTCGTGCCGTGCTTGCGCGCAGTATCTGCGACCGTCACCCCGGGCATCATGCTCTCCGCCGCGATCCGCGCCCGCTCTGCCTTCGTCCGCCGCCGACGACCGCTTGGCCCCCCGATCACCTCAAGCCGCGAGACCCCGACGCCTATAGAGCCGTCCAATTGGACGCCCATTTTGCCGTCTCTCTCCAAATCCAAAACCTCCGCCGCACATGTGCGTGGAGAATGAAGGCATCAACTCAAAAATGGCAGGAGGGGATCGGCGTCGCGCTTACAAATAAACTCCTGCTCCGGGGTTGTTGGCAATCATGGAGTGTCAGCAATTTTATTCAAAACCTTCCTTCATGCTGGTTTCGGATGGCATTCCCAACCCGGCGGCCGCGTTCATCATAGGTCTCTAGACGGCGCGACAGTGACGCGATTTCAACGAGTTGTCGCTTTGCCGCTGCGACGCCTTCGCTAGCGGCGCTGGCCAATGCCTGAATGTCGTGCAAGGCATTCTCGCATTTCTGCGCGCATGCCGAGTCGAGGCCCGACCTTTCCAGGATCTTTTCGAATTTCTGAATTTTCTGCAAGGCTGCGTCGGCGCGCAATGCAATAAGCTCGGCCTTTGCCTGCTTTAGCAGGGACAGCGGCGGGGTCATCCGCGCACCTTGCGGGCTGGCTGAAGTCCAAGGTCGATTCGCTCGGCAATGGCTTGCGCGTAAGCATCATTGAGCATGCTGGCGAACTGCGTTTCGCCCGCGCCGCCGCCGAACTCGCCCACAGCAGCGGTCGATCCGGCGTATTTTAACATCTCGGAAAGAAATGCCTGTTCCAGACCATCGACCGGACTTTTTCCCAACAAACGTGGGGCGCTGGCCGCTGTTGTTGCTTGTATCCGCTCCAAGTTCCGCTCCTCAAAACTAAAATTTTCTACAGAACGCGACTTTACGGCTCAGAGGTAAATATTTGGTAATCTTGCTGTGACAATGTGCAGGTGGCTCTGGATCAAGACCGAGGTGAGCGAGTGGAGACGGAATTGGTATGGAGGCATGCAGGCGTGGCGGCCAAAGAGGTGGCCAACAGCAAGCTGGCAAAGCCGACTCCGCAAGATGTTGCGGCTTTCGGCCTATTGGTCGACGGGCCGCTGAACCAGGTCCTGGGACGCGCGGAAGAAGAATCGCCGGCGAAGGGCGAAGCCGAGGATGTGCCGGAATCGGACGGTCCCGACGAGCTACAGGTCGATGCGCACCCAGCGGCTATCGAGGAAAGACCCGAGAGTCGGAAGCAACCGGAAGGCGAGGCCGAACTGCTGCCCGCGGCCGCGCCTCATGTAAGTCGCGACAGCATGGAATCGCAGTCAGACGAAGTGCGTGACGCCCCGCCGCGGACCGTGCTTTCTGATTATGATCCGGTTCGCATTTCCTTCAAGAAGGCGGAGGAGGGTCCGTTATTTCCAGCTGAAGTGGACGGGTTGTTGCTGGGTGATGATCTTGGGGAGCAGGAAGAACCGAAAGCGGATTATCGCGGAGCTTCAACCCCAAGCGATGCCCAGGGTGAACAACCGGAAGGCAAGAGGGTTCGGGCAGGTGCCGAAGATCCCGCGGAAATTCCCGTGCTTACTGGCCGCCCGACATTGGCTGCCCAGGACGAATCGCTGAACGGCATTACGGGCGAGCTTTCGTTTCAATCCGCGGCATTAACTGAGGTCGGCGGCCGCGATCTTCAGCCGCAGGGGGGCCGTGACCAGGCACAAGTCTTTCATATGGCCGAGCTGGAGCCGCATCGGGTTCTGCGCCAACTTGCTGTCAGGATCACCCCCGGCGAGGCTGGGCCCATCGAGATTATGCTGGACCCCGTGGAGTTGGGGAAGGTGCGGATCGTCATATCGGCGGGGGAAACCCCGACCGTGGCGGTTCTGGCCGAGCGGCCCGAGACCTTTGATTTTCTGAAACGCCATGCGGAGTTATTGGAAAAGGAGCTTCGCCATGCCGGATTTGAAGGAGCAGATGTTTCGTTTTTCGACGACGACAAGGAACGACGACGCCAGGCGTTTCTGCCGGGGAAAGGCGCGATTCGGGCGATCGACCTTGAAACATCTTCGCAGTCTGTCCCGCTTAAACGCGCCATGGCGACCGAGGCGGCCGTGACTGGTGGTATCGATATAAGGATATAGGAACGATATGGTGAGCATGAACACAGCGCCGGCCGTGAATGTTGCGGCTGCGGCCATGGGGCAGGGCGCCTATTCCTCTGCCGAGGCGGCATCGACAAGCCAGTTCGAGGTCTTTTTGAAGATGCTGACGACCCAGATCAAGAACCAGGATCCGCTGAATCCAATGGAAAGCACCGAGTTCGCGGTCCAGCTTGCAACTTTCTCGGGGGTCGAGCAGCAGGTGCAGACCAACGCGCTGCTGGCGAACTTGCTGAACAACATCAATGGTGGCGAATTGGGGCAACTGTCGAACTGGATCGGCCGGGAGGTGCGCAGCAGCGCCCCGGTTTGGTTCGAGGACGCGCCCCTGACCTTGGCGGTGGAAAACAACGGCGGGCCGGCGACGCTGGTCACGCGGGATGCTTCGGGAAATGCCGTCCTTCGGCAGGATGTCGGGACATTTTCCGGCGAGATGACATGGACTGGCATGAAGGACAATGGCAGCCGGCTGCCTGGCGGCTTCTACAGCTTCCAGATCGAGGAAACCGGAAGCGATGGAGGCATCACCACCCGAAATGTGGAAGCCTATAGCCGTGTGGTCGGGGTCGAATTGAAGCCGGCGGGGGCCGAATTGCTGGTCAGCGGCGGCGGCCTGCTGGCCGCCAGCGAAGTCACCGCCCTGCGAGAGTAGGCCAGGATGACTTTGCCCTCCATGCCGTTCCCAAGCTTGGGTCGCGCCGTTTCAGCGCCCGCGCCCAGCCGGCGATACCGCTGCCGGAAGCCGCAGCCTGGCCCTCAGCCCGCCCAGTGCCGCGCGTTCCAGCGCCAGATCTCCGCCGTGCAGCGCGGCCAGATCCGTGACGATGGCAAGGCCCAAGCCGGTGCCCGGCGGGCCGGTTTCATCAAGCCGGGCGCCGCGGGTCCGCGCCAGCGCATGATCCTGATCCGACACGCCGGGGCCGTCATCCTCGATCAGGATCCGCAGCTCTTCCCCAGCGGTTCGGACGGTGATGCGGATTCGGGTAGCGGCCCATTTCACCGCGTTCTCGACCAGATTGCCGATCATCTCTTCAAGATCCTGGCGCTCACCGGCAAAGGCGGCATCGGCGTCGGCGCTGATCTCGACCGCAAGGGCGGAGTCGCGGATCGGTCCCCGCAACACCAGCAGGATGTCCTGGATCACCGATTCGACCGGGGTGCGCTGGCCCAAAAGCCGCGGCGCGGCCGAGCTGCGGGCGCGGCGCAGATGCCAGCCAATCTGGCGGTCCATGCGCGCGATCAACTCATGGCCCGGATGTTCGGGCGGCAGCGCATTGTCCAGCGCGGCCAGCGGTGTCTTCAGCGAATGCGCCAGATTGCCCACATGGTCGCGTGCGCGGCCAAGAACAGCGCGGTTCTGTTCCAGCAGCGCGTTGATCTCGGTCGCCACGGGCCGCAGTTCGGCGACGGCGGGCAGAGGCAATGCCTCTGCCTGGCCGTCCCGGATGCGGCGCAGGTCGCGGCCCAGCCGGTCAAGGCTGCGCAGCCCCGCCGCCACTTGCAGCATGCTGGCCGCCGCCAGCGCCACCCCCAGCACCGCAAGCGAGACGGCGAGCGGCCGTCGCAGGCGCGCCATTGCGTCGTCGATCTCGGCCCGCGGCGCGGTCACGGCGACCGCCAGGTCCGAAGCCGAACCCGGCAGGGTAAAGCTATGCCGGGTCACGCGCAGCGGCTCGCCCGCCGGGCCAAGGCCGGCCCCGCCCTGAAAATCGGCATCGGGCGGGTTCAACAGGTTGTCAAAGAGCGAGGGGGATTTTGCTGCCACCTGGCCATCTTGGGTCAACTGCCAGAACCAGCCGGAAAGCGGCATCTGAAAGCGCGGATCGGTCGGGGCGGGACCGGCGACCAGTTGGCCGTCGGCGTCGATGGTGGCGCCGGCGATCAGCGCATCGGCCACGGCGCCGGTTTCGGCGTCGAAGCGGCCGGTGATGAAATCTTCCAGGATCGCGGCAATCGCCAGATATCCCGCCGCCAGCGCAACACCCGTAAGCAGGGCCGCCAGCCCGATCAGACGGGCGCGGATCGAATCGCGCGGCAGGATCACGCGGCGGTCCTTAGCACATAGCCCTCGCCGCGCCGGGTCTCGATCAGCCCCTCGCCGATCTTCTTGCGCAGCCGGCCGATCACCACCTCGATCGACTTGAAATCGCGGTCGGCCGCGGCATCATAAAGATGATCGGACAATTCGCTGCGGCTGATCACGCGGTTCTGGTGATGGATCAGATAGGCAAGGATGCGGGTTTCGAACGCTGTCAGCCGAAGCGCCAGCCCATTGCGGGTGATGATGCCAAGCTGGGTGTCGAGCCGCAGGGGACCCGCCTTGATCACCGCCTGGGCGTGGCCGGCGGCGCGGCGCACCAGGGTCTGGGCGCGGATCACCACCTCTTCCAGGCGAAAGGGCTTGACTGCGTAATCATCGGCACCGGCGCGAAAGCCCGCCACCTTGTCGGTCCAGTCGCCGCGCGCGGTCAGGATCAGCACCGGCATGGTCGCGCCGCCCTCGCGCCAGCGCGTCAGGACCTCGATCCCCGGCATTCCGGGCAGGCCGAGGTCCAGGATCGCCAGGTCATAGGTTTCGGTCGAGCCGAGGAACTCGCCCTGCCGGCCATCCGCGGCCACGTCGCAGGTAAAGCCGCCGTCGCGCAGGGCGGCGGCCAGTTGCGAGGACAGGGTCGGGTCATCCTCGACGATCAGGCATCTCATGGCTTGGCCTCTTTCCTGCGGGCATCGGTCAATCCGGCGCCGGCCACTTCGAGGAAGGCGCCGCTATGCGCGTCCAGCCGGATCAGCAGCACGTCGCGCCGCGGCGTCAACAGGCGCAGTTCCTGCACGAGGATCGCGCCGCGCGCGCGTTCTGCCGGAGTGGGCGGAACGATGCGCGCGGCGATCAGCCGGCCGCGAAACCGTTCCGCGACGATCTGGGCTGCCCGTTTCAGCGGCAGGATGCGGAAATCCTGCCGCTGGAGGCTTTCGAATTCCGCCGACCAGTCCTCGGGCCATGGCGCGTCCCGGCCCGGCCGCGGCCCGTCGCCCCAGGCGGGCACGCCCAGGGCCAGCGCCGCCAGCAGCGGCAGGGATATGATGCGCAGACGGTCCATGACATTGCTGTAATGAGGGAAATCCAAACGAATGCCAAACGGATCGTTGGCCTTTGGTTGGAGCGGCGGGGCCTATTACCGATTCGTCCGGGGCCGCTGTGCATGCCCCAAGAAGGAAGGAACCAGAGATGAGCAGAAAACTCTCGACCTCGATCGCACTTTCCGCCCTGCTGGCTGCGGTCTCGATCCCGGCTTTCGCCCAGGATGCGGCCCCGCCCCCCGCCGCCGAGGCCCAGGCACAGCCCCAGGCCCCGGCCCCGGTCGCGCTGCCGCAGGCGCTGAAGGACGCGGGCCTGAGCGATGTGACAAGCAAGCGCGGCCCGCGCGGCACGACGCGGCTTTTCGGCAAGCTGGCCGATGGCGCGCAGATCGACGCCATGCTGGACGACAAGGGCCAGTTGCGTGGCGTGCGGGCGCGTGGCGACGCCCCCTTGCCGGCCGGGCTGGTCGATGCGCTGGTGCCGCAGGCCGTCCGCGACAGCGCGGTATTTGGCGAACTGGGCCAACTCCAGGCGGTATTTTCGGGCGAGCGCGGGGTGATGCTGGCCGGCCAGGATGGCGACAAGGCCAAGGTCCGCGCTGCCTTTGCCCAGGATGGCACGCTGCTGCGCTTTGGTCGGGGCGACACCGACCGCGGCGATGGCTGGCAGGGCAAGCGCCAGCATGAGCGCGGCGACAAGGGCCGCGACCACCACCGCGGCGCCGACCGGCGCGACGGCCATCGCGGCTGGGACGACGGCCGGGGTCCGGGCCCGCGCGGCGACCGCGGCGCGCCGGGCCGCGACATGCCGCCGCCCCCGCCGCCGGCCGAAGCCGCGCCGCAGCGCCAGGGCGCGGTGCAGCTTGACCGGGGCGAGATGCGCATGGCGCTGACCTCGGCCGGCTACAGCAGCATCGGCGAGATCTCCGCCGACGGCCCGCGCGTCATGGCGCAGGCCGTGAACCCCGAAGGGGAGCCGGTGGTCGTCGAACTGGATCCGAAGGGTCGGGTCATGCGGGAAATCAACCGCTGATCAGCCTGCCGATCCCGCGGGCTGCGGCGGCTTTCGGCCGGCGCGGCCCCTTGCGGGGGCTCTTTTCGATCAACTCTCGGCAAGACCCTGCCTTCCGGCGCGAAAAGGCTTGCCTGATGCGCGCGGCAATGCGAAATCCCCTCGGAATTTCCGGGCTTTCCTGCCCGATATATTGGGGTCGATCTATGCATCGTCGCGAATTTGTCATCTCTGCCGGCGTGGCCATGACGGCCGCCGGCGCGCTGTCATCCCCGTTGGGGGCGGCCTGGGCGCAGGACCCCCCCCAAGCCTTGCCGCAAGCCGCCGACGTGCCGGCCGCCGGGGCGGAGGCCAAGCCGTTTGGCTTCGAGGACGTGGCGGACATGGCCAGGGACCTGGCCGCCAAGCCCTATGAATATCGCGATGCCGAACTGATCGGCAGTTTCGGCAACCTGACCTATGACCAATATCGCGGCATCCGCTTTCGGCGCGACCGCGATCCCTGGGCCGGCAGCAGCGATTTTGCGCTGGACCTGCTGCCCCCCGGCGCCATCTTCCACGAGCCGGTGGATATCAGCCTGGTCGACGAGGGCGTGGTGATCCCCGTGCGGTTCGATCCGCATATGTTCGACTTCGATCCCGCGCAGTTCCCCGACGGCGTCGATTACGAGACGCTGGGCAATATGGGCTGGTCGGGCTTTCGCATTCGCGCGCCGCTGAACCGGCCCGACGTGCTGGACGAAATCGCGGTCTTCCAGGGCGCCAGCTATTTCCGCGCCGTGTCGCGCGGCACGCTTTACGGCCTTTCGGCCCGCGGGCTTGCCATCGGCACCGGCAGCGCCGAGGGCGAGGAGTTCCCGCTGTTCCGCGGCTTCTGGATCCACAAGCCCGGCCCGCAGGAACGTTCGGTGCTGATCCACGCGCTTTTGGACAGCCGCTCGGTCTCGGGCGCGTTCGAGTTCCGCATCACCCCCGGCGCGGAAACGGTCTTTGATACCCGTGTCTCGCTGTTTCCGCGCCAAGAGATGCGCAACGCCGGCATCGCGCCGCTGACCTCGATGTATTGGTTCGGTCCGACCGACCGTTCGCGCGTGGATGATTACCGGCCGGCCGTGCATGACAGTGACGGGCTTCAGATGCTGACCGGCAGCGAGCAGCGGCTTTGGCGGGTGCTGTCGGGGCATGGCACCTTGCAGGTCTCGGCTTTCGCGGACAATGATCCGCTGGGCTTTGGCCTGGCGCAGCGGGCGCGGGATTTCGAATCCTACAAGGATGCCGAGGCGCGCTATGAAAGGCGGCCCTCGGCCTGGATCGCGCCGCAGGACGGCTGGGGCAAGGGCGCGGTCACGCTGATCGAGATCCCGGTCGAGAACGAGTTCAACGACAATATCGTCTCGTTCTGGCAGCCGGCCGAGCCGCTGGCCGCGGGCAATCGCTACGACTTCAACTATATCCTGTCCTTCGCGGGCGAAGTCCCCGACAGCGCGCCGATTTCGCGGGTGGTCGAGACGATGTCGGGCAAGGCGATCAACAATCCCAACGCCCGGACCTATATGATCGACTTCGATCTTGGGCTGTTCGGCTCCGAGGATCCGGTGCCGCAACTGCGCGCCTCGGCCGGGCGGATCGGGCACAGCTACCTGCTGCGCCTGCCCGAGCAGGGCCGGATGCGGCTGGCCTTTGAATACCTTCCCGAGGGCGCCAAGCTGGCGGATCTGTCGGCGGTGCTGAACGGGCCGAACGGCCCGCTAAGCGAGACCTGGATCGCCCGCTGGACGCGCGAGTAGGCATCGTGAGCGCGCCCACCAGCCAGCCGGGCGGGCTTTCGCCCAGCGAGCCGCGCTTTCCGCCGCTTTCGGCCGAGGATGGCTGGGACGGGGCGGACGGCCGGCGCATCCCGCCGGGCCCGGCCGCCCCGCCCGAGGCGCCGCTGGACATGCCCGAACAGGATTTCCGCGCCCGTCCGCCGCTTGGTCCCGACAGCCGCTGGCCCGGCCTGGGCACCATCGCCGCGCGCCTGACCGCGTTCGGCGGCGCGGCGGCGATCGGCTGGCTGGGCTGGCGGCAGATGGTGCTGACCTTCGGCGCCAACACGACCTTGCTGCAATCGGTGCTGCTGGTGCTTTTCGCACTGACCTTCACCTGGGTCGGGTTTTCCTTTACCTCCATGATCTCGGGTCTTTTCGCCCGGCGGCTGCGCAGCCCGGACGGCCCGAACCAGGCCAGGATCGCCGTGGTCATGCCGGTCTATCACGAAAGGGCGGCGGCCACGGCGGGGCTTTTGGCGGCCCTGGCGCGCGACCTTCACCGCCAGGGTTTGGGAGAGCGGGCCGAGATCTTCGTGCTGTCCGACAGCTATGAGCCGCGCGCCGTCTTCAACGAGATGGCGGCGATCAGCCGGTTGCGCGACATATCGCCCGTGCCGGTCTGGTATCGGCGCCGCAACAGCAACAAGGGCCGCAAGGCCGGCAATGTCGGCGATTTCGTCCGCCGCTGGGGCGGGCGCTATGACCAGATGGTGGTGCTGGATGCCGACAGCGTGCTGGGCGCGGCGACGATCAAGGCGCTTTCGGCGCGGATGGCGGCCGACCCGGCGGTCGGGCTGATCCAGACCATGCCGATGCTGGTGGGTGGGCAGACCATCTTTGCCCGCCTGACGCAATTCGCCGGCCGCATCTATGGCCCGGCGGTCGCGCGCGGCGTTGCGGCCTGGTCCGGCGACAGCGGCAATTTCTGGGGCCATAACGCCATCATCCGCGTCAGCGCCTTTGCGCAATGCTGCGGCCTGCCGGAACTGCCGGGCAAGCCGCCCTTTGGCGGCACGATCCTGAGCCACGATTTCGTCGAGGCCGCGCTTTTGCGCCGCGCCGGCTGGAAAGTGCGGCTGGACCACGACCTGCGCCAAAGCTTCGAGGGATGCCCGCCGACGCTTCTGGACATGGCCGTGCGCGAGCGCCGCTGGGCCCAGGGCAACCTGCAACATGCGCGGCTGATCTTTTCGCGCGGCTTCGCCTGGATCAGCCGGGCGCATTTCGTCATCGGCATCCTGGGCTTCCTGATGTCGCCGATCTGGCTGATGATGATCCTGGTGGGGCTGGCGCTGTCGGCCAATGTGCTGCTGTCGCGGCCGGATTATTTCCCGCAGACCTACCAGTTGTTCCCGACCTGGCCGGTCTTCGACCCGGTGCGGATGCTGTGGCTGTTCGTCGCCGCCATGGCCTTTCTGCTGGTGCCCAAGTTCATCGCCGTCCTGCGCGCCTGGCTGCGGCCCCTGGCCAAGGATTCGGGCGGGAATGTGCGGCTTCTGGCCTCGGCCGTGTTCGAGATCGTGCTTTCGGCCCTGATCGCCCCGGTGCAGATGCTGATCCAGACCCGGCAGATCATCGAGATCCTGCGCGGTCGCGATTCCGGCTGGGAGGCGCAGGTCCGCGCCGGCCAGGTCCCGCCCTGGGGGGTGATCCTGCGCCGCCACGCGATCCATGTCGCGGCCGGCCTGGCGACGCTGGTGGTGCTGGCCTTTCTGGCGCCCTGGCAGTTGGTCTGGCTGTCGCCGATCCTGGCCGGGCTGATCCTGTCGCCGCTGACCTCGCGCTGGTCGGCCAGCCCGGTCTTTGGCCGCTGGGCCCGCCGGCAGGGCCTGCTTGTCACCCCCGAAGAGCGCCACCCCCCCGAGGTGCTGGCCGCCGCCAACGCGCTGGATTTCCGCATCGCCGGCAACCTGCCGCGCCTGGGGCTGGAGGTTCTGGGCCGCGATGCCGCGCTGCGGGCGCGGCTGCTGGCGCTGTTGCCGGAAAACCCCCGCGGCCCGGCCGAGGAACGGCTGGACGCCATCTCGGCCGAGGCCAAGATCGGCCATGCCGTCTCGCAGGAACAGGCGCTGCGCTTTCTTGGCCCGGCCGAGCAGCTGGCGCTGATTGAAAACCGCGCCCTGATCGAAGCCTTTGCGAAGCTGCCGCAATGACGCGCATCGCCGCTTTGGACATGCTGCGCGGCTATGCGCTGGTCTGCATCATGCTGGACCATATGCCGATCGGGCTTTTGCGCAATGTGACGCTGACGAATTTCGCCGTCTTCGACGCGGCCGAACTGTTCGTGCTGCTGTCGGGCTTTCTGGTCGGCATGGTCTGGGTCAAGGTCGAGGCGCGCCAGGGTCGCCGCGCCGCGCAGATCCGCTTTCTGCGCCGCGCCGCGCAGGTCTGGCTGGCGCTGATTGCCGGGGCGATCCTGCTGGCGCTGTTCTCGGCCCTGCTGTTCAAGCTGCACATGAACCACACCGCCGTCTGGTTCCAATATGCGCGCTGGATCGTCGAACATCCCATCGGCTATGTCGCCACCGTGGCGCTGATGTGGATGCAGCCCAACCTGCTGGACGTGCTGGCGCTTTACGTGCTGCTGATCGCCACCGTGCCGCTGGCGCTGCCCATCATGCTGCGCTGGCCCTGGCTGGGCCTGGGGGTCTCGGTGGTGGTCTGGATCTTTGCCCAGCCGCTGAACGCGCTGATCCCGAACCAGCGGCCGGGGCCGGGGCTGCTGTTCAATCCCTTTGGCTGGCAGTTGCTGTTCTTTGCCGGCGTCGCCATGGGCGCCTTTCGCGACCAATTCATGCCGGTGCTGCGGCGGCGCGCGGCGTTGCTCACCTGGATTTCGGCGGGGGTGTTGCTGTTTGGCCTGGTGATCGTGCTGGCCTGGAAGATCGGCGCGCCGGCCAAGCCGGTCAGCCAGTTCCTGCGCCAGATCACCGGCGGCATCGACAAATGGTCGCTGGATTTCATGCGCTTCATCGCCATCATCGCGGCAAGCTGGATCGTGGCGGTGCCCCTGGCGCGGCCGTTCGCCTGGATGGCCGCCACCCGGCCGGGCGAGGCGCTGGCCGAGATCGGGCGCGGCGGGCTGTTTTCCTTTGTCGTCTGCGTGATGCTGTCGATCTGGGGCGATGCGCTGGACATGACGGTCGCGCCGGGCCCCGCCAATTTCTGGTGGCGGCTGGCGATCGACATTTGGCTGATCGTGGCCTTCTGGGCCATTGCGGCGGTCTGGATGCGGCGCGACATGTGGTTGCCGCCGCTTCGGGCGCGGCTTGGGCTGGGCTAGCGCGCGGCGGGGCTTGCCTCGGGCGGTGCAAGCCGCTCAACTGGCCCGGCCAACCAAGGAGGGATCATGAAATCGGACATCCAGATCGCCCGCGAGGCGCGCAAGCTGCCCATCGCGCAGATCGCCGGCCGCCTGGGCCTGGCCGAGGCCGATTTCCTGCCCTATGGCCGCGACAAGGCGAAGATCGCCCATGAAACCATTGCCGGGCTGGCCGGGCGGCCGCAGGGCCGGCTGATCCTGGTCACGGCGATCAACCCGACGCCCGCGGGCGAAGGCAAGACCACGACCACCGTCGGCCTGGGCGACGCGTTGAACCGCATCGGCAAGCGGGCGACGGTCTGCATCCGCGAAGCCTCGCTGGGGCCGAATTTCGGCATGAAGGGCGGGGCCGCGGGTGGCGGCCATGCGCAGATCGTGCCGATGGAAGACATGAACCTGCATTTCACCGGCGATTTCCATGCCGTGACCAGCGCGCACAACCTGCTGGCGGCGATGGTCGACAACCATATCCACTGGGGCAACGCGCTGCGCATCGACCCGCGCCGGGTGACGTGGCGGCGGGTGATGGACATGAACGACCGGGTGCTGCGCCAAGTGGTGGTGGCGCTTGGCGGGCCGGCCAACGGCGTGCCGCGGGAATGCGGCTTTGACATCACCGTCGCCTCCGAGGTGATGGCGATCCTGTGCCTGGCCTCGGACCTGGCCGATTTGCAGGCGCGGCTAGGCCGCATCGTCATCGGCCAGACCTTCGGCCGCCAGCCGGTGACGGCGCGCGACCTGGGCGCCGACGGCGCGATGACCGTGCTTTTGCGCGATGCCTTGCAGCCGAACCTGGTGCAGACGCTGGAAAACAACCCGGCGCTGGTCCATGGCGGGCCCTTTGCCAATATCGCGCATGGCTGCAATTCGGTCATGGCGACGCGCACGGCGCTGGCGCTGTCGGACTATGTCGTGACCGAGGCGGGCTTTGGCGCCGACCTGGGGGCCGAGAAGTTCCTGAACATCAAGTGCCGCTTGGCCGGGCTGCAACCCGATGCGGCGGTCCTGGTGGCGACGGTGCGGGCGCTCAAGATGAACGGCGGTGTCGCCCGCGCCGACCTGGGGGCCGAGAATGTCGCGGCGCTGCGGGCGGGCTGCGCGAACCTGGGCCGCCATATCGACAATCTGCGCCGCTTCGGCCTGCCGGTGGTGGTGGCGATCAACCATTTCTCGGGCGATAGCGCCGCCGAAATTGCCGCGCTGGTCGATTACTGTCGTGAGCATGGCGTCCAGGCGGTGCTGTGCCGGCACTGGGCCGAGGGCGGCCGCGGCGCCGAGGACCTGGCGCGCGCCGTGGTCGCGCTGGCCGAGCAAGGCGCGGATTTCGCCCCGCTTTACCCCGACGACATGCCCCTGGCCGAGAAGATCGAGACGGTCTGCAAGCGCATCTATCGCGCCGATGGGGTCGAGTTCCTGCCCCATATCCGGGAACGGCTTGGCGAATGGCAGGCGGCCGGCCACGGTCATCTGCCCGTCTGCATGGCCAAGACGCAATATTCCTTTTCCGCCAACCCGGCCGCGCTTGGCGCGCCCGAGGGCTTTACCATCCCGGTGCGCGAGGTGCGGCTGGCGGCCGGCGCGGGCTTCGTGGTGGCGATCTGCGGCGATATCATGACCATGCCCGGCCTGCCGCGCGATCCGGCGGCGCTGCGGGTGGGGCTGGACTGTGACGGTAACGTGCAGGGCCTGTTCTAGCCGATGCGCGCCGGCTTTCCCATCGCGCCGCCCGGCACGACCGTCGGGCTGCTGGGCGGTTCCTTCGATCCCGCGCATGAAGGTCATGTGCATATCACCGAGGCGGCGCTAAACCGCTTTGGCCTTGACCGGATCTGGTGGCTGGTCAGCCCCGGCAACCCGCTGAAGCCGCACGGGCCGGCGCCGCTGGCGCAGCGCATCGGCCGCGCGCGGCGCCTCATGCGCGACCCCAGGGTCCAGATCACCGGGATCGAGGCGCAATTGGGCACCCGCATGACCCGCGACACCATCGCCGCGCTGCAACGGCTTTACCCCGGCGTGCGCTTCGTCTGGCTGATGGGGGCCGACAACCTGGCGCAGTTCGACCGCTGGGACCGCTGGCGCGACATTGCCGCCCGCGTGCCGATCGGGGTGATCGCGCGGCCCGGCTGGCGGATGCCGGCGCGGTTTTCGCGCGCGGCGCGGCTGCTGTGGCGCGCGCGCCTGCCCGAGTCGCGGGCGCGTGAACTGGCCCGGTCTGGGCCGCCGGCCTGGGCGATGATAAACCTGCCGCTGAACAAGCTGAGTTCCAGCGCCATTCGCGCGCTGGGGCCGAAAGGACGCTGATGAACGGATGGACGCGGCGCGGCTTCGTGGCGGGGCTGGGGCTGTTGGCTCTGGCGCCCGGCATGGCCGCGGCCCAGCAACGGCCGGCGGCGCGCCCCGCGGGCTTCGACCCCGATGCGCTGATTGCCGCCGCGGGCCTGGGCGGGGCGGTGGCCTATGCGGTGATCGACCCGGCCTCGGGGCAGGTGCTGGCCGAGCGGGGGGCCGACCGGCCCATGGCGCCCGCCAGCACGCTCAAGGCAGTGACGGCGCTTTACGCGCTGGACCGGCTGGGCGAGGGGCATCGCTTTGCGACCCGCGTCATCCGCGCCGGCAATACGCTGATCCTGGCGGGCGGCGGCGATCCGGTGCTGGATACCGACGCGCTGGACGAACTGGCCGCCGCCGCGGTCGCCGATGAACAGGCCGCGGGCCGCCCGGCGCCGACCGCATTCGCTGTCTGGGGCGGGGCGCTGCCGCGCATCGGCCGGCTGGACCCGGCGCAGGACGTGCATCTGCCCTATAATCCCTCGATCTCGGGGATGATGCTGAACTTCAACCGCGTGCATCTGGACTGGCGGCAAGGCGAACAGGGGTATCGGCTGTCCTTGCAGGCGCGGGGCCGCAAGCTGTCGCCGCGCGCCTATACCGCCTCCATCGCCGCCGTGGACCGGGGACTGCCGCTTTTCACCTATGAGGCGGGCAAGCTGGAAAGCTGGACCATCGCCCGGCGCAGCCTGGGCAAGGCCGGCAGCCGCTGGCTGCCCGTCCGCCGCCCCGAGCTTTACGCCGGCGACGTGTTCCAGACGCTGTGCCGGGCCCGCGGCCTGGCCTTGCCCAAGCCCGAGGTGATCGAGATCCTGCCCGAGGGGGCCGAGATCGCCCGCCATGACAGCCCCGACCTGCGCCGGATCGTCCGGGACATGCTGGAATATTCGACCAACCTGACCGCCGAGGCGATCGGCCTGGCCGCCAGCGGTGCGGGCGATGTGGCCGCCTCGGCCGCGGCCATGGCCGACTGGCTGCGCGCTCAGGGCGTCGGCGGCGATTTCGCCTTTCACGACCATTCCGGCCTGTCGGCGCAGAACCGGGTCAGCGCCGGGATGCTGGCCAGGCTGATGGCCGGGCCGGGCCAGACCCGCGATCTGCGCGCGCTGATGAAGCTGATCCCGCTACGGGATGCCGCCGGCAAGCGCAAGGACAGCGCCACCGCCATCAAGGCCAAGACCGGGACGCTGAACTTCGTCTCGAACCTGGCGGGCTATGCGCAGGGCGCGGCGGGGCGGGAACTGGCCTTTGCCATCCTGACCGCCGACGAGCCCCGCCGCGCCGCCAGCGAGGGCCGGGAACTGCCCCAGGGCGTCATGGCCTGGACCAAACGCTCCAAGCGCCTGCAACAGGCGCTGATCGAGGGCTGGCTGGCGGAATACACCGCCCCGGCCCCCCTTGCGGCGGTCGAGGGGGTGGGGCCTTAAAGCACGCGGTGCCGGGCGCGGGCGGCCAGTTCGATGGCGGCGGCGTGCAGGCGGTCGATGTCCAACTGGTCGCGGATCTCGGCCAGCATCTCGGCCTCGATCTCGCCCAGCCGCCCGTCGGATGCGGCAACGTCGCAGGCCAGCACATAGGCGGTATCGAACAGCTTGTCCGGCAGCGACGCGCGCACCAGCCCAAACAGGGCGTCCAGCCCGTCCTCTTCCTCGAAGAGCGTCACCACCGTCTGCAAGACGGCACGCACGCGGTCGATGTCATAGGATGCAAAGACCGGCGTGTGGTCCACCGCACGTTCGATGGCGACCAGTTCCGCCGTGCGCGGGTTCTGGTCGGAAGCCGAGACCGCCACCATGACCGCGACCAGCGCGTCGCAGGGCGAGAACGAGGGCAGGTTGTCGGGCATGGCATTTCTCTCCGTCGCTTTGCCGGGGTCATTATTGACCAAACCGCCGCGTTTCAATACGGGGAAAAGCCTGTGAAATGGAGAAAACCCGATGACCGCCCTGCGTGACGCCGCGATGAAATCCAAGGCCTGGCCCTTTGAGGAGGCCCGCCGCGTGCTGAAACGCTATGAAAAGAAGGACCCGGAAAAGGGCTATGTCCTGTTCGAGACCGGCTACGGCCCCTCGGGCCTGCCCCATATCGGCACCTTCGGCGAGGTGGCGCGCACGACGATGATCCGCCGCGCGTTCCAGATCATCTCGGACATCCCCACGCGGCTGTTCTGCTTTTCCGACGACATGGACGGGATGCGCAAGGTGCCCGACAACGTCCCCCAACAGGACATGCTGCGCCAGCACCTGCAAGAGCCCCTGACCACGGTGCCCGACCCCTTCGGCCAATATGACAGCTTCGGCGGGCACAATAACGCCATGCTGCGCCGGTTCCTGGACACTTTCGGCTTCGAATACGAATTCATCAGCGCGACCGAGTTCTACAAGTCGGGCCAGTTCGACGAGACGCTGCTGCTGGCCGCGGAACGCTATGACGCCATCATGGAGGTGATGCTGGCCAGCTTGCGCGAAGAACGCCAGCAGACCTATTCCTGCTTCCTGCCGATCAGCCCCAAGACCGGCAAGGTGCTTTACGTGCCGATCAAGCATGTCGACGCCAAGGCCGGCACCATCACCTTCGACGACGAGGATGGGCAGGAACTGACCCTGCCCGTCACCGGCGGCCAGGTAAAGCTGCAATGGAAGCCCGATTTCGGCGCCCGCTGGGCGGCGCTGGACGTGGATTTCGAGATGTATGGCAAGGATCATTCCACCAACACCCCGATCTATGACGGCATCTGCAAGATCCTGGGCGGGCGGCCGCCCGAGCATTTCACCTATGAACTGTTCCTGGACCAGCACGGCCAGAAGATCAGCAAGTCCAAGGGCAATGGCCTGTCGATCGACGAATGGCTGACCTATGCCGCGACCGACAGCCTGTCCTATTTCATGTTCCAGAAGCCCAAGACGGCGAAGCGGATGTATTTCGACGTCATCCCCAAGGCGGTGGACGAATACCACCAGCAGTTGCGCGCCTATCCCGGCCAGACGGTCGAGCAGCAACTGGCCAACCCGGTCTGGCACATCCATGGCGGCGAGGTTCCGGCCAGCGACATGGTGGTGCCGTTCCAGATGCTTCTGAACCTGGCCTCGGTCGCGGGCGCCAAGGACAAGGAGGGGCTTTGGGGCTTCATCCGCCGCTATGCGCCCGACGCCAGCCCCGAGACCAACCCGGCGCTGGACCAGGCCGCCGCCTTTGCCCTGCGCTACTTCAACGATTTCGTGGCGCCGACCCGCAGCTTCCGCGCGCCCACGGAAATCGAGCGCCGGGCGATGGAGGATCTGGCCGGGCGGCTGGCGGCATGGGACCAGCCCGCGGATGCCGAGGCCTTGCAGACCATGGTCTTCGCCATCGGCCGCGATCACGGGTTCGAGCCGATGAAGGACTGGTTCCAGGCGCTTTACCAGGTGCTGTTGGGCGCCGACCAGGGACCGCGCTTCGGCGGCTTCATCGCGCTTTACGGCCTGGCTGAAACCCGCGCCCTGATCGAGCGGGCGCTGGCCGGAGAACTGACCCAAGCGCCCCGCGCCTGACCCGCAAGGCGAAATCACCGTTGCGCGCGGCCCCGTTGCCGCGCGCGCATGGTTAAGGATCGGTTAACGCGGCATTGCCAAATTCCTGCTGGACCGCGCGGGCAACAATCGCCCCGCATGTTCGAGAAACAGGAGAGTATTGGCATGACCATCGCGATTATCGGCAACCAGTCGTTGATGCCGCGCGCCTTCCGGCTGGGCCTGGGTCAGTGGTCCCGGACCGATGGCCGCGCGGGGTCGCCGACCTGGGCGGGGGCGGCGAACGCGGCCATCGTCCCCGCGGACGAGGATTTCGGCAGTTGCCTGGAAATCCTCAAGCAGGAAAGCGTCACCTCGATCCGCTACATGCAGCGTACGCCGGTCAATCCGGGCAGCTATCTGCGCGTCTCGGCGCGGGTCAAGGCCATCGCCGGCAACCTGCCGCAGGTCCGCATCGCCGCCTTTGCCGGCAATGCCGCCGGCAACAACGTGGCGGGCGTGCCGCAGACAGGCCCCTCGGTCACGCTGCCTGGCTATGGCCAGGTGGTCGAGGTCGCGGCCATCGTCGGCACCGGCCGGCGCGACGGCGTCGACATGGCCTGGGGACGCGCCGCCACCTTCGGGCATTTCGGACTGGACCTGACCGGCGACAACAACGGCTCGATCCGTATCGAAAGCATCGTGATCGAGGACGTGACCGCAGCCTTCGTGCCTGGGATGCTGGACTGGGTCGATGTGCGCGATTTCGGCGCCATGGGCGACGGGACCACCGACGACCGCGGCGCCTTCATCGCCGCCGACCAGGCCGCTGCGGGACGCCAGATCCTGGTCCCCGAGGGCAGCTATCGCATCGGCTCGGACCTTAGCCTGGCCGCGGCGGTGCGTTTCGTCGGCACCCTGACCATGCCGCGCAATGCGCGGCTGGCGCTGACCCGCAGCTTCGACTTTCCGACCTATGCCGCCGCCTTTGGCGACGAGACCGAGGGGATGAAGCGCACGCTTCAGGCGCTGCTGGGCTTTACCGACCATGCGGTGCTGGACCTGTGCGGCCGCAACGTGCATCTGGTCGAGCCGATCAGCATTTCGGCCGCGGTGCCGGGCATGACCAGCTTTGCCAACCGCCGGGTGATCGCCAATGGCCAGGTCAGCATCGTGCCGGGGCCGGCTTGGGACACGCGGGTGGTCACATCCGCCGCGACCTATGACCCGGCGCAGGCGGCAACGCTGTCGGGCGTCGCCAATATCGCCAATATCGAACTGGGCGCGCGCGTCAGCGGCAACGGCGTGGGGCGCGAGGTCTATGTGCTGGCCCGCAACCTGGGCGCCGGCACGCTGACCTTGTCGCAGCCGCTTTATGGCGGGGCAGGGACGCGAAACTACACGTTCAGCCGCTATCGCTATGCCTTCGATTTCTCGGACATGGAGCATCTTAGCCGCTTCAACTTCGACGATGTCGAGTTCCTGCTGGAGGGCAATGCCAGCGGCGTCATGCTGGCCCAGACCGGCAACATGAACTGTTTCCGCGACTGCTATTTCACCCGGCCCAGGGATCGCGGCATCACCTCGATCGGCACGGCCTGCCAGGGGATGCTGGTGGACCGCTGCGAGTTCCTGTCCAACGAGATGGGCGACCTGGCGCAGAACCGCACCACCGTCGCGCTGAACGTCAACAACAACGACAGCAAGATCCGCCACAGCCGCTTTATCCGCTTCGCGCATTTCGCGGTGATGAATGGCGGCGGCCACATGATCGAGGGAAACCACTGGTTCCAGGGCGACAATGCCCAGAACGGCGTGCGCTTCGGCGGGCTGGTGCTGACCCAGACCAATGTGCAGGCGACCGTGACCGGCAATTACATCGACAATTGCTCGATCGAATGGACGAACGAGCATGACCCCTATCCGAATTTCGACGGCGGCGAATATTCCTTTGGCGGGCTGACTATTACCGGAAATACCTTCCTGGCCTCGAATACGACGCCGGGATTTACCTGGCTGGCGGTCAAGCCCTATGGCAGCGGGCATTTCATCCACGGCCTGGCGGTGATGGGCAACGTCTTCAAGTCGCTCAACAACAAGATCACCCGGATCGAAAGGGTGGACACCAGCTTTGCCGACCTGAACTATCAGCGGATGCGCAACATCCAGTTCCAGGGCAACATGTTCAATGGCGTGGATACCTATGTCGCCAATCCGGTCGACATCTCGCACAGCCAGGCCAGCGCCTCGAACCGCTGGCTGGTGACGGTAAGCCAGGCGCTGCCCTTCAACGGCTGGGTGCGCAACGTCCAGTCGATCATCGCCACCAGCCAGATCACCACGGCCGCCAACGCCCGCGTGTCCGAGATGCCCTGGGTGCAGACCGCGCTGGGCGCGACCCGGCAGCAGGTGGCGCTGAACTGGGGCTCGGCGGTGCGCGGCTCGGTCAGCTTGCGGTTGCGCATGGACAATCCCGACTGACGCCTGCCCCATGCGCCTGCCCGTGCCCCCGGCGGATCAGTCCGCCGGGGGTTTCAGCATGTCGGCCGCGGTCAGCCGGAAGGCCTGGCCGAAACCGGCATTCAGCAGGCCCGAAACCGGCTCGATGCGCCAGAAGCGGAAATCAGGCAGGTCCAGATAGACCCTGGCCTTGGGATCGCGAAGCAGCCAGCGGGCGCTGCGGTCCTTGTCGCGCGGGGCGGGGATGGCGCGGCCCAGGATCGACAGGCGGGCATGGGTCATGGCGTCGCCCTTGGCGGCATCGGCGGCGATCAGCAGCCCGGCGCGCGGGTCCGCCCCCAGCGCGCGGCTATGCGCAGCCAGCCCCGACAGCAGCGCCAGCGGCGCGCCATCCGCATCGGTTTGCAGCGCGATGCGCGTGACAAGGGGGGCGCCCGTTTCGGGGTCCAGCGTGCCCAGGCTGGCATGGCGCGCGCCTGCCAGCAATTGCCGGGCCAGGGCGCGGGCTTCGTCGGTGGTTTCGCGAATCGGGTCGATCTTCATGGCCCCATGCTGTGCCGCCGCCCGCCCGGCAGGCAAGCCGAAACCCGTTGGGCGGCAGCGGCGTTTTTCCGGCTTTCACCGCGCCCGCCCTTGTGAAACAAGACGGCCATGAACAGCCAGCCGCGCATCACCCTGGTCACGGGCGGCGCCCGTTCGGGCAAGTCCGCTTTGGCCGAAACCCTGGCCGCCCGGCATCCGGGCCCGCGCCTCTATATCGCCACGGCCCAGGCCTGGGACGACGAAATGACGCAGCGGATCGGCCTGCACCGCGACCGCCGCGGCGCGGCCTGGCAAACGGTCGAAGAACCCCTGGACCTGGCGGGGGCGCTGCGGCGCACCGACGGGCAGGGGGTGCGGCTGGTCGATTGCCTGACGCTGTGGCTGTCCAACCTGATGGCCGCCGGGGACAAGCCCGCGCAGCAGGTTCCGGCGCTTTGCGAGGCGCTTGGGGCGCAGCAAAGCCCGGTGGTGCTGGTGACGAACGAATTGGGGCTGGGCATCGTGCCCGAAAACGCGCTGGCCCGCCGCTTTCGCGACGAACATGGCTGGATGAACCAGGCCGCCGCCGCCGCCGCCGACGAGGTCTGGATGGCCGTCAGCGGCCTGCCCCTGTGCCTGAAACCGCAACGAGGGATACCGTGAAAGAGTTCGATCAAACCGCCGCCCAAGCCGCCCGCGACCGCCAGGACCAGTTGACCAAGCCCCCCGGCTCGCTGGGCCGGCTTGAGGAACTGGCGGTGTTCATGGCCGGCTGGCAGGGGCGTGAACGCCCGGTGATCGGGCGCGCGCAGGCGCTGGTCTTTGCCGGCAATCACGGCGTCACCGCGCAGGGCGTGAACCCCTTTCCGGTCGAGGTGACGGCCCGGATGGTCGAGAATTTCCAGAACGGCGGCGCGGCGATCAACCAGCTTTGCCGGCTGGCGGGGGCCGAGTTGCAGGTGATCGCGCTGGATCTCGACCGGCCGACCGGCGACTTTACCCAAGGCATGGCGATGGAGGTGGCCGATCTGGTCGCGGCTATCCAGACCGGCAAGGACGCGGTGGACGGCCAGGCCGACGTGATCGTGCTGGGCGAGATGGGGATCGGCAATTCCACGGTCGCGGCGACCCTGGCGGCGGCGACCTTTGGCGGCACGGCCGAGGATTGGGTCGGCCCCGGCACCGGCGCCGACGACGACACGCTGGCGCGCAAGCGCCGCGCCGTCGAGGCAGGGCTTGCGCGGCACAAGGGCGCGGCGACGGCGGCCTCGATCCTGGGCGCTTATGGCGGGCGCGAACAGGCGGCGATCTGCGGCGCGGTGATCCGCGCGCGCGAACTGGGCATCCCGGTGATCCTGGACGGGTTCATCTGCTCGGCGGCCGCCGGGGTGCTGCTGGTCAACGACCGCCAGGCGCTGGACCATTGCCTGATCGGCCATGCCAGCGCCGAGCCGGGCCACCGCCGCCTGATCGCGGCCATGGGGAAAAACCCGGTGGTGACGCTGGACATGCGGCTGGGCGAGGGCTCGGGCGCGGCAGTCGCGCTTCTGGTCCTGCGCGCGGCGCTGGAATGCCATAACGGCATGGCGACCTTTGCCGAGGCTGGGATTGGCTAGGGTCTGGGCACAGGCGGCGCTGGCGCTGGTCTGGCTGACCCGGCTGCCACTGGGCCGGTTCCTGCCCGCCGCGCCGCCGCCTCTGGCGCAGGCGGCCTGGGCCTTTCCGCTGGCGGGGCTGGTCGTCGGGCTGGCCGGGGCTGCGGTGCTGGCCCTGGGCGTCCTGACCGGATTGCCCGCCGCGGGTGCGGCGCTGCTGGCGGTCGGCGCCACGATCCTGGCGACCGGCGGGCTGCACGAGGACGGGCTGGCCGACCTTGCCGACGGCACGGGCGGCGCGACGCGCGAAAAGCGGCTGGAGATCATGCGCGATTCCCGGATCGGCAGCTATGGCGTGCTGGCGCTGGTCCTGGCGGTCGGGCTGCGCGCGGCCGTCATCGCGGCGCTGTTCGGCCAACCCTGGCTGGCCGCGGCGGGGATGGTGGGCCTGGCCGCGGCATCGCGGGCCGGGATGGCGGCGGGGCTGCGGCTGATGCCGCCGGCGCGGGCCGGGGGGCTGGGCCATGCGGCCGGGCGGCCGTCGCGGGCGGGGACGGCCTGGGCGCTGGCCCTGGGCGCGGCGGCGCTGGCCTGGCCGGCGCTGTGCCTGCCGCATCCGGTCACGGGCTGGCTTGCGCTGGCCGCGGCCGTGGCGGCGGCGCAGCTTTGGCTGGCGCGCGGCGCCATGCGCGGGCTTGGCGGACAGACCGGCGACGTGCTGGGCGCCATGCAGCAGACAGGAGAGCTGGCCGGGCTGGTGGCGCTGGTGGCGCTGGCCTAGCGTCGCGACGTCGCGTCGCTTTTTCTTGACGGGTTCGGGCGGCTAACTCATACGGGACGCCCACAGCGACAGGTCTGGGATCAGGTCAAGGAGGTTTCCACATGGGCGCCCTGCTGGGGCTTTCTCGCGGCATTGATCGCGTCAACTCGGCCATCGGCCGAAGCGCAAGCTGGCTGATCCTTGCCGCGGTGCTGGTCAGTGCCGGGAACGCCATCATCCGCAAGGCGCTGAGCGTTTCGTCGAATGCCTGGCTGGAACTGCAATGGTATCTTTACGGCGCGGCCTTCCTGGGTGCTGCCGCCTATACGCTGCGGGAAAACGAGCATATCCGCATCGACATCCTTTATGGCATCTGGTCGCGCCGGCGCCAGCACTGGATCGACCTTATCGGGCATGTCTTCTTCCTGATGCCTTTCACGGCGGTGATGCTGTGGTATCTCTATCCTTGGGCCATGCGCTCGTGGCAAAGCGGCGAGGGGTCGACCAATGCCGGCGGCCTGGTCCTGTGGCCGGCCAAGATGCTGCTGCTGGCGGGCTTTGCCATGCTGTTCTTGCAGGGCATTTCCGAAATCATCAAGAAAATCGCGGTCATGCGCGGGCTGATCGACGATCCGGCCCCCTTCGTTCCGGCCCATGACGCGGCGGCGCAGGAAAGCCGCATCCTGGTGCGCGACATGAGCGCCGAACCCGCGGACGACGACCGGGGCGGAGAGACGCGCAAATGATGATCTTCATCGCGCAGAACATGGCGCCGATCATGTTCGCCTCGCTGGTGGTGTTTTTGCTTTTCGGCTATCCGGTGGCTTTTGCGCTGGCGGCCAACGGGCTTTTCTTCTTTGTCATCGGCGTCGAGCTGGCGCCGCTGTCGGGGGGCGTCATCAGCCTGGACTGGCCGCTGCTGGGCACGCTTCCCAACCGCATGTGGCAGCAGATGTCCAACGACACCATGCTGGCCATTCCCTTTTTTACCTTCATGGGCATCGTGCTGGAGAAATCCGGCATGGCCGAGGATCTTTTGGATACGATAGGCCAGCTTTTCGGCCCGATCCGCGGCGGGCTGGCCTATGCGGTGATCCTGGTCGGTGCGCTGCTGGCCGCGACGACGGGGGTTGTCGCCGCCTCGGTCATCGCCATGGGGCTGATCTCGCTGCCGATCATGCTGCGCTATGGCTATGACCGCCGGGTGGCCAGTGGGGTGATCGCCAGTTCGGGGACATTGGCGCAGATCGTCCCGCCCTCGCTGGTGCTGATCGTGCTGGCCGACCAGCTGACGGTCGATATCGGCTCGATCTATGCGGGGGCGTTGCTGCCATCGCTGGTCCTGGCGGGCAGCTACGCGGCTTTCGTCTTTGTGCTGTCGCTGGTGCGGCCCGATTTCGTCCCCGCCCTGCCGCCGCAGGCGCGGACGCTGGGCTCGGGCGTGGCCTCGTTGCTGGTGGTGGTGGCGATTGCCGGGGTTGCGGCTTTTGCGGCCTTCCGTTGGCTGCACCCGATGATCGGCAGCGATGCAGACATCCTGGGCGTGATGCTGGGGGCGGCCCTGGCCTATGTGCTGGCGCTGGCCGACCGCTATCTGAAACTGGGGCTGATGTCGCATCTGGCCCAGCAGGTGGTGATCGTGCTGATCCCGCCGCTGGCGCTGATCTTCCTGGTGCTGGGCACGATCTTCCTGGGCATCGCCGCCCCGACCGAGGGCGGGGCCATGGGCGCGGCCGGCGCGCTGATCCTGGCCATCGCCAAGAAGCGCATGACCTGGAGCCTGTTGCGGCAGGCGCTGGAGAACACCGCGCGGCTTTCGGCCTTTGTGATGTTCATCATCATGGGTGCGCGCGTGTTTTCGCTGACCTTCTATGGCGTGAACGGCCATCTGTGGATCGAGCATCTGCTGGTTTCCCTGCCGGGCGGCGAGATGGGCTTTGTCTTCTTCGTGTCGGTGCTGGTGTTTTTCCTGGCGTTCTTCCTGGATTACTTCGAACTGGCCTTTATCATCGTGCCCTTGCTGGTGATGCCGGCCAAGGCCATTGGCATCGACCTGGTGTGGTTCGGGGTCATCCTGGCGCTGGTCATGCAGACGTCGTTCATGCACCCGCCCTTTGGTTTCTCGCTGCATTTCCTGCGCTCGGTCGCGCCGCGCCGGCCCTATGCCGACAGCGTGACGGGGCGGCAGATGCAGCCCGTGACCACCGGCCAGATCTATGCCGGGGCGATCCCCTTCATGCTGATCCAGTTGGCGATGGCGGTGGCGGTGGCCTTGTTCCCGTCCCTGGTCACGGATGCGAAACCCGAACGCCCGGCGGCCCAGACCAGCTTCGAATTGCCCAGCCTGGGCGGCACCCTGCCGCCGCCTGGCCCGCCTGCCGGCTTGGGCGCGCCTGCCGGCTTGGACGCGCCTGCGGGCTTGGGCGACGTGACGGGCGGCTTGCCCGGCCTTGCCGCGCCGCCGGGATTGGCACCCACGGTTCAGCCCCCCGCCCCGGCGATCGCGCCGGCGGGCGAGTTGCCGGGGCTGGATCCCCCGACCTGACAAAAAAGGCCCCCGGTTGTCCGGGGGCCTTTGCCTTGGTCCTGATCGTCCGCCGGGCAGGCGTTACAGCCGTTTTTGCCCGTTCAACTGCATCATGAAATAGTCGTACTGGAAATCGACTAGCTGCGTATAGGTGTAATGCTCCGAGCGGAAGGCGCTGATCGAATCCCACAGCTTCTTGAACCACTCGTGCTTTTCCGCCATCTCGGCATAGATCTCGTTGGCGGCATCAAATGCGGCCGACATGATCTCGGGCGAAAAGGTGCGCAACTGGGCCCCCTCTTGCACCAGCCGCATCAGCGCCTTGGGGTTGTTCCAGTCATAGATGGCCAGCATTTCCTGGTCGGCGGCGCGGCAGCAATTGCGCAGGATCGCCTGGTAATGCTTGGGCAGCGCCTCGAATTTTTCCTTGCTGAAGAAGAAATGCACCGTCGGCGCGCCTTCCCAGAAGCCCGGCGAGTAATAATAGGGCGCGACCTTGACGAAGCCCAGCTTCTCGTCATCGAAGGGGCCGGTAAACTCGACCGCGTCCAGAGTGCCCTTTTCCAGCGCCGGATAGATGTCGCCGCCCGCAAGCTGCTGGGGCACGACGCCCAGGCGTTCCAGCACATAGCCCGCAAAGCCGCCGACGCGGAACTTCAGCCCCTTTAGGTCGTCCAGCGTGTTGATTTCCTTGCGATACCAGCCGCCCATCTGGACGCCGGTATTGCCGCCCGGAAAACCGACAAGGCCATGCCCAGCCAGGAATTCGTTGTAAAGATCGACCCCGCCGCCGGCATAGTTCCAGGCATTCATGCCGCGATAGTTCAACGAGAAAGGAATGGCCGAACCCACCGCCCAGGCCGGATCCTTGCCCCAATAGTAATAGCCGACGGTATGGGCGGCCTCGACCGTGCCCTCCATCACCGCATCGGCAGCCTGAAGCCCGCCGACGATCTCGCCCGCGGCAAAATGCTGGATGCGGAACTTGCCATCCGTTGCCTCGGCCAGCGCATTGGTCAGATAGATGCCGGTATTGTGCAGCGCCTCGGTCGATTTCGGAAAGGACGTGGTCATGCGCCAGGTGATCTCGGGCATTTCCTGGGCAATGGCCGGGGCGGCAAGGGCGGCCCCGGCAGCCGCGGTGGCGCCGCCGACCGTGGCGCGGGTCAGAAAGGCGCGCCGGCCGAACTGGTTGGTTGTCTTCATGGGATCCTCCGCTTGGATAGGCCATTTTCTCGCGGCCGCTGGTCGAGCGGAATGTCGCATGCGGCCGATACCCTGTCGAGACGCCGCAGGCCGATTTTTGTCCCCGGCGCACCCGCTTGCGCAATTGCCGCAGCCCGTGGCAGGCCGGCCGGGCCATGGCCGATCTTGTGGTCGGCGCAATGGGCTACCCAAGCGATTTGGGCTTGCCTATACTGACAGCGGTCCGGGGCTTTGGGGGAACAAGGGATGCGCTGTCCTTTCTGTGGAAATGTCGATACGCAGGTCAAGGATTCGCGTCCGGCCGAAGACAACGTGGCCATCCGCCGCCGCCGGTTCTGCCCGGCCTGCGGCGGGCGCTTCACCACCTATGAGCGGGTACAGTTGCGCGATCTGGTGGTGGTCAAGTCCAGCGGCCGGCGCGAGAATTTCGACCGGACCAAGCTGGAACGCTCGATCCGCATCGCCATGCAGAAGCGGCCGATCGACCCCGAGCGCATCGACCAGATGATTTCCGGGATCGTGCGGCGGCTGGAAAGCATGGGCGATACCGACATTCCGTCAAAGGTCATCGGCGAGATCGTGATGGAGACGCTGGCGCGGATCGACGCCGTCGCCTATGTCCGCTTTGCCAGCGTTTACAAGAATTTCCAGGCGGCGGACGATTTCGACAAATTCGTCTCGGAATTGCGGCCGGGCCTGGTCGAAGAGTGAGCGACCGGCGCCACATGCGCCATGCGCTGGCGCTGGCGCGGCGGGGCCTGGGCAATGTCTGGCCCAATCCGGCGGTGGGCTGCGTGCTGGTGCGTTGCGGCGCCGTCGTGGGCCGCGGCTGGACCCAGCCGGGCGGCCGCCCCCATGCCGAGGCGATGGCGCTGGCGCAGGCCGGCGAAGCGGCGCGCGGCGCCACCGCCTATGTCACGCTGGAGCCCTGCGCCCATCACGGCAAGACCCCGCCCTGCGCCGAGGCGCTGGTCCGTGCCGGCGTCGCCCGTGTCGTGACCGCCCTGACCGATCCCGACCCCCGCGTGGCCGGGCGCGGCCATGCCATCCTGCGCCCCGCCGGGATCGAGGTCGCCGAAGGCATCTGCGAGGCCGAGGCGCGCGAGGTCCAGCGCGGCTTCCTCAGCCGCATCCAGCAGGGCCGGCCGACGCTGACGCTGAAACTGGCCGCCAGCTTTGACGGCCGCATCGCCACCGGATCGGGCGAAAGCCAGTGGATCACCGGCGCGCCGGCGCGCCGCCATGTGCAGGCCCTGCGCCTTTGCCATGATGCGGTGATGGTCGGGGGCGAAACGGCGCGCGCCGACCGGCCGGGGCTGAACCTGCGCGGCCTGGGGCCGGTGCGGCAGCCGGTGCGCATCGTCGTCTCAACGCGCCCGCTGCCCGATCTGCCGGCCGAGGGGACCGGGCATGGGCCGCTTTGGCAGGTTGCGGGGCGGCCCGAGGATTTCATGGTCGAACTGGGCGCGCGCGGCCTGACCCGCGTGCTGTGCGAAGGCGGCGGGGTTCTGGCGGCAAGCCTGTTGCGGGCGGGGCTGGTTGACCAGTTGATCGGCTATAGCGCCGGGCTGGTCCTGGGCGGCGACGGCCGGGCCGGGATCGGCGCGCTGGGGCTGGCCCGGCTGGCCGATGCGCCGCGTTTCCGCCTGGTCGAGACGCGGCGGATCGGCCCCGATGTCATGCATCGCTGGCTGCGCGACTAGCGCCGCCACAGCCAGGCATGGCCCGATAGCAGGCCCTGCGCCTTGGCCAGCCAGCGCAAGGCCGGGCCACCGGCGGCGAATGCCGGGTCGCGCAGCCGGTCCACGGCGATCTCGGGCGGGCAGGGCAGGCGGCTGACCGGGTCGAAATAGCGCGGATAGGCGATCAGCGCCGAATGCACCAGCAGCGCCAGGTCGGCCCGCACCTGCCGCCGCGCCGGCACCGGGCCCAAGTCGCGCGTCAGCCCCCAGCCGGCATAGAAGGGCGCGCCCAGCGTCGTCACCGGCAGACCGCGGAGCAGCGCCTCGAATCCCAGGGTCGAGGTCATGGTCCAGACCTCGTCGACCTGCGCCATCAGCGCATCGGCCGCGCTATTGCGGGCGACCACATCGGCCAGCCGCTCCAACGCCGCGGGGGCGATCAGGCCGGGCCGCAGCCCGGCTTCGACATCGGGATGCGGCTTGTAGACCAGCACCGCATCGGGATTTTCGGCCCGCGCGCGTTCCAGCAGGGCCAGGTTGGTGCGCTCGGCCCCCGCGCCCAGGCGGATCGAGGCGTCGTCCTCGACTTGGCCGGGCACCAGGATGCGACGGCCCGGCGGCAGCGCGGGCGGCGGGCCGGCAAGGTTGTATTTGGTGATCCCGGCCTGGACCAGCAGGCGGGCCAGGCGCAGCGCACGGTCGCGCCCGCCGGGGGGCAGGGGCTCGGCCATCAGCAGCTCGAACCGGCTTTCGCGGCCGGGGTCGTAATAGATGCCCAGGTCGTCGGCGACCAGCGACAGCGGCGGCACCAGCGCCGCCCCCAGCCCGCGAGAGCGGATGAAGCCGTCCTCGATCCGCAGCGCGCGGGGGACCTGATCGGCGCGGCCTGCCCAGGCCATGGTCACGCCCGGCCCCGGCCGGGCCGTGAACCGCACCCCCCGGCCGCTGCCGAAGAACCGCGCCGCAAAGGGGCGCTTCCACAGCCGGAAACCATGGGCCAGGTGGCCGGCATGGTCCTGGCGCCAGGCGCGGGCCTCGGCCTCGATCTGCGCAAGCGCGCCCTCGAAATCGGTCAGCCGGTCGCGGCAGGGATCATACCAGACCGGCGCCAGCAGGTGGCTGGCGGCGAAAAGCTGCTCGATACTGGCCGGGCGGCGGCGCGGGATCGGCTGCTGGTCGTCGGACAGGCCCCAGCCGGCATGAAAGGGGCGGCCAAAGACGCGCGGCCGGTGCCCGGCCAGCATCGCCTCGTAGCCGAGCTGCGAGGTCCAGGCATAGACCCGCGCCGCGCCCGCAAGCAGCGCCCAGGGCGACACGGCGCTGTCGCAAAAGACCTCGCCCCGGCGCAGGTCCTGAGGGGCGAAATGGCCGGGGCGCAGACCGCGCGCGGTTTCGGGATGGCTGCGGATGACCAGCGGCAGGCCGGGATTTTCGTCGCGCGCCGCGGCCAGCATGGCCAGAAACTCCGCCCGGCCCGCCCCGCGCAGCGAGGCGTCGCCGCGCGTCTGGTCGATGACCAGCACGTAGCCGGCGGGGGGCGGCGCCACCTGCGGCAGATGCGCATTGTATTTCGACAGGTCCGCCGCGATCAGCCGGGCGATCCCCTGCCGCGCCCGGTCCAGATGCGCCTGGGTGCCGGGCGCATGCACCAGTGTTTCGATCAGCGAGGGGGCATCGGCATCGAAATGCAGCCCCACCGGGTCGATCAGCAGCCCGACCGGCCCGCGCTGGGCCACCGCCCCCCGCGCCCGCCCCGGCAGGACCGAGCGCAGCGCGGCATCCTCGACCCGCAGCAGCCGGGCACCGCGGCGGGCGGCCAGCGCCTTGCCGCGCCAGGCGGTCGGGCTGTCGCCCCAGACGCCGACATGATCGCCGGCGCCGGGCAGGCCGATGCGCAGCGACCAGCCGGCCAGTTGCAGGATGCGGCGCAGGCGCGGCTGGGTCAGGAAGCCGCCATTGCATATGAAAAGCCGCCGGGAATCCCCGGCGGCATCGTCATTCTGCGCCACGGCCTTACCGGAAGGCGCTGTCTACCGAGCCGACCTCGGTCGCGGTGCCCAGGATCGACTGCAAGGTCTTGCGCCATTGCACGAAGGGCGCCTCGGTCACATAGACGGTGTCGCCGTCGCGGATGACGAAATCGCGGGCCAGGAACATGCCATCGGGCTTGGTCAGGTCCAGGACATAGGCGACCCGCTGGTTGCCCTGGATATCGCCACGGCCCAGCACGGCGCGCGCCACCGCCGGCGGCTCGTCGCGCAGCACGAAGACACCCTTGGGATCGGCCAGCGCGGTGCTAAGCCCGCCGACCATCGCCACCGCCTCGATGGCGTTGATCTGTTCGTTGCCCAAGGGCACCTTGGTCTGGCCGCCAAGCGCGCCCAGGGCGGTAAAGCTGCGCTCGTCCTCTTCGACCAGGATGACGTCGCCGGGGCGCAGCGCGATGTCGTTGCGGGCGTTGGAATACAGGTCGCGCAGCCAGACCTTGCCGCTGGCATTGCCGCGCTTGACCGTGACCACGGCGATCTCGGGCTCGATCGAGACGCCGCCCGAACGCGACAGCATCGCCGAAAGCGTGCGCGTGGGCCGCTCGATCGCATAGACGCCCTGGGCGTTGACCTTGCCCATGACCGAAACGGTGGCGCCGTCGCCGGCGACGCGCGTGACCATGACCTGCGGATCGGGGGTCTGGGTTTCCAGCTTCTGGGTGATGATGCGGCGCAATTCCTCGGGGCTGTTGCCCGCGGCCAGAACCCGGCCGGCATAGGGCACGAAGATATAGCCCTGGCTGTCCACCTGCAATTCGGTCAACTGGGTCGAGCTGGACCCCATCGAGGCCAGAAGCCCGTCATCGACGTTTTCCCAGATCGACAGGCCCAGCACGTCGCCGGGGCGGATATCATCGGCCGCGACCGTGCCCGCGGCCTGGAAATCGGCCGAGAAACCATAGGCGGCGGTAAAGTTCGCGGCGCGGTTCACCCGGTCGTCGACCTGCACGATATGGGTGCTGCCGCCTTTCTCGACCGAGCCGGACATGATCTGGCCCTTGGTCGGACCCGACCGAGGCAGGCCGCAGGCGGAAACGAGCAGCGCCGCCCCCAGCATCGCGACCTGCATCAGGCGCGTCGCACGGCTGCGACGGGTTGCGCGCGCGCCGGTCAGCCGAGGGGAAAAAATTGCATGGGTCAAACTGTTACTCCTGTCCTCTCGCGCGATTCCCGGATCGCAGGCGGCCTTTTGGCGGCACGTTAGCGTAGCGTCCAGGGCTTTTCCAGATTTTTGCCCGATCAATCGTCCTTGCCGCCCATCTGTTGCCGATGCCGGCCGCGCCCGGCGAAAAGCGCCTGATAGGGATCTTCGGGCGCCAGGATCATGTCCACGACGATGCGCAGCGCATGGGCGCGCGAGCGCGCGGCGTAGAAACCGCCAGGCACCTGGCTGCTTTCCAGCAGGAAATCGCGATAGCGGCGATAGGCCAGCGCATGCGGCGGGCGCGGTTCGCGCAGGAAATCGTCCAGGTCCTGGTCCGAGACAAGGCCGGGCTTGTCGAAGACCGCGCGCCCCATCGCCTTGACCGGCAGACCCCGCCACAGCGCCTGCTGGGCGGCGGTCGAGTTCACCGTCACCGCCGCATGGGCCTGGTTCAAAAGCCGCGCCAGCTTGCCGCCGCGCACGAAATAGACCCGATGCTCGATACCCAGTTCGCGGGCCTTGGCGCGGATGGCCTGGCGGATGCCGCCGCGCCCATCCTCCAGCGGATGCGCCTTGAAGACGATGCGGTGGTGGCAGGGGGCCGAGTTGGCAAAGGCTTCCAGGACCTCGTCGGTGAACTGGGACATGCGGGAATAGCGCGAATGGGCGACGAAATTCGAATCATGTTCCAACTGCATCAGCACCAGGACATAGGGAAAGCCGCCGCGCCGCACCGCGCCCGCCTCGCGCATCCGGGCCAGCGCATCGAAGGGCGTCAGCACGAAACGGCGCAGGTTCAGCCGGAATTCCTGGAACACGCCGATCTGGCGATGGGTGCGATAGCCCGGATAGCGGCGGTTCGCCACCAGGACCAGGAAATGGTAAAGCGCGCCATAGAACTTGTGCTGGCGCATGTCGCCCCAGCGCGCCGGCGGGCGGTGCATCTCGGCGATGCGGTTGCGCAGCGCATTGCGCATCTCGCGCACGGGGATGCGCATCAGCGCCGAATGGCCGTTCGAGCCGCCGCGTTCATAGGTGATCCAGAACGGGCGCAGATAGCCTTCCTCGAAGACATGCAGCACCAGGTCGTGGCGCTGCGCCGCCTTGCGCGCCACGTCATGGACCGGGCGCACATCGCCGTAAAGCACGATATCGGTCACGCGCTTTTCGACGATGATGCGTTCCAGATGGTCGGACCAGTCCTGGGGGCCGGTGCCGTGGCGGATGAAGCGCGCCTTGTCGGACCAGAAGAATTCGTCGCCGGCGTTGAAGCCCACGCGCCAGACCTGGGCGCCCGCCTCGCGCAGGATCCGCCCGATGCGGTCGAAGAACGGGCCATGCGGTCCTTGCAGCATCAGGAACACCCGCCGAGGCGCGGGCAGCGCCGCCGTGGCGGCGACCGGGGCAAGCATCGGGGTGGCGGCGGGCTGGGGGCCCGCTTGCTCTGGGACCGCGGCCTGGGGCGGCGCGGCGGTCAAGGTGGCGCGCAGATCGCGAATCTGGCGATGTCCGGTCATGGGGTTTCGCATGGGGGCCCTGGTGGCTGCTTCAGACAGGAAATGGGCTTTTCGCTTCAGGCGGGACCCTGCCACCGAGGTATATCCATCCCTTTGCACGAAACCGCCGCCCCTGTCACGAGGCTTTCCCGATTCTGCCTTAACAACGTGGCGGCGCTGTTGCGGCTTTGCTTGAAGATCGCGCGCCAAGGCTCTAGTTCTCGGGCAACCGGGAAAAGGGGGCGTTCATGTTCACCGGCATCATTACCGATATCGGCAAGGTGTCGCGCGTCGAGATGCGCGGCGACATGCGGGCGCGGATTTCCTGCGGCTACGACATGGCGGGGGTGGATCTGGGCGCCTCGATCGCCTGCGACGGCATCTGCCTGACCGTGGTGGAAAAGGGTGCGGACTGGTTTGACGTGGACATCTCGGCCGAGACCGTCTCCAAGACCAATATCGGCGCGAACGGCTGGGCGGCCGGCAGGCGGCTGAACCTGGAACGCGCGCTGCGCGTCGGCGACGAACTGGGCGGGCATATCGTGTCGGGCCATGTCGACGGCGTCGCCGTGATCGAGGCGACGCGCGACGAAGGCGGCAGCACCCGCATCACCCTGCGCGCGCCGGGGGGGCTGGCGCGGTTCATTGCGCCCAAGGGATCGGTGGCGCTGAACGGCACCTCGCTGACCGTGAACGAGGTTCAGGGCGACCGCTTCGGCGTGAACGTGATCCCCCATACCCAGGCCGCGACCACCTGGGGCGACGCGCGGCCGGGCGACCAGGTGAACCTGGAAATCGACACGCTGGCGCGCTATGTCGCGCGGCTGGCCGAGGCGGGGTGATGGCCGGGATCGGCCCCTGCCGCGGCGTTCGCGCCCGGCGGCTTGCGCCCTGTCCAGGCCACGCGCCGGGGCTTGCGCCGGGCGGCACGGCGGTGCAGATCGGGGCGGTCCCGCCTGGCGGCGCCATGCCGGCGGCCGGCATGGCCGGGCCGGTGCGGGACATGACGATGACGGGCAGGCCGGCGGATGTCGCCGACGGCGGGCCATTCTTTGCAGGAGCGGCGGATGCACTATGACAAGCCAGGACCGGTCGAGCGCGACTGGTCCGACGCGATCTCTTCCACCGAGGAGATCATCAACGAGGCCCGCAACGGCCGCATGTTCATCCTGGTCGACCACGAGGACCGCGAGAACGAGGGCGATCTGGTCATCCCCGCGCAGATGGCCACCCCCGAGGCGGTCAACTTCATGGCCACCCATGGCCGCGGGCTGATCTGCCTGGCCCTGCCCGGCGCGCGCGTCGACGCGCTGGGGCTGCAACTGATGAGCCCCAAGAACTCCAGCCGGCACGAGACCGCCTTTACCATGTCGATCGAGGCGCGCGAGGGCGTGACCACCGGCATCTCGGCCCATGACCGCGCCCATACGGTCGCGGTGGCCATCGACCCCGGCAAGGGGCCGGCCGACATCGCCACCCCCGGCCATGTGTTTCCGCTGCGCGCCCGCGACGGCGGCGTGCTGGTGCGTGCCGGCCATACCGAGGCGGCGGTCGACCTGGCGCGGCTGGCCGGGCTGAACGCCTCGGGCGTGATCTGCGAGATCATGAACGAGGATGGCAGCATGGCGCGGCTGCCCGACCTGATCGCCTTTGCGCAAAAGCACGGGCTGAAGATCGGCACCATCAGCGACCTGATCGCCTATCGCCGCCGCCACGACAACCTGATCGCCGAACGCGGCCAGCGCGCCGTGCATTCGGTCCATGGCGGCGACTGGATGATGCGCATCTTTGCCGACGAGACGACGGGGGCCGAGCATATCGTGCTGACCAAGGGCGATTTGACCGCGCCCGGCCCGGTCCCGGTGCGCATGCATGTGCTGGACCCGCTGCACGACGTGCTGGGCATCGGCCGCGAAGCCGCCGGCACGCTGGGCGCCGCCATGCGCCTGATCGCCGAAGAGGGCAGGGGGGTCGTGGTGCTGTTTCGCGACCTGGAGCCGCGCTTGCCGCGCCAGGACGAAGTATCTTCGCATGTGCTGCGCCAATACGGGCTGGGGGCGCAGATCCTTTCGACGCTGGGGCTGACGGAACTGGTGGTGCTGTCCAATTCCGCGCCGGTCAAGGCGGTCGGGCTTGACGCCTACGGGCTTTCGATCCATTCCACCCGCTCGATTCCCAAAGAGTGACGAAATGGCCGCCAGCATCCAACATGACCAATTGCCGCTGCCCCGGATCCAGGGCGGCGCGCGCCTGCTGATCGTGGTGGCGCCCTATTACCGCCAGATCGCCGACGGGCTGATCGCCGGCGCGCGCGACGCGGCCGAAGCCGCCGGCGCCACCGTCGATCTGGTCGAGATGCCCGGCGCGCTGGAAATTCCCGGCGCCATCGCCCAGGCCGCCAGCCGCGGCCTTTACGACGGTTATGTGGCCCTGGGCTGCGTGATCCGCGGCGAGACGACGCATTACGACACCGTGTGCAACGACAGCTCGCGCGGGCTGACGCTGCTGGGCCTGCAAGGGCATTGCATCGGCAACGGCATCCTGACGGTCGAGAATTACGCGCAGGCCGAAGTCCGCGCCGACCCGCAGGGCCAGAACAAGGGCGGCGGCGCGGCTGCTGCGGCGCTGCACCTGGTCGCGTTCAAGCGCCGCTGCGAGGCGGCCGCGCCGCGCAGCAAGGCGCTGCCCCAGGGGGCCATCCGCCTGGCGGGCGAAATCGACGGGCCGGCCGGCGCATGAGCAACCAGGGCGACAACAGCCGCCGCGACGGCGACCGGCAGGCGCGGCAGGCCCGCGCCGCGGCCGCGCGGCTTTACGCGGTCCAGGCGCTGTTCCAGATGGAGGCGTCGGGACATTCCGCCGACCGCGTCCAGCGCGAATTCCTGAACTGGCGCATCGGCCGCGAGGACGAGGATGACGACATGGTCTCGGTCGAGGCGGACCAGGTGCTGTTCTCGCGCATCGTCGACGATGCCGTGACCTGGCAGTCCAGGATCGACCAGATGACCGACCGCGCCCTGGTGGCGAAATGGCCCATCGCCCGCATCGACCCGGTGCTGCGCTCGGTCTTTCGTGCGGCGGGGGCAGAGCTGGTGACGCCCAGAACCCCGCCCAGGGTGGTCATCACCGAATATGTTCGCCTGGCCCAGGCGTTTTTCGCCGAAGGGCGCGAGTCGAAATTCGTCAACGCGGTGCTGGACCACATGGCGCGCGAGGCCCGGCCCGACGCCTTTTAAGCCGCGCCCGTGGCCCGAGGCATTCTGCCGCGCAGGGGGGTGCCATTTTTTCTTCGGGTTTTTCTGCGATCCGCGCTAGAATGACCGCGTTCAGCAATTCCGGGGAAGATCATGCCGCAACTCGTCCGGCTGTATATCGTCAGCATCGCCATCGGCTTTCTGCTGGCGCTGGTCTTTACGGCGTTGCTGCTGGCGCTTGACGTCGCCTCGCTGCGGCATCTGGTGACGGCCACGCGCGGCGGCTGGATCGCGGTGCTGATGCTGGTCGTCTTTCACACCATCCTTTTTTCGGGGGTGCAGTTCGGCATTCGCGTCATGCTGATGGCGCGCGGCGGCGGCCCCCGCGGCGGCTTGCGGCAGCGGATTCGCCCCCATTCCCGGCCCGCCTTGGCCCCGGCCGCATCCCGCAGCCGCTAAGCCTGGCGCCGCGCCGTCACAGGCGTGGCGTTTTTGCCCGGATACTGTGGACGTTTCGCAACATTTTCATCGCTTCACGGGCCTTGGCGTAGCGCCTGTTTTTTAGGCAGGCAATTTTTCGCCGGGCGATGTTTCCGAAGCTTCATCCATCGTGAGCGATGTGGTGTCCAATTACCAATTGACCACAGGTCGGAAATTTCCGGCCGGGCAGAGTGCCAAAAAAGTTTCATCACATTTTTGCATGCTCCGTTTTCCGCCGATCGGCGGGTTCCCGTCGAATCTCACGTTTTTGCGATTCCGGGCGCTGTTTTTCCGCCCTCTTTATCGGGCGGGCCACGCGTTCTACCTCTGACCCAGCAGAGATGCTCGTGGCATCGGAGAACCCGCGCCACGGACACGCAACGGTTCGGAAAAGGACTGAAATGATGAAAACGCTTGCTTACCTTGCCGGTGCTACGGTGCTGGCCGCCGCATTCTCGGCGCCCGCCTTCGCGCAATCCGAAATCGCCGCGGGGGCGAACGCCACCGGAATCACCGAAGTCAACGAACAGATGCGCGATGTCGAGGACGCGGTGCGCGACGATTTCGACCGCTCGTCCGACGCCTACCGCTTCGGCAACCCCGATCAGCGCCAGGGCACCTTCGGTTCGGTCGCGCTGACCTATGCCGGCCGCACCGGCAACAATGAAAACCAGGATTTCAGCCTGTCGGGCCGCATCTCCAACAACCAGGGTGCGTTCTCGCAATCGGTCGGCATCCTGCTGGAATATGGCGAGGATGACGACGGCGATACCGATACCGAAAAGACCTATGTCATCTATGACGGCCTTTATAACATCAACGACCGCTTCTATGCCTTTGCCCTGGGCCGCCTGGCGACCGACGGGCTGGCGGGTGACTTCGAGGCGGACCCGGATGACCAGGAAGGCAGGCTGAAGCGCGACGCCTTCCTCGGCGTGGGTCCGGGCTATCGGATCATCAACAACGACACCACCGCCTGGCGCGTGCAGGCCGGCGTCGGCGTGCGCTACACCAAAAAGGTGGACACGCTTGATGACGATCCCGACCTTTATACCTCGGACACGGAAGTCGGCTACATCCTGTCGTCGCGGTTCTATCACCGCATCAGCGACACCTTCTTCCTGACCAACGACACCGACTACCTGACCTCGGACAGCAACGACACGGCCACCAACGAACTGGGCCTGAACTTCAAGATGTCCGAAGCGCTTGCGACCCGCGTGTCCTACAAGACCGAATATGTCTCGGACCGCGCGATCCGCACCGACAACACGCTGGGCGTGTCGCTGGTCTACGGCTTCTAAGACCAACCCCTCCTCTCTCTCTCATGGGCGGCCTTCGGGTCGCCCTTTTTTTCAAGGCGGGGCAGGGGATGGGGGAAAGGTGGCGGGAACCGCAGCGACCGTGGCAGCGCAGGTTTCCCCGAAAGCCTGGATGTCCAGGTGGGAACCGGATAACGGGACCAGGGCCCCGACAGAGCCAGCCCCCTCGGTGAAGTTATAGGCCAGTGAGAAAAATGGCCGCACACGAGAAGAGCAGAAACCCGCCAGCCCCTAGATAGGGCGGCCGCCCGGCTGCTGCAAGGGTGGCGCGGGGCTTGCAAGATGTTTCCGTTTCGTTCATGGTGGCGGCATGATGAGCGCCGACCTGCCCGACGATATCCTGCCCGCCTTGCCGGGCCAGCGGCTGGCGCGGGGGGTGGCGCGGATGCTGGCGGGGCTGGGCCATGCCGCGCTGCCGGAATTCGTGCCCAGCGGCGGGTTGCGGGTGGATGTCATTTCCGTCACGCCCAAGGGCGAAATCTGGGTCGTGGAATGCAAAAGCTGCCGGGCCGATTTCGTGTCGGACCGCAAGTGGCAGGGCTATCTGGAGTTCTGCGACCGCTTCTTCTGGGCGGTGGACGCGGATTTTCCCGAAGGCCTGCTGCCCGAGGGCTCGGGCCTGATCCGCGCCGATAGCTGGGGGGCCGAACTGGTGCGCATGGCGCCCGAATCGCGGCTGGCCGGCGCGCGGCGCAGCCGGCTTTTGCGCGACATCGCCCGCGTCTCGACCGCGCGGCTGCTGGCGCTGACCGACCCGATGGGGATCAGCGGCGGGGCTTCCTGACGCCCTTGCCGGGTTTCGCCGGGCTGCCCATGGCGCGCGCGGCTTCGGCGGCGGCCAGCAGTTCCTCGGCGATTTCCTCGGCCTCCTCGGGGTCGAAATCCAGCGGCAGGTCGATATTCTCGCCCTCGACATAGATCCTGACCATGCCGCGGTCGGTCGGGCCGATCTGAAGATTGGCGGCGGTGTCGCTTTGACTGTTGATGCTCATGCTGGCTCTCCTGGCGCTTGGCCGTTGGATCGGTTGTTTTTCCTTAACCCGCATGTGAAAAACCGGCAAGACGGGCTTGCACAGGCGTCGGGCTGGGGCTAGATACCCGCCAGTGCCGCCTTAGCTCAGTTGGTTAGAGCGCTAGATTGTGGATCTAGAGGTCCCCCGTTCGAGCCGGGGAGGCGGTACCACCGCAATCAGGCAGTCGGAACCCATGGCCACGGTCCAGAACAATGGCATCGCGGATGCGGCGCGGCTATCCGTCGCGCCGATGATGGATTGGACCGACAGCCTGTGCCGGCGGATCCACCGGCTGCTGTCGCGCCGCGCGCTGCTTTATACCGAGATGGTGACGGCCCCGGCGCTGGTTTTCGGCGACCGGGCGAAACTGCTGGATTTCGACGCGGGCGAACATCCGCTGGCGCTGCAACTGGGCGGCTCGGACCCGGCGCAACTGGCCCAGGCCGCGCGGATCGGCGCCGATTGGGGCTATGACGAGATCAACCTGAACGTCGGCTGCCCCAGCGACCGGGTGCAATCGGGCTGTTTCGGCGCGGTGCTGATGACCCGGCCGGAACTGGTCGCCGAATGTGTCGCGGCCATGATCGCGGCCAGCCCGGTCGAGGTCACGGTGAAATGCCGCATCGGCGTGGACGATCAGGACCCCCAGGCGGTGCTGCCCGATTTCCTGCGCCTCATGCGCGACGTGGGCGTGCGCCGCATGACCATCCACGCGCGCAAAGCCTGGCTTCAGGGCCTGTCCCCGCGCGAGAATCGCGAGATCCCGCCGCTGGACTATCCGTTGGTGCATCGCATGAAGCGCGAATTCCCCGACCTGCACCTGTCGATCAACGGCGGCATCGCCTCGCTCGACGCCGCGCGCGATCACCTGGGGGCGATGGACGGGGTTATGGTCGGGCGCGCCGCCTATCACCAGCCCTGGGATATCCTGGGGCAGGCCGACCGGCTTTGGGATCAGGAGCCGCGCTTTACCGATCCGCTGGAGGCGGCGCGGGCGCTGCGCGACCTGGTCGATGCGCATCTGGCAGCGGGCGGGCGGCTGCATCAGGCGACGCGGCATATGCTGGGCCTGTTTCACGGCCGACCCGGCGCGCGCGGCTGGCGCCGGCAATTGTCCGAGGGCGCATCGCGCGCCCGCGACCGGGCCGAGGCGCTGGCGGTCTATGACGCCGCGCTGGCCGAGGTCATGGCGCCGGCGTGACCGCGCCCTTGTCCTTGGCCCAGGCCCGCATCGCCCGCACCAGCGCCCGCCGCCGCCCCGGCTGGCGCGCACTGTCCAGGTAATAGGCCAGCATCAGGTCCCCGATCAGAAAGCGCAGGATCGACAGTTGATCCTGCGCCAGCAGGCCCGGAACCCCGGTTAGCGCCTGCCAGTCGGCCAGGGCGATGCCGTCCCGCGTCCGTGCCGGCGGCCGCCTGCGCCGGCTTTCCAGCCAGACCAGCAGCCGCGCCATGTCGCGGGCCAGCGCCATCTCAGTCGCGCCCTGCATGTCGATGGCGGTCAGCCGCAGCGCGCCGGGGCGGGGTTCGTCGGCGAACAGGTTGTCGGGCGTCAGGTCGCCATGGCACAGCCCGCGCTCGACCGCGGCGCCGCGCAGGGGAACGGCCTCGGCCCGCATCAGCCGCAGATGCTCGGTGACAAGGCCGCGGTCGATCCAGCGTCCCGAGGCGGCGGCGATCCGCGCCTCGATCCCGTCCAGCCAGAAGCGCGGGCCGAACGTGCCGCGGGCGCGGGTCGCCGCGGCCAGTCGGCGCAGCCAGGCGCCGATGCGGGCGACCAGCGCGGTGCGTTCCGCCGCGCCCGCCGCGGCCAGCAGATGCGCGATGGGCCGGCCCGGCGCCGGCGCGGTGATCAGTATCCCCAGTTCGGGCAAGGCCAGCAGCGGCGGCGCCACGGCATCCAGGTCCTGTCCCAGCGCTTGGGCCGCCTGATGCAGCCGCGCCTGCGCCCGCGCCACGCTGGCCGCCGGATCGGGGCCGCGGAACTGTTTCAGCCAGGCCGGGCGGCCATCCAGCCGGATCTGCATGACCAGCCGGTCGGGACGGTCGCGGACCAGCCGAAGCGGTTCGATCCCCGGCAGCCCGGCCAGCGCGTCAGCCGCGCTCGGCAAGCTTGGCCTTGTCCCACAGCGCGTCCATCTCGGCCAGGTCGCTGTCCTCGGGGCTGCGGCCCTGGGCGGCCAAGGCGGCCTCGATGAAGCGGAAGCGGCGGGTGAACTTGGCATTGGCCAGCCGCAGCGCCTCTTCGGGGTCGATTTCCAGATGCCGGGCCAGATTCGCCATCACGAACATCAGGTCGCCGAATTCCTCGGTCAAATGCGCGTGATCGCGGCTGTCCCTGGCCTCGACCAGTTCGCGTGTCTCCTCGGCGATCTTGTCCAGCACCTGCGCCGGGCCGGGCCAGTCGAAGCCGACGCGCGCGGCGCGGTTTTGCAGCTTGATCGCGCGGGTCAGCGCCGGCAGGCCAAGCGCCACCCCGTCCAGCACGCCGCGTTCCGCCTTGGCGGCGCGTTCGCGGGCCTTGATCGCCTCCCAGTCGCGGACCTGCTGGGCAGCGGACTTGTCGCGGGATTCGTCGCCGAAGATATGCGGGTGGCGGTCGATCATCTTGTCCGAGATCCTGGCCACCACATCGGCGAAATCGAACATCCCCGCCTCGTCAGCCATCTGCGCGTGGAAAACCACCTGAAGCAGCAGGTCGCCCAATTCGCCGGGCAATTCGTCCCAGGCCTGGCGCGCGACGGCATCGGCGACCTCATGCGCCTCTTCGATGGTATAGGGCGCGATCGAGGCGAAATCCTGTTCGATGTCCCAGGGGCAGCCGGTCTGCGGATCGCGCAGCGCCGCCATGATCGCCAGCAGGCGGCGGATGCCGGTGCGGTCCAGGCCGGGCTCGGTTTCGGCCAGCAGGGGATGGGTTGTGTCTTGCGCCATGGGCGCCTCCTGCGGTTCGGATGCTTGCCGTTTGCTGCCACAGCCCGCCGCCCGAGTCCACGCCGCCTTTGGCCGGCGCCGCCAAGGGGGGCTTTGCCCCCAGCGCGTTCCGCGCTTCCCCCAGGATATTTGGGCACGAAAGAAGCCGGGGCAAAAAGCCGGCCGGCTTCTTTCGTGCCGAAATATCCCGGGGGGATCCGAAGGACGGGGGCAGAGCCCCCTGCAACGGCGAAGCGGGCGCGGCGCAGGCTTTCTTGCCATCGCTTTGAGCCGCGGATAGGGTGCGCGCCAGTTCCGCCGGGGGATCGCCCGGATAACGACAGCACAGGGATAGACCAATGTTCGTGACCCCCGCCTATGCCCAAGCCGCCGGAGGCGCTTCCGGCGCCGCAGGACTTGCCTCGTTCCTGCCGCTCGTCCTGATCTTCGTCATCATGTATTTCCTGATGATCCGGCCGCAGCAAAAGCGCGTCAAGGAACATCGCGCCATGGTCGAGGCGCTGAAAAAGGGCGATGAGATCGTCACCCAGGGCGGCCTGGTCGGCAAGGTCACATCCGTTCGCGACAATGAGCTGGAGGTCGAGATCGCCCCCGGCGTCAAGGTCCGCGTCATCCGCTCGACCGTGACCGGCCTGGTGAACCGCACCCAGCCCGTCGCCGCCAACAGCTAAGGCCGCAATCCCGCCATGCTGGACATCCCCTTCTGGAAGCGTCTGCTGATCCTGGGCCTTGTCGCCCTGGGCCTGCTGTTTGCCATGCCGAACCTGTTCTACAGCCGGGTCGAGCAGCATAACGACGCCATCACCGCCGCCGAACGCAATGGTTTCGAATCCCAGGAAGAGGCCGTGGCCCGCGCCGGTTGGCCGGACTGGCTGCCCTCGGGGCTGGTCAATCTGGGCCTGGACCTGCGCGGCGGGGCCCATCTGCTGGGCGAGGTTCATGTCCAGGATGTCTACAAGGCGCGGATGGAGGCGCTTTGGCCCGAACTGCGCGACGCGCTGGCGGCGCAGCGCGAGGTGCTGGGCGCCGTTCGCCGCGTCCAGGCGCCCGAAGGCCAGCTTGCGGTCGAGATCGGCAATCCCGACCAGATGGCCCGCGCGGTCGAAATCGCCCGCGGCCTGGCCGTTCCCGTCACCTCGCTGACCGGGGCGGGGCAAAGCGACCTGGCGATCTCGGCCGGCGGCAACCGGCTTACCGTGCAACTTTCGGATGCGGAAAAGGCCGCGACCGATGACCGCACCGTCCAGCAATCGCTGGAGATCATCCGCCGCCGCATCGACGAGGTCGGCACCCGCGAGCCGACGATCATCCGCCAGGGCAAGGACCGCATCCTGATCCAGGTGCCCGGCATCGGCTCGGCCGAGGAATTGAAGCAGCTTATCGGCACCACGGCCAAGCTGACCTTCAACCCGGTGATCGGCCGCGGCGCCGACGCCGATGCGCGGCCGGGTCCCGGCAACGTGCTGCTGCCCTCGATGGACGAGCCCGGCGTCTTTTACGTGATCGAGGAAAGCCCGGTCGTCACCGGCGAGGACCTGACCGACGCCCGGCCCAGCTTTGACCAGAACGGCGCAGCCGCGGTCGATTTCCGTTTCGGTCCTTCGGGGGCCAAGCGGTTCGGGGCCTATACCTCGGCCAATATCGGCCAGCCCTTTGCGATCGTGCTGGACGATCAGGTGATCTCGGCCCCGGTGATCCGGCAGGCCATCACCACCGGCTCGGGCCAGATCTCGGGGGCGATGGATGTCGAGGAATCGACCCGCCTGGCGGTGCTGCTGCGCGCCGGCGCCCTGCCGGCCGAGATGACCTTCCTGGAAGAACGCACCATCGGCCCGGAACTGGGCCAGGATTCCATCGACGCGGGCCGGCTCAGTTCGATCATCGCCACGGTCGCCGTGGTGGCCTATATGATCGCAAGCTATGGGCTGTTCGGGGTCTTTGCCTCGGTCGCGGTGACCGCCAACGTCATCCTGATCCTGTCGGTCATGTCGATGATGGGGGCGACGCTGACCCTGCCGGGCATCGCCGGCATCGTGCTGACCGTCGGCACCGCGGTCGATGCCAACGTCATCATCTATGAGCGCATCCGCGAGGAGCTGCGCGCCGGCAAGCGCATCGTCAAGGCCATCGACGACGGCTTCGGCGAGGCAATGTCGGCGATCATCGACGCGAACGTGACCAGTTTCATCGCCGCCATGGTGATGTTCTTCCTGGGCTCGGGCCCGGTCAAGGGCTTCGCGGTCACGCTGACCATCGGGCTTGTGACCTCGGTCTTCACCGCGATCTACCTGACGCGGCTGCTGATCGTGTTCTGGCTGGAATGGCGCAAGCCCAAAGAACTGATCTTGTAAGGGAGCAGGATAATGGCATTTCGTCTGAAACTCGTTCCCGACGGCACCAGGATCGACTTTTTCCGCTGGCAGTGGCTGACCTTCGGCATCTCGGCCGTGGCCATGGTCGCCTCGGTGGTCCTGGTGCTGGTGATGGGGCTGAACTTCGGCATCGACTTCAAGGGCGGCACCACCATCCGCACCGAAAGCCCCACCGCCTTCGAGGTGAGCGACTATCGCCAGGCGCTGAGCGAACTTGACCTGGGCGATGTCTCGATCACCGAGGTTTTCGACCCCAGCTTCGGCGAAACCAAGCACGTCGCGATGATCCGCATCGGCACCACCCAGGAAACCGGCTCGGTCACGCCCGAGCAGTTGAACCAGGTCGAGGCGGCGCTGCATACCGTCGATCCGCAGGTGGTGTTCGCCGCGGTCGAATCGGTCGGCCCCAAGGTCTCGGGCGAGCTGATCAAGTCCGCCTTCTACGCCGTGGGCGCGGCGACGCTGGGCATCATGGCCTATATCTGGCTGCGCTTCGAATGGCAGTTCGCGCTGGGTGCGGTGATCGCGCTGATCCATGACGTGCTGCTGACGGTCGGGCTGTTTTCGTTGTTCCAGCTACGATTCGACCTGACCACCATCGCGGCGCTGCTGACCACGCTGGGCTTTTCGGTGAACGATACTGTGGTGGTCTTTGACCGCCTGCGCGAAAGCCTGATCAAGTTCAAGACGATGCCGCTGATCGACGTCATGAACCTGACGGTGAACGAGACGCTGTCGCGCACCATCATGACCGCCGTGACCACCGGCATCGCATTGACCGCCATGCTGATATTCGGCGGCGACGTGATCCGCGATTTCGTCATCGCCATGCTGTGGGGCGTGGTGGTGGGCTGCTATTCCACCATCTATGTCGCCAAGAACATCGTGCTGTGGCTGGGCGTCAAGCGCGACTGGTCCAAGCCCGATCCCAAGGAAAAGGCGCCCGGCGAAGATATTCCCGCAGCCTTTCGGGACGCGCCCTGATGCCCAGCATGGTGCCGACCGAATTTTCCGGGGCCCAGCCGGTCGACGGCTACGGTCCGGGCTTCTTTCGCGTCGGCGGCACCGTGCATCAGGGCGCGGTCATCGTGACCGGCGGGGGCGTGCAGCCTTGGGGCGGGCTGGGCGACCGCGACCCCCTGCTGGCGCTGGCCGGTCGGGTGGATGTGCTGTTCCTGGGCCTGGGCGCCGAGGTCGCCTTTCCCCCGCGCGACCTGACCGCGGCACTGGAAGAGATGGGCGTGATGGCCGAGCCGATGACCTCGCCCTCGGCGGCGCGCAGCTATAACGTCGCGCTGTCGGAAGGCCGGCGCGTGGCCTGCGCGCTGCTACCCATATGAGCTTGCTGGCGGTTCGCGACCTGGCGGTGGCGCGCGGCGGGCTGCGCGCGGTCGAGGGCGTCCACTTCGCGCTGGCGCCCGGTGCGGCGCTGGTGCTGCGCGGGCCGAACGGCATCGGCAAGACCACGCTGCTGCGCACGCTGGCCGGATTGCAGCCCGCGGTGGCCGGGGTGATCGAGGCCGCGGCCGATTCCATGGCCTATGCCGGCCATTCCGACGGGCTGAAACCCGCCCTGTCCGCGGCCGAGAACCTGCGCTTCTGGGCCGAGATCTTTGGCGGCCGGGATATCGAGGCCGCACTGGCGGCGATGAACCTGCGCGACCTGGCCGCGCGCCCGGCCCATGCGCTTTCGGCCGGGCAAAAGCGGCGGCTGGGACTGGCGCGGCTGATGGTGACGGGGCGTCCGGTCTGGCTGCTGGACGAGCCGACCGTTTCGCTTGACCGCGATTCGGTGGCGCTGTTCGCGGCCATGCTGCGCGCCCATCTGGACCGGGGCGGCGCTGCGGTCATCGCAACCCATATCGACCTGGGCCTGCACGAGGCCGAGATCCTGGAACTCGGCCCCTTCCGCGCCGGCCGGGTGCCGTCGCAGTCGCGGCCGGCCGGTTTCAACGAGGCATTCGGATGAAAGTCGCGCCCCAGGGGAACAAGCGGATGAGGATGGGCAAATGTGGGCGCTGCTGATCCGGGACCTGCGGCTGGCCACCCGCTCGGGCGGCGGATTCGGCCTGGCGCTGGCGTTTTTCCTGATCGTCTGCACGCTGGTGCCCTTTGGCGTCGGCCCCGAGGGGGGCCAGCTTTCGCGCATCGCGCCCGGCATCCTGTGGGTGGGGGCGCTGCTGTCCTGCCTTTTGTCGCTAGACCGCATCTTTGCCCTGGATTTCGAGGATGGCAGCCTGGACCTGCTGGCCACCGCCCCCCTGCCGCTGGAAGGTGCGGTCGCGGTCAAGGCCCTGGCGCATTGGCTGGTGACGGGCCTGCCGCTGGCGCTGTCGGCGCCGGTCTTTGCGCTGCTGCTGCACCTGCCGGGGCCGGCCTATCCCTGGCTGGTCGCCTCGTTGGTGCTGGGCACGCCGGCTTTGTCGATGCTGGGCGCATTTGGCGCGGCGGTGACGGTCGGGCTGCGCCGGGGCGGGCTGCTCATGTCGCTTTTGGTGCTGCCGCTTTACGTGCCGACGCTGATTTTCGGGGCCGAGGCCGTGCGGCGCGGTGCCGCAGGGGCCGATCCGGTGACGCCTTTGGTCTTTCTTGCGGCGGTTACGCTGTCCACATTGGCGCTGACGCCCTTTGCCGCGGCGGCGGCGCTGCGCGTCAATCTGCGGTGAATGGGACCACTGGCCACTTGAGCGGGCGGCCTGCCCGATTTAGGAAGCAAACATGTCGATCTGGGAATATGCGAACCCCGTCAAATTCATGCGCACCTCTGGCGCCGTCCTGCCCTGGGTGGTCGCCGCGGCGGCGCTTGCCACCGTGGGCGGCCTGGTCTGGGGGTTCCTGACGCCCGAGGATTACAAGCAGGGTTCGACCGTCAAGATCGTCTTCCTGCATGTGCCCGCGGCGCTGATGGCGATCAATATCTGGCTGATGATGCTGGTCGCCTCGCTCATCTGGCTGGTCCGCCGCCACCATGTCAGCGCGCTGGCCGCCAAGGCGGCGGCGCCGGTCGGCGCGGTGATGACGCTGATCGCGCTGATCACCGGCGCGATCTGGGGCCAGCCGATGTGGGGCACCTGGTGGGAATGGGATCCGCGCCTGACCTCGTTCCTGATCCTGTTCCTGTTCTACCTGGGCTATATGGCGCTGTGGGAGGCGGTCGAGAATCCCGACAGCGCCGCCGACCTGACCGGGGTGCTGTGCCTTGTGGGCTCGGTCTTTGCGATCCTGTCGCGCTATGCGGTGAATTTCTGGAACCAGGGGCTGCACCAGGGCGCCTCGCTGTCCGTGGCGCCGGGAGAGCGGATGTCGGCGATCTATCGCTATCCGCTTTACCTGTCGATGCTGGGCTTTTTTCTGCTGTTTCTGGCGCTGCTCTTGATCCGCACCCGGACCGAGATCCGTCGCCGCCGTCTGGCCGCATTGCTGGCAAGGGAGAATCGTGCATGACCGAACTTGGCAAATATGCCGGAACCGTATTGGCCGCCTATGGCGCCAGCCTGGTGCTGCTGGCGGGCATCGTCGTCCAGACCGTGCTGGCCAATTCCCGCGCCCGCCGCGCGCTTCAGGAGCATGAGCGCCGTGGCTAGGCTTTCCCCGATGATGCTGGCGCCGGTCGCGGTGTTTGCCGGCTTTGCCGCCCTGGCCGGCTGGGCCTTGATGCGCAACGATCCCGACACGCTGCCTTCGACCATGATCGGCCGAGAGGCGCCGGCGGTCGGCGACACCACCCTGCCCGGCAAGGTGCAGCTGACCGACGACATGCTGCGCCAGCCGGGGGTGAAGCTGGTGAATTTCTGGGCCAGCTGGTGCCCGCCCTGCCGGGCCGAGCATCCGACCCTGACCGAACTGTCCGGGCGGCTGCCGGTCTATGGCGTGGATCTCAAGGACCCCGAGGGGGCGGCGATGGGTTTCCTGTCCGGCCATGGCGACCCGTTTGCGGCGCTGGCCACCGATCCGCGCGGCAGGACCGCCATCGAATGGGGCGTGACCGCCCCGCCCGAGACCTTTATCATCGACGGCACGGGTCGCGTCCTTTATCGCCATGTCGGCCCGCTGGTGCGCGAGGATTACACCGAGCGGTTCCTGCCCGAACTGGAAAAGGCGCTGGCGGCCGAGTGACGGCGCCGCCGGCCGGGCCGCAGCCCGGCATGGGTATTTTCGGAACGAAGAAGCCAGGAGTATCCGGCCGCGTCCGGGCATTCCGCAGCGTCGCCGGAGTATTTGGAAAACGGTGAAAGCGGCCGGGCTGACGAGGCTTTCCAAGCCTTGCGCCGGGCGCTAAGACGGCCGGGCTTGCAAGAGGGCCGCCATGTCGCAGAACCAGACGACCATCGCTCCGCAACCCGGCATTATGGAGATCGCGCTTTACGAAGGCGGGGCCTCGAAGGTGGCGGGGGTCGAGAATGTCGTGAAGCTTTCCTCGAACGAAAACCCCTTCGGGCCGTCGGAAAAGGCCCGCGAGGCGGTGGTCCGGGCCGCCCATGGCCTGCATCGCTATCCCAATACCGACCATGCCGGGCTGCGCGCCGCCATCGCCGAGGTGCATGGGCTGGACCCTGAGCGGATCATCTGCGGCGTGGGTTCCGACGAGATCATCCATTTCCTGTGCCAGGCCTATGCCGGGCCGGGGACCGAGGTGCTGTTCACCGAGCATGGTTTCCTGATGTATCGCATTTCGGCCCATGCGGCCGGGGCCACCCCGGTCGAGGTGGCCGAGCGCGACCGGGTCACGGATGTGGATGCGCTGATTGCCGGGGCGACCCCGCGCACGCGGCTGATCTTTGTCGCCAATCCCAACAACCCGACCGGCACCATGATCGGCCTGCCGGAATTGGAGCGGCTGGCCCGCGCCGTGCCGCAGGCGATCCTGGTGGTCGATGCGGCCTATGCCGAATATGTCGAGGATTACGACGGCGGCGCCGAGCTGGCGAGCCGGCTGTCCAACGTGTTCATGACCCGGACATTTTCCAAGATCTATGGGCTTGGGGGCTTGCGCGTCGGCTGGGGTTACGGCCCGCGCGAGATCGTCGATGTGCTGAACCGCATCCGCGGCCCCTTCAACCTGTCCAATGTGGCGCTGGAAGGCGCCGAGGCCGCCATGCGCGACCGCGAGCATATCGCCCGCTGCCAGGCCGAGAATGCCCGCATGCGCGCCTGGCTGGCCGAGGCGCTGGCCGAGAAGGGCGTGCCTTCGGACACGTCATGCGCGAATTTCATCCTGGCGCGCCTTGCCGATGCCGAGACGGCCGGGGCCTGCGATGAATACCTCAAGGCGCAGGGGCTGATCGTGCGACGGGTCGGCGGCTACGGCCTGCCGCAATGCCTGCGCATCACCGTGGGCGACGAGGCATCCTGCCGGCGGGTGGCGCATGTCATCGGCCAGTTCATGGCCGAACGCGCGGGCAGCCGCTGATGGCGGTGATCTATGATCGCGTGGCGCTGATCGGGCTGGGGCTGATCGCCGGCTCGATGGCGCTGGCCATGCGCGAGGCGGGGCTGGCGCGCAAGGTGGTGGGCCATGCCCGCAGCCCCGACACCCGCGCGGTGGCGCGCGAGATCGGGCTGGTCGACCGCGTGGCAGAAACGGCGGCTGAGGCGGTCGAGGGCGCCGATCTGGTGGTGCTGGCGGTGCCGGTCGGCGCCATGGGCGCGGTCGCGGCCGAGATCGCGCCGCATCTGAAGCCGGGCGCGACCGTGACCGATGTCGGTTCGGTCAAGCAGGCGGTGATCGAGGCGGTGGCGCCGCATGTCCCGGCGGGCGTGCATTTCATCCCCGGCCATCCGCTGGCCGGGACCGAGCATTCCGGCCCGCGTTCGGGCTTTGCCGCGCTGTTTCGCAATCGCTGGTGGCTGCTGACCCCGATCGAGGGCGGCGATCCGGCGGCGGTCGAGCGGCTGTCGGCGCTGATCCGCGCCATGGGTGCCAATGTCGAGGCGATGGATGCCGCCCATCACGACCTGGTGCTGGCGGTGACCAGCCATACGCCGCACCTGATCGCCTATACGATGGTGGGGGTGGCCGATCACCTCAAGCGCGTCACCGAAAGCGAGGTCATCAAGTATTCGGCGGCGGGCTTTCGCGATTTCACCCGCATCGCCGCGTCGGACCCGGTGATGTGGCGCGACGTGTTCTTGCAGAACAAGGAGGCGGTGCTGGACATCCTGGGCCGCTTTACCGAGGAGCTTTTCGTGCTGCAACGCGCCATCCGCATGGGCGACGGCGCGCATCTGCACGATTATTTCACCCGTACGCGGGCGATTCGGCGCGGTATCATCGAGGCCGGACAGGACACCGCCGCCCCGGATTTCGGCCGCAGCCCGGCGGCGGGCGAAACGCCCAAACCCTAGCGGCGCGGGCCCTAGCGCCGCGGGAAGGCCGGCGCCGGGCCCAGCACCATGGGGCCAAGGCTGGTCCTGCCATCGGCAAAGCTGAGCGGCAGGCGCAACTCCCCCTTGGCCGCGGGGGGCGGCACGGGGTGGCCCTCCTGTTCGGGCAGCGGCAGGTCCGAGATGTTTCCAAGCAGCGTGCCCGCCAGCGTCACCACCTTGGGCGAGATCAGCCGGGCCTTGGCCGCGGCCTGCAAAAGCGGCTGCGCATCGGCGGTATAGACCACGATCCGACCCTGGGCGCGGCCCTGGGCGTCAGCCTCGACCCGGCCCAGAAGACGGGCTTGCAGCGCCCCAAGCCGTATTTCCGCCCGGTCCAGGCGCAGTCCGACCGGCTGCGGCGCCTGGTTGGACGCCGGTGCCAGGGGCCGGGGCAGGGCATCCAGCCAGATCCGGCCCGCCGCGGTCATGCTGAGCCGCCCCGGCAGCGGCAGCGCGCCCAGCAGGCCCGGTTCCAGATCGTCAAGGTTCAGGTCCAGGTCATAGGCCGCGGCCGCATCGGGCGGCGCATCCGCCCCCAGCGCCGCGCGTTCCGCATCGGCTTGCAGCCCCTTTGCCAGTTCCGCGCCCCCAAGCGTCAGGCGGCCGGCGCTGACGCCGGCCGAGGCCAGGCCAAGCCCGCTTAGCGGCTGAAGGCGCAGCCGCGCCATGGCATCGGCAAGTCCCAGTTCCAGCGGGTCCAGCCCGGCGTCCGCCCCTCCAGGGTGCAGCACCGCATGCGGCGGCAAGGCCAGCCGCAGCGTGGTCGGGCGGAACGGCGCAAGCCAAAGCTCGGCCTGCGGCAATTCGACGCGCCCTTGCCCCACCTGCAACCCCAGCGCCAGGGCCCGCACCCCGATCCGCCCCGGTTCGCGCAATGGCTGCGCCGCGGCAAGCGCGACCATCGGCTGGCGGTCGGCGATCCGGCGCATCTGTTGGGCCAGCAGGCTTTCGCCGCCAAGCCACAGCCCCCCCAGCAGCAGGAGCAGAAGCAGGAATAGGGCAAGCAGTCGGCGCATCCGGGCCTCGCGATCCTTGTGGCGTCTTGGAACGCCGATCCTGCTGTCCTAAGTTTTTCCTGACCGAATTATCTAGGGCGCCGGGGTAAAGAATGGGTGAACGGCCGGAGCATTGGGTTTTCGCCTATGGCTCGCTGATGTGGGATCCGGGTTTTCCCGTGGCCGAGATGGCGCCTGCGACGCTGGACGGCTATGCGCGCAGCTTCTGCCTGCGCTCGATCATCTATCGCGGCACCAGCGAAGCGCCGGGGCTGGTGCTGGGCCTGCATGCCGAAGCCGGGGCGCATTGCCGGGGCCTGGCGCTGCGCGTGGCCGCGCCCGACTGGCCGCGGTCCCTGGCCGGCCTGCGGGCGCGAGAGCTCAGCACCAACGCCTATGCCGAACTGTCCCTGCCGCTGCTGCTGGCGGACGGGCGCCGGGTCGATGCCCTTGCCTATGTGATCCGGCCCGACCATGACCAATATGCCGGCCTGCTGGAACTGCACGAACAGGCCCGCATCATTGCCCAGGCCCAGGGCGGGCGCGGTCCCAATGCCGATTACCTGTTCAACACCGCCCGGCACCTGGCGCAGATGGGGATCGAGGACCGGGCGATGGATGAATTGGCGCGGCTGGTGCGGGGGCGGCTGGGCGGCACTGGCGCGGGATAGCCGGTCCGGCTTGCAACGACGCTTGGCAGGGGCGGACGGCGCCTCTACAGTCGGCTGCGCAAGCAGCAAGGGGGTCGAACTTGTCCCGAACCGACGCCGAACCGTCCGAAGGTCCGCCCGCTGCGGCGGAAGGCCGCCGTTCCCGTGCCGCCCGGCTGGCGGTGACGCGTCAGGCCGGGCCGGGCGGGGCCGGCCCCTCGCAGCCGCAGTTCTCGCAGCCGGTGCGGCAGGTGCTGCTGATGCTGATCGTTCTGGTGCTGGTCGTGGCCGGGGGCTGGTTCGCCTATGGCCGCATCCTGTCGATCTTTCACTCGAACGAATATTTGAACGGGCTGATCCTGGCCGTCTTTGTCATGGGCGTGCTGGGCTGTTTCTGGCAGGTCGCGGAACTGGTCAAGTCGGTTAGCTGGATCGAGCGTTTCGCCGCCCGCCGCCGCAATGCCGCCGAACGCGGCGTAAGCGGACCCGAGCCGGCCGGTCCCGACGACGCGCCGCGCCTGCTGGCGCCCTTGGCCGCGCTTCTGGGCCAGCGCGGGCCGGTGGGGGGGGCGATCTCGACCGAATCGTCGCGCTCGATGCTGGAATCGGTGGCGACGCGGATCGACGAGGCGCGCGATATCACCCGCTACCTGGCCAACCTGCTGATCTTTCTTGGCCTTTTGGGGACGTTCTACGGGCTTGCGACGACTGTGCCCGCCGTGGTGGACACGATCCGCGCGCTGTCCCCTAAGGAGGGCGAGACCGGGATCGAGGTGTTCAACAAGCTGATGACCGGGCTGGAATCGCAGCTTGGCGGCATGGCGACGGCCTTTTCCAGTTCCCTGCTGGGCCTGGCCGGGTCGCTGGTGGTCGGGCTTTTGGAACTGTTCGTAGCCCATGGCCAGAACCGCTTTTATCGCGAGCTTGAAGAATGGATGTCGGGCTTTACCCGCATCGGCCTGGGCGGCGACGGCCAGGGCCTGGGAGAGGCGGCGCTGGCCGGCTTTATCGAACGGGTCGAGACGCAACTGGCCGGCCTGCAAGCGTTCTACGCCAGCCGCGACGATCTTCGCGACCAAGAGGCCGCCGCGGCCGACCAGCGTTCGCTGGCCTTGGCGCAGGGGGTGGAGCGGCTGGCCGATATGCTCGGCTCGGACCGCGACCGGCTGGCCCAGGCGCTGGCCGGCGAACGGGACGCCGTGGGGCTGGCCTTGGCCGGGGTGGAACGGGCGATCGACGGCCTGGCCGAACGCCGCGACCCGGACCTGGCGGCGGCGCTGGATCGGATCCGCGAGGGCCAGGAGCGGCTGGCCGCCATGCCGCCGCCGCTTGGCGCCGAGTTCGCGGGCCTGCAAGAGGCGTTGGAGCGGCTGGCCGATGGGCAGTCCCGGCTGGTCGCCCTGGCCGAAGCCCCCGCCGATGCCGCCCCGCAAGCGGGGCTGGTCCAGGCGCTGGAACGGCTGGCCGATGGCCAGGACCGGCTTCTGGATCTGGGCGCGCAGCGGCCGGTCGCCGCCGCTGCGGCCGGCGACGATCCAGAAGCGCGGATGCGGCTGCGTTCCATCGACGTGCAGCTTGGCCGGCTGGTCGAGGAGACCGCCAGCGGCCGCGACGGGTTGATCGCCGAATTGCGCGGCGATCTTGCGGCGCTGACCCGCGCCATTCGCAGCCTGGAGCGGGGCTATGGGGCTTAGCCGGGGCGGCGGCAACCGCTTTTCCGCGACGATCTGGCCGGGATTCGTCGATGCGATGACCGCGCTATTGATGGTCATGATGTTCGTGCTGACCATCTTTCTGCTGGTGCAGTCGGTGCTGCGCGACCAGATCACCACCCAGGACAGCGAGCTGGACCAGCTTGGCCAGCAGGTGGCCGAGCTTTCGGATGCGCTGTCCACCTCGCAGGCGCAGGCGGCCTCGCTCGACCGCGACCTGGCGGCCGAGCGCGAGCGGCTGCGGCGGTCCGAACAGGCCGTGGCGGCAGCGCGGGGCGAAATCGACGCCCAGGCCGAGGCGGCGCGGCTGGCCGCCGCCCGGCGCGAGGCGCTGGAGGCTCTGATCGGCGACCTGCGGCGGCAGAACACCGAAACGCAGCAGCAGTTGGACGAGACCGAGGCCGCGCGGCTGGCCGATGCCGCCGCAGCCCAGGCGCTGCGCGAGCGGCTGGAAAGGTCGGGGGCGGAACTGGACGCCGCCACCCTGGAACTGGAGGCGGCGCGCAAGCAGGCCGAGGACACCCTGACCCTGCTGGCCGCGGCCGAGGCCGCCAAGCAGGAACTGGGAGAGCAGGCCAAGGCCCAGGCTGGCGAGGCCGAGAAACAGGCCGCGCTGCTGGCCCTTGCCCGGAAAACCCTTTCCGAGCAAGAGGCGTTGTCGGCCGAGGATCAGCGGCGGCTGGCGGCGCTGAACCAGCAGGTGGCGCGGCTGAACGACCAGCTTGGCAGCCTGCGCGCCGTGCTGGATGCCGCCGGTGACGAGCGCCGCGAAGCCGACCTGCGCGCCGAGGATCTGGGCCGGCAGCTGAACGTCGCCCTGCTGCGCGCCGCCGAAGAAGAGCGCAAGCGTCGGGCGCTGGAAGAAGAGGCGCGGACCAAGGCCGAGGCCGAGGCCAAGGACCTGGCGCGCTATCGGTCCGAGTTCTTTGGGCGGCTGTCGCAGATCCTGGAGGGCCGCGAGGGCGTGCAGGTGGTGGGCGACCGCTTCGTGTTTTCGTCCGAGGTGCTGTTTGCGCCGGGCGAGGCGGTGCTGTCGGATGCGGGCCGCACCCAGATCGCCCGTGTCGCGGGCATGCTGAACGAAATCTCGGCCGATATCCCGCCGCAGATCGGCTGGATGATCCGCGTCGACGGCCATACCGACAATGTGCCGCTGTCGGGCCTGGGGCGCTATCGCGACAATTGGGAACTGAGCCAGGCGCGGGCGCTGGCGGTCGTGCGCTATATGACCGACGAGCTGGGCTTTCCCGCCGACCGGCTGGCGCCGGCCGGCTTTGCCGACACCCGCCCGGTGGCGGCGGGCGACACGCCCGAGGCGCGCGCCCAGAACCGCCGCATCGAGTTGAAGCTGACCGAGCGCTAGCGCGCCGGCCAGTCGTCAAGGTACGGCCCGGATCAGGTTTCCTGGGGGGCCGCTTCGCGCGGCGGGCGGCCGATGATATCGCGCAGCGCGTCCAGTTCGATGAAATTGTCGGCCTGCCGGCGCAATTCGTCGGCGATCATCGGCGGCTGGCTGCGCATGGTCGAGACCACCGAGACCCGCACACCCTGGCGTTGCATCGCCTCGACCAGCGGGCGGAAATCGCCGTCGCCGGAAAACAGCACCGCATGGTCAAGCCGCGGCGCCAGTTCCATGGCGTTGATGACCAGTTCGACATCCATGTTGCCCTTGACCTTGCGGCGGCCCAGGGCGTCGGTATATTCTCGCGCCGGTTTCGTCACCATGGAAAAGCCGTTGTAATGCAGCCAGTCGACCAGGGGACGAATCGGTGAATATTCCTCGTTTTCCAGCAATGCCGTATAGTAATAGGCGCGGATCAGCTTGCCGCGCCTTTCGAATTCCTGCCGCAGCAGTTTGTAGTCGATGTCAAATCCCAGCGATTTTGCCGCAGCGTATAGATTCGAACCGTCAATGAACAACGCCAGTCGGTCGTCCTTGTAAAACACGTTTCCCCCAAGATGTCGCGAAACCCAATTCAGAATGCGAACTTAGTCCTCGTGGCGCTGGGTGCAAACCTGCCTAGTTCGGCAGGTCCGCCAGCCGACGCGCTGCGTTTCGCGCTGCACAAGATCCATGGATTACCTGGGGTTGTGCCGCATGCCGTCAGCCGTTTCTGGACCACGCCGGCCTTTCCGCCCGGCTCGGGTCCCGAATATGTGAATGCGGCCGCGGCCTTTTTCAGCGCCACCCCGCCCGAGGCGCTTTTGGCCGACCTGCACGCGATCGAGGCCGAACTGGGCCGCAGCCGCGAAGTCGCGCGCTGGCAGGCCCGCGGGCTGGACCTGGACCTGCTGGCCCATGGCGGGCGGGTGCTGCCCGACGCGGCGGTGCAGGATCATTGGCGCGCCCTGCCGCCGGCGGCGCAGCCGCTAAGCGCACCGGACCGGCTGATCCTGCCCCATCCCCGGATGCAGGACCGCGGCTTCGTGCTGGCCCCGCTGGCCGAGGTGGCGCCGGGCTGGGTGCATCCGCGCCTTGGACGCAGCGTGGCGCAGATGCTGGCCGCCCTTCCGCCCCAGGCCATGGCGGGGATGCGCCCCGCCAGCGCTTGACATTTCCGCGCCGCGCCTCCACATATCCGGCTTCGCCCCCCCGATTCCAGTTGATAAGGTGAACCGATGGCCCGCGTTACAGTCGAAGATTGCGTCGACAAGGTTCCGAACCGTTTTGACCTGGTGATGTTGGCGTCCCATCGCGCGCGCGAAATCGCCGCCGGCAGCCCGCTGAGCGTGGATCGCGACAATGACAAGAACCCCGTCGTCGCGCTGCGCGAGATCGCGGACGAAACCCAGCCCGTGGACGATCTGCGCGAGCGCATGATCGAGGCCGAGCAGACCCAGATCGAGGTTGACGAGCCCGAAGAAGACGCGATGGCGCTGCTTCTGGGTGCCGAGATGGACCGCCCCAAACCCGCCGATGAGGAATCGGAAGAGCGTATGCTTCGCATGATGCTGGAAGCGCAGGGCAGGAACTGAACTTAAAGGTCTTCGGCTGAACATGATCGACGTCGAAGACCTTATCGCGCTTATCCGCAACTACAACCCGCGCACCAATGCCGGGATGATCCGCAATGCCTATGAATACGGGCGCCGGATGCACGAGGGGCAGTTCCGCCATTCTGGCGAGCCCTATTTCACCCACCCGGTCGCCGTCGCCGCCATCCTGACCGAGATGCGGCTGGACGATGCCACCATCGTCACCGCGCTTTTGCACGACACGATCGAGGACACGCGCTCGACCTGGGCCGAGGTGGCGGAAATCTTCGGCCGCGAGATCGCCGATCTGGTCGACGGCGTGACCAAGCTGACCAATCTGCAACTGTCCGGCGCGCATTCCAAGCAGGCCGAGAATTTCCGCAAGCTTTTCATGGCCATGTCGCGCGATCTTCGCGTGATCCTGGTCAAGCTGGCCGACCGGCTGCACAATATGCGCACCATCAAGTCCATGCGCCCGGAAAAGCAGTCGCAAAAGGCGCGCGAAACCATGGATATCTATGCGCCGCTGGCCGGCCGCATGGGCATGCAATGGATGCGCGAGGAGCTGGAAGACCTGGCCTTCAAGGTCATCAACCCCGAGGCGCGCAATTCCATCATCCGCCGCTTTGTCAGCCTGCAACGCGAATCCGGCGACGTGATTCCCAAGATCACCGCCGATATCCGCGCCGAACTGGAACGCGAAGCGATCGAGGCCGATGTCTATGGCCGCGCCAAGCGCCCCTTCAGCATCTGGCGCAAGATGCAGGAAAAGCAGCTTTCCTTTTCGCGCCTGTCGGACATCTACGGCTTTCGCATCATCACCCGCACGGAACCCGACTGCTATCGCACCCTGGGCGTGATCCATCACCGCTGGCGCGCGGTGCCGGGCCGGTTCAAGGATTACATCAGCCAGCCCAAGGCGAACGGCTATCGCTCGATCCACACCACCGTTTCCGGGCGCGACGGCAAGCGGGTCGAGGTGCAGATCCGCACCCGCCAGATGCACGAGGTGGCCGAGGCGGGCGTGGCCGCGCATTGGGCCTATCGCGACGGGGTGCGCACCGCGAACCCCTTTGCCGTCGATCCGGGCGAATGGATCGCCAGCCTGACCGAGCGCTTCGGCGAAGAGGATCACGACGAGTTCCTGGAACACGTGAAGCTGGAAATGTATTCCGACCAGGTGTTCTGCTTTACCCCCAAGGGCGACGTGATCCCGCTGCCCAAGGGGGCGACGCCGCTGGATTTCGCCTATGCCATCCATACCCGCCTGGGCTCGTCCTGCGTCGGCGCCAAGGTGGACGGCATCCGGGTGCCGCTGTGGACGCGGCTGAAAAACGGGCAGTCGGTCGATATCATCGCCGCCTCGGGCCAGCGCCCGCAGGCCACCTGGCTTGACATCGTCGTCACCGGCCGGGCCAAGGCCGCGATCCGCCGCAGTCTGCGGCAAGAGGACCGGACCCGCTTTATCCGGCTGGGTTCGGAACTGGTGCGGGTGGCATTTGAACATATGGGGCGCAAGGTCAGCGACAAGGCGCTGCGCACCGCGGCCAAGACCATGGCGCTGCCCGATACCGACGAATTGCTGGCGCGCATCGGCAGCGCCGAGATTTCGGCCCATGACGTGCTGACGACGCTTTACCCCGAACTGGCCGAAAAGCGCAGCGAGATCGACGCCAAGCGCGCCGTGGCCGGGCTGGAGGCCGACCAGGAATTCACCCGCGCCCCCTGTTGCAACCCGCTGCCGGGCGAGCGCATCGTCGGCATCACCTATCGCGGCAAGGGCGTGGTGATCCATGCCATCGACTGCCCGGTCCTGGCCGAGTTCGAGGACAGCCCCGACCGCTGGGTCGACCTGCATTGGCGCGAAGGCCAGCACCCGGCGGCCTATTCGACCATGCTGTCGCTGACCATCCGCCACGATGCCGGCGTCCTGGGCCGCATCTGCACGCTGATCGGCGCGCAGGGGGCCAATATCTCGGACCTGGAATTCCTGGATCGCAAGCCGGACTTCTATCGCCTGCGCATCGAGGTCGAGCTGCGCGACCGCGAACATCTGCACACGCTGCTGACCGCGCTGGAAACCGAAAGCGACGTGGCGCAGGTGTCGCGCATCCGCGACCCCTCGGCCCATATCAGCTAGGGCGGGCCCGGCATGTTCAAAAGACGCAAGCCGCTGAGCTATGCTCGAATGTGGACCGAGATGTTCTATCCGCGCTCTGGCTGGAGGCGGGCGTCGAAATACGTGCTGCACCGGCTGCGCCGCCTGCCGGACCGGCCGCATCGGGTGGCGCGCGGCTGGGCCTGCGGCATCTTCATTTCCTTCACGCCGTTCTTCGGCTTTCACTTCATGGGGGCTGCGGCGCTGGCCTGGCTGATCCGCGGCAATATCCTGGCGGCGCTGCTGGGCACTTTCGTCGGCAATCCGCTGACCACCCCTTTCGTGGCGCTGACCTCGGTCAGCCTGGGCCGCTGGATGCTGGGGGTCGAGGGGCGCTTTACCCCGCATCTGATCTTTGACGAGTTCACCCGCGCCGGCAGCGAGTTGTGGAACAACCTGCTGGCGCCGCTCAGCGCCGAGCGGACGGCGCATTGGGACCAGCTTCTGCAATTCAACGAACAGATCTTCCTGCCCTATGCGGTAGGGGGCCTGCTGCCGGGAATCGCCGTCTCGGTCGCGGCGCATTACATGACCGTGCCGGTCATCCGCGCCTATCACCGCCACCGCGCAAGGCAGATGGCCGAACGCATCGCCCGCGCCAAGGCGCGGCGCAATCGCGAACTGGCCGAAAAGCCCTAGAACCCCAGCCGGTCGCGCAGCGAATACCAGCCCATCCCGGCGACCAGCATCGGCCAGCGCAGCGCCGCGCCGCCGGGAAAGGCGGGCGAGGGCAGGGCGGCCATGCTGTCGAACCCATCACCCTGCCCCTCAATCGCCTGCGCCATCAGCTTGCCGGCAAGATTGGCCAGCGCCAGCCCGTGGCCGGAATAGCCGCTGGCCGACAGGCAATTCGGCGCCGGCCGGGCAAAGCAGGGCATGCGGTTCATGGTGATCGCCAGCGTGCCGCCCCAGGCATAGGTCAGCTTCACATCGGCAAGACCGGGATAGATCTGCAAAAGCGGCTTGCGCACCTTGGCGGCGATATCGGCGGGAAAGCGATAGCTGACATTCTCGCCGCCGCCAAAGATCAGCCGCCCCTCGGGGTCAAGCCGCCAGTAATTCACCACGAACTTGGTATCATGCACGCCGATGGGCTGGGTCAGAACCTGGGCCGCCCGCGCGCCCAAGGGCTCGGTCGCGACGATGAAATTGTTGATCGGCATCACGCGGGCGGCGACATGGGTGTCCAGATTGCCCAGGTAGCCATTGCCCGCGAGGATGACATGGTCGCAGATCACCCGGCCCTTGCCGGTCTGGACCACGGTCTTTTCGCCGGCCCGGCGGCCGTGGCGGATATGGTGGACATGGCTCAACTCGCGGATATTCGCGCCGGCGGCATCGGCCAGCCGCGCCATGCCGATCACCAGGTTCAGCGGGTTCAGATGGCCGGCGCCATGGTCCAACTCGCCCGCAACATAGGCATCCGAAGGCACCAGCGCGCGAAAGGCGTCGCGCTCCAGCGCCTCGATCCGATCATAGCCGTAATCGCGGGCCAGCCGCTCGATCAAGCCGCGCGCATGGTCCAGTTCCGCAGGCTTGCGAAAGGCATGGGCGATGCCGTCCAGCACCGGCACATTGGCGCGCGCGGCCAGATCGCGGGTCAGGCGCTTGGCCTCTTCGGCCATGTCCCACAGCCGAAGGGCCGCCTCGACCCCGGCCATCCGTTCCAGTTCGTCCACCTCCAGCCGCTGCCCCGAGCCAAGCTGGCCGCCATTGCGCCCCGACGCGCCAAAGCCCACGCGATGCGCCTCCAGCACCATGACATCGCGGCCCGCCTCGGCCAGGTGCAGCGCCGCGGATAAGCCCGTATAGCCCGCGCCCACCACCACGACATCGGCCCGCGCCTCGCCGCGCTGCTCGGGAAAGGCAGGCAGTGGATCGCGGGTCGCGGCATAAAGGCTGGGCGGATATTCCCCTAGCCGGTCGTTGGAAAACAGCAGGTTCATGCTTCGGCTTTCACCGTTTCTCAAATACTCATTGCGACGGTGCGCCCATCCCCCGCCCGCGCCAAGCTCTAGACATTCAGCAGCAGATGCTCGCGCTCCCAAGGGCTGATGACTTGCAGGAACTCCTTGTATTCGTTGCGCTTGACCGCCTGGTAGACGTCGATGAACTCGGCCCCCAGCACCTCGCGCATCGGGGCGCTCTCGTCCATCAGGTCCAGCGCGTCGCCCAGGTTATAGGGCAGTTCGTCCTGCGACATATAGGCGTCGCCCAGGCATTCGGCGCGCGGCGCCTCGGCCTCGATCAGCCCCAGATAGCCGCAGGCCAGGCTTGCAGCCAGGCCCAGATAGGGGTTGCAATCCATCCCCGCCAGCCGGTTTTCCACCCGCCGCGCCTCGGCGCCCGAGATCGGCACCCGCAGCCCGGTGGTGCGGTTGTCGCGGCCCCATTCCAGGTTGATCGGCGCCGCGAAATCAGGGACATAGCGGCGATAGCTGTTGACATAGGGCGCCAGCAGCGCCACCGCCGCCGGCAGGTGCTTCTGCATCCCGGCGATGAAATGCAGGAAGGCCGGCGTCTCGCGCCCCTGCTCGTCGGAAAAGATGTTGCGCCCGTCCTCGATCCCGACCACCGAGTGGTGGATATGCATGGCGCTGCCCGGCTCGCCCTCGATCGGCTTGGCCATGAAGGTGGCGAAACAGTCGTGGCGCAGCGCCGCCTCGCGGATCAGCCGCTTGAAATAGAAGATCTGGTCGGCCAGCGCGACCGGGTCGCCGTGGTTCAGGTTGATCTCGACCTGGCCGGCGCCGCCTTCTTGCAGGATGCCGTCGATCTCGAAGCCCTGCGCCTCGGCGAAATCATAGATGTCGTCGATGACCTTGCCGTATTCGTCCACCGCCGACATGGAATAGGCCTGCTTGGCGGCGGCGCGCCGGCCGCTGCGGCCCATCGGCGGCATGATCGGCTGGTTGGGGTCGATATTGCGCGCGACCAGGAAGAACTCCATCTCGGGTGCGACGATGGGCCGCCAGCCGCGTTCCCGGTAAAGGTCCAGCACCCGTTTCAGCACGTTGCGCGGCGCGATCGGAACCGGCTTGCCGGTCTGGTCCGCGACGTCATGGATGACCTGCAAGGTCACGTCCGCGGTCCAGGGCGCCGCCGTCGCGGTCGAGAAATCCGGCGTCAGGATCATGTCCGGCTCGGTAAAGGCACCCGAGGGGTTGTCGGCCCAGTCGCCGGTAATGGTTTGCAGGAAGATCGAATTCGGCAGGTAGAAGCGTTCCTGATGCGCGAATTTCGACGCGGGCATCGCCTTGCCCCGCGCGACGCCGGCAATATCGGCGACGATGCATTCCACCTCGTCCAGGCGGCGGCCGGCGACGTAGTCCTGGGCGGCCTGGGGGGTTTCCTCGATCCAACGCGGTTTCATGCGACCCCCAGGCTGGCTTGGGTGCAAAAGCTGCCGGGCGCCTTGAAGAGCGCCTCGATCCGGTCGGCGATGCCGGTGGCCTGCCGCGGGCCGCCCATCCGGTCGCGGGCCTGGTCCAGCAGCGGCTGCGGCACCACACCCGTGGCGCGATGCTCGATCAGGCCCTGGACAAAGGCGTCGCTGAATTCGGGATGGGCCTGCACGGTAAAGGCGCGGCCGGGATAGACCAGCGCGGCGTTTTCGCAAAACTCGTTGCGGGCCACGACCTTGGCGCCTTCGGGCCGGCGGGCGACCTGGTCCTGGTGCCAGGCGTTCAGCGTGATCCTTTCGCCGCCGAAATCATAGTCCTGCGCGCCGACCGACCAGCCGCCGGGATGCTTGACCACCCTGCCGCCAAGCGCCTGGGCGATGATCTGATGGCCAAAGCAGATGCCGACCAGCGGCACCTGGTCGCCAAAGGCCGCGCGGATGAAATCCTCTAGCGGCGCGATGAAGGCATGGTCCTCGTAGCTGCCATGGCGCGAGCCGGTCAAAAGCCAGCCCTGCGCGTCATGGACCGATTGCGGGAACTGCATCGCCTCGACGTGATAGCTTGCGAAGTCGAAGCCGCGCCCCGCCAGCAGCCGTTCGAACATGGTGTCGTAATCGCCCAGCTCGCCGCGAAGTGCCTCGGGCGATTGGCCGCATTTGAGAATGCCGATACGCATAGGGTTGGCCTGTGGTTGTTCCCGCCAAAGCTAGTCGGGCGCGGCCCGCCCGACAAGGGGGCGCTGCCCGTTTGGTAGGGCTGGCCGGGACCGCCGCGCCGCGCTAGGCTGCCGGCAAAACCATCAGAAAGGATCGGCCATGCCCGGACTTCGCCCCGATGTGGACCCCGAGGGATTGCAGGAATTTTCGGTCGTCTTCACCGACCGTTCGCTCAACCACATGTCGCAGAAATTCCAGGGCGCGATGCGCGACATCTCGGCCATGCTGCACGAGGTCTATGGCGCGGACGCCGTGGCGCTGGTCCCCGGCGGCGGCACCTGCGCCATGGAGGCGGTGGCGCGCCAGTTCGGCCGTGACGGCCATGCGCTGATCGTCAGGAACGGCCTTTTCAGCTATCGCTGGAGCCAGATCTTCGAAACCGGCGGATTTGCGCGCCAGACCACGGTGATGATGGCGCGCCCGCAGGGCAACGAGCCCCACGCCCCCTTTGCCCCCGCCCCGATCGACGAGGTGGTGGCCAAGATCCGCGAAGCCCGCCCCGATGCCGTCTTCGCCCCGCATGTCGAGACGGCGGCGGGCATGATCCTGCCCGATGATTACATCGCCGCGCTGGCCCAGGCCGCGCATGAGGTGGGCGCGCTGATGGTGCTGGACTGCATCGCCTCGGGGGCGGTCTGGGTGGATATGCGCGAAACCGGCGTGGACGTGCTGATCTCGGCCCCGCAAAAGGGCTGGTCGGCCTCGCCCTCGGCCGGGATGGTCATGCTGTCCCAGCGCGCGGCCGAGCGGCTGGAGGCAACCAGCAGCGACAGTTTCGCCCTGGACCTGAAGAAATGGCGCGCGATCATGAAGGCGTACGAGGATGGCGGGCATGCCTATCACGCCACCCTGCCGACCGACGCGTTGCTGGGCCTGCGCGACGCAATGCGAGAGACGCGGGATTTCGGCTTTGAAGCGGCGCGCGAGGCGCAATGGCGGCTGGGCGACGCGGTGCGCGCGGAACTGGCGCGGCGGGGCTTTGCCTCGGTCGCGGCGCCGGGTTTTGCCGCGCCCGGCGTGGTGGTCTGCCGCACCGATGACCCCGAACTGCAAAGCGGCCGCCCCTTTCTGGCCGCCGGCTATCAGATCGCGGCGGGCGTGCCCTTGCAGGTCGGCGAGGACCAGGGCTTTCGCAGCTTCCGCATCGGGCTGTTCGGGCTGGACAAGCTGGCGGATGTCGACGCGACGCTGGCGCGGCTGTCCGGGGCGTTTGACGCGGCGTTGTGACGCGTCCGGCCGGAAATCGGTGCCGGGCCGGGAACGAACTGCGGCGTTCGCGGGTTTGCCTTTCCGAAACGGATACAGCCTTTGCGAAAGGACCATGTCATGGCGAATAACGAAGCCACCGGCGACGAGATGAAGGCCAAGGCGCGCGACGCCGCGGATGATGTTGGCCGCCACGCGCGCCGCGCCGCAGACGAGGCCGGGGAAGCCTATGATACCGCCCGCGAGCGCGGCAGCGAGCTTTACGAGGCCGCGCGCGAGAAAGGGTCGGAATTCGTCGAGACCGCCAAGAAGCGCGGCGCAGAATATGCCGAATCCATGCGCGAACGCGGGCATGACTATGCCGAGCGCGCCCGCGACGAGGCGCGCCGGCTTTACAATCAGGGCGAGCGCCACGCGCATGACGTTGCCGCCCATGCCGAGGAATATTACGACGAAGTCTCGGAGATGGTGCGGCGCAACCCGGCGCAGGCGCTGGGGATCGCGGCCGGCGTCGGCTTCCTTCTGGGTCTGATCATCGCGCGCCGCTGAGGCCGGCCATGTTCGACTATACCAGAAAGCTGAAGCTTGCCGCATCGGATAAGCTGCGCCGCGCCGGACTGGGTGCCGGCGGCGGGGTCGCCTTGCTGGTCGCAGCGGGCTTCCTGACGGCGGCGCTGTGGACCTGGCTTGCCTATCACCTGGGCTGGGGGGCGCTTGGCGCATCGCTGGCGCTGGGGCTCGGCTTTCTGCTGGTCGGCGTGATCGCGATGGTCATGGCGGGGCGGGAACGCCATCCCGTTCCCACCACCGACGACCTGAAGACCGAGGTGCAAGAGCGGCTGACACTGGCTGCCGACATGGCCATGGACAAGGCCACCGGCGCCGCAGACGCGGCGCTGGAGCGCGCATCGCAAAAGGCCAGCCAGCTTATGAGCCAGGCCGAACAGCGGGTGCATTCGATGGCCGACAGCCTGACTTACAAGGCCGATCGCCTGGCGGACAGGACCGAGGCGCGGGTCTATGGCGCGGTGCGCCGCGCGGGCGAAAGCGCGGCCAGCAGTCTGGGCCTGCCGCCCGACGCCCTGAAACGCGCGACCGGCAAGGTGCGCAGCGCCTCGCATTCGCGCGTGGCGGTGATCGCCCCGCTGATCGGCGCCTTTGCGGTGGGGATGACGCTTGCCTCGCGGCTTCAGGCCCGCGGGGATGACGATCTGGCCGATCCCGGCGGCGCCGGCGACTGGGGCGACGATCCTTATTGAACGGTTCCCCGGATCGAATGCAAAGACCCCGCCGCTGGCGGGGTCTTTTCGCTTGCGGGTCAGGCCCCGGCTTCAGGCATTGGCTTCGCGGATCTTTTCCGCGGCGTCCTTGTCATAGGTGACGCCGGCTTTGTCGAAAAGCTGGTCCAGTTCGCCCGACAGGGTCATCTCGGTGATGATGTCGCAGCCGCCCACGAACTCTCCCTTGACATAAAGCTGCGGGATCGTTGGCCAGTCCGAGAAATCCTTTATCCCCTGGCGGACTGCTTCGTCCGCCAGCACGTTCACGTCGCGGTATTGCACGTTCATGTAGTTCAACACCCCGGCCACACGGCTTGAAAAGCCGCATTGGGGCATCTCTTTGGTGCCTTTCATGAACAGGACGACATCGTTGCCGTCGATCGTTTCTTGGATGTTTTGGCGCGCATCGGTCATGCTTATAGGTCCTTGCTGAAGCGTCGCCGGGATGCGACGCTTGCGGTTGATCTTCAATCGGGGGCCTTGGTGGTCAGCGCAAGCGCGTGCAGCGCCCCGTTCGAGCCGTCCATCTGGCCCTGAAGCGCGGCATAGACGGCGCGTTGCTGCTGCACGCGGTTCTGGCCGCGAAAGCTTTCGTCGATCACTTCGGCAGCGTAGTGGTTGCCGTCCCCGGCCAGGTCGGTGATCGTAATCTTTGCCTGCGGAAATGCAGCGCGGATCAGGGCTTCGATATCCTGGGCTTCCATCGCCATGGCGGTTCCTTTCATCGTTCAGCAAGATGTAGGGGAAGCCCGCGCAGGTCGCAAGATCGACCGGGCCGAGCCGTGCTTCGGCAGCAGAGGACGGCATGACCGAAACGCTTGGCCAGAGACCGGAACTCGGGTTTATCGTCAGTCATTTGGATGGATCTGGCTGGGGCGGTAGGATTCGAACCTACGGTACACGGTACCAAAAACCGTTGCCTTACCACTTGGCCACGCCCCAACTTGTGGGGGCGTATCTAGCCAAGGCGGTGGGGGCGCGCAAGAGGCAAAAAGGAAAAATCTTGTGGCCGCCGCGCAGGCATTCTATGCGCCCCGGATGGAACAGGTGGACACGGTTATTCTTGGCGCCGGGGCGGCCGGGCTTTTCTGCGCGGGCTCGATCCTGCAACAGGCGGGTCAGGGGGCGAGCCGCGTTCTTGTCCTGGATCACGCCCGCGCGCCGGGCGAAAAGATTCGCATCTCGGGCGGCGGGCGGTGCAATTTCACCAACCTGGCTACTGGCCTCGATCGCTTCGTCTCGGGCAATCCGCGTTTCGCGGCTTCGGCCTTGGCCGGGTTTTCGCCGGCGGATTTCGTCGCCCTGGTCGATGATGCCGGCATCGCCTGGCATGAAAAGACGCTGGGCCAATTGTTCTGCGACGGCAGCGCGCGGCAGGTCATCGACATGCTGCTGCACCGGATGCGCGGCGCCGAATTGCGGCTTGGGACCGCCGTCGCCGAGGTAGAGCCGGTCGATGGCGGCTTTGTCGTCGCCACGTCGCGCGGCCAGATCGCGGCGCGGCGCGTGGTCGTGGCGACGGGCGGCAAGTCGATCCCCAAGATGGGCGCGACGGGAATCGGCTATGACATCGCCGCCCGTTTCGGCCTGGCGCTGGCCGAGCCCAGGGCCGGGCTGGTGCCGCTGACCTTTGCCCAGCAGGACCTGGATCTTTGCAGCCCCTTGGCCGGGCTTTCGGTCATGGCCGAGGTCAGCCATGGCGCCGGGCGTGGCCGCACCCGCTTTCGCGACGGGCTGCTGTTCACGCATCGCGGGCTGTCGGGGCCGGCGATCCTGCAAATCTCCAGCTTCTGGCGGCCGGGCGAGGAAATCGCCATCGACCTGGCGCCGGATGCGGATGTCGCGGCGGGCCTGCGCACATTGCGCGGGCAGGGCGGGCGCCAGGGCCTGGCGGCGGCGCTGGGGCGCTGGCTGCCGGCGCGCCTGGCCGAGGCGATCGCGTCCGAGACCGGGCTTGCCGGCGCGCGGCTGGCGGATCAGGGCAATGCGGCGCTGGACCGGGTGGCGGCGCGGGTCAATCGCTGGACCCTGCGCCCGGTCGGTTCCGAGGGCTGGCGCACGGCCGAGGTGACGGTGGGCGGCGTCGACACGCGCGGGCTGGAATCCCGGACCATGCAGGCGAAATCCGTCCCCGGCCTTTATTTCGTCGGCGAGGTGGTGGATGTCACCGGCTGGCTGGGCGGCTACAACTTCCAATGGGCCTGGGCCTCGGCCCATGCCGCGGCCAGGGCCATCGCGGCGGGTTGATCAACCCATCACCGGATCGGATTTTGCCAGCGCGTCAAAGCGCATCAGCGAGGCGACCAGGACGGGCATCCGTTCCAGATGGACCATGTTCGGCCCGTCCGAGGGGGCATTGTCGGGATCCTGATGCGTCTCGATAAAGACGCCGGCCACGCCCAGCGCCACCGCCGCCCGCGCCATCACCGGGGCGAATTCGCGCTGCCCGCCCGACGAGCCGCCCTGGCCGCCCGGCTGCTGCACGGAATGGGTCGCGTCCATGATCACCGGCCAGCCGGTGCGCGCCATGATCGGCAGGCTGCGCATGTCGGCGACCAGGGTGTTGTAGCCGAAGCTGACGCCGCGCTCGGTCAGCATGATGCGCCGGTTGCCGGTCGAGGCGACCTTGTCGGCCACGTTGGGCATGTCCCAGGGCGCCAGAAACTGGCCCTTTTTTATGTTCACGGCCGCCCCCGTTTCTCCGGCCGCAAGCAGCAGGTCGGTCTGGCGTGACAGGAAGGCGGGGATCTGGATGACGTCCACCACCGCGCCGGCCAGCCGGGCCTGTTCGATGTCATGCACATCGGTCAGCACCGGGCAGCCGATGCGGCGACGCACCTCGTCCAGCATGCGCAGCCCCTCGTCGATGCCGATGCCGCGCCGGCCCTTCAGCGAGGTGCGGTTGGCCTTGTCGTAGCTGGCCTTGAAGACGAAGCCCGCCCCCGCGTCAGCGCAGGCCTGCGCCATCTTTTCGGCGATCATCAGCGCATGGTCCAGCGTCTCAAGCTGGCATGGGCCGGCGATCAGCGCCAAGGGGCGGTCGTTGCCGAAAGTGACGTTGCCGATCTGGACATGGTTCATGAGGACACCTGTTCGCGCAGGATCGAGGCGGTCAGCGACAGCATCAGGTAGATGCCCGAAAACACCAGGAAGGCCACGATCGTGTTCTGGAAAGCCTTGGGATAGGTCGCCTCGTCCGGCGGGACCGGGGCGACGGAAAGCGAAAGATAGCGGACCTGCTTGTTGGCCTCGATCCGCGCGGTTTCCATCTGCGCGGCGGCGGCGGCCAGCAGTTCCTGGCGGGTCAGCAGGTCGGATTCGGCGATGCGGATCTCGCCCGAGATGGTGGCGAGCGAGCCGCGGGTATTGTTGCCTTCGGTCAACTGGCTGCGGGTCTGGGCCAGCATCGCCTCGAGCCGGGCGATATCGCCCTGGACGGCGGCGACGCGGCCGGCATTGGGGCGCTGGTTGGATTGCAACTGACCCAGTTCCAGCCGCTTTTCCGCCAGTTGCCGCTCCAGCTCGGCGATATGGCCCATGATGACGCTGCCTTCGGCCACCGGGTCCAGCACCCCCAGCTTTTGCTGCAATTCCTGCACGCGGCGCTGGGCCTGCTGCACCTTTTCCTCGGCGTCCTGATAGCTTTCGACCGAACCCTTCATCTGGTCCTCGCGCAGGCGAGAGGTCATCTGGTCCACTTGGCCCTCGGCATATTTGATCAGCGCGATCGAGAATTCCTGGCTTAGCTTGGGGTCGGGGGCGATCACCTCCATGTTGATGACCCCCTCGGTCGGATCGTAGCCGATATTTACCGAATTGCGATAGAGCTTGTAGGCCTGTTCGTTCGTCGCGTCGGGTGCCAGGCGCAGGATCGGGTCGATGGCGGGATCCTGGAAGGCGCTTTTGAAGCCCAGGTCCTTGTCCAGCCGCAGCAGCGCGTCGCGCGAGGTCAGATAGCTTTGCACCGAAACGGAATCGGTGTTGGTGGCCAGTTGCGTGCCGCCGAACAGCCCGCCCAACCCGCCAGAGCCGGATTGGTCGGCCTGCTGGATCTGGAATTGCGAGACGGTGGCGTAAAGCGGGGTCGCCACGACGAAGTAATACCAGCCCGCGATCAGCGTCGGCAGCCCGACAAAGGCCGCAAGCCGCGCCAGCAGCATCAGCAGCCGGCGGCGCCGCCGCCGGGCCATGTCCTGCTGGATGCGGATGATCTCGGCCGCGCGGCGGTCCTCGGTCAGCGCCTCGCGCGAGGGCAGGTTGGTCGGGCCGGGCGGCACGGGCATGATCGCCGTCCCGGCGCCGCGGCGGTCCGTGCGCGCGGGCAGGGCCGTCGCGCCGCTGTCCTGGGCCTGGACCCGCGCCCCTTCCTCCGAAAGGATCCTGCTGACCGAGGCGCGGTGGAACGGATCAATGCCGCGGTCGCGCAGCAGGACCACCGCCTCGTGATCGGATGCGGCTTGGATCTCGTGCATGGCGGCGATGCGGCGTGCCATGCGCAACTGGCGGTCGGTCAGGTTCTCGGCCTTGACGGCGGCGATGCGCTCGGCCATCGGCGCGGCGTCGGCCGGACCCTGACCCTGGCCTGAGGGCCGGGCAGGTTTCGCCGCACCCGGAAAGCGCATGTCGCCGAAACCGTCTTCATGGGACTCGAAAAGCTGTTCGCCGGGCCTGGCGCCCTTTTGCACCCCGACCTGGACCTTGCGGGATTCATCGGCCGCCTGCGGGCCTTGACCGACGGCAAGCACCGACTCTTCGCGGTTGATGCGATAGGCGCGCGCCTTAGGCGGTGTAGTCATAATATTGCTTTGCCTCTTCGAGGGTTTCAAACTGATACAGCTTGCCGTCGCGCAGAACGGCCGCGGAATTGCAGAATTTTTCAATGGTCCGCGCCTGGTGCGACACCACGACCACCGTGGCGGATTTCAGGCGCTCGTAAAGCACCGAGCCCGCCTTGCGATTGAATTCGGCATCGGTGGTGGCCGGCATGCCCTCGTCGATCAGGTAGATGTCGAATTCCAGCGCCAGCATCAGCGAAAAGTTGAAGCGCGCCCGCATGCCGGCGCTGAAGGTGCCGATCGGCATGTCGAAATATTCGTCGATATCGGTCAGCCAGCGGCAGAAGGCTTCGACATAATCGGGGTCGAGCCCGTAGATGCGGGCGATGAAGCGCGCATTCTCATTGGCGGTCAGCGTGCCGCTGACGCCGCCCATGAAGCCCAGGGGAAAGGAAACCCGGCATTCGGTGCGGATCCGCCCCTCGTCGGGTTTTTCCAGTCCGCACATCATGTTGATGATGGTGGTCTTGCCGGTGCCGTTCGGCGCCATGATGCCCATCGACCGCCCCAGTTCGATGCGGAACGAGGCGCGGTCCAGGATCACCTTGCGCTGGGTTCCGGTCCAGAAGGATTTGGAGACATCGTCGAATTCGATCATCTGGCCGTCCTGATCCGCGCGCTTGGCCCGGCTGGTAATGGTTACGACATGCTTACGTTCCACGCCACGTCGAAACGCCGCGGCGCGGCAGGCCGGACAATATGCCCGGCGACCCGCGCTGTCCACCATGGCGATGGAAGCTTGAGGAATGATGAACGCGGCATCTTTTCCGCGGCGGCCTGCATGCCTATTTGCGGGACATGCCCACCACGCCCAGCCTTTCGCGCGAAATCTCGGCCTGCCAGCTTTGCGCGCCGCGCTTTGCGCAGACCGCGACGCGGCACCGGCCGCGCCCCGTCACCTGGTTCCAGCCCGGTGCCCGCATCCTGATCGTCGGCCAGGCGCCGGGCATGCGCGTCCACGAGGCGGGCCGGCCCTTTGCCGATCGCTCGGGCCAGCGGCTGCGCGAGTGGATGGGCGTGACCGAGGCCCAGTTCTATGACCGCGCGCGGGTGGCGATCGTGCCGATGGCGTTTTGCTTTCCGGGCTATGACGCCAAGGGCTCGGACCTGCCGCCGCCGCCGATCTGCGCGCAGACCTGGCGCGCCCGCGTCATGGCCGAGTTGCGGCCGCGTCTGACGCTGCTGGTCGGCGGCCATGCGCAGCGCTGGCACCTGGGTCCGCCGGCGCGGGCCGGGGTGACAGCCACCGTCGCCGGCTGGCGCGATCATGCGCCGCATATCTTTCCCTTGCCTCATCCGTCCTGGCGCAATACCGCGTGGCTGCGGCGCAACCCCTGGTTCCAGACCGACCTGCTGCCGGAATTGCGCGCCGCTATTGCCGCCCAGTTGAGAGAAGCCGATGACACCGCTGGATGAAATCTGCCAGGTTCCCTTTCATCAGGCCGATGCGCCGGCGCGGGCCCGCATCCTGTCGCGCCTGGCCGATACCGAACTGTTCGCCGCGCTGCTGGCCGAACCGGCCGGGGATCGCGCCGAATTGCGGCTGTTCGACCTGGCCGAGGGCCGATTTGCCCTGGCCTGCGACCGCGAGGAGCGGCTGGCCGGCTTTGTGGGCGGCCCCGTGGCCTATGTCGCCCTGCCGGGCCGGGTGCTGGCCCGCGCCCTGGCCCAGGAAGGGCGCGGGCTTCTGGTCAATCCCGGCGATGTTTCGCAGCTGATGCTGGACGCGCAGACGCTGGGCTGGCTGGTGCAGGCGCTTGAGGCGCGCCCCGCCTTGGCCCGCGCCGAGATGGCGCGGCGGCTGGGCGCCCCTGCGCCAGATGCGGTTGCGCTGCTGGCCGAGCCGCTGGCGCAGCGGCTGGCCGACATGGCGGGGCTGGTCGGGCGGCTGGCGCTGGTCGCGGCCGAATGGCAGGACGGGCGCCAGGGACATGCGCTGATCCTTGCCGGGGTCGATCCGGCGCATGAGGATGCCGTGGCCAAGGCCCTTGCCGAATTGCTGGCCTTTCTGCCCGAGCTGCCCGGCGGCGTCGATATCGGTTTTTCCGGGGGCGACCTGCCGCGCGACGCCCTGGTCATCGAGCCGCCGCCCCCACCGCCCGCGCCCGAGCCGGTGCGCCGCGACCCCCAGGCCCCGCCCCGGCTGCGCTAGGGCGCGCAAGGCGGGCGTTGCGCAAACGAAAACCCGCCCCAAGGGGCGGGTCTTTGCGTGATCAGCAAAACTTGATCGGTCGCGAGTCAGGCGCCCCAATGCCGGATCGGGCCGCAGTCCATATGGACGAAGTTCGAGCGGGAATACTTGCCGACCCCGCCGCCTTGGCAAGCCGCGGCTGCCTTGTACATCTGCGAGACCGAGCGCGACTTGAGCCGCAGGTCCGCAGCCTTGCCCACCATGTGCAGCGAGTTCTTGGCCACGCCCGAGGACCGCGACCGCAGCATGGCATTGGTCTTGGGCGAGCGATAGCCCGACAGCATCATATAGGGTTCGTTGGTTTGCAGCAGCCGGTGCGAGGCTGCGGCGATGTCGATCGTGCGCGGATCGAAGCCAATGGCCTGGCCGGTTCGCCAGTCGCGCATGAAGATGTTGATTTCATTCAATGCGTCCCGGATATACTTGCCTTCGACCCAGTAGACCGTGTCGATGCTTTCGCCGGTGCGCCCTGAATACATGCGAATGCGGCGGATGCCGCCGGCACCTCGCAGCAGACCGAAGGCATTGGCCATAACCGGCGCAGCCGCCACCGAGGTCGCCGCAAAGACGCCAAGGACGCCCCGACGCGAGAGAGTTTCGAACGTCATGTCAGATCGCCTGTCCTGCTTTCTTTGTTTTGCCACCCGTTCAGCGGCCCGCTCCGGTTTAGCCGGAACCGGTTAAGACTATGTCACCGGCCCGAGAGTCGAGGGAAGCTTTTCGTTCCCGTTGCAGCAGGATTCCGCCCTGTTCGGCAAAAATCCGCCCATCCCCGCATGATTCGGAACCAACGCAAAGGATTTTTTGCGGCCGTGTTTGCGTTGCATCAGTGATGCAAGAAAAAACGCCCGCCGCTGGACCGGAATCGGGGCGGGTGCGAAAACTTGCCGCAGATGCAAAGGGAAGAAAACTGTGCGTGCTGCTGGTCTGATTCGTGTGCTGGTTGTCGCGGCCATGGCGGTTTGGTTCCCGGCGCTGGTCCAGGCGGGGAATGGCGTGCCCACGGCGGCGCCCCGGCTCAGCTTTACCGCGGATGAGATGCGGCTGGCCGAACAGGTCGCGGCCGATCCCGGCCTGGCGGATTTCTATGGCACGAACGGGCTGAAGCCGATCTTCACCGGCGCCCAGGGCGCGCCGCGCCGCGCGGCGCTGATCGCGGCGGTGGGGCAGGCGGCCGCGCATGGCCTGCCGCCGGGGCGCTATCGCCCGGCCGTGCTGCGCCGCCTGCACCGCGAAGGCGTCGACACCATGGCCAAGGAAGCCCGCTTTGCCCGCGCATTCGCGGATTGGAGCCGCGACGTCTCGGGCGGCATCCTTGAGCCGCAGCGGGTCGAGCCGGGGATCAAGCGCAAGGTGCAGCGGCCCCGCACCGGCGATCTGCTGCGGGCCTTTGCGGCAGCCGCCGATCCCGCCGCGATGCTGGACGGCCTGCCGCCGCAGGACCGCCGCTATGCGGCGCTGCGCGCGGCGCTGGCGCGCCAGTCGCGGCTGGACGCGCCCCCGGATGCGCCGCCGGTTCCCCAGGGCGTGTGGCGTGAAGGGATCGACGACCCGGCGGTCGCGGCGCTGCGGCGGCGGCTGGAGGCGATCGGCTTTGCCGCGCCGCCGCTGGACCATGCGCAAAGCTTCGACGCCCCGCTGGCGCGGGCGGTCGCCGCCTATCAGCAGGCGGCGGGGCTGCCCGCCGACGGTATCGCCGGGGCCCGCACGGTGGCGCGGCTCAACCGCGGCGCCGGTCCCGAAGCCGCGGCGATCCTGGTCGCGCTGGAGCGGATGCGCTGGATGCGCGGCCATGACCTGAACGCCCGCCATGTCTGGGTGAACCTGCCCGAATTCAACGTCCGCATCCATGAGAACGGCCAGGAGGTCTTCCAGACCCGCGTGGTCATCGGCAAGGCCGCCGCCGATTTCGAGACGCCCGAGTTCAGCGAGGCGATGCAATACATGGTGGTCAATCCGCGCTGGAACGTGCCCCGCTCGATCACCGTGCGGGAATACCTGCCGCGGCTGCAAGCCAATCGCCACGCGGTCGGCCATCTGGACGTGGTGGACGGGGCCGGCAATGTCATCCCCCGCGACCGCATCGACTTTCGCCAATACAGCGCCAAGACCTTTCCCTACCGGATGCGGCAAAAGCCCAGCGACGACAACGCGCTGGGGCAGGTCAAGTTCATGTTCCCGAACCCCTGGAACATCTATCTGCACGACACGCCCACCAAGCATCTCTTCAACCAGTCGAGCCGGGCCTATTCGCATGGCTGCATCCGCGTCGGGCGGCCCTTCGACCTGGCGCATGAATTGCTGAAGGGCCAGGTCGAAAGCCCCCAGGCGGTCTTTGCCAAGGCCCTTGAATCCGGGCGCGAGACCTATCTGAACCTGCGCCCGCCCGTGCCGGTGCATCTGGTCTATTTCACCGCCTTCCCCGACGAGACCGGGCAGATCCGCCGCTTTCCCGACATCTATGGCCGCGACGCAAGGATCCATGCGGCGCTGGTCCGCACCGCACTGGAATCCGGCGCCGCGGATGAATAGATGAACCCCAAGCAAAGGGGACAAGCATGACATTGACCATCGCCGAACTGGCCCGCGCGCTCGATGCCCGCCTTTGGGGCGACGGCAGCCTGACCGTCACCGGCGCGGCCGAGGCCGGGCAGGCCCGCCCCGACCAGATCGCGCTGGCGACCACCCCCGCCTATGCCGAGAAGCTGGCGCCGGGCGGCATGGCGCTTTTGGCCGAAGGGGCGGACCCCCAGGCGCTGGGGCTTGTCGCCGCGATCCTGGTCGGCCGGCCGCGGCTGGCCATGGCCGGGCTGACCCGCGCCTTTGATCCCGGCCCCGGCATCGCGCCCGGCATCCATCCCAGCGCGGTGATCGACCCGACGGCCGAACTGCCGCCGGATGCCGCCATCGGTCCCTTCGTCGTGATCGGGGCGCGGGTGCGGATCGGGGCGGGGGCGCGCATCGCCTCGCATGTCTCGATCGGCGCGGATACGGTGATCGGGTGCGACGCGCTGATCCATGCCGGCGTCCGCATCGCCCATGGCGTGACCATCGGCGACCGGGTCATCCTGAACCCCGGCGTTTCGCTGGGCGCGGACGGGTTTTCCTTTGTCACCCCCGAAAAGTCCGGGGTCGAGGAAATCCGGCATTCGCTGGGCGAGCGGGCAGAGATCCGCCAGCAGCACTGGACCCGCATCCATTCGCTGGGCGGGGTCGAGATCGGCGACGATGTCGAGATCGGCGCCAATTCCACCGTGGACCGCGGCACCATCCGCGCCACCCGCATCGGCCGCGGCACCAAGCTCGACAACCTGGTGCAGGTCGGCCACAACTGCCTGGTGGGCGAGGATTGCCTGCTTTGCGGCCTGGTCGGCATCGCCGGCTCGGCGCGGATCGGCAACCGTGTGGTGCTGGGCGGGCAGGTCGGCGTTTCGGACAACATCTTTGTCGGCGACGACGTGATCGCGGGCGGCGCGACCAAGATCTTCACCAACGCCCCCGCCGGCCGGGTGCTGCTGGGCAGCCCCGCGGTCAAGATGGAGGCGCATGTCGAGGCGCAAAAGAACATCCGTCGCCTGCCACGGCTTTACGCGCAGGTGGCCGAGCTTCGCGAAACTGTTAAGAAATTGCTCGACAAGGGCGGCGAGGAATAGCATTCCCGCGGGCATCGCCCCTGACGGGACAGAACGGAGGCCGAGATGACAGAAATCCGCGATCGCATCATTCAGATCATCGCCGAACAGGCGATGCTGGACCCGTCCGAGCTGAAGCCCGAGGTGTCGCCCCAGGAAATCGGCATCGACAGCCTGGGCCTGGTCGAGTCGATCTTTGCCATCGAGGAAGCCTTCGACATCTCGGTTCCCTTCAACGCCAACGAGCCCGAGAAATCCGATTTCGACATATCGAGCCTCGGCGCGATCATCGGCGCCGTGGAAAAGCTGGTCGCCGAAAAGGCATGAACGCCAAGAAGAACAAGGGCGAGAAGCCGCCTAAATCCGGACGCAAGCCCGGCAAGGTCAAGACCGCGACCAAGATCGCCCGCACCATGCTGGGCCGGGTCATCATGGGCCGGCACGCCAACGGCATGCGCCGCGTCGCCATCACCGGCATGGGCACGGTCAACGCGCTTGGCCGCGACGTGCCCACGACGCTGGAGGCGATGCGCGAGGGGCGCTGCGGCATCGGCTCGCTGGAGTTTCGCGATGTCGAGCGGCTGGCGATCCGCATCGGCGGCCAGGTCCGCGACTGGGAGGCCGAGACCTATTTCAACCGCCAGCAGATCGTCCTTTACGACAAGTTCACCCAGTTCACCCTGCTCGCCGCGCGCGAGGCGGTGACGCAGTCGGGCCTGGTCTTCGAGGGAGAGCTGGGCCTGCGCTCGGGCGTGGTGCTGGGCACCGCAGCGGGCGGCATGAACACCTGGGACGAGAATTACCGCACCGTCTACGAAGAGGGCAAGAACCGCGTTCACCCCTTCGTCGTGCCCCGGCTGATGAACAACGCGGCCTGTTCGCATCTTAGCCTGGAATACGGGCTGCTGGGGCCCAGCTTCACCGTGGCCACCGCCTGCGCCAGTTCCAACCACGCGATGGGCATGGCCTTCAACATGGTGCGCTCGGGCGCCGCGACGGTCATGCTGACCGGCGGGTCCGAGGCGATGCTGTGCTTTGGCGGCGTCAAGGCATGGGAGGGGCTGCGCGTCATGTCCAAGGATGCCTGCCGCCCGTTCTCGGCCACCCGCAACGGCATGGTCCAGGGCGAGGGGGCGGGCGTCTTCGTCTTCGAGGATTGGGAACACGCCACGGCGCGCGGCGCCGACATCCTGGCCGAGGTGGTGGGGTTCGCCATGTCGGCCGATGCGCAGGACATCGTCATGCCTTCGGCCATCGGCGCGGAACGCACCATCACCGGCGCCATGCTGGACGCGCATATGCGCCCCGACGAGGTCGGCTATATCAACGCCCATGGCACCGGCACGGCGGCGAACGACAAGACCGAATGCGCCGCCGTCGCCCATGCCTTCGGCCATCACGCCGACCGGCTGATGATCTCGTCCACCAAGTCCATGCATGGCCATCTGATCGGCGGCACCGGCGCGGTCGAGCTGCTGGCCTGTATCATGGCGCTGCGCGACGGCGTCATTGCCCCCACCATCGGCTATGAAGAGTTCGACCCCGAATGCGCGCTGGACGTGGTGCCGAACGAAGCGCGCGACGCCAGGGTCGATGCGGTATTGTCCAACGCCTTCGCCTTTGGCGGGCTGAATGCGGTGATCGCGCTGCGCAAGGTCTAGGGCCGGGGACCGGGCTGCCGGTCGCCTTATCCCGGCTTGATACGGGCGGCGGTCTTGCGCAGGATCGGGGCGGGACCGCGCGCGCCCCGGCCTTTGCGTCCGACCCGGCCCGGCTTCAGCGCGCCAGGTCCTTGGGCCGCAGCATCAGCCACAAAAGCGCGCCGCCCGCCAGCACCAGGAACGGCAGCATGGCCAGGTTCACCGCGCTCCACCCCGCCTGGGCCGAGCCGCCCAGGCAGTTCATCAGCCCGCCCGAGGACAGCGAGGCCAGGAAGACGCCGCCAAAGACGATGGCGTCGTTCAGGCCCTGCACCCGCTCGCGCTCTTCGGGGCGATAGGCGCGGGTCAGCATGGCGGTGGCGCCGATATAGCCGAAGTTCCAGCCCAGCCCGAGCAGGATCATGGCGATGTAGAAATGCGCAAGATCCACGCCCGACAGCGCCACCGCCCCGGCGCCGGCCAGGATGACCAGGCCCACCATGACGATGCGCGCCGCGCCGAAGCGGGCGATCAGGTGGCCGGTAAAGAACGAGGGCGCGAACATCGCCAGCACATGGCCCGAGACGATATTGGCCGCATCCCCGGTGCCGAAGCCGCAGCCCACCACGGCGAGCGGCGCCGAGGTCATCACCAGGTTCATCAGCGCATAGGAAACCATGCCGCAGATGATCGCGACGGCGATCTGCGGCACGCGCAAAAGCTCGGCCAGCGGCCGGCCCTCGGAATGGCCGGCGGCGCGGGCGGGCGGGCGCGGAATGTCGAGAAAGGCGAAAAGCACCGGCCCCAGCAGGTTCAGCCCGATGATCGCCGCATAGGTGGCAAGAAAGGGGATGGCGGTCACATCGGCCGTCAGCCGCACCAGCAGCGGGCCGGTAAAGGCGGCGGCCAGCCCGCCCGCCAGCACCCAGGAAATGGCGCGCGACTGGAACTGGGGCGGGGCGCAATCGGTGGCGGCAAAGCGATAGAAGCCCTGCGCCGCCATATAAACCCCGGTCAGCAGCGCGCCCGCGGTGAACAGCCAGAAGCTGCCCGCGGCCAGCGCATAGGCCGAAACCGCCGCCCCCAGCGCGGCCGAGCCGCAGGAAAGCAGGAATCCCGCCTGCCGCCCGTGCCGGCGCATGAAGCCCGAAAGCGGCCGCGCCGACAGCGCCGAGCCCAGGATCAGCACCGATAGCGGCAGGGTGGCGATGCAGGGATTGGGGCTGAGCATCTGGCCGGCCAGCCCGCCGACGATGAAGATCATCGACATCTGCGCCCCCAGCACCGCCTGCGCCAGCAAAAGCACGATGACATTGCGCCAGGCGCGGCGCATCGCGTCGGGTTCGGTCGCGGCCGTCATCATCGGCAGCCCTCAGCGCAAGGCGGCTGCGGCGTGGGCGCGGCCCCTGATCGCAGCCCAGTCGCCGGCTGCGACATCGGCATCGGGGGCGATCCAACTGCCGCCGACACAGACCACGTTCGGCAAGGCCAGATAGTCCGGGGCGTTCTGCAAGGTCACGCCGCCGGTCGGGCAGAAGCTGGCCTGCGGCAGCGGCCCGGCCAGGGATCTGAGCGATTTTGCCCCGCCCGCCGCCTCGGCCGGGAAGAATTTCAGCATGGAATAGCCCAGCTCCATCGCCCGCATCACCTCGGACGCGGTGGCGGCGCCGGGCAGAAGCGGCAGGCCGATGTCTTCGCAGGCCCGCGCCAGCCGCTCGGTCAGGCCGGGCGAGACGGCGAAGCTGGCGCCGGCATCGCGTGCGCGCTTGGCGTCATCCGGGGTCAGCACCGTGCCGGCGCCGACATGGCCGCCCGGCACCTGGGCCATCGCGCGGATCACGTCGAGGGCCGCGGGGGTGCGCAACGTCACTTCGAGCACCGGCAGCCCGCCCGAAACCAGCGCCGTCGCCAGTCCCTGGGCACAGCCGGCGTCGCCCACCACCAGGACCGGGATCACCGGGGCCAGTTCGCAAAGCGCGCGGGTCTTGTGGGACTGTTGTTCGGGGGTCATGGCGGGACTCGTGGTTGCGGACAGGTCGCGGCAAGTTGCGCTTTTCCACGCGGCTGCGCAAGGGTGCCGGTTAGCGTTAACTTGCCGCGGCAAACCTGCTTTGGCGACAGGGGGCTGTCTGCCCCCTCTTGCGGCTGCGCCGCAATTCACCCCCGAGGATATTTCAGCACGAAAGAAGCCGTCAGCCGCCGAAACTGCTGCGCCCGCCCGAGCGCGCGGTGGCCGATGCGCCGAAGCCGCCGCGCTGGCTGACCTGGGCGGCCGACATCGGCGGCTTGCCGATGGTCGAGGGCGCCCGCTGGAAGGACGCGGCCGGCACCTTGCCCGCGCCGCGATTGCTGGCGAAGCTTTGGTCGCCCTTGGGCGTCGAATAGCGCCCGTCGGCGGTGTTGACCATCGGCTGCGAGAAGATGCCGCCGCCCCGCGACAGCATCGAGCCCATCATGTAGCCCACCAGCAGCGGCATGAAGGAAAAGCCGCCGCCCGAGCCCTGGGCCTGCTGTTCCTGGGCCGGGTCGCCGCCGCAATTGCCGACGCCATGTTCCTGTTCGCACAGTTCCTTGGATTCGTAGCGCGGCGCGGTTTCCAGGAATTCCTGCTGGGCGGCGGCGAAGTTCTGGCGGCAGTCGTCCTCGGTGAACCACAGGCTTTCCTGCTTGCTGGCGGCGATGCAGCTTTCCAGGTCGGGAAAGCTTTGCGCGTCCACGCGGTCGTCCTCGCAGGCGGCCAGCGCCAGGGTCGCGGTTCCGGCCAGCACCAGCGCGACATGGCGCGAGCGTTTGCGGGCGGGGCGTTGGCGTTCGGGGGGTTGGCGTTCGGTCATGGATCAGCCCTCGATGAAATGCGGCTTGAAGCGCGACAGGTTGTGGGTGATGGGCGAGCGGTCTTCGCGCAGGCCGAGGCCGCAGCAGGTTTCGCCCACGATCCAGGCGCCCAGCACCGGATGGAAGCCGCCGAAATCCGGCAGCCGGGCCAGGCCCTGCACGATCATCGGGTGGTGCGAATAGCTGTCGTCGCCGGTGCGCGCCACCTCGCGGCCGCCTTCATGGATCACCACCCCCGCACCTTCGCGCGAGAAGATCGGCTTGGTCACATGGCCTTGCGCCAGCGCGTCGCGCGCGGCCTCGAAGCCCTGGGCCACCCCGGCGGCGGGGGTGCCGCCCGCCAGCGCCTCTTGCACATCGGCCAGGAAGAAGGCGGGCAGCAGGTTCGGATGGCCGGGAAACATCTGCCACAGAAGCGGCAGGATCGCCTTGTTCGACAGGACGGCTTTCCAGGGCGGCTCGATGAAACGGGTGCCCGAGCCTTGCAGGTGCCGGGCGAAGTCGTCGCGCAGCATGTCTTCCCAGGGGTAGAGCTTGAAGAGCGTGCCGATGACGCGGGACTGGTCGTCGGCGAATTGCCCATCCTGGGTCAGGCCGATCTGGGACAGCGCGGTGAAATGCGCGCCCAGGCCCGCTTCGCGCGCGGCCCAGGCCAGGGTCTCGACGGTGGCGTAATCCTCGGGGTTCTGGGGGTCGGCGGTGAAATGCACCTCTTCGCCGTCGCCGCAGGTCTGGGTCCAGCGCGCCACGATGGCTTCGTGGATGCCGTTGAACTGGTCGGTTTCGCCATCCAGCACGCCTGCGGCGCGCTGCTCCTCGAACCACAGCCATTGGAAGCTGGCGGATTCGTAAAGCGAGGTCGGCGTGTCGGCATTGTATTCCAGCAGCTTGGCCGGACCCTGTCCGTCATAGGCCAGGTCCATGCGGCCATAGAGTTCCGGCTCGCCCCGCGCCCAGCTTGCCGCCACCAGATCCCAATGCTCTGGCGGGATTTCAAGTCGGGCGAGCCAGGCTTCGTCGCGCACCGCGCGGTCCACCGCCTCGCGGCACATGGCATGCAGTTCGGTCGCGGGGGCTTCGATATCCTGCTCGATCTGGCGCAGGGTGAAGCAATAGGCGCTGGTTTCGTCCCAATAGGGCTCTCCGCCCATGTCGGCGAAGGTGAAGCCCAGTTCCTGCGCCTTGTCGCGCCAGCCGGGCCGCTCGGGCAGAGTGCGTTTTTCCATGGTTTCTCCTTGCTGTCCGAGATAGGACGGCCCTGCGGCCCGGCGCAAGGCTTGGGCGGCGATTTTCCGGGGCCTGCCGCCGGATGGTGCGCCGCAGGCCACGCGGGGCTTGCGACGCGGCCGGCTTCGCGCCAATCTGCTGCCATACCAGGCCCCGCAAGCGACGGGGCGGGACAACAGGGATGATCAATCATGCAGAACCGCTTTCCGCTTCGCGCGCTGTTTCTGGCCTCGGCCATCGGGGTGGCCGCGCCGCTTTCCATGTCCGCGGCCTGGGCCGAGACCCCGGCCGGCACCTTGGTGATCGCCCATCAGATCGACGACATCATCAGCCTGGACCCCGGCCAGAGCTTCGAGTTTTCCGGCCAGGACGTGGTGCGCAACCTTTACGACCGGCTGGTCGATTTCGACCCGCTGGACCTGAAGGCCGGCATCAAGCCCAGCCTGGCCCAAGGCTGGGAGGTCAGCGAGGACGGCAAGACCATCACCCTGACCATGCGCGACGGCGTGACGTTCCATTCCGGCAACCCGGTGCGGGCCGAGGATGCGGCCTGGTCGTTGCAGCGGGCCGTCAAGCTGAACAAGTCGCCGGCCTTCATCCTTAACCAGTTCGGCTTTACCGCTGAAAACGTGGACGAGCGCGTGAGTTTCGACGGCAACCGGGTGATCCTGCAACTGGACCAGCCCTATGCGCAAAGCTTCGTGCTGAACTGCCTGGCCTCGGAAGTCGGCTCGGTCATCGACAAGGAAACCGTCCTGGGCCATGCCGAGGGCGAGGATTTCGGCAATGCCTGGCTTTCGACCAACGACGCGGGATCGGGACCCTTCACGCTGGCCGCATGGCGGCCGAACGAGGCGGTGCAACTGGCCGCCTATGCCGATTACTGGCAGGGTGCCCCGGCGATGGCGCGGGTGATCGTGCGCCATGTCCAGGAAAGCAGCGCCCAGCGGCTGCTGCTGGAACAGGGCGATATCGACGTGGCGCGCAACCTGACGCCCACCGATGTCGAAGGCATCACCGGCAACGAGGCGGTGAAGGTCACGGACGAGCTGCGCGGCCGCATCCTTTATATGGGGCTGAGCCAAAAGGACCCGCTGCTGTCGCAGCCGGCCATGATCGAGGCGATGAAATACCTGATTGACTACAAGGGGATGGAGGCAAGCTTCCTGAAGGGTCAATGGAAGGTGCATCAGAATTTCCTGCCCGAAGGCTATCTGGGCGGATCGGACGAAAACCCCTGGACCTATGACATCGAGAAAGCCCGCCAGATCCTGGGCGATGCCGGTATCACCTCGGGCACGGTCACGACCGTCGTGCGCGACATCCGCGAATATCTGGACGTGGCCCAGACGCTACAGGCCGCCATGGCGCAGGTCGGGCTGACGCTGGAGATCCAGCAGATGACCGGGGCGCAGGTGCTTGACGCCTATCGCGCGCGGCAGGTGCCGGTCTTTATCGGCGAATGGGGGCCGGACTATGCCGACCCGCACACCAATGCCTCGACCTTTGCCCATAATCCGAACAATGCCGACGATGCGGGCCTGTCGCAACTGGCCTGGCGCAATAGCTGGGCCGTGCCGGAAGAGATGAACCAGGCGGTCGAGGCGGCGACGCTGGAAGGCGATACCGACAAGCGGGTGCAGATGTATCTGGACATCCAGAAAGACTATCGCGAGATCGCCCCCATCATCCCCATGTTCCAGAAGATCGAACAGGCGGCCATGCAGCAGAATGTCCAGAACTGGACTTCGGGCGGTTCGGTCAGTTCGGTCATGTATCGCCAGGTGACAAAGGAATAGGGCGTGGCCCAGCCCGATATCCTGGGCCAGCCGGGGCAGGGCGGGCCGGTGCCGGCCGGCCATCGGCCGGGGGCCGGCGGCGCGCGGCTGCGCCGCCGCCTGCGCAGCCTTGGCGGCATCCTGCTGTCGCTGGCGCTGACGCTGCTGGGCCTGCTGCTGGTCACTTTCGTCATCGGCCGCATCATGCCGATCGACCCGGTGCTGAAGGTGGTGGGCGAGCGCGCGACCCAGGCGCAATATGACGCGGCCTATCAGGTCATGGGGCTGGACAAGCCGATCTGGCAGCAATTCCTGCGCTACATGGCCGAGGTGCTGCGCGGCGATTTCGGCCGCTCGATCTCGACCGGGCATGCGGTGGCGCAGGATCTGCTGCGGGTGTTCCCGGCGACGCTGGAACTGGCGATGCTGGGCACGCTGATCGGCGTCTGCGTGGGCGTGCCGCTGGGCGTGATCGCCGCCGCGCGGCGGGGCGGCTGGCTTGACCAGATCGCCCGCGTGGTGGCGCTGGTGGGCTATTCCATGCCGATCTTCTGGCTGGGGCTGATGGGGCTTTTGCTGTTCTACGGCATCCTCGGCTGGGTCGGCGGGCCGGGGCGACAGGGCATCATCCATGACGGCATGGTGCCGACCGTGACCGGGCTGATCCTGGTCGACAGCCTGATGGCCGGCGACTGGGCCGCGTTTCGCGACGCCTTCAGCCATATCGTGCTGCCGGCCAGCCTGCTTGGCTATTTCAGCCTGGCCTATATCAGCCGCATGACCCGCAGCTTCATGCTGGAACAGCTTTCGGCGGAATATGTGGTGACTGCCCGCGTCAAGGGCCTGTCCGAGCGCCGGGTGATCTGGACCCATGCCTTTCGCAACATCCTGGTGCCGCTGATCACGGTGATCGCGCTCAGCTTCGGCTCGCTGCTGGAAGGCTCGGTGCTGACCGAAATCGTGTTCTCCTGGCCCGGCATCGGCCAATACATCACCAAGGCGCTGCTGGCCGGCGACATGAACGCGGTGCTGGGCGGCACGGTGGTGATCGGCACCTGTTTCGTGGCGCTGAACCTGCTGTCCGACATCCTTTACCGGCTGCTGGACCCGAGGGCGAGATGACCGAGATGACCACGCGCGCATGGCTTTTGTCCGACGCGCCGCAGACAAGGCGGCAGGCGCGGCTGGGGGCGCTTTACCAGGGCTGGCTGACCTTTCGCGCCAACCGGCTGGCGATGGTGGGGCTGGCGATCCTGGTCCTGTTGGTGCTGGTCGCCGCCTTCGCGCCCTGGATCGCGCCGCAAAACCCCTTTGCCCAGGATCTGGCCCAGCGGCTGCAACCGCCTTCGGCCAGCCATTGGCTGGGCACCGACGCGCTGGGACGCGACATCCTGTCGCGGCTGATCCACGGCTCGCGGGTGACGCTGTTCATCGTCGGCACCGTGGCGCTGATCGCGCCGGTGATCGGGCTTTTCGTCGGCACGGTGGCGGGCTTTGCCGGCGGCTGGGTGGACCAGGTGCTGATGCGCATCACCGACATCTTCCTGGCCTTTCCCAAGCTGATCCTGGCGCTGGCCTTCGTCGCGGCGCTTGGCCCCGGCATCGGCAATGCGGTGCTGGCGCTGGCCGTCACCTCGTGGCCGCCCTATGCGCGGCTGGCGCGGGCCGAGACGCTGACCATCCGCCGCGCCGACTATATCGCCGCGGCCCGGTTGCAGGGCGCGGGGCCCTTGCGGCTGCTGATCGGCCATGTCTGGCCGCTTTGCGTCAGTTCGCTGATCGTGCGCGCGGCGCTGGACATGGCGGGGATCATCCTTTCCGCCGCGGGGCTGGGCTTCCTGGGCCTGGGCGCGCAACCGCCGATGCCGGAATGGGGGGCGATGATCTCGGACGGGCGCAGCTATATCCTGGATTTCTGGTGGGTCGCGGCCATGCCGGGCCTGGCGATCTTTGTCGTGTCTCTGGCCTTCAACCTGCTGGGCGACGGGCTGCGCGACGTGCTGGACCCAAAGGAAGGGCCGCGATGACCCCGCTGCTTTCGGTCCAGAACCTGCGCGTCGGCTTTCCGACCCGCTCGGGCCTGTTCCAGGCGGTCCGCGGCGTCAGCTTCGACCTTGGCCGCGAACGGCTGGGCGTGGTCGGGGAAAGCGGCTCGGGCAAGTCGATGACCGGCCGCGCCATCCTGGGCCTGGTGCGCCCGCCGGGGCGGGTAACGGCCGATCGCCTGGACCTCGACGGCGAGCCGATCCTGAACCTGCCGGAATCGCGCATGCGCCGGCTGCGCGGCGCGCGCATCAGCATGGTGATGCAGGATCCCAAGTTCAGCCTGAACCCGGTGATGACCGTCGGCCGCCAGATCGCCGAGGGCTACCGGCTGCATACCGGCACCAGCCGCGCCCAGGCCCGCGCCAAGGCGCTGGAGATGCTGGCGGCGGTGCAGATCCACGACCCCGAGCGGGTATTTGACGCCTATCCGCACGAAGTTTCGGGCGGCATGGGCCAGCGGGTCATGATCGCGATGATGCTGGCCCCGGACCCGCAGGTGCTGATCGCGGACGAGCCCACCTCGGCCCTTGACGTCTCGGTCAGGAACGAGGTGCTGCGCATCCTGGACCGGCTGGTCTCGGCCCGCGGCATGGGGCTGATCTTCATCAGCCACGACCTGAACCTGGTGGCGCAGTTCTGCGACCGCGTGCTGATCATGTATGCCGGCCGCGTGGTCGAGGAATTGCCCGCCCGCGACCTGCACGCCGCGAAACACCCCTATACCCAGGGCCTCCTGGACAGCCTGCCACGCCTGGACCGCCCGGTCGAACGGCTCGCCACCCTGCAAAGGCAGGCAGGCTGGCGCGACGCCCCGGAGGAGGGAACCCCATGATGGCCCTTCACCGTTTTCCAAATACTCATCCGCCCCGGTGCCGCCCATGCTGACGGTCGAGGATCTGGATGTCTGGTTCGGCCATGCGCCCGAACGCGTCGATGCGGTGAAATCGGCAAGCTTCGCCGTCCGGCAGGGCGAAAGCTTCGGCCTTGTCGGCGAAAGCGGCTCGGGCAAGTCCACGATCCTGCGCGCCGTCGCCGGGCTTGTCGACACATGGTCGGGCCGCATCAAGGTCGGGGGCGAAACCGTTGCCGGCCGCCATCGCTCGCGCGGGTTCCACAAGACCGTGCAGATGGTGTTCCAGGACCCCTATGCCAGCCTGCATCCCCGCCATTCCGTGGATCGGGTGCTGTCGGAAACCCTGCATCTGCAAGGAATGGTCGGGATCGACGCCCGCATCACCCGGCTTCTGGACCAGGTCGGGCTGGGGCGGGGCTTTCGCTTTCGCTACCCGCACCAGCTTTCGGGCGGCCAGCGCCAGCGCGTCGCCATCGCCCGCGCGCTTGCGGCCGAGCCGAAACTCCTGCTGCTTGACGAACCCACCTCGGCGCTGGATGTCAGCGTGCAGGCCGAGATCCTGAACCTGCTTTGCGACATCCGGGCCGAACGCGGGCTGACCTATGTGATGGTCAGCCACGACCTGGCGGTGGTGGCGCATATGTGCGACCGGCTGGCAGTCATGCGCCAGGGCCGGATCGTCGAGGACATGGACGCGGCCGGGCTGCGCGCCGGCCGGGCACAGGGGGATTACGCCCGCAAGCTGATCGCGGCCAGCACCCGCTATGTCCGCGAAGCCTAGACCGCGACGCCGAAGATCTTGCCGATCCCCGCCGTGACCGCCAGGGCAAAGATGCCGCCCGTCACCACCCGCAGGATGGCCCGGCCGGGCGGGGCGCCGCCGGCCCAGGCCCCCAGCGCCCCCAGCACCGCCAGGGCCACCACGACCGCAACCAGCACGCTGGCCACGACCTGGCCCCCCGGCGCAAGCACCGCCGCCAGCAGCGGCACCGCCGCCGCGATGCTGAAGGTCGCGGCCGAGGCCAGCGCCGCTTGCAGCGGATTGGCGTTCGACGCCTCGCTCAGCCCCAGCTCGTCGCGCACATGCGCGGCCAGCGCGTCGTGGCGGCTGACCTCGCGCGCGGCCTGCAAGGCGGTCGCGGGGGTCATGCCGCGGGTTTCGTAGATCGCCGCCAGCTCGCGCAACTCCGCCTCGGGCATGTCGCGCAGGGCGGCGGTCTCGCGGGCGATATCGGCGCGCTCGGTATCGGATTGCGAACTGACCGAGACATATTCGCCCATGGCCATGGACATCGCCCCGGCCGCCAGCCCGGCCAGGCCCGCGACCATGATCGCGTCCCGCCCCGGTCCGGCGGCGGCGACGCCCACGATCAGCGCCCCGGTCGAGACGATGCCGTCATTGGCCCCCAGCACCGAGGCGCGCAGCCACCCCATGCGGCTGACATAATGCGGATCGTCGGGATGGGCGCTGGGTTGCTGGGTCATCCGGGCCTTCGGCTGCTGCTTGGCCGACAGCTTAGCCGCGCGCGTGGCTTTTGCCAGCCTTGCCGCCAGCCTGCGACATTGTCACGCTGCGCCGCGCGCGCGCGCCCCAGGCCCCGGCCTAACCCGTCGCGCCCTGCGCCCGGCGGGTGGCGATGCTGCGCCACAAAAAGGCCAGCACGAAAAGCGCGGTCAGGACCAGGACGATGGTGGGCGCGGGCGCGCTGTCCAGCCAGAAGCTGGCCCAGACCCCGCCGATGGCGCCGAATGCCGCGACGCCGACCGCCGTGGCCAGCATCGCCGGCAGACGCCGCGTGACCAGAAAGGCCACCGCCCCCGGCGCGATCAGCAGCGCCACGGCCAGGATGATGCCCACGGAACTGAGCATGGCGACCACCGTGGCCGAGATCATGGCCAAAAGCCCGTGGTTCAGCACCGCCAGCGCCAGCCCCGACACCCGCGCCTGCACCGGGTCAAAGGCCAGCAGCGCGAAATCGCGCCATTTCAGCACCAGCACCAGCCCGACCAGCGCCGAGATGCCGCCGGCCAGGCGCAGGTCGTCGGCGCCGATGCCCAGCATGTTGCCAAACAGGATATGGTCCAGATGCAGTTCGGTCGGCACGGCGGTGTAAAGCACCACCCCCAGGGCGAACATGCCCGACATGACCACCCCCAGCACGGTATCGGCCTTGACGCGGCTGTTGCCTTGGATCCAGCCGGTCAGTGCGGCGCAGCCAAGCCCGGCGACAAATGCCCCCAGGATCAGCGGCAGCCCCGCGACATAGGCCAGCACCACGCCGGGCAGCACCGCGTGACTGATCGCATCGCCCATCAGCGACCAGCCCCTGAGCACCAGGAAGCAGGACAGAAGCCCTGCCGGCAGGGCGATCATCAGCCCGATCAACGCCGCATCGCGCATGAAGGGAAAGGAAAACGGCAGCAGCAGCCAATCCATCACCCGGCCTCCTGCAAGGCAGCGCGGGCGCGGCGGCGGGCGGCCAGCAGCCCGTGCTTGGGCGCCAGCAGGAATGCCGCCAGGAAGATCAGCGTTTGCAGGCAGACGATCACGCCTCCGGTCGCGCCGTCCAGGAAGAACGAGACATAGGCGCCGATGGCCGAGGTGATCGAGCCGATCGCCACCGACAGCAGGATCAGCCGCGGAAAGCGGTCGGTCAGCAGATAGGCGGTGGCGCCGGGCGTCACCACCAGCGCCACGACCAGGAAGGCGCCGACGGTCTGCATCGCCGCCACCGTGCAGGCCGACAGCAGGGTAAAGAACAGCACCTTCAGCCCCTGCGGGTTCAGCCCGATGGTGCGGGCATGGCTTTCGTCGAAAAAGACCACCATCAGGTCGCGCCATTTCGCCGTCAGCACCAGCGCCGAGATGCCGCCGATCAGCGCCAGTTGCAGCGTATCGCCCGGCGTGATCGCGAGGATATTGCCCATGGTGATGGTCTGCACCGAAACCGCCATCGGGTTCAGCGACACCATGAACAGCCCCAGCCCGAAAAACCCGGTAAAGATCAGGCCGATGATCGCATCCTCGCGCAGCCCGGTGCGCTTGTTCAGAAACAGCATGGTCAGCGCCGCGAGCCCCCCCGACAGGAACGCCCCCAGCGCAAAGGGCAGGCCCAGCATATAGGCGCCGGCGACGCCCGGCACGATGGAATGCGACAGCGCGTCGCCGATCAGCGACCAGCCCTTGAGCATCAGATAGGCCGACAGGAAGGCGCAGACCCCGCCGACCAGCGCCGACACCCAGATCGCATCCGTCATGTAGCCGTATTCAAAGGGGACAAGCAGGGTCTGGATCATTCCCGCCCCGCCTCTTCGCGGGCGCTGCGCTGCTTGTCGTCGTAAAAGACCAGCGGGCGCTCGTCATCCGACAGCACGGTCAGGCCGCGCGGATCGTCGTCGTCGTGCAGGTGCCGCGGACCCAGCACGAAATGCCGCAGCACGCCGCCAAAGGCCAGGCGCAGGTTGTCGGGGGTGAACACCTCGGCCGTAGGGCCATGGGCCAGGACGGTGTTCTTCATCAGCACAACCTGGTCGCAATATTCCGGCACCGAGCCCAGGTCGTGGGTCGAAACCAGCATCACCCGCCCTTCGTCGCGCATCTGCTGCAACAGCGCGATGATGGCGGATTCGGTCTGGACGTCGACGCCGGTGAACGGCTCGTCCAGCAGGATGACCGAGGCGCCTTGCGCCAGCGCGCGGGCCAGGAAGACGCGCTTCTTCTGGCCGCCCGAAAGCTCGCCGATCTGGCGGCGGCGGAAGTCCTGCATGTTCACCCGCGCCAGCGCCTCGTCCACCGCGCGGCGATCCTGGGCGCGCGCCCGGCGCAGGAAGCCCATATGGCCATAGCGGCCCATCATCACCGCGTCCTCGACCAGCACCGGAAAGGTCCAGTCCACCTCTTCGGCCTGGGGGACATAGGCGACCAGGTTGCGGCGCAGCGCCTGCGGCACGGTCAGGCCCAGCACCCGCACCTTGCCGGCGGCGGCCGGGACAAATCCCATCAACGCCTTGAACAGCGTCGATTTTCCCGATCCGTTCACCCCCACCAGCGCCGTGACCGAGCCTTGCGGCACCGTGAAGCTGGCGTCGCGCAGCGCGGTGAAGCCGTTGCGATAGGCCACGGTCAGGCCCGAGACCTCGATGCCCAGGGCGTCAGCCATCGGACAGCCCCCTGACGATGGTTTCGCAGGTCACGCGAAGCAGGTCCAGATAGGTCGGCACCGGCCCGTCCGGGCCCGACAGGCTGTCCACGTAAAGCACGCCGCCATAGCGCGCCCCGGTCTCGGCCGCGATCTGTTTCGCCGGGCGGTCGGACACGGTGCTTTCCGAAAACACCACCGGGATCTTGTGCTGCCTGATCGCATCGACCACGCGGCGCACCTGCTGGGGCGTGCCTTGCGCATCGGCATTGATCGGCCACAGGAACAGTTCGTTCAGGCGGAAATCCCGCGCCAGATAGGAAAACGCCCCCTCTGACGTGACCAGCCAGCGCCGCCCCTCGGGCAGGGCGCGGGCGGCGTCGCGCAAGGGGCCGATGGTGCGGGCGACCTGCCCCTTGTAGCGGCCGGCATTGGCGCGATAGGCACCTTCGCCCTGGGGGTCGGCCTGGGACAGGGCGGCAGCGATATTGTCCACATAGACCAGCGCCGTATCCAGCGCCATCCAGGCATGCGGGTTGGGCTTGCCGTCGTAATGCCCGCCCGCGATCGGCATGGGCGCGATCCCATCGGTCAGCGTCGCCGAAGGCATGTCATCCAGGTTGCGCAGGAACTGTTCGAACCACAGTTCCAGGTTCAGCCCGTTGCGCAGGACCAGGCTGGCGTCGCGGGCGCCGATCAGGTCGCTGGGGGTGGGTTCGTAATTGTGGATCTCGGCCCCCGGCTTGGTGATCGAGACCACCTCGGCCCGCTCGCCCGCCACGTTGCGCGCCATGTCGGCCAGGATGGTAAAGGTGGTGGCTACCTTCAGCCGGCCGCCCTGGGCCAGGGCCGGGCGGGAGGCCAGGGCGGGCGCGGCCAGCCCGGCGCATGCCGCCATCAGGAATGTTCTGCGCTTCATCATCCGATCCTTTTCGCTGTTCCGTTTATCTGCGAACGATTCTCAACTGTCAAGTCAGTTGCAATTTATTCGCATCTGGGCGAGAAAACCGGCATGGAGATCGAGAGCCGCGCCCAAGCCTTTGAAGACGCGCTGCGCCGGGCCGGCGTGCGCATCACCCGCCAGCGGGCGGCTTTGCTGCGGGTGCTGGCGGCGGCCGGGGATCATCCCGATGCGACGCAATTGCACCAGCGCGCCACGGCGGAAGGGGCGGGGGTGTCGCTGGCGACGGTCTATCGCACCCTCGCCGCGCTCAACGCGCAGGGCGTGATCCAGAAGCTGGAATTCGAGGGCGAGCCGGCGCGGTTCGAACCCGCCGACGGCAGCCATCACGATCACATGATCGACGTCGAGACTGGCGAGGTGATGGAGTTCGTCAACGAGCGCATCGAGCGCCTGCAAGCCGAGATCGCGGCCGAGATGGGCTATGAGATCGTCCGCCACCGGCTGGAACTTTACGTTCGGCGCCGGCGATGAGCCTGGCGGTCTTTGACAAGATCATCTCGGATCGCGGATCGCGCTATGCGGTTTCCGGCGGGCCGGCGCGCACCCGCGCCGAGGCCCAGGCGCTACTGGTCGAGTTGAAGCGCAACAAGCGCTTCGCCAAGGCCACGCATCATAGTTGGGCCGCGGTCCTGTCCGGCGAGGCCATGCGCGACGACGACGGCGAAAGCGGCGCCGGCCAGATCATCTTGCAGATGCTGGAACGCGCCGGGCTAAGCGATCACATGGTGATTGTCACGCGCTGGTATGGCGGCAAGCATCTGGGCGGCGACCGCTTTCGCCATGTCGCGGGCGCGGTGCGGCATTACCTGGCGCAGACCGGCTTGGCGCAGGGTGGCCTGGGGCAGGACGGGCGCTAGGTCGCGGGCCCGGCCGCATGGGTGCGCAGCAGTTCCAGCGGCACGATGTCCAGCGTGCGGGCATGGGTGGCCTTTAGCACGACCTGGGGCGCGGCGAATTCCTGCGCCGCTTGCAGGAAGCGCGCGGCGCAAAGGCACCAGCGGTCGCCAGGTTTCAGCCCCGGAAAACGGAACTCGGGCCGCGGCGTGCTAAGGTCGTTGCCCAGGTATTTCGACAGCGCCAGGAACTCGGCGGTGACGATGACGCAGACGGTATGCCGGCCGCGATCCTCGGGGCCGGTATTGCAGTAACCATCGCGGAAAAAGCCGGTCAGCGGCGCGGTCGAACAGGTTTCCAGCTTGCCGCCAAGGACGTTGAGCGCGGGGTCCATCTGGGATCTCCTTGGGATGCCATGGTCTATGACGGCCGGGCGGCCGGGCGGTCAGCGGAAGCGGTCGCCCAGGGCTTTCAGCCGGTCGGCAAGGCTGGCCGGTGCCGCCTCGGGCGCCTGGGCCTGTGCGGGCCGGGGCGCCGGGATGTCGCCGGGCTTTTGCGGCCGGGTGCCGCTGTTGCGGGCAGGCGCCAGCCGCGCCGCCACCGCATTCATGAAGCGCGCATCGTCGCCCGCCGCCAGCGCCTCGGCCCCGTCCGAGATGGCGCGCAGCACGTCGTCTAGACCCTCTTGCTCGGCCTTGGCAAAGTCCGACAGCACATAGCCGGCAACGCGGTCCTTGTCGCCGGGATGGCCGATGCCGATGCGCAGGCGGCGATAGCCCTCGCCGACATGCTGGTGGATCGAGCGCAGCCCGTTATGGCCCGCATGCCCGCCCCCGGTCTTCAGCCGCAGCCTGCCGGGGGCAAGGTCCAGTTCGTCATGCAGCACGATCACGTCCTGGGCGGCAAGCTTCAGATAGCGCATCGCCTCGCCCACGGACTGGCCCGACAGGTTCATGAAGGTCGCGGGCCGCAGCAGGGTGACGCGCACGCCCCCCAGCCGCCCTTCGGCGATTTCGCCCTGGAAGCGGGCGCGCCAGGGCGAAAAGCCGTGGTCGGCGGCGATGCGCCCGACCGCCATGAAGCCCACATTATGCCGGTTCGCGGCGTATTTCGCGCCCGGATTGCCCAGGCCGACGATCAGTTTCATGCGTTTCTCCGTCGCTCGCCGGCCAGATTACCGGGCGGGGCGGATGGGGGCAAATTTTATCGCTCTCTTGTCCTTCGGGGCTGGCGTTACTAAGACTCTGTCAACCTTTCGCAGCTAAGCGATCCCGCAGGGCAGACCCCTTGGGACGAATCGCGAAACGGGCAGGCCAGGCAGGGACAAAGGACAGACATGCACGATCCGGCAGAATTCTACATGAACACACTCGTCCCCATGGTCGTCGAACAGACCAGCCGCGGCGAACGTGCCTATGACATCTTCTCGCGCCTGCTCAAGGAACGGATCATCTTCCTGTCCGGTCCGGTGCATGACGGCATGGCGACGCTGATCTCGGCCCAGTTGCTGTTCCTTGAGGCGGAAAACCCGACCAAGGACATCAGCATGTATATCAACAGCCCCGGCGGCGTCGTGACCGCGGGCCTGTCGATCTATGACACGATGCAATACATCAAGCCGCGCGTCTCGACCCTGGTGGTGGGGCAGGCTGCCTCGATGGGATCGCTGCTTTTGTGCGCGGGCCAGCCGGGGCACCGCTTCTCGCTGCCCAACAGCCGGGTGATGGTCCACCAGCCCTCGGGCGGGTTCCAGGGCCAGGCCACCGACATCCTGATCCATGCGCGCGAAACCGAAAAGCTCAAGCGGCGCTTGAACGAGATCTATGTCCAGCATACCGGCCGCACCCTGGAAGAGGTCGAGGAAGCGTTGGAGCGCGACCGCTTCATGTCGCCGCTCGAAGCCAAGGAATGGGGCCTCATCGACGAGATCCTGGTGGCGCGCGGCAAGGCCGAGCCAGAGAAGTGATCACGGCTGCGGGAAGCCGCCGGGGCTGACGTTTTGGGGATTGTGACGGGCCGGGGCGGCCCGTAACATGGCAGCCAACCCCGATGGCGCGGCCCGCCGCGCCCGAACAGGCGGTCGTCCGGCACTCCTGCCGGGCCTCCGGTGCAATACGAGGATCAACTGATGGCCAATCCGACCGGCGGCGACAGCAAGAACACGCTCTATTGCAGCTTCTGCGGCAAGAGCCAGCATGAGGTACGCAAGCTGATTGCCGGTCCGACCGTGTTCATCTGCGACGAATGCGTCGAACTGTGCATGGACATCATCCGCGAGGAAACCAAGTCCTCGGCGCTGAAATCCGGCGACGGGGTGCCGACCCCGCGCGAGATCTGCGATGTGCTGGACGATTACGTCATCGGCCAGGAACATGCCAAGCGCGTGTTGTCGGTGGCCGTCCACAACCATTACAAGCGGCTGAACCACAGTTCCAAGACCGATATCGAACTGGCCAAGTCGAACATCCTGCTGATCGGCCCGACCGGCTGCGGCAAGACGCTGCTGGCGCAGACGCTGGCGCGCATCCTGGACGTGCCCTTTACCATGGCCGATGCCACCACGCTGACCGAGGCCGGCTATGTCGGCGAGGATGTGGAGAACATCATCCTCAAGCTGTTGCAGGCCAGCGAATACAACGTCGAACGCGCGCAGCGCGGCATCGTCTATATCGACGAGGTCGACAAGATCACCCGCAAGTCCGACAACCCCTCGATCACCCGCGACGTGTCGGGCGAGGGCGTGCAGCAGGCGCTGCTGAAGATCATGGAGGGCACGGTCGCCAGCGTGCCGCCGCAGGGCGGGCGCAAGCATCCGCAGCAGGAATTCCTGCAAGTCGACACCACCAATATCCTGTTCATCTGCGGCGGCGCATTTGCCGGACTGGACCGGATCATCGCGCAGCGCAACAAGGGCACGGCGATGGGTTTTGGCGCCGCGGTCAAGGAAGACGAAGATAAGGGCGTGGGCGAACTCTTCAAGCAGCTCGAACCCGAAGATCTGCTGAAATTCGGCCTGATCCCGGAATTCGTCGGCCGGCTGCCCGTCATCGCCACCCTGGGCGACCTGGACGAGGCGGCGCTGATCATCATCCTGACCCAGCCCAAGAACGCGCTGGTCAAGCAGTATCAGCGGCTTTTCGACCTGGAAAACGTCAAGCTGACCTTCACCGATGACGCGCTGACCGCCATCGCCAAGCGCGCCATCAAGCGCAAGACCGGCGCGCGCGGGCTTCGCTCGATCATGGAGGATATCCTGCTTGACACCATGTTCGACCTGCCCGGCATGGACAGCGTCGAAGAGGTGGTGGTCAACGAAGAGGCGGTGGAAAATCCTGCGGCCAAGCCGCTGCTGATCCACACCGATTCGAAAAAGGAAGCCGCGACCGCCGGCTGACGCGCTGAAAGCGTGCAACGGCGCCGCGGCTGCGGCGCCGGGGGCGAAGGCGCGCTGCGCGGTTGCGGCGCGGCCGCAAGGCCCCGCTCCGGCTTGCGTCGATTTGCCCCATCCGGGGGGATGGGCCAAGCCTCTCTGGACCTTTGCCGCGAGTTGCGCCATATCTCCAACATATCCGATTGACGAGGTTCGCACCCATGTCGTTTCTGCTGCGCTTTCTGACCTGGTGGAACAGCCAGACCCTGAACACCCAGGTCTGGACCAAGCTTTACGGCGAAAGGGTGGGCGAGGACGACCAGGGCAACGTCTATTACCAGTCGGCGGGCGGCAAGCGGCGCTGGGTCATCTATAACGGCGAAGCCGAGGCAAGCCGGATTTCGCCGGATTGGCACGGCTGGCTGCACCATACCTATCGGGAACCGCCGACCCAGGCGCCGCTGGCCCGCAAGCCCTGGGAAAAGCCGCATGAGCCGAACCAGACCGGCACGCCGGGCGCCTATCACCCGGCCGGCTCGCTTTATCGCGCCAAGCCGGTCGAGCGTCGCGATTATGACGCCTGGCAGCCGGAATAGGCGATGAACACCGCCGCCGAACGGGCCGAGCTTTGGGCTGGCGCGGCGGTGCTGGCCGTGGTGGCGGGCTTTCTGGCCTGGTCCACCGCAGGGGGCAAGCTGGGCGCGTCCCTGGCGGGCGGCTATGACTTGCGCGCGGCTTTCCCCAATGTCGACGGCATCGAGGTGGGGACGGATGTCCGGCTGGCCGGCGTCCGCATCGGCCGCGTTTCCGCGGTCGACCTGAACCCCCAGACTTATTTCGCCGAAGCGCGGCTGCGCCTGCCCCAGGCGATCCGCCTGCCCAGCGACAGCGCGGCGCTGATCCAGTCGGACGGGCTGCTGGGGGGCGCCTATATCGAATTGCAGCCGGGCGGCGCGCCCGACGATCTGGCCCCCGGCGACGAGATCGAGGATGTGCAGGGCGCGGTCAGCCTGATTTCGCTGATGATGAAATTCGTGGATGCGCAAAGCGGGGGCCAAGGGCAATGATCCATCCTCTGGTCCGTGCCGGCCTGTGCCTGCTGCTGGCTGCCAGCCCCGCCCTGGCCCAGGACGAACCGGCCCAGGATCAGCAGTTGATGATCGACCCCGCCTTCAGCGACGACCCCGATGCGGTGGTTCCCGCCGAACCTTCGGCAGCCGAGCGTCAGCGCGCCGCCGAAGCCGCCCGCGGCCCTGAAACCGCACGCGGCAACGGCGCGGAACTGCGCGGGCTGGACAAGGTCACCGGCCGGACACAGGATTTCTCGCTGGCGGTGGGCGAATCGGTCCAGTTCGGGCGGCTTCGGCTTGACCTGGCGGAATGCCGCTATCCGGCGGCGGATCCCAGTTCGGATGCCTATGCCGAATTGACGATCACCGACAGCCAGGCCAATGCGCGCCTGTTCGCGGGCTGGATGATCGCCTCTTCGCCGGCGCTTTCGGCGCTGGATGACCCGCGCTATGACGTCTGGGTGATTTCCTGCAACAGGGCCTGACGGTCGGGCAGGGGGCTGGCGTTGAAATCGGCGCGGTGCCGCAGCGCCGCGGACAGCCGGCGGCGATATTCCAGCCGCGGGATCGCCTGGCCCCCCATCGAGGCCAGATGCGGGCTGGGATATTGCGTATCCCATAGCGTGAAGCCGCAGCGCGCCAGATGCGAGGACATCCAGATCAGCGCCGCCTTGGACGCGTTCTCGCGCCGCGAGAACATGCTTTCGGCAAAGAAGGCGCTGCCCAGCGACAAGCCGAACACCCCGCCGACCAGGTCCCCGCCGTCGCGGATTTCCAGCGAATGCGCATGGCCCCGCCGGAACAGGTCCAGGTAAAACCCGAAAAGCGTGGCGTTGATCCAGGTTTCGTCGCGTTCGGCGCAGTGCTCGACGGTGGCGGCAAAGTCGCGGTCCAGCGTCGCCTGCCACCCGCAATGGCGCAGAAAGCGCCGCATCGAGCGCGACACATGCACCCCGCCCACCGGCAGGATGCCTCGGACACGCGGTTCGAACCAGTAAAGCCGCGGGTCCGAGGCGGATTGCGCCATCGGAAACACCCCTTGGGCATAGGCGGCCAGCATCCCTTCGGAGGTCAGCCCGCCGCCGCTCATGCGCAGGCCGCCTGTCTTGCCGGGTGCCGCATCGCCTAGCCGCCGGCGGTCATCTCGGCCAGCCAGCGTTCCAGCCAATGGATCGAATAGTCGCCGCGCTGGATGTCGGGATTTTCGATCAGCGCCCGGAACAGCGGCACGGTGGTGTCGACCCCGTCCACGATCAACTCGCCCAGGGCGCGGTTCAGCCGCGCCAGCGCCTCGGGGCGGTCGCGGCCATGCACGATCAGCTTGCCGATCAGGCTGTCGTAATAGGGCGGGATGCGATAGCCGTCATAGATCGCCGAATCCATCCGCACGCCCAGCCCGCCCGGCGCATGATATTGCGAGATCCGGCCGGGCGAGGGGGTGAAGTTCGGCAGCTTTTCCGCATTGATCCGCACCTCGATGGCATGGCCGCTGATCTTCAGGTCCTGCTGGTGGAACTCCATTCCCTGGCCGGCGGCGACCAGGATCTGCTGGCGCACCAGGTCGACGCCAAAGATCGCCTCGGTCACCGGATGCTCGACCTGAAGGCGGGTGTTCATCTCGATGAAATAGAACTCGCCATCCTCGAACAGGAACTCGATGGTGCCGGCGCCGCGATAGCCCAGCTTTGCCATGGCATCGGCGCAGATGCCGCCGATGCGGGCGCGCTGCTCGTCGGTAATGACGGGTCCGGGCGCTTCTTCCAGCACCTTCTGGTGGCGCCGTTGCAGCGAACAGTCGCGCTCGCCCAGGTGCACGGCGCGGCCGCGGCCGTCGCCAAAGACCTGGATTTCGATATGGCGCGGGCGTTGCAGGTATTTCTCGATATAGACTTCGTCATTGCCGAAGGCCGCCTTGGCCTCGGCGCGGGCGGTGCGAAAGGCGGTTTCCAGCGCGGCTTCGTCATGCGCGACCTTCATGCCGCGCCCGCCGCCGCCGGCGGTGGCCTTGATGATGACCGGATAGCCGATTTGGGCCGCCACCCGCTTGGCCGCCGCCACGTCCGCCACGCCGCCGTCAGAGCCGGGCACCACCGGAATGCCCAGCGACTTTGCCGTCTCCTTGGCGGTGATCTTGTCGCCCATGATGCGGATATGTTCGGCCGAGGGGCCGATGAAGGTGATGCCGTGATCTTCCAGCATCTGCACGAAACCGCCGTTTTCCGACAGAAAGCCATAGCCGGGATGCACGGCCTGCGCGCCGGTGATCTCGCAGGCCGAGATGATGGCGGGCTGGGACAGGTAGCTGTCTGTCGAAGAGGGCGGGCCAATGCAGACGGATTCGTCGGCCATGCGCACATGCATGGCATCGGTATCGGCGGTGGAATGCACCGCGACCGAGGCGATGCCCATCTCGCGGCAGGCGCGGATCACGCGCAGCGCGATCTCGCCGCGGTTGGCGATCAGGATCTTGTCGAACATCCGCGCCTCACTCGACGACCATCAGGGGGGCGCCGAACTCGACCGGGCTGCCGTCGTCGACCAGGATGCGCTTGACCGTGCCCGAACGGGGCGAGGGGATGTGGTTCATGGTCTTCATCGCCTCGACGATCAGCAAGGTGTCGCCTTCCTTGACCTGCTGGCCGATGCTGACGAAATTGGCCGCGCCGGGTTCGGGCGCCAGATAGGCGGTGCCGACCATGGGCGAGGTCACGACGCCGGGCAGGCTGGCGGGATCTTCGCTGGCCGGGGCCGCGGCCGCGGCAGGGGCGGGCGCGGCAGCCGCCGGGGCTGCGGCGAATGCGGCCGGCATGGCTTGCGGGGCGGCGGCCTGTTTCTGCTGCTTGGACAGGCTGACGGTCAGCCGGTCGTTTTCGTCATATTCGCGCTTGACGGTCAGTTCGGTCAGTTGGTTGCGATCGAGCAGTTCCGCAAGCGCCTGGATGAAGGCGACATCGCCCTCGTGATGGCGCTTTTCGTGACCAGCGTTGTTGGAATCGTCGCTCATGCCGTCCTCTGGATGTCGTTGTCGGGGCCCGCGTTCTGTCTGCGCGGCGGATTTGCGCGCCCTTATAGCCCGTCGGGCGACCCGAGGGAAAGGGTTTCGCCGCCTAAGCCCGGCGTTTCCAGCGCCGATGCACCCAGAACCATTGCTCCATATGGGCGCGCACCAGACGTTCCAGATCGTCGTTCAGCGCCTGCATCATGGTCGCGGCGTCGCTATGCGGGATGGGGGCGCCGATCTGGACGCGAAAGCCCAGCCCGTCGGGCTGGCGGATGCCCGCCGCCGGCAGGATCAGCGCGTCATAGCGCAGCGCCAGTTCCGCCGGGGTCAGCACGGTCCGGGTCGGCCGCCCGAAAAAGCGCAGCTCGGCACCGTGGTCGTCGAACTGGTCGAAGCCAAGCGCCAGCCAGCCGCCGCCCTTGAGAAAGCGCAGCATGGCCGCCAGCCCGGAGCGGCCGCGCGGGAACATCGGCTCGGCGATGGCGCGCATGGCGGGGATGTAGTGGCGGTTGAAGGCCTCGTTGTTCATGGGGCGGTAAAGCGCGCCGATCGGCCAGCCGCGCCCGGAAAGCGCCGCGCGCAGGGCGTCGTAATTGCCGAAATGCGCCACGGCCAGGATGACCGGGCGCCCCGCCTGCGCGGCCTGTTCCAGCGCCGGCAGGCCGGCGCCGGCCAGCGGATCGGCTGCATGGATGCGGTCGGTGAACTCGGTCCCGGAATAGATCTCGGCCAGCGAGCGGCCGGCATTCTCGGGCACTGCGCGGGTCAGGCGGCGGATCTCGGGCGCGGCAAGATCGGGGCGGGCCAGGGCCAGGTTGGCGCGGATGCGTCCCCGCCAGCCGGCCAACGGACCCAGGACATGGGCAAAGAACCAGCCCATGGCCGCCACGCGCCGGCGATAGGGCAAAAGCCGCGCCAGGACCATCACGGCCAGAAAGGCGCCATTGGCCAGGCGGTCGCGCAGCGGCGCGGGGTCCTGGATGTCGGTTTCGGTCATTGCGCCCCCGTTCCGGTGGCCCGGTTCATCGCGCGGGCCTCGCGCATCCAGACATATAGCCCGGCGGCCACGATGATCAACGCGCCGATAACGGTCCAGCGGTCGGGCAGGGTGCCCCAGAACAGCCAGCCCCAAAGCCCGGCCCAGATCAGCCCGGTATAGCCGAAGGGGGCGATGGCCGCCGCCTCGGCCAGGGAAAAGGCGCGGATCAGCAGCGCCTGCGCCGCGGTGCCGAACCCGCCAAGCAGCAGGAAGGCCCAGATGTCGCCGATGGCGATGGGCTGCCAGACCAGGGGCACGGCAAGCGACGACAGGGCGGTGCCCACCAGCGCCGACCACAGGATCGAGGTGGCGGTGGAATCGCTTCGCGCCACGCGGGTCAGGATGGCCCCGGCCGCATAGGTGAAGGCGGCGGCAAGCGCCAGCAGCGCGGCGGGATGAAAGACGCCGGCACCGGGGCGGATGATGAGCAGCGCCCCGCAAAGCGCGGCCAGGATGCCCAGGATACGCCGGATGCCGATCGATTCGCCCAGGAAAAGCGCCGCGCCCAGCGTGATAAGGACCGGGTTGATGTCCATGATCGCCGTCGCCTCGGCCAGGCCGACAAATTGCAGCGCGCTGAAGAACAGCAGGATCGAGCAGAGCTGGGTGAGCCCGCGGAAGGCCTGCACCACCGGCCTGCGCGTGGCCAGGGTGGCGCGCAGCCGCGGCGCGAAGATCGCCGCGACGATGGCCAGGTTGGTGAGGAAGCGTATCCAGACCACCTGCACCGGGTGGTAAAGCGTCGAGAGGTGCTTGCCGGTCGCGTCCATCAGCGTGAACAGGAAGATCGCCAGCAGCAAAAGCACGATGCCGCGCAATTGCGTCGGGCGCGCCGGATCGCCCGTCGGCGCAAGGATGGGCGGCAGGGCGCCGGGGCTGGGTTCGGACGGTGCCATCGCTGGTCCCTTTCGCCCTTGGTCATGCGCGCCAGCGGTGGCGGGGACCATGGGTGGCGCGCGCGCCTGTGCTGCGCGGCCGCAGGAGTATTTGGGAAACGGTGAAAGCCGGGCGCGGGAATTGCCTGGGGGCGCGCGCGCGCCGGTGCATGGGTATTTGGGCAACGAAGAAGTCGCGGGTCTGGCCGGTGGGCCGCGCCGGGTGGGCGCGGCCCCGATGGGTCAGCCGAGCAGGCGGCGGGCCTCGGCCACCGTGGCCTCGGGCGTGATGCCGAACTGCTCGTAGAGCGTCGGCGCCGGGGCCGAGGCGCCAAAGCCGGTCATGCCGATGAAGCCCGAGGTTTCCTCGCGCCCGCGCTCGCCCAGAAGCAGCCAGTCCCAGGGCTGGCGGATGGCGGCCTCGATGGCGATGCGCACGGTGCCGGCGGGCAGCACCTGCCGGCGGTATTCGGCATCCTGGTCGCGGAAAAGCTCCATCGTCGGGACCGAGACCACGCGGGTGGGCACGCCCTGGGCTTCGAGTGTTTCGCGCGCGGCGACGGCGATTTCAACCTCGGAGCCCGAGGCCATCAGGATCACCCTTGGCGCGGCGCTGGCTTCGCGCAGGATATAGGCGCCGCGGGCGGTCAGGTTTTCGCCCGCATCCTGGCGCAGCAGGGGCAGGTTCTGACGCGACAGCGCCATGACCGTGGGGGTCGATTCGCTTGTCAGCGCGATTTCCCAGGCCTCGGCGGTCTCGATCAGGTCGCAGGGGCGCAGGGTCAGCGTGTTGGGCGTGGCGCGGCAGATCGCCAGATGCTCGACCGGCTGGTGGGTCGGCCCGTCCTCGCCCAGGCCGATGCTGTCATGGGTCATGACATAGGTCACTGGCAGGCCCATCAGCGCCGAAAGCCGCATCGCGCCGCGGGCGTAGTCGGTGAAGCACATGAAGGTGCCGCCATAGGGGCGAAAGCCGCCATGCAGCCAGATGCCGTTCATCGCCGCCGCCATGCCATGTTCGCGGATGCCGTAATGGATATAGCGGCCCGTGCGGTTTTCCGGCGTGAACATGCCCAGGTCCTTGGTCCGGGTGTTGTTCGAGCCGGTCAGGTCGGCCGAGCCGCCCAGCGTTTCGGGCAGTTCGGGGTTCACCACTTCCAGCACCATCTCGCTGGCCCTGCGGGTCGCGACCTTGGGCTGGCTGGCCAGCGCCTGCTGCTTGAGCGCGGCGATGGTGGGCGCCAGCCGGTCGCTGGTGCCGCCCGAGATGCGGCGGGCGAATTCGTCGCGGTTTTCCGCCGCATCGACGCGGGCGGCCCAGGCTTCGCGTTCCGCCCGGCCGCGGGCGCCGATGGCGCGCCAGTCGGCCAGGATGTCGTCGGGCACGCTGAAGGCGGCCGCGTCCCAGCCCAGCACCTCGCGCGCGGCGGCGATCTCGGCCGCGCCAAGCGCCGAGCCGTGCACGCCGGAACTGTCCTGCTTGTTGGGTGCGCCGAAGCCGATGATGGTCTTGCAGGCGACCAGGACCGGGCGGCCGTCCTGGCCGCTGGCGGCATCGGCCAGGGCGCGTTCGATGTCGGCCGGGTCGTGGCCGTCGCAGGCAAGCGTGCGCCAGCCCGAAGCCTCGAAGCGCTGCAACTGGTCGGTCGAATCCGACAGCGACACCCGGCCGTCGATGGTGATGTCGTTATTGTCCCAAAGCACGATCAGGTTGCCGAGCTTCTGGTGGCCGGCCAGGCCGATGGCCTCTTGGCTGATGCCCTCCATCAGGCAGCCGTCGCCGGCGATGACCCAGGTCTTGTGGCTGCACAGCGCATCGCCGAACTGGGCGCGCATCGCCTCTTCGGCGATGGCGAAGCCGACGGCGGTGGCGATGCCCTGGCCCAGGGGGCCGGTCGTCGTCTCGACCCCCTCGGCATGGCCGTATTCGGGATGGCCGGCGGTGATCGAACCCCATTGCCGGAAGTTGCGGATCTGGTCGATCGACATCTGCTCGTATCCGGTCAGATGCAGCAGCGAATAGATCAGCATCGAGCCATGGCCCGCAGACAGCACGAAGCGGTCGCGGTCGAACCAGTTCGGCGCGGCGGCGTCGAATTTCAGGTGGTTGCGGAACAGGACCGTGGCCACGTCGGCCATGCCCATCGGCATGCCGGGATGGCCGGAATTCGCCGCCTCGACGGCATCCATGGAAAGGGCGCGGATCGCGGTGGCGAGGCGCCAGTGGGCGGGATCGGCCTTGCGGCGGGCTGCGATGTCCATATCGGGATTTCCGTGCTGTTGTATGGCGGCAGGTCCTGATAGGCACGGGGGCGCGCGGTTGCAAGCCGCAAGGGGGGTGGACGGGCGGTTTCGCATGACAAAGCACCATGCCATCATCGGTTTCCGGCAGGATCGGATCGGCGCGCGGCTGATCTGCCTGCTCAATGTCATGCGGATGGCGCGCAAGTTCGGGGTCTCGGGGCGCTATCTGTGGCTGTCCCAGCCGGGCGGTCCCTATCCCGAACTGACCGATCCGCGCGACTTTCTGACGCCGGCATTCGTCGCCGCCCATATCGACATCGTGACGCGCCCGCCCGATCGCGCAGGGCGGCGCAACCTGCCTGCGGCGGCGCCGGGCATGAACACCGCCGGCTTTGCGCGGACGCTGGCCGAAGGGCGGCGCTACGAATGCGATGCGATGTCCGAGGTGATCCGCTTCATGGACGAGCCCGAGGCCGAGGCCGCGGCCGGGCTGCGCGCAATGGCGGCCGAGCTTGCGCTGTCGCCGCGCCTGTCGGACGCGCTTGCCCAGGCGCGGCGCGTCCTGGGGCGGGCCGGGGGCGGGCAGCCGGTGGCGATCCATGTCCGGCGCGGCGACATCCTGGACGGCGATCCCTGGTCCTATTCCTCCTGGGCGTCGAAATATGTGCCCGACGAGTTCTTTCGCGCCTTCGTCGCCGGGGTCGAGGGGCCGGTCATCGCCTTTTCGGACACGCCGACGGCGGTCGAGCATCTGCGCCAGGGCTGCGCGCGGGTGGTCCTGGCCCACGAGCTTCTGGATCACGGCGCGCTGACCCCGGCCGAGCGCGACCTGCTGGAGCTGCTGTTGATGGCCGGCTGCGCCCAGGTGGGCGCGCCCAGCCACAGCGCCTTTTCGCGCGCCGCCGCGATGATCGGGCAATGCCGGATCGTGGCGTTGCCTTCGGCCTTGCCGGCGGATCGGCGCCTGGCTGCCTATGACGCGCTGCTTGATCGGGTGATCGCGGCGCCGGGCAGCTTCTTTGCCCCCGGCGACCTGGCGCAAAGCGTCAGCTACGCCGCGGGTCACGCGGCGGGGGCGGGACGCGGGGCGGAACTGGTCGATGCGCTGGCCGGCCAGCGCGCGCTGCTGGAGCGGTTCCCCTTTCTTTATCGCGAGCTTGCGGTGCTGGCCTGGACCGTCGGCCGCCGGAAAAAGGCGCATGGGCTGGCGCAGCAGGGGCTGGAGGCGCCGCTGATGCGCAACCGCGACAAGCCGCAATGCCGGCAGGTGGTCCTGGTGACCCAGAACGAAGCCAGGGATGGCAAGGCCGGGCGGGACGGGCTGGACGCGGCCTTTCTGGATATGGTCTTTACCGGCCGCGCCGCCGAGGGGCCGATCATGCCGGCGCTGGCCTACCGCCTGCTGCGCAAGGGCGGGCGCGCGGCGTCGGCCTTGGCCTTGCCGCCCGAATTGCTGCCCGCCCTCGCGCAACCCAACCCGGATCGCGACAAGGGCAATATCCTGCCGCTTTGGGTGCTGCGCGTCGACTGGTCCGAATTCGTGCGCGAGGCGGGGCCGCAGCGGGAACTGCTGCTTTGGCCCGAGTTCTGGCGCAAGCTGTCCCCCTGGGCCGACGACCTGGCGCGGGTCGAGGCGGCGCTGGCCAAGGGGGAACAGCCGCCGCTTTCGGACAGGGATGCGCATTGGCTGGGCTTTTGCGCCTCGGTCCTGCGGCTGCATGGCCGGCTGAACCGGGCGCTGGCGATCCTGCACTGGCTGGACGCGGCCCGGCCGGGGCAGATGCTGACCCGCAAGCGGCTGGCCGATGTCTGTTTCGCCGCGGGCAATGACAAGGCCGGCCGGCGCTGGCTAAAGGCGGCGCTGGAACTGGCACCGGACCATCCGCTGCTGCTGTTGTCGGCGGCGCTGCGCGCGGCGGGGGCGCAGGACGCGGCGCGCGCCGGATCGCATCTGCAAGCGGCCGCGGCCGCCTGGCCGGAACTGGGCCTGAGCGCAACCCTGGGCCGGGCCATCGGCCGCGAGATGCAGGCCGACCCCGCGGCCGGTGCGGGCCTGCGGATCACGCAATCGTCATAAAGCGTTTGCCAATCCCCGCCGGCCGGCGCAAGCTTTCAGCAAAAAGCCACGATATCCGGCAGGACGAACGGGAGCGTTACGATGACCAGGACCGCGACACCCGCGATGGATCCGGTGGACGAGATCCTGCCGCCGCTGCGCATGGCGACCCTGGGCTTGCAGCATGTGCTGGTCATGTATGCCGGCGCGGTCGCCGTGCCGCTGATCGTCGGCCGGGCGCTGAAGCTTGCGCCCGAGGACGTGGCCTTCCTGATCTCGGCCGACCTGTTTTGCTGCGGTATCGCCACCATCATCCAGTCGCTGGGCGTGACGCGCTGGTTCGGCATCCAGCTGCCGGTGATGATGGGCGTGACCTTCGCCTCGGTCGGGCCGATGGTCGCCATGGCCAACGCCTATCCGGGGCCCGACGGCGCGCGGATGATCTTTGGCGCCATCATCGGCGCGGGGATCGTGGCCATGCTGATCGCGCCCTTCGTCGGGCGGATGCTGAAGTTCTTTCCGCCGCTGGTGACCGGCACCATCATCCTTGTGATCGGCGTCACGCTGATGCGGGTGGGGATCAACTGGATCTTCGGCAACCCGGTCGGGCCGACCGCGCCCAAGGTGGTGGACCCGGTCGCGGCGGGCTGGCTGAACCAGTTGCGCGACCTGGCCGGGACCGGCGTGGTCCCGGCGCTGCCCCAGGGCTTTGCCCCCGCGCCCAGCGTGCAGAACCCGCTTTACGCCCAGCCGGTGAACATCGCCATTTCCGGGGTGGTGCTGGTGGCGATCCTGCTGATCGCCCGCTTCGGCCGCGGCTTCGTTGCCAATATCGCGGTGCTTCTGGGCATGCTGATCGGCGCGGGGCTGACCATCGTGCTGGGGCAGATGACCTTTCACAAGGTGGCCGAGGCGCATTGGTTCGGCATCGTCGCGCCCTTTCATTTCGGCATGCCGATCTTTGACCCGGTGCTGATCGTGACCATGGTGCTGGTGATGATCGTGGTGATGATCGAATCGACCGGCATGTTCCTGGCGCTGGGCGATATGACCGGGCGCGAGATCACCCCGCGCCGCCTGACCGCCGGGCTGCGCACCGATGGCTTGGGTACGCTGATCGGCGGCATCTTCAACACCTTTCCCTATACCTCGTTCAGCCAGAATGTCGGCCTGGTCGGCGTCACGGGGATCAAGAGCCGCTTCATCTGCGTCACGGGCGGGATGATCCTGATCCTGTTCGGGCTGGTGCCCAAGATGGGCGCGGCGGTCGAATCGCTGCCGACCCCGGTGCTGGGCGGAGCGGGGCTGGTGATGTTCGGCATGGTTGCCGCGACGGGGATCCGCATCCTTTCGACGGTGGATTTCGCCGGCAACCGCAACAACCTGTTCGTGGTGGCGGTGGCGCTTGGCTTCGGGATGATCCCCCTGGTCGCGCCGGATTTCAAGCAATGGACGCCGCATGCCATCCACCCGCTGGTCGAATCGGGCATCCTGCTGGCGACCATCGCGGCGGTGGCGCTGAACGCCTTTTTCAACGGCAGCGGCGGCAGCGCCGATGCAGCCCGGCGCGCCGCCGCCATGGCCGACCATTGACGGCGATCAGCCGGCCGCCGCCGGCTCAAGCGGGCGGATGCGCAGGCGGGTGATGCGGTTTTCCCGCCGCGACAGCACCTCGAAACGGTAGCCGTGAAAGGAAAACACCTGCCCCGCCGCAGGGATGGACTGCGCCATGTGGATCACCAGCCCGGCGACGGTATTGGCCTCGTCGTCGGGCAGCGACCAGTCCAGCGCCCGGTTCAGGTCGCGGATGGTCATCGCCCCCTCGACCACGTAATCGCCCTGCGGTCCCGGCAGCAGCGATTGCGCGGCGTCCATGTCGTGTTCGTCGGTGATTTCGCCGACGATTTCCTCCAGGATGTCCTCTAGCGTGATCAGCCCGCGCAGGCTGCCATATTCATCCACCACCAGCGCGAAATGCGTATGCCGTTTCAGAAACTCGCGCATCTGCTCGTCCAGCGGCGTGGTCTCGGGCACGAAATAGGGCGGCATGGCGGTGTCCATGACGTCAAAGCTGCGCAAGGCCTCGGGTCCCTGGTCCTGAAGCGCCCGACGCACGCCGCGCAGCAGGTCCTTGGCATGGATCACGCCGACGACATTCTCGCGCTCGCCCCGATAGACGGGCAGGCGGGTGTGCGGGCTTTTCAGCACCAGGTCCAGCACCTGATCGGTGGGAAGGCCGGCGTCGATCATCTCGATGCGCGAGCGGTGCAGCATCACCTCTTCGACCGCGCGCTCGCCCAGGTCCAGCGCGCCCAGCAGGCGGTCCCGGTCCTCTTTTTCGACCGAGCCGCTGGATTGCGCGATGGCCAGGGCGCCGGCGATTTCCTCCTGGACGGAAAAGACGTGGCTTGCCCGGTCGGGACGAAAGCCCAGCAGCGCCAGGATGCCGCGCACGATCAGCCGCACCACCGCCACGATCGGGGCCATGATGCGGGTGAAGATGCCGATGGGACGGGCGACGCGGCTTGACAGTTCCTCGGGGGCAAGGATGGCATAGGTCTTGGGCAGCACCTCTGAAAAGATCAGCACCAGTGCGGTCATCACCAGCGTCGCGACCGCCACGCCGCCGGCGCCAAGGATGCGGGTGAACAGCGCCGTGGCCAGGCTGGCCGACAGGATGTTGACCACGTTGTTGCCCAGAAGAAGCGAGCCGAGCAGCCTTTCGCTGTCGCGGGTTACGTCAAGCGCCCGCGTGGCGCCCGCATCCCCCTTGTCGGCCCTAGCCCGCAGCTTGGCCTGGCTGGAGGCGGTCAGCGCCGTTTCCGAGCCCGAGAAGAACGCCGAAAGCGCCAAAAGCAGCAGGATGGCGGCGCAGGTCAGCCAGATCACCGGATCGGCAAGGATCGAATCGCGGGCCGGCGCGGCGGCCGATGCGGCCGCATCCGCGGCCAGGGCTGGGACGGTCATGGCTTCTTTCCGCTGGTGTCGGCATGGGCCAGCGGATGATGGTTCAGCACCAGATCGCGCATCCGCGTGTCCATGACATGGGTATAGATTTCGGTCGTGCCCAGGTCGGCATGGCCCAGCAGCGTCTGGATCGCGCGCAGGTCGGCCCCGCCCTCCAGCAGATGCGTGGCAAAGGCGTGGCGGATGACATGCGGCGAGACGCGGGCCGGGTCGATCCCGGCCGCCAGGGCCAGTTGCCCCAGCAGTGCGTTCATCGCCTGGCGGGTCATGTGCCCCTCGCGCGAGGGGGCGGGAAACAGCCAGCGCGCGCCCTTGCCCGCGACCAGCCGGCCCAGCGGGCTTTCGGCGGGCGCATTGTCGCGCCGCTTCAGCCAGGCGGCCAGCGCCCGGCGCGCCGGATCGCTAAGCGGCACCATCCGTTCCTTGCCGCCCTTGCCGCGAATAAGCAGCAGCGCCGGATCGCCGCGGCAGGCGCCCACGGGCAGCGAGACCAGTTCGCTTACGCGCATGCCGGTGGCATAGATCAGTTCGACCAGCGCCAGGTTGCGCGCCCGCTCGGTTTCGTTGCGGCCAAGGCGGGGCAGGGCGTCCAGCATCGCCTGCACCTCGGCCCGGTCCAGCACCTTGGGCAGGCGCTGCGTCCGGCCCGGCCCGCTGATGCGGCATGCCGGGTCGTCATCGCGCCAGCCTTCGTCCAGAGCAAAGCGGGTCCATTGCCGGATGGCGGACAGCCGCCGCGCCCGCGTCGCCCGCGACAGTCCCTGGGCGTCGCAATGGGACAGGTAGTCCTCGACCCCCTCGCGCGGGACGGTCATCAGGCTGTCGCCCCGCGCCGCCAGCCAATCCGCGAAATCGCGCAGGTCGCGGCCATAGGCCAGCAGCGTGTTGCGCGCCGCCCCCGCCTCGGCCGCCTGCGCGTCCAGAAAGGCCGAGATCCGGCCTGGATCGCCCTGCTGGCCGCGGCTCATGGTGCGCCGGCGCCCGCCGGGGGCGTCATCACCGGGGCCAGGACCAGTTCGACCGCGGCCTGGCGGGCGATTTCCTGCTGGCCCAGCACCCGCAGCACCCGCAGCCCCTGCGCCGCGCGCGGCAGGTCGCCGTCAAGCCCGGCATCGACATCGGCGATGGCGGCCAGCAGCGCCTCGCCGCGGCGGTCGGCCAGGATCAGTTGCGCCGCGCCCTGGGGGACGTCCCGTTCGGACGGCCCCAAGAAGGCGGGGAAAAGCGCGGCTGCCAGCGGCTCGCCCTGCCCCGGCGGCGGGGCCGAGGCCGGCTCGCCCGCGGCAAAGCGCAACAGCCACAGGTCGAAGGGCTGCACGTCGGCGGGCGGGCTTTGCACCACCTGCGGCTGGGATGCCTGCAAGGCCAGCCACAGCGCCAATTGGCCGGCGCGACCGTCAAGCCCCAGGGCGCCGGCTTCGGCCCCGACCATATCGGCCAGGGCCGGCCCCAGCCCCGCCGCCGCCATGGCGTCGAAGGCGGGCGGCAGGCTGCGCGCCACCGCGGCGCGATCGCGCGCCAGAAGCGCATCGGCCAGCGCCTGCACGGCCGCGGCCCGGTCCCAGACCCCGCCCGAGGCGGCGGGCTTCTGTTCCAGATAGATCATCCGCAATTGCGAGGCCGGGATGGCGCCGGCCCGCGCCAGCCGCTCGGCCGCGTCCAGCCGCGCCTTCCAGCCTTCGTTCTGATCCAGGTCGGCCAGGGCAAAGGCCAATGGCAGGCTGGACGACGGCAGCGGCTGGCCGATCGCCTCGTGCAGCCGCAGTTCCAGCGGCGAAACCACCGCAGGCGACACCAGTTGCTCGGCGCTGTCGGAATAGCCGTCGTCCAGGTAATGCGCCAGCAGCGCGGCCATTCCAGGGTCGATCTGCGCCAGGGCGTCTGCGCCGTGAAAGACCAGCGCCGCCGCCGCCCAGTCGCCGCCATAGGCCAGGCAGAAGATGCGCGCCGAAAAGCTGGGCGCGACGCCGGGGGTGCGGTCCATGATCTCGCAGGCCTGCGCCTCGTCCCCCGACAACAGCGCGATGTCGAACAGCCGCCGGAACCGCTCGGGGTCGCCGGGACCCGCCGCCTTCAGCAATTCCTTGGCCGCGCCGGTGGCGCCCATGTCCAGAAGCTTGTCGACGCGGGCCAGGAACAGCGCGCCTTCCTGTCCGGCCTCGGCCCGCGGCGGGCTTAGCTGCGCGGCCAGGATGCGCCGCTCCAGCCGCCGCAACGCCGGCAGCCGCGGGTTCGAGGCGCGGATCAGCCGCGCCAGTTCGGGCGCCGGGCTGGCGCCCCAAAGCCCAGGCGGCAGCCCCGCCGCGCGCGGCGAAACCGTCCCCTTGCCGTCGGGATTGCCCTCGCCCAGCCGGGTCACGCCGACGGGACCCACCGCGCCGCTGGGGGCGATGTCGCGGCGGCGAAGTTCGGGCGGGCGCGGATCGCCCGGCCGCCACGACGACATGTTGTCGGGTTCCTGCACGCTGCCCGACAGCCAGTCGCTGGCCGAAAGCGGCGGCTTGGCCGCGGCCGGCTGGCCAAGCGCCAGGCCTGCCGCCAGCACGCAGGCCAGCCCGTATCCGTCAGTCGAGGTCATTCTGCCCCGCTTCCCCGCTGCCCGCCGCCGGGGCGGTCGCGGCCGTTTCGCTGTCTTCGCCTTCCGGGGCGGGGGCGGGTGCCTGTGGCGGGGCGGGGCTTTCGGCATCCAGGTGCAGTTCGACGGGCATGCGCATCTCGCGCGGGTCGGAACTCATGTCCCCCAGATAGGCATAGCCGGCCAGGCCCGCCAGAATCAGGATGACCAGAACCACCACCACCTTCAAAAGCCGCATGAATTGCCCCTTCCGCCTCGAACTCTGTTGCCGGTCTGCCGCCGGCTCGTGCGAAATATATATGGCATTTCCCGAAAGATCACGCCATCAGTCTGTCCGGTTGCAAAAGGCGGGAACCGGGTGGTGATGCGGCAAAACATCGTGCTGATCGGGATGATGGGGGCGGGCAAGACCGCGATCGGCGGCGAAATCGCGCGCCGGTTGCGCCGGCCGTTCTGGGACACCGATGCCGAGATCGAGCGCGCCGCGGCCATGACCATCCCGGAAATCTTTGCCCGCGATGGCGAGGATTTCTTTCGCGCCCGCGAATCCGAGGTGCTGGGCCGGGTGCTGGATTCGGGGGCCAGCATCGTCTCGACCGGCGGCGGCGCCTGGCTGCGCCCGGAAAACCGGGCCCGCATCGCGGCCGGCGGCGTCGCGGTCTGGCTGGACTGCGACCTGGAGACGCTGTGGCACCGGGTGCGGCATCGCCCGACGCGGCCGCTGCTTCAGACCCAGGACCCGCGCGGCACGCTGGAGCGGCTGCTGGCCGAGCGCAGCCCGGTCTATGCGCTGGCCGACATCCGCGTTCCCGCGCAGCGCGGCGACAGCATCGAACAAACGGCGGACCGCGTGCTGGACGCGATCCGCGCGCATGATCCGGCGATCCTGGAGGGCAAATGAGCATCGACACCGTTCACGTGGATCTTGGCGCGCGATCCTATGACGTGCGCATCGGCCAGGGCCTGCTGGCGCGGGCCGGGGACGAGATCGTGGCCCTGGCGGGCAAGCGCCGCGTCGCCATCCTGACCGACGAAACCGTGGCCGGGCTGCATCTGCCCGCCCTGCGCGAGGCGCTGGCCCGGCACGGCATCGAGGCGCCGGCGCTGGCCCTGCCGGCGGGCGAGGCCACGAAATGCTGGGCCGAGCTGGGCCGGGCCGTGGAATGGCTGCTGGCCCAGCGGATCGAGCGCAAGGACCTGGTCATTGCGCTGGGGGGCGGGGTGATCGGCGACCTGGCGGGCTTTGCCGCCGCGATCCTGCGCCGTGGCGTGCGCTTCGTGCAGATCCCGACCACGCTTCTGGCCCAGGTCGACAGTTCCGTCGGCGGCAAGACCGGGATCAACAGTCCCCAGGGCAAGAACCTGATCGGCGCCTTTCACCAGCCGGCGCTGGTGCTGGCCGATATCGACGTGCTGACCACCCTGGCGCCGCGCGATTTCCGCGCCGGCTATGGCGAGGTGGCCAAATACGGGCTTCTGGGCGACGAGGGCTTCTTTGAATGGCTAGAGGCCAACGCCACGGGGCTTGCCACCGACCCGGCGCTACGCCAGCGCGCCGTGCGGCATTCGGTGACGATGAAGGCGGGGATCGTCCAGCGCGACGAGACCGAGCAGGGCGAGCGCGCGCTGCTGAACCTGGGCCATACCTTTGGCCATGCGCTGGAATCGGCCACCGGCTATTGCGACCGGCTGCTGCATGGCGAGGGGGTGGCGATCGGCTGCGCGCTGGCCTTTGAGCTTTCCGCCAAGCTGGGCCTGTGCAGCCAGGAGGCGCCGTCGCGGGTGGCGGCGCATCTGGCCGCCATGGGCCTGCCGGCGCGGATCGCCGACATTCCGGGCGACCTGCCCGATGACGAGGCGCTGATCGGGCTGATGGCGCAGGACAAGAAGGTCCAGGACGGCAAGCTGCGCTTCGTGCTGGCGCGCGGCATCGGGCGGGCCTTTGTCACCGATGCCGTCGATCCGGGGCTTTTGCGGCAGGTGCTGGCGCAGTCGCGCTAGGCATCGCCCTGGGGGTCGTCGTCGGGCGGGACGGCATGGTGGCGGGGCGGCACGTCCTCGTCATGGCCCAGCTTGCGGTCGCGGTCGCGGCGCAGGGCGGCGCGGCCCAGCATCAGCATGGTGATCGGCGTGGTGATCATGATGAAGACGCCGATCATCAGCTCATGCACCACCGCCCGCCCCTCGGTCAGCGAGAACATCAGCATCGAGGCCAGGACGATCAGAAGCGTGCCGTAGCTATAGCCCAGGGTCGGCGCGTGCAGCCGCTGGTAAAAGCTTTTCAGCCGCACCAGCCCGACCCCGCCCAGCAGCGTCAGCGTGGCGCCGACGACCACGAAGAGCGCGACGATGATCGCGGCCCAGGGCGGAAGCTGTTCCAGATGCCTCATTCGATCACCTCGCCGCGCATCAGGAACTTGGCGGCGATCACCGTGGTGACAAAGCCCAGCACCGCGATGACCAGCGCGCCTTCGAAGAAGAAAACATTGCCATTGCCCATCCCGATCACCAAAAACAGCAGCATGGCGATGCTGTACATCGTATCAAGGCCCAGCACCCGGTCCTGGGCGCGCGGTCCCAGCAGCATGCGCCAGCAGGCCAGCGCCAGGGCCAGGATCAGGGCGATCTGGGCATAGCCCAGGGCGAAACGCAGGATCTCGGCTGTCATTCGAATATCTCCAAAAGCAGCGCCTCGTAGCGGTCGTGGATCAGGCTTTGCCAGTCGTCGTCGCTGCGCAGGTCCAGCACATGCAGCAGCAGCCGCCCCTCTTCCTGGTCGAACTCGATCCAGGCGGTGCCGGGGGTGCCGGTCAGGATGATCGCCAGCACCGCAATCGCGTTGGGATCGCGCATGCGCAGCGTCAACTGGACGAAGCCGGAATGGTATTTCGGATGGTCGGGGCCCAGGACCAGCACCCGCGCCACCGAGATGTTCGAGCGCAGGATGTCCAGCGCGACGATCGCCATCAGCTTGGGGATCGCCTGCCAGCGCCGGAAGACGGGCCTGGGCGGGTGCAGATGCTCGACCGTCCAGCCCGCCCCAAGCGCGATCAGCGTGCCCAGAACCAGGTGGCCCGGCGTGAAGGCGGTCAGAAACAGCCACATCAGCACCAGAACCGCCGAAAGCACGGGATGGGGGACAAGCCGGCTCATTGCGCCTCCTCGGCCGCGGCGTTCGGGCCGTTCGCGTCCTGGTCGTCCGCGACCGGGTCGGGCGCCAGGTTCTGCACCGGGGCGGCGCGCACGTCCTGGGCATCGGCCAGCACCGCGTTGCGATAGACCCCAGGTTCAAGCAGCGCGCCGGCGGTGGCGTTGGTATAGCCCAGAAGCGCATCCGAACGCAGGGTTTGCAGCCCGATCATGCCCAGCAGCATGACCACCGGCACCACCTCCAGCGCCAGGATGCGGGGGGTCGGGCCTTCCTCGGCCCAGAAGCGGCGGATGCCAAAGCGCATCAGCGCGATCAGCGCCCCCAGCCCCGACAGGATCAGCATCGCGGCATAGGCCCACAGGATCACCGGCAGGTGGCCCCCGGCGGGCAGGTTGTCCTGAACCGCGCCGCGCAGAATGGCGAGCTTGCCGATGAAGCCGGGCATCGGCGGCAGGCCGGCCAGCATGGCGGCGACCAGCCCGAAACAGATCGCCATGGTCAGCCAGCTCACGGTGCGCTGGCTGGCGGGCGCGGTGGTATCCTCGACCGTGCCCAGCCCCATGGGGGCCCAGCGTTCCGACAGCGGGTCGAAACCGTCGGCCTCGGCCGGGGTGTCGTCATCGTCGCCCCGGTCGTCACGGCTGACCGGCTCGGCAATCAGGAAAAAGGCCGCGATGGCCGCGGTCGAGCCGATCATGTAGTAAAGCGCCCCGCCCAGCATCGAACTGCCGCCGCCGGCCTGGGCGAAACCCACTGCCGCCAGCACCGTCCCCGACGAGATGATGGCCAGATAGCCGCCTTTGCGCACCAGTTCCGGGGTGCCCAGCACGCCGATCATGCCAAAGCCCATGGTCAGCACGCCGCCGATCATCAGCACCGAGGCGCCGAAACCCGCCGAAAGCCCGGCATCCGGCCCTAGCACCAGCAGCGACAGGCGCAGGATGACATAGACGCCGACCTTGGTCATGATGGCCATGATCGCGGCGGCGGGCGGGGCGGCCGCGCCATAGGTGGGCGGCAACCAGAAGCCCAGCGGCCAGGCCGCCGCCTTGATCAGGAAGGCCAGGCCCAGGAAGGTCGCGGCGGCATGGAACAGCAGCCGTTCCGCATCGTCGAGCCAGTAAAGCGCCCGGCCGATATCGGCCATGTTCAGCGTGCCGGTGGTGCCATAGACCAGCGCCACCCCGATCAGGAACAGCAGCGACGCCGCCAGGTTCACCGCCAGGTAATGCAGCCCGGCCTTGATCCGCTCGGGCCCCGAGCCGTGCAGCATCAGCCCGTAGGAGGCCGCCAGCATCACCTCGAAGAACACGAACAGGTTGAACAGGTCCCCGGTCAGGAAAGAGCCGTTGACCCCCGCCAGCAGGAACTGGAACATGCTGTGGTAATGCTGGCCCTTGCCCTGCCAGCCGGCGGCGGCATAGATCAGCGAGGGCGCAGCCAGCAGCGCCGTCAGCATCACCATCATCGCCGACAGCCGGTCCAGCACCAGCACGATGCCGATCGGCACCGGCCAGTCGCCCAGCCGATAAAGGCCGACGACGGTGCCGCCCTGTTCGGTCGCGGATTTCACATCCGCCATCAGCTCGATCGAGGCCAGGAAGGTCAGCCCCACCGCCACCAGCCCCATGATCAGCTTGGTCTGCCGGTTGCGGTCGCTGTAAAACAGCATCAAGGCGCCCGCGACCAGCGGAATCAGGATCGGCGCGATCATCAGGTGGTCGGGCATGGCGCCGTCGTTCATCACGATTGACGCTCCTTGCCGTCGACATGATCGGTGCCCGTCGCCCCGCGCGAGGCGATCATCAGCACCAGAAACAGCGCCGTGGTGGCAAAGCTGATCACGATGGCGGTCAGCACCAGCGCCTGCGGCAGCGGATCGGCATAGGCGGTCGGATCGACGAAGCCGCCCTTGGGCATGATCGGTGCTGCGCCGACATAAAGCCGCCCCATGGCAAAGATGAACAGGTTGACCCCATAGGCCAGCAGGCAAAGCCCGACGATCACCTGATACGAGCGAGGGCGCATAAGCAGCCAGACGCCAGAGCCGACCAGGACGCCGATGGCAAGGGCCAGGATCAGTTCCATCAGGCTGTCTCCTCTTTGGGTTCGGCGGGGCGGGCGCGCGGGGCCACGCGCAGCGATTGGTGGGCGATGGCGATCAGCATCAGCACGATGGCCCCCAGCACCAGCGCGAAGACGCCGAAATCGAACAGCATCGCGGTGGAAAAAGGCACCTGGCCGATCAGCGGCAGGTCGAGATAGCGCGCATGCGCGCTGAGGAAGGGATAGCCAAAGATCCACGACCCGGCCCCCACCGCGGCCGCGATGGTCAGCCCCGCCGCCATCCAGCGCACCGGCAGCACGACGATCCGCGCCTCGACCCAGCGCACATTGGCGGCGACATATTGAAGCAGCAGCCCGATGGCCAGGGTGACGCCGGCGGCAAAGCCCCCGCCCGGCAGGTCATGGCCGCGCAAGAACAGATAGGCGGCCAGCGCGATGATCGGCGCGAACAGCCATTGCATCAGCACCGAGGGCACGAAGAGATAGGCTTCCAGCGCCTGTTCTTCGGCATCAAGCTGCGGGCGCGGGCGCTCGACGCTTTCCGGCGCGGGGCGGAAGCGGCGCAGCAGCGCATAGACGGTCAGCCCGACCGTGGCCAGCACGGTGATTTCGCCGAAGGTGTCGAAGGCGCGGAAATCGACCAGGATGACATTGACGACATTGGTGCCGCCGCCCTCGACATAGGCGTTGCGCAGGAACCAGTCCCCGACCGAGGCGCCGGGCGCGGTCAGCAGCACCGCCAGCGCCAGCGCGGTCATGCCGGTGCCGCAGGCCACGGCGATCAGCAGGTCGCGGGCGCGGCGCGACCGCGAGACAAAGCTTTGGTCGCCGGGGATTTCCTGGTCGCGCTTGGGCAGCCAACGCAGGCCCAGAAGCAAAAGCGCGGTGGTCGCGATCTCGACCAGAAGCTGGGTCACGGCCAGGTCGGGCGCCGACAGCCAGACAAAGGTGGCGCAGGTCACAAGCCCCGCCCCGCCCATCAGCACCAGCGCCGCGAAACGGTGATACTTGGCCTGCCAGGCGGCGCCCACGGCGCAGGTGCCGCCGACCAGCCACAGCAGGGCAAAGACCAGCTCGCTGGCGCCGATCTGCGGCATCGGCACGTTCCAGTCCAGCCGGCGCAGGACGAACCATGCCCCCGCCAGCGCCAGCAGCACCTGCACGCGCAGTTGCGCCTGAAGCCCGGCGGTGGACAGCACGCGCAGCGCCAGCCGCGGCAGGCGGATGGTCAGGGATTGCAACAGCCAGTCGAAACCGCGGGCGAAATCCAGCCGGCGCAACAGCCGGGTGCCGTCCTCGCCCGAATCGATCAGCCGCCGCGGCAGCAGATAGATCAGCGCCCCCAGCCCCATCGCGATCATGCTCATGACCAGGGGCGCGTTGATGCCGTGCCAGATCTTCAGGCTGAAGCGCGGCAGGTCCGGCCCGACCACCGCCAGGCTGGCGGTTTGCAGCCAGGTGCCCAGCACCTGCTGGGGAAACATCCCGACCGCAAGGCAGATCGCGACCAGGATCGCCACCGGCAGGCGCATCAGCAGCGGCGGCTCGTGCGGTTCCTGCGGCAGGTCGGTGGCCGGCGGGCCGAAGAACACCGTGACGATGAAACGCAGCGAATAGGCGGCGCTGAACGCCCCGGCCACGACCGCGACAATGGGTGCGAAACTGTCAAGCGAGCCACCATTGTTCCAGACATAGGTCGCCTCGAAGAACATCTCCTTGGACAGGAAGCCGTTCAGCAGCGGCACCCCCGCCATGGCGCCCGAGGCGATGATGGCCAGCGCCGCCGTGACCGGCATGGCGCGCGCCAGGCCAGACAGGCGGCGCATGTCGCGCGTGCCGGTTTCGTGGTCGATGATGCCGGCGGCCATGAACAGCGATGCCTTGAACACCGCGTGGTTGACGATGTGAAACACCGCCGCGACCAGGGCAAAGGGCGTGCCGATCCCCGCCAGCGCGGTGATCAGCCCCAGATGGCTGATGGTGGAATAGGCCAGCAGCCCCTTGAGGTCATGGCGGAACAGCGCCACCACCGCCCCCAGCAGCAGCGTGGTCAGGCCGATGCCGGTGACGATCTGGAACCACAGATCCGTGCCCCCCAGCGCCGGGTGAAAGCGCAACAGCACGAAGACCCCGGCCTTTACCATGGTCGCCGAATGCAGATAGGCCGAGACCGGCGTCGGCGCCGCCATGGCGTTGGGCAGCCAGAAATGGAACGGGAATTGCGCCGATTTGGTGAATGCCCCCAGCACGAACAGGATCAGCACCACCGGATAAAGCCGGTGGCCGGTGATCTTCGCCCCGGCGGCCAGCACCGCGTCCAGGTCATAGCTGCCGGCGATCTGGCCCAGCAGGATCATGGCCACCATCAGGCACAGCCCGCCCGAGGCGGTCACGATCAGCGACATCCGCGCCCCGTCGCGCGCGTCCTGGCGCTGGAACCAATAGCCGATCAGCAGGAACGAGACGATGCTGGTCAGTTCCCAAAACACCACCAGCATGATGATGTTGCCCGACAAAAGCAGCCCCGACATGGCCCCGCAAAAGGCCAGAAGGCTGGAATAAAGCCGCGGCGCGGGGTCGTCGGGCGACATGTAATAGCGCGCATACAGGATGACCAGAAAGCCGATCCCCGCCACCAGCACCATGAACAGCCAGGAAAACCCGTCGATGCGGAACGTCAGGTCAAGGCCGATGGAACTGACCCAATAGACCGTCCCGGTGATGTTTTCCCCCCCGGCCACGGCGGGATAAAGAACGCCCAGGATCACCAGCGAGACGATCATCGTCAGCCCCGCCAGCCAGGCTTCGGCATTGCGCGCCCGAATGGGCAGCGTTGCCGCAAGGGCGGCCGACACGAAAGGCGTCAGAACAAGCATGAGCAACAGGTTCTGTTCGACCATCGTGTTCCTTGTCAGGCTGGGAATGTGCGCCGATAATAGACGGGCGCCCGCCGAAAACACAACCGATCCGGTCGAGAAAAGCCCCGAAAAAAACTCGGATCAGCAATATTTTATCGACGCTGCGGCGAACTGCCCCGGCCCGGCGCTTAGCCGTCGCGGATTCGCGTCACCTCGCGCATCTGCCCCCCGGTCACCAGCACCTCGGCCGGCATGGGATGGCTGATGAAATGCAGCGGGCTGGCCGTCGGCCCATAGGCGCCGCAGCCATGGATGGCGAGCAGGTCGCCCTCGTCCAGCCGCGGCAGCAGGACGCCGCCCCCCAGCTTGTCGATCGAGGTGCAGAGCGGCCCGGATATGTCTTGCTTTTCCTGGGGCCGGGTGCCGCTTTCATCGCCACCGACGCGGTGCATGACGTAGTTGCGCCGCAGCACCATGCCGAAATTGCCCGAGGCGGCCAGGTTGGCATTCAGCCCGCCGTCGCAGATGGCGATGCGGGTGCCGCGCGATTGCTTGACCGAGACGACGCGGGTCACGAACCAGCCCGCCGGCCCGACCAGGTAGCGGCCCAGTTCCAGCACCAGCCGGGTCGCGGGAAAGCGCGCGGCAAAGGCGCCCAGTTCCGGCCCGATCCCGGCGGCGATCTCGGCCAGGTCCAGCGCGTTGTCGCCGGGATGATAGGGGATGCCCAGTCCGGCGCCGAAGATCAGCTTTTCCGGGCGCAGGTCCAGCGCGGCGCAGGTGTCGGAAAACACCTGCATGAAGATGCGCCAGTTTTCGCAGATCGCCTGGGATTTCAGGCATTGCGTGCCGGAATAGATGTGCAGCCCGATGATGCGCAGGTTCGGCAGGGCGGCGATCTGCGGCAGGATCTCGTCCGCGTCCTCGACATCGACGCCGAAGGGGCTGGGCCGGCCGGCCATCTGGTCACCGAAGCCCTTGGGCACGCGCGCGGGCGCCAGGCGGATCAGCACCGGCTGGACGCGGCCCAGTTCGGCGGCGACGGCATCGGCCAGCCGCGCCTCGCGCAGGCTTTCCACGACCAACTCGCCCAGGCCCGCCCGGATGGCGGCGCGCAGTTCCGTTTCGCGCTTGGCCGGGCCGGTAAAGCTGATCTTCGCCGCATCCCAGCCCGCCTCGCGCGCCAGCGCCAACTCGCCCCCCGAAGAAATGTCGAGGCAGTCCAGCCGGTCCCGCATCCAGCCCAGCAGCGCGGGATTCGGATTGCTTTTCACCGCGAAGCTGACCGCGAACCAGCGCCCCAGATGCGCGCGCAGATGCGCCAGCCGGGCCTCGATTTCGTCGGTGGCATAGACATAGGCCGGCGTGCCGAAGCGCGCCGCCGCCCCGGCCAGGTGGCGGTCAAGGTCGGCGGCCAGGTCAGTCAAGGGACTGCACATAGGCCAGGATGGCGTCCACCGTGTCGAAATTCTCCAGCGTCACGTCGCCCGGCTGCACCCGCACCCCGGCCTTGTCCTCGACAAAGGCGATCAGCCCCACCATCGCCACCGAATCCAGCATCCCGGTCGAGAAAAGCTCGGTATCGCCGTCCAGCGGCGTGTCGATGTTCAACTCGCTGCGGATATGGCGGATCAGGTCGTCCTTGCTGAGGCTCATGGATTCAATGCCTTTCTGGTCAGTTCTGCAATGCCGCCTTGGCGGCGGAAATGATGGCGGGGCGGTCCAGCTTGCCGCTGGCGGTGCGCGGCATGGCGGCCGGCCAGGAATGATAGCGCTGCGGGCGCATGTAATGGGGCATGGCGCGGGCGCAATGCGCGGCAAGCGCGGCCTCGTCGCCCTGCGGCAGATAGGTCACGACGGCATGGACGGCCTGGCCCAGTTGGGCATCCTCGACCCCGAAGGCCACCACGTCGGTGACATGACCGCTTTGCGAGATCGCGTCCTCGACCTCGGTCGGCGACAGGCGAAAGCCCAGGGTCTTGATCATCTCGTCCATGCGGCTGACGAACCACAGGTCGCCATCTTCGTCCACGCGAACCAGGTCGCCCGACCAGACCACCGGCTGATCGCCCAGCAGATGCGCCAGTTCCGGGCAGGGGCGGATCTTCTGCGCCGTCACCTCGGGCTTTTCCCAATAGCCCATGCTGACCAGCGGCCCGGCATGGACCAGCTCGCCCTGTTCGCCGGGGCCGGCCACGCCCTGGCCGTGCTTGACGGCAAAGACCTGCGCGTTCGGGATCTGCCGGCCGATCGAGCCCATCTTGGCGGCGAATTTCGCCGGCGGCAGATAGGTCGAGCGGAACGCCTCGGTCAGCCCATACATCAGGTAGATGTCGACGCCCGGAAACACCTGCGGCAGCAATTCCAGGATGTTCGGGGGGATCTTGCCGCCGGTATTGGTGATGCGCCGCAGCGCCGGCAATTCGGTCGGCCGGTCCACCAGCAGCCGCACGATCTGGTTCCACAAGGGCGGCACCCCGGCGATTCCCGTCACCGATTCGGCCTTGGCCATGCGGATGATCTCGGCCGGCATGGTCAGCGGCTGGTGCACAACCGTCCCGCCGGTCAGCAACATGGTGGTCAGCTGGTTCAGCCCGGCGTCGAAACTGTAGGGCAGCACCGAAAGCAGCCGGTCGCTTTCGTCCAGCCCCAGGTAGTCCGCGACCGAGATGGCGCCCACGCGGATATTGCGATGGCTGAGCATCACCCCCTTGGGCGCGCCGGTCGAGCCCGAGGTGTAGATGATCATCGCCAACCCGCGCGGGTCGGATTCGTCGGGCGCGGACGCAAGGTCGGCGGCAAGCGGCCCCCAAGGGTCCGCGCCCTGGACAAGGCCCTCGGCCTTGCCCTGAACAAGATAGGCCGTGCCCTGGGGCAGGGCATGGTCGCCCGCCAGCGCCTCTAGCACCTTGGCGGGCAGGATCGCGGCGCGCGCCCGGCTGTCGCGGGCGACATAGGCCAGTTGCGCGGGGGTCCAGCGGATGTTCACGTTGACGACGACCGCGCCGATCTTCCAGGCGCCGAACATGGCCGCGACCTCGTCGATGCCCTTGCGCAGATGCACGATCACCCGGTCGCCGGGGCGGATGCCGCGCCGGACCAGCCAGTCGGCCACGCGCCCCGCCTCGGCCGCGAGTTCGGCGAAGCTGACCGAGCGGCCCTGGTCCACCGCGGCGATCTTATCCGCGCGGGCGGGCAGGTTGTCGGCCAGCAGGCGCCACATGCTGCGGTCGAAATCGTCACTCATTCGCGGGGGCCTTCTTCTTGGCGGCAAAGATCGGCAGGCTGGGATAGATCCTGGCCGGAGAGCCGATCACCACCGAATCGGGCGGCACATTGGTCGTCACCGCGGTATTGGCGCCGATCCGCACCCGGTCGCCGATGGTGATCGGCCCCAGCACGCAGGAATTGACGCCGATGAACACGTCGTCGCCGATCACCGGCGCGCCGGGACCCATATTGGTGCCGATGGTGACGTTGTGCATCACCCCGCAGCGGTCGCCGATCACCACGTCGGGATGGATCGACAGCGAGCCCTCGGCATGGATGATGTGGAAATCGCGGCCCAGTTGCACCTGCGGCGGGATCCAGACCTTGGTCACGTTCAGCACCAGGATCTTCATCAGCGCATAAAGCTTGCCCGCCAGCCAGCGCGCCTGCGGGTTCCGCCGCTCCAGGGCCCAGCGGCCATAGCGGTGGACGGCCAGCGACACGAAGGCAGGCTCGGTCAGCGAGCGGCCGTGTCTTTCATAGTCGTCGCGCAGAGTTTCGAACATCACCATGCACTTGTTAATCACTTCGCGGAAAATCGGGTTGCCGGCCCCATATTCCGTTGTCGCGGCGCAAACTCAACCTGACTGTTAGGATACTTCCGGGGCCGGGTTGCGGGCCGTGGCGGCCGCGATCAGGTCCAGGGTGCGCCGCAACTGGTCCCATTCCACCCGGTAGCCGCGGGCGGTGCCCGACCCCACCACCATGGCGTAATTCTGTCGCCAGCAATCCGTCAGCAGCTTGAGCGAGGTCGTCACCCGGTCCGCCGGCTGCAAGGTCAGCACCGTGCCGCCGGGGGCCATGGCGATGACGCCATGGGCAAGCTGGCTGCCCTCGACCCCGACGACCAGACGGGTCGCGCCGGCCGCCTGCGCCAGTTCGTCGGCATCCATGCGGTCGATGTAAAGCGTGGAAAATCCGTATTCGGCCTCCAGCCGCTCGGCGATCTCGGCCTCGTTCTCCAGGATGCGGGCATCGCCGCTGGCGCCGCGAAAGATGAAGACGCCGGGCCGCGGCGACGGATCGTGGCCGGCAAGGACGCGGGCGCGGTTTTCCTGCGCGCGGGCGCGGCGGTGGCTGTTGTTGTGCAGGTCGTCGAACAGGACCAGCTCGTCGAAATGCACGTCGCCGATGCGGCGGGGCGCCATGCCCAGCAGTTCCTCGTAGCGGGCGACATGGCCGCCCCGCGGGGGCGCCGAGGTGACGGGCGCGCCGGCGCCTTCGGCCAGCCGATAGGCCAGGCAGTCGTTCAAAAGCCAGTTGCCGAACCAGCGGTTGCCGATCCAGCTTTCGTAAAGCGCGCCCGACAGGCTTTCGCGGGGCCGCGAATAGGTCAGGCCGGAATGGCGGCGCTGGCGCAGGTGGCGGTCGGCCCCCCGCGCATGCAGCACCCCATCGACGAAATCCACGTCGCGAAACCGATAGCCCATCGTGGCGGGCGTGGGTTCGGCCGGGTTGCCGCGCATCTGCGCCAGGATGTCGGGCAGGGCGCCGAATTCGGTGCGGGCGATATGTTCGACCTGGTCGGGCAGCCAGATGCCCGGCGCGATCGCGGCCAGTTCCGGCGGGCAGATCTGCCAGCGCTCGACCGCGCCGGCAAGGAAATCCGCATGGCCGATGCCCAACAGGCGTCGCAGGCGGTTATGGATCGGTCTTAGCGAGGGCATGTCGGCTCGGCTGGCTGGGTCGGGTGGAGTTTGCGATCGCAGCGCCGCTGGTGCAAGCGCAGATCGACGCATCAGCCCGGTTGCGGTTGCCCAAGCGCCGCCACCAGCCTTTCCGCAATGGCGGCGTGGTCGCGGGCCGACAGGTGCCACAGGCAGGCGTCGCGGCGCGGATCGTCCAGGACCAGCAAAAGATTGGCCATGCCGCGCGCCGACAGCAGGTCCGAGGCGCGGCGATGCGCCTGGACCAGTTCGGGCCCATATTCGCCAAAGGCCAGCAGCACCATCGTCGCGCCGGGATTGTCGCCCAGGCGCGCGGCGGCGAAATCAGCCAGAGCCGGGCCGAAATCGCCGCCCAGTTCGGCCTTGTCGCCCCAGCCTTCCCCTGGATCCAGGTCCGAGCCGAAGACATTGGAACCCAGGGCGATGACGACGATATCCGCCCGGCGCTGGGGCAGGGCGGGCGCATCCGGGTCCCCCGGCAGGGCCAGGGAGTAAAGCCGCTCCATCGTATGGGCGGGGTCGGCGCCGCCGTAATTGCGCAAAAGCCCGATGCCCGAGCGCGCGATCAGTCGATAATCCGAACCCAGCGCCGCAGCAGCCTGGGGTCCGAAACCGCGGCTGGTATCGGTGGCGGCAAAGATTTCCTCGGCATCGCAATCGCGGCGCTGCGCGGTGTTGCCAAAGCCGACCGTGTCGGAATCGCCGATGAACTCGATCAGCCGGGGCGGCGGCGGGGGCGGGGGCAGCGCCGCCGCCCCCTTGTCCAGGAAGAAGCCGCCGAAAGTCGCCGGCGCCGGGGATTCGCTGATCTTTTCCGCCCGGATGTCATGGACGCCGGGCGAAAGCCCGTCGATGCGCAGGTCCTTTCGGCCGGGGCGCGCAAGTTCGACTGCCTGGCCGTCCAGCGTGATGCGCCAGCGGTTGACCGCATCGTCGAAGCGCAGGGTGATCGCCGTCCCGGTGAACCGCGCCGAGGCGTGAAAGCCCGGCCATTCATGGCGCAGGCCCGGCCCCGCCGGGACCGATGCCGCGCGCCCCGTGATCGTGGCGGCAAGCGCCGTCAATCCGGGTTGGGGTTCAACCAGCCGCACCCGGATATCCGCGCCGTCGTCCAGGCGAAGCGCGGGAACCGGCGTGACCGGGCGCGGCGGGGCGGGCCAGGCATACCACGCCCCGGCGATGGCCAGCATGATCGCCAGGGCCGCGATGCCGATCCGCTCCGTCCATCCCCAGCCCATGACCACCCCAAGACATGCCGCCGCCGATCCTGGCCAGAACCAGGCCCGCAAGTCCAGCGCGCCCTGGGGCTTAGCCGCGAAATCCGGCCAGAATCTCGATCGCCTCGCGGATGTCATAATGATGATTGCCGATGAAGAAACCGTTAAGGTCGATTTCTTCGGCATTGGTCATCGGCCCGTGCAGGCTGTGATCCATCAGTTGCAGCACCGGATTTTTCGTGAAATTGCCGCTGACGATGGGCCGGGTTTCGAACCCCAGCGCCCCAAGCCGCGCCAGCACCTCGCGCCGCGAAAGCCCGCTTTCGGGGCGCAGCACCAGCGAAAAGCCGAACCAGCTGCTTTCGCCGGTCTCGCGCTGGATGCGCAGCAGCGGGTGGTTGGCCATCGCCTCGACCCAGCGCGCGCCGTTCGACCGCCGGCCCCGGACCAGCCCCGGCAGCTTGGCCAGTTGCGCCCGCCCCAGCGCGCCCGACATCTCCAGCGGGCGCAGGTTGTATCCGGGCAGGACGAAGCGAAAGCTTTCCTCGAAGGGATCGTCGCTTTTCTCGCCGGTCACGCGGTTGAATTTCGGCAGGTTGCGCGTCCAGCCATGCGCCCGCAGCGCCAGCAGGATGTGGTAAAGCTCTTCGTCGTCGGTGACGACCAGCCCGCCCTCCATGGTCGAGATGTGATGCGAGAAGAAGGTCGAGAACGTCCCCATCACCCCGAACGTGCCGCATTGCCGGCCGCCGAAAGTCGCGCCCATGGATTCGCAATTATCCTCGATCAGCAGGATGCGGCGGCTGCCGATCAGCGAACGGATCGCGTCGAAATCATTGGGATTGCCCAGCAGGTTCACCGCCATGATGGCGCGGGTGCGCTCGTCTATGGCGCCGGCCAGCGCCGCCAGGTCGTAATTCAGCGTCTCGCGGTCGATATCGACGAATTTCAGGTGCAGCCCGTATTGATGCAGCGGAAAGAAGCTGGTCGACCAGGACACGGCCGGCACGATCACCTGGTCCCCCGGCATCAGCCGCAGCGCCGGATCCTGCGTATGGCGCAGCGCCGCCACCATGGCCAGATTGGCCGATGAGCCCGAATTGACCATCACCGCGTAGCGGCTGCCGGTGAAGCGGGCGAAATCCGCCTCGAAAGCCGCGACCTCGGGGCCCATCGAGAACCGGCCCGAGCCGATGACCCGCTGCAAGGCGTCCTGCTCTGCCTCGTCCCAGCTTGAGCTTGCAAGGGGAAAGCGGCTCATGGCTGATGCTCCAGATACCAGGCATAGGTGGCGGCGATGCCCTCGTGCAGGCCGGTCCGCGGCGCCCAGCCCCAGGCGGTCTGCCGCGCCACGGACAAAAGCTTGCGGCGCATGCCGACCGGCTTGCCCAGGTCATGCGCAAAGCGGCCCTGCCAGCCGACCACCGCGGCCACGACGTCATAGTATTCGTTGATGGTGTGATCGACACCCGGCCCGACATTCATGACCGCGGGCAGCGCCGAAGGATCGGCCAAGGCGCGCAGGATCGCGTCGGCCAGATCGCCGGCATACATGAACTCGCGCCGCGCCGTGCCGTCGCCCCAGATCTCGACCGTCTCATGGCCCTCGACCCTGGCGCGGTGGATCTTGTGGATGACCGCCGGCAGCAGATGCGCGCGGCGGGGGTCGAACTTGTCATGGGGGCCGTAAAGATTGCAAGGGATCAGCGTGCGCCATTGCAGCGCGCGATCTTCGCGGCAGGCATATTCCACCAGCCGCATGGCCATGATCTTGGCCAGCGCATAGCCTTCGTTGCTTGGCTCCAGCGCGCCGGACAGGATCTGCTCTTCGGCCAGGTCGCGGCCCAGATCGCGCGGATAGACGCAACTGGAGCTTAGATTGATCAGCACGGGCACGCCCGCGTCGCGGCAGGCGGTGACAAGGTTCAGGCCGATGCGGGCATTCTCGGCCAGATACCGCAGCGGCTCGGCCATATTGGCCTGGATGCCGCCGACGACGCCGGCCGCATGGACCACCGCATCGGGGCGATGCCGGGCCAGCCAGTCGCGCAGGGCGCGGGCGTCGCGCAGGTCCAACTCGGCCCGCGGCGGCGCAAGGACCTGCCAGGCCGCGATGCCGGGATGGGCGCGCAGGTTCCGTCCGACCATGCCCTGGCCGCCGGTGACGAACAGCCGCGCCATCTAGCGCGACCCGGCCGGGACCGGCTGGGCAAGCCCGTGACGGTGCAGCAGCGCATGCTGCCGGGCGCTGCGCAGGTCGGCGGCGACCATCTCGGCGATCATCTGGCGCAAGCTGGTTTCGGGCCGCCAGCCCAGCCGCTGATGGGCCTTGGCGGCGTCGCCCAGCAGGCTTGCCACTTCGGCGGGGCGAAAATACTTCGGATCGACCCGCATCACCACGTCGCCGGGCGCCAGGGCCGGCGCCCGGTCCCCGGTGATCGAGGCGACCACCGCCACCTCCTCGACGCCGGTGCCGCGGAATTCCAGCGCGATGCCCAGCTCCTCGGCCGTCCAGATCAGGAACTGGCGCACGGAATGCTGCTCGCCAGTGGCGATGACATAATCGTCAGGCGCATCGCATTGCAGCATCAGCCATTGCATGCGCACATAGTCGCGGGCATGGCCCCAGTCGCGCAGCGCATCCAGGTTGCCCAGGTAAAGGCAGCTTTCGACGCCTTGGGCGATATTGGCCAGCCCGCGGGTGATCTTGCGGGTCACGAAGGTTTCCCCCCGGCGCGGGCTTTCATGGTTGAACAGGATGCCGTTGCAGGCAAAAAGCCCGTAGGCCTCGCGGTAGTTCACCGTGATCCAATAGGCGTAAAGCTTGGCCACGGCATAGGGGCTGCGCGGGTGAAACGGCGTGCGCTCGGTCTGCGGGCTCTCACGCACCAACCCGTAAAGCTCGGAACTCGACGCCTGGTAAAAGCGCGTCGCCCCCTCAAGCCCCAGGAAGCGGATCGCCTCCAACAGCCGCAGCGCGCCCAGCCCGTCGACATCGGCGGTATATTCCGGCGCCTCGAAACTGACCGCGACATGGGATTGCGCGCCCAGGTTATAAACCTCGTCGGGGCGCACCTCGGCCAGGATCCGGGTCAGGTTCGACGTGTCGGCCAGATCGCCGTAATGCAGGAAAAACCGCGGTTCGACCGCATGCGGGTCCTGGAAGATGTGATCGACGCGCTGGGTGTTGAAGGACGAGGCGCGGCGCTTGATGCCATGCACCTCATAGCCCTTTTCCAGCAGGAACTCGGCCAGGTAGGAACCGTCCTGCCCCGTGACCCCGGTGATCAGCGCCTTTTTCACCATCGCCCAACCTCGAACCACGAAACCGCGCTGCGCCCGATTTCACCGTTTTCCAAATACTCCGGCAACCGCGCCGCCGGGCGCCGCCGGGCCTATTTCGCCGCGTCGAAGACCGGCCGGTAGATCTCCTTCAGCCGCGCCACCGCCTCCTGCGGCGACAGCTCGACCGATTCGCCGCTGCGGCGCGAGGTCAGCTCGACCTTGTTCGCCGCCAGGCCGCGCGGGCCGACGGTGATGCGCCAGGGCAGGCCGATCAGGTCCATGGTGGCGAATTTCGCCCCCGCCCGCTCGTCGCGGTCGTCGTAAAGCGGCTCCAGCCCCTGGGCCTTCAACTCGGCATAAAGCGCCTCGCAGGCGCCATCGGTCGAGGCATCGCCCTGTTTCAAGTTGACGATACCGGCATGGAAGGGGGTCACGCCCTCGGGCCAGATGATGCCCTTGTCGTCGTGGCTGGCCTCGATGATCGCGCCCAGAAGGCGGCTGACGCCGATACCGTGGCTGCCCATATGCACCGGCACGCGGCCACCGTCGGGGCCGACGACCGTCGCGCCCATCGGCTCGGAATATTTGGTGCCGAAATAGAAGATCTGCCCGACCTCGATGCCGCGGGCCTGGCGGCGGCGTTCCTCGGGGACCTGTTCGAACAGCGCCTGGTCGTGGGTCTCGTCGGTGCGGGCATAGCGGCTGGTGAATTCCTCCAGCACCGCCTGGCACTGCTCCACGCTGTCATAGTCGATGGCGCGGTCGCCGAATTTCAGGTCGGTGATCTGGCTGTCATAGAACACCTCGGATTCGCCGGTCTCGGCCAGCACCAGGAATTCATGGGTATAGTCGCCGCCGATCGGCCCGCCATCGGCGCGCATCGGGATCGCCTGCAAGCCCATGCGCTCATAGCTGCGCAGATAGCTGACCAGGTGGCGGTTATAGGCGTGCAGCGCGTCTTCCTTGGTCAGGTCGAAATTGTAGCCGTCCTTCATCAGGAATTCGCGCCCGCGCATCACGCCGAAGCGCGGGCGGATCTCGTCGCGGAACTTCCACTGGATGTGATACAGCGTCAGCGGCAGGTCCTTGTAGCTGTTCACATGCGACCGGAAGATGTCGGTGATCATCTCCTCGTTCGTGGGCCCATAGAGCAGGTCGCGCTTGTGGCGGTCCTTGATGCGCAGCATTTCCTCGCCGTAATCGTCGTAGCGGCCGCTTTCGCGCCACAGGTCGGCCGATTGCAGCGTCGGCATCAGCATGGCGATATGGCCGGCGCGGGCCTGTTCCTCGTGGACGATCTGCTCGATGCGGCGCAGCACCTTGAAGCCCAGCGGCAGCCAGGAATAGATGCCGGCCGCCTGCTGCTTGATCATGCCGGCGCGCAGCATCAGCCGGTGGCTGACGATCTGGGCCTCTTTGGGGTCTTCCTTCAGGACGGGCATGAAATAGCGCGACAGACGCATGGCGAAATCCTCATGGTGGCGGGGACGGGTTAGCGGATCGCGCCTGACGGGGCAACGGCTTCCTTGCAAGCGGCCGCGGGACCGTCCAAATAGGAACGCATATGCGCGACAGGAGCACGCAACACCCATGCAATTGCCGGTTCAGAAACAGATCCTGTATTGGAGCGGCGCGCTTGTCCTGGTGCTGCTGGCGCTTTGGGGGGTGGGCAATGCCGTCACCCCCTTCGTGATGGGGGCCGCGGTCGCCTATCTCTTCGATCCGCTTGCCGACCGGCTGGAGCGGCTGGGACTGTCGCGGACGGGTTCGGTCGTGGTCATCACGCTGTGCGGCCTTCTGGTGGTGGTGGCGCTGTTTTTGCTGCTGGTGCCGGTTCTGGTGCGCCAGACCACCGCGCTGATCGAAACCGCGCCCGAGATGTTCCAGCGCCTCCAGCAGTTCCTGATGGGCCGCTTTCCCGAGATCTTTACCGAGGGCAGCCCGGTCAACGGCGCGCTGACCAGCATCGGCCAGCAGATCAGCGAGCGGGGCGGGCAGCTTGTCAGCACCGTCCTGGGCTCGGTCATGGGGGTGGTCAGCATGGTGATGCTGGTCGTGATCGTGCCGGTCGTGGCCTTTTACCTGCTGCTTGACTGGGACGACATGGTCGACCGGCTGGACGACCTGTTGCCGCGCCAGCATGCCGCGACGATCCGCCGCCTGGGGCAAGAGATCGACACGGCGCTGTCGGGCTTCGTGCGCGGGCAGGGCATGGTGATCCTGATCCTGGGCACATTCTATTCCGTCAGCCTTGGCATCATCGGCCTGCCCTTCGGGGTGGCGATCGGGGTGATTGCGGCCTCGCTGTCCTTCATCCCCTATGTCGGCGTTCTGGTGGGCGGCGCGCTTGCCATCGGCGTCGCGCTGTTCTCGTTCTGGGGCGCGCCCTTGTGGATCGCCGCGGTGATCGCGGTCTTCGTCATCGGCCAGATGGTCGAGGGCAATTACCTGCAACCCAAGATCGTCGGCGGCAGCGTCGGGCTGCACCCGGTCTGGCTGATGCTGGCGCTGACCGTGTTCGGCACGCTGTTCGGCTTTGTCGGCCTGCTGATCGCGGTGCCGGCGGCTGCGGCCCTGGGCGTGCTGGTGCGCTTTGCCGTCGGCCGCTACAAGGAAAGCGCCCTTTATACCGGCCGCGAGGTGCCGTCGCCGCCCGCGCCGCCGACCATGGTCGAGCTGGTGCCGCGCGGCACGACCGAGCGGGCGCGCCACCTGGCGCAGATGTCGCGCGACGTGGCGGTGGCGCAGATCCACCGCGAAGAGCATCTGGCGCATCTGATGGAAGAGCATCAGCAGCGGCTGGAACAAGGCCAGGTTCCCGATGCCGAGGGCCCGCCCTCGCCCTCGCAGCTTTGGGCCGAGGCGCAGGACAGCCGGCGCAGCAAGGACGGCTGAACGGTGGCGCGGCAACTGACGCTGGACCTGACGATGCCGCCGGCCTCGTCGCGCGACGATTTCCTGGTCACGGCGGCCAATCGCGATGCGCTGGCGATGCTGGATGCGCCGGGGCGCTGGCCGCAGGGGCGGCTTTTGTTGATCGGCGGCCCCGGCGCCGGCAAGTCGCATCTGGCGGGCGTCTGGGCCGCCGAACATGACGCCCAGCTTTGCCAGGGATGGGCGCTGACCCCGCAGGGCGTGGACGACCTGGTGCGCCCCGGCGCGGCGCTGGTGGTCGAGGACGGCCACGAGATCGGCGGCAATCCCGGCGCCGAACAGGGCCTGTTCCACCTGTGGAACCTGGCCGGCGCGCGCGGGGCGCTTTTGCTGATCACGGCGCGCATGGTGCCGCGCGACTGGGGCGTCGAACTGCCCGACCTGCGGTCGCGGCTTGAAACCGCAGCCCAGGCGGTGCTGGGACCGCCCGATGACGCGCTTTTGCCGGCGGTGCTGGTCAAGCTGTTCGCCGACCGCCAGATCCAGGTCTCGCCCGAGGTGGTGGACTGGCTTTCGCTGCGCATGGAGCGCGACCTGGACCTGGCGCGGCGTCTGGTCGCAGCCATCGACCGCGAATCCCTGGCCGATCGCCGCGCCATCAGCCGCCGGCTGGCCGCCGAGCTTCTGGACAAGCTGACCCCCGCCGACGCATGATCCCCCGCATTTCCAAGCTCGCAGCGACATGACCCAGGCCGATTTCCTGAAATCCCCCTTTCCCACCCCGCGCGACCTGCCCGACGGCCCGCCCGAGGGCGCCGCGCGCTTCTTCAACCGCGAGATCAGTTGGCTTGCCTTCAACTGGCGGGTGCTGGACGAGGCGCGCAATCCGCGGGTGCCGCTGCTTGAACGGCTGCGCTTCCTGTCGATTTCCGCCACCAATCTGGACGAGTTCTATACCGTCCGGGTCGCGGGGCTGCGCGAATTGGTGCGCGAGGGCAATACCACCCAATCCGACGACGGTCTGATCCCGGCCGAACAGCTTGCGCTGGTCAATGCCGATGCCCGGCGGCTGATGGGCGCGCAGCAGGCGGTCTGGAACGGGTTGCGGCGCGAGATGGAACAGGCCGATATCGCCATCCTGTCGCGCGGCCGCGTGACCCGCGCCGAGGACGCGTTCCTGCGCCGGCATTTCATGGATCAGGTCTTTCCGGTGCTGTCGCCCCTGGCCATAGACCCGGCGCATCCGTTCCCCTTCATTCCCAATGCCGGCTTTTCGCTGGCGCTGGAACTGGCGCGGGAAAGCGACGGGCGGCAGATGCAGGCGCTGCTGCCGATTCCCCAGCAGATCGCGCGTTTCGTGCCGCTGCCCGGCGGCAAGCGCTTCCTGCGGCTGGAGGACCTGTTGCTGATGCATCTGCCCAGCCTGTTTCCCGGCTATCGCGCCATCGGCCATTGCGCCTTTCGCGTGCTGCGCGACAGCGACCTGGAGGTCGAGGAAGAGGCCGAAGACCTGGTGCGAGAGTTCGAGACGGCGCTGAAGCGGCGCCGCCGCGGCTCGGTCATCCGGCTGAAGATTACAGCGGGCGCGCCGGACCGGTTGCGCCGGGTCATCATGCAGGAACTGGACGTCGACCCCGAAGAGGTGGTCGAGGTCGAAGGACTGCTGGGCATGGCGGACCTGCGCGAACTGGTGCTGGACGGACGTCGCGACCTGCAATGGCCCGGCTTTATTCCCCGCGTCCCGGAACGGGTGCAGGACCATGAAGGCGACATGTTCGCGGCCATCCGGCAAAAGGACATGCTGCTGCACCACCCCTACGAGACCTTCGACATGGTGGTGCGTTTCCTGGCGCAGGCGGCGCGCGACCCGGACGTGCTGGCGATCAAGCAGACGCTTTACCGCACCTCGCGCGACAGCCCCATCGTCGATGCGCTGTGCGAGGCCGCCGAATCGGGCAAGTCGGTGACGGCGCTGGTCGAGCTGAAGGCCCGTTTCGACGAGGCTGCGAATATTCGCCAGTCGCGGCGGCTGGAACGGTCGGGCGCGCATGTCGTTTATGGCTTCATGCAATACAAGACCCATGCCAAGATCAGCGCCGTGGTGCGCCGCGAGGGCGACCAGTTGGTGACTTACACCCATTTCGGCACCGGCAACTATCACCCGATCACCGCGCGGATCTATACCGACCTGTCGCTGTTCACCTGTGATCCGGCGCTGGGGCGCGACGCCTCCAAGGTGTTCAACTTCCTGTCGGGCTACGTTCAGCCCGACGGGCTGGAAAACATCGCCATATCGCCCATCGACCTGAAAGAGCGGTTGCTGGAACTGATCGCGCGCGAGGCCGAGTTCGCCCGCCGCGGCCGGCCGGCCGAGATCTGGGCCAAGATGAACAGCCTGATCGACAAGGACGTGATCGAGGCGCTTTATGCCGCAAGCCAGGCCGGCGTCAGGATCAACCTGGTCATCCGCGGCATCTGCGGGCTGCGCCCCGGCATCACGGGCCTGTCGGAAAACATCCGGGTCAAGTCCATCGTCGGGCGATTCCTGGAACATTCCCGCATCGTCTGCTTCGGCAACGGCTTCGGCCTGCCGTCCAAGAAGGCGCGGGTGTTCCTGAGTTCGGCCGACTGGATGGGGCGCAACCTGAACCGCCGGGTCGAGGCGCTGGTCGAATGCCTCAATGAAACGGTCAAGGCCCAGATCACCAGCCAGGTCATGGCCGCAAACATGGCCGACGAGGCGCAAAGCTGGCTGTTGCAGCCCGACGGGCGCTATCTGCGCTATCTTCCGGCGGGCCGCGACGACCTGTTTTCCTGTCACAAGTTCTTCATGGAGAATCCCTCATTGTCGGGACGCGGCAGCGCGGGGGCCCGCGACGTTCCGGCGCTGATGCACTCGACGGATTGACGCGAGGGGGTAAATTGCCCCATCCAAAGCGCGCGCGCCCGGCGTGATAACGGAATCGAGAGGAACCCGATGAACGGCATCTTGACCGCAAGCGGAGAAACCATCGAACCCTTCGGACGCTCGCTGTTCGATCGCGCCTCGGAGCGGGCGCTAAGCCGGGTTGGCGTGGTCGATGTCGGCTCGAACTCGATTCGCATGGTGGTGTTCGACGGGGCGGCACGCTCGCCGGCCTATTTCTACAACGAAAAGGTCATGGCCGGGCTGGGCTCGGGCCTGGCCACCACCGGGCGGCTGAACCCCGAAGGGGTGCGCCGCGGCATGTCGGCGCTGCGCCGCTTTGCGGTCCTGGCCGAAAGCATGGGCATCAAGCAACTGACCTGCGTGGCCACCGCCGCCGTGCGCGAGGCCGAGGACGGCCCGGCCTTTCGCAAGGCGGTCGAGAAGGAAACCGGCCTTAGGCTGCATGTCATCGAAGGCGAGGAAGAGGCGCGGCTATCCGCGCAGGGCGTCCTGCTGGGCTGGCCCGACGCCAGGGGCCTGGTTTGCGACATCGGCGGCAACTCGATGGAACTGGCCGAGGTCGCCGATGGCAAGGTCGGCCGCCGCATCTCGACGCCGCTGGGTCCGTTCCGGCTGCAACAGGTCAAGGGCGGCGCCTCGGGGCTGCGCGACCATATCCGCAATGCGATCGAGGACGCGGCCGAGCGGCTGGGCCGGGGCCACGAACAGATCTATCTGGTCGGCGGCTCGTGGCGGGCCATCGCGCGGCTGGACATGGAGCGGGCGAAATACCCGATGACGGTGTTGCATGAATACCGCCTGTCGCCCACCGCCGTGGCCGATACGGTGAAATGGATCGCCGGCAAGTCCATGTCCGAGATGCGGGCGATGACCGGCATCTCGCAAAGCCGGATGGAACTGGTGCCGCTGGCCAGCCAGGTGCTGCGCCAACTGGTGCAGGCCATGCAGCCCAAGTCGCTGGCCGTGTCCTCTTACGGCATCCGCGAGGGGCTGCTTTACGAACAGATGCCTTCGGGGCTGCGCTCGCGCGATCCGCTGATCGAGGCGGCGCGCTTTTCCGAGCGGCAGATGGCGCGCATGCCAGGATTCGGCAAGAAGCTTTACCAGTTTCTTGAGCCGTTGTTCGGCGGGCTGCCCCCGGAACGCGACCGGCTGGTCAGGGCGGCCTGCCTTTTGCACGACACGACCTGGCGCGCCCACCCGGAATATCGTGCCGATGCCTGTTTCGACAATGTCACCAGGGCCAATATGGCGGCGCTGTCGCATCCCGAACGGGTGTTCCTGGGCCTGTCGCTTTTGCACCGCTACAAGAACAGCCGGGCCAATTCGCCGATGGCGCCGCTATTCGCGCTGCTGTCCGACAAGGAAATCCGCGAGGCCGAGGTGCTGGGCAAGGCCATGCGCTTTGGCGCCATGTTCTCGGTCAAGGACCCGGCCGAGGCGGGGGCGCTGAAGCTTCAGCCCAAGAAAAAGGTGCTGGAACTGAAGCTGACGCGGATCGGCCGCGCGCTGATGGGCGAGGTGGCCGAGGCGCGCTTCCGCTCGCTTGCCGATGCGCTGGGCGTGGCGCCGATGGTCATCCAGGACTAGGCCGGGCGAATCGGGGCCTCGGCGCCAGCAGGAAAAGGGGCTTAGCCGCCCCAGGTCCGCCCCAGCAGGTTCAGCCAGTTCTTGCAGGCGATCTTCTCGACCAGGTCGCGGCCATAGCCGTGGTCCAGCATGGCGGCGATCAGGTTCTGCAAGGCGCCGGCATCGGCCAGATCCGCGGGCATGTCGGCGCCGTCGAAGTCCGATCCCAGCGCCACGCCGTCCTCGCCCAGGAACTCCAGCAGGTGATCCAGGTGCCGCAGCATGACCGCGAACCCGTGCATCGGGTCGCGCCGCCCCTGGGGATGCAGAAAGCCCACGGCAAAGTTCAACCCCACCAGGCCGCGCGATTCGCCGATCACCGCAAGCTGCCGGTCGGTCAGGTTGCGCGAACTGGGGGCTATGGCATGGGCGCAGCTATGGCTGGCGACCAGCGGCGCATCCGACAGCCGCGCCACATCGTCGAAGCCCTTTTCGTTCAGATGCGACAGGTCCAGCATGATGCGCAGCCGGTTGCATTCGCGCACCAGGTCCTTGCCCGCCTGGGTCAGCCCCGGCCCGGTATCGGGCGAGGACGGAAAGGCGAAGGGCACGCCATGGGCATAGCGCGTCGACCGCGACCAGACCGGCCCGAGCGAGCGAAGCCCCATCGCGTGCCAGACATGCAGCGCGTCCAGGTCGGGGATCGGCTCGGCCCCCTCGACATGCAGGATGGCGGCGATGCGGCCCTGGGCCATGGCGGCGCGGATCTCGGCCGCGGATTTGCAGATTGCCAACGTGCCCGACCGCTCCATCGCCATCAATTGGCCCACCTGCGCCAGGGCATGCGGCAGGGCGTCGTCCGATGCGACCTGGGGCGGCAGGGGCAATGAGAAGGGCGGGTTTTTCTTGAGCATTGCCGCCAGCGCATCGTCGGGACCGGGCGGCGAGGGCGTCCAGACCGCGAAGAATCCGCCGGCAAGTCCCCCCGCCTTCATTCGCGGCAGGTCCAGATGGCCGGTTCCGTCCCCTTGCTGCCAAAGCGAGTCGCGGCCGGGCCCGGCAGCCACCATGCGTTGCAGAAAGTCGTTATGGCCGTCAAAGACCGGAATCATGCTCATGTCCTTTCGCTCGGGTAGCCGCCACCATGGCGCGGACGGAAAAGCGCTGCAAGTTGGCGCGCTTCGCCGTAAGCTGGACCGGACAGCCAGGCAAGGAGGAGCCCAGCCCATGACCCGCATCGACAAGGAATTCGACGGCCAGACCGTAATCTGCACATTCGAGGTGACGCCGGGCACGGCGCAGGACGTGCTGGACGCGCTCAATGACGCCTATGACCAGGTGATCCGCAGCCAGCCCGGCTATCTTTGGGGCGCGATCCATCTCAACGACGCGCAGACCCGCATCTGCACCTATTCGCAATGGCGCGACCGGCGCGACTATCAAGCCATGCTGCGCACCCCCGAGATGCGGGTTCGCAACCGCGCCATCCACGGCATGTGCCGCCATTTCGAGCCGGTGATGTACGAGGTCGCCGCGACCTGGGACAGTTGACGCCGGAACAGTTTCTGCACCTGCGAAAAAGCCGTGCATCGCGCGCGCTTCCCGCCTAGGCTGGCGCGGAACGGCGGGACAGAGGGGCTTATGGCAGGACGCATCATCACCATCGCCCAGCAGAAGGGCGGATCGGGCAAGACCACCATCGCGGTGAACCTGGCGGTCGCGCTGCGCGGATGCGGCCATTCCGTCGCACTTCTGGACACCGATCCGCAGGGCAGCATGGGCCGCTGGTTCCTGGAACGGCTGGAGCGGCGGGGCGAGGACGAGGCGCTGGAATTCTCCACCTCGTCCGCCTGGGGGGCCAGCTACGAATCCGACAAGCTGAAGAAGCGCTTCGATTTCGTCATCATCGACACGCCGCCCAAGATCGACAGCGACCTGCGCCCGGCCCTGCGCGTGGCCGACCTGGTGCTGGTGCCGGTGGCCAGCAGCCATGTCGACCTGTGGGCGACCGAAGGCGTGCTGGACCTGGCGCGGCGCGAGAAATGCGCCACGCTGATCGTGCTGAACCGCACCCGCGCGCGGGCCCGGCTGACCGGCGAGGTGGCCCAAGGCGCCGCCGCGCTGGGGGCCGAGGTCGCGGCGGCCCAGCTTGCCAACCGCGTGGCCTATGCCGAGGCGTTGGGGCAGGGGCTGGGCGCGGGCGAGAGCGCGCGCAATGCCGCCGCCCGCGCCGAAGTCGAGGCCCTGGCCCAAGAGGTGCTGGCGGCGCTGACCTAGGCTGCGGACTCATAATTCCTCATCCACAGCCTTGAGCATGCCATGAGGACGGCGGCGAGGTAGTTTTCCGCCGTCTTCTCGTATCGGGTGGCGATCTTTCGGAACTGCTTGAGCTTGGAGAAGAACCTCTCCACGAGGTTGCGCTGGCGGTAGAGGACCGGATCGACCTGCCGCTGCACCTTGCGGTCGCGTTGGGTCGGGATATGGCCGCGTCCGCCGCGCGCCGCGATCAGGTCGAGCACGGCGCGGGCATCGTAGCCGCGATCGGCCACCACATCGCCGGGTCGAGGATGCGTCGCCAGAAGCTCCTCGACCGCCGCCTTGTCG
>NZ_FTMK01000009.1 GCF_900156255.1 Paracoccus thiocyanatus
GCTGAGCCGCACCGGACTGCCCCGGTTCTTGCGTGGAAAAATATCCCCGCCGGAGGCCGGCAACGCCGAAGGCCGGGGAAATTGGGCCAAGAAGGGGCGTTAGGCGTCGTGGCGCCGGTCCAGCGCCTCATCCACCGTGGGCGCGTAATGCACCAGCGGGCGGCGCAGCCCATGGGTCAGCAGCACCCGGCGGATGTCGCGGCTGGTGCCGGTCAGCCACAGGGCGATGCCGCGGCGCTGCGCCTTGTGCGCCAGCCCCTCGATCATGTTGGCGCCGGTGGAATCCAGGAAGGGCACGGCGCTGAAATCCACCACCAGCACCCGGAACCCGTCCTGGATGCGGTCCAGGACCGAGCCGATCGAGGCCGTGGCGCCGAAGAACAGCGCCCCCGAGATGCGATAGACCACCACGTCGCGCGGCTGCGGCTGGTCCGGGCGCGGCCGGCCGCTGTCGGCCATGTCGGCGCCGACCAGCGCCTCGACCCCCACCGCCTGGCTCATGCGCTGGATGAACAGCACCGAACCCAGCGCCAGCCCGACGACGATGGCCTCGGTCAGGTCGCGGAAGATCGTCAGCCCGAAGGTGACGAGCAGCACCGCCGCCTCGCCCCACCCCGAACGCAGCAGGATGGCGATGGCGGGTTTCTCGATCATGTTCCAGGCCACCACCGCCAGCACGCCGGCCAGCGCCGCCAGCGGGATATAGGACGCCAAGGGCGCCGCCAGCAGCATGAAGCCCAGCAGGAACAGCGCATGCAGCATCCCCGCCACCGGCCCATGCGCGCCCGCCCGTACATTGGTTGCGGTCCGCGCGATGGTGCCGGTGACGCAGATGCCGCCGAACAGCGCCGAGCCCATATTGGCCACGCCCTGCGCCACCAATTCGCAGTTCGAACGGTGGCGGCGGCCGGTCATGCCGTCGGCGACCACCGCCGAAAGCAGCGATTCGATGGCGCCGAGCAGCGTCAGCGACACCGCGGCGGGCAGCAGCGCCAGCACCCTGTCCAGCGACAGTTCCGGCAGCGCCGGGGCGGGCAGGGATGAGGGGATGCCGCCAAACCGGCTGCCGATGGTCGCGACATCCGCCCCGGTTGCCGCGGTGATGCCCGCGGCCAGCGTCACGGCGATCAGCATGCCGGGCCAATGCGGTCGGGCGCGCTTCAGCCCCAGTATTGCGGCGATGGTCCCCAGCGCGAGCCCCAGCGCCATGGGCGACAGGCTGGTGCGGGCCTGCCAGAGGGCGGGGATCTTTTCCAGCAGCTCGCCCGGTTCATGGGACAGCGCCAGGCCGAAGATTTCCTTCAACTGGCTGGTGAAGATGATGACGGCGATGCCGGCGGTGAAGCCGACCGTCACCGGAAAGGGGATGAACTTGATGAAGGTGCCCAGCCGCAAGAATCCGATCGCGACCAGCATCAGCCCGGACATGAAGGTGGCCAGGATCAGTCCCGACATGCCGTGCTGCGCGACGATCCCGGCGACCAGCACGATAAAGGCCCCGGCCGGACCGCCGATCTGATAGCGCGAGCCGCCCAGCAACGAGACCAGGAAGCCGCCGATGATGGCGGTATAAAGCCCCTGCGCCGGCGAGGCGCCCGAGGCGATGGCGATGGCCATCGACAAGGGCAGCGCCACGATGGCGACGGTCAGCCCGGCCAGGGCATCGGCGCGCAGCTGGGCCGCGCCATAGCCTTCGCGCAGGACGGTGATCAGTTTCGGGGTGAACAGCGGCGCGAAGCCGGGGACTGGTTGGTTCATCTGGGCCGCACCTTGGGCAAAGGGGGCGGCGGGATCGTCGGCTGTCTGTCGGCGGTCGCCGTCGCGATTACGTCTGGGGACCGGATTTCAGCCGGACGCCGCGCCCGCCCTGGGGGCTGGCGGCGCCTTCGCCGATCAGCTCGATCCCGGCGGATTCCAGCGCCTCGACCACGCGGGTCAGGCTTTCGACCACGCCGCGCACATTGCCGTCGCTGGCCTCCATCCGCTGGATGGTGGGGACCGACAGGCCCGAAAGCTCGGCCAGCCGTTTCTGGTCGATGCCAAGCAGGGCACGCGCCGCACGCATCTGGGCCGAGGTCATCATGCGCCGATTTCCAATCCTTGATGAAGGATGTCTAGCATGGATATCATGATATTTCAAACATCATCTTTGGCGGTTTAGGCATAAGAGAAAGGCCCCCGCGAGGGAGGGCCTTTGCTGTCTGCCTGCCGGATGGATCAGAAGTCCATCTTCACGCCCAGCGTGACGGTGCGGCCGGGGGCGTAGAGGGGTTCGATCCTGCTTGTGCCGCGGATACGCTGCACATAGCTGGAACGTTCATAGTAGCTGCGGTCGAACACGTTGTCGATGTTCAGGTGAACGGCAATGTTTTCATAATTTTGCGGACGCCATTCGCCATACAGGTTCAGCACCGCATAAGAACTGTGGTCATCGAAGCCCTCCGCCGTCATTTCCTCGGTGCCCAGCGTGTCGGCCCATTCAAGGGTGCCCCCGACCCGCAGATTGTATTGTGGAATATCCTGGTCGATGAACAGCGTGGCGAGCTTTCCAACCGGCATGACGGTGCCGCCTTGCGGCAGGACTTCGTCGCCATTCTGGGTCACGTCTGCGTCGGTGAAGCTGGCGCCGATGCGGCCGGAACCCCAGCTATAATTCCCCTGGAGCGTAAAGCCCTTGCTGCGATATTCGTCGGCATTGGTAAGAAAGCCGCCGGCGACGTCGTATTGTGCCAATCCGTCAAGACGGGTATCGAAAAAGGTGATATTCCCGGTCCAGTTCCCCTGATTGGCGTTCAGGCCCAATTTTATGTTGCGGGCAGTTGCCGGCTCGTAATCTGGATCAGTGGTGAAGTCATCGTTGCGGGCATGCAGCAGGCCGTACTCGCCAATCTCGTAACCCAGCCAGGTGTGGGATGCTCCGGCGAAGACTTCGTAGCCTTCCGCGAACTCATAGGACACGGTGCCGTTCACGCTCGCACCAGTGTCGGAATAGCTGTTATTGTCCCAATCGGTATATCGGTGGTGATCAAGCCGCAAGCCGGTGGACAGATCGATTCCGTTGTCGAATTCGAAGCGGCCCTGCACGAAAGCCCCGATTTGCATCGTATCCAGGTTAAAGGGCGTTGTCCGCGCCATGGAATGATCGCCGTAATTGTCGATATGATAATCGTCATACTGCCAATCGAGCCCGGCCGTGATGTTGCCGCTGCCCAGCGTGTAGGTGTTCTTGAGAACGCCGCCAATGGTGGTGCTTTCCAGATTCATATCTCCGTTCGGACGGCCGGATGCATCTGGATCGTCGCTGATAAGGTCCCCAATGGCATAGTTGGGCCGCCGGTATTCATTGCGGCTGATATAGACCATCGCCTCGGGATCCCAAGCGTCGGTCGGTGCGGTCGAGGAATATTTAAGCGACAGAGTGTTTCGAGTGACGTCAAGCGGATAGGTGCCGCGATCAAGGACCGCCTCGGGATCGTTGGAATACAGGTCCATGTTCATCTTGATGACGCGGTCAGCGTCGTCACGGCTGTATTCATAGGCCAGTTCAATGCGGTGGGTGTCAAACTCATAGCCGAACTTGGTCAGCAAGCCACGGGTGGCCGGCGCGCTGCCGTTCATTTCAAGCCCATCCCCGTTCTCGTAGTTCTTGCCATCCGCCGCATGGATCATGGCGAACCAGTCGAAGCCCTCATAGACCCCGTAGCCGGCCAGCGAGCCCGCGACGCCGCGGCCGTTCGAACCATAGGACAGGCCGACGCGGCCGCCCTGGTTGCGGCCGTCGGTCAACAGATCCCTGGCGCCCACGGTTTCATAGCGCACCGCACCCGCGGCGGCGCCGAAGCCGGCATCGGCGGCCGCCGCACCGGCCTCGACCTCGACGGATTTCAGGAAAGCCGGGTCCACGACGTTCGAGCCGGTATGGTGCCAACTGGTCACGCCCTGCGGCACGCCGTCCACGGTCACGGCCAGGTTCGATTGCTCCATGCCGAAGATGTGGATGCGCTTGGACGGGCCGGCGCCGCCCGACACGGTGATCGCGGAATCGCGCGCGAACAGCTCCGAGACATCGGCGGGCTGCATCGCCTCGATATCCTCGGCGGTGACAGAGACGCCGCCGGTCGCCTCGACGTTCTCCTGGCCGTCGGCGACCAGGGTGATCGGGTCCAGCACCACCGCCGCGCCGTTGTCCTGGGCGTAAAGGGCGGATGCCAAGGCAAGGGAGGAAACCCCCGCCAGCGGAATGATACGGCGCAGTCTCATTGTCACGACCCTCGATTCGATTGGAATTGGCAGGGTTCTACAGGCAGGGTTCGCGGCGGCACAAGTATTTTACTCGGGTATCGAAAACAAAATACTCGGGATTGTGGCATCGGCGCGCCACTGCGCCGCGGCGGGCCTGGGGGCGGCGCGGCCATGCCGGGGGTGGCGCTGACCGGCGGATTGGGGTTAGAGCAGGGGAAACCCATCCGAGAAGTGCAAATGACCATCACCCTTTATCAGAACGACCTGCCCGACGATCTGGACCTGGGTCCGGTCGTGGCCATCGACACCGAGACGATGGGGCTGGACCCGCGTCGCGACCGGCTGTGCCTGGTGCAGCTGTCCTCGGGCGATGGCAATGCGCATCTGGTCCAGATCGCCCAGGGCCAGCGGCAGGCGCCGAACCTGGTGCGGATGCTGGCCGATCCCCAGGTGCTGAAGCTGTTCCACTTCGGCCGCTTCGACATCGCCGCGCTGGAGGCGGCATTCGGCGTGGTGACGCGTCCGGTCTGGTGCACCAAGATCGCCAGCAAGCTGGTGCGCACCTATACCGACCGGCATGGGCTGAAATACCTGCTTTCGGAACTGGTCGGGGTCGACATTTCCAAGCAGCAGCAGACCAGCGACTGGGGCGCGGCGGACCTGTCCGAGGCGCAGCGGGAATATGCCGCATCCGACGTGCTGCACCTGCACGCGCTGATGGCCGAGCTGGAAAAGCGGCTGGCGCGCGAAGGGCGGCTGGCCCTGGCCCAGTCCTGTTTCGACTTCCTTCCCACCCGCGCCCATCTGGACCTGCTGGGCTGGGGGGATGAAAACGACATCTTCCGTCACTAGGTTGCCGGTCATGAGCGCATATCTGCAAGCCGCCCGCAGGGTGATCCGCACCGAGGCCGAGGGGCTGGCCCTGCTGGCCGACGGCCTTGGCGACAGCTTCGACCGCGCGGTGGAAACCGTGCTGGCCGCGCGCGGCCGCGTGGTGGTGTCGGGCATGGGCAAGTCCGGCCATGTCGGGCGCAAGATCGCGGCGACGCTTGCCTCGACCGGGACGCCGGCGCAATTCGTCCACCCGGCCGAGGCGAGCCATGGCGACCTGGGCATGGTGACGCAGGGCGACGTGGCACTGGTGCTGTCCAATTCCGGCGAGACGCCGGAACTGGCCGACCTGATCGCCCATACCCGCCGTTTCCAGATCCCGCTGATCGGCGTCGCCGCCCGCGCGCAATCGACGCTGTTGCGCCAGGCCGACGTGGCGCTGGTCCTGCCCGCCGCGCCCGAGGCCTGCGGCACCGGCATCGTGCCCACCACCTCGACCACCATGACCATGGCGCTTGGCGATGCGCTGGCCGTGGCGCTGATGGAGCATCGCAAGTTCACGCCCGAGCATTTCCGCACCTTCCATCCCGGCGGCAAGCTGGGCGCGAAACTGTCCAAGGTTGCCGACCTGATGCACCAGGACATGCCGCTGGTGTCCGAGGACGCGCCGATGGCCGAGGCGCTGCTGACCATCAGCCAGAAAAGCTTTGGCGTGACCGGGGTGACGGACGCCCAGGGGCGGCTGACCGGCATCATCACCGATGGCGACCTGCGCCGGCACATGCAGGGGTTGCTGGACCATAGGGCCGCCGAGGTGATGACCCGCAACCCGCGCACCATCGGCCCCGACCAGCTGGCCGAGGCGGCGCTGGCCGAAATGCAGGACCGCCGCATCACCAGCCTGTTCGTGGTCACGCCCCAAGGCGCGCCGGCGGGGCTGATCCATATCCACGACTTCCTGCGCACGGGGCTTGTCTGACCGTGACCACCCGCTCGCGCATCGTGGCATGGTTGCAGGTCATCCTGCCGCTATCCGCGCTGGCGCTTTTGTCGGTGCTGTTCCTTTTGGGCCGCAAGCCCGACCCCGAGGCGAGCATCCCCTATGCCGATGTGGACCCGCGCGACCTGGCCGAGCGGCAGGCCGTGACCAGCCCCAGCTATGCCGGGGTCACGCAGGACGGCGCCCAGCTTGGCATCGCCGCCGCCGAAGCGGTGCCGGGCGGCGCGGATGGCGCCTCCCGCGCGCAGGCGGTGCGCCTGACCCTGCGCGCGCGGGACGGGCGGGCCGCCGAGGTCAGCGCCGGCGCGGCCTGGACCGAGGGCGAGCAGGTTCGCCTGGCCGAAGGGGTGCGCCTGACCACCGCCGACGGCTGGGTGCTGACCGCGCCGGAACTGCTGGCCTCGACCACCGAGGGCTGGCTGCGGTCCGAAGAACAGGTCAACGTCCTTGCCCCATTCGGGACCTTGACCGCAGGGCGGATGGAACTGCGCCCCTTGGGGCAGGGCAGCGGCGATCACGTTCTTGATTTGAGCGGCGGAGTTCGCTTGATATACCGGCCATGACCCGGCGCCGTCCGGCGCGCCATGCGCCCCCAGGCACCAGAAAGGAATTCCGATGATCCGGCCCGGACCGCTTTTGCCCGCCATCCTGTCGCTTGTGCTGGCAGCGGGGCCGGCATCGGCGCAGGCCACCGGCTTTGGCCGGGCCGAGGACATCAAGGCCCCGGTCGAAGTCACGGCCGATTCGCTGCGGGTCGACCAGAAGACGGGGCAGGCGGTGTTTTCCGGCAATGTGCTGATCGGCCAGGGCGCCATGCGGCTGTCGGCCGACAGCGTGACCGTCACCTATGCCCAGGGCGGCCAGGACCGCATCAGCGCGCTGCATGCCCAGGGCAATGTCACCCTGGCCAGCGGCGACGATGCGGCCGAGGCCCAGGCCGCCGACTACGATGTCGAAACCGGCGCCATCGTGCTGACCGGCGACGTCCTGCTGAGCCAGGGCGGCAATGTGCTGGCCGGCGACAAGGTCACGGTCGATCTGGAAAGCGGCACCGCCAACGCCTCGGGCCGGGTGCGCAGCGTGCTGCAACCGGGGAACTGACGCATGGCCGGGGAACAGGGGCTGCGGGTCCGCGACCTGCGCAAATCCTATCGCAACCGCCCGGTGATCCGCGACGTGGCGCTGGACCTGGACCGCGGCGAGGTGGTGGCCCTGCTGGGGCCGAACGGTTCGGGCAAGACCACCTGCTTTTATTGCGTGGCCGGGCTGGTCGCCCCTGATTCGGGCCAGGTGCTGATCGACGGGCAGGACGCGACGCGCCTGCCCATGTATCGCCGCGCCCGGATGGGCATCGGCTATCTGCCGCAAGAGATGTCGATCTTTCGCGGGTTGACGGTCGAGCAGAACATCATGGGCGTCCTGGAACTGGTCGAGCCGCATGTCCACCAGCGCCGCGAGCGGCTGGAAGAGCTTTTGGGCGATTTCTCGATCGGTCATCTGCGCAATGCCTCGGCCGTGGCGCTGTCGGGGGGCGAGCGGCGGCGGGTCGAAATCGCCCGCTGCCTTGCGGCCGATCCGGCCTATCTGCTTCTGGATGAACCCTTCGCCGGGGTCGATCCGATCGCCGTGGGCGAAATTCGCGCCCTGGTCCACGACCTGAAAAGCCGCGGCATCGGCGTGCTGATCACCGATCACAACGTCCGGGAAACGCTGGAAATCGTGGACCGCGCCTATATCCTGCACGACGGCCATGTGCTGAAATCGGGCAGCACCGCCGAGATCGTCGCCGACCCGCAGGTCCGCCGGGTCTATCTGGGCGAAAGCTTCCGCATGAACTGAACGGTGCAAGCTGGCGGTCTGCTGCGCGCAGGCGTTGACACCGGGGCATGGCTATCACCAAATGAAGCTATGGCCGGGCAGGAAAGCCCGGTCGGAAAACCCGGTCACGGCGCGCCCCCCGCGGGTGTCGACGGCAAGACCGGGCAACCGAAAGGACGGACCACCATGCGCTATCAGATCAGCGGAAAACAGATCGACGTGGGCGATGCGCTTTCGACCCATGTAAAGACCGAACTCGGCGCCACTGTTGAGAAATATTCCCAGCGGCCCACGGATGCGACGGTCATCTTTTCCCGCAACGCGCATGAATTCATCTGCGATGCCGTGGTGCATCTTTCGACCGGGCTGACCGCCCAGGCCAAGGGTGCGGCGACCGACATCTATGCGGCCTTCGAACAGTGCCGCGAGCGGATGGACAAGCAATTGCGCCGCTACAAGCGCCGGCTCAAGGATCATTACAAGGACCGGGCCCAGCCGGTTGAATTCGAGCAGGCGGGGATGTATGTGCTGGCGGCCGGCGAGGATGATGAATGGGAAACGCAGGACAACGGCCTGCAACCCATGATCATCGCCGAGATGGAGACCCGCGTTCCCACCCTGTCGGTCGGCGAGGCGGTGATGCAGATGGAACTGGCCGGCAGCCCGCTGCTGGTCTTTCGCAACGAGAAACACGGGGGCGTGAACGTCGTTCACCGCCGCGAAGACGGCAACGTGGGCTGGATCGACCCCCGCAACCTGGGCTAGACTGACGCAGAAGAACAGTCTTGTTGAACCAAACGTCCCGGCCGCGCAGCCCGCGGCCGGGCCTGACAATTTTCGGGCGACATGCAAATCAGCGACATTCTCTCCCCCGCCGCCGTGCGGACGATGAGCCAGACCACCAGCAAGAAACGGTTGTTCCAGGAAATCGCCGAACAGGCCCGGACGGTCTATGGCGTGGATGCCGCGCAGACGCTGGACGCCTTGCAGGAACGCGAAAGCCTGGGCCCGACCGGCGTCGGCCATGGCGTGGCGCTGCCCCATGCGCGGCTGCACGGGCTGGACCATGTGGTGGGCCTGTTCCTGCGCCTGGAAAAGCCGCTGGATTTCGACGCGGTGGACCGCCAGCCCGTGGACCTGATCTTTGCGCTGCTGGCGCCCAAGAATTCCGGCGTCGATCACCTCAAGGCCCTGGCGCTGGTGTCGCGCACGCTGCGCGACCAGGACCTGCGCGCCAAGCTGCGCGCCAACGAAGATCCGGTGGCGCTGCACGCCATGCTGGCGGCCGCGCCGGGCATCAAGGCGGCCTGACGCCGGCGGCGGACGTTGGGCGGCGGGCCTTGGGGGGATGAAAACCCCGCCGGCCCGCGCTATACTCCCCGCGGGGAGGACGACCGCATGACCAGACATATCGCAGATCGCAGCCGGGACGACGGTTCCGGGCGCACCCGGAACTATACCCGGCAGGAACGCGAATCCGGCCTGCACCCGGCCATTGCCGCCCTGCGCATGCGGCCCCGCGCCCGCAACAGCGAAGAGACGAATCGCCGCGCCGCCGAATTTGCCCGGATCGAGCGCGGCCACCGGGTCTGATCGGGGCTGCGCAAATGCAAAACCGGCCGGGCGTCGCCACCCGGCCGGGATTCGTGCGCCGTGATCAGGCGCGGACCAGCTTTTCGTAATCCTCGGCGATCTTGCGGGTAGTGTCGCCCACCTGGAAATGCCAGTCGCCGATCTGTCCGACCGGCGTCACTTCCGCCGCGGTGCCGGTCAGGAAGCATTCCTGGAAGCTGTCCAGCTCCTCGGGCTTGATGCGGCGTTCATGCACGGTGGTGCCGCTGTCCTTCAGCATCTGGACGACGGTCTGCCGGGTGATGCCGTTCAGGAAGCGGTCGGCCAGCGGCGTATGCACCTCGCCATCCTTGACGAAGAAGATATTGGCGCCGGTGGCCTCGGCGACATAGCCTTCCCAGTCCATGAACAGCGCGTCCGAGCAGCCCTTTTCCTCGGCCGCGTGCTTGGACATGGTGCAGATCATGTAAAGCCCGGCGGCCTTGGCGGCGGTGGGGATGGTCTCGGGGCTGGGCCGCTTCCACTTGGCGATGTCAAGCTTCGCGCCCTGCCATTTCGCATCGCCGTAATAGCTGCCCCATTCCCAGGCGGCGATCGCCATGCGCACCGGGTTGCGGCGCGCCGAAACCCCCATATCCTCGCCCGAGCCGCGCCACATCACCGCGCGGACATAGGCGTCCTTGAAGCCGTTGGCCTCCAGCACCGCGGTCTTCGCCGCGTCGATCTCTTCGGCGGTATAGGGCGACTTCATGTCCAGCAGCCGGGCCGATTCGATCAGCCGCAGCGAATGTTCGTGCCCCTTGAAGATCTTGCCGCTGTAGCAGCGCTCGCCCTCGAACACCGAACTGGCATAGTGCAGCGCATGGGTCAGGATATGGACATTCGCCTCGCGCCACTCCACCAGCTTGCCATCCATCCAGATCTTGCCGTTACGATCGTCATATGCGCCCGCCATTATTCCCTCCGGCCGGTTCTGTTTGCGGAATGTTGCGCCGTCAGAGCGTGCCTGGCAAAGAAAGTTGCGCAACTTGAGGCCTGGGCTATCCATTCATGGTTGGAAAGTCAATAAGCCTGACGTAATAAGGGGCCATGCAGTCAAGGAAAGGCCCATGCAGAACAAGGTAAGCATCGCCCCGGCCGGTGGGGAAAGCCTGCTGTTTCTGACCGATGAGCAGCTGCGCCGCGGGATCGAGGCGATGTTCTTCGCCTATCGCGCCTTCACCGCCGATCCCGACCTGATCCTGGCGGAACTGAACTATGGCCGCGCCCATCACCGGGCGATCCATTTCGTCCACCGCGAGCCAGGGCTCACGGTGACGGCGCTGCTGGATGTGCTGGGCGTGACCAAGCAATCGCTGAACCGGGTGCTGCGCACACTGATCGAGGATGGGCTGGTCGAAAGCCGCATCGGCCGCCGCGACCGGCGCGAGCGGCAGCTCTACCTGACCGACAAGGGCGCGGCGCTGGAACGCCGCCTGTCCGAGGCGCAGCGTGCCCGCATGCGCGCCGCCTATCGCGCCGCCGGGCCGCAGGCGGTGGCGGGCTTCCGCCAGGTGCTGGAGGCGATGATGGACCGCGACACGCTGCGCCAGTATCGCGCGCTGAAAGAACTGCCCGAGGCGCCATGACCATCCCCGATCCGCAGCCTGCGACCCATATCCTGGTCGTCGACGACGATGAACGCATCCGCAGCCTGCTGCGCCGCTTCCTGATGCGCAACGATTTCCTGGTGACGACGGCGCGCGATGCAGCCCAGGCCCGGCGATTGCTGGAGGGGCTGGATTTCGACCTGATCGTGCTGGACGTGATGATGCCGGGCGAGGACGGGTTTTCCCTGACCCGTGCCCTGCGCAAGCACATGGCGACGCCGATCCTGCTGCTGACCGCCAAGGGCGAGACGGGGGATCGCATCGAAGGCTTTGAAAGCGGCGCCGACGACTACCTGCCCAAACCTTTCGAGCCGCGCGAATTGCTGCTTCGTATCGCCGCCATCCTGCGCCGCATCCCCGCGGCCGAGGCGAAGGGGCCGAAATTCCTGTCGCTGGGCCCGCTGCGCTACGACGCCGACAAGGGCGAATTGTGGCAGGGCGATGCGCCGCTGCGCCTGACGGGAACCGAACAGGCGCTGCTGAAGCGCCTGGCCGATACGCCGCGCCAGCCGGTCAGCCGCAGCGCGCTGATCGAGGATCTGGGCCGCAGCCCGGCCGAGGAGCCGGGCGAAAATTCCGAACGCGCCATCGACGTGCAGATCACCCGCCTGCGCCGCAAGATAGAGCCGGACCCCAAGGAACCGCGCTATCTGCAAACCGTGCGCGGGACGGGCTATATGCTGGTGCCGGATTAGTGGCGCCTGGCCGGCTGCTCCGTTGCGATATGAGTATTTGAGAAACGGTGAAAGCCCAAGCGGTGCGCCCGGCTCTTCACCGTTTTCCAAATACTCATGCCGGGCCGGCCATCTTCGCGGCGGGATGAAGAAAGGGGCCCGAAGGCCCCCCGAATCACGCCAGCGCGCCGTGGCAATGCTTGAACTTCTTGCCCGAGCCGCAGGGGCAGGGGTCGTTGCGCGACGGGTTGCCCCAGGTCGTGGGGTCGGTCTCGTCGAATCCGGCCACCCGGCCCGCGACCTCGCCGCCCTCGGCCTCTTCATGCTCGGGCTGCATCTGGGCCTGGGCCGCTTCCTGGCTCTGCTGGTATTCGCGCAGCATCTGTTCGCGCTCCGCATCGGTCAGCGGGCGGATGCGGGCCAGTTGCTGGGTCACGTCAAAGCGCAGCCCGTCCAGCATCGTCTCGAACAGCTGGAAGGCTTCGGTCTTGTATTCCGACAGCGGATCGCGCTGTGCATAGCCGCGGAAGCCCACCACCGAGCGCAGGTGTTCCAGCGTCACCAGGTGTTCGCGCCATTTGCTGTCGATCTGTTGCAGCAGCACCTGCTTTTCGATCTGGTGCATGTTTTCCGGGCCGAACTGCTCGGCCTTTTGCGCCATATAGTCATCGGTCGCCTGCTGGATGCGTTCGCGGACCTGATCCTGGTCCACGCCGTCTTCAGCCGCCCAATCGGCGACGGGCAGATCCATGTTCAGCCGTTCGACCACCGCGTCGTGCAGGCCCTGGACGTTCCACTGCTCGGCATAGGCGCGGGGCGGAAGATGCTGTTCGACCAGGTCGTCGATCACCTGCGAACGCATGTCGGCGGCGACGTCGCCGACTTCGTCGGTATGCATGATTTCCAGGCGCTGGCTGAAGATCACCTTGCGCTGGTCATTCATCACGTCGTCGAATTTCAGCAATTGCTTGCGGATGTCGAAGTTGCGGCCCTCGACCTTGGCCTGGGCGCGTTCCAGCGACTTGTTCACCCAGGGGTGGACGATCGCCTCGCCCTCTTTCATGCCCAGCGTCGACAGCACCTTGTCCAGCCGTTCCGAGCCGAAGATCCGCATCAGGTCGTCTTCCAGCGACAGGAAGAACAGCGAGCGGCCGGGGTCGCCCTGGCGCCCCGAACGGCCGCGCAGCTGGTTGTCGATGCGGCGGCTTTCGTGGCGTTCGGTCGCCAGCACGAAGAGGCCGCCGGCGTCCAGGACCGCCTGTTTCTCGGCCGCGTGTTCGGCCTCGATGCGGGCGCGGATCTCGTCGGGATTGGCCTCGGGATCGGCGGCCAGGGCCTCCATCACCTTCATGTCCACATTGCCGCCCAGCTGGATGTCGGTGCCGCGGCCGGCCATGTTGGTGGCGATGGTCACGGCGCCCAGCTTGCCGGCATCGGCGACGATCTTGGCCTCTTGTTCATGCTGGCGGGCGTTCAGCACGTTATGGGTGATGCCGGCTTGGGTCAGCATCTGCGACAGCATCTCGGATTTCTCGATCGAGGTGGTGCCGACCAGGATCGGCTGGCCCTTTGCATGGGCCTCCTTGATCGCCTCGATCACGGCGGCGTATTTCTCGGCCGCGGTGCGATAGACGCGGTCGTGTTCGTCGATCCGCTGGATCGGCCGGTTGGTCGGCACCTCGACCACGCCAAGCTTGTAGATTTCGGCAAATTCCTCGGCCTCGGTGGCGGCGGTGCCGGTCATGCCCGACAGCTTGTCATAGAGCCGGAAGTAGTTCTGGAAGGTGACCGAGGCCAGGGTCACGTTTTCGGGCTGGATGGCGACGCCTTCCTTGGCCTCGATGGCCTGGTGCAGCCCGTCCGACAGGCGGCGGCCCTTCATCATCCGGCCGGTGAATTCGTCGATCAGCACCACCTCGTCGTCGCGCACGATATAGTGCTGGTCGCGCAAGAACAGCTTGTGCGCGCGCATCGCCTGGTTGGCATGATGCACGATGGTGGTCGATTCGGGGTCGTAGAGCGTCTGCCCCTCGGGCAGGATACCCGCCGCTTGCAGCCGCTTTTCCAGGAATTCGTTGCCTTCCTCGGTAAAGGTGGCGTTGCGGGCTTTTTCGTCCAGCTTGTAATGTTCGGGCGTCAGTTCCGGCATGAAGGCGTCGAGCGTCTTGTAAAGCTCGCTGCGGTCCTGGCTGGGCCCCGAGATGATCAGCGGCGTGCGCGCCTCGTCGATCAGGATCGAATCGACCTCGTCCACGATGGCGAAGAAATGCCCGCGCTGGGTCATCTGCTCGATCGAGCCCTTCATATTGTCGCGCAGGTAGTCGAAGCCCAGCTCGTTGTTGGTGGCATAGGTCACGTCGGCGCGATAGGCGTCGCGCTTTTCGGCATCGTCCTGGAACGGATAGACCACGCCGGTGGTCATGCCCAGTTGCGCAAAGACCTTGCCCATCCAATGCGCGTCGCGCTTGGCCAGGTAGTCGTTGACGGTGACGACATGCACGCCCTTGCCGGCCAAGGCATTCAGATAGGCCGGGAAGGTGGCGACCAGGGTCTTGCCCTCGCCGGTCTTCATCTCGGCGATATTGCCCTGGTGCAGGAAGATGCCGCCCATCAACTGCGTGTCAAAGGCGCGCAGGCCCAGCGCGCGGCGCGCGGCTTCGCGGCAATTGGCGAATGCCTCGGGCAGAAGCTTGTCCAGATTCTCGCCCGCCTGCGCCCGGCCCTGCAATTCGCGGGTCTTGCCGATCAGGTCCGCGTCCGAAAGGGGGCGGAACTTCTCTTCCAGCGCGTTGATCTGGGCCACCAGCGGGCGGACCGATTTCACCTTGCGGTCGTTGGGCGTGCCAAAGACCAGTTTCGCCAAGTTTCCGATGCCGAGCATATGAACCTTCAAAATCGCGTATCTGGGGGTGCGCGGGACGTTCCGCCCACTTGCCGGCACCATTCGCCTTGCCCTATCACTTGGGCCGGAAAAACGGCGACGGGCGCGCATTTTCGGTTGCGCCGGATGTAGGCCCCGGCCGCCCCACTGTCAACGCTTGCGCCCGTTCGCCCCTGCGTGAACGCGCCGTCCCATGAAGGGGAACATCATGCTGAAACCGCTTTTCGCCGCCTCGGCCCTGCTTTCGGGGGCCGTCCTGGGCTTGCCGGTGCTGGCGCAGGATGCCGACACGGTCGTCGCCACCGTCAATGACGAGTCGATCACCCTGGGCCAGATGATCGCCATGCGGCAAGGGCTGGACGCGCATTCGACCCAAGGGCTGCCGGATACGGCGCTGTGGGACCTGATGCTGGACCAGATGATCCGCCAGACCGCCGTAGCCCAGGCGGCCCAGCCGCTGAGCCAGCGCGACAGCGTGGCGCTGGAACTGGAAAAGCGCGCCTATCTGGCCGGGTCGGTGCTGGAAAAGATCGCCGAGACCGAGCCGAGCGAGGCCGAACTGAAAGCCGCCTATGACCAGGCTTTCGCCGGCCAGGCCGAACCGGCCATCGAATACAGCGCCGCCCATATCCTGGTAAAGACCAAGGAAGAAGCCGACGCGATCGCAAAGCAGCTTGCCGATGGCGCCGATTTCGGCGCGCTGGCCGAAGAAAAATCGACCGACAATTCCGGCCCGAACAAGGGCGATCTGGGATGGTTCCAGCCCGAGCAGATGGTCGCGCCCTTTGCCGAAGCGGTGAAGGCGCTGGAAAAGGGCCAGGTTTCCCAGCCGGTGGAAACCCAGTTCGGCTGGCATGTCATCAAGCTGAACGACACGCGCGAGGTGACGCCCCCCGCCTTTGACGAGATCAAGGAGCAACTGGCCGTGCAGGTTCGCCGCGACAAGGTGCAGGCCGAGATCGAAAAGCGCGTGGCCGACGCCAAGATCGAAAAGACCGAGGGGCTTGCCCCCGACCTGCTGAACAAGACCGACCTTCTGGGGAAGTGAGCGATGGCCAAGACCGAAGGCAAGAAATCCCGGCTTTCTGATGCCGAGAAGCTGAAGGCGCTGAAGAAGAAGCTGAAAAAGCTGAAGGCGGCGTTCAAGGAAACCGCCGCCAGCCTTGAATCGCGCGCGGGGGCGGCGGTGGCGGCCGCGGCAAAGCCCAAGAACGCCGTCTCGCCGCTGGCGCCGGCGCGCTTTCCCGACCTGCCGGTGATCGAGGGGGCCGAGTTCGCCTCGGGCGCGGCGGGGGTGAAATACCAGGGCCGCACCGATGTCATGCTGGTCAGGCTGGCGCCGGGCACGGCCGTGGCCGGCGCCTTTACCCGGTCGTCGACCCGCGCGGCCTGTGTGCTGGATTGCCAGGCCAAGCTGGCGCTGGACCAGGATGCAAGCCAGGGCGCGGCGATCATCGTGAACTCGGGCAATGCCAATGCCTTTACCGGCCGGAACGGGCAAGAGGCGGTGGATGCCGTGACCGGCGGCGTCGCGGGCGCCCTGGGCGTCCCGCGCGAGCGAGTGTTCTCGTCCTCGACCGGGGTGATCGGCGAGCCGCTGCCGGCCGAGCGTATCACCGCGGTCATCGGCGATCTTGCCGCCAGCCTGGACGCGGGCGGCGCGGCCGGGGCGGCGCGGGCGATCATGACCACCGACACGTTCCCCAAAGGTGCGGCGGCCAGTTTCGATGGCGATGGCGGCACCATCAATATCGTCGGCATCGCCAAGGGTTCGGGCATGATCGCGCCCGACATGGCGACGATGCTGGTCTATGTCTTTACGGATGCGCAAATTGCGCCCGCCCTGCTTCAGCGCATGCTGTCGGCGCGGCTGGACCAGACCTTCAACGCCATAACCGTGGACAGCGACACCTCGACCTCGGACGCGCTGATCCTGGCGGCGACCGGAAAATCCGCGGCGGCGCCGATCACCGACCTGCGCTCGGCCCCGGCGCGGGCCTTTGGCAAGGCGCTGTCGCAGGTCATGCTGGATCTGGCGCAGCAGGTGGTCAAGGATGGCGAGGGCGCGACGAAATTCATCGAGGTGCAGGTGACGGGTGCCGCCAGCGACGCCGACGCCCATCGCGTCGCCATGGCCATCGCCAATTCGCCGCTGGTCAAGACCGCCGTGGCCGGCGAGGATGCGAATTGGGGCCGCGTGGTGATGGCCGTCGGCAAGTCCGGCGCCCAGGCCGACCGCGACCGGCTGACCATCCGCTTCGGCGACATGGTGCTGGCCCAGAACGGCTGGCGCGCGCCCGATTACGACGAGGCGCAGGCCAGCGCCTATATGAAGCGCGACCATCTGGTCATCGGCGTCGACCTGGGGCTGGGCAAGGGCAGGCGCACCGTCTGGACCTGCGACCTGACGCATGGCTATATCGACATCAACGCCGATTACCGCTCATGAGGATGGTGCTGGTGGCGGCCGTTGCGCTGATCGACGCGGACGGCCGCGTGCTGCTGGCACAGCGCCCCCAGGGCAAGTCCCTGGCCGGGCTGTGGGAGTTTCCGGGCGGCAAGGTCGAGCCGGGCGAAACCCCCGAGGCGGCGCTGATCCGCGAATTGCACGAGGAACTGGGCATCGAGACCTGGGGGTCCTGTCTTGCGCCGCTGACCTTTGCCAGCCACGCCTATGACGACTTCCACCTGCTGATGCCGCTTTTCGCCTGTCGACGCTGGCAGGGCGTGCCGATGCCGCAGGAAGGCCAGCAACTGGCCTGGGCGCGGCCGCAGGAGTTGGGCAGGTTCCCCATGCCTCCGGCCGACCTGCCGCTGATCCCCATCCTGCGCGACTGGCTATGAGACATATGCGCCACGCTGCCGCGATATAATCAGCATTTCGTCCGAAGCGCGGCATTGAGCAATAAACATTTAACAATTTTGTGACAATTCTGAACTCCTGTAGAGGAGGAGATCGGACATGATTCGCACGATCACGATCGGCAGCTGCATTTCCGTCCAAGGCATCTTTGAACGGCAGCAGGCGAACGGGAACATCGTGGTCCGAGTGGGCAGCAAGACCTATGAGGGCAAGCCTGTCATGGCCTGATGCCGCAGAAATGCGCCACGAAAACGGAGCGGGGTCCGGGATGGGCCCCGTTCCTTTTGGCAGCCATGCCGGGGCGCCTCCGGCGGGAGTATTTTCGGAAACGGTGAAATCGCGGGGTTTGCGGTGCCTGGACGCGCATCGGTGCCGCGGGATAGGGAAAGGGCGGACCCGCAGGCCCGCCCTTGCTTATTCGTCGCGAGGTTACAGCTGGCGCTGCACTTCCTCGCGTTCGAAGATCTCGATGACGTCGCCCTTGCGGATGTCTTCGTAGTTTTCAAAGGCCATGCCGCATTCCTGGCCGGACTGCACTTCCTTGACCTCGTCCTTGAAGCGCTTGAGCGTCTTGAGCGTGCCTTCGTGGATCACCACGTTGTCGCGCAGCAGACGGACGCCGGCGGAACGCCGCGCCACGCCCTCGGTCACCAGGCAGCCGGCGACATTGCCGACGCCCGAGACGCGGAAGACTTCCTTGATCTCGGCATAGCCGATGAAGTTCTCGCGCACCTCGGCGGAAAGCAGGCCCGAGGCCGCCGCCTTGATGTCGTCCACCAGGTCGTAGATGATCGAGTAATAGCGGATCTCGACCCCCTTCTGGTTGGCGGCGTTCCGGGCCGGGGCATTGGCCCGGACGTTGAAGCCCAGGACCGGCGCCTGCGACGCCTCGGCCAGGCCGACATCCGATTCGGTGATCGCGCCCACGCCGTAATGCAGCACGCGGACCCGCACCTCTTCGTTGCCGATCTTTTCTAGCGCCTGGACGATGGCCTCGGCCGAGCCTTGCACGTCGGCCTTGATGACCACCGGCAGTTCGGCGACGCTTTCGTCGGCCTTGGCCTTGGCCAGCATCTGGTCCAGCGTGATCGCGGCACCGGCGGCGGCGCGCTTGTCCTTGGCGGCCTGGATGCGGTAATCGGCGATCTCGCGCGCCTGGGCCTCGGTCGCGACGACGTTCAGCACGTCGCCCGCCTCGGGCGTGCCGTTCAGGCCCAGCACCTCGACCGGGACCGAGGGGCCGGCCACGTCGATGCGATCGCCGCGGTCGTTGATCAATGCGCGGACCTTGCCCCATTGTTCGCCGACGACGAAGATGTCGCCGCGCTTCAGCGCGCCGTTCTGCACCAGGACGGTGGCGACCGGGCCGCGGCCGACATCCAGCTTGGCCTCGATCACCGCGCCCTGGGCGGGGCGGTCGGGATTGGCCTTGAGCTCCAGGATCTCGGCTTGCAGGGCGATGGCTTCCAGAAGGTTGTCCAGCCCCTTGCCGGTCTTGGCCGAGACTTCGACGTCCTGCACCTCGCCCGACATGGCCTCGACGACCACCTCGTGCTGCAACAGGTCGGTGCGGACCTTTTGCGGGTTCGCATCCGGCTTGTCGACCTTGTTGATCGCCACGATCATCGGCACCTTGGCGGCCTTGGCGTGGTTGATCGCCTCGACCGTCTGCGGCATGACCGCGTCATCGGCGGCGACCACCAGCACGACGATATCCGTCACCTGCGCGCCGCGGGCCCGCATCGAGGTGAAGGCGGCGTGGCCGGGCGTGTCGAGGAAGGTCAAGAGCGCCCCGTTCGCCGCCTTCACCTGATAGGCGCCGATATGCTGGGTGATGCCGCCGGCCTCGCCCGAGACGACATTGGCGTGGCGGATCGCGTCCAGAAGCGAGGTCTTGCCGTGGTCCACATGGCCCATGATGGTGATGATCGGCGCGCGCGGCTTCAGATCCTCGGCCTTGTCCTCGACCTGGTCGATGACCTGTTCCACGTCGGCATCCGAAACCCGGACGGCGCGGTGGCCGAATTCGTCGATCACCAGTTCGGCGGTATCGGCATCGACCGCCTGGTTGGCGGTGACCATCATGCCCATGCGCATCAGCGACTTGATGACATCGGGCGTGCGCTCGGCCATGCGGTTCGCCAGTTCGGACACCAGGATGGTTTCGGGAAGCTGCACGTCGCGCACCTGCTTTTCGGCGCGCTGGTGGCCGCCCATGGCCTTTTGCCGGGCCTTTTCCTGCTTGCGCTTCATCGCGGCCAGGCTGCGCTGGCGACCGCCTTCGCCGGCCAGCGCCTGGCTTAGCGACAGCTTGCCAGTGCGACGGTTGTCGTCGCGGTTCTTGGCGCGGCTGTCGCGGTCGTCGGCGCCGCCGCGGGTGTCGCGGTCGCGATCGGTCTTGCGCGGGCCGGCAGCGGTGACGCCCTTGGTCTCGGCGCGTGCGGCGGCCGCCTCGGCCGCGGCGCGGTCGGCGGGGGTCGCGGGACGTGCATCGGCCTTGGGCTTGGCGATCTCGGCCTTTTTCTTTTCACGCAGCTCGGCTTCGCGGGCGCGGCGCTCGTCCTCTTCGGCCTTCAGCCGCAGGGCTTCTTCGCGCTCGCGTTCTTCGCGCTCCTTGGCCTCGGCTTCCTGCCGGCGGCGCTCGCGTTCTTCCTCGCGGGCCTTTTCATCGGCGGCGCGCTGCGCGGTCTCTTCGACCTCGCGGGCCTTGGCGGCCTTCAGCGCGGCCAGGCGACGCTCCATCTCGGCATCCGAGATGCCGGCGGGGCGCTTCGACGGGTCGCCCGACACGGCCGAGGGCGAGCCCGAGCGCCCGCCGCCAGCCGACGCCCCGGCCTTGCCGGGCACGACCACGCGCTTGCGCTTGGTCTCGACGACCACGTTATGGGTCCGGCCGTGGCTGAAGCTTTGCTTCACATGGCCCGAACGGCCGCCACCAAGACCCAGGGGTTTCTTTCCGTCAGTATCGCTCATCCGATCTTCATTCCTTCCCGGCAGCCGCATTGCTGCCGTCATGCTTGCGCAGACCTGTCAGTCTGCTCGCGTCCCTGATCAATTTGTCGGTCAGGCCCCCCGGCGCAAGCGCGCTGTGTATGACATGATCGCGCCCAAAGGACAAACCCAATTCTGATGCGGTCAGGCAGCCGAACCATCGCCCGCCGGGCGGGGTCCAAAGCTTGCCCTTGCCGCGTTCGGACCCGTCGCTGGCTTGCAGCAGGACCCTGGCCCGGCCGGCCGCCAGCCAGTCCTTGACCTTTTCGAATCCGGCGACCGCCAGCCCGGCCTTGCGGGCCAGGGACAGCGAATCCGTCACCCGCCGCGCCAGCCCGGTCTCGATCATCGCCAGCAGTTCGGGCGGCGCGGAAACGCGGGCTTTCGCCCCGCGCGAGAACAGCCCCTTGGTCGCCGCCTTGTCCAGCGCCGCGCGGTCGGCCACGACCCAGAAGCCGCGTCCGGGCAGCTTTTCGGCCAGGTCCGGCACCACCGCGCCATCGGGGCCCGCGACAAAGCGGATCAGCCCAGCCTTGGGCTGGACCTCGCCCGTGACGATGCAGCGCCGCTCGGGCGTCTCGCGGTCCTTGATACGGCCCCCGCGTGTCATCCGATTTCCGGGGCGTTACACCCCGGCCTCCTGTTCGTCGCCGGCCTCGGCCTCGGCCTCGTCGGCCGCTTCCAGTTCGGTGGGATCGACCCAGCCCAGCATCACGCGGGCGGTCATCACCATGGTCTGCGCCTCGTCCAGGCTGATGTCGAAGGGCTCCAGGATGCCGTCGTCCTTGATGCGCTGGCCGTCCTGCGTGGTCCAGCCGCCGGCCAGTTCCCAGTCGGCGCAGGTGGCGAAATCTTCCAGCGTCTTGACGCCGTCCTTGGCCAGCGCCTCGACCATCTGCGGGGTCAGCCCCTCAAAGCCGATCAGGCTGTCCTCGGCACCCAGGGCGCGGGCGTTTTCCAGCGCCGCCTTGTTCGCGGCCTCCAGATGCTCGCGGGCGCGGGTCTGCAATTCCTCGGCGGTGCCTTCGTCGACGCCTTCGATGGACAAAAGCTCGTCCAGGTCGACATAGGCGACTTCTTCCAGGTTGGTAAAGCCCTCGGCCACCAGAAGCTGGGCAAAGAACTCGTCCAGGTCCAGCGCATCCATGAACAGCTTGGTGCGGGCGTTGAACTCGGCCTGGCGGCGCTTGGACTCTTCCTCTTCGGTCAGGATGTCGATGTCGAGGCCGGTCAACTGGCTGGCAAGCCGCACGTTCTGGCCGCGCCGCCCGATGGCCAGCGAAAGCTGCTCGTCGGGGACCACCACCTCGATGCGGGTCGCGTCCTCGTCGAAGACGACCTTCGCCACCTCGGCCGGTTGCAGCGCGTTGACCAGGAAGGTCGCCTGGTCCTCGGACCAGGGGATGATGTCGATCTTTTCGCCCTGCAATTCGCCGACCACGGCCTGCACCCGGCTGCCGCGCATGCCGACGCAGGCGCCGACCGGGTCGATCGAGCTGTCATAGGAAATCACCGCGATCTTGGCGCGCGAGCCGGGATCGCGGGCGCAAGCCTTGATCTCGATCACGCCGTCATAGATTTCCGGCACTTCCATCTTGAACAGTTCGGCCATGAACTGCGGATCGGTGCGCGACAGGAAGATCTGCGGGCCGCGGGCTTCGCGGCGCACGTCCTTGACATAGGCGCGGATGCGGTCGTTCGGGCGATAGCTTTCGCGGCCGATCTTTTCGTTGCGGCGCAGGATGGCTTCGCCCCGGCCCACATCGACGATGATGTTGCCGTATTCCTCGCGCTTGACGACGCCGTTGATGATGGTGCCGGCGCGGTCCTTGAATTCTTCATACTGGCGGTCGCGCTCGGCCTCGCGGACCCGTTGCAGGATCACCTGCTTGGCCGATTGCGCGGCGATGCGGCCCAGGTCGACCGGCGGCACCTGTTCCTGGAACACGTCGCCCGGCTGCGGCCTGCCCGAGAAATCCGCCAGAACCTGGCCGTCGCGCAGCCAATGGGCGCGGCCGTCCTTGGACGGTTCGAAATAGGGCGCGGCCTGTTCGGCGGTGAACTGGGCCTGGTAATTCTCGACCGCGTCATCCTCGACCACGGTGCGGGCGCGGGTAAAGGCGGCATTGCCGGTCTTGCGGTCGATATGGACGCGGATGTCCATTTCCGAGCCATAGCGCGACTTCGCCGCACGGGCCAGGCTGTCCTCCATCGCCTCGATCACCAGACCGGGGTCGATCATCTTTTCCCGTGCAACGGCCTCGGCAGTTTGCAGCAGTTCAAGCTGGTTGGCAGAGGTGATGGCCATTCCTCACTCCTTCGCGGCGGCGTTGTCTTCGCCGGCTTCCGTTTCGATCTCGTCAAAGGCGGTTTCGTCCAGGTTGTCGATCTGCACGCCCGCATCCTTTTTCTGTCGCAGCATCTCGGCGATCAGCTCGTCGGTCAGCACCAGCTTGGCATCGGCAAGCCAGTCGAAATTCAGCCCGATGGTCTGGGTCTCGCCGCCTTCCTCGATGTTGAGCAGCACTTCTTCGCCGCCGTCGCCCTGTTCGACGCCGGCCAGCATGCCCTTGAAGCGCTTGCGCCCGTCGATGGGCTGGTTGGTTTCCAGCCGCGCCTCGTAACCCTCGAAGGTGGCGAAATCCTTCAGCCGGGTCAGCGGCCGGTCGATGCCGGGGCTGGACACCTCCAGGTGATAAGCCTCTTCCAGCGGGTCCTCGACATCCAGGATGGCGCTGACGGCGGTCGAGATATCGGCGCAGTCATCGACATTGATGCCGCCTTCGGGCCGGTCGGCCATGATCTGCAAGGTCGCGGTCTTGCCGCCTTGCAGGCGGATGCGCACCAGTTCGAAACCCAGATCCTCGATGACCGGGGCGATGATCTCGGCCAGGCGCCGGTCGATGGCGGTCTTGGCGATGAGGTCGGTCATGCTGATCCCCCAAAAAAGAAAAACGGGCCGAGGCGGCCCGTGCGACTTCCCGGTGGGCAGGGTCGTGGACCTGCGCCGCTGTTGAGCCGCATATAGGCCCGCCGGCGCGGGATTGCAAGGAAAACCGCCGCGTCGCCTGCGCTTTGCCTGGCGGACCGCAAATCCGCCGCGCCCGCGCCCCGCAAAAGCCTAGCTGGCGACCCCCCCGGCATCGCGGAAACCGTCCATGACGCGCACCAGCTCCGCGGCGATTCGCGGCTCGCTCAGCGCATGGCCCGATGCCGGGACCAGCCGCAATTCGGCCCGGTCCCAGCCCTGGGCCAGCTCCCAGGCGGTCGCGGGCGGACAGACCATGTCATAGCGACCCTGCACGATCACGGCCGGGATATGCTCGATGCGGTGGCGGTCGCGCAGAAGCTGCCCCTCGGCCAGGAAGCAGTCATTGGCGAAATAGTGATTCTCCAGCCGGGCAAAGGTGCGGGCGTAATCGGGCGGCGCGTGGCCGGACCCGTTGATCTCCAGCCCGGCCAGCGCATTTTCCCAAAGCAGCCAGGGCAGGGCAAAGCGCGTCTCTTGCCCGCGGTCGCCGCTGAACAGCCGGCGGTGATAGGCGGCGATCATGTCGCCGCGCTCGGCCTGGGGGATCGGGGCCTGGAACTCGGCCCAGCGGTCGGGGAAAAACCGTGCGACGCCGCCGCCATAGAACCAGTCAAGTTCGGCCCGCCGGCCCAGGAACACGCCGCGCAGGGCCAGCGCCAGGACCGCCTGCGGATGCGCCTCGGCATAGGCCACCGCCAGCGTCGCGCCCCAGCTGCCGCCGAACAGGATCGCCCGCTCGATCCCCAGGGCGCGGCGGATCACCTCGATATCGGCGACCAGGTGCCGGGTGGTATTGGCGATGACGGCGGCATGGGGCTGCGAGCGGCCGCAGCCGCGCTGGTCGAACAGCACCGCCCGGTAATGCGCCGGATCGAAAAAGCGCCGCATGAAGGGGCTGCACCCGCCGCCCGGCCCGCCATGCAGCACGATCACCGGAACGCCCTGCGGATTGCCGCTCTGCTCGACATGCAGCCGGTGGCCGTCACCTACGCCGATCACCCGGCGGTCGAAGGGCTCGACCATCGGGTGCAGCCTGCCATGCGACGATGCGCCGCCGATTTGCCCTGCCAATCTGTCCATGGCACCACTATATAGCGCCTCGCAGGCGCCCGCCACATGAAGGACGGCCAGATGAGCGAAAGACCAGTTCCCAGCAGCATCGACCCGGCCGAGGTCGCCAAGTTCCAGGCCATGGCGCGGGACTGGTGGGACCCGCAGGGCAAGTTCAAGCCGCTGCACATGCTCAATCCGACGCGGCTGGACTATGTCACCGCCCAGATCGCCGCGCAGTTCGGCCGCGACCTTGCCGCGCCCACGCCCTTCCAGGGGCTAAGGCTGCTCGACATCGGCTGCGGCGGCGGGCTGATGGCCGAGCCGATGGCCCGGCTGAGTGCCACCGTCACCGGCGCCGACGCGGCCGAGGGCAATATCGCCGTCGCCCGCCTGCATGCCAGCGAACAGGACCTCGCCATCGACTACCGCGCCACCACGGCCGAGGCGCTGGCGGCCGAGGGGCATCGCTTCGACGTGGTGATGGCGCTGGAGATCGTCGAACATGTCGCCGACCCCGCGCAGTTCATCGCCACCTGCCGCGACCTGCTGGCGCCGGGCGGCATGCTGATCCAGTCGACGCTGAACCGCACCGCGAAAAGCTTCGCCGCCGCCATCGTAGGGGCGGAATGGGTCATGCGCTGGCTGCCCAAGGGGACGCATGACTGGCGCCGCTTCATCACGCCCGACGAACTGGCGGCGATGACCCAGGCGACCGGGCTGCGCGTCGTGGACCGCTGCGGCATGGTCTTCAACCCGCTGGGCTGGAGCTGGTCGCTGTCGCATCGCGACCTGTCGGTGAACTACGCGATGACCGCCCTGCGCGACGCCTGACTTCTTCGCTCCGCAAATACCCCGCGGCAGCGGGGCGATCCCGCGCCGGCCTTCACCGTTTCGAAAATACTCATGCGACCGGGCAACCGGCGGGGTCAGCGCCCGCCGCGCGTTTCGTGACGCAACGTCTCTTCAAGCTGCTTGCGCAGCATGCGCAGGACCGGCAGCGCCGCGCGCACCCGGTCGGCGCCGACATCGCGCACCACATCGGCGATTCGCGGCATGAACGCCGCCAGCGCCGCGTCCCGCGCCGCCCGGCCCGCCGGGCTGATGGCGATGAACTTGCGCCGCGCGTCGTCCCAGTCGGGGCGGATATGGATATGCCCCGCCCATTCCAGGCGCGACAATGTGTTGGTCATGGCGCCGCGGGTGACATGGAACGCCTCGGCCAGTTCGGCCGGCGTGCGCTCGACATTCAGATGCGCCAGCAGGTTCAGCACCGAGAAATGCGAGATCTGCATGCCCTTGGGCAGCGCCTTGCCGATCAGGTCGCGCGCCAGTTGGTCGGCGATGAACACCTCGGAAAACAGGCCGGCCGCCAGCGCATCGGCCGCAGCTTCGGCCTGTCCGTGCGGGCTGTCTTGCGTCTTGTGGATCATGGGCCCGCGAAGTTCCGGTCATGCGTCAGGGATGGGATGCGGGACCGTGCCCCGAGAACCGCCGCCGGGTCAAGCGTCACGAAGGTCACGCCGGGCTCGGCGCCGCCATCGGCCAGCACCTCTCCCCAGGGCCCGACGGCGAGCGAATGCCCGTGGCTGCGGCGCGGCCGGCGGTCCGGCTCGGCATGGGCGGGATGGGTGCCGCATTGCGCCGGCGCCAGCACGAAGCAGCCGGTCTCGATGGCGCGGGCGCGCAACAACACCTCCCAATGCGCGGCGCCGGTGGTGTCGTTGAAGGCGGCGGGCACCACCAGCACCTGCGCCCCGGCCTGGGCCAAGGCCCGGTAAAGCGCGGGAAAGCGCAGGTCGTAGCAGACGGTCATGCCGACCGGCAGCGGCCCCCGGCCCAGCACCGCCCGGTCGCCCGGCCGGAAGACCGCCGATTCGCGATAGGATTCGCTTTCGGACACGGTGACGTCGAACATGTGCAGCTTGTCATAGCGCGCCCGGATGCCGCCATCCGGCGCGATCAGGAAGCTGCGATTGGCAAAGCGGCTTTCGCCCGGATCGCCGGTCTTCAGCGACAGCGACCCGATCAGCAGCCAGATGCCCAGTTCGCGGGCATCCTCGCGCAGCGCGGCCAGGGTCGGGTCCTCGGCCTCGACATGCAGGATGCGGTCCAGCCGCTCGCGGCTGGCGCCCAGCAGGTTGGTGGCCTCGGGCGTCAGCACCCAGCCGGCCCCGCCCTGCGCCGCCTGGCGCAGCAGCGCCCGCGTCGCCGGCAGGTTGCGCGCCGGGTCGTCCGAAACGCTGAGCTGCACCAGCGCCGCGGTCAGCGCCTGGTTCATGCGGTCAGGCCCAGCAGCCCGTCCAGCTTGCCCTGGCGGTCCAGCGCGTGCAATTCATCGCAGCCGCCGACATGGCGGCCGTCGATAAAGATCTGCGGTACGGTGCGCCGGCCGCCGGCGCGCTGGGTCATGGCGGCGCGCAATTGCGGATCGCGCCCCACATCGGTGTCCTGATAGCTGACGCCCTTGCGCCGCAACAGCGATTTTGCCGCGATGCAATAGGGGCAGGTGGACGTGCTGTAGATCTCGACCTTGGGCATATGCGCGTTCCGTTCATCATGGTTCGGCCCCTTTATCTAGGTATCCTTGACCGCCCGCGCCAGAACCACGACCGAGATCGGCCCCGCGCCCGCCGTCGCCAGCGCCTGGGCCGAGGCCGCCAGCGTCGCCCCCGACGCCATCACGTCATCGACCAGCAGCACCGCGCGGCCCCGCAGCCGCGGGACCATGCGCGCGACCACGCCGATCGCCCCGTCCACATTCGCGAAACGGTCGCCGACGCTGCCATGATCCTGCATCGGCGTATGGCGAAGCCGGCGCAGCGCCCCCGGCAGATGCGCCAGCCCATGCGCGCGCGCGACGCGTTGCGACAGCATTTCGGCCTGGTTGTATTTCCGCCTTAGAAGCCGGCGCAGATGCACCGGGACCGGCACCACCACCGCGTCCGGCCGCAGCAGCGGCAGCGCCGCCCGCGCCACCCAGTCCCCCAGCGCCGGCGCCAGGTCCAGCCGGTCGGCATGTTTCAGCATCAATGCCAGCCTGCGCCCGGTGCCGCGATAGGCCAGCGCCGCCCGCCCTTGCTGCCAGGGCCGCGGCATGGCCAGGCATTCGTCGCAGATCAGCAGCCCCGCCGCGGCATCCCCCGCATCGCCGGTCCCGTCGCCGGGCAGCGGCAGCCCGCAACGCGTGCAGCAGGTGCCGGTGACGAATTCGGCCTCGCGCCAGCAGGCGGGGCAAAGCCCGCCTTCTTCGGCGACCGGGGCGCCGCAGCACAGGCATTGCGGCGGATAGACCAGCCGCAATGCGTCTTTCATCAGGCCGCGAAGCCCCCTATGTTCAGCCCCCATGATGCCCGATCCCACCCCTTCTGTTCCCCGTCTGACCGACCGCCCGGCGCTGGAGCGCAACCGCGCCCGCGCCCTGCGCCTGGGGCCTGTCGATTTCCTGCACCGAATCGTCGCCGACGAAATCCAGGATAGGCTGGCAGAGGTTAACAGAACCTTTAGCGCCGTCGCCGTCGTCACCGGCCAGCCGCATTTCTGGCGACAGGCGATGCCTGGGGCGACGATCGTGGCGGACGGGCCGGCGCTGGCGCTGGAGCACGGCGCACATGATCTGGTGATCCACGCCATGGCGCTGCACTGGGCCGAGGACCCGGTGGGCCAGATCGCCCAGGCGGCGCGCGCGCTGCGCCCCGACGGGCTGTTCGTCGCCGCATTTCCCGGCGGGCGCAGCCTGCACGAGCTGCGCGACGCGCTGACCCGCGCCGAGGCCGAGGTCACGGGCGGCCTGTCCCCCCGCGTCCTGCCGATGGGCGAGATCCGCGATCTGGGCGGGCTGCTGGCGCGCGCGGGCCTGGCGCTGCCCGTCGCCGACCAGTTCACCCAGACCGTCAGCTATCGCAACCTGTTCCACCTGGGGGGCGACCTGCGCGCCATGGGCGAGGGCAATGCGCTGGCCGGGCGGCTGCGGCACCCGACGCGACGAGATGTCCTGTTGCGTGCCGCCGCGCTTTATGCCGAAAACCATGCCGACCCGCAGGATGAAACGCGCATCCGGGCAACCTTCGATCTGGTCTTCCTGACCGGGTGGGCGCCCGATGCCAGTCAGCAGAAACCGCTTCGCCCAGGTTCGGCCCGGATGCCGCTTGCCGAAGCTCTTGCCAGCACGAGAAAGCCCGAATGACGATTGCCGAGTATGCCCCAGCCGACCATCCCAGCATCCCAGCCCGCAAGATCGGCGTGCTGGTCGCCAACCTGGGCACGCCCGATTCGCCCGATTACTGGCCGATGCGGCGCTATCTGAGCGAGTTCCTGTCCGACAAGCGGGTGATCGACTATCCGGCCTGGAAATGGCAGCCGCTGCTGCAAACCGTCATCCTGTCGAAGCGGCCCTTTACCTCGGGGGCGAATTACCGGCTGATCTGGAACAACGAGGCGAATGAAAGCCCGCTGATGACCATCACCAAGGAACAGGTGGCGGCGCTGCGGGAACGGGCCTCGGCGCTGTGGGGCGACCGGGTCATGGTCGATTTCTGCATGCGCTACGGCAACCCCTCGACGCCGGAGGTGGTGGACCGCATGGTCAAGGCCGGCTGCGACCGCATCCTGTTCTTTCCGCTTTATCCGCAATATGCCGGCGCGACCTCGGCCACGGCGAACGACCAGTTCTTCCGCGCGCTGATGACGCAGAAATGGCAGCCCGCCTCGCGCACCGTGGCGCCCTATTTCGACCGGCCCGACTATATCGAGGCGCTGGCGGCCTCGGTCGAGCGCGCCCTGGGCGGCCGCCAGCCCAGGAAGCTGGTCGCCAGCTATCACGGCATGCCCCAGCGCTATCTGATGGAGGGCGACCCCTATCATTGCCAATGCCAGAAAACCTCGCGCCTGCTGGCCGAGCGGCTGGGCTGGGACCGGGACGTGATCGACACCACCTTCCAGTCGGTCTTCGGGACCGAGGAATGGCTGCGCCCCTATACGGTCGAGCATGTGGCCGAACTGGCCAAGCAGGGCATTACCGAAATCGCGGTGATCTCGCCCGCCTTCTCGGCCGATTGCATCGAGACGCTGGAAGAGATCCAGGGCGAGATCCGCGAGGCGTTCGAACATGCCGGCGGCAAGGAATTCACCTATATCCCCTGCCTGAACGCAGACCCTGCGCATATCGACGTGCTGACCGCGGTGATCGCCGAGAACCTGGCGGGCTGGGTCTGACGCGTGGATGTCCGCTTTGCAGGACGAAGCGGACGTTCTGACCTGCAATGTTGGCGGGCGCTGGATTCACCGGCGCGCGCGTCCCTTGCCCGGCCGCCGGACGAAAAAGGGGCCTTGCGGCCCCTTGCTGTCATTCCAGTTGCGGCCGGATCAGATCAGCAGCACCTGGGTCCCGACCTTGGTCAGCCCGAAAAGCTGCTGGATATGTTCATTGTAAAGCCCGATGCAGCCGTTCGAGGACTTGCGGCCGATCTTGCGCGTGTCATGCGTGCCGTGGATGCGGTAATACTGCCAGCTTAGCCACAGCGCATGGGTTCCCATCGGGTTGTCCGGGCCCGGCGGCACGAAATCCGGCCATTCGGGATTGCGCTTCTTCATCTCGGGGGTGGGGGCCCAGCTTGGCCCCTCGACCTTCTTGATGATTTCGGTGCGGCCGGTGCGGGTCAGGTCGGGGCTGACCGGGACCGAGGTCGGGAACAGCTTGTAAACCGTCTGGTCCTCGGACCAGAAATGCAGCGCGCGCGAGGTCAGGTCGACCAGGATCGCGCCATTGGTCAGGCTGCTGAAATAGGGCTGCCAGTCCTGCATGCGGAAGCTGGAGATGTTGCGCCGCGCATCCTGCGTCGCGTCATATTGGACCATGCCCGCGTCGGGCGTGGCGCCACCCGCCGCGCCCTGCAACGGCTGGCCGGTATAGGGATCGAAGGATTGCGCGATGGCCGGCGCCGCCAGCCCCGCCGCGCCCATCGCCATCGATGCGGTCAGAAATCTCCGACGCGAAACCGGATTTTTCGGCGTGATCATGTGTCGCTCCTGATATGTGGCGGACCGCTTGCCGGCCTTCTTGCTCGAATACGGAAATGAGGTCGTTCCGAGACGGGCATTTACGCCTGCCGCAGGCGCCGCGCAATTCAAACAAGCGTCATTGTCGCAACACAGCCGCAGCCTGTGGCGCTCACGCAATCTTGGGTTTGATGCGGCGGGCAGGCTTTTGTATGGCTGGCACAAATATCCTCGGGGACAAGACATCATGCTGAAACTTTCGACCCTGGCGCTCGTCTCGGTGCTGGCGCTGGCGGCCTGCCAGCAGCCGCAGCAACAGCAACTCGGCCCCGACGGCCAGCCGCTGCCCGTCGCCTATCGCATCACCCCGCGCGAAGAGGGGCAGATACCGGGCCGCGTCCTGGGCCAGATCAATGCGCTGCGCGCCAATATCGCCGCGCCCGCCATGGTGCAGAGCCCGGCCCTGGATGCGGCGGCCAAGGTGCATGCCCGCGACATGGCCGCGCAGAACCGGGCCTGGCATTTCGGCTCGGACGGCTCGTCGCCGCTGGATCGGGTGCGGCGGCAGGGCTATATGGGCCATCTGGTCGGCGAGAACATCTCGGAAACCTATGAGAACGAGATCACCACGCTGAACGCCTGGATGCAGACCCGCGACACGCGCGACGTGATCATGGACCCGCGCGCTACGGAATTCGGCATCGGCTGGTATCAGGAACCTTCGGGCAAGATCTGGTGGGTGCTGATCACCGGCGGCGCGGCGGGGGCCCCGACGGCCCTGGCGGGCGGATTTGCGCCCGGCGCCGGCATCTGACCGGCCGCGGGTTTCGCCCCTGAACGGGACATGACGGCCGGCGGGCGGCCTTGCCGCCAAGGCCGCTTGCGCCGGCGATCATGCGCGGGACCGCAGATAAAGGCGGTGTTCACGGCCTTGGCGCCCAGCCAAGGCTTGAACAGCGTTATCTAGCCTTCGTCCATGCGGCCGGTGAACGGGCCCGGTTTCCTGTCCTCCCGCTCCAGCACATGGATAGCGCATCCCGCATCCGTCCTGGGACGGAGCGAGCCGCGCCACGACCGGCCGCGACCACGGCGGGAACGCCCCCGGCGCATGGCCGGGCGCGCGCGGCCCTATTTGAAGGTCAGCTCGTATTCGCCATCCTCGAAGGACAGCATCTCGACAAAGGTCATGTCCTCGTCATCCTTGAAGACATAGACGTGGAAAGTGTCGTTCTGAAGGGTGGCGCGACAGAAGACATCCTTGGCCGTCACCTTGGCCGGACAGGTCTTCAGGTCGATATGGTTCACCGAAGGCTCGAAGGCCATATAGCCGAACTCCTGCGCATGCGCACCCATGGCAGCAGCGACAAGAAGGGCAGGGACGAGAAGCGGTTTCATGGTGATCTCCAGCACTGGACATGAGACTGACAAAATCAGTCAGCTTTTCCTACAGGAGGCAGCACGCGCCACGCAACGCTTATTTGGGTGCGGCAGAACCGGCGGCCGCAAGCCGTCGCTTGCGGCCGGCCTGGTGCGGCGGGATCGGATAAGGCGGCGCGGCGGCATCGACTGCCTGCGCGGCTACGCGCCGTGACAGGCCCCGCGGCCCTGCTTCTGCCGGGGCCGCGGCGTCCCTTTCCTTTCAGGGATAGATAAAGATCGGCACGCCTGGGCGCAGGATGCTGAAGATTTCCTCGATTTCCTGGTCCGTTACTGCGATGCAACCGGCCGTCCAGTCCGCGCGGTTGAGCGCGCGGCCTTCGGGCCCCAGTCCGTGGATGAAGATATCCCCGCCCGGCCGCAGCCCCATCGCCGCCGCATTGGCCACGTCCTGTCCCGACGGATAAGAGATGCCGACCGACAGGTGATAGCGGCTTTGCGGATTGAAGCGGTCGATGAAATACATCCCCTCGGGGGTGCGGCCGTCGCCTTCATATTGCTTGCGGCCGACCGGCTGGTTGCCCAGGTTGATGCTGTAGCTTTTGACGACCTCTTTGCCGCTGACCAGATACATCTTGCGGTCGGCTTTCTTGACCACGATCTGCGTAACCGGCGGCCCCTGATAGGTCTGGCTGGGTTGCAAGCTGTCGCCCCCGCCGCAGCTTGCCAAAAAGGCCACTGCGACAAACGCGAAAAATGCGCGTGTTGCCCGAATCATCACTGCCCTCTGTATGCGCTATGCGCTTCGTTTTGTTATGAAATACCACAGAGGTTAAGATTCGGCTAGCGGCGGCGAAATTCCGCCACCGTTTCGACATGGGGCGACCAGCGGAACTGATCGACCACGAACAGGCGCTGGACCGTATAGCCGCCTTGGGCAAGAATCCGCGCATCCCTTGCAAAAGTCACGGGGTCGCAACTGACCCAGGCCAGCGTGGCAACGGCCGAGCGGGCGATCTCGCGCGCCTGCGCCTCGGCCCCGGCGCGGGGCGGGTCGATCACGATCGCGTCATAGTCCAGCTCGTCGGCCAGCAGCGGGCGGCGCGCCAGGTCGCGGATCTCGGTCGTGATTCGGCGCAGGCCGGGTGCCTGCCGGGCGGCGGCATCCAGCGCCTGCAACGGCGCGGCCAGCCCTTCGACGGCATGAACCTCGGCCGTCTCGGCCAGGGGCAGCGAAAAGGTGCCGCAGCCGGCGAAAAGGTCCAGCACCCGCCCGGCGTTCCCCACCATGCCGCGCACTGCGGCCAGCAGCGCCGCCTCGCCCTCGGCGGTGGCTTGCAGGAAAGCGCCCGGTGGCGGCACCACCCGCGCGCGGCCCATGGCCAGCGCCGGCGGGCGGCGGGTGATGGCCTGGCCGTCCCAGCCAAGCCGCGCCAGGTCGCCCTGATCCGCCAGCGCAGCCAGGCTCTGGAACAGCGCCGGTTCCATCGGCTTGCCGCCGGTGACGGCCACGTCCAGCCCGGCCGGGGTTTCGGTCACGGTCAGCGACAACTCGCCCGAGCGCGAGGCGCCGGCGACCACCAGCCGCCGCAGCAAGGGCAGTGCCGCCTGGATGGCCGGCCGCAGCACCGGGCAATCGGCGACATCCACGATCACGTCCGAGGCGCGGGCGTGAAAACCCAGCAGCGCGCCTTTCTTCGTGCGCCGTCCCGACAGCACCGCCCGCCGGCGCGAGCGCGGCGGCGAGACATGCATCCCCGCGACGGGTGCGGCAAGCCCTTGCGCGCGCAGGGCTTCGGCCACCACGCCGGCTTTCCATTCCTTTACCAAGGCATCCGAGCCATGCATCAGCGAACAGCCGCCGCAGGTGCGGTAATGCGGACAGGCGGGGCGCACCCGCTCGGCCGAAGGGGTGACGATGCGGGGGCTGGCGATGCGGCCGTCCTGGGCCGCGCCCTCGATCACCTCGCCGGGCAGGACCAGCGCGGCCAGCGCCCGCTGCGTGCCGCTGACGGCCACGCCATCGCCCTTGCGGCCCAGCCGCTCGACGGTCCAGATCACTCGGCGGCCTCGGCCGCGTCGTCCTCGGTGCCCAGGAAGCCGCCCGACTGGCGGTTCCAATAGCGCGCATAGGTGCCATTGAGCGCCAGCAGTTCGGCATGGGTGCCCTGTTCGACGATGCGCCCCGCCTCCATCACGACGATGCGGTCCAGCTCGGCGATGGTCGAAAGCCGGTGGGCGATGGCCAGCACCGTCTTGCCCTGCATGGCGCGGTGCAGCGCGTCCTGAACCTGGGCCTCGACCTCACTGTCCAGCGCCGATGTCGCCTCGTCCAGCACCAGGATCGGCGCGTCCTTCAAAAGCGCGCGGGCCAGGGCGACGCGCTGGCGTTGCCCGCCCGACAGCTTGACGCCCCGCTCGCCCAGATGCGCGTCATAGCCGGTGCGGCCCATATGGTCGCGCAGACCCAGAACGAAGTCATGCGCCTCGGCGGCCTTGGCGGCGGCCACGATTTCCTCTTCGGTCGCATCGGGGCGGCCATAAAGGATGTTTTCGCGCGCCGAGCGGTTGAACATCGCGGTTTCCTGCGTGACCATGGCGACGTTGCGGCGCAGGCTTTCCTGCGTCACCGCGCGCAGGTCGTGGCCGTCCACCCGCACCGCGCCGCTTTCCACGTCGTAAAGCCGCAAAAGCAGCGACACCATGGTCGATTTCCCCGCCCCCGAGGCGCCGACGATGCCCAGCTTTTCGCCCGGCGCCACATGCAGGTCCAGGTCGCGAATGCCGCCTTCACCGCGGCCATAGGCGAAATCGACATGGTCAAAGTCGATGCGGCCCTGGACCCGGCCCAGGGCAAGGGCGTCGGGGGCGTCGGTCAGGTCATGGGGCGGGGACAGGGTCTTCATCCCGTCCTCGACCTCGCCGATGCTGCCCCAGACGCCCATCAGCGCCATGCTGACCCAGCCGGTCATCTGCGCCAGCCGCATGGCGATGGCGCCGGCGGCGGCGATGTCGCCGGCCGTCGCCATGCCCTGCCGCCACAACAGGATGGTGCCGCCGACCAGGATCACCGGCAGCGCGCCGGCGATGGTCATCAGCGACAGGCGGAACCAGGTGCTGACCCGGCCGAAATCCAGCGCGCGTTCGCGAAATCCGGCCATGGCGCCAAGTGCGGCGCGGTCTTCGTGCTCGGCATGGGCGAAAAGCTTGACGGTCTTGATATTGGTGATCGTGTCCACGACCTGCCCCGTCACCATGGCCCGCGCCGAGGCCCGGCTGGCCGAGCGGGTGCGGATGCGCGGCAGGAAGAAGCGGATCAGCAGGGCATAGAACCCCAGCCAGACCAGAAGCGCCAGCGCCCCCCAGCCATCGACCGAGACCAGGAAGGCCGCCGAGCCGATGACCGAGGCCAGGGCAAAGGCCACCACGTTGACGAATTCGCTTGCCACATCGGTCACGGCGCGGGCGGTCTGCATCTGCTTTTGCGCGATGCGGCCGGCGAAATCGTTGTCAAAGAACGTCACCGCATGGCCCATGGTCCAGCGATGCAGCCGCGACAGCACCAGGGGCAGGATGTTCGGCCCGATCATGACGCTGGAACTGGCAGTCGAAAGGCCAAAGATCGCCGGGCGGATCAGCAGGAAGAAGGCGACGAAGCCCAGCATCAGCCCGCCCTGTTCCGCCCAGATCCGGTCCGCGGGGGTCGAGACCACCGCGTCGATCACCCAGCCCAGCAGCACTGCCGAGGCGACATCGGCGATGCCCCCCAGCGCCGAGGCGACCGCCGCCAGCGTCAGCCCCGGCCAGGCGCCCGACAGGCACCAGCGGAAAAAGGCCAGCAAGGTGCGGGGCGGCGGACCCTCGGCCGGGCGAAAGGCGTCGATCATGCGGGCGAAGAAATCATGCATCAGTTTTCAGCCTTGTGTTGCAGCGCGATCCGCAGCAGCGCCTGGCGCGGCAGGGTGAAATCGCTTTCGACAAAGGCGTCCTCGGCCCGGCGCAAAGCCTGGCCCAGGGCGGGGCCGGACAGGTCCGGCATCAGGTCGCGGGCGGCCAGCGGGAATTGCGCCCCCGCTCCGCGGGCCAGGTCGTGGCACCAGCCAAAGGCGGGCCTGTCGCCGCGGGCGGCGCGGATCAGCACCGCCTGCGCGGCCGGGGCGCGGCCCAGGCGATAGGCGGCCTGGGGCGCAGGCAGGCGCAGCGCCTGGGCGATCAGGTGCTGCGCGCGGGTCTCGTCCCGCGACAGGCGCAGCGCCTGGGCGGCACCCGCAGCGCCCAACAGCGCCAGCCGGCGCGGCCAGCAGGGCAGGGCGCCGGTGCCGTATTCCCGCTCGACCTCGATCAGCTCGGGCAGGTCGCTGGCATCCGCACCGGGCAGGACCAGCGCCAGCACCCCCGCCTCGGCCATCAGCGCCGTGGCCGGTGCGGGATCGGGGGCGTCCAGCAGCTTGCGCATCTCGTGGCCGATACGCTCGCGCGAGATGCCGGCCAGCCCCTGGCGCAATTCGCGGCAGGCGGCCAGCGCGTGCAGGTCGGCCTCGCGCCCATACCAGGCCAGCAGGCGGAAAAAGCGCAGGATGCGCAGATAATCCTCGGCGATGCGGGCGCGCGGGTCGCCGACGAAGCGCAGCCGGCGCGCGGCCAGGTCGGGCAGGCCGCCCACCGGGTCCAGGACCTCGCCCGAGGCGGTGGCGTAAAGCGCGTTCATGGTGAAGTCGCGGCGCTGCGCGTCATCCTCGATGCGGTCGGAATAGGCCACGACGGCGCGGCGGCCATCGGTTTCCACGTCGCGGCGAAAGCTTGTCACCTCGAAGCCGCGGCCATCGGCGATGACGGTGACGGTGCCATGTTCGATGCCGGTCGGCACGCTGCGCAGGCCGGCCGCCTGGGCCAGCCGCACGGTGTCCTGGGGCCGGGCGGAAGTCGAGATGTCCACATCCGACGCCGGCTCGCCCAGCAGCGCATTTCTGACCGCACCGCCGACGACCAGCGCCTGCGCGCCTTGCGCCGCCAGCGCGGCCAGCACCCGTTTCAGGGCCGGGTCGTCAAGGAAGGGCGCGTTCAGTCGGGTCATGCGCAAAGCCTTGTCGCCAGGGAATGCAGCACGCGGGCGGTGGCGCCCCAGATGTAATAGGGGCCCCAGGGGGCGACATAATAGTCGCGCCGCGCCCCGCGCCAGATCCGGCCCTCGACATGGTAATTCGCCGCGTCGCAGACATGGGCGAAGGGGACGGTGAACACCTCTTCGACCTCGCCCGCCTCGGGGATGGGGGTGAAGGGGCCGTGGACCAGCGCCAGCACCGGGGTCATGGCAAAGCCGGTGATGGTGCGATGCGCCGGCATGGTGCCCAAGACCTCGACACGGGCGGGGTCCAGGCCCACCTCTTCATGCGCCTCGCGCAGGGCGGCGGCGGTTTCGTCGGCATCGCCGGGGTCGACCTTGCCGCCGGGCAGGGCGATCTGGCCGGGATGGTGGCGCAGGCTGGAGGCGCGCTTGGTCAGGATCAGCCGCCCGTCCGCGGCGTCAAAGGCCGCCAGCACCCCCGCCGGGCGCAGCGCGACCCCCTGGGGGGCGGCGGTGCCGAAATCGTAGTCGGACGAAGGCCCCGTCGTTCCCGACAGGGCCCGCATCAGCGTCTGGCGGATCGTCGCCATCAAAGCGCGGCCCGGCTTTCCCCCGCGCCGCCCTGGGCAAGCGGCCGGCCATCGGCGTCGATGGTCGCCTCGAAGCCAAGGCTTTGCGGGTCGAATTCGTAATGCGCGCCGCAGAACTGGCAATCGGCGGTCACGATGCCGTCGTCGTTGGTCATGTGCCGGATGTCCTTGGCGGAATAGATCGACAGGGTGCCGCGCACCCGATCCGCATTGCACGAACAGCCGAAGACCAGCGGCTGGGCGGCGAAGGCCGTCGGCTCTTCCTCGTGGAACAGGCGGAAGACCAGGTTGGGCAGCGGCAGGGCGGGATCGACCAGTTCCATCGCCTCGACCGTGGCCATCAGCGTGGTGGCGCGGTTCCAGTCCTCGGATTGCGCGCCTTGCAGGATGTCGGCGGATTGCAGCGCCTCGCCGCCGGGTGCTGTATGGCTGGCGGCGGGCAGGGTCTGCACCATGATGCCGCCGGCGCGCCAATGCTCCTGTGCCTGGCCCGGCAGGCGGGCGCGGCCCACCGTCAGCTCGAACTGGGTCGGAAGCTGCTCGGACTGTTCGAAATAGGTCTGCGCGCAGGTGGCAAGCGAGCCGCCCGCCAGGGGCGTCAGGCCCTGATAGGGGGTCGTGCCCTCGCCCTGGTCGATCAGCACCGCGAAATAGCCCTGGCCAAGCTGGTCGAAGCCGGGCAGGTCCTCTTGCAGGCGCTCGGCGTCGAAACTGGCCCAGGCGCGCATGCGGGCGGGGCCGCCCTCGGTCTCGGGGGCATAGTAATCGGTGGCGATGGTGCGGATGGCGCCGTTGCCGCGCACCTGAAGCGACAGTTTCCAGCGCAGCTTGACGGTCTGGCCGATCAGCGCCGTCAGCGCCGTCAGTTCGGCCACCATGGCGCTGACCGCCACCGGATAGTTGTGGCGCGACAGCACATGTTCGAGCAGCGGTCCCAGGCGCGCCGCGCGCCCGCGCATGCCCGAGCGTTCCAGCTGGAACGGCAGCACGGCGTCGTCCCAGGAAATATCCTTCGTTTCGGTCATCACAAGTCCTTCGGAACAGGGTGCGCGGCGGCCGGCAAGCGGCCTGGCGCCTTGGCCTCAATATAGGGTTTGGGGCGGAAAGCCCAAGGGGGCAGCCGGGGGCTTCGCGCCCCCGGACCCCCGCGGAGTATTTGGAAAACGGAGAAATGCGACTTTCAGGCCTGTTGACGGGCAGTGCGCTTGGACGATAACCGGAAGCGGGGGCAGTGCAGGGAGCTAGACATGACATTCGATCGACGCATCAAGATCGCGCCTTCCATTCTTTCCGCGGATTTCGCCAATTTCGGCCAGGAATGCCGCGCGGTCGAGGACCAGGGCGCAGACTGGATCCATGTCGACGTGATGGACGGGCATTTCGTGCCCAACCTGACCTTTGGCCCCGCCATGTGCAAGGCGATCCGCCCGCATGTGCGCGGCGTGATGGACGTGCATCTGATGATCGCGCCGGTCGATGCCTATATCGATGCCTTTGCCGAGGCCGGCAGCGACATCATCACCGCCCATGTCGAGGCCGGGCCGCATATCCACCGGACGCTTCAGGCGATTCGCGGCACTGGCGCCAAGGCCGGGCTGGCGCTGAATCCCGGCACCCCGGCGGAGGCCGCGCGGCTTTTGCTGGACGATGTCGATCTGGTCTGCGTGATGACGGTGAACCCCGGCTTCGGCGGGCAGAAGTTCATCCGCAGCCAAGTCGAGAAGGTGCGCGAATTGCGCGCCATGATCGGCGACCGCCCGGTGCATATCGAGATCGACGGCGGCGTCGATCCTGCGACCGCGCCGCTGGTCGCGGCGGCGGGGGCGGATGTGCTGGTCGCCGGCTCGGCGGTGTTCCGCGGCGGTTCAGTGTCGAACAGCGCGCCCTATGGCGAAAATATCCGCGCCATCCGCGAGGCTGCCGAGGCCGCCCTGCGTTGATCTGGCGCGCCGCCACGGCGCTGGCCGGCGGGGCGCTGGGGCTGGCGGCGCCGCTGGCCGGGGCGGATTGGCGCGAGCGGCTGGTGCTGTCCGGCCCCAAGGCCGCGCCGGGTGGCATCTGGCTGCATGCGGCCAGCGTGGGCGAGTTGAACTCGGTCCAGGTGCTGGCCGAGGCGCTGGCGCGGGATTTTCCCCTGGTGGTGACGACGAACAGCCTGACCGGGCGCGCGCTGGCGCGGCGGCTGGGCTATCCTTGCGCCCTGGCGCCGCTGGACGTGCCGCAGGCCGTCGGGCGCTTTCTGGACCGGGTTCGGCCCGCGGTCCTGGTCACGGTCGAGAACGAGCTTTGGCCCAACCGCTCGGCCATGGCGGCGGCGCGGGGCGTGGCGCAGGTGGTGGTGGGTGCGCGCATATCGGCGCGCTCGGCGGCGCGCTGGGGCCGGCTGCCGGGGCTGATCGGGCCGATGCTGGGCCGCATCGACGCGCTGTCGGCGCAGGATGCGGAGAGCGAGGCGCGGCTGCTGGCGCTGGGGCTGCGCGCGGGCGCGCTGGCGCCGCGGCTGAACCTGAAGCTGCTGGCGCCTGCGCAGGTCGAGCCGGGCGAGGACGGGCCCGAGCGCGCGCACACCGTCCTGGCCGCCTCGACCCACGAAGGCGAGGATGCGCTGATGCTGGACGCCTGGGCCGCCGCCCGCGCCGCGGCGCCCGGCCTGCGGCTGATCCTGGCGCCGCGCCACCCTGGGCGCGGCGACGCCGTGGCGGCGCTGATCGCGGCGCGCGGGCTGGAGTTTGCCCGCCGCAGCCAGGGCGGCGGGCTGGAGGCAGGGCTGCTGCTGGCCGATACGCTGGGCGAGATGGCGGCCTGGTATCGCGCCGCCGGCATCTGCATCACCGCAGGCTCCTTTGCCGATCACGGCGGCCATACGCCGTGGGAGCCGGCGGCCTGGCGCTGTGCCATCCTGCATGGGCCGCATGTCGCCAACCATGCCGGCGATTACGCCGATCTGGCGGCGGCCGGCGGGACCGAGGGTTCCTTGGCCGAGGCGCTGCCGCAGGTGCTGGCGGCGCTGGTCCAGGACCTGCCCCGCCAGCGCCGCATGGGCGCGGCGGCGCGGGCGCTGCTTTTGGCGCGGGCCGGCGACCCGGCGGCGCTGGTGGCGCGTATCACGGCCCTGGCGCGACGCGGTCTTGCATAACCCCTTGCGCGGCCCGATATTTGACGGGAAAGGAGCGACGATGATCCGCTATGCCCTGCGCTGTGAAAAAGGCCATGATTTCGATGGCTGGTTCCGGTCTTCGGACGGGTTCGACACCCTTCTGGCCGCCGGGCAGGTCACGTGCACGCAGTGCGGCTCGGCTCAGGTGGGCAAGACGCTGATGGCGCCGCGCGTCGCGCATGGCCGCGACGACACCCCCGACCTGCACCGCCCGCGCAACGCGCAGGAAGCCGCGCTGGAAAAGCTGCGCCGCCATGTCGAGGAAAATTCCGATTACGTCGGCATGTCCTTTGCCGCCGAGGCCCGCGCCATCCACGAGGGCCAGGCCGCCGAACGCCCGATCCATGGCGAGGCGAAGCTTGAGGATGCGCGCAAGCTGCTGGAGGACGGCATTCCCGTTGCGCCCTTGCCCTTTCGTTCGCGCCAGCGGGCGAATTGAAGGCCAGCCGGCGGTCAGCCCGCCGCGTGTTCGCCGTCGATCATCACCATGATGCGCCCGCGCGAACAGCGTTCCACCCGCGCTTCGACGCCATAGACCTGGGCCAGCAGTTGCGGGGTCAGCACCTGTTCGGGCGCGCCTTCGGCATGGGTATGGCCGCCATGGATCAGCACGATGCGGTCGGCCCATTGCGCCGCCAGCGCCAGGTCGTGCAGCACGGCGACGACGATGCGCCCCTCGCCCGCCAGGCGGCGCAGTTCGGAAAGCAGCCGCACCTGGCGCGCCAGGTCCAGCGCGCTGGTCGGCTCGTCCAGAAGCAGCAGGCGGGGGTCGCGCACGATGGCCTGCGCCAGGCTGACCATTTGCCGCTGCCCGCCCGACAGCGCCGACAAGGGCTCCAGCGCCAGCGCGCCGATGCCCAGCTTGTCCAGGACCGCCATGGCGGCGGCATCGGCTTGGCGCGCGCCCAGCGTGTCGCCCGCGCGCAGCGCCGCGATTACGCTTTCCAGCGCCACCAGGGACGAGCCTGACGGCAGGCTTTGCGGCATAAAGCCGATCAGCCGGGCGCGGTCGCGCATCGGCACATGCGCCAGGTCGCGCCCGTCCAGCAGCACCTGCCCGCCATGGGGCTGCAACTGGGCGATGGCGCGCAGCAGCGTGGATTTCCCCGCGGCGTTCGGCCCGGCCAGCACCGTGACCTCGCCCGGCCGCAGCAGGGGCAGGTCCAGGCCCGCAAGCACGCTGCGCGCGCCGTAGCGCACCGAGATGCCCTGTGCCAGCAGCCCCTGCATCAGCGCCGCCTGCCGCGCAGGATCAGCGCGAAAAAGATCGGCAGCCCGATCAGCGAGGTGACAAGGCCCACCGGCAGCAGCACCCCCGGCACCAGCGTCTTCGACAGCGTCGAGGCCAGCGACATGACCAGCGCCCCGGTCAGGATGCTGGCGGGCAAAAAGACGCGGTGGTTTTCACCGACCAGCATCCGGGCGATATGCGGCCCGGCCAGCCCGACGAAGCCGATGACGCCGACCATGGACACGGCCGAGGCGGCCAGCAGGCTGACCCGCAGCAGCGTCCAGCGGCGCAGGCCGGCCACATCGACGCCGAAGCTTTTCGCCTGGTCCTCGCCCAGCCGCAGGGCGGTCAGTTTCCACGCCGCGCGAAAGGAAAACGGCACCGTCGCCGCCAGCACCACGCCGATCATCACCACGCCCGGCCATTGCGCCGCGGCAAGGCTGCCCATGGTCCAGAACACCAGTTGTTGCAGCGCATCGGCCGAAGCGACGAATTGCAGCAAGGACAGCAGCGCGGCGGCGGTAAAGTTCAGCGCCACGCCGAACAGGATCAGCACCTCGGGGCCGCCGCCGCGGATGCGGCCCAGCAGTTGCAAAAGCCCCAGCGCACCCAGCGCGAACAGGAAGGCATTGCCCGAGACGCCCCAGACCGGCGGCAGGCCGGGCAGGGTCAGGCCCAGCACGATGGCCACCGCGGCGCCAAGCGCGGCGGATGACGACACGCCCAGCGTGAAGGGTTCCGCCAGCGGGTTTTCCAGCACCGTCTGCATCTCGGCCCCCGCCAGCGCCAGCGCCGCGCCGACCAATAGCGCCATGCAGGCCACGGGCAGCCGCACGTCCCAGACGATGACCTGTGTGCCGCGGGCCACCTCGGCCCCGGTCAGGGCGCGCAGCGTTTCGGCCAGGGGCAGGCCGGCCGGGCCGGTGACCAGGTCCAGCAGCAGCGCCGCCAGCGCGGCAAGCCCCAGCACCGCCACCAGCAGGGTATTGCGCCGGCCTTGCCGGTGATAGCGTTGCAGGGTCGCGTCGCTCATTGTTCCGGCGTCACCCACCAGGTTCCCGGCACCACCACGGGCGAGAAGCGGGCGTTGATCTCGGCCAGGGTCTTGGCGGGGTCGACGTCCTGGAACAGGTCGGGATGAAAGGTCTTGGCCAGGTATTCGATCAGCGCGATATGCACGGGCGAATCGTTGAACAGGTGCCAGACGCCGGCCGCGCGCCCCTGTTCCACCGCCCGCAACGAGGCAAAGCCGGGCGCCGAAAGCAGCCGCTGAAAGCTGGCCTGAGCGGTTTCGGCGTCGACGCCCGAACCCAGCACCAGCCCGCCCCGCGTCGCCATATGCGTGCCGCCGGTGGCGATATAGACGTCCGGGTCGGCGCCGATCAGATATTCCAGGCTGACATTGCCCAACACGCCCTTGACGGTGTCATGGCCGATGTTTTGCCCGCCCGCCGTGGTGATGAAATCGTCGAATACCCCGGTCCCCACGGTCGAGCAGCAGTTCTGTCCCGCGGCATGGACGTGGAAGAATACGCGCGGCCTTGGCGGCTTGGCGCCGGCCAGGCGGTCGCGGATGCGGGCAAGCCGGGTGTCGTAGAACTCGGCGAATTCCTCGGCGCGCTCTTCGGCGCCGGTCAGCGTGCCCAGGATGCGCAGGCTGGGGATCGAGTTTTCCCGCGGATGCGAAAAGAAATCGACATAGGCGACCGGGATGCCCGCCGCCTCGATCTGTTGGCGGGCGACCTCCATGCCGGGGTCGTTCTGGTCCATCAGCGTCAGCACCACCAGGTCGGGATGCAGCGCGATGATCGCCTCGGCAGAAATGTCGCGATTGCCCGAGCCGACGGGGCGGATCGCGTCGATATCGGGGAATTTCTCGCGGTAAGCCTGCATGGTCGGCTGATCCAGCGCCTTGTCCAGCCGCCAGCCCGAAACCAGCGCCACCGGGTCGTCGTGGATCAGCCCCAGGACCGACAGGTGCCGCCCCTCGCCCAGCACGATATGGCGGGCGGGTTCGGGCAGGTGGATTTCCCGCCCCAGGATATCGGTGGCCGTCACATCCGCCGCGGCAGCGCCAAGCGAGGCGATCAGGGCAAGGGCGGCTAGCAGCGGGCGGGTCAGGGTCATGTCGGGTCCGTTGGCTCATGCGCCAGGGCGCGCGCGTGGACGCGCCCCGGCAGGGTCAGCCCCCTCTTTACTGCGTGGCGGGGGTGATGCGCCAGATGCGGTCGCCCGCCTCGTCGTTTTCGCCGCGCGACTTGTTGACCGCCCAGACATTGCCCTTGCCGTCGGCGCGCAACTGGTTGGGCAGGCTGCCGGCGTCCAGGTTCGCGACGATCTCGCCCTGGAGGCTGACCACGGTGATGGTGCCGGCGCCGCGATTGGCGACATAGGCCAGCCGCCCCACCGGCTCGAAGGCGACGTTCAGCGGGCCGGCGCCGACGGCGACGTCATGCAGGACTTCGCCGGTCTCGGCCTTGACGATCAGCAGGTTGTCGGTGGCCTGCGAGGCGACGAAGATCAGCCCCTCCTGCGGGTCGTAGGCCACGCCCGAGGCGGCCTTGGCGCCCGGCAGCGCGATCACCCTGACCTCGCCCGAGGCCAGGTCCACCACCGCCGCTTCGGGCGTGGACAGGCTGACCGTGACCAGCTTGCCGCCCGCCTCGTCGATGTCCAGCGCCATGGTCGAGAATTCCTCGCCCCGGATCTGCGACTGGATGGTGATCGGCTCCAGGGGCTCCAGCGTCTTGGTGTCGAAGACCCGGATCTCGGGCGTGCCGGTGGCGCTGGCATAGGCGCGGCCATTGGCCTCATCGACCACCACGTCGCGGGCATGGGGGACGGCGCCCGGCTCGAACTGCTTGACCAGCGACAGGTCGGATTGCTTGTAGACCGCGGCCGTGTCCTGCCGGGTGTTCGTCACCCAGACATTGCCGTTCGCCTCGTCCACATCGACGCCATAGACGGCGATCAACCCGCCATCGCTGCCGTCGGGACGGGCGGGGGCGGCGCCGGGGATAACCTCGGCCTCGATCTTCAGCGTCTCGCCGTTGATCTTGACCAGCTTGGATTCCTTGACCGGCGGGCGGCCCACGGCGCTGGTGACGAAGGCGGCATTCGCCCCCTCGCTGAACTTGACCTGGTAAAGGCCGCGCACCACGGGTTCACTGGTCACGCTGAACTTGTCGGCCCCCGCGACGGCGATCTCGGGCGAGATCTTCAGTTCGACCACATCGGCCGAGGCCGGATTTTCGGTGATGACCGCGATGGGCTGCAAGCCGGTCTCGGCCTCGGCGTCGATGTCCAGCGCAAAGCTGAACTTGCCATCGGCATCCACGGTAATCGGCTCGGCGTTCAGCGCCGTGGCGCCGCGCATCAGCGTGACGGTCTGGCCGGGGATCAGGTTCTCGCCCGCGATCACCGCCTTGCCGCCCTTGTGGACCGGGCTGCGGTCGGGCCCGCCGGCACTGACGCGGCCGGCGAAATCAACGAGCGGCTTGGTAAAGACGGTGTCGGCCAGCGCCGGGCCCGAAACCAGCGCCAGGGCCAGCGCCGAAGCGCCCAGCAGGCTGCGCAGCGAAGGGCGCGATGGATATGCCATGAGAAACTCCTTGAAAACGGATCAGGACTCGCTTTGGCTCACCCCGGATCAGGGCTGGCTTCGGTCAGCGCGCAACCTATATTCCTGACCGTCCTTGTCAACTAATCTCGGCAGGGGAACAGGAGTTTGTGAGCAGGAGAGTTTGCCTATGATGTCGCAGCTTGGACGCGTCGGGCCGGAACATGCCAGGAAACAGGCCGAATTGCGCATCTTCCAGGACGGGTCCGCAACCCATGCGCTGTCCCAAAAGGTGGTGGCGGTCGGCCCCGGCTATCGGCTGTTCCTGGCCGTGCCCAAGGCGCCCCCGCCTGCCGGGGGCTGGCCGGTGCTTTACATGCTGGACGGCAATGCCGCCTTCGATTTCCTGACGGCCGAGCATCTGGCGCTGGCGCCGGGGCTGGTGGTGGCCGGCATCGGATATGACACCGACCGGCAATTCGCCCGCGAACTGCGCACGCTGGACTTTACCGCGCCCGACGGGCCGGGCGACGGCCTGCGTCCCGACCATGTCCACGAAGGCCGCACGGCCGGGGGTGCGGCGATCTTTCACGACCGGCTGACCGGCCCGCTGCGCGACGCGGCCGAGGCCGGCCTGCCCATCGACGCGACCCGCCGCACGCTTTGGGGCCACAGTTTCGGCGGGCTGTTCACGCTTTACGCGCTGCTGGCGCGGCCGCATGGCTTCGCCCGCCATGCCGCGATCAGCCCCTCGATCTGGTGGGACGAGGCGCTGATCCGCCGCGTGGCCCAGGCGGCCGCGCCGGCCTCGCTGCCGCTGCTGGTGGCGCTGGGGGACCGCGAAAAGCGCTCGGGCAGCGACGGGCCGCCGCCGGACGGGCCGGCGCCGGCGACGATGCAGCTTGTCGCGGATCTTGCCCGCCATCCCGGCCATCGCGCACAGGTCCATGTCCTGCCCGGCCATATCCATATCCAGACGCTGGCGGGATCGTTCCCGCTGGTTCTGCCTTTCGCCAGCGCGGATTAACCGGATCTCAATCCTTTTGCGCTGCTGTGGTGGCAGGCAACAAAGGGGATTCGGATGGTTTTCGCCAGATATGCGCTGGTCCTGATCGGGCTGGTCCTGTGCGGGCTGGGCGTCGCGCAGGTGCCGCAAGGGGTGCCGGGCCTGTCGCCGCCGCCCGCCGGTCCCGTGCCGGCGCATGACGCCTTGCTGGCCTTGGGCGGGCTGGCCGGGGGACTGGTTTGCGGTCTTGTCGCGCTGGCTTTGGCCGGCCCTGCGCCCCCACCGATTCGCGTGCCGGCGGGCGGGACAGGCGGGCCGGTCAGTTCCGGCCCAGCCGCGCCGCCAATGCCGGCGCGATCAACGCCGAGGCTTCTTCCGAGGTCATCTGCGCATGCAGGAATGGCAGGTCGATGACCTCCAGCCCTGCGGCATAGGGGGCCCACATCCCCGGCCGCAGGTCGCGGTCCTTGTGGTCGCGGGCGGCGCGGAAATGCGTGATCGTGCCGGCAAAGCGGCGGTGATGGTGGCTGCGGATCAGCCGGTTGGTGCCGGTGACGGTGCGCACCACCCCGTCCAGGACCCGCGCCGGCAGCGCCCCCAATGCGCTTTCCCCGCGCCGGAGGAAGGCCACGACCTTTTCGCGGCTGTCCAGGTCGCGATGCGCCTCGGGGTCGTAGCCGGCGATGGCCAGCAGCGCGCGCAGCGCCGCGGCGGGGTCCGGTTCGGGCTCGTCGCGCCAGGCATCGCTGGGATAGCTGTCCAGCATGGCGACCACCCCGGCCTTGCGGCCGGCCGCGGCCAGGATCACCGCGATTTCCTGCGCCAGGATGCCGCCGACCGACCAGCCGGCCAGGTGCACCGGACCCTGCGGCGCCAGTGCGGCGATGCGCCCGGCATAGTCCTGCGCCAGCGCGGCCAGGCTTTCCGGCATCGGCACGCTGGGATCCAGTCCCGGATGTTGCAGCCCCCAGACCCGCCGCTGGGGCGCGATCCGCCGCGCCAGCCCGCGATAGCCCCAGGCCAGGCCGCCTGCCGGATGGATCAGGAACAGCGGCGCGGCCTGGCCGTCGCCGTCGGCCAGCAGGATCAGCGGTCCCAGCCCGTCGTCATGGGGCGCCTGAGCGTCCAGCGCCGCCGCCAGTGCCGCCAGCACCGGCTGTTCGAAAATGGTGCCCAGGCCGGGGTCGCGGCCGGTCTCGGCCTCCAGCGCCTGGGCCAGCCGCACGGCGGACAGCGAATCGCCCCCCAGGGCAAAGAAATCCGCCTCGGCCGGGGCCGGCTGGGGCAGGTGCAGGATCAGCGCGTAAAGCCGGGCCAGCAATTGCTCGGTCGGCGTTTCCGCCGCGCGGCCCGAGGCGGCGAATTCCGGCGCGGGCAGCGCCTTGCGGTCCAGCTTGCCGTTCGACGTGACCGGCAGCGCCTTCAGCGCCACCTCGGCCGAGGGCAGCATATAGGCGGGCAGCCCGGCCGCCAGCCGTTCCGCCAGCAGCCCCGGCCGCCAGTCCGCCGCCGGCACCAGATAGGCGACCAGGCGCTTTTCGCCGGCATGATCCTCGCGCGCGACGACCACGCATTCGCGCGCCATGCCGGTGGCCATGATCGCCGCCTCGATCTCGCCCAGCTCGACCCGCAGCCCGCGGATCTTGACCTGGTGGTCCGAACGGCCCAGATAGACCACCGCCCCGTCCGGCCGCAGCCGCGCCAGGTCGCCGGTGGCGTAAAGCCGGCCCTGGGGGGCGTCGATGAAGCGTTCCGCCGTCAGGTCCGCCCGGCCCAGATAGCCGCGCGCCAGTTGCACGCCGCCCAGATACAGGTGCCCGGCCAGGCCCGGTGGCACCGGGCGCATGCGGTCGTCCAGCACCTCCAGCGCCGTGTTCCAGACCGGCCAGCCGATCGGGATCGGGTTGGCGCGATCCTCGGGTCCGGCGGGCCAGTAGCTGACATCCACCGCCGCCTCGGTCGGGCCGTAAAGGTTGTGCAGTTCGGCCGTGATCCGGGCGTGGAAGCGGTCGCGCTGGTCCGCCGTCAACTCCTCGCCCGAGCAGAACACCCGGCGCATCGCCAGCCCCTGCGAGACGGGCGAGGCCAGAAAGGCCGACAGCATCGACGGCACGAAATGACAGGTGGTGACGGCGCGGTCGCGGATCAGGCGGGCGATGGCGGCGGGGTCGCGATGCGCGCCGGGCGGCGCCATGACCAGTTCCGCCCCGGCCATCATCGGCAGGAAGAATTCCCAGACCGAGACGTCGAAGGTCGCCGGGGTCTTTTGCAGGATGCGGTCCTGGGCCGCGATGCCGTAATGCGCCTGCATCCACATCAGGCGGTTGACGATGGCGCGATGTTCGACGGCGACGCCCTTGGGCTCTCCGGTCGAGCCCGAGGTGAAGATGACATAGGCCAGGTCGCCCGGCTGCGGCCCCCCCGCGGGGCGACCCCCGGCCGGCCAGTCGGCGGGCAGCAGCAGGTCGGTGCCCAAAGGGCACAGCCCCGCCAGGTCGGCCGTGGTCAGCACCGCCACCGGCCGGGCCTGCGCCAGGATGCGGGCGATGCGTTCGGGCGGATGCGCCGGGTCCAAGGGCAGATAGGCCGCGCCGGCGCGCAGGATCGCCAGCAGCGCCACGGGCAGTTCCAGCGAGCGTTCCAGCGCCACGGCGACGATGCGGTCGGGGCCGGCGCCAAGCTTTTGCAGCCGTGCGGCCAGCGCGGCGCTGCGGCGGTCAAGATCGGCGAAGCTCAGCCTGTCCGCGCCAAAGCTGACCGCCGGCGCATCGGGCGTGGCGGCAAGCTGCGCCTCGATCAGCGCGGTCAGGGTGGTGTCGGGCAGGGGATGGCGCGTCGCCTGGGCGCGCGCCTGCGCAGCGGCGATTTCGGCCGGGCTGGCGGTCGGCACCTCGGCCAGGGTTTCGGCCGCAAGTGCCGCGATCAGAAAGGCCACCAGCCGGTCGCCATGTCCGCGCACCTCTTCGGGCGCATAAAGCGCGGGGTTCGCGTCCACCTCGAAGATCATCCCCGAGGCGGGATCGCCGCGGAAGGTCAGCGTCAGGTCATCGACCGCGCCCGCCCCCAGGATATGCAGCCGGGCTTGCAGCCCCGGAAATTCCGGTGCCTTATCAAAGGGCTGAACGTTCACCAGCGGACCGTAAAGCCGCCGCGTGCCGCCGACCAGACCCAGTTCGCGGCGCAAAAGCTCGCTGCGGTAAAGGCCGCGGCGGCGGCCCTGCGCCATGCGCCTGGACTGCGCGGCCAGCCATTCGGGCAGGGCTGCGTCCTCGTCCAGCCGCAGCCGGTGCGGCAGCACGTTCATCGCCATGCAGGGCACCTGCGCGATCTTGCGGCCCATCCGCGCCATGAAGGGCAGGCCGATCACCGCCTCGCCCCCGGTCCAGCGCGCCAGATAGGCGCCGGTCAGCGCGTTCAGCACGTCGGGCCAGCCCAGCCGGTGCCGGGCGGCATAGCCGGCCAGCCGGTCCAGCAAAGCCTGCGGCAGCAGGCGCGTGTCGCGCAGGAAATCGGCGCCGCTGACCGCGCGGCCCTGCGCCAGCCCGGCAACCTCGGGCAGGTCGGCCAGTTCGGCCAGCCACCAGTCGCGGTCGGCCCCCCGGCGGGGCGAGGCGCGCCAGGCCGCGTCCTCTTCGGTCGCCAGCGACAGCGGGCCAAAGCGCTCGGGCGCCGGCGCCCCGCCCACCAGCGCGGCGTAATGCGCGGCGATGCGGTTCGTCACCAAGACCATGCCATAGCCGTCGATGGCCAGGTGGTGGATGCGTTCGTAAAGCAGATGCCGTTCGGGACCCAGGACGAACAGCGTCAGCGCCCCGGCCGGGTCCTGGGCCAGGTCCAGCGGGCGCTGGCTGTCGGCGCGCATCTGCGCCAGGGCCTGCGCCTCGGCATCGGGCTGGGCGGACAGGTCGGCAAAGCCCAGCATCGGCGGCAGGCCGACCCATTGCCGCGGCCCGTCGGGTCCGTGGCCAAAGCGCAGCGACAGGGCCGGGGCTTCGGCGATGGTGCGCGCGACGGCCTGGGCCAGCGCATCGCGGTCCAGGGGGCCGGTCAGTTCCAGATATTGCCCGGTGTTCAGGATCGGGTTGCCGGGGTCCAGCGCCTGGACATACCACAGCCCTTCCTGCGCCTCGGTCAGCGGGCAGCCGGCTTGGCACTGAAGATGGTGATGTGTGTCCATGTCAAGCCCGCTCCGGTCGGGGAAAGTGAAATTGCAGCCGAAGGATAGAACTGACGACCATGTTACCCCAGGGACCGGCTTGCAGGACTTGCCCGACTGCGGCCAAGGCCATACTGTCGCCCAGGAAATTAGTCAACTTTCTAGCGCAGCCCGGCTGCGTCCGGAGCAGCCATGGCCTTGCAATCCCTGCCTTTGCGCGACACCGAACAGGCCTATGGCCGGGTGTCCCGCCTGCTGCATTGGAGCATCGCCGCCCTGATGCTGTGGCAGTTCCTGGGCATGGGTCTGCGGCTGCTGCTGGGCCGCCAGCCGGTGGTTTCCTTTTTCGTGGGTTGGCACCAGCCGGTGGGAACGGTGCTGTTCGTGCTGATCGCCCTGCGGCTGGCATGGGCGCTGGCCAATCGCGGCAACCGGCCCGATCACGGCCGCGGGCTGGGCGGGCTGGCGGCGCGGCTGGGCCATCTGGCGCTGTATCTGGTCATGGCCGCCGTGCCGGTCGCGGCCTTGCTGCGCGCCTATGGCGGCGAGCGGGCCTTTGCGCCCTTCGGCTTCCAGATTTTCCCGGCGCAGGTGCCGCCGATCGGCTGGATGGTCGGCCTGGGCGATGCGCTGCACGGAGAGATGGCCTGGCTGCTTTTGCTGCTGATCCTGGGCCATGTCGTCATGGTCGGCGTGCATGAAAGCATGTGGCGCGACGGCACCCTGGCGCGCATGGCCGGGCGGCGCCGGGCGGGCCTTTAGGCCACAGTCGCGCGCCGGCAAACAGGGGCGGCGCGGCCTTTTTCGTTGATTGCCCGGCGGGCCGGTGTCACCATTGCGTCATGATGAATGCGCCCTTCGGCTTTCCGTCCCAGCATGATCGCGTGGCCTTTGACCGCGCCGAACTGGGCGTCATCCTGTCGCTTTACGGCCGCATGGTCGCGGCCGGGGAATGGCGGGACTATGCCATGTCGTTCCTTCGCGACATGGCGGTGTTCTCGGTCTTTCGCCGGGCGGCCGAACATCCGCTTTACCGCATCGAAAAGCGCCCCAGGCTGCGCCAGGCGCAGGGGCAATATGCGGTAATCGGCATGGATGGGCGCGTTCTCAAGCGCGGCCACGACCTGCCCACGGTGCTGCGGGTGCTGGAGAAAAGGCTGATCCGCGCCGTGGACTGACACGTCAGCCTGGCCGGCCGCCGGGCGGGGGCGCTTCGGCCCGGCTGCGCAGATAGCTTTGCGGCGGAACGCCGAAATGGCCGCGAAACGCCGCGACAAAGGCGCTGGCGCTGCGATAGCCCAGCGAATGGGCGATGGTGGTGCTGCTTTCACCGCGCTCCAGCCGCCCGACGGCGGCCAGCAGGCGCACCCGGCTGCGCCAGTCGCGAAAGGACAGGCCGGTCTCGGCGCGAAACAGCCGCTCCAGCGTGCGGGGGCTGGCCCCGGCCTGGGCCGCCAGCAGCGGCAGCGGGCGCGGATCGGCGGGATGGCGGCCCAGATGCGCCGTCACCCGCCGCAGGCGCGGATCATGGCCACCGGGCAAGTCCAGGGGCGCGGGCTGCGCCGCCGCGATCTCGTCCAGCGCCACGGCGCCCAGCCGGGCCAGGCGGGCCGGATCGGCCTGGGCCACCATGCGCAGGATCACCTCGCGCAGCAGGGCCGAGACCGGCAGCACCTCGCATCCCCGTCCCTGGGGCCGCACCGGATGCGCGGGATCGACGTAAAGGTTGCGGGTCCGGGCCCCGCTGCCGGGGCGCGACACGACATGCATCTCGTGCCGGGTGCCGCCGGGGATCCAGATGCCGAAGCCGGGCGGCACCAGCCAGGTCCCGTCCTCGGCCCCCAGTCGCAACAGCCCCTCGGCCGCCCATAAAAGCTGTCCGCGCGGATGGGCGTGCGGCGTCACATGCGCGCCCGCCGCAAGGTCGCGCCCATGGGCAAGCACCGGCCGCGCCGGGTCGATCACAAAGGCGGCGCCGCTGGGGTCAAAGCGCAGGATTGGCGGATCAGCGACAAGTTTTGTCATGATAGCGAACTTACGCAATGGGCGGGCTTCCGTCTAGGCTGCGCCGTCCCAATCAGGCGCTTGCGATGAAACTCTCTGTCCGTCCCCTTGTCTTTCTGCTCAGCCTGGCCCTGGCCGTGCTGCTGGCCGTCGGCCCGATCCCCCAGCCCCTTGGCCGAAACGCCGCCGTGGTGCTGGTCACGCTGTCCTTGTGGAGCACCGGGCTGGTGCCGCCCTTCCTGACCTCGCTGATCTTTTTTGCTGCGGTGCTGATCCCCGGCCTGGCCCCGCCGGACCTGGTCTTTGCCGGCTTCGGCTCGGCCGCGGTCTGGCTGATCGTGTCGGGCTTCGTCATCGGGGCGGCGATCACCGGCTCGGGACTGGGCGGCCGCATCGCGGGGGTGCTGGCGCCGCTGGTCGGCAGCAGCTATCTGCGGCTGATCCTGGTGATGACGCTGGCGGCCATGGCACTGGGTTTCGTCATGCCGTCGTCGGTCGGGCGGGCCGTGGTGCTGGTGCCGGTCGGCATGGCGCTGGCGGAACGGCTGGGGCTGCACCAGGGATCGAACGGGCGCATCGGCCTGGCCGTGGCGCTGACCCTGGCCTGCAACATGCCCAGTTTCGCCATCCTGCCGTCGAACATCCCCAACATGATCCTGGCCGGCGCGGCCGAGGGGCAGCACGGCGTCACCTTTGGCTATATGTCCTATCTGGTGCTGCACTACCCGGTGCTGGGGATCGTGAAATCCCTGCTGACCGTGGCGCTGGTCGTCGCGCTTTTCCCCGCCCAGGTCGTCCCCGCCGCGGGGGCGATCGTCGACCGTCCGCCGATTTCCGCGGCCGAGCGCCGGGTGGCGCTGATCCTGGCGGGCACGCTGGCGCTGTGGATGACCGACCGGCTGCACGGGATCGGCCCCGCCTGGATCGGCATTGCGACGGCGGCGCTGCTGTTGATGCCGCGCCTTGGCGCGGTGCCGCCCAAGCAGTTCAACGCCTCGGTCGATTTCGGCATGGTGCTGTTCGTCGCGGGCGCGCTGGCGCTGGGGGCGGTCGTCAACGCCTCGGGCCTGGGCAATGTGCTGGGCGGCGCGCTGCGCGACTGGCTGCCGCTGCAAGAGGGTGCGAGTTTCGTGAATTTCCTGTCCCTTACCGCCATGTCGGGGCTGATGGGGCTGATCACCACCAATCCCGGCGTGCCGACCGTGCTGACGCCGATGGCGCCGGATCTGGCGCTGGCGACCGGGCTGTCGCTCAAGGCGGTGCTGATGACCCAGGTGGTCGGCTTTGCCACGGTGATCTTTCCCTATCAGGTCGGGCCGTTCGTGCTGGCGATGCAGCTTTCGGGCGAAAGGCTGGGCCATGTGCTGCGCATCACCCTGCCGCTGGCGGTGCTGACCTTCGTGGTGCTGATGCCGCTGGACTGGCTGTGGTGGCGGCTGCTGGGCTGGCTATAGGGCGCGGCGCGCGGCGCGGGTCTTGCGGTTCGCGGCCGCAATCCCGGACGCACCGGCGGCCTAGCCCTTGGCAATCCAGTGGATGACGACGGGGACGGTGGCGATGCTGGCCGCGGTCGAGATCACGATCGCGGCCGAGACGCGCTGCACGCCCGCGCCGAAATATTGCGCAAGGATATAGACATTGCCCGCCACCGGCAGGCTGGCGGCGGCGATCATCACCCCTGCCGCATAGGGTTCGACGCCAAAGACCGCCAGCGCGGCCACGCCCACCGCCAGCGGGTGCAGCACCAGCTTGGCAAAGCCCAGCCACAGCGCCGGGCCCATCCGCTCGGCCACGCGGCCGGCAAGGCTGGCCCCGATGGCAAACAATGCCCCCGGCGTGGCCGAGGCGCCCAAAAGCGCCAGGAATTCGTCCAGCGGCGCCGGCATCGGCAGGCGCAGCCCGCCCCAGGCCAGGCCCGCCAGCATCGAGACGATCATCGGGTTCGAGACGATCCCCCGCAACAAGGGCCAAAGCGTCGCCAGCCGCACCCGCCCCTGGCGCGCGCAAGTGGCGATCAGGGTGATGAGCGTTGAAAACACCACCAGGTCGATGGTCAGCACCATCAGCACCGGCCCGATGGCGCGTTCGCCCAGCAGAACGACCAGCATCGGCACGCCCAGGAAGCCGGTATTGCCGATTATCGCGGTATGTGCCTCCATCGCCGCAGTTACGAGCGGCTGGCGCCGCCAGCGCGCCACCGCGAAACCCAGCGCCCAAAGCCCGGCCGAGCCGCAAAGATAGGCCAGGGCAAAGGCCGGGTCGAACAGCCGCCCCATGTCCAGCGTCGCGGCAAAGCGGAACAGCATGGCCGAAAGCGCGAAATAGAAGACGAATTTCGTCAGCCAGCCGGTCGCCTCGGCCGGAAAGAAGCGCGTGCGCCCGGCCAGCCAGCCCGTGCCGATAAGCAAGAAGAACGGCAGGGTCTTCAGAAAGATTGCCAGCATCAGTCCGCGGCGATGGCGCAGGCCGGGCCGCGCTCAATGATATATTCGGTCTCGCCGGGGGCAATGTCGCGCCGGGCGATCAGCCGGTGGCCGGCTTCGGCGCAGAAATGCGGCACGTCTATCACCGCGGCGGGATCGGTCGCCAAAAGCGCGACCCGGCTGCCCTGCGGCAGCGCCATCAGCCGCTTGCGCAGCCGCAGCACCGGCAGGGGGCAGATAAGACCGCGCGCGTCGATCTGCACGGTCATGCGGCGGTATCCGCCAGCCGAGCGCGGCACCAGTCGTCGATCCGGTCGGCGCAGACCGGCTGGGCCAGGTCGCCGGCAAAGGCGTGAAAGCCGGGCAACTGTTCGTCGGGGACATGCACCAGCACCGGAATGCCGGCGGCCAGCGCGCGGGCGATGGTTTCGCGAAAGCCGCGGCCAAAGCATTCCTGCTTGCCGAACTTGTTGACGATCATCAGGTCGGCGCCACGCGCCAGCACCGATTCGGTGCGGGCGACGGCCTGGGCCAGCGCGCCGGTATCCAGCCGGCAGCCCTGCGAGCCGAGCCCGAGCGACTGGGTGATGCGCACCGGCAGGCCGTCATCGCCCAGGATGCGCAGGTCCATGTCGCAATCGCAGCCGGGGCTGGTCTCGGTGTTGATCTGCACTGCGCCGGCCAGCCGCATCCCGGCCGCGGCAAGCCGTTCGGCCGCGGCGGTCAGCAGCCGGTCGCCGGCGCCCGGCGTCTGGTCCTGGATGGTGACGAAACCCAGCATGGCGGTTCCTTTCATGGCGGCCAGCATAGTCCCTGGGCGCACCGGCGCAATATTGAGTATTTGGAAAACGGTGAAAGCGGCCGAGGTCAGTTCCCCTCGGCCAGCGGGCCATAGAGGATCAGCGCCGGATGCGGGCTGGGGCCTTCGGTCGCCAGTTGCTGGGCCAAGGCCGCCACGGTGCTGCGGACCAGGCGCTGGTGGGGGTGGCCCACCGCCTCGGCCAGCAGGGCGGGGGTGTCGGGGGGCAGGCCGTTTTCGGCCAGCAGCGCCGCCATGCGCGGGAAGGTGCGCTGGCCCATGAAGACCACGGTGGTGGCCTGCGGATCGGCCAGGGCGGCCCAGTTCTGGTCCTGGGGCAGCCCGCCGGTCACATCGGCGCCGGTGACGAATTGCAGCCGCCGCGCGGTCTGGCGGCGGGTCAGCGGCAACCCGGCCACGGCGGCCGCCGCAACGGCCGAGGGCACGCCGGGCACGATCTGGAACGGGATCGCGTGGCGGCGCAGGGCCGTCAGTTCTTCCTCCAGCCGGCCGAAAATGCCGGAATCGCCGGATTTCAGCCGCACCACATGCTTGCCGGCGCCGGCATGTTCGACCAGCAGCGCGTTCACATGGTCCTGCTTGGCCGAAGGCCGGCCGGCGCGCTTGCCGACGCCGATGCGCTGCGCCTGCGGCCCGGCCAGGTCCAGCACCGGCCCCGAGGCGAGGTCGTCGTAAAGCACCACATCCGCCTGGGCCAGCAGCCGGGCGGCGCGCAGGGTCAGAAGCTCGGGGTCGCCGGGACCCGAGGAAACGAAGCTGACAAGACCGATCCGTTCACGCATGACCTGGCGATGCGGCAAAATCCGCGCCAAGGCAAGGGGCTGCTTGCCGGCTGCCCCACCATTTGCCATAGAGGGCGCGACCGCGACCTTGGGGATCAAGCCATGTTCCGTGCCCGCCATCTTCTGGGGATCGAGCCGCTCGCCCCCCCCGAAATCACCACGCTTCTTGACCTGGCCGAGACCTATGTCGACCTGAACCGCCGCACGGTCAAGCATTCCGACGCCCTGGCCGGGATGACGCAGATCAACATGTTCTTCGAGGCCTCGACCCGCACCCAGTCCAGCTTCGAGCTGGCCGGCAAGCGGCTGGGCGCCGACGTGATGAACATGGCGATGCAAAGCAGTTCGGTGAAAAAGGGCGAGACGCTGATCGACACCGCGCTGACGCTGAACGCCATGCATCCGGACCTGCTGGTGGTGCGCCATCCGCAATCGGGCGCGGTGGACCTTTTGGCGCAAAAGGTGAATTGTGCGGTGCTGAACGCCGGCGACGGCCGGCACGAGCATCCGACGCAGGCGCTGTTGGACGCGCTGACCATCCGCCGCGCCAAGGGGCGGCTGCACCGGCTGACCGTGGCGATCTGCGGCGACATTGCCCATAGCCGGGTCGCGCGCTCGAACCTGATCCTGCTGGGCAAGATGGAGAACCGGCTGCGGCTGGTCGGCCCGGCGACGCTGATGCCCTCGGGCGCGCGGGACTGGGGCTGCGAGGTCCATGAGGACATGCGCGAGGGGCTGAAGGGCGCCGATGTGGTGATGATGCTGCGCTTGCAGAAAGAGCGGATGGACGGCGGTTTCATCCCCTCGGAACGGGAATATTACCACCGCTGGGGGCTGGACGCCGAAAAGCTGGCCCTGGCGGCGCCGGATGCCATCGTCATGCATCCCGGCCCGATGAATCGCGGGGTCGAGATCGACGGCACCATCGCTGACGACATCAACCGCTCGGTGATCCAGGACCAGGTGGAAATGGGCGTCGCCGTGCGCATGGCGGCGATGGACCTGCTGGCGCGCAACCTGCGCGCCGAGCGGGGCCGTGCGGCGGCGGAGATGATGGCATGATCCTGCACTTTCAAAACGCCCGCCTGATCGACCCCGAGGCGCAATCGGTCGGCGAGGGCTCGCTGACCGTCCGCGACGGACGGATCGAGGCCCTGGGCACTGATGCCCCGCAAGGCGCCGAGCTGATCGACTGCGGCGGCAAATGCCTCGCCCCCGGCCTGGTCGACTGGGGCGTCAAGATCGGCGAGCCGGGCGAGCGGCACAAGGAAAGCTTCCGCAGCGCCGGCCGGGCGGCGGCGGCGGGCGGCGTGACCACGGTGATCGCCCGCCCCGACACGCTGCCGCCGATCGACGCGCCGGAATCGCTGGAATTCGCCACCCGCCGCGCCGCCGACGCGCCGGTGAACATCCGCCACATGGCGGCGCTGACCCGCGGCCGCGAAGGACGCGAGATGGTCGAGATGGGCTTTCTGCAGGACGCGGGCGCCGTCGCCTTCACCGACGGGGTGCGGGTGGTTTCCGACACCCGACTGCTGTCGCGCTGCATGACCTATGCCCGCGGGCTGGGCGCCCTGATCGTCGGCCATCCGCAGGAACCGGGCCTGTCCAGGGGGGCCGCGGCGACCGGCGGCAAGTTCGCCTCGCTCTACGGCCTGCCGGCGGTCTCGCCCATGGCCGAGGTGATGGGGCTCGACCGCGACCTGGCGCTGGTGGCGATGACCGGCGCGCGCTATCACGCCGACCAGATCACCGTCGCGGCCAGCCTGCCGGCGCTGCGGCGTGCGCGCGAAGGTGGGCTGGACGTCAGTGCCGGCATCTCGATCCACCACCTGACGCTGAACGAATATGACGTCGGCGGCTATCGCACCTTCTTCCGCTTTACCCCGCCGCTGCGGTCCGAGGACGACCGGCTGGCCATGGTCGAGGCGGTGGCCGATGGGCTGATCGACGTGATCGCCAGCTTCCACACGCCGCAGGACGAAGAAAGCAAGCGCCTGCCCTTTGCCGAGGCGGCGCCGGGCGCGGTGGGGCTGCAAACCCTGTTGCCGGCGGCGATGCGGCTTTACCACCAGGGCGGGCTGAGCCTGCCGCAGCTTTGGCGGGCGATGGCGCTCAATCCGGCGCGGCGGCTGGGCCTGCCGGGTGGGCGGCTTGCGGCGGGCGCGCCGGCCGATCTGGTGCTGTTCGACCCCGACGCGCCCTTCGTGCTGGACCGCTTCACCTTGCTGTCGAAGTCCAAGAACACCCCCTTCGACGGGGCGCGGATGGAGGGCCGGGTGCTGGGCACCTGGGTCGCCGGCTGCCGCGTCTTCGGAGAGGCGGCATGAGCCTGATCCTCTGGGCCGTCATCGGCTACCTGCTGGGCTCGGTGCCCTTCGGCATCGTCATCACCCGCGCGCTGGGCCTGGGCGATTTGCGCCAAATCGGCTCGGGCAATATCGGCGCGACCAATGTGCTGCGCACCGGCAACAAGCCGGCAGCGCTGGCCACGCTGCTTCTGGACAGCGGCAAGGGGGCCATCGCCGTGCTGCTGGCGCGCTGGCTGGCCGGCCCCGACGCGGCGCTTCTGGCCGGCGCCGCGGCCTTCCTGGGCCACCTGTTCCCGGTCTGGCTGGGCTTTCGCGGCGGCAAGGGGGTCGCCACCTTTCTGGGCACGCTGCTGGCGCTGGACTGGCGGCTGGGCGTTGCGGCCTGCAGCATCTGGCTGCTGACGGCGGCTGCCGGCCGGATATCGTCGCTTTCGGCGCTGGTGGCGGCGGCGCTGACGCCCTTCGTTGCCCTGTGGCTGGACGGCACGCGCATGGCGGCGGTGACGGCGTTCATGGCGGTGCTGATCTTCATCCGCCACCGGGCGAATATCGCCCGCATCCTGGACGGAACCGAGCCCCGCATAGGTGGCAAGGCCTGATCTTCACCGTTTTGAAAATACTCCGGGGTCCGGGGCAGAGCCCCGGTCCGGCCGCGCCGCTCAGCGCGTCGGCACCGGCTCCTCGCCCGCGTAATCGTAAAAGCCGCGCCCGGTCTTGCGGCCCAGCCAGCCCGCCTCGACATATTTCACCAGCAGCGGGCAGGGTCGGTATTTGGTGTCCGCCAGCCCCTCGTGCAGCACGTTCATGATCGCCAGGCAGGTGTCCAGGCCGATGAAATCCGCCAGTTCCAGCGGCCCCATCGGATGATTGGCGCCCAGCTTCATCGACTGGTCGATGGATTTGACCGAGCCGACGCCCTCGTAAAGCGTATAGACCGCCTCGTTGATCATCGGCATCAGGATGCGGTTGACGATGAAGGCCGGGAAATCCTCGGCGCTGGCCGAGGTCTTGCCGATCTTCTCGACCACCTCGACCAGGGCCTTGTAGGTTTCTTCGTTGGTGGCGATGCCGCGGATCAGCTCGACAAGCTGCATGACCGGCACCGGGTTCATGAAGTGGAAGCCCATGAAGCGTTCAGGGCGGTCGGTGCGGCTGGCCAACCGGGTGATCGAGATCGACGAGGTGTTCGAGGTCAGGATCGTTTCCGGCTTCAGATGCGGCAGCAGGTCCTCGAAGATCGCCTGCTTGACGGTCTCGCGCTCGGTCGCAGCCTCGATGACCAGGTCCGTCCGGCCCAGGTCGGCCAGGGTCATGGTGGTGGCAATGCGCTTCATCGCTGCCGCCTTGTCCTCGGCCGAAACCTTGCCGCGGCCGACCTGGCGTTCCAGGTTATGGTCGATCTGGGTCAAGGCCCTGTCCAGCGCCTCGCGCGAGATGTCGGTCAGAATCACGTCATAGCCTGCCAGCGCAAAGACATGCGCAATGCCATTGCCCATCTGCCCGGCGCCGATCACGCCCACCGATTGAATCGCCATGAACTCATCCTTTCGTCGATCAGCCGGGACGATAGGCGCAAGCGCCCTGGACGTTCAATGCAAAAACCGCGCAGCCTGGTGCCGCGCGGTTTTCAGGTTGTCCTGGTCGGCCCAGGGGGGCTTTGCCCCCCGCGACCCCACGGCCCCTTGATGGGGCCGCGGGGTCGCTCCCCCCAGGATATTTGGCCACGAAAGAAGCGATCAGAGCTTGCCGGTCAGTTCCGGCACCACGGTGAACAGGTCGCCCACCAATCCGTAATCGGCGATCTGGAAGATCGGCGCCTCTTCGTCCTTGTTGATCGCCACGATGACCTTGCTGTCCTTCATCCCCGCAAGGTGCTGGATGGCGCCGGAGATACCGACCGCCACGTAAAGCTCGGGCGCCACCACCTTGCCGGTCTGGCCGACCTGCCAGTCGTTCGGGGCATAGCCGCTGTCCACCGCCGCGCGCGAGGCACCCACCGCGGCGCCAAGCTTGTCGGCCAGCGCCTCGATCAGCGCGAAGCTTTCCTGCGAGCCAAGGCCGCGGCCGCCCGAAACCACGCGCCGGGCCGAGCTGAGCTCGGGGCGGTCCGATTGCGCCACCTCGTCGGCCAGCCAGGCCGACAGGCCCGGATCGGCCGCCGGGGCGGCGTCGGAGACCGCGGCCGAACCGCCTTCGCCCGCCGCCTCGAAGCTGGCGGTGCGGATGGTGAAGACCTTTTTCGCATCGCGCGACTTCACCACCTGGATGGCGTTGCCGGCATAGATCGGGCGTTCGAACGTGTCCGCGTCGATCACCTTCGACACATCCGAGATCACCATCGCGTCCAGAAGCGCCGCGACGCGCGGCATGACGTTCTTGGCATCGGTGGTCGCCGGGGCGGCGATATGGTCGTAATCGCCGGCAAGGCCCACGATCAGCGCCGCCGTCGGTTCGGCCAGGCGGTGGCCGTAGCGTGCATCCTCGGCCACCAGCACCTTGGCGACGCCGGCGATCTCTGCGGCCTCTTCGGCCGCGGCACGCGCCTGGGCGCCGGCGCAAAGCACCGTGACATCGCCCAAGGCGCCGACCGCGCCCACCGCCTTGGCGGTCGCATCGCGGTTCAGCGTGCCATTCGTGACTTCTCCAAGCAGCAGAACCGCCATCAGATCACCCCCGCTTCTTTCAGTTTCGACACCAGCTCGTCCACCGAGCCCAGCTTGATGCCGGCCTTGCGCCCCTCGGGCTCGCGCACCGAGACGACTTCCAGCCGCGGCGAGACGTCGACGCCGTAATCGGCCGCCGTCTTTTCCTCCAAGGGCTTTTTCTTGGCCTTCATGATGTTGGGAAGGCTGGCATAGCGCGGCTCGTTCAGCCGCAGGTCGGCGGTGACGACCGCCGGCAGGCCGACTTCGATGGTCTGGAGGCCGCCATCGACCTCGCGGGTGACGCGGGCCTTGCCGCCGTCGAGTTCCAGCTTGCTGGCAAAGGTCGCCTGGCCCCAGCCCAGGATCGCCGCCAGCATCTGGCCGGTGGCGTTCATGTCGTTGTCGATGGCCTGCTTGCCGGCGATGATCAGTTCGGCGCCCTGTTCCTGGGCCACCGCGGCGAGGATCTTCGCCACCGCCAGCGGCTCGATGTCCTGGTGCACGTCATCGGCGGCGACGACCAGGATCGCCCGGTCGGCGCCCATGGCGAGCGCGGTGCGCAGCGTCTCGGCCGCCTGACGCACGCCGATCGAGACGGCGATGACCTCCTCGGCCTTGCCGGCTTCCTTCTGCCGGATCGCCTCTTCCACCGCGATCTCGTCGAACGGGTTCATCGACATCTTCACATTCGCAAGATCGACGCCCGAGCCGTCAGCCTTGACGCGGGCCTTCACGTTGTAGTCGATCACCCGCTTCACGGGCACGAGGATCTTCATCAGCCTTTCCCCTTTGATTGCGTCATCTGTTCGGAGGGTGTGTTAGCGGGCCATCGGCGGCAATGACAGGGAAAAAACGACCGCAACTTGTCGCAACCCCGGCATTCCAACATGTTGCCGCTAACGGCTGGCCCCCGGCACCCACAGGATATCCTGCGCGCCGTTTTCATTGGCGACGCGCCCGGCCACGAACAGCCAGTCCGACAGGCGGTTGAGATATTTCACCGCCGCGGGATTGGCATCCTCGGCCGCCGCCAGCGCCACGGCGGCGCGTTCGGCCCGGCGCGCCACGGTGCGCGACAGGTGCAGATGCGCCGCGAGCGCCGAACCGCCGGGCAGGATGAAGCTGCGCAGGGGCGACAGCGCGGCGTTCATCGCGTCGATCTCGGATTCCAGCCGCTCGACCTGGGGCTCGATGATGCGCAGGACCGGATAGGGGGCCGCGGCATCCTCGTCCATCCGCGGGCGCGACAGGTCGGCGCCAAGATCGAAAAGGTCGTTCTGGATCACCGCGATGCGCGCCGCGATCTCGTCCGCGGCATGCAGGCGGGCCAGGCCCAGCGTGGCGTTCAATTCGTCCACGGTGCCGTAAGCCTTAACCCGCAGCGAATGCTTGGGCACCCGCTCGCCATTCGACAGCGCGGTTTCGCCCTTGTCGCCGGTGCGGGTGTAGATCTTGTTGAGGACGACCATGGCTAGCTCCTGAACCACAGATAAAGCAGGAAGACCGCGATGGCCACGGCCTGGGCGATGATGCGCCAGCGCATCATGCGGTTGCCGTGCTTGCGGTTGAATTCGCCGCCGCGCGCGAAGCCGCCGATGCCGGTGGCCAGGATCACCACCACCGCAAGGCAGCAGATCGCGAGCAGATAGAAAAGCGGTTCGTCATGCATGGGCGGGCCCTTTCGGCGCGAAGCCTAGCTGCGGCGCGCGAACCAGTCCAGTGCGCGCGTGGAAAGAAACCGCCGCCCGATGCCCGAGACATGGGTCGGCGTGGTGACGTAATAGCGCGGCCGCGGCCGCGGGCTTTCCAGCGCCTGGGCGATGCGGGCGCTGACCGCCGCGGGCGGCAGTTCGAAGCGGTCCTTTTTCGCGGCAGGCTCGTAGAGGCGTTTGAGCAGCGTGCGGCGGTATTGCTCGGCCCGCGGGCTGGAGCGCCAGTCGATCCAGGCCTCGAAATGCGAGATCGAGTTCTGGCGGATCTTCGTGCCGATGGGGCCGGGCTCGATCAGGATGAAGCGCACCCCGGTATCGGCCATCTCGACGCGCAGCACGTCGGTCAGCCCTTCCAGCGCGAATTTCGTCGCCACATAGGCACCGCGCCAGGGGATGCCGACCAGGCCCAGGACCGAGCTGATGTTCACCACCCGCCCGCCATGCGCACGGAAATGCGGCAGCAGCCGGCGGGTCAGGTCATGGGTGCCGAAGAGATTGGCCTCGAAGATCGCGCGCAATGCGCCGCGCGGCAGGTCCTCGGCCGCGCCGGGGATGGCGAAGGCGGCGTTGTTGACCAGCGCGTCGATGCGCCCCAGCGCCAGCGCCGATTCGGCGCAGCGGGCGACGCTGTCTTCGCAGCCCAGTTCCAGGGGCAGGGTGTCGAAGCCTTCGGCGCGGCGGGCCTCGATATCCGCGGGCTTGCGGCAGGTGGCAATGACGCGCCAGCCGCGCGTGCGCATGTGCCGCGCCGCGTCCAGCCCGATGCCTGACGAACAGCCGGTGATCAGAACGGTCTTCATGCGCGTCTCCTTGCCCAGACCGGGTTCTGGGGCATGGGCGGGGCTTGTGCAAGCCGCGCATTTCCGGCTGGACCGGCGGCGCGGCCGGGCCTATTCATCCGCCATGTCCGACGACCCGAACACCCCAGATCCGACCCCGCCCGATCCGGGCCAGGGCCAGACCGCATCCGAGCCGCTGTCGCGCGCCATCGGCGAGCGTTACCTGACCTATGCGCTCAGCACCATCATGAACCGGGCGCTGCCGGACGCGCGCGACGGGCTGAAGCCGGTGCATCGGCGCATCCTTTACGCCATGCGCGAATTGCGGCTTAGCCCGACCGGCGCGTTCCGCAAATCGGCCAAGATCAGCGGCGACGTGATGGGCAACTATCACCCGCATGGCGACGCGGCGATCTATGACGCCATGGCGCGGCTGGCCCAGCCCTTTGCCATGCGCTATCCGCTGGTGGACGGGCAGGGCAACTTCGGCAATATCGACGGCGACAACCCCGCCGCCAGCCGCTATACCGAAGCCCGCCTGACCGCGGCCGCCGAGGCGCTGATGGAGGGGCTGGCCGAGAACGCGGTCGATTTCCGCCCGAACTATGACGGCACGCTGGAAGAGCCCATCGTGCTGCCCGCCGCCTTTCCGAACCTGCTGTGCAACGGTGCCAGCGGCATCGCGGTCGGCATGGCGACCAACGTGCCGCCGCATAACCTGCACGAGGTGATCGACGCCTGCCTGCATCTGATCAAGGCGCCGGATGCGCGCGACGAGACGCTGGTTTCCATCATCCCCGGCCCCGATTTCCCGACCGGCGGCGTGCTGGTCGAATCGCGCGAAACCATCGCCGAGGCTTATCGGACCGGCCGCGGCAGCCTGCGGCTGCGGGCGCGCTGGTCGGTCGAGGATCTGGGCCGCGGCCAGTGGCAGGTCGTCGTCACCGAGATCCCCTATCAGGTGCAGAAATCCAAGCTGATCGAGCGGCTGGCCGAGGTGATCCAGCTCAAGAAGGTGCCGATCCTGGCCGATGTGCGCGACGAATCGGCCGAGGACATCCGCATCGTGCTGGAACCCCGCACCCGCGCCGTGGACCCCGAGCAACTGATGGCGGCGCTGTTCCGCGTCAGCGACCTTGAGGTGCGATTCGGCCTGAACATGAACGTGCTGATCGACGGCCGCGTGCCCAAGGTCTGCTCGCTGAAAGAGGTGCTGCGCGCCTTTCTCGACCACCGGCGCGAGGTGCTGGTGCGACGCTCGAACCACCGGCTGGACAAGATCGCGGCGCGGCTGGAGGTGCTGGAGGGCTATATGATCGCCTTCCTGAACCTGGACCGGGTGATCGAGATCATCCGCCACGAGGACGACCCCAAGGCGGTGATGATGGCCGAGTTCGGGCTGTCCGAGGTGCAGGTCGAGGCGATCCTGAACATGCGCCTGCGGGCGCTGCGCCGGCTTGAGGAAATCGAGCTGCGCGCCGAACACGAGACCCTGACCCGCGAACGCGAGGGCCTGGCGGCCATGCTGGCCGACGAAGGCGCGCAATGGGCGAAGATCGCCGAGGAACTGCGCGAGACGCGGACGAAATTCGGCAAATCCGCCCCCGGCGGCCTGCGCCGCACCGAGATCGGCGAGGCCGGCGAGGTGGCCGAGATCGACATGGACGCCATGATCGAGCGCGAGCCGATCACCGTCATCCTGTCGAAGATGGGCTGGATCCGCGCCATGAAGGGCCACCAGCCCCTGGATGCCGAGGTCAAGTTCAAGGATGGCGACGGCCCCTTCATGGCGATCCATGCCGAGACCACCGACAAGCTGATGGTCTTTGCCGCCAATGGCCGCTTCTATACCCTGCCGGCGAACAACCTGCCCGGCGGGCGCGGCATGGGAGAGCCGTTGCGGCTGATGATCGACCTGCCCAACGATGCCGCGGTGATCGACCTCTTTCCCTGGCGCGAGGGCGAACGCTACCTGCTCGCCTCGAAGGCCGGGGACGGGTTCATCGTGGCGGCTGCCGACATGCAGGCGCAGACCCGCGCCGGCAAGCAGGTGCTGAACGGCGAGGCGTTGCTGTGCCGCCGCGTGACCGGCGACCATGTCGCGGTGGTGGGCCAGAACCGCAAGCTGCTGGTGTTCCCGCTTTCCGAATTGCCGGAAATGGCCCGCGGCAAGGGCGTGCGCTTGCAGAAATACAAGGATGGCGGGTTGTCGGACGCGATCTGCATCACCCTGGCCGAGGGGCTGCGCTGGCAGGAAACCGGCGGCCGGACGCGCAGCGAACCGGACCTGTCCGAATGGCTCGGCAAGCGGGCAAGTGCAGGCTATATGGCGCCGCGCGGCTTTCCGCGCGACAACAGGTTCAACTAAGAAAGGGCGGGTCTGGTCCCGCCCTTTACGCTAGCTGTTCACGCTTGGCGCGGGCGCCGGGTTGTCGGTCGGCGTGGTCGCCGCCGTCTGGTCGCTGGACACCTTGTTGTGGCCGGGGCAATCCGCAAGCGCGGGAATGGCCGCCATCGAAAGCGCCAGCGCAAGGGCGACGGTCTTGCTGATCATCATCGTCTCCTTCCTGCGGTTGGGCATGCCGGACGGGCAGGATGCCGGCCCGGCATGGGCCAGCGTGACACGCGCAGACGATTCGATCAATTCCGCCGGCTATTCCTCGCGCACCTGTTTGCGGCCGGTGATCATCGGCCGGACCAGATCCTCGCGCTTCCAGAAGCGATAGAACAGGATCACCGCGACATGCAGCAGCACCAGGATCAGGATCAGCGTGGCGCCCAGATTGTGCCAGCCCACCGCCTTGGACCGGGTGGCGCCGCTGACATAGGATGCCAGCGGCCCGACATTGATATAATCGTCGGGGTCCGAAATCAGCCCGGTCGTCACCTGCGCCGCCAGAACCGCCAGCATCGCGATCACCGACAGCGCGCCCATCGGGTTATGGCCGGGCCAATAGCTGGGCTCGCGCAGGAACATGCCGCGCATATAGCCGGCGATGGCGCCGGGGCCGCGGATGAAATGCGAAAACCGCGCCGGGGCGGGGCCGAAAAACCCCCAGACCAGGCGAAAGCCCAGCAGGCCCGCCACGACATAGCCGCACCAGAAATGCAGCGTCATCTTGGCGGGGCCGAACTGGCCCAGGCCCCAGGCCGCGATCACGAAAAAGGCCAGCAGCCAGTGGAACGCGCGCAGCAGCGGATCCCACAGCCGGACCTCGCGCACCGGGCCGCGCATCAGCTTTTTTCGCGATAGTCGTCGTGGCACGCCTTGCAGGCGCCGCCCAGCTTCTGCACCGCCGGACCGACATTCTCGGCCCCGCCCTTGACCGCATCCGGGGCATCGGCCGCCGCCTGGCGCAGCCCGTCGAACTTGGCGGCGAAATCGTCGGGATCGGACCAGATGGCGGGCCGGGCGGCGCTGTCCTGGGCATCGGCCGAACTGCTGCCTTCGATGAACAGCGACGGCAGGTCATAGCGGGTCAGCGCCTCGATATTGGCGGCGGCGCGGCTGGCGGTCGCCTCGTCATAGGCGACGTCGCCCTTGGCCATGCCCGAAAGCGTGCCCATGTTGATCGCCAGCATCTGGTAGAAACCGTGCCGCGCCTCGATCGCCTGCGCGACGGGGTCGTTGTCCTGGGCCAGGCTGGCCAGCGGAACCGCAGCAAGAGCGGCGGCAGTGAAGATCAGACGCATGTCGTCGTTCCTTTCGTGGCATAGGGCTGCAATCGGGTTCGCGCCGGGCCAGATTTGCACAGCCGGTTCCGGCTGCCAACGCATCCGCGATGCCGTTTTCGTGAAAACGCCCCGATTGTCATGGATTTTCAGCGCGGATCGGCCGGGATTGACCTCGGCCTTAGCGCCCCGCGGCAGGGTCAGCGTGACCGGCATCGGTCCAGCAGATAGACGTCCATGATCCAGCCATGTTCGGCCCGCGCGCGGGCGCGGGCGTCCAGGATGCGGCCCGCGACCTGGGGCAGCGGCCCGGCAACCAGGATCTGCTGGGGCATGCCCAGGAACGCGCCCCACCAGATATGCAGCCCCTCCTGTGCGTCGAGGCTTTGGAACGAGCATTCGCCGTCCAGCATCACGACCAGCCGGTCCACGCCCTGGGGCCAGCCATGGTCGCGGATCTGCCGGCCGGTGGTGATCAGCACCGGCGCCGCCACCGCGTTCAGCGGCATGGCATGGGCGGCGCATAGGGCCTGGATCGCGGTGATGCCGGGGATCACCCGCAGGCTCAGCGGCAGGCGCCGCGCCACCCGTTCCGCGATGCGCAGCGTGCTGTCGTAAAGCGAGGGGTCGCCCCAGACCAGCAGCGCCGGGCGGATGGCGCCATGGGCGCGGATCACCTGTTCCCAGCGCGCGGCGATGGCGTCGTGCCAGGCCGCGACGCCCTGCCGGTAGCCGTCCGAGATGTCGCGCGCGGGCATGTCGAAGACGGCCAGCGGCGGCGGGCTGACCAGCACCTGCCGGCAAAGCGCGCGGCGCAGATCGGCCAGGTCGGCCTTGTCCCCGCCCTTGGCGGGGATCAGGATCAGGTCGGCATCGGCCATCGCGGCGATAGCCTCGCGCGTCAGGTGGCCGGGGCTGCCGGTGCCGATGCCGATCAGCGCAAGCGCGATCATGGCGCCGCCCCGATCAGGTGGAAGAAGCTGCCGGTGGCATGGCCGCGGTGCGAGCCGGTTTCGGTCACCGCATCGCCATTGGCGTCGGTGACGCGGGCCAGGGCTGCGTCGGGCTGGGCCAGGATGGTGGCATAGTGGAACTCGTGCCCGGCCAGCGGCTGCGCATAAAGCCCGGCCAGCGGCTCGGCCCGGCGATAGCCCAGGTGCATCCGGCGCCGCGCATAGCTGGTCTCAAGCCCCAGCAGCCCGGCCATTTCGTGGCGGCTGCCCTGGGCATCGACCAGCCCGGCGCCCATCGCCATGTAGCCACCGCATTCGCCATGCACCGGCCGCGTCAGGGCAAAGCGGCGCAGCCCGTCGCGGAAACGGCCGGCCGCGGCCAGCCGGCCTGCGTGCAGTTCGGGATAGCCGCCGGGCAGCCAGCAGGCCCCGGCGCTGTCCTCCGGCGCCTGGTCGGCCAGCGGCGAAAACGGCAGGATCGTCGCCCCCGCTGCCCGCCAGCCGGCAATGAGATGCGGATAGACGAATGAAAACGCATCGTCCTGTGCCAGCGCGATGCGTTCGGCCGGCGGCGGCAGCGGGCGGAAAGCCTCGGCCGCGATCCCGCCCGCGGCGGCGGCGATGATGGCATCCAGGTCCAGGTGCCGCGCCGCCGCCGCGCCCGCGGCTTCCAGCAGCGCCTCCAGCGCGGCATGTTCCTGTGCCTGCACCAGGCCCAGATGCCGCTCGGGCAGCTCGATCCCGGCCTCGCGCGGCAGCACGCCCAGGACGGGGATGGCCAGCGCGTCCAGCGCGTGGCGCATCAAGGCTTCGTGGCGGGGCGAGGCGACGCGGTTCAGCACCACCCCCGCCAGGGCCACGTCGCGGCGCATCTCGCGAAACCCCAGCGCCACGGCGCCGGCGGATTGCGCCTGCCCCTTGCAATCCAGGACCAGCAGCACCGGCCAGCCGGTCAGCGCGGCGATGTCGGCGCTGGCGCCGTTGCCGCAGCCGGCCGGCCGCGCCACGCCGTCGAACAGTCCCATCGAGCCCTCGGCAATCGCCAGGTCCGCACCGGCGCCCAAGCCGATCAGATGCGCGATCTGCGCCCGGCCCATGGCCCAGCTATCGAGGTTGTAGGATTCCCGCCCCGCCGCCCTGCGGTGAAAGGCCGGGTCGATATAGTCCGGCCCGCTTTTGAAGGGCTGCACCACCAAACCGCGCGCCCGCAAGGCCGCGATCAGCCCCAGCGTGACTGTGGTCTTGCCGGACCCCGAGGCGGGGGCGCTGACGACCAGCCCCTTCATTCGGGGAACCGCGGCGCGGTGCCCACGGGGCGGAAGCGGCGGTCGTAATCGCCGGCGTAAAGGCGACTTTCGTCGAAGCCCTCGGCCGCCAGCGCCGGGCCGACCAGGATCAGCGCCGTGCGCTCGCCCGCGCCGATGGCGGGGTCCAGCGTGGCCAGCGTGGCGCGAATGATGCGCTGGTCGGGCCAGCTGGCGCGGAACACCACCGCGACCGGGCAACCCTCGCCGTAATGCGGCACCAGTTCCGCCTGCACGCGGTCGAGCACATGCACCGACAGGTGGATGGCCAGCGTCGCGCCGGTGGCGGCGAAATTGGCCAGCGTCTCGCCCGCGGGCATGGCCGATGCGCGGCCCGAGGTCCGGGTCAGCACCACCGATTGCGCGACGCCGGGCAGGGTCAGTTCCGCACCCAGCGCCGCGGCGGCGGCGGCGAACGAGGGAACACCGGGGGTCACGTCATAGGGGATGCCAAGGTCGCGCAGCCGCCGCAATTGTTCGCCCATGGCCGACCAGACCGACAGGTCGCCCGAATGCAGCCGCGCCACGTCCTGGCCGGCCTGATGCGCCTGGGCGATCTCGGCGATGATCTGGTTCAGGTCCAGGGGCGCGGTGTTCACGATCCGCGCACCGGGCGGGCAATGGCTCAGCAGCGCCTGCGGCACCAGCGAGCCGGCGTAAAGACAGACCGGGCAGGCGGCGATCAGGTCGCGGCCGCGCAGGGTGATAAGATCGGCCGCGCCGGGGCCGGCGCCGATGAAATGGACGGTCATGCGGGGTCTCCTTCTGCGACGGCGGCGGTGGCCATGCCGTCTTGCGATGTGACGCGCGGCGCGGTGATGCGCGCGCCGGGGCCAAGGGCGGCCAGGGCGGCGGCCTCGGCCAGCGAGCCGGTGCCAAGCCGCGCCAGGATGCGCGGCGATTGCGTGGGGGTGGCGATGCCGGCGACCTCGACCGCCAGCAGCGGCAGGCCGGTCCGCTCGGCCAGCGCCCGCATCACCGACGCATCCGCCTTGGCCGGGCTGGTCGCCAGCGCATCCGCCGCGCCGGCGCGGGCCAGCGCGTCGGCAAGCGAGGCAAGGCTTGCCGCCGGGCGAAAGCCGATGCCCGCGACCCTCATGGCCAGCTCCATTGCGTGACGCTGCGCGCCGGGGTCCAGCCGCGCATCCGGCCCAGCGGTGCTGCCTCTTCCAGCGCGATGCGGGTCAGGCTGCCGCCGCGCGCGGCATGCAGGGCGATCAGCAGCGCCTCGGTCTCCAGCGTCACCGCGTTCACCACCAGCCGGGCGGGGGGCAGGGCGTCGATCAGCGTGGCGCTGGCGCCGCCGCCGACGAAGATCGCATCGGGCGGTGGCAGATCGTGCAGGAAGTCGGGCGCATCGCCGTGAACCGCGCGCATCCGGCCCGCCAGCCCGAATGCCTCGATATTGGCGGCGATATTGGCGATGCGGTCGGCGCGGGGTTCCAGCGTTACCGCCCGGCCGCCGTTCAGGCACCATTCCACGCTGATCGAGCCCGAGCCGCCGCCGATGTCCCACAGCATCTCGCCCCCCCGCGGTCCCAGCGCAGCCAGCGTCATCGCCCGCACGCTGCGCCGGGTGATCTGCCCGTCATGGGCGAAACTGTCGTCGGGCAGGCCGAAGCCGCGCGGCAGGCCGGCACCCGGCGGCAGGTCCGCCCCGTCCAGCGCCACCGCGACCGGGGCTGCGCAGTCCAGCGCAAAGCCCTGCGCCCGCGCCTGCCGGATGCGTTCGCGCGGACCGCCAAGCGCCTCCATCACCACCATGCGGGTCAGGCCCAGCCCCTGCGCCACCAGCCATTCGGCAAGCTGGCCGGGGGCGGCGGCGTCGCGCAGCAGGCAGATCGCCCGCGCGCCGCGCGCCATCACCGGGCGCAGCCGGGCCAGGGGTGCGGCGTGCAGGCCCAGGCAGGCCACCTTTTCCAGCCGCCAGCCCAGCCGCGCCGCGGCCAGCGAAAACGTGCCGGGCGCAGGAAAGGCCCGCCATTCGCCTGGGTCCAGCACGGCGGCGATGCTGCCGCCGGCCCCATGCCAGAACGGATCGCCCGAGACCAGCGCCGCCACGCCTTGCCCGCGCAGGGCCAGCAGCGGCGCCAGGTCGAAGGGCACCGGCCATTCCCGGCCCCGCGGCCCCGCGATGCCCGCCAGCGCCAGGTGCCGCGGGCCGCCAAAGACGATTTCCGCCCGATCCAGCGCATCGCGGCTTGCAGGCGGCAGACCGGCCGGTCCATCTTCGCCCAGACCGATGATGGAAAGCCAGGGATCAGGCATGGCGCGTATCCTTTTGCTGGGCGGCACGACCGAGGCGGGGGCCATGGCCCAGGTCCTGGCCAAGGCCGGGCTGGACGCGGTCTATTCCTATGCCGGGCGCACCGCCAACCCGGTGGCGCAGCCGCTGCCCACCCGCATCGGCGGCTTCGGCGGGGCCGAGGGGCTGGCCGACTATCTGCGGGCCGAGCGCATCAGCCATGTCATCGACGCCACCCATCCCTTTGCCGGGACGATCAGCCGCAACGCCGTTGCCGCCTGCGCCGCGGCGGGCAGGCCGCTGATCGCGCTGGAACGCCCGCCCTGGGTGGCGCTGCCCGGCGACCGCTGGCTGCATGTCCCCGATTACGAGGCGGCCGCCAGCGCGCTGCCGGGCGACGGCTCGGCGGTGTTCCTGGCCATCGGGCGGCAGAACCTGAAATTCTTTGCCGGGCGGGACCATGCCTGGATGCTGCGCTTTGCCGAGGTGGCGGCGCATCCGCTGCGCGACGCGACGCTGATCGTCTCGCGCGGGCCGTTCACCGTGGCGGGCGACATGGCGCTGATGCGGCGCCATGCCATTGCCCATGTCGTCGCCAAGAATGCGGGCGGCCATGCAGCCGAGGCCAAGCTGGCCGCCGCCCGCGCCCTTGGCCTGCCGGTGGTGATGATCGACCGTCCCGTGCTGCCGCTGCGCCGCGTCGCAGCCATGCCGGCCGAGGTGATGGCCTGGCTTCATGGCGCGGATCGCGGCGTATAGACCCAGGGGCCGACCCGGCGGGTGGCGCTGTTGCCCAGGATGACGACGGTGCGCATGTCGGCCATTTCGAGCCGGGCCTTGGCCAGGGTGACGGTGCGGATCGCCTCGTCCGGGGTCGAGACGGCGCGGGCGAAAGAGATCAGCCGATCCGGCCCGCAAGCCTCGCGCAGGACCTCCAGCACGCGTGCGAAACCCTGGGGTCGGGCCTTGGAGCGCGGATTATAGAAGGCCATAGCGAAATCCGCCTCGGCCGCCAGGCGCAGGCGCTTTTCGATCAGCGCCCAGGGTTTCAGGTTGTCCGACAGGTTGATGGCGCAGAAGTCATGACCCAAGGGCGCGCCCAGCCGGGCGGCGGCGGCCAGCATGGCGGTGATGCCGGGCAGGATGCGGATCTCGGGGGCCGCCGCGCGTCCCTCCAGCGCCTCGAACAGCGCCGAGGCCATGGCAAAGACCCCCGGATCGCCCGAGGAGACCACCACGACCCGCTTGCCCGCTGCCGCGAGGTCTAGCGCGAAACGGGCGCGCTCCAGCTCGACCCGGTTGTCCGAAGGGTGCAGCGCCAGACCCGCGCGCGGGGCGACGCGGGCGACATAGGGGATGTAGCCCACCACGTCGGTCGCCTGCGCCAGCGCCGCCCGGACCTCGGGCGTGACTAACATTTCGGCGCCCGGACCCAGCCCGGCGACGGCGACCCAGCCGCTCATTCCGCGGCCTGTGCCATTGGCCGGCGGCCGTTGCCATGCACCAGCACGGTGGCGAAATAGGGGCAGGCGTCCAGGTCGGCCTGGGCCAGGGGCGTCACGCGCTGGCTGGGCATGGTGCCGCGTTCGACCAGCCAGGCATCGGCCATGCGCCCGGCGGTTGCCAGCGCGCGGGCGATCTTTGGCAGGTTGCGGCCGGTCTTCATCACCACCACCGCATCGGCGGCGCGGATGTGGCGGGCCAGTTCGGCCTCGGGCAGGGTGCCCATCAGCACGCACATCGCATCGTCGCCCCAGGTCATCGGCTGGCCGATGGCGTTCCAGCAGCCGGTCATGCCGGGGATGCCGGGGATGATCTCGACCGCGGCAATGCCTTGCAGCCGGGCGTGCAGGTGCATGAAGGAACCATAGAACAGCGGGTCGCCTTCGCACAGCACCACCACGTCGCAATCGCGCGCCAGTTCGGCCAGCCGGGCCGTCCAGTCATCGTAAAAGGCCGAGAGCAGCCGGTTGTATTCCGGGCTGGCAAAGGGGATCTCGGTCGTGACCGGATATTCCATCGCATGTTCGATCACGTCCGGGGCCAGCATTTCGGCGACGATACGCCGGGCTTGGCCGGCGCGGCCCTTCTTGCGGAAATAGGCGATCTGGCGCGCGCCGCGGATGGCGCGGTCGGCGCGGACCGAGATCAGGTCGGGATCGCCGGGACCAAGCCCCGCGCAGATGATCTTTCCGGTTCTGGGGCCCATGGTCATTCCTTTCGGCTGGCCAGCGCGTTGACAGCGGCGACGGTTATGGCCGAGCCGCCCAGCCGGCCGCGCACCACCAGCGCCGGCGCCGGCAGGTCGGCCATCAGCGCCGCCTTGGATTCCGCCGCGCCGACGAAGCCCACCGGGCAGCCGATGATCGCGGCCGGGCGCGGACAGGCCGGATCGCGCAGCATGTTGAGCAGGTGGAAAAGCGCGGTCGGCGCATTGCCGATGGCGACCAAGGCGCCTTCCAGGTCGTCGCGCCACAGTTCCAGCGCCGCGGCGCTGCGGGTATTGCCCATCCGCGCCGCAAGGTCCGGCACGCGCGGGTCTTGCAGCGTGCAGATGACCCGGTTTTCGGCGGGCAGGCGGGCGCGGGTGATGCCCTCGCTGACCATGCGCGCATCGCACAGGATCGGCGCGCCGCCCTGCAATGCCCGGTGCGCTGTCGCGGCCATGCCGGGCGAAAAGCCGATGTCGCGTTCCAGCCCCACCAGCCCGGCGGCATGGATCATGCGCACCACGACGGGTTCTTCCTGGGCGGTGAAGCGGGCAAGGTCGGCCTCGGCCCGGATGGTGGCGAAGGATTGCGCATAGATCCGGGCGCCATCGGTTTCGTATTCGTGCAGCATCAAAGGTTTTCCTGGGGCGAAGGTCAAAGCGGGATGCGGTCGGGCGCAAGCCCGGACAGAATGGCCGGGTCGCGCGGGCCGCCGTCGCGGATCAGGTCGAAGCGGTCGCGCCCGGTCGCGACCAGCGTGACCGAAGCCGCGCCCTGATGGGCGCAGCCCTTGGCGCAGCCGCTGACATGCAGGTCTTGGCCGGTGGCAAGGCGCGGCGCCAGGCGGCGGGCCAGGGCGCGGACATCGGCCAGCGCCTGCGGGCAGCCGGGCGCGCCGGTGCAGGCACGGATGCGCAAGAGCGGGTCCTGGGGGTCGAGGATGGCGCCTTCGATCCGGGGGCGGGCCGTGCACTCGATCAGCAGCGCCCGCCAGGGGGTCAGGCGCAGCGGGCCAATCGCGGCGGCCTGGGTGAGTTGCCGCGCGGTGATCTGGCCGAAGGCAAAGCCCAGCAGCCAGCCGTTCGGCGCCGCACCGGGGCCGGGCGGATGGGCGCCGGCGGGCCCGGCGGCGCTGTCGCATGAGTATTTGGGAAACGGTGAAGACGGCAGGGGAATCGCCTGGGCAGGCAGGGCGGGGCCGCGGCGCAGGTGGTCGCGCATCCGCCCGCGGCCGTCCCGGACGCCGCCCTGCATGAACCAATGCGCCAGGGCGACGGCGCGGGCGGCGGCCTGGGCGGTGTTGTCGGCCGTGAGCGCCCAGTCGCCGCCGTCGGGCAGGATCAGCCAGCCCGTGCCCTGCGGGCGCAGGCGGATGTCGGCGGGCGTGTCGGCCAAGGCTGGCGGGTCGGTATCAACGGAAAAGCCGAACTTGCCCGGCACTTGCGGCGCGTTGGGCGCGGTCATCGCCTGGGCGATGGCTTGGGCCAGGTGCCAGGCTGGGCCGTCCAGGGCGGCAAAGGGCGACAGGACCACGTTGCGCCGCGCCTCGGCCCCCGCGTCGCGGTCGACCAGGCCGATGCCGGTCAGGACGGCGATGGCGGCGGCGTGGCCGGCCGGTCGCAGCCCGCGCAATTGCAGGTTGGCGCGGCTGGTCAGGTCCATCAGCCCGTTGCCATGGGTCCAGGCCAGATCGGCGATGGCTTGGGCCTGTTCGGGTTCCAGCCGGCCGTTATGGGCGCGGATGCGCAGGACCAGCCCGTCGCCCGATTGCATCGGCCGCAATGCGCCGGGGCACCAGCCTTTGACGGTGAAGCTCATGGCGCGCCCTCTGCCAGGACCGAATTGCGCCGCGTGGTCCAGAGGCCGGATGCGAGAAGCCGGGCGAACAGGGCCTGCATGGCGGCCAGCGCGGCGGGGTTTTCGCGTTCCATGAAGGCCAGGACCTGGGGCCGGCCAAGCGTGGCGTCGTGATAAAGGTCGAAAAGATGGCCGGGCACCACGCCGGCCAGGTTGGCAAAGGCGGCCATGTGGTCGAGCGTCGCCGCGATTTCCGCCGCGCCGCGAAAGCCGTGCCGCATCATGCCGTCGGCCCAGGCCGGGTTGGCGGCGCGGGCGCGGGTGACGCGGGCGATTTCCTCGGCCAGGGTCCGGGCGCGGGGCTGGTCGGGACGGGTGGCGTCCAGATGGTAGAGTGCCGGCCGCGCGGCGCCGATCCGCGCCATGGCGGCGGCAAAGCCCGCCTCATGCGCGGCATAGTCGCCGGCCAGCAGCAGGTCGGATTCCGGCAGATCCTGGGCATGGACGAAGGCATCGGCCTGGGCCAAGCGGTCGCGGATCGCCTGCGGCTGGTGGCTGATCCGGCCATCGGCGGCGATGGCATGGGAGGAGGCGGCGAGCCACGCCTCGCCCGCCGCCTGCCGCGCCTGGTCGGTAAAGCTCTCGGCCAGGTCGCCGATGCCCAGGCCGTAAAGGCCGGGCTTGGGGCCGAAGACGCGGGGGGCGCGGTTGCGATAGGGGTTGTCCGCCGGGCTTTCGTCGCGGACGGCCAGCGCCTTGGCCCCGGTTTCGAAAAGCTGGGCGAGGCCGGGGAAGATGTCGCGAAACAGGCCCGAGACCCGCAGCGTCACGTCGATGCGCGGCCGGCCGAGTTCGGTCAGGGCCAGGATCTCGATGCCCGAGACCCGGCCCGAGGCGGCGTCCCAGCGCGGGCAAAGGCCGGCCAGGTGCAGCGCCATGGCGAATTCCTCGCCCGCCGTGCGCATGGTGGCGCTGCCCCACAGGTCCACCACCAGCCCGCGCGGCCAGTCGCCATGGTCTTGCAGGTGGCGGCGCAGCAGTTCCTCGGCCAGTTTCACCCCCTGGGCATGGGCGTTGCGCGAGGGGACGGCGCGCGGATCGACGGTGAAAAGGTTGCGCCCGGTCGGCAGCACGTCCTGTCGCCCGCGCGCCGGCGAGCCCGAGGGGCCGGGGGCGACCCGCCGGCCGGCCAGGGCGCGGGCCAGTCCTTGGGTTTCGCCGGGGGCGGTGCCATAGATGTGCAGCCCGTCGCCGAAGCGGCTGTCCTTGAGGTCGCAGAGGAAACGGTCGATCAGCGGGATCGCCTCGGCCGGCGCGGCATCGGCGGGCAGGCCCAGGTCGGTTTCGACCCCGGCGGCGCGCGCCTCGTCGCGGATCGCCAGGATCAGCCGGTCGCGGCGGCGCGGGTCCAGCCCGTCGGCGGTGGAATATTCGTCGAGCAGGCGTTCCAGATGCGCCAGGTTCTCGGGCACTGCGGAATCCGCCAGCGGCGGCGGCAGGTGGCCCAGCGTCACGGCGGAAAGCCGGCGCTTGGCCTGCGCGGCCTCGCCCGGATCGTTGACGATGAAGGGACAGACCACGGGCAGGTCGGCCAGCAGCGCCTGGGGCCAGCATTCGTCCGACAGGGCGACCGACTTGCCGGGCAGCCATTCCAGCGTGCCATGCGCGCCCATGTGGATCAGCACGTCCGCCTGCGTGCGCAGCCACAGGTAGAAGGCGACGTATTCGTGGCGCGGGGTGCGGGTCAGGTCGTGATAGTCGTCGGCGCGGGTCTGCACCTCGCCGCGCTCGGGTTGCAGGGCGATCAGGTCGGCGCCGTGGCGGAGGGCGGCGAAGCGAAAGCCGTCGGGGGGCTCGCCCCATGCGGCGGAAAGGTCGTCGCGCAGGCGTTGCGGCAGGCGGGCCAGCGCCCGGCGGTAGTCCGAGAGCGGCCAGGCGATGCGCTCGGCGGTCAGCCGCCCGCCCAGGTCGTCATGCGGGATGCCCAGCATCGCGCCGGTCGAGGCCAGCGCGTCCAGCCCCACCGCATGGGCCAGTTGATGCGCCTTGCCGGGATAGGTGGACAGCACCACCGCGCGGCGCGTCGCCGGAAGGCCGGTCCAAGCCGCGATCCGCGCCACCGCCGCCGCGATGCGGCCCCTGTCGGGGGCATGGATCACGCGGGCGAATTGCAGGTCGGGGTCGCGCTCTTGCGGTTCCTTGAAGCTGATGGCGCCCAGGAAGATGCGGCCGTCGACCTCGGGCAGCACGACATGCATGGCCAGATCGGCGGCGGAAAGCCCGCGCTCCTCGGCCGCCCAAAGGGCGCGGGGGGCGGTGGACAGCGCCACCTGGAAGACCGGGCAATCCGTGCCGTCAAAGGGCGTCGTGCCGGCATCGTCGCGGGCGGAAAAGGCGGTCAGGTTCACCACCGCGACAAGGCCGGGCAGATGCGGCGCCAGCCACTCGGCAAAGCCCGGCGCCTTGAGCGAGGGGGCAAAGACCCCGGTCGCCGCCAGCCCCGCCGCGCGCAGGGCGCGGATCATCGCATCCACCGGCGCAAGGTCGGCGGCGGTCAGGTAGCTGCGATAGAAGCTGACCAGCACGCCGGGTTCGGGGCGGTCGATGACGCCGCGCTCGGGGTCGTAGAAGCCGAAATCGGGTATCGCGGCCTGCCCCCGGACCGGGGCGGCGGGCAGGCCGGCGGCCCCGGCCAGTTCCGCCAGCGCCATCTGCGCCGCGACCGCCCCGCCCTGGTCGCAAAGCCCCGCCAGCCGGTGCAGCAGCGGCAGCGGCAGGGTGGAAAACCGCTCCAGCGTCGGGTCGGGACGCCCGTCTGCCGGCAGGAAGGCCAGCGCGATGCCGCGGCGGCGGGCCAGATCCTGGAGGCTGGCCACGCCATAGGGCCAATAGGGCTCGCCGCCGATCAGCCGCACCAGCACGGCGCGGGCGCCGGAAAGCGTCGCCTCGACATATTGATCGACCGAGACCGGGTGGCGCAGCGCCGAAAGGTTGCAGAGCCGCAGCGACGGCAGCCCGCCGGCCGCGCGATGCCAGCCCGCCGCGAAAGCGCCCAGGTCGCTGTCGGAATAGGACAGCACGACCAGGTTGGCGGGGCTTTGGCCGGGGTCGGTCGGGACCTCGGTTTCCTCAAGCCCGCGGCTTTCGCGAAAGACGACATGCATGGTCAGGCCGCCAGGACTGCCCGGATCGCGGCCTCGTCGATGTCGTCATGCTCGGCGATGACGACAAGGCGCGAGGCGCGGGGGGCGTCGCCCCAGGGCCGGTCGTATTGATGCCGCACGCGCTCGCCCACCGCCTGGACCAGCAGGCGCATGGGCTTGCCGGCGACAGCGACATGGCCCTTGACCCGCAGGATTTTCTGTTCGCGCGCCAGGCGCTCGATGCGGGCGGCAAGATCGGCGGGGTCGGCGATCTCGGAGAGTTCGATCACCACCGAATCGAAATCGTCGTGTTCGTGGTCATCGGCGCCGTCGTGGTGGCTGGGGCGGGCGGCCAGGTCATCCTCGGCCGCCGCACCCAGGCCCAGGATCACCCGCGGGTCGATTACCCCGTCGGTCAGGGGCAGGATCGGCAGCTTGCGCGGCGCCTCGGCCTCGATCACCGCGCGGGCGGCGGCAAGCCCGTCATCGCCCGCCAGATCGGCCTTGGACAGCAGCACGATGTCGGCGCAGGCGATCTGGTCCTCGAACACCTCCGACAGCGGGGTCTCGTGGTCCAGGCTGGGATCAGTTGCGCGCTGCGCCTCGACCGCTTCCTCGTCGGGGGCAAAGCGGCCGGCGGCCACCGCCTCGGCATCGGCCAGCGCAATCACCCCGTCCACGGTGATGCGCGAGCGGATGGCGGGCCAGTCGAAGGCTTTCAGCAAGGGCTTGGGCAGGGCCAGGCCCGAGGTCTCGATCAGGATGTGGTCGGGCTTGACGGGCATGGCCATCAGCCGCTCCAGCGTCGGGATGAAGTCGTCGGCGACGGTGCAGCAGATGCAGCCGTTCGACAGTTCCATGATGTTCTCGGCCGGGCAATTCGCGTCGGCGCAGGATTTCAGGATCTCGCCATCGACGCCCATGGTGCCGAATTCGTTGACCAGCACTGCCAGGCGCTTGCCCTGCGGGTTCAGCATCAGGTGGCGGATCAGCGTGGTCTTGCCGGCGCCCAGAAAGCCGGTGATGACGGTCACGGGGGTCTTGGTCAGGTCGGTCATATGCTATCCAATCGGGGGAATGCGCGCCAGGCTGCGCTTGCGGAAAATCGTGACGCGTTCGCGCCAGGGCACGATGCCGTCAGAGGTGCCGGCATAGGCGCCGGCGCCGGCCAGGATGTCGGGTGCGTCTTCTGCCGACATGCCGCCATAGACATAGGTCCAGCGCCCCGGCGCCGACAGCGCGATGGCGGCGCCGTTGGAACAGGCGGACAGGCATTCGACGGGAACGATGCGCACACCCGCCGGCGCGCCTTGGGCCGCCAGCGCGTCATGCAGGCGCGCGCCGGGCACGGGCTCGCCCTCAAGCACGGGCAGGCCGGCGCGGCAGGTGATGCAAACGTGAAGCGTGACGGTCATGCGCCTTATCATCCCTCAAGGCGGCACGAGGCGGGGCATGAGCACCCAACCCCAGCAGGAACACCCCGTCCGCCGGTCAATCCTTTTGCGTTGGCAGGTCTCCCGGCTTGCGGATTCGGGCCTAGGCCCACGGCCGCCCCGCCTTCCCGGCTTTCGCCAGTGGCCTTGGGGCGACCTTTCCGGTCACGGTCGCGGGGGCGGCTGCTTCCAGGCGGTTGCCTGTCGCATTCCCTCTTAGCCTGCCATAGGACAGGAACCAGCGCGCCCCGTCTGTGCGCGCCCGGTCCCGACTTGTCAAGCGAAGGAGTGCCCGATGCAGACCGACGACAACGCCCGCCATGCCCAGAAGATGGCCAGGATCAAGTCCGCCCGCGACAAGATGATGCAGCAAAAACAGGGCGAAAAGGGCTTGGTCATCGTCCATACCGGCAAGGGCAAGGGCAAGTCTTCGTCCGGGTTCGGCATGATCCTGCGCTGCATCGCGCATGGCATGCCCTGCGCCGTGGTGCAGTTCATCAAGGGCGCCTGGGATACCGGCGAACGCCGGCTGCTGACCGGGCATTTCGGCGATCTGTGCCAGTTCCACGCCATGGGCGAAGGCTTTACCTGGGAAACCCAGGACCGCGCGCGCGACATCGCCGCCGCCCGCGCCGGCTGGGACAAGGCCAAGGCGCTGATCCGGGACCCGTCGATCCGCATGGTCTTGCTGGATGAAATCAACATCGCCTTGCGCTATGATTACCTGGATCTGGACGAGGTGCTGGCCTTTTTGCGCGACGAAAAGCCGGTGATGACCCATGTCGTGCTGACCGGGCGCAACGCCAAGCCCGAGTTGATCGCGCTGGCCGACCTGGTGACGGAAATGGAGCAGGTCAAGCACCCGTTCCGCGACGGCATCAAGGCCCAGGCAGGAGTGGAGTTCTAGCCCATGGCAGAGCAAAAGCCGAAGCTGCTTTCGGGCGGCAACCCGCAAATCCCCAAGGGCTATGGCGAGGCGCCGGTCCGCGCCTATATCGCCGCCATGCCGGGCTGGAAGCAGGCGGTCGGCGAAAAGCTGGACGCGATCATCGCCCGCAGCGTGCCGGGGGTGAAGAAGGCGGTGAAATGGAACTCGCCCTTTTACGGGGTCGAGGAAGGGGTGTGGTTCCTAAGCTTTCACTGCATGACGAAATACATCAAGGTCGGGTTCTTTCGCGGCACCCGGCTTGAGCCGATGCCGCCGGTCGGCTCGAAACATCCCGAGATGCGCTATCTGCACATCCCCGAGGGTGCCTTTGACGAGGAACAGTTCGCCGACTGGGTGCGGCAGGCCAGCCGCCTGCCCGGCGAGAAGATGTAGGGTCAGCGGCGCTGCCAGTCCGGCGCGGTGTTCCGCTGCCAGCCCGCGCGATGCAAAAGCGGGGTATCATCGGTGAATTCCGGCCAGCCCAGGCAGAGCAGGGCCGAGAATTCCCAATCCTGCGGCACGCGCAGCAGCGCGGTGATGCGCGCCGGGTCCAGGACCGAGACCATGCCCAGGCCCAGGTTGCGCACCCGCGCCGCCAGCCACAGCGCATGGATCGCCATGGCCGTCGATTGGCGCAGGGTCTGGGGCATGGTGGCGCGGCCCAGCCCGTGGCCCTCGGCCGGGTCGATCTGGGTAAAGATTGCCAGCCAGACCGGCGCGCGGTCCAGCCCGGCCAGTTTCAGCGCCTCGTATTCCTGCCGCTGCCGGCCCTGGTAGCGGGTTGCGGCCTGGGCGTTGCTGCGCTGGAAATCGGCGCGGATTGCGGCGCGCAGGTCGGGGCTTTCGACGCGGATCACCCGCCAGGGCCGGGCATTGCCGACCGAGGGCGCCAGTTCCATCGCCGCGCGCAATTCCTTTAGCAGCGGCTCGGGCACCGGATCGTCGCGGAAATGCCGCACGTCGCGGCGCCAGCGCAGCACGCGCTCCAGCGCCGCCTGATCGTCGGGACCGAACCGCATCATGGCCCCGCGCAAAGGGTGCCGCCGGGCAGGCCCTCGGCCACGGCAGGGAAGGCGACCGGGCGGCCGGGCACGGTCAGTTCCACGGCCCGCGGCAGGCCGGCAGCGGTGGCGCTGCCCGCCGGCAGGTCGATGGGCGCGCCGTGGTCATGCGCCCCGTGGTGGTGGCCATCCAGCGTGATGCCGTTGGCGGCGGCGGCGACGAAGCCCATGCCGCCGCCGAAAATCAGGCCGATCAGCAGCATCGGGATGGAACGGTCCATGTCTTTTCCCCGGATGACAAAGGGCCGGGCGCGGCAGCCACGCCCGGCGGCAAGGATCAGGCGGCTGCGGCACCGGAGCGCCGATCGCATGCGGCGCCGGCACCACGGCCACGCCCCAAGCCGCGGCTGCGGGTTTGGCCCTGGATCCGCAAGGCCGCATCGCATTCCCCTTTGGCCCAGGGACGGGGCACCGATACACGCGCACGTTACCTGCGACGCCGCGGCGGCGGCAAGCGGAATCGGGGGCGCGAGCCGCGGCGGGACCGCGGATCACGGCGCCGGCGGCCAGTCCAGATCGACCCAGACCAACCGATGCGCCGAGGCCGCCAGCGCCGCCTGGGCCAGCGGACCGTCGGCCGGCCAGACCACGGCTGATCCCAGCACCGCAAGCCCCTGGGCGGGCAGGACGTAATCGACGCGCAGGTTGCCCGGCGGCTTGTCGTCGGGCCAGTCGCCGGTGTCCAGCGCCGGGTCGCCCTGGTGGCGGTCGTTGACGCCGCCCGCCGCCGCCGCGCCGCCGTCGCTGCGGGGCAGGGGGTCGGTGACATGCGCCATGATCGCCGCCAGTGCCTGGGGCCGGCCCTCGCTGTCCAGGGGGTCGAGGTTCAGGTTCCCGGCCAGCACGAAGGGTCCGTCGGGCAGGTGATGCAGCCAAAAGGCCAGCTCGTCATGGTTGCGCCGGCCGTTCAGATCCTCGGGCCCGTCGAAGACCGGCGGGGTCGCGGACATGGCAAGCAGGTGCAGCGGCCGGCCGGCCACCGTGACCACCGCGTCCCAATGCGCGGTCGAGGACAGGCGGCGGACCGCCGCCGCCTCTGGCGGCAGCGGCGGCATCAGGTGGCCGGGCAGGTCGCGCCACAGGAAATCGGTGTAATCCTTGACCGGCCCGATGGGGTGGCGCGACAGGATCGCCATGCCGCCCTGGCCGGTGAAGGTGCCGAACCCCTGCGCGTCTTCGGCGCTGCCCAGCCGCCCGTCGCCGTCCAGGTCCAGCCCGGTCGCCATGCCGGAATTCGGCCGGGCGGCGAAGCGGTGGGGATAGTCCAGCCCGACCTGGGCCAGCCTTGCGGCAAAGGCGGCAAGCGCCCGGCCTTCGTGGTCCCAGTCGAATTCGGTCAGCAGCAGGATGTCGGGTCGGGCCTGCGCCAGCACCTGCACCACCGCGTCGATCTGCGCATCCTTGCGGCCAAGGTCGCGCAGCAAAAGCCCCGGCCCATCGCGCGTCAGGTCGGGGCTGTAGGTGGCGATCCGCAGCGGATCGGCATGGGCGGCAAGGCCAAGGACGGCGACCAGCGCCGCCTTGGCAAGGACCCCTAGACCCAAGGCCGGCTCTGGGCCATCTGCGCCTCGTAGGTGTCGATGGCGCTGGCCTTTTCCATGGTCAGGCCGATGTCGTCCAGCCCGTTCAGCAGGCAATGGCGGCGGAACGGGTCCAGATCGAAACCGAAGCTCTGCCCGTCCGAGGTGGTCACGGTCAGGTTTTCCAGGTCTACGGTCATGCGGGCATTGGCGCCCTTTCTTGCGTCCTCCATCAGCACGTCCACCACCTCTTGCGGCATGACGATGGGCAGGATGCCGTTCTTGAAGCAGTTGTTATAGAAGATGTCGGCGAAGCTGGTCGAGATCACGCAGCGGATGCCGAAATCCAGAAGCGCCCAGGGCGCATGCTCGCGCGAGGAACCGCAGCCGAAATTGTCGCCGCCGATGATGATCTGCGCATTGCGATAGGCGGGCTGGTTCAGCACGAAATCCGGGATCTCGTTGCCCTGGGCGTCATAGCGCATCTCGTCGAACAGGTTCTTGCCCAGACCCGAACGGTGGATCGTCTTCAGGAACTGTTTGGGGATGATCATGTCGGTGTCGATATTGACCAGCGGCATGGGGGCCGCGATGCCGGTCAGGGTGGTGAACTTGTCCATGTCTTTGATCCTTGCAGAATTGACTTGGGCCGCAGCGGCCCGTTAACCGAGACCCATCCGGCGCGTGGCGCCATGGCAAGACGGGTTTCGCTGATGTCTTTCGGTTTTTCCAGCCTTTCGGCGCTGCGCGCCTGTATCGCGCGCGACTGGACGCCCCGGATCGGCGACCCCGAGATCACCGGCTGGCTGACGGTGCTGGCCTATGCCATATGCTGCGCGCTGGCCGTGGCGGTGCTGCGCCGCCGGCCGGCCGGCGCGGCACGCGGGCTGTGGCTGGCGATCGCCGCGCTGACCGCCTTTCTGGCGCTGAACAAGCAACTGGACCTGCAAACGGCGCTGACCGCCACCGGCCGCTGCATGGCCCGCGCCCAAGGCTGGTATGACAGCCGCTATCTGGTGCAACTGGCCTTTATCGCGGGGTTGCTGCTGGGCGTGGTCCTGGCGCTGGCCTGGACGGCCAGGGCGCTGCGCGGGCACATGCGCCGCAACGGCCTGGCCCTGTTGGGGCTGGCGGTGCTGTGCGGCTTTGTCTTGGTGCGCGCGGTGGGGTTTCATCATGTGGACAGGCTCATCAGCGCCGATTTCGCGAATATTCGATACAATTTCTGGTTCGAGAACGCGGGGCTGTTGCTGATCGCGGCCAACGCCCTGTTGCTTTTGCGGCGGAGGCGATAGCCGTCCCCGCCGCCCGCCATCAGACGGTTTCCGCCAGCAGTTCGCGCACATCGGTCAGGTGGCCCCTGATGCCCGCCGCCGCCGCCATGACCGGCGACATCAGATGGGTGCGGCCGCCGCGGCCCATGCGCCCCTCGAAGTTGCGGTTCGAGGTGGCGGCGCAGCGTTCGCCCGGCGCCAACTGGTCGGGGTTCATGCCCAGGCACATCGAGCAGCCGGCCAGCCGCCATTCGAAGCCGGCGTCGATGAAGATCCTGTCCAGCCCCTCTTCCTCGGCCTGCATCCTGACCAGACCCGAGCCGGGCACCACCATCCCGCGCACGCCGGGCGCCAGCTTGTGGCCTTTCAGGATGCCGGCGGCGGCGCGCAGGTCCTCGATCCGGCCGTTGGTGCAGGAGCCGATGAAGACCGCGTCGATCGCGATCTGGTTCAGCGCCATGCCCGGCTTCAGCCCCATATAGTCCAGGCTGCGGCGCGCGGCCTCGACCTTGCCGCCCTGGAAATCCTCGGGGGCGGGGACGGTGCCGGTGATCGGCAGCACGTCCTCGGGCGAGGTGCCCCAGGTCACGACCGGGGCGATGTCCTCGGCCCGGATGGTGACGACCTTGTCCCAATGCGCGTCCTCGTCGGAAAACAGCGTCTTCCACCAGGACACCGCGGCCTCCCATGCGGCGCCCTTGGGGGCGTGGGGGCGGCCCATGACATAGGCAAAGGTCTTTTCGTCCGGGGCGATCAGCCCGGCGCGAGCGCCGCCCTCGATCGCCATGTTGCAGACGGTCATGCGGCCTTCCATCGACAGGTCGCGGATCGCCTCGCCGCAATATTCGATGACATAGCCGGTGCCGCCGGCGGTGCCGGTGGCGCCGATCACCGACAGGGTGATGTCCTTGGCGGTCACGCCGGGACGCAGCTTGCCGGTGATTTCCACCTTCATGTTCTTGGATTTCTTCTGGATCAGCGTCTGGGTGGCCAGGACGTGTTCCACCTCGGACGTGCCGATGCCATGCGCCAGCGCGCCGAAGGCGCCATGGGTCGCGGTGTGGCTGTCGCCGCAGACCACGGTCATGCCGGGCAGGGTCCAGCCCTGTTCGGGACCGACGATATGCACGATGCCCTGGCGGATGTCGTTCATCGGATAATAGTTCAGCCCGAAATCGCGGGCGTTCTTGTCCAGTTCGGCGACCTGGATACGGCCTTCGGGGTTTTCGATCCCGTCCACGCGGTCGGCGGTGGTGGGCACGTTGTGGTCGGGCACGGCGATGGTCTGGTCGGGGCGGCGCACCTTGCGCCCGGCCATGCGCAGTCCCTCGAACGCCTGGGGCGAGGTCACTTCGTGGACCAGGTGGCGGTCGATATACAGGATGCAGGTGCCGTCGTCGGAACGCTCGACCACATGGGCGTCGAAGATCTTGTCATACAGGGTGCGGGGCGCGCCCGCATTGGTATTGCCGGTCATGGCTGTCTCTTTATCTGGAGGACTGGCTGGAAAAGGGGCCAAGGGGTGCCGCTACCTGCGGCGAGGGGCGCGCGGCATGCGCCCGCGACCGTCAAAGTCGGGCGGTGACGGACAGGCTTTCGCCGTAAAAGCGGCCCGGCAGGCGGGCGCGGTCGTGAATGTCGAAATAGACGAATCCTTGCATGTCCGCATTAATAGGTCGATTTGGTTTCCTTTTCAATATCGGCACACGCGCCTGTTAATTCCAAGTTGAGGAATCGGCCCTATCTTTCGATGCAGGGCGCAGGAAAGGGACGGCCATGCTGATTCGCATCATTCTGCGGGTGATCCCGCTGGCCGGCGCCGCGCTGTTCGCGCTGGCGGTGCATTGGGCCGATACCCCGCTGAAGCGGGCGCGGGCAGCGGCCGAAACCCGCCAGCTTGCCTGGTCGGCGGGCCAGGTCAGGTGCGCCGATCCCTGGGGAATTTTGGCGCCTTACGCCTGTCCCAAGCGGCCAGAGACCAGAAAACCGCCGCCCCCGCATTGAGCGGGCGCGATTCCATGCTACATTATAAAGGCCCCTGCGCCGGGGGAGATCGGCGCGATGACCGGAGGATGAACCCTGTCCAATACCGTCTCGCCGGCCCCTGCGCCGGCTGCGACCACCGCGGAATCCGGGCTGACCAGCGATCAGCTACTGGACCGCATCCTTGCCTCTCTGGATGACGACAAGGCCGAAGATGTCGTGACCATCGACCTGCGCGGTCGTTCGGCCATGGCCGATCACATGGTGATCGCCTCGGGCCGGAACGCGCGTCAGGTGGCCTCGATCGCCGAAAAGCTGGTCGAGCGCCTGAAGCAGCAGGCCGGCCGCTCGGCCCGCGTCGAGGGCAAGGAAACCGGCGATTGGGTGCTGATCGACACCGACGACGTGATCGTCCATGTCTTCCGCCCCGAAGTCCGCGAATTCTACCAGCTGGAAAAGATGTGGATGCCCGCCGACGCCCTGCGTTCGGCCGCGCTGGATCGGCTGCGCGCCGACCACGCCGCCGATCAGGCCGGCCCGACCCGCAACTGATCCATGCGCATGGTCATTGCCGCGGTCGGGCGGCTGCGGCAAGGCCCCGAGGCGAAGCTGATCGCCGATTACCTGGACCGGCACGCCAAGGCGGGCCGCGCGCTGGGCCTGCCGCCCGTGACGCTGGCCGAGGTCGAGGATCGGCGCGGCGGCGGCATGGCCGCCGAGGCGGCGCTGCTGGCCAAGGCCATTCCGCAGGGCGCCGCGCTGGTGACGCTGGACGAGCGGGGCGAGATGCTCAGCTCGCCCGAATTTGCCGGCCGCGTCGCGGGATGGCGCGACCAGGCCCGCGACATCGCCTACGTGATCGGCGGCGCCGATGGCATCGACCCCGACCTGCGCCATCGCGCCGACCTGTCTATCAGCTTCGGGCGCATGGTCTGGCCGCATATGCTGGTGCGGGTGATGCTGGCCGAACAGATCTATCGCGCCACCACCATCCTGGCCGGAAGCCCCTATCACCGGCGGTGACAACGGCTTGAGAAACGCGGGATTTTAAGAAAATCCACGGCAAGGAAAAGGTGAAATCCCGGCCCGATCGCCTATCATGGACCTATCCAGATCGAGTCGGTGCTGTCATGATTCCCGTCGTCAACCAAAGCCAGATCCAAGGCCGGGCCGGACCCGCCCCCACGCAGGCCGCGCGGGAAATCGAAATCATCGGCCCCACCCATGTCCGCGCGCAGCCCGAAGTGCCCCCGGTCGGACAAGCCGGCGCGGCGGGCCGGGATGGGCCGCCCGGCGGCCAGGACCTGCGGGGCGCGGCGCAGGTCGGTTCCGCCCCTCCCGCCCGGCCGAGTGCGGGAACGGCGGGCGAGGATGTGGAGGGTCCCCAGGACCGCGCGGTTTTCCGCGCCAAGGTGATCAGGTTCCTGACCGCGATCTATGGCGATGACGAGGCGTTCCAGCGCGCGCTGAAGCTGGGCACCATCGTGATCCGCGCCGTCGAGGATCCGCCGGAACCCGATATGCGGCCGGAACTTGTGCATGCGACATATCGCCATGGGGTTGGCCAGGCCCATCCGGCCGACCCCGCGGTTGGCGCGCCGGCGGTTCGCGGGACGGGCGGCCCGCCGCATGCCGTCGGGGCCGGCGATTTCGTCGCCTGGTGGCCGAAATAGCCTGGTTGCGCACGTCCGGCGCCGCCGCCCTGGCGGACGGGCGAACAGGATCATCGTTGCACGAACCCCATGGCCGCCCGCGACGAGATCGCTGGCCGTATGCGCGGGAGGGGTGTGCAATGACGAGTCCGCATGCGCGACCGCGCAGGAGATCCGCCAAGACCCGCTCTACGGCCTGCCCCCTGCCACCAGCTCCGGCGATGACGGCGAATGCCTTGCCGCGCTCGGCGCCGCCGCCCCGGCCATTACCCACGGCAGGAACCCCCGAAACGCCGACCAACCGCCATTCCCGGCACCACCCGCGAGGAATCCGCAAGCCCCGCGCCGCCGATGGCCGGCCGTCACAACCCGCCGCGGAAAGCGCCGCCTAGGGGGTCAGGGGCAGGGGGGAACCCAATTGTCGATGATCTCGACCGCCTCGTCGGCGCTTTCGACAAAGCTGATAAGCTCCAGGTCTTCGGGGCTGATGGTGCCGGCCTCGGCCAGCGCCTGCCAGTCGATGACCTTGTGCCAAAATTCCGGCCCGAACAGGATGAAGGGCACGCGCGTCATCCGGCCGGTCTGGATCAGGGTCAGCGCCTCGAACATCTCGTCCATGGTGCCGAACCCGCCCGGAAACACCGTGACCGCCTTGGCCCGCATCAGGAAATGCATTTTGCGGATGGCGAAATAGTGGAAGTTGAAGCACAGATCCGGCGTGACATAGGAATTGGGCGCCTGCTCGTGCGGCAGCACGATAGACAGCCCGATCGACGCGCCGCCAGCTTCATGCGCGCCCAGGTTGCCCGCCTCCATCACCCCCGGCCCGCCGCCGGTGCAGATCACGTCCTCGGCGCCATAGCTTTTCAGGCTGCGTTCGGTCATCAACCGGGCAAAGCGCCGCGCCTCGTCATAGTAATGCGACAGGGCGGCCAGGACCGGGGTGCGCGCGCCGTCGCGCCGCTCGGGCGAGGGGATGCGGGCGCCGCCGAACATCACCACGGTCGAGCGGATGCCGCGCGCATCCATGATCATCTGCGGCTTCAGCAGTTCAAGCTGCAAGCGGACCGGGCGCAGTTCCTCGCGCAGCAGGAATTCGGTATCGGTAAAGGCCAGCCGATAGGCCGGCGCGCGCGTCTGGGCGGTATCCGGCGTGGTCTGCGCCGCCGCGACGTCCTGATGGCTGTCGCGAAACGGGTGGCTGCGCTCGTCAAGTTCTTTCATCCAAACCTCTGGCGAAAACCGCCGCATTGCGCGGCCGCACCCCTCGGCTTATAGCCCTTGGGCCATAGTTTCCACCGTTGAGAGGGCCAGACCATGTCGAATGACGCACTTGAAGCCGCCATCGAATCCGCCTGGGAGATCCGCGACCAGATCACCCCCACCACCAGGGGCGAGGCGCGCGACGCCGTCGAGGCCACGCTGGAGGCCCTGGACAAGGGCGCGCTGCGCGTGGCCGAAAAGCGCGGCGCCGACTGGCATGTGAATCAATGGGCGAAGAAAGCCGTGCTGCTGGGCTTTCGCCTGAAGGACATGGAGGTCCACATGGGCGGCCCGCAGGGCGGCACCTGGTGGGACAAGGTGGACAGCAAATTCGCCCATTGGGGCGAGGCGCAATGGCAGGCCGCCGGCTTTCGCGCCGTGCCCAACTGCGTCGTGCGCCGCTCGGCTTATATCGCCAAGGGCGTGGTGCTGATGCCCAGCTTCGTGAACCTGGGCGCCTATGTCGACGAGGGCACGATGGTCGACACCTGGGCCACCGTGGGTTCCTGCGCGCAGATCGGCAAGAACGTCCACCTGTCGGGCGGCGTCGGCATCGGCGGCGTGCTGGAACCGATGCAGGCCGGCCCCACCATCATCGAGGACAACTGCTTCATCGGCGCGCGTTCGGAAGTGGTCGAGGGCTGCATCGTGCGCGAAGGCTCGGTCCTGGGCATGGGCGTGTTTATCGGCAAGTCCACCAAGATCGTCGACCGCGAGACCGGCGAGGTGATGTATGGCGAAGTGCCGGCGGGCTCGGTGGTCGTCGCCGGCTCGATGCCCTCGAAGAACGGGGTCAATCTTTACTGCGCGGTGATCGTCAAGCGCGTCGATGCGCAGACCCGCTCCAAGACCTCGATCAACGAATTGCTGCGCGACTGACCGTGGCCCGGCCGCATCACCCCACCGGGTCGTGACGCGGCCGTGAACCCAAGCCGCGCTTGCGCGTTCACCCCGCATGTCTTCTGCAATCGGAGGTTTCACATGCAGGGTATGGGTTGGCTGGCCGCGATCATCGTCGGCGGCTTGGCGGGTTGGATCGCCAGCAGCATCATGAAGGCCGATACGGGGGTATTCCTCAATATCATCCTGGGGATCGTCGGCGCGGTGGTCGGCAATGCGCTTCTGGGCCTGGTCGGGCTGAACGCGCAGGCGGGCAGCTGGCTTGCGCAGGGCGTGGCCGGGCTGATCGGCGCGGTGGTGCTGATCTGGCTTTACCGGGCCGTGGCGGGATAGCGGAAAATGGGCGGGTCTTCCCGCCCTTTTTCATCTCAGGCGGTGAAATCCGCCGGCCGGGCGCCGGACAGCCGGGCCAGTTCGCTGGGGGCGATGGTAAAGACATGGCGCGGCGTGCCGGCGGCGGCCCAGACCGTCCCGAATTCCAGCAGCCTTGGGTCCAGCCAGGCCGGGACCGGGCGCAAAAACCCGACCGGCGCGACGCCGCCGATGGCAAAGCCGGTCTCGGCACGGATCAATCCGGCATCGGCCTTGCCCAGCCGCTGCCCGGCCAGGGCGCTGGCCTTGGCGGCATCGACGCGGTTGCCGCCCGCGGTCAGGAACAGCACCAGATGGCCCGACCCCTCGCCGCGAAAGATGATCGACTTGGCGATCTGGTCGACCGCGCAGCCGACCGCCGCGGCCGCGCCCTCGGCCGTGCGGGCGCTGTCGTCTGTCTCGCGGATCAGGGCGGCGATCCCCGCTTCCTTCAGCGCGGACTGCACCCGCTGCAAGCTCTTGCTCATTGTCACCCCCTGCGGTTTCGGGCGATATGACGGCAAATGCGTCAAAGGGAAAGCCATGCAACAGGTCTATACGCTTCTGGTCCAGGTCGGCCGCACCGCCGAGGACGGCTTGCCGCGGGGCGCCAGCGGCGCGGCGCTGGTCTGCTATGCCTCGGGCGTGACCGAGGACGAGGCGGTGCGCGAAACCGTCGCCATCCTCAAGCAGGCGGGCCTGGCGCCGCTGGACGTCACCGGCCATGGCAGCATCGAAGAACGCCTGGCCGATGGCGACGAGATCCCGGACGAGGAACGCGCGCTGATGGATCGCGCCCTGGCCGAAAACGCGGTGATCGTCGCGCAGATGGAGCCGCTTTACGATCAGGCCTGATCGGGCCCTATCCAGCCGCGCCCCGCTGCGCTAGACTGGCCGCAACCAGAACAAAAGCCCGAAACGAGCAACAAAGCGGACAGGCAGAATGACCAGACGGATCTTGCGCATCGCGACCGCCGCCCTGCTGATCGGCACGCTGGCCGGTTGCGGCATGTCGCTGAACCAGGGGCCGGGCGCCGCCGGCGGCCAGTTCGGCGGGTTGCCCACCGCCGGCGGCCAGGGTTCCCAGGCGGGCTTCCAGAACTGGGTGCAAAGCTTCCGCCCGCGGGCGCTGGCGGCCGGCATCTCGGCCGCGACATTCGACAGCGCCATGGCCGGCGCGCATTACCAGCCCGGCATCGTCGCGCTGGATCGCAAGCAAAGCGAATTCACCAAGCCGATCTGGGACTATCTCGACGGCGCCATCGGCCCGCGCGGCGCGACCGGCCGCGCCAAGGCCGGGCAACACGCCGCCACGCTGTCCTCGATCGAGGCGCGCTACGGCGTCCCGCGCGAGATCGTGGTGGCGGTCTGGGGCATGGAATCGAATTTCGGCGCCGGCCGCGGCAATACGCAGATCGTGCCGGCGCTGGCGACACTGGCCTATGACGGCCGCCGCGGCGAATTCTTCGCCGCCGAGCTGGTGGCGGCCTTGCGCATCATCCAGTCGGGCGACGTGGACAGCGCCCATATGGTCGGCAGTTGGGCCGGGGCCATGGGGCATACGCAGTTCATGCCCTCGTCCTTCCTCTCTCACGCCGTCGATTTCAACGGCGACGGCCGCCGCGACATCTGGTCGGACGATCCGACCGACGCGCTGGCCTCGACGGCATCCTATCTGCGCCAGAACGGCTGGCGCCCCGGCCAGAGCTGGGGGACCGAGGTGATCCTGCCCCCCGGCTTCGACTTCAACCAGGCGGGCAAATCGGTGCAGCATTCCGGCAGCCAATGGGCGGCGATGGGCGTGCGCAGGGCGGGCGGCGGCCCGGTGCCCTCGGGCTCGATCCTGGCGCCCGCGGGGGCGCGCGGCCCGGCCTTCCTGATCACCGAAAACTTCCGCGCCATCCTGAAATACAACGCCTCGGACAGCTATGCCCTGGCCGTGGCCTATCTGGCCGAGGCCATCGCCGGCCGCCCCGGCATCCAGGGCGACTGGCCGCGCGGCGACCGCACGCTGTCGAACAGCGAAAAGGCGGAAATCCAGCGCCTGCTGATGGCGCGCGGCTTCGACACCGGCGGGGTGGACGGCAAGCTTGGCAGCCGCTCGGCCGAGGCGATCCGGGCCTTTCAGCGCTCGCGCGGCGTGACGCCAGACGGCTATGCCGACACCCGGCTGCTGGCCATGCTGCGCAGCTAAGGCAAAAGGGCGGCCCCGAAAGCCGCCCTTGCGCGTTTCACCGTTTCCCAAATACTCCTGCCGCCCGTGCCACAAGGCGCGGTGCGCGCCCTTCAGGCCAGGATCTTGCGGAAATCCCCCAGGACGCGGGCATAGACGTCGCGCTTGAAGGGCACGATGCTGTCCAGCAATTCTGCCGCCCGCATCCATTGCCAGCGGTCGAATTCGGGATGGTCGGTGGCGATGCGCACCGCCGCATCCTCGCCCAGGAAGCGCATGGCGAACCATTTCTGCTTCTGCCCGCCATAGCGGCCCTTCCAGACCTTGCCCAGCAGTTCCGGCGGCAGGTCGTAGGTGACCCAGCCCGGCGTCTCGGCCAGCACATCGACCAGATCCGGGGTGACGCCGGTTTCCTCGACCAGTTCGCGCAGCGCCGCGTCGCGCGGCGTCTCGCCCTGGTCGATGCCGCCTTGCGGCATCTGCCAGGCCGGGCCGGGATTGTCGATGCGCTGCCCGGCAAAGACCAGCCCGGCCGGGTTGATCAGCACCACCCCGGCACAGGGCCGATAGGGCAGGCCCGAAGGCCCCAGCGGCTCGGCGCTCATTCCGCCTGTGCCCCCTGGGCCGCATCTTCGCCGGTCACGGCGGGCTTTGCCGCGTCGGGCACGGCCTGGGCGTGATAATCCACCGCCGCCAGGCCCTTGAGGATGTCCACCGCATAGGCGAGCTGATAATCCTCTTCGCGCAGCTTGGCGGTGGCCTCGACCTGCTCGGCTTCCTGCTCGATCTGCTTGCGCTCTTCGTCGCTGATCGAATCATTGTTCAGCGCGCCGCGCAGATCGGCTTCCGAGTTCAGGAATTTCGACTCGGTCCGCGGCTTGTCGGCCTCGTCCTCGTCCGTGGGTTTCGCCGCCGGCTGCTCGACGATGATGTCGGGCTGGATGCCCAGCGACTGGATCGAGCGGCCCGAAGGCGTGTAATAGCGCGCCGTGGTCAGCCGGATGGCGCTGTCGGCCGTCACCGGCATCACCGTCTGCACCGAACCCTTGCCGAAGCTTTTGGTGCCGACGACGATGGCGCGGCGGTGATCCTGAAGCGCGCCGGTGACGATTTCCGAGGCCGAGGCCGAGCCGCCGTTGATCAGCACCACCATGGGCTTGCCCTGCGCCAGGTCGCCGGCCTTGGCGTTCCAGCGCTCGCTTTCCTCGGGCTTGCGGCCGCGGGTCGAGACGATCTCGCCCTTGTCCAGGAAGGCATCCGACACCTCGATGGCCTGGTTCAGCAACCCGCCCGGATTGTTGCGCAGGTCCACCACGAAGCCCGTCACCTTGTCGATGCCGCCCGCGTCCTCGATCGCCTTTTCCATCTCGGCCTCCAGGGTCGAGAAGGTCTCGTCGTTGAAGGTGGACACGCGCAGCACCACGGCCCGGCCCTCGATGCGGGTCTTGACCACGGTCAGCTTGATCGTGTCGCGGGTGATGGTCAGGTCAAAGGGCTCCTTCTCGCCCTCGCGCAGGATGGTGATCTTGATCTCGGACCCGACCGGGCCGCGCATCTTCTCGACCGCCTCGTCCAGGTTCAGGCCCATCAGCGATTCGCCGTTCACATGGGTGATGTAATCGCCGGCCTTGACGCCTGCCTCGGCCGCGGGCGTGTCGTCGATGGGCGAGATCACCTTGATCAGCCCGTCCTCTTGCCCGACCTCGATGCCCAGGCCGCCGAAGCTGCCGCGGGTCTGGGTCTGCATGTCGTCGTAATCCTTGGCCGACAGGAACGAACTGTGCGGGTCAAGCGAGGTCAACATGCCGTTGATCGCCGCCTCGATCAGCTCCTTGTCGTCCACCTGCTCGACATAGTCGGCCCGCACCCGCTCGAACACGTTGCCGAACAGGTCCAGCTGTTCATAGACCGAGGCATTCCTGCCCGATTCCTGCGCGACCAGCGGGCCGGCGAATTGGGTGGCGACGGTAATGCCCGCAAGCGTGCCGATCGCCCCTGCCAGAAGATAATGTTTCATTCAGCTCCGTCCTGCCCGGTTGCGTTGCGGCCTGTCCCGTCCGTGGCCTCGCCGACGATGGGATTCATCACGAACCACTCTGCCGGGTCCAGCGTTTCCTTGCCCTTGCGAAGTTCAACATACAGTGTCTCTGTCTGTCCAGCACCGCTTCCGGCGGCGGCATTGGCAGCGAACTCGGCGCCGAACTCCTGCGCGGGCGGTTCTTGCCCGCCCATCAGGCCGACCGGCTCGCCCGCCACCAGCACGTCGCCCGTTTCGCCGAAAACCTGCGCCAGACCGCCGAATATCATCAGATAGCCGCGCGCGGGCTCAACGATCATCACATTGCCGTAATCAAGCAGCGGCCCGCGGTAGCGGATCGTCGCAGGCCAGGGCAGCGTGACCAGCGCCGCGGGCGCGGTGGCGATGACCAGGCCCGGCCGGCGCACACCCGCGGCATCGGGTTCGTCATAGCGCCGCAGCACCCTTCCCAGCACCGGCAAGGACAAGCTGCCCTGCGCGCCCTCGAAATCGCCCATGGGCGCGCCGATATCCTGTTCCATGGACGCGATGCCCAAGGCCACGGCCTCCAGCGTATCGGCCGCTTCCACCAGTTCGGTCAATTCTTGGGGATCCTGGCCAAAGCGAACCGGCATGCTGGAACGGTCGGTGACGGCCGAAGCCAGAAGCCGGCGCGCCTCTTGCACCTGTCCCAGGCCCTGCGCCAGGGTATTGGCGGCGTTCAACTGGATGGTGCGGACGGTGCGGATCTGCTCCAGCTTTTGCTGCATGTCGCGGGCCTCTGCCTCCAGCCCCGGCGCGACCGAGGACAGGATCATCCCAGCCCGCGCCGAATCCTCGGGGCCAGACGGATGCAGAAGCAGCACGGATTCGGGCGATTTCTGCATCGAGGTCATCACCCCCAGCACCCGGCCCAGCCGTTCGCGGCGGGCGTCGAACTCGGCCCGGATCTCCTGCTCGCGGATGCCGGCGCGGCGCAGGCCCTCGCGCAGCGCGGCCAAACCCTGCTCATAGGCGCGGATCATCCGCGTGAGCGAGGCGACCTGGTCGTCCTCGGTCAGCGCCTCGTCAAGCTGGTCCACCGCCGCGCGCAGCATGTCGGCCGCCTGGGCGGCCTCTTGCGCGGCCTGGCTCAGTTGCGAATCACCTTGGGCCGCCGCCGCAGGCGGGGCCGGGGCGACCAGGCCGCCAGCAAGCGCCGCCAGCAGGGGCAGGATCAGCAGCGGCTTCATGCGCGCTCGATCAGCGAGGTTCCGGTCATCTCGGGCGGCAGGTCCAGCCCCATCAGGTCCAGCACGGTCGGCGCGACATCTGCCAGCCGGCCGTCGCGCAGCCGGCTGCCCGCGGGCCCGCCAAAGACGATCACCGGCACCGGGTTGGTGGTATGGGCGGTATGCGGCCCGCCGGTCTGGGGGTCGATGGTGGTTTCGCAATTGCCATGGTCGGCGATGATCACCGCCGCGCCGCCGGCCTTTTCCAGCGCCGCCAGCATCATGCCCAGCCCCTTGTCCACCGCCTCGCAGGCGCGGATGGCGGCAGGCAGGCTGCCGGTATGCCCGACCATGTCCGGGTTGGCATAGTTCACCACGATCAGGTCGTAGCCTGCCTTGACAGCCTCGACCAGCTTGGCGCTGACCTCGGGCGCGGCCATTTCGGGCGCCAGGTCATAGGTCGCGACCTTGGGGCTGGCGGGCATGAAGCGGCCCTCGCCCGGTTCGGGGGTTTCCTTGCCGCCGTTCAGGAAAAAGGTGACATGGGGATATTTTTCGGTCTCGGCTAGGCGGAACTGGCGCAGGCCCTTGGCCGCGACCCAGGCGCCCAGGGTATTGACCACCTGCCGCTTGGGATAGGCGGCCTGCATGTATTCGTCATGTGCGGCCGAATAATCGACCATGCCCAGAAGTGCTGCCCATTGCGGCCGCCGGCCGGTGTCGAAAGCGGCGAAATCCGGCTGGCCGATGGCGGCCAGGATCTCGCGCGCCCGGTCGGCGCGGAAATTCAGACAGAAGAAGCCGTCGCCGTCCCGCGCGCCGGCATAGTCGCCGACCACCCGAGGCTGGATGAACTCGTCGGTCTCGCCCTGGGCATAGGCATCGGCCACGGCCTGGGCCGCATCGGCGGCGGGCAGACCCTCGCCCCGCACCATGGCGCCGTAGGCGCGGGCGACGCGTTCCCAGCGGTTGTCGCGGTCCATGGCGTAATAGCGGCCGATGACGGTGCCGATGCGGGCGCCCTCGGGCAGGGCGCGCTGAAGCTCGGTGACAAAGCCCGCACCCGATGTCGGCGCCACGTCGCGGCCATCGGTGATGGCATGGACCACCACCGGCACACCCTTGTCGGAAATGGCGCGGGAAGCGGCGATGACATGGCGGATATGGCCATGCACGCCCCCGTCCGAGACAACGCCCATCAGATGCGCGGTGCCGCCGCCGGCCTTGAGCTTGCGGATGAACTCACCCAGCGCGGCATTCTCGTAGAAGCTGCCGTCTTCGATCGCCAGGTCGATCTGGCCCAGGTCCATGGCCACCACGCGACCGGCGCCGATATTGGTGTGCCCGACCTCGGAATTGCCCATCTGCCCGCGGGGCAGGCCGACATCGGGGCCGAACGTCACCAGCGTCCCATGCGGGCAATCCCGCATCAGCCGGTCGAAATTCGGCGTGCTGGCCTGATCCGGCGCGCTCTGCTCGGGGCGCGAGGAAATGCCCCAGCCATCGAGGATGCAAAGGACGACGGGTTGCGGACGGGTCATGCGGCACCTTTTTCACGGGTCGCGACGCTTCTACGACTGCGGGGCGCGCGGGGCAAGGTCGCCACGGATCTTGCCGGATTCGTGAAGGCGCAGCGCCCCGCCCTTCGGCGCTGTTGCAGGAGTATTTTGTGAAACGGTGAAAAGCCAGGATCACGCGACCCGACCCAAAAGGAGGCTCGGCCGCCTTTGCCTTTTCACCGTTTTGAAAATACTCATGCGGCAGTGCGGCTGGTCTTTACCGCTGCACGTTCAGGCGCGTGCCTCGGCGGCGATCTGCGCCGCGGATTTGCGGCCGCGTTCGGTTGCGGATTTCAGCTGGCCGCAGGCGGCCATGATGTCCTCGCCCCTGGGCGTGCGGATGGGCGAGGCATAGCCGGCCTTGTGGACGATGTCGGCGAAAGCCTCGATCCGTTCCCAACTGGAGCGGCGATAGGGCGAGCCGGGCCATTCGTTGAAGGGGATCAGGTTCACCTTGGCCGGGATGCCGCGGATCAGCCGCACCAGCCGGCGCGCATCTTCGTCGCTGTCGTTCACCCCGTCCAGCATCACATATTCAAAGGTGATGCGTTCGCTGTTCGACAGGCGCGGGTATTCGCGCAGCGCATTGAGCAGCGTTTCGATGTTCCACTTCTTGTTCACCGGCACCAGCCTGTCGCGGACCTCGTCGGTGGTGGCGTGGAAGCTGACCGCCAGCAGGCAGCCGATCTCTTCGGCGGTCTTGGCGATTTCCGGCACGATGCCGCTGGTGGACAGGGTGATGCGGCGGCGCGACAGGCTGATGCCCTCGCCGTCCATCACCACCTTCATCGCGTCGCGGACATTGTCGAAATTGTAAAGCGGCTCGCCCATGCCCATCAGCACCACGTTGCTGACCAGCCGCGTCTCGTCCTTGGGCGCGCCGGGCTTGGGCCATTCGCCCAGGTCGTCGCGGGCGACCATGACCTGGCCCACGATCTCGGCCGCGGTCAGGTTGCGCACCAGCTTTTGCGTGCCGGTATGGCAGAACGAGCAGGTCAGCGTGCAGCCGACCTGGCTGGAGATGCAAAGCGTGCCGCGGCTTTCCTCGGGGATATAGACGGTTTCGACCTCATGGCCGCCGGCGATGCGCAGCAGGTATTTGCGGGTGCCGTCGGCGCTGACCTGGCGGGTGACGATCTCGGGGACGGAAATCTCGAAGCTTTCCGCCAGCAGGGCGCGATAGTCCTTGGCCAGGTTGGTCATCTGCGCGAAATCGCGCACGCCCCAGTGATAGACCCATTGCCATATCTGCCCCACGCGCATCCGGGCCTGCCGTTCCGGCGTGCCGGCATCGAGCAGGGCCTGATACAGTTGCCCGCGGGTCAGCCCGACGATATTGCGGCGCGCGGCATCGGGCAGCCGCCGCGGGACGGTCAGCAGATCCTGGGTGATGGCGGCGGGATTCGGGGCGTTCATGGCTGCGGGTCCAGGGGAAGTGGCAATGGGCCTATATAGGGCAGGGCGGCACAAAAGAAAACAGGGGCTCGCGCCCCTGTCTCGATCGGTCCGGGTCCTGGGTCTATTTGCAGGCGGCCTGGGCCTTGTTCGTCGCCGCGGTGATGCCCGACAGGCTGAACGTGTCCTTGGTGATGGTGCCCCGCGCCGAACGGCCGGTGACGATGGCGGAACTGCCGCCGCGCAGCGCCGAGACCAGCTTGGCATCCTCGGCCGGAGAGCCGGTCCAGGCGCTTTCGCCCTCGGTGAACAGCTTGAAGACATTGCCGTCGACATTCACCTCGACCGTGGAATCCCCGGCAAAGGGATAGCCGCCCGAGAAGGACACCTCGCCGGACTGGTCGGGGCGATAGGCGACATACAGCCGGATGTCTCCGCGCGTCACCTCGCGCGGCTTGCCGTTCGCGTCCAGGTTCTGGGTGGATTTCGGGGCCGACACGGCCCAGCACTCCTTGGGGCTGGTCGCCGAGAAGACGGTCCAGTCGCCCTCGGTCCCGATCACATTCGTCGAGTCCTGGGCCAGGACCGGCGAAGACGCGGCGATCGCAATTGCGGCGGCTGCCGCTGCGGCGCGCGGCGCGAATTTCAACATGCTCTGGCCTCCTGCCATGGTCCGGTTTGTTCCGGCTTGTTGCCGATGACGGTGGTGTTTTCAACCATCTGGCGGCAAGATAATGCGAAAACCGATCGGTAAAAAACCCCCGTTCGCGGAAAATCGCGCGATTGTCAGAGGAAAACCAGCCATGACCGCAGCCAGACTGATCGAATTGTGGCGCGGCGGAATGCTTGAAAGCGCCCATCTGGGCCATGTGGTGATCTCGGATGCGAACGGCATCGTCGAGGCCTGGGGCAATCCCGGCGCGGTGATCTATCCGCGGTCGTCCTGCAAGATGATCCAGGCCCTGCCGCTGGTCGAAAGCGGCGCAGCCGACGCCGCGGGGCTTTCCAGCGAGCATCTGGCGCTGGCCTGCGCCAGCCATGACGGCGCGCGCATCCATACCCGGCCGATCGCGGCCTGGCTGTCCGCGCTGGGGCTGGACGACGACGATCTGCGATGTGGCGCGCATCTGCCGCGCGACCCGGCCGAGCGCAAGCGGCTGATCTGCTCGGATGAAAGCCCCTGCCAGATCCACAACAACTGTTCGGGCAAGCATGCCGGGTTCCTGACGCTGACGCGCCACATGAAGGCCGGGCCGGACTATGTCGAGATCGGCCATCCCGTGCAGCGCGCCGTGCGCCGCGCCTTCGAGGAGGTGACCGGCGAGCCTGCCGCCGGCTGGGGCATCGACGGCTGCTCGGCCCCGAATTTCGCCTGCACGGTCGAGGGGTTGGCCCATGCCATGGCCAGGTTCGCCCGCTCGGGGCAGGACCGCCGCGGCCAGGCGCAGCGTCGCCTGGTCGAGGCCATGCTGGCCCATCCCGAACTGGTCGCGGGCGAGGGGCGGGCCTGCACGGAACTGATGCGCGCCATGAAGGGCCGTGCCGCCGTCAAGACCGGCGCCGAGGCGGTTTTCGTGGGCATCGTCCCCGAACGTGGCCTGGGACTTGCGCTGAAGATCGTGGACGGTGGCACGCGCGGCGCCGAAGCCGCGATCACCGCGCTGATGCTGCATCTGGGACTGCTGGAGGAAGGCGCCCCGGTGGTGCAGAAATACCTGACCGGGCCCTTGCTGAACTGGCGCGGGCTGGCTACGGGCGAGCTGCGCCGTGCCGCGGGCTTCCCCGCCTGAACACCGCCGCAGCGCCGGCTGGAATGGGGGCTTTGCCCCCGCGCGTTCCGCGCTCCCCCAGGATATTTGGGCACGAAAGAAGCGGCGCGCCTGCCGGGCTTCTTTCGTGGAAAAATATCCTGCGGGGGAAGCCCGTCGGGCCTGCCCGGCGGGCGTGGGGGCGCAAAGCCCCCATCTGTCACAGCATTTGCCAGATCAGCCGCAGCGCCAGCAGGGCGGATGTCGCGACCAGCAGCGGCTTGATCAGCCGCGCTCCGACCCGCATGGCGAGCCTGGCGCCCAGAAGGGCGCCGGCCACCTGCGCCAAAGCCATCATCGCGCCCAAAAGCCACAGCGGCTTGCCCACCGCGGCAAAGGCTGCGAGCCCGCCCAGGTTCGAGGCGAAGTTCAGAAGTTTGGTATGCGCCGTGGCCCTGAGCACGCCGTAGCCCGCAAGCATCACGAAGCCCAGCATGAAGAACGAGCCCGTGCCCGGTCCCAGGAACCCGTCGTAGAAGGCGATCGCCGGCACGGCGGTGGCGGTGAAGGCCGGGACGGTCATGCGGCTTTTGCGGTCGGTATCGTCCAGGCCCGGTTTCAGCGCGAAGAACAGCGCCATGCCGATCAGCACCAGCGGCAGGGCATAGCGCAGCGCCTGGGCCGGGATCCAGCCGACGAGCAGCGCCCCCGCAAGCCCGGCCACAAAGGCCACGACCGCCGCGCCGAGCTGCCGCCGCGGATCCACAAGGCCGCGGCGCGCATAGGAGATCGCCGCCGTCGCCGCGCCGAAGACACCCTGGACCTTGTTCGTGGCCAGGGCCTGGGCCGGGGGCAGGCCGGCCAGCATCAGGGCCGGGACGGTGATGAGCCCGCCTCCGCCGGCGATGGCGTCGACGAAGCCGGCTGCGAAAGCGGCGCTGACAAGCAGCAGCACCAGGTCGAGGGAGAGGTCGGGCATGGCTTCCCTTTGCGGCGCGCCGCGGGAAATGTAAAGCCGGCTCCGGCAAGCTGGGCGGGCCGCGGAAAGCCGGCGCGAAGCTGCGCCGGGGCGGCCGTGTTTTCTGGGTATTGGGCGAAGGGAGAAACCGTCAGGCGCGGGGATGGGCGGCGCGATAGACCGCCAGCAGCCGGGCGTCGTCCACGCCGGTATAGACCTGGGTGGTGGACAGGCTGGCATGGCCCAGCAGTTCCTGGATCGTGCGCAGATCACCCCCCGCCGCCAGCAGATGCGTGGCGAAGGAATGGCGCAGCGCATGCGGCGTCGCGGTGGGCGGCAGGCCCAGCACCTGGCGCGCCTGCCGCATCGCGCCTGCGATCAGCGTCGGGCTGAGCCGGCCGCCGCGGGCGCCGCGAAACAGCGCGGCGCCGGCCTCCAGCGGCCAGGGGCACAGGCGCAGGTAGTCGGCGACGGCCTGGCGCGCGATGGGCAGGACCGGCACCTGCCTTTCGCGCCCGCCCTTGCCGCGGATGGTCAGCGCCTCGCGCAGCGGCCAGTCGGCGCCGTTCAGGCCAAGCGCCTCGGATATCCGCAGCCCCGAGCCCCAAAGCAGCGTCAGCACCGCCGCGTCGCGGGCGGCGATCCAGGCTTCGGGATGGGTGCCGGCGGCGATGTCCAGCACGTCCTGCGCCTGCCCGGGCGCCAGCGGGCGGGGCAGCGAGCGGGTGTATTTCGGGCCGCGCGAGGCCAGCGCCCTGGAGGCGTCAAAGCCATGACGGTCGGCCATCCAGCGGATGAAGCTGCGCGCGGCCGAAAGCCGGCGGGCAAGCGAGCGGGCGGAAAGCCCGCGTCGGCGTTCGTCGGCGGCAAAGGCGCGCATGTCGGACTGGGTCAGCCCGCCCAGGGTCGCGGGCAGGGCGGGCGTGCCGTGATAGCCGCCCAGAAAGCCCAGAAAGGCCAGCAGGTCGCCCTGATAGGCGCGGATCGTGTGGGGGGAACGGTCGCGGGTCGCCCGTTCGCTGTCGAGCCAACGCGCCAGATTCTCGGCCATGGCCGGGGCCAGCGCCAAGGGCTCGGCCCCGCCGGTCATTTCCTAAGCCAGGAGATCAGCGCCAGCCGGAACGCCTGGCCGAAAAACCGCAGCAGGTCGGTGCCCTGGGCCGGGTTGAAGCGCCCGATATCGGCCGAGCCCATCAGCAGCAGCGCCGGCAGGCGGCCGGGGCCGAGGTCGATGGGCAACAGCGCCTCGGAGCGGATCGGGGCGCGCGATTCGCCATGGAATGCCAGGGTCTCCTGGGCCGTGCGGCGCAGCACGATGTCATTGCCGCGCGGCATCCGCCGCCCGCCCGAAATCAGCCCCGCCACGGTGCCGGCGGGCGCGATCATCAAGGGGCCGCTGCCTTCCGGCTGGGGCACCGCGCCGCCCGATTCCATCACCAGCCGCAGGGTTTCCACCCGCAGGACCGGCGCCACCGCCATGTCCAGGTTTTCCAGGAACTCCTCGAAATCCGTGGGTTCCAGCAGCGACAGCACGGCGCGGTGGATGGTGTTCATCCCCGACTGGTTGTCATAGGCGGCCGAGATCACCGATTCATGCGCCGCCTCCAGCCGGTCCAGCCGCGATTCCAGCGCCTGCATGGCGCGGCCGCGGATGTCGATGACGTTCTCGCCCACCTCGGCCTCGCGCGCGCCGATCAGCGCGCGCATCAGGTCGCGGTCGGACAGGATCAATTCGGGCCGCGCCAGCAGCCGGGCGCGGATCTCGTCGGTCAGTTCGGCCGCGGTCTGCTCGGTCATCAGACGATCTTCTGCCCGGTCTTGGCCCAGTCGGCGTTGAACTGGTCCAGGCCGCGGTCGGTCAGCACGTGATTCGCCATCGCCTTGATGACGGCGGGCGGCGCGGTGATCACGTCGGCCCCGATGCGGGCGGCGTCGGTGATGTGGTTCACCGAGCGGATCGAGGCGGCCAGGATTTCGGTCTGGAAGTCGTAATTGTTATAGATCTCGCGGATTTGGGCGATCAGTTCCATGCCGTCGAAGTTGATATCGTCCAGCCGGCCGATAAAGGGGCTGATGAAGGTGGCGCCGGCCTTGGCGGCCAGGATCGCCTGCGCGGCCGAAAAGCACAGCGTCACGTTTACCTTGTGGCCCTGGGACGACAGCGCCTTGCAGGCTTTCAGCCCGTCCCAGGTCAGCGGCACCTTGACGGTGATGTTGGGGGCGATCTTCACCAGGTGCTCGCCCTCGCGGATCATGTCCTCGGCCTTGGCGGCCACGACCTCGGCGCTGACCGGGCCTTCGACCAGGTCGCAGATTTCCTTGGTGACTTCCAGGATATCGCGGCCCGATTTCAGGATCAGCGACGGGTTGGTGGTGACGCCGTCCACCATGCCCAGGTCGTTCAACTCGCGGATGGCGGCGACATCTGCGGTATCGACAAAGAATTTCATGCGGGGAAGCCCTTCTTGCGGTTTTGCCCTGGGTTTAGCGCATAACAGCCGGCGGGTGAAGTCCGGGCAGGCGGCTTGCAGGACGGGGTGGCGGCATGGCACTAGGGACGGGCTGGGGCAGGTCCGTCCGCCGCCATTGCAAGAGGGATGCCGTGAAAGCCTTTCCGCCCGATCCTGCCGCCCGGCTGCCGGCCCAGGTCTTCGGCCCGTTCCGCTTTGGCCGGGCAGCGCGGCCGGTCTGATGTCACCGCCGCTTTTCTATCCCCATGGCGCGCGCATCGCGGTGCTGACGCAAGAGGTGGTCGGCATCCTGGACTATCTCGCGCCCGAAGGGGGCGTGCGGCTGGGCCAGCTTGTCGTCGTGCCGCTGGGGCCGCGCCGGGTGATGGGCGCGGTCTGGGGGCCGGGGATCGGCGATTTCGACGCGGCGCGGCTGCGGCCGGTGGCGCGGCTGGTCGATGCGCCGCCGCTGGCGCCGGGGATGATCGAGTTCCTGTCCCGCATGGGCGAATACACGCTGACGCCGCTGCCCGCGCTTCTGCGCATAGCGACGCGGGCGCCGGACCTGGACCAGCCGCCTTCGGCCCGGCGCATCATCCATCGCGCGGGACCGGAGCCCGCGCGCATGACCGATGCCCGCGCCGCCGTCTTGCGGGTGATCCAGGATCACGGCGGCGCGGGCTTTGCGCCCGGCGAATTGGCGCAATTGGCCGGGGTCAGTCCGGGCGTGGTGCAGGGGCTGGTCAAGGCCGGCACGCTGGCCGAGGTGCTGGCGCCGCGCGATGTGCCCTATCCGCGGCTGGACCCCGGCCTGCCGGGCAAGCCGCTGGCCGCCGATCAGCTTGAGGCGGCCGAGAGCCTGCGGACGGCGCTGAAATCCCGCGCCTATGGCACCACGCTTTTGCGCGGCGTCACCGGCTCGGGCAAGACCGAGGTCTATCTGGAAGCCGTGGCGGAATGCCTGCGCCAGGGCCGGCAGGCGCTGGTGCTGCTGCCCGAGATTGCGCTATCGGCCGAGTTCCTGGACCGGGTCGAGGTGCGTTTCGGCGCCCGGCCCGGCGAATGGCATTCGGGCATCACCCGCACGGAACGCCGGCGGCTGTGGACCATGGCGGCGCAAAACCATGTCGGGCTGGTGGTCGGCGCGCGTTCGGCGCTGTTCCTGCCCTTTGCCGATCTGGGCCTGATCGTCGTCGATGAAGAACACGATTCCAGCTACAAGCAGGAAGACGCGGTCTATTACAGCGCCCGCGACATGGCGGTGCTGCGCGCCAGCGTCGAGGCGGCGCAGGTGGTGCTGGCCTCGGCCACGCCTTCGGTCGAAAGCTGGGTGAATGCGGCCACGGGCAAATACCGCCGGCTGGATCTGCGCGCGCGCTATGGCACCGCCGACCTGCCCGAGATGGCGGCCATCGACCTGCGCCAGCAAGAGATGGAAAAGGGCCGCTGGATCAGCCCCCGCCTGGCCGCCGAAGTCGCCCGCCGCAAGCAGCGCGGCGAACAGTCGCTGTTGTTTCTGAACCGGCGCGGCTATGCGCCGATCACCGCCTGCCGCGCCTGCGGCCAGCAGATCGGCTGCGACCATTGCGACGCCCGCATGGTCGAGCATCGCTTCCAAAACCGCCTGGTCTGCCATCAATGCGGCGCGACCAAGCCGATCCCAGTGGCCTGTCCCGCCTGCGGGGTCGAGGGCAAGATGACCGCCATCGGGCCGGGGGTCGAGCGGCTGGCCGAGGAAGTGGCCGAGCGTTTCCCGCAGGCGAAGGCGACGGTGCTCTCCTCGGACCTGTTCCATTCGGCGCGCGCCTTGAAAGAGGCGATTGCCGAGATCGCCGCGGGCGAAACGGACATCATCATCGGCACGCAGATCGTCGCCAAGGGCCACAATTTCCCGCGCCTGACGCTGGTCGGCGTGATCGACGCCGACCTGGGCCTGCAAGGCGCCGACCTGCGCGCGGCCGAACGGTCCTTCCAACTGATGCGGCAGGTGGCCGGCCGGGCGGGGCGCGAGGGCGGCGAGGCGCGGGGGCTGGCGCTGTTGCAGACCCACCAGCCCGACCACCCGGTGATCCGCGCCATCCTGTCGGGCGAGGACGAGGCGTTCTGGGATGCCGAGGCGGCGGCGCGCCAGGCGGCGGGGATGCCGCCCTTTGGCCGGCTGGCGGGGATCATCCTGTCGCATCCCGACCCGCCGGTGGTCGAGGATTACGCCCGCGAACTGGCCCGTCGCGCCGAGCCGCTGCGGGCCATCGGCGCCGAACTGTTCGGCCCCGCCCCCGCCCCCATCGCCCGCATCCGCGCGCGGTTTCGGGTGCGCATGCTGATCCGGGCGCCGCGCCAGGCGCCGATGCAAGGCGCGATTGCGCAATGGCTGGCGCTGGCGCCAAAGCCGCCGGCAAACCTGCGGCTGGCGGTGGACGTCGATCCGCAGAGCTTCCTTTAGGCAGGCCCGGCCGGGCGGCGCCTGGAATGACGGCACGCCCGGCCGATAAAGCGCCCGGCCCGCATCATCTTCGTTCTGCAAATGCCCGCCGCAACGTCCCCGCGGCGCCAGGATCGCAGATTCTGGCCCGGCGAGGAAGGACGGAAAAGCCCCGGATATTGCGGTAAAAATCGGCCGGGGCGCCATGGAGCGGCATCCCGCGCCATGAAAAATCCCCAGGGACCGATGGTCCCTGGGGCTGCAATCGTTACCACCATCCAACCCCTGGGCAAGCGTCGCCGGGCGCCGCCCAGGGGCAGGATCCGGTCACGCGCGCAGGTCGAAGCGGTCGGCCTCCATCACCTTCACCCAGGCGGCGACGAAATCGGCGACGAACTTGCCGCCATTGTCATCCTGGGCATAGACCTCGGCATAGGAGCGCAGGATCGAGTTCGAACCGAACACCAGGTCCATCCGCGTCGCGGTCCATTTCACCACGCCGGTCTGGCGGTCGCGGATTTCGTAATGGCTGCCGGCCTTGGCCCAGGTATTGGCCATGTCGGTCAGGTTGACGAAGAAATCCGTCGTCAGCGCGCCAACGCGGTCGGTAAAGACCCCGTGCCTGGTGCCGCCATGGTTGGTGCCCATGGCCCGCATCCCGCCGACCAGCACCACCATTTCCGGGGCGGTCAGCCCCATCAGCTGGGTGCGGTCCAGCATCAGTTCCTCGGGGGCGACGATATAGTCCTTTTTCAGCCAGTTGCGATAGCCGTCATGGATCGGCTCAAGCACCGCGAAGCTGTCGGCATCGGTCATCGCGTCCGTGGCATCGCCGCGGCCGGGGGTGAAAGGCACCTCGACATCATAGCCCGCGGCCTTGGCCGCCAGTTCCACGCCGACATTGCCGGCCAGCACGATGGTGTCGGCGACGCTGGCGCCGAACTGGGCCGCCAGCGGCTCCAGCACCGAAAGCACACGCGCCAGCCGGGCGGGTTCGTTGCCTTCCCAGTCCTTTTGCGGGGCCAGGCGGATGCGCGCGCCATTGGCGCCGCCGCGATTGTCCGAGCCGCGGAAGGTGCGTGCCGAATCCCAGGCGGTCGAGACCATCTCGGCCACCGTCAGCCCGCTTTCGGCGATGCGCGCCTTGAGGCCCGCGATGTTCCATTCGCGGTTGCCGGCCGGCACCGGATCCTGCCAGATCAGGTCTTCGGTCGGGGCGTCGGGCCCGATATAGCGGGTCCGGGGGCCCATGTCGCGATGGGTCAGCTTGAACCAGGCCCGCGCGAAGACTTCCGAGAAATAGTCCGGGTCCGCATAGAACCGTTTCGAGATCTCCAGATAGATCGGGTCCTTGATCATCGCCATGTCGGCATCGGTCATGATCGGGTTGTAGCGGATCGAGGGATCCTCGACATCGGCCGGCTTGTCTTCTTCCTTGATGTTGACCGGCTCCCACTGCCAGGCGCCGGCGGGGGATTTCTTCAGTTCCCAGTCATAGGTGAACAGCAGGTAGAAGAAGCCGTTGTCCCATTTGGTCGGATGGGTGGTCCAGGCGCCTTCGATGCCCGAGGTCATCGTATAGCGGCCCTTGCCGGACTTGTTCGAGTTCGCCCAGCCCAGCCCCTGTTCGCAGACATCGGCCGCTTCCGGGTCGGCGCCCAGCAATTCTGCCTTGCCATTGCCGTGGCATTTGCCGACGGTATGGCCGCCCGCGGTCAGCGCCACGGTTTCTTCGTCATTCATCGCCATGCGGGCGAAGGTTTCGCGCACCATGGCAGCGGTTTTCAGCGGGTCGGGCTGGCCGTTCACCCCTTCGGGGTTGACGTAGATCAGGCCCATCTGCACCGCGGCCAGCGGGTTTTCCATCGAGGCGGCATCTTCGAGATTGCCCATGCGCTCGTCCTGGGGCGCCAGCCATTCCTTTTCCGCGCCCCAGTAGGTGTCCTTTTCCGGGTGCCAGATGTCGTCGCGGCCAAAGGCGAAGCCATAGGTCTTCAGCCCCATGTTTTCGTAAGCCACGGTGCCGGCCAGGATGATCAGGTCGGCCCAGCTCAGCCGGTTGCCGTATTTCTTCTTGATCGGCCACAGGATGCGGCGGGCCTTGTCCAGGCTGACGTTGTCGGGCCACGAGTTGATCGGGGCAAAGCGCTGGTTGCCGGTGCCGCCGCCGCCGCGGCCGTCGGCGATGCGATAGGTGCCGGCGGCGTGCCAGGACATGCGGATGAAAAGCCCGCCATAATGGCCCCAGTCGGCCGGCCACCAGTCCTGGCTGTCGGTCATCAGCGCATGCAGGTCGGCCTTGACCGCGTCGAAGTCCAGCGCGCGCACTTCGCTGCGATAGTCGAAGCCCTGAAGCGGGTTGGTCTTGCGGTCATGCTGGTGCAGGATGTCCAGGTTCAGCGCGTTCGGCCACCAGTCCATGTTCGAGGTTCCCATGGCGGTATTGCCGCCATGCATCACCGGGCACTTGCCCGAGGGAATGTCATTTCCGTCCAAGATCAGTCTCCTTTATTGCAGGGGCGCCCTGGTCGGCGCCTTTGGGCGGTGCGGTCCGCCAACCCATCGAAATAGATGGCTTTTCCGAATCTGCGCACCTTCTGCCATCAGGTTCTAGCAGCTTCGGAAATCATTGGAATTTATAAGTTTTGATAGTTTTAATAATTTCTGGTTATGAACGGCTCGGAACGGAATAGACGGCGATAATCCGGCCTGTCAGATCGTAAGGATTCAGTGGCGCGGGCGGGCGCGGTCCATCAGGCTGCGGATCCAGCGCCCCGAGGCCCAGGCCGCGGGCACACCCAGCAGCAGCGCGGCGGCCGCGGCGCTGGCGGGCGCCAGCACCGGCAGGCCCAGCCAGCTTGTCAGCAGCGACAGCATGAACAGGTTGATCCAGACCGCCGCCGCCGCAAAGGGGTAAAACAGCAGCGCCAGTTTCCAGGCCGGCCAGCCGTCAGTGGCTGGTTCCGTCCTCGAAGGTGATCTTGTTCCAGACATTGTATTTCCCCGAAGGCTTGCGCATCGGCAGCCGTTTCACTTCCTCCAGCGTCCTGGCATCATAGACCAAGACCGCGCCCTCGTCTTCCCACAGCGAGACCAGAACATGGCTGCCGTCGCGGGTAAATTCGCTATGGGCGAAGGTCTGGCCTGGAAAGGGCGCCAGCGTCTTGACGATTTCCAGCGTGTTCTTGTCGATGACATGCATCTTGTCCTTGTGCGGGCCAAAGAACACATCGGCCCAGACAGAGGGGCTGGCGGCATGACCGCGCAGGAAGAAGCCGGGGCCGTCGGTCCTGATCTGCTTGACCAGGCCCCAGTCCTGCATGTCGATGACGGACAGCACGCCTTCGCCCAGATGCGGGGTGGCCATGACGCGGCGGCCGTCCCGTTCCCAGGTGATGCCCGAACCCAGATGCGGCATCCCCGGCAAGGGCAGTTCCGCCAGTTTGTGCCCGTCGTCCAGGTCGATCACCACGCCCTTGTCGCCGGCGCGGTTGGCGCCGATCACCTGGCGATAGTCGGGCGAAAAGAAGAAATCGTCCAGCGGCTCGTCGATGGGGATGCGGCGGATGGCCAGGTCGGCGGTCGCCACCTCCCAGATCTCGGGCGCGTCCTTCAGCGCCAGCACGAAGCTTTCGCGCTGCGGCGCCTGGTAGACGGCGCTGACCCGGCTGAGGGTGCCGCCGACCCGCGTGTCGATCAGCCGCAGGGGGTTCAGGTCGGCATCCAGGATGGTCAGGCTTTCGGGCAGGTAGTTCGCGACCGCGATGCGCCGGCCGTCCGGGCTGATGGCGATGTTGCGGCTGTTCAGCGCGGCGCGGATGCGGCCGACCTCGGCCAGCGTCCAGATGTCGTATTTCTGCACCCAGCCGTCGCGCGACATGATGTAGACGAAGCGCCCGTCGGGGCTGAATTTCGGCCCGCCATGCACGGCGAAGGGGGTGGCAAAGCGGTCCAGGACCTGGAACGTGTTGCCATCCAGAACGCTGACGTGATGGTCGCCGGTTTCCACCACCAGGGTGATGTTGAGCGGATCGGCGGCAAAGACCGGCCTGTCCGCCGGCTGGTAATCGGCATTCATCTCGCGGCTGGCGGCGATCTGCGACGCGTCCCAATGCGGGCGGTTTTCCAGCGGCGTCATGACATAGCTGGCCAGGGCGGCGATGGCCTGGGGCGACAGGCGGTCGGCAAACCCCTCCATCTGGGTCGAGACCCGGCCCTGGGCGATCACCGCCTCGATGCCATTCACGCGCCCCAGGGTTTCGGGGATCAGCGCCGGGCCGGTGCCGCCCAGCCGATCCTCGGCATGGCAGACGGCGCAATGTTCTGCGTAATCGGCGGCGGGGTCGGCGTGGCCGGCCAGCGGCAGGGCAAGCAGCAGGCTAATGGAAACGATGGGCCGGATCATGGCTTTTCCCCCGGAATGGCGTGACGGCAAGGCGGTCCAGGTCGGCACCCTTGGCGCCGATCTCGGCGGCCGAAAGATAGCAGGCCGGATCTTCGGCCCAGGGGTCGCCGGTCAGTTGCAGCGCCCGGATGCGGGTATTGCCGCCGCAGACCGCCTGATAGGCGCAGGCGCCGCAGCGCCCCTTCAGCGGCCGCGGCCGGGTGCGCAGCGTGGCCAGGATCGGGTCGTCCCCGGTCCAGATCGCCGAAAACGGCCGGTCCTTGACCGAGCCCAGCGTATAATCCGACCAATAGGTGTCGGGATGGACGCGGCCCTGCGGGTCGATATTGCCGACGCCCAGCCCCGAGGAATTGCCGCCCCAGGCCTCCAGATGCGCGCGCAGATGCGCGATGGCGGCGGGGGCAAAGCGCGTCTCGGCCCAACGCAGGAAATAGACCGCATCGGCGTCGTTGTTGCCGGTGACGACCTCCAGGGGCTCGGCCCGCTCGACCGCCTGCCAGGCGCGGGCGATCAGCAGGTCCATGGCGCGGCGGGTGCGGGCGTGTTCGGTATCCTCGCCCCGGTGCTTGTCGCCGCGCCCGGCATAGACCAGATGCGACAGATAGAACTTGTCCACGCCCTCGTCGCGGCACAGGTCCAGCATGGCGGGCAGGTGATGGGCATTGCCCTCGGTGATGGTAAAGCGCAGGCCGACCTTGACCCCCTGCGCCTTGCAGGCCCGCACGCCGGCCAGCGCCTGGTCAAAGGCCCCCTCGACGCCGCGAAACCAGTCGTTCACCGCCCCGATCCCGTCCAGCGAGATGCCGACATAGTCAAAGCCCAGCCCGGCCAGCCGCTCCACGTTGCCGGCATTGATCTTGGTGCCGTTGGTGGACAGCGACAGGTGGCGGAAATCCAGCCGCCGCGCCTCGGCCGCCAGTTCCCAGAAGTCGAAGCGCGACATCGGCTCGCCCCCCGACAGGATCAGCGCCGGGATGCGGAAATCCGACAGGTCGCGCAGCACCGCCATGGCCTGGTCATGCGAAAGCTCGCCCGGAAAGGGCCGGTCGGCCGAGACGGTATAGCAATGGCGGCATTTCAGGTTGCAACTGCGGGTCAGGTTCCAGATCACCACCGGGCGGACCGCATCCGGCCGGCTGCGGCGGCCCGGCGGCGAAGGGTCCAGAAGCTGGTGCATGTATTGGGTCAGGCGGAACATGGTTTGCCTTTCTTAGCCGTCCTTCAGGCGCAGGCCGGTCTTTTTCAGGATCCGGGTGGAATAGAGGATGTCGTCGGCGCGGCAGGCGGCGCCCAGCAGGGCGCGGACCTGGGCGCGCTTGTCCTCGACCTCGGCGCGGCTTTGGCCGTGCAGCATGGCGAAAAGGTTGTAGCGCCAGACCGGCGCCCGCGGCCGCAGATAGCAATGCGAGACGAAATCCAGCGCCCCCACCGTTTCGCCCAGGGCCTCGGCCTGGCGATCCTCGACATCCCAGACGCTCATGCCGTTTGCGGTCATTCCCAGCGCGTAATGGTTGGGCGCGATGGCGATACGGCGGATGATGCCGCGGGCGTGCAGGATCGACAGCCGGGTGATGACCTGCGTCTCGGTCAGGCCCAGATCGGCGGCGATCCGGGCATAGGGCGCCTCGACCAGCGGCAGGCCGGCTTGCGTTGCGGCGATCAGCCGGCGGTCGGTATCGTCCAGGACCGTCATGCCGCCACCCGAAAGCCGATGAAGAATTCCCGCAGCTTGGGAAAGCGCCAGACGGTCAGCCCGGTTTCCGCCTCGATCCGCCCGGCGGTTTCGGCGATGGCTTCGGGCGTGGCGGTGGCCAGCACGAACCACATGTTCAGCGCATGGTCGCGAGCATAGTTATGAGCCACCTCGGGATGGGCGTTGACCAGGTCGGCGATGCGGTCGAAATCCGCCGCGGGCGCGGAAAGCGCGCACAGGCAGAAGGCCCCGCCCATCGCCGCGGCGTCGTAGAACGGGCCGAAGCGGGTGATGGCGCCGATGGCGCGCAGGCGCTCCAGCCGCGCGATCAGCGTGGCGCCGGTCAGGCCAAGCGCCGCCCCGGCATCGTCAAAGGGGCGCGGGGTCAGCGGAAAGCCGTCCTGCAAGGCGTTCAGGATCGCGCGGTCGGTTTCGTCCAGCGCATCGGGGGGCAGGGTATGGCGGGTCATGCGGCAACCTCGGCGATGGTGGCGCCCCGCTGGCGAAAGCAGCGGGTCGAGAACAGGACGCGATGCGGCCGGCGGGCCAGTTCGGGCAGGGCGCGGGCCCGGCCCAGAACCTCGGACGCCTCGGCGCGCGAGCGGGCGTGGATCATGCAGAACAGCGGCCAGTTCCACAGCCCCGGCACCCTGCGGCGCTGATAGCACAGCGTCACGCCGGGAACCCCGGCCAATGCCGTGCCGGCGGCCTCGACCGCGGCTTCGGGCAGGCGCCAGACCACCATGGCGTTCTGGGTCCAGCCAAGCGCGCGGTGGCGCACGATCACGCCAAAGCGGGTCAGGATGCGCGCCTGGGACAGCGCCCGGATGCGCGAGATCACCTCGGCCTCGCTGCGGTGCAGCGCCTGGCCCAACGCGACGAAGGGGCGCGGCACCAGCGCCAGCCCGGTGGTCAGCGCCTGCATCAGCGCCGGGTCGCGCGGCCGCAGGGCGGCCAGGTCGGCCGGCTGGTCCAGCGCCATGGCGCGGCGCGGCCCGGCCAGCGGAAAGCCCAGGTCGATGTTGAAGGCGCGCACCAGCGGCAGGGACAGCACCGCCAGCCCCGCCCCGGCCTCGATCCGGGCCAGGCTTTCGCTTAGCGCGGCGGCATCGGGGGCGGTGGCGACGAACCACAGGTTCCAGTCGCTGCCTTGGCGCAGATAGCAATGGTTGACGCCCGGCTCGGCCCCGACCAGCGCCGCGACCTGGTCGATGCGCCGCCGCGGCACCCTGAGCGCGGCGAGCGTCGAGGCGCCGGCGGTGTTCGGCCGGCAGGTGGCGCCGATGCGGGCGACCACGCCCTGGTCGCGCAGCCGGGCCAGCCGGGCGATCACCTCGGCCTCGCTGGTGCCCAGCCGATAGCCCATGGCGGCAAAGGGCCGGATTTCCAGCGGCAGATCGCGCTGGAACCCGTCCAGCAGGCGCAGGTCCAGATCGTCCATGCTCACAGCCCCATGCGATGCGCGCGGTCGGTGAAGAAGATGCCCGAGGGCGCGCGCGCCTCGATCTGGCCCAGCACTTCGCGGGTGCGGGTGTCGCGGATCTCGACCCGGTTCTCGTCGCGCACCGACAGCCAGACCTCGCGGCCGCGCGGGGCGAATTCCATGTGCAGCACCCCCTTGCCGGGGGTCAGCGTGTCCAGGACCTGGTGGGTCAGCACGTCCACCACCTGCACCTTGTCATTGTCGGGCGGGGCGAAGTTCACCCAGACCTCGCGCTGGTCGGGGCGGGCGAGTGCAAAGACCGGCTGGCCGGCCAGATCGGTGCGGCCGATCTCGGCCAGGTCCGCGGCATCGACCCAAAGCAATTGGTGCAGCCCCACGGCGGGCAGGGCGAAAAGCCCGTCGGCCAGGGTCCAGCCTTGCAGATGCGGCATCTTGTAGACCGGCAGGTCGGGCTGGTCCTTGCCGTAATCGGGCAGGAAGCGCGTGGCCTTGGGCGGATCCTGCCACAGATCGACCTGCACCAGCCCCTTTTCGCCGAAGAGCCCGACGATATAGTGCCGCCCGTCGCCGGTCAGCAGCGCGTCATAGGGATTGGCGCCGATGCCTTCCAGCTTCGTCACCGCGGGCTGCGCCGGATCGGCGGAATGGTCGAGGATCCAGACCTCACCCGTATCCCAGGTGGCGACGACGAAGCGCGAACCCGGCGCATCGGCGATGCCCACGGTTTTCGAGCCCATGGGGACGTCCGCCACCGGCTCCAGCGTCTCGGCGTCGAAGACCCGGACGCCGCCCGGCTCGTAATTCGCGACCGCGACCAGCCGGCCGTCGTCCGAAATGGCGCCGCCGATGGAATTGCCGGCCTGCACCACGCGGCGGACCACCTGACGGGTCAGGATGTCCACCTTGGTCAAGCCGCCGTCGCGGCCGAAGACATAGGCAAAGCGTTCGTCGGGGGAATAGACGAGGCTGGCATGGGACAAATCGCCCAAGCCCTCGATCCGGCCGATGGCGGCGCGTTCGCTGCGGTCCACGACCAGCAGGGACCCAGCCTCGCGTTCGACCACCAGGCCCAGGTCGCCGGTGCCGCGCAGGTCTTCGGCCAGCGCCGGGCTGGCGATCAACAGGGCGGCCAGGAATGGCTTGAGCATCATTGCGTCTCCGTCGTCAGAAGGTAATCGGCGATCCAGCGCGCCTCGTCCTCGGTCAGCAGCGGGCGCCAGCCGGGCATGGCGGTGCCGGGCAGCCCGTCCAGGATCAGCCCGGCCAGGTCGCCGGCATCGCGCCCGGCCAGCGCGGCGGCGGTGATCGGGCTGCCCAAACCCCCGGTCAGCCGCAAGCCGTGGCAGGAACCGCAATCCTGCCGGACCAGGTGGCGCAACTGGTCCTGGCGCGCGGCGTCGGGCGGTCCCGCCATCGCGGTCCCGGCCAAGGCCGCCAGCAGCAGCGCCAGCCTAGCCATGCGCCACCAGCGGCCGATGCGGGCGATAGATGGCGCGGGGCAGGGCGCAATCCTCGGCCATTGCCGCGACATGGCCGATGATGAACAGCACCGGCGCCGGCAACGCCGCCTGCGCCAGGGCGGCGGCGACGCCCGACAGCGTGGCGCGCAGCCGCCGTTCCTGCGGGGTGCTGGCCTGCGACACGGCCAGCACCGGCAGGTCGGCGGGCATGCCGTGGCGGATCAGTTCGCGCGCGATCTCGGCCATGTTGGCCGCGCCCATATAGACGGCCAGCGTGGTCTGCGGGTCGGCCAGCGAGGCCCAGTCGAGATCCAGCGCCGCGTCCCGCGCCCGGTGGCCGGTGACATGGCGCAGCCCGGTCGCCAGCCCCCGATGCGTCAGCGGAAACCGGGCCGAGGCCGCCGCGCCCTGCGCCGCGGTGATGCCGGGCACATAGTCGCAGGGGATGCCGGCGCGGGTCACGGCCTCGAACTCCTCGCCGCCGCGGCCGAATATCGTCGGATCGCCGCCCTTGAGCCGCGCGACCACCAGCCCCGCCAGCGCCAGATCGACCAGCAGGGCGTTGATCTGGTCCTGCGGCACCGGGTGAAAGCCCGCGGCCTTGCCCACCGGGATGCGCCGGACATGGGCCGGGACGCAATCCATCACCTGGTCCGAGACCAGCCGGTCATGCACCACCACATCCGCCTGTTGCAAAAGCCGCAGCGCCCGCAGCGTCAGCAGTTCCGGGTCGCCGGGACCCGCGCCGATCAGATCGACCCTGCCTGTCGCGGCCCTGCCTGCCGCCGCCCCGCCCGCCTTGGGCGCCGCGGCCTTGTCCGTCATCGTCTTGCCGGCCATGTCGAACCCCATCGAAAATCTGCCTGGACGGGGGCGCGGACGCCCCCGCCTGGGTCGCACCGCTCAATAGGTGTCGGTCTTGGTGTTATAGACGTTGAACTTGCCGGTCGGCGTCACCAGGCGCTTGTCCTTGATGACGTGCTTCAGCTCCAGCGTCTTGTCGTCCACCACCACCAGCGCCGATTCCTGGTCCTTGCCGTTCCAGACGCTGAACCAGATTTCCGACCCGTCCTTGTTGAACTCGCCCTGCACGACGCGGGGCTGGCCGCCGGTGACGCCGGCCCATTCGGCGATGGGCAGGGTGACGAAGTCCGGGTCCGAACCGTCGCCCGTCATCGTCGCCACGTCGAAGACCGCGACCGAGCCCGAGGTTTCGGCATCGGGGTTCAGCGTCGCATCGACATAAAGGTAATGCGATTTCGGATGGGTCTTGATGAACAGCGAGCCGCCCCCCAGCGCCGGGAAGCTGTCGACGATCTTCCAGGCCTGGTCGGCATGGCCTTCGGGATCGGTGCCGATCAGCGCCACCGAATCGTCGCCCATATGCGAGGTCGCCCAGACCGGGCCAAAGGTCGGATGGACGAAGTTCGCGCCGCGCCCCGGATGCGGGGTCTGGCCTCCGGTATCCTCGATCGCGACCAGCTTGCCTTCCTTGGTGTCGATCACCACCAGCTTGTTGCGGGCATTCGCCGCGGTGATGAAATAGCGGTGCGATCCGTCAAGGCCGCCGTCATGCAGGAAACGCTCGGCCTCGATCTCGGTGGTTTTCAGGTTCTTCAGGTCGGTATAGTCGACCAGCAGGATCTTGCCCGTTTCCTTGACGTTGACGATGAATTCGGGCCGGTAATGGCTGGCCAGGATCGCGGCGACGCGCGGCTCGGGGTGATATTCCTGTTCGTCATAGGTCATGCCGCGGGTGGACTGGATCTTCATCGGCTCCAGCGTCTCGCCGTCCATGATGACGTATTGCGGCGGCCAATAGGCGCCTGCAATGGCGTATTTATCCTCCCATCCCGCCATCTTCGAGGTCTCGATGGACCGCGCTTCCGAGCCGATCTTGATCTCGGCCACGGTGGCGGGTTCCTTCATCCACAGGTCGATCATGTTGACCTTGCCGTCGCGGCCGATGACGAACAGATAGCGCCCCGAGGCCGACAGCCGGCTGATATGGACCGCATAGCCGGTATCCAGCACCGACTTGATCTCATAGGTCTTGCCGTCGATCAGCGCGATCTGGCCCACGTCGCGCAGGGTGACGCTGAACAGGTTGTCCAGGTCCCAGTCGTTTTCCTGGGCCTGGGGCCGGTCCGCGGGCGCGACATGGACTTTCCAGGATTCGCGCATCTGCACCATGCCGAATTCCGGCGGCGCGGCCGGGTCCAGCATGACATATTTCGCCATCAGGTCGACCTGTTCGGGCGTCAGCTCGCCCGAGGTGCCCCAGTTCGGCATCCCGGCGGGCGAGCCATAGGTGATGAAGCTTTGCAGATATTCGAAGCCCTGTTCGCGCGTCAGGTCGGGGGTCAGCGCCTTGCCGGTCGCGCCCTTGCGCAAGACGCCGTGGCAGCCGGCGCAGCGTTCGAAATAGATCTTGTTGGCCTCGTTATATTCGGCGTCAGACAGGGCCGCCACGCCCTCCGGGGCGGCGGGCGCTGCGACCTCTTGCTGCGCCAGGTTGTCCAGCGAGGGCTCATAGCGGTTATCGGTGCGGGTCCTGTGCCCTTCAAGCGCGGCGGCTGGATCCGTCGGCGGAGCGGCCTGTTCCTGGGCGCAGACCGCAAGCGGCCCCAGAGCAAGGGCCAAGGCTGCCGAGGCCAACAGGCCGGGTCTGGCGGATGGTGTCCTTTGTCTCATCTGGCTTTCCTATGTGCTGGCGCGCGTCCATCTGGTTCGTGGGCGCGCGCGCAGCCAAGGGCCTTGACCATTGTTAAGACCGGGGGTGCGGCAATTCGACCGGCGGGGCGCGATGCAGGCTGGGCCGGCGCCGCTTGCTTCAAGCCCGAAGCGAGGGGGGCCGGGATCTACCGGCCGGGTCGGCAATTCCCCGCCGAGTGCGGAATTTTCCGGGGAAAACCCCGGTCTTTCACTACGCTTGACTTTCATCAATGAGCGACTCACGCTCACCAGACAGTGAGGTCGCATCGGAAACAACTGATAGGGGGACCCGCGTCATGAGCGAAATCATGACCAAGAACATGGCCCGGAACGTCTTCTACGGCGGGTCCATATTCTTCATTCTGGTCTTTGGCGCCTTGACCGTTCACAGCCATATCTATGCCCGCACCACGGCGGTGGACGAAAGCGGGCTGACCGCCTCGGTCGTCCTGGGCAAGCATGTCTGGGAACGCAACGCCTGCATCGACTGCCACACCATCCTGGGCGAGGGCGCCTATTTCGCGCCCGAACTTGGCAATGTCATGAAACGCTGGGGCGTGCAGGACGATCCCGACGGTGCCTTCGACACGCTCAAGGGCTGGATGGAATCCATGCCCACCGGCATCGAGGGCCGCCGCCAGATGCCGCGCTTTGATCTGACGGACGAGGAATTCCGGGCGCTGTCCGATTTCCTGCTGTGGACCGGCACGATCAACACCCAGAACTGGCCGCCGAACGACGCGGGCTGAGGGGGAAAACCGATGAGATACCATTCGCAACGCATCGCCTATGCCTATTTCCTGGTGGCCATGGTGCTTTTCGCGCTTCAGGTCAGCTTTGGCCTGTTGATGGGCTGGATCTATGTCAGCCCGAACTTCCTGTCCGAACTGCTGCCCTTCAACATCGTGCGGATGCTGCACACCAACAGCCTGGTCGTCTGGCTGCTTTTGGGCTTTTTCGGCGCGACCTATTACATCCTGCCCGAAGAGGCCGAGCGGGAAATCCATTCGCCGCTGCTGGCCTGGATCCAGCTTGGCATCTTTGTCCTGGGCACGCTGGGCGTGGTCGTGACCTATCTGTTCGACCTGTTCCACGGCCATTGGCTGCTGGGCAAGGAGGGGCGCGAGTTCCTGGAACAGCCGAAATGGGTCAAGGTGGGCATCGCCGTGGCCGCGGTGATCTTCATGTACAATGTCAGCATGACCGCGCTTAAGGGCCGGCGCACGGCGGTGACGAACGTGCTGCTGATGGGCCTGTGGGGGCTGGTGCTGCTGTGGCTTTTCGCCTTCTACAACCCGTCGAACCTGGTGCTGGACAAGCAATACTGGTGGTGGGTCATCCACCTGTGGGTCGAGGGCGTGTGGGAACTGATCATGGCCGCCATCCTGGCCTTCCTGATGCTCAAGCTGACCGGCGTGGACCGCGAGGTGGTCGAGAAATGGCTTTACGTCATCGTCGCCACAGCGCTGTTCTCGGGCATCCTGGGCACCGGGCACCACTATTACTGGATCGGCCTGCCGGCATATTGGCAATGGATCGGCTCGATCTTTTCCAGCTTCGAGATCGTGCCCTTCTTCGCCATGATGTCCTTCGCCTTTGTCATGGTCTGGAAAGGCCGGCGCGACCACCCGAACAAGGCCGCGCTGCTGTGGAGCCTGGGCTGCACCGTGCTGGCCTTTTTCGGGGCCGGGGTCTGGGGCTTCCTGCACACGCTGCACGGGGTGAACTATTACACCCACGGCACGCAGATCACCGCCGCGCATGGCCACCTGGCCTTTTACGGCGCCTATGTCTGCCTGGTGCTGGCGCTTGTCACCTATTGCCTGCCGCTGATGAAGAACCGCGACCCCTATAACCAGGTGCTGAACATGGCCTCGTTCTGGCTGATGTCCTCGGGCATGGTGTTCATGACGGTGACGCTGACCTTTGCCGGCACGGTGCAGACCCATCTGCAACGCGTCGAGGGCGGCTATTTCATGGACGTGCAGGATGGGCTGGCGCTGTTCTACTGGATGCGCTTCGGCTCGGGCGTGGCGGTGGTGCTGGGCGCGCTGCTGTTCATCTATGCCGTGCTGTTCCCGCGCCGCGAAGTGGTCGTGCCCGGCCCGGTCCAGGCGCATAAGGACGGCCATCTGGAGGCTGCGGAGTAAGCCATGAACGCGCATGTGAAAACCGAACGGAACGGGGCGGGTGACGCCCCCTTCTACCTGCCGCAGGGCGACGAGGTGGCGGTCTTCGAGGCTGCCGCCGCCAACGACCTGCCAGTGCTGCTGAAAGGCCCCACCGGCTGCGGCAAGACCCGCTTCGTCGCCCATATGGCGGCGCGGCTGGGCCGGCCGCTTTATACGGTCGCCTGCCATGACGACCTGTCGGCCGCCGACCTGATCGGGCGCTACCTGCTCAAGGGCGGCGAAACGGTCTGGACCGACGGCCCCCTGACCCGCGCGGTGCGCGAAGGCGCGATCTGCTATCTCGACGAGGTGGTCGAGGCGCGCAAGGACGTGACGGTCGTCTTGCACCCGCTGACCGACGACCGCCGCATCCTGCCCATCGACCGCACCGGCGAAGAGATCGAGGCGGCGCCCGGCTTCATGCTGGTCGCGTCCTACAACCCCGGCTATCAGAACATCCTGAAAACGCTGAAGCCTTCGACCCGGCAGCGGTTCGTGGCCATGGAGTTCGACTTTCCCGAACCCGCGCGCGAGGTCGAGATCGTGGTGCGCGAAAGCGGCCTGGACCGCGATCGCGCGCTGGGGCTGGTGCGGCTGGCCGGCAAGATCCGCGGGCTCAAGGGCCAGGACCTGGAAGAGGGGGTCTCGACCCGGCTGGTGGTCTATGCCGCCAGCCTGGCGCGCGGCGGCATGTCCCTGGACCGCGCCATCGAGGCGGCGATGATCGAGCCGCTGACCGACGATGCCGAGGTCAAGCGCGGGTTGCGCGACCTGGTCGCGGCGATCTTCGGCTGAAGGAGAGGGGGCCATGGGCCTGGACCTGGAACCCTGGGAACCCGAAGAAACCGTCGGCAAGCTTTGGCACGTCTGGGCCAGCGGCTTCGGCGCGCCGCAGCAATTCGAGGATCAGGCGGTGACGCTGTCCGAGGTCTCGGGCCGGCTTGCGGTGCTGTTCCGCGCGCTGGGCGGTGGCGCGGGGGTGGAAATCCGCCCGGCCGCAGCCCAGGCCTCGCCCCATCGCATCACCTGGCGGCGCAGGCTGGGCACCCCGGTCGAGACGGTGCCGGTCGCGCGCTTCGACGGTGAAATCCTGCGCCTGCCGGAACGGCTGACGGCGCTGCCCTCGCGCCAGGCGAACGGGGCGCTTTACCTGTGGCTTGCGGCCTGCGCGGCGTATGGCGCGCTGGCGGCACCGCAGGACGATCCGCTGCGCCGCGACCTGGCGCGGCTGGGTGCGGTGCGCCGTGCGGTCCAGGCGACGTTGCAGGATGCGCCGGGCCTGGCCGACCTTTACGACGATCTTGCCGAACTGGTGCTGTCCCTGCGCCCCAACGCCGCGCTGCCCCCGGCCGAAGCGGCGGTCGAGGCGCTGGCCCGTCACCTGCTGGGCGATCCGGCGCCGCTGCCGCCCCTGGCCCGCGACTGGCTGGCCATGCTGGACGATCCGCAGGCGCAGGCGCCGCGCGGCTATTGCCCGATGCGGCCGGTGCCGCTATGGCCCGACCTGGCCGCGCCCGAAACGACGCAGGCCGCCGCGCCGGGCGATGCGCCCGACGGCATTACCGCCGACCCGGCCACCGCCCGCATGTTCCGCGCCCGCCGCCGGCAAAGCGACCAGCCCCAGCGCCGCGACAGCCTGATCCTGCACAAGTTCGAGGCCCTGCTGAGCTGGGCCGACCTGATGAACCTGAACCGCCATGTCGATGACGACGACCAGGACGACGCAAAGAAGGCGGCCGAGGATCAGGAAGAATTGGGTCTTGGCCAGGTGTCCAAGGCACCGGCGACGCGGTTGCGGCTGCATCTAGACCTTGCGCCCGAGGATGCGGATCTTGAAGCGGTGGCCGGCATCCGCACCTATCCCGAATGGGACGCGCGGCGCGGCCGCTACCTGGCCGACCATGTGCGGGTTCTGGAAAACCAGGCGACCGAACAGGACGAGGCGCTGGCCCCCGATCCCCGCGCGCAAGCCCGCATCCGCGCCGTGCGCCGCCAGTTCGAGGCGCTGCGCCCCGGCCGCGTCACCACCACCGGCCACCGCGACGGCGAGGAACTGGATGCCGAACTGACCGTGCGCGCCGCCGCCGACCTGCGCGCCACCGGCCAGGGCAGCGACCGCATCTGGCGCCAGTCCCGGCCTTTGGCGCGCAACCTTGCGGTGTCGATCCTGCTTGACGTGTCGCGTTCCACCGAAAGCGCGGTGACCGGCCGCGCGGTGATCGAGACCGAGCGCGAGGCGCTGGCGGCGCTGGCCTGGGGCCTGGATGCCTGCGGCGACCGTTTCGCGGTCAACGCCTTTTCCTCGCTCAAGCGCGACCGGGTGTTCCTGACCGCCTGCAAGGATTTCGACGAGCCGATGGGCGCCGCGGTCGAACGGCGCATCGCCGGGCTGCGGCCGCGCTTTTATACCAGGCTGGGGGCCGGCATCCGCCATGCCTCGGCCGGGCTGGCAGAACAGGCGAGCAGCCGGCGGCTTTTGCTGGTCATCACCGACGGCAAGCCCAACGACCTGGACCATTACGAGGGCCGCCACGGCATCGAGGACAGCGCCATGGCGGTGCGCGAGGCGCGCCGCGCCGGCCATGCCGTGCACGGCATCACCGTGGATCGCGACGCGAAAAGCTGGTTTCCCCGCATCTTCGGCCAGGGCGGCTTTTCGCTGATCCCGCATCCCGACCGGCTGCTGGCGGCGCTGCCGGTGATCTATCGGCAACTGGTGGCGTGATGCGGCTTCAGGATCTTCCGGGCGAGCCGATCATGTGGGTGCTGATCGCATCCGAACTGCTGGTCTTTGCCGCCGGCGTCACCGCCATGGCGGGGGTGCGGCTGACCGACCCGGCGGGCTTTGCCGCGGCCCAGGCGCAGCTCCATGGCTGGATGGCGGCGCTGAACACGGCGATCCTGGTCACGTCGGGCTGCTGCGCCGCCCTGGCCGAGCGCGCCTGCCACCGCGGCGACCGCCGCCGCGCGCGTATCGGGCTGGCGCTGGCCTGCCTGGGCGGGGCGGGTTTTCTGGCGGTGAAGGTGGTGGAATACGCCCGCGACCTGACCGCCGGCCTGGGGATGGAAAGCCACCCGTTCTTCACCTTTTACTATCTGCTGACCGGCTTTCACGCCGCGCATGTGCTGTTCGGCATCGGCGTGCTGGCGCTGGTCGCCATCCGCCTGCGCCCCGAAGAGGTGCAGGCGGGCGCGGCCTTCTGGCATATGGTCGACCTGGTCTGGGTGCTGATCCTGCCGCCGGTCTATCTGTTGGGTTAGGGGGATGGGGCTGACGCGCATCTGGCTGTTGCTGCTGGGGTTGAGCGCCGCGACCACGGCGCTAGCCTTTGCCTGGGGCCCGGTCGCCGCGGCGGCGCTGCTGGTCCTGGCCTGGCTGAAGGCGCGCGCGATCCTGTGCGGCTTTCTGCATCTGGACCGCGGATCGGGTTGGCGCGCCGCTTTCCTGGTGCCGCTGGCGATCTGGCTGGTGTTGATCTGGGGGCTGCACGTCCTTTAGGCCGCCAGACGGCCTAGGGTCTGTTGAGTATCAGGATTCCCCTGTCAGCTGATTTCTGATTCAAGCTTTCCAAACGGGAGGTTTGGATGCCAGTTGAACGCTACATCGTCACGGATTGCCAGTGGGCGAAGATTGAGCCGCATTGCTTGGGCAAGAAGACCGATCCCGGCCGAACGGGCGGTGATGCACGCCTTTTTCTCGAGGCGGTTTTCTGGATCGCTCGGACTGGGGCGCAATGGCGCGATCTTCCGGAGGAGTTCGGGAAATGGAACTCGGTCTACCGCCGTTTCCGGGATTGGGGTGCCGCGGGAGTATTTGAGCGTATCTTCAAAGCATTGTCCGATGATCCCGACATGAAAA
>NZ_FTMK01000010.1 GCF_900156255.1 Paracoccus thiocyanatus
ACATCGAGATCGCGCCAGTCCACCATCGGCTGCCCGAGCGCATCCGCGCGCACGCGCTGATCTGCTTCCTGGCCCTCGTTCTCTACCGCGTCATGCGCATGCGCCTGAAAGCCAGGGGGCACAGCGCAAGCCCCAGAACCGCGCTCGACATGCTCGCGCGCATACAGCGCCACAGCACGAAAATCGGCGAACGCTCAATTGATGGCCTCTCAACGACAACCCCGGAACAATTGGAGCTGTTCAACACCCTGAACCTGCCAAAACCTGCCTAAGAGCCGTCCCGTAGTCACACAAAGGCGAAATCCGCCTCAGAGAAATCAATCGCTTAGCGGTTTTGCTGTCGAACTTCGGGGCGCCAGCCGTGCGGCGATGAAGTCGCGCGCATGGGCGGCGATCACCTCGCGCCCCTTGGCATCGGCATAGGCCCGCTCTTTCGCGCCAAGGCGAAAGCGGCTGCGAAAGGCCGAACGGGCCAGCCGGTCGAAGATCTCGTCGCTCATCACCCCGGCATAATCACGTTGGAGGGTGGCCGAAACCCCCCTGCCCCGCCGGTTTGCCCAGCACCAGGAATGTCATCATTCCCAGGGGCGGCAGGGTCCGGCGTTCTTCGAGAACCAGCGATTCCTGGCCCAGGACCTGCTCGATGCGGAAATCCGAATGCCAGCCGATGATATTGGCCAATGGCGCCAGAACCCGTTCCACAGCCGCCATCGCCCCCGCCTGGCGCGCGAAATGGTTGGTGATGACCACCTTGCCGCCTGGTTTGCAGACGCGGGCGATTTCGGCCATCACCCGCTCGGGCTGGGGCACGACGGACAGCACATGCATCGCCGTGACCGTATCGAAATGGCCGTCGGGAAAATCCAGGGCGCGGGCATCCATCTGGCGCAGCTCTCGCACCTGCCGCAGCCCCAGGCGCTGCACCTTGGCGATGGCCTTGTCCAGCATTTCCTGGCTGAAGTCGATGCCGGTCACGCTGGTGCCGGGCCCGTAATGTTCCAGCGACAGGCCGGTGCCGACGCCGACCTCCAGCACGGAGCCGCCGCGGCGGTTGATATAGTCCACCGCCCGGCGCCGGCCGATATTGGTCGCGGCCCCGAAGGTCCGGTCATAGATCGGCGCCCAGCGGGAATAAGAGGAACGGATGGCTTCGATATCCATGGCCTTGCCTTATCGGTTCGAGGGGCGTTCGCGGTCGATCCAGGCCCAGATGACCATGGCGACATAGCCCAGGCACAGCGCGATCAGCGTCACCCAGGCAAAGCTCAGCAGGGCCGCCCCGACAAAGGCGACGCCGAGCAGGAAGAACTTAACGTTCTCGCGCGAGATCTTCGTGGTCTTGAAGGACCAGGTCGGGATGCGGCTGATGAGCAGCAGCCCCACCAGCACCATATGCAGGCAGATGATGACGCCGGGCAGCACCGGCCGGTCGGCAAAGGCAAAGGACAGATACATCGGCAGCATCACCAGAAGCGCCCCGGCGGGCGACGGGATGCCCTCGAAATAGGCGCCGTCTCGGGGCAAGTCGTCGGATTTGGCCGAGACGTTGAAGCGTGCCAGCCGGATCACGCAGCAGACGGCAAAGACCAGCACGCAGATCCAGCCCATGCTGCGGATGTCTTGCAGCGCCCAGTAATACAGGATCAGCGGCGGGGCGACGCCGAAATTCAGGAAATCGGCCAGCGAATCCAGTTCGGCCCCCATCTTGCTGGACGAACCCAAGAGCCGCGCGATGCGCCCGTCGATCCCGTCCAGGATGCCGGCGCCGATGATCAGCAGCACCGCCGGCATATAGTCGCCCTGCATCCCGAAGCGGATGGCGGTCAGCCCGGCGCAGACCGCGACGATGGTCAGCATGTTGGGCAAAAGCTGGATCAGCGAAAACTCGGTCTGGGGGCCGGGGGCTTGGTCCATCACGCCTCTGCCTGCTGGTCCAGCCGGGCGATCACCGTTTCACCCGCGATCATGGTCTGGCCGATGGCGACCAGCGGCACCACGCCCGGCGGCAGATAGACGTCCAGCCGCGAGCCGAATCGGATCAGCCCGAAGCGTTCCCCCCGGTCCAGCCGGTCGCCCGGCTTGACGAAACAGACGATGCGGCGCGCCACCAGCCCCGCGATCTGCACGACCGCCAGGTCGCGCCCATCCTCCAGGCGGATGCGCAGCCCGTTGCGTTCATTGTCCACGCTGGCCTTGTCCAGCGAGGCGTTGAGGAACTTGCCCGGCCGATAGGCGACCGCCGCCACCTGACCCGCAGCGGGGCTGCGGTTCACATGGCAGTTGAAAACGCTCATGAACACGCTGACGCGGGTCAGGGGGACGTCCTCCATGCCCAGCTCGGCCGGGGGCACCGCCGGCTTGATCAGCGAGACGATGCCATCGGCGGGGCTGACGATCAGGCCGGGGCGCGCCGGCGTCACCCGCTTGGGGTCGCGGAAAAAGTAATAGCACCAGACCGTCAGCCCGACCCCGATCCAGCCCAGCGGTTCCCAGATCAGGAACAGCAGCAGCGTCGCGGCGGCAAAGACGGCCACGAAGCGGATGCCCTCGCGGTGCATCGGCTTGATGAAAGTGTCGCGCATGCGCATCTGGCGGTCCCCGCGTCTAAGTGGCGCCGCCAGTCATAATGGGATTGAACCGCTGCGCAATAGCGCAGCCTGCCATACATGTTGCGCGCGGGGCGTCCGGCCCTTGCGGCGCCGGCCTTTGGCCCTGCTGGGTCCGGGCGCCGGTTGCGGCGCCCGCAGCAGCATGTCAGGCCCGCCGCCCCATGCCCAGCAGTTGGTAAAGCAGCAGCGCGGCAAAGGTCGAGGTGCCGATTCCCCCCAGCGCGAAGCCGCCGATATTGACGGTAAAGTCGCCCGCCCCCAGGATCAGCGCCACCCCCACGGTGAACAGGTTGCGCGGGTCCGAGAAATCGACCTTGTTGTCCACCCAGATCCGCGCCATGGCCGAAGCGATCAGGCCAAAGACCGACACCGCCAGCCCGGCCAGCACCGGCGCGGGGATGGTTTGCAGGATGGCGCCGAACTTGGGCGACAGGCCCAGCAGGATCGCGATCACTGCCGCCATCGGAAAGATCAGCGTGGAATAGACCCGCGTCATGGCCATGACGCCGATATTCTCGGCATAGGTGGTGACGCCGGTGCCGCCGCCCGCCCCGGCCAGCATGGTGGCCAGCCCGTCGCCCAGAAAGCCCCGGCCGATATAGCGGTCCATGCTTTGCCCGGTGATCGCGCCCAGGGCCTTGATATGGCCCAGGTTCTCGGCCACCAGCACGATGGCGACCGGGGCGATCAGGCTGATCGCCTGCCATTCAAAGCGCGGCGCGGTGAAATTCGGCACCCCGAACCAGGGCGCGGCGCCCACCGCGGCAAAGTCGATGCCCGGCAGCAGTCCCAGCCCGTTGCCGAACACCAGCACCAGCCCATAGCCGAAGATCAGCGCGACCAGCACCGCGATCCGCCGCGTCGCCTGCCGGCCATAGACCGAGACCATGGCCATGCACAGCACGGTCGCCAGCGCGATGGTCAGGTGGGCATGGCTGCCGGCAAGCTGCTTGACCGCGACCGGGGCCAGGTTCAGCCCGATGGACATGCCGATGGCGCCCGTCACCGCCGGCGGCATCAGCCGTTCCACCCAGCCCGAGCCGATGGCCATCACCACCAGCCCGATCAGCGCATAAAGCGCGCCCGCCGCGATGATGCCGCCAAGCGCCACGGCGATATTGGGGTTGGGTCCGCCGCCGGCAAAGCCGGTCGCCGCCATGATCACGGCGATGAAGGCAAAAGAGGAACCCAGATAGCTGGGCACCCTGCCCCCGGTCACGACAAAGAACAAAAGCGTGCCGATGCCCGAAAACAGCACCGCGACATTGGGATCGAACCCCATGATCAGCGGCGCCAGGATGGTCGAGCCGGACATGGCCAGCAAATGTTGCAGGCTCATCGGCACCGCTTGGGTCAGCGGCAGCTTTTCATCGGGAAGCACCGTGGCGCCCGCGGCGGCGCGCCAGTCAGGAAAATAGCCCATCACGTCTCTCGGATCTGCATTGCGTGTCCGCTTGTGGGCGGGTTTGCGGCAAAATGCCAGTCCCAACCGCGCACGCGGCCGGTTGAGCGGACCCCGGACCTCCTGTCGCTGCGGCGAAGTGCCGCGTAGCCGGTGCAGACAAATGCGACGATATTGAACATTCATAACGTCGAATATACGGAAACTACTGCCGGATCGGGTAACTGGGAACGCCGCCCCGACCTGTTCGATCCCCTGCCGGATGCCGTGCACCGCGGCCGGGGGTCAAGGTCGTTGCAGGCCCGAACGGATATCAGCGCGACTGTCCGAGAAGCCGGAACCCGGCCGCGGGCACGGAAGGTCACGGAGGAGACCGAATGACAGGACAAGATCATTTCAAACCGTCGCGCAGGGGGGTTCTAGGCCTTGCCTTCGCCGGTGCGGTCACGGCGGGGCTGGGCGTCCGCCCCGCCCAGGCCAAAAGGATCGCGACAAAGGCGCGGATCATCATCATCGGCGCCGGCGCGGGCGGCACGGCGCTTGCCAACCGCCTGGTCGAACGGCTGGACGGGGCGCAGATCACCCTGCTTGATCCCAGGGTGCAGCATTATTACCAGCCCGGCCTGTCGCTGGTCGCGGCGGGGCTCAAGCCCTCCAGCTATACCGTCTCGCAGACGGCGGACTGGCTGCCCGCGGGCGTGACGCTGGTTGCCGAAGCCGCGGCGGCCATCGACCCGCTGGCCAAGACGGTCGCGACCGACAAGGGGCAAAAATTCGATTACGACTTCCTGGTCGTGGCGCCGGGCCTGGTTCTGGATCACGACGCGATCGAGGGCTTTTCGCTCGACATGGTGGGCAAGGACGGGATCGGCGCGCTTTACGCCGGGCCCGATTATGCGGCCAAGACCTGGCAGGCGGCGTCAAAATTCACCGAGGAAGGCGGCATCGGCCTGATGACCCGCCCCGCGACCGAAATGAAATGCGCCGGCGCGCCGCTGAAACATGCGTTCCTGATCGACGATATCGCCAGCCGCAGCGGCGCCAAGGGCAAGTACGAGATCCATTATACCTGCCCGCAAAAAGCCCTGTTCTCGGTCCCGATCGTCGCGGAAAAGGTGCGGATGCTGTTTGGCGAGCGGGGCGTGGCCACCTATTACGGCCATACGCTGAAATCCATCGATTCTGCCCGCAAGACGGCGCGTTTCGAAACCGCCGCCGCGGACCCGGTGACGGGCGAGGTCGTCAAGTCCATGACCGAAATGCCCTATGACTATCTGCATGTTATCCCGCCGCAGCGCGCGCCCGAGGTGATCCGGCAGTCGGGCCTGTCCTGGGCCGAGAAATGGACCGACCAGGGCTGGGTCGAATGCGACATGAAGACCCTGCGCCACCTGCGCTACCCGGAAATCTTCGCGCTTGGCGACGTGGCGGGCGTGCCCAAGGGCAAGACCGCGGCTTCGGTGAAATGGCAGGTCCCGGTGATCGAGGATCATCTGGTCGCCGCCATCGAGGGGCGTGAGGGGACCGAGCTTTACGACGGCTACACCTCTTGCCCGCTCATCACCCGCGTCGGCCGGGCGATGCTGGTCGAATTCGACTATCACGACAACCTGGTGCCCTCGTTCCCCGGCGTGATCGCCCCGCTGGAGGAACTGTGGATAAGCTGGCTGATGAAGGAAGTGGCGCTGAAAGCCACCTATAACGCCATGCTGCGCGGCCGGGCCTGACAGGGGAAAGCAAGATGAAAGAACTGACATTCGGCACATTGCTCGCCGTCTTCGAGGAAATCTTCGGCCGCGGCCTGTTCTGGATCATGGTCCTGCTGGCCGCAGCCGTCACGCTGGTCTATCTTTACGTGCTGATGCGCGACCGGGCCATGTCGATGCGCAAGTTCCTGTGGGCCCAGCTTTCCATGCCCTTCGGTGCGATCCTGGCGGTGATCTTTGTCCAGCGGATGACGCATTCCGGCCTGCGCGACATCGGCGGGCCGGTCGACGTGATCGTGCTTCTTGGCGTGGCGGTGCTGGGCGCGGTGGGCGGCGCCATCCTGGTCTACACCGTGCAATCGCTGATCCGGCCGCCGCAACACAGCCAGCACGACGGCTGATCGGCGGCGGATGCAGGGCGGCCCGGCTCCGTGACCGCCCTGCACCTGCTCGCCGGCCCGTCAGAAGGCCGGCACCAGCATCCAGCCCACCGATAGCGCCAGGATCAGGGCCATGCCGCGGCTTGAACCTCCCGCCGCCGGCCCTGTCCGACCCTTGCCCCGCCCCAGGCCCAGGCGGCAAGCGAGATCCAGCAGATCGCCCCGAAAAATCCCGCGAAGACAGCCAGCCCCACCGCCGGATCGGCCAGCGGCATCACGAAGGTCGAAGAGCGAGGACAAGGCCGCCAGCCATGCCTTGGGGTTCAGCCCCTGCACCAGGACGCCGGACCAGAAGCCGGGCGCGGCCTCCGCTGTCGGACCGCTCCATGTGACCGGCCGTCGTCGCGCAGCAGCCGCCAGGCCAGCCACAGCAGATGGGCCGCGCCCGCCGACAGCACCATGGTTTCGCCGCGGCGGACATCGCCGCCCGCGCCTTCGGCCATGGCGCCGGTGGCAAAGCCGTCATGCGCATGGCGGCCAGAGGTCTGGTGGCCGAAGGCGGCCGCGAACAGCTCGATACCGTGATGCCAGCCAAGGTGGTGATAGCGGTTTGCTTGCGTGGCGTCGGACGGGAGCGCGGAATGCCGGTATGGGCGGATGGCCGGCGGCTCAGGTGCGGAACACCCGATAGACCGCCGGGATGACCAGCACCGTCAGCAGGGTCGAGGAGATCAGCCCGAAGAACAGCGAGATCGCCAGCCCCTGGAAGATCGGATCGGTCAGGATCACCGCCGCGCCGATCATCGCCGCCAGCGCGGTCAGCAGAATCGGCCGGAAGCGCACGGCGCCCGCGTCGATCAGCACCTCGGTCAGCGGCCGGCCGGTGGTGTCGTGGCGGATGAAATCCACCAGCAGGATCGAGTTCCGGACGATGATCCCGGCCAGCGCGATAAACCCGATCATCGACGGCGCCGAAAAGGGTGCGCCGAACAGCCAATGCCCACCCAGGATGCCGATAAAGGTCAGCGGCACCGGGGTCAGGATCACCAGCGGCAGCCGGAAGCTGCCGAACTGCGCCACCACCAGGATATAGATGCCCAGCAGCGCCACCGCAAAGGCCCCGCCCATGTCGCGGAATGTGACCCAGGTCACTTCCCATTCGCCGTCCCACAGCAAGGTGCTGGCGCTGTCATCCTCGGGCTGGCCGCGCAGGCGAATCTCGGGCTGCGGCAGGCCGGTCCAATCCTGCGCCTCCAGCGCATCCTTGACCGCCATCATGCCGTAAAGCGGCGCCTCGAAATCGCCGGCGAGTTCCGCCGTCACCATCTCGGCCGGGCGGCCGTTGTGGCGGAACAGGATATGCGAGGCGCGCTCTTCCTCGATCCGCACCACGTCGCCCAGTTCGACCACGCCGCGATTGCCGGGCAGCAGGTCGGCCGGGATCGGCGTGGTCAGGAAATCCTCGCCCGGCACGCGCTGATCGCGGGGCCGCTCGACCCGGATCGGGATCGGCGCGCGGCCCTCGCCCCGGTGCGAATAGCCGACCGTGGTCGAGCCGTTCAGGATGGCGATGCTGTCGAAGACATCCGATTCCGCCACGCCGTAGAAATCCAGGTCGTCGGGCGAGATCAGCGCCCGCAGCCGCGGCGCGGCATCACCCCAGGAATTGTCCACATCGACGATGAAGGGAACCGAGCGGAAGGCCGCCTCGACCTTTTCGCCCACCGCACGGCGGGTCTGCGGGTCGGGGCCATAGATTTCGGCCAGAAGCGTCGCCATCACCGGCGGGCCGGGCGGGGGTTCCACCACCTTCAGCACCGTGCCCTGGGGCAGCGGCAGCGCCTGGACGCGCGCGCGCAGGTCCAGCGCAATCTGGTGGCTTGACCGATCGCGGTCATGCTTGGGGGTCAGATTGACCGCCACCTCGCCCTGATGCGGCTGGGTGCGATAGAAGGAATGCCGCACCAAGCCGTTGAAATTGAACGGTGCGGCCGCGGCGGCATGGGTCTGGACCGAGATTACCTCGGGCAGTTCCATCGCCGCGCGGGCGACCGCCTGGGCCACGGCATCCGTCGCTTCGACCGCCGCGCCTTCGGGCAGGTCGATGGTCACGGACAGTTCGGACTTGTTGTCGAAGGGCAGCAGCTTCACCGTCACGTCGCGGGTATAGAACAGCGCGAGCGAGCCGAAGGTCAGCACGATCACCCCGCCCAGGAACAGCCAGGCGCGGCCCTTGCTGGCCAGCACCGGCCGGGCGACGGCGGCATAGAGGCGGCCCAGCCGACCCCCCTGCCCCTCGGCGCCGTGATGCAGCGGCGCGCGGCCGGCGACCTTCAGCATCAGCCAGGGCGTGACCGTCACCGCGACGAAGAAGGAAAAGATCATCGCCACCGAGGCGTTCGAGGGGATCGGGCTCATGTAAGGCCCCATCATCCCCGACACGAACAGCATCGGCAGCAGCGCCACGACCACGGTCAGGGTAGCGACGATGGTGGGGTTGCCGACTTCGATCACCGCTTCGATGGCGGTTTCGCGGCGGTCGGTGCCGCCCATGCCCCAATGCCGGGCGATGTTCTCGATCACCACGATGGCGTCATCGACCAGGATGCCGATGGAAAAGATCAGCGCGAACAAGCTGACCCGGTTCAGCGTATAGCCCATGATCCAGGATGCGAACAGCGTCAGCAGGATCGTCACCGGGATCACCACTGCCACCACCAGCGCCTCGCGTCGGCCGATGGCCAGCCAGACCAGCGCGATGATCGACAGCGTGGCCAGGCCCAGGTGGTAAAGCAGCTCATTGGCCTTTTCGTTGGCCGTCTCGCCATAGTCGCGGGTGATTTCCACCTGCATGTCGTCGGGGATCAGGCTGCCTTGCAGCGTCTCGGCGCGGTGCATGATCGCCTCGGCCACGGTCACGGCATTGGCGCCGGGGCGCTTGGCCAGGGCCAGCGTCACCGCCGGGCGCCGGTCGGAATCCCGGTCGATGGTGGCGACCAGCGCGTCCGAGGTGTCGCTGACAAAGCCCAGATCGGCCACGTCGCGGACATAGACCGGGCGGCCGTCGCGGGCGGTCAGGACCAGGTTGCCGATCTCATCGGGGCTGCGTAGCGTCTCGCCCGCGACCAGCATCACCTGCTGGCCGCCGTCGCGCACCGTCCCCGCCGGCAGGGCGCGGTTGGCGCCCTGGACCTTGCCGGCCAGTTGTTGCAGCGTGATGCCGTAAAGCGCCAGCTTGGCGGGGTCGGGGGCGATGCGGATCGCCTCGTCCATCTCTCCGATCAGGTAGGTCAGGCCGACATCGTCGATCTTGGCCAGTTCGGTGCGCAATTCGCGGGCGATGCGGGTCAGTTCGGCCGCCGTCACCCGGTCCGCCGCGTCAGGCCGTGCCGAAAGCGTCAGCGCCACGATGGCCACGTCGTCGATGCCGCGGCCGACCACCTGCGGTTCGGGGATGCCGACCGGGATGCGGTCCATGTTTGCGCGCAGCTTGTCATGCACCCGCAGCACCGCCGCGTCCGAGGGGGTGCCGACCAGGAAGCGCGCCGTCACCAGCACGCCGTCGTCCTGGGTCTGGGAATAGATATGCTCGACCCCGTCGATGCCCTTGACGATGGTTTCCAGGGGTTCCGTCACCAGCTTGACCGCATCCTCGGCCCGCAGGCCGGGGGCCTGGACGCGGATGTCCACCATCGGGACCGAGATCTGCGGCTCTTCCTCGCGCGGCAGGCTGATCAGCGCCAGCACCCCAAAGGCCAGCGCCGCGATCAGGAACAGCGGCGTCAAGGGCGAGGTGATGAAGCCGCGTGTCAGCCAGCCCGCAAGGCCGGGGCTGCGAGGGTTGCCGGCGGGGGTGGTCATGGGACGACCACCTTGTCGCCCGGCGCAAGGCCGGTCACGATCTCGACCATGGCCACGCCGTCCTGCGCCAGGCTTTCGCCGGTGATGACCGCGCGGCGCGCCTCGCCGGACGGTTCGGCGACGCTGACGAAATCCACCCCGCCGCGGGTCGTGACCGCCGTGGCGGGCACCAGCAGCGCCCGGCGCTGCCCGACCGGCAGGTCCACCGCGACGCGCGCGCCGACAAAGGCATCGGCAAGCTGGTCCACCTCGACATCGGCCTGGACCCGGCCGCCCTGGATCAGCGGATAGACCTTGGCCAGCCGGCCGGCCACGGCCTTGCCGCCGGCAATGATCTGGATTTCAGCCCCCTCGGTCAGGTCGGCGGCATGGCGTTCGGGCACCGACAGGCGCAGGAAGAAGCCGCCGCCGCCCACGCTTGCCACCACCTCGCCCGGCATGACGACCGAGCCGCGCACTGCCGGCACGCTCAGCACCCGGCCCGTCACCGGCGCCAGCACCGCGCCTTCGGCCTGTTGCTGTTCGACCACGGCGCGCTCGGCCTGGGTCGCGGCGATCTGTCCGCGGATGACATCGACCGCGGTCTGCAACTGCTCCAGTCGTTGCTGCGATGTCGCGCCGCGCTCGACCAGCGACGCGCCGCGGGCGCGGTCGGATTCCGCCACGGCCAGTTGCGCCTGCAACGCCTCGATCCGCGAGGCATAGGCGGCGATCTGGAAGGCGATCTTGTCGTCATGGACGGTCGCAAGCCGCGCGCCCTGTTCGACCCGGTCCCCCTCGCTGACCAGCAGTTCCGTCACCGTGCCGCCGATGCGCGCCCGCGCCGGGATGGTGTCGCGCGCCTCGACCGTGCCGTAGACGGCCTTCATCTCGGGAATGAGGCGCCAGTCCAGGGTCAGCGGCTGGGCCAGCGCCGGCCCGGCGGCGACAAGGGCGACAAGCAGCAGCAATCGCATGGCTTGAACTTTCAGAAGGCGCAGCCGGGTTTGATGCCAAGCTTGCGCAGGATCGTGGCTGCCGGGCAGAAGCCGGTAAAGGCGGATTGCAGCAGGTTGGCGCCGACAAAGACCGTCAGCCAGACGAACCAGGGCGAAACCCAGACCGTCAGCGCGACGGAAAGCAGGATCATGAATCCCGCAAAGGCGAAAATGGCGCGGTCGAGTGTCATCGGAAATCCTCCAGAACAGCGATTGCTGTCCGTATATACATATATGCGTATAATCGTTTTCAAGGCAAAACGCCGTGGCTGGGGCCGGAAAAGCCCCGGCTGCGACATTTCGCCCTGCCGTGCCGAATATGCCGAACCGGGCCGGACAGGGGCTGTCGCCCCTGCCGACCCGCGCCATTGGTTCAGAAATCCTTGGCGCGATAGCTGTCGTGGCATGCCTTGCAGGTGCCGCCGACCTTGCCGACGGCAGCGGCAAGCGCCTCTTGCCCCTGGCCCGCGACCTCGTTCAGGCCGGCCACCGCCTCGCGGAAGGCCATGCCCTTGGCGCGGTAATCATCGGTCTGTTCCCAGATCGCCGGCAGCGCCCGCGTCTTGCCGGCCAGATCGGCATTCGAGGTTCCGGGCGCCAACAGGTCGTCATGCAGATATTCCGACAGCGTCCCAAGATCGCCCGCCAAAGCCTTGGCCCGGTCGGCGTCGTAGGGCGCCTCTCCCTTGGCCATGGCGGCCAGCCCGCCCATCTCCAGGTTGACCAGGCTGAAATAGCCGATACGGGCGGCGGCAATATCCGCCGGCTCGGCGGCTTGGGCCAAAGCCGGAGCGATCAGGACGGGAAACGCCAGCGCGGCGGCAGTAACAATGGACTTGCGCATGAAAATCACCTCTTGCTCGCGAGATCAGCGACTCGCGTGGAACTCGAATGAACGGCGATAACATTCGAATGTTCGAATATTAACGTGGCGAAAAGCCGCAGAGAAATGCCCGCCCGCAGGCGCCGCGCGGGCTTTTCCTTGACCGTATATTCGCAGCCATGTAGCTATTAAGGATGACCGCAAAGCTTAGCATAGACCCGGAAAGCATGCGCGCCGCCGCCGACGAAGCCAGCGAGTTCCTGAAATCGCTGGGCAACCGTCATCGGCTGCTGATCCTGTGCCAATTGGTTCCGGGCGAAAAATCGGTGGGCCAGCTTGCGGATTTCCTGGGCATCCGCGATTCGACCGTGTCGCAGCATCTGGCGCTTTTGCGCCGCGACAAGATCATTGCCGGCCGGCGCGATGGCCAGACGATCTGGTATCGCATCGAAAGCCAGCCGGCGCTGGACATGATGGAAATGCTTTACAACAGCTTCTGCAACCGCAAGGACTGACGCGCCCAGCCCCTGCCTGAGCCGGCGCGGCCCGCAGGGGGGCCTTAGGCCCGGCCGGAAACCGGCCCGCGGCAGGCCAGCGCATACATGGCCCGCACCCTGGCGCCCGAACGGCACCAGCCCAGGACCGGCCCGTCCGCCTCGGCCAGGATGCGGCGCAGAGCCGCCAACTGGCCGGGCGTGGGCGGGACCGAGCTGGGCAGATGCCGGGCGGTCAAGCCATGGCGCCTTGCCTCGGCCGCGATGGCGGCGAATTGGGGCTGGCCGCGATCTTCGCCGTCGCGACGAATGCAGACCAGCACCCGAAACCCGGCCTCGGCCACGGCGGGCAGATCCTCGGGGCGGATCTGCCCGGTGGCCGAAAACCGATCATCAATGCGCCGGAACCTTGGCCTGCGGCGCGGTCCAAAGGGCCACATTCACGCCCCCTGCCGAAGGTCGCGGGCAGGGGCAAGCGCCCGTGCCCGCACGGGATTCGCCGCCGTGATCCCCGCCAGCATCGCGGCGGCAGGAATCGCAGGCCCTGGGCGCAACAGCACGCCCATCTTAGACCCATCCCAACAGGTGGCGCGTGACATAGACCGTCACGCCGGTCGCCAGCATGAAGGTCAGCGTCGCCACGATCGAGCGCGCCGAAAGCCGCGCCATGCCGCAGACCCCATGGCCCGAGGTGCAGCCGCCGCCATAGGTCACGCCGATCCCCACCACCAGCCCGCTGACGGCGGTCCAGCCCAGCGGAACCGGGCTGTCAAAGGGGATCTGGACCCCGGCCATCTGCATCAGCAGCAGCGGGGCCGCGATCGCCCCGGCCAGAAAGGCCAGCCGCCAGCCGCGCCCCGCGCCGGGCGCGAATGCCGCGGCCAGGATCCCGGTCATGCCGGCGATGCGGCCGTGAAGGGCCATCAGCAGCACCGCCGCCAGCCCGATCAGCGCGCCGCCCAGCAGCGATTGCACAGGTGTGAACTCGGTCATTGCCATGCCTCCGCCGCCTGGGGCGCCATCCGGCCGCGGCTCATTCCCGGCCCCCCGTTCGGATGCCCAGCATCGCCCAGACCGGGCAGAAACGCACCAGGCCGGTCACGACCAGCACCAGCCCGACGATCACCGACACCCAGGTCCAAAGCGTCGATAGCCCGGCCAGGAACGGCAGCAGCACCAGCACGACGCCCAGGATCAGGCGCAGCGCGCGTTCGGCAGTTCCGATATTGATCTGCATCTCGCGTCCTCCTTTTGATTTCGGCTTCAGCTCCAGGGGGCCTGCAACAGGTCCAGCGGCAGCTTGAGATAGCGCCGGCCATTCGCTTCCGGTTCCGGCAGGCGGCCGGCATTGGTGTTGATCTGCAAGGCGTGCAGGATCAGCTTGGGCATGGGCAGGGTGCGGTCCCGCGCCTCTCGGGCGGCGACGAACTCGGCCTCGGTGCGATATTGCGCCATGTGGATATTGCTGGCCTTTTGTTCGGCCACGGTCGATTCCCAGCGCGGATCGCGCCCGCCCTGGCAATAGTCATGGCCGGTAAAGACCCGCGTCTCGTCGGGCAGTTCCAGGATCTGCTGGATCGAGCACCACAGCACATGCGCGTCGCCGCCGGGGAAATCGGCCCGCGCCGTGCCGCTGTCGGGCATGAACAGCGTGTCATGCACAAAGGCCGCGTCGCCGATCACATAGCTGATCGAGGCCAGCGTATGGCCGGGCGACAGCAGCACCCGCGCCGGGATGTCGCCGACCTGGAAGGTCTCGCCCTCGGCGAAAAGCTTGTCCCATTGCGAACCGTCGGCCGGAAAGTCGGGCCAGTTGTAGAAGCCTTTCCAAAGCTTCTGCACCTCGACCACCTTTTCGCCGATGGCGGTGGGGGCGCCGGTCTTGCGCTTGAGGTAATCGGCGGCCGAGAAATGGTCGGCATGCGGATGGGTGTCCAGGATCCACTGGACCCGGTAGCCCCGCTCGGCGACAAAGGCCAGGATACGGTCTGCCTCGATCGTGGCGGTGGCGCCGGACTTTTCGTCATAGTCCAGCACCGGGTCGATGATGGCGCATTTCTTCGTCGCCGGGTCGGCCACCACATATTGCACCGAGCCGGTGCGCGCCTCGTAGAACCCTGTCACCTCGGGGGCATGGGACATGAAAGCTTCCTCCTTCCTGATCGCCGTTTGCAATGGAGCGCCGCCTAACATATTCGCTTATGCGTATATATGCAATGCCGGCCGCGCCGGGTCTGCATCGGGGATGCGTCGTGTTGTCCCGCTGCGCTCATGTAAATCATCCTTTATACGTCGCCGCGAATGTAGAGCGCCCTACTAGCGGGCGCGAACAAGCAAAGACACCACCATGCACGAACCCGAAAGGCAAATTCGGCCGGCTCGGCCCGATTGCGATGGCGCATATCCTGCGGCTCGGCTTGCCTCGGCGCTTGCGGTCGCTGGCGCGATGCTGTGGCTGCCGCAGGCGGGCCTTTTGGCCTGGGCCGTGGCGGGCATCGCGGCGGGCGAACCGGCGGCGGCACTGGCCTGGCCGGCGCTTGGCGTGCTGGCCCTGGGCCTGGCGCGCGCGGTGCTGGAGGCGGCGGCCGGCAGGCTGGCCTGGCGCGCGGCCAGGGGGCGGCTGTCGGCCCTGCGCGGCCAGGCCGTGGCGGCGCTGTCGGCGCGCTCGCCGCTGGATGCCGGCCGCGTCCCTTCGGGCGAGGCGGCAAGCATCCTTGCCGAACAGGCCGAAGCCGTGGTGCCCTGGCTTGCGCGCTTTCAGCCCGTGCGGCTGAAGGCCGCGGTCCTGCCGCTGGTGATCCTGGCGGCGATCCTGTCCTTTTCCTGGACGGCGGCGGTGGTTTTGCTGGTGGCCATGCCGGTGATCCCGGTCTTCATGGTCCTGGTCGGCTGGAAGGCCAAGGCGGCCAGCGCCGCGCAGATGGTCGAGGTCGGCGACGTCAACGCCTTTCTGCTGGACCGGCTGCGCGGGATGGCGACGATTCGCAGCCTGGGCGCGGTCGAGGCCGTGGCGCAGCGGGTGCGCCGGGACGCGGAATCGCTGCGCGCCCGGACCATGGCCGTGCTGCGCATCGCCTTCCTGACCTCGGCGGTGCTGGAGCTTTTCGCGGCGCTCGGCGTGGCGATGGTCGCGGTCTATATCGGCTTTCACCTGCTGGGGAACCTGCCCTTTGGCGCCTGGGGCGACAAGCTGACCCTGGCCGAGGGGCTGTTCATCCTGCTGCTGGCCCCCGCCTTCTTCGAGCCGATGCGAGAGCTTTCCGCGGTCTGGCACGACAAGGCCGCGGGCGAAGCCGGGATGGCCGCCTTGCAGCGCCTGGCCGAAGCGGGCGCGACCCTGCCCGGCGCGCAGGCCGGCCCGCCTGCGTGCAAGCCCGCCGCCGCTCCGGCGCTGCGGATCGAAAGCCTGCGCTTTCGCCATGCCGGCGCGGCCGCGCCCGGCGGGGCGGTCAGCCTGTCCATCGCGCCGGCCGAGCATGTGGCGCTGGTCGGACCCAGCGGCTCGGGCAAGTCGACGCTGCTTTCGCTGATCGCCGGGCTGGCCCTGCCCGATTCGGGGCGCATCCTGATCGACGGGCGCCCGCTCGACGCGCAAAGCGCCGCCGAATTGCGCGGCCGGATGGCCTGGATCGGCCAGGCGCCGCATATCTTTGCCGGCTCTCTGGCGCAGAACATCACCCTGGGCCGATCGCTGGAGGCGCCCGACAGCCTGCACGAGGCGCTGCGCATCGCCCGGCTGGACCAGGTCGCCGCCCGGCGCGGCAGCGCCCCCATCGGCGAGGGCGGCGCGGGGCTTTCGGGCGGCGAGTCGCTGCGGCTGGCACTGGCGCGGGTGGCGGCCACGCCGCAGGCCGGGCTGATCCTGGCCGACGAACCCACCGCGCATCTGGACGCCGCAACCGCGGCCGACATCACCCACGGCCTGCTGGCGCTGGCGCGCGGGCGCACATTGATCGTGGCGACGCATGACCGGGAACTGGCCGCGCGGATGGACCGCATCATTCGCCTGGACGGCCAGGGGCTGGAGGCCGCGGCATGAGGCGGCTGGTCCGGGACATGGCGCCGGTGCTGGCGCTGTTTGCCGCCGAGGGGCGGCGCAAGCTGTGGGCGGGCGCGGCACTGGCGGCGGTGACGATGCTGTCGGGCATCGCGCTTCTGGGCCTGTCGGGCTGGTTCATCACCGCCACCGCCATTGCCGGGCTGACCACGGCGACGGCGCTGGCCTTTGACGTGTTCATGCCCTCGTCCGGGATCCGGCTGCTGGCGCTGGGGCGCACGGCGGCCCGCTATGGCGAGCGGCTGGTGACGCATGACGCCACGCTGGCGGTGCTGGCCGGGCTGCGCGAGCGGCTGTTTCGCGGCTGGTCGGCGCCGGGCGCGGCCGGGGCGCTGATGCTGCGCCCGGCGCGGCTGCTGTTCCGGCTGACCGTGGATATCGACGCGCTGGACGTGCTTTACCTGCGGGTGCTGGTGCCGCTGGCGGCGGCACTTGTCACCGCGCTGGCGGCGGGGCTGGCCCTGGGGCTGATGCAGCCGCTGTTCGGCCTGGGGGTCTTTGTCTTTCTGGTGGCGACCGGGGCGGGTCTGGCGCTGGCCGCCGGCCGCGCGGCCGGGCCGGGGATGGCCCGCCGCGCCCAGATGACCGAAACGCTGCGCGCCCGCACCATCGACCTTGTGCAGGGCCAGACCGAATTGCTGATGGCCGGCCGGCTAGAGGCGCAGCGCCGCGCCATCGCCGCCGCGGACAGCCGGCTGGCGGCGGCGGACGACCGGCTCAACCGCATCGACGTGCTGGCGGGCCTGGGCTATGGCGCGGCCTCGGCGGTGCTGCTGGCCGGGGTGCTTCTGATCGCGGGGGCGCTTGCGGAAAGCGGCCGCATCGGCGCGCCGGTCGCGGCGCTGGCGCTGCTGGTGGCGCTGGCGGCGGTCGAACCCTTTGCCCAGTTGCGCCGCGGGGCGATGGAACTGCCGCGCAGCCGCATCTCGGCCCGGCGCCTGGGGCCGCGGCTGGAACCGCCCCCTGCCCTGCCCGCGGCGCCGCGGCCCGTGGCCGGGCTTGCCGCGCGGTTGCAAGCCGTGTCGTTGCGCCACCCCGGCGCGGCGCGGGCGGTGCTGGCCGACATCACGCTGGACATCGCCGCGGGCGAGACGGTGGCGCTGATCGGGGCCAGCGGGGCCGGCAAGTCCAGCCTGCTGGCGCTTCTGGCCGGCGAGGCCCGCCCCGACAGCGGCCAGATCGCCCGCCTTGACGCCTGCCTGATGACCCAGCGCAGCGAATTGTTCCGCGACAGCCTGCGCGACAACCTGCGCCTTGCCGCACCGCAGGCCGGGGACGCGCAATTGCTGGCGGCGCTGTCCGCGGCGGGCCTGGGCCCCGAGGTGGCGGCGCTGCCCGCGGGCCTCGACGCGCGGCTGGGAGAGCATGGGCTGGGCCTGTCGGGCGGCCAGGCGCGGCGGCTGGCCTTGGCGCGGCTGATCCTGCGCGATGCGGCGCTGTGGCTGCTTGACGAGCCGACCGAGGGGCTGGACGGCGCCACCGCCCGCCAGGTGATCGCCCGCCTGCAACCCTGCCTTGCCGGGCGCAGCACCGTCATCGCCACCCATATCCGGCGCGAGGCCGCTTTGGCCGACCGCCTTGTCCATATCGACCAGGGCCGGATCGTTGCGATCCATGCCAGGGGCAGCGCCGGCTTTGCCTCGGCCCTGGCCGGTCTGCGTCCCGATTAGAAAGGGGGACGCCCCACGACCACCGACGCCCGCCCCGGCGGACGCCCGATGCTAGACCCCGGCCCTGCCGGGAAGAAACAAGGCAAACCGATGGAATTAGACATCGTCACCCTGTCGCGGCTGCAATTCGCATTGACCGCGCTCTACCACTTTCTGTTCGTGCCCCTGACCCTTGGCCTGTCGATCCTGCTGGCGGTGATGGAGACCGTCTACGTCATGACCGGCCGCGCCATCTGGCGCCAGATGACCAAATTCTGGGGCACGCTTTTCGGCATCAACTTCGTGCTGGGCGCAGCCACCGGCATCGTGATGGAGTTCCAGTTCGGCATGAACTGGAGCTATTACAGCCATTATGTCGGCGACATCTTCGGCGCGCCGCTGGCGATCGAGGGGCTGATGGCCTTCTTCCTGGAGGCGACCTTCGTCGGGCTGTTCTTCTTTGGCTGGGACAAGCTTTCCAAGGTCGGCCATCTGCTGTCCACCTATGCCGTGGCCATCGGCTCGAACTTCTCGGCGCTGTGGATCCTGATCGCCAATGGCTGGATGCAGCATCCGGTCGGCGCCGCCTTCAACCCCGACACCATGCGCATGGAAGTGAACGACTTCTTCGAGGTGGTGTTCAACCATGTGGCGCAGACCCGCTTCGTGCATACGGTCTCGGCCGGCTATGTCACGGCCTCGGTCTTCGTGCTGGGCATCTCGGCCTGGTATCTGCTCAAGAGGCGCCATATCGACCTGGCCAAGCGGTCGATCACCGTCGCGGCCTCGTTCGGGCTGCTGTCGGCGGTCTCGGTGGTGATCCTGGGCGACGAGGGCGGCTACCTGGCCTCGGAACACCAGAAGATGAAGCTCGCCGCCATCGAGGGCATGTGGGAAACCCAGCCCGCGCCGGCATCCTTCACCCTGGTCGGCATCCCCGACATGGAGGAACGCACCAACCACTTCGCCATCCACATCCCCTGGGTGATGGGCCTGATCGGCACCCGCTCGCTGACGCAGGAAATCCCCGGCATCCTGGAACTGGTGGACAAGGCCGAAGACCGCATCCGCAGCGGCATCATCGCCTATGACGCCTTGCAGGACTATCGCGCCGCACCCTCGCGCGATGCGGTGCCGCCCGAGGCGGTCACGGCCTTCGACCAGCATGGCGACGACATGGGCTATGCGCTGCTGCTGACCAAATATGTGGCTGACCCGCGCCAGGCGACCGAGGACCAGATCAAGTCGGCCGCATGGGATACCGTGCCGCATGTGCCGACGCTGTTCTGGGCCTTCCGCATCATGGTGGGCATCGGCTTCGTCAATGTCGCGCTGATGGCGGCCTTTGTGGTGGTTTCCGCCCGCGGCACGGTCACGCGCCGGCCCTGGCTGCTGAAAGCCGCCGTCGCGGCGCTGATCCTGCCCTGGATCGCCGCCGAGGCCGGCTGGATCGTGGCCGAGTTCGGCCGCCAGCCCTGGAGCATCGAGGGCGTGCTGCCCACGGTGGCCGCCGCCTCGTCGCTGACGGTGCCGACGCTTCTGTTCACCATCGCCGGCTTCACCTTGCTTTATTCGGTGCTGATCGTGATCGAGATGCGCCTGATGCTGGCCGCGATCCGCAAGGGGCCGCAGCCCGACCATGGGCCGGAAGCGCCGCTTCTGCCCGCCCGTTTCGCCGCAGCGGAGTAAGACCATGATCCTTCACGAATTGCTGACCTATGAAACCCTGCGCGTCATCTGGTGGGTGCTGCTGGGGGTGCTGCTGATCGGCTTTGCCGCCACCGACGGCTTCGACCTTGGCGTGGGCATGCTGCTGCCCTTTGCCGGCCAGACCGACCTGGAACGCCGCATCGTCATCAACACCATCGGCCCGGTATGGGAGGGCAACCAGGTCTGGCTGATCCTGGGCGGCGGCGCGATCTTTGCCGCCTGGCCGCCACTTTACGCGGTGTCCTTTTCCGGCTTCTACATCGCCATGTTCGCGATCCTGGCGGCGCTGATCCTGCGGCCGGTCGGGTTCAAATACCGATCCAAGCGCGAAAGCGCGCGCTGGCGCAGCAACTGGGACTGGGCGCTGTTCATCGGCGGCTTCGTGCCCTCGCTGATCTTCGGCGTCGCGGTCGGGAACGTGCTTCTGGGCGTGCCCTTCCGGCTGGGCACGGACCTGCGCATCTATTACGACGGCGGCTTCTTCGGCCTGCTGAACCCGTTCGCGCTGCTATGCGGGGTGCTTTCGGTCGCCATGCTGGCCATGCACGGCGCGGCCTGGATCGTGCTGAAATCGTCGGGCATCGTGGCCGAGCGCGCGCGGCGTTTCGGCACCTGGGCGGCGCTGGCGACGGTGCTGCTTTACGCGGCGGGCGGCCTGGCGCTGTGGCTGTTCGTCGACGGCTATCGCATCAGCGGGGCGGTCGATCCGAACGGTCCGTCGAACCCGCTGGCCAAGTCGGCAGAGATCGCGCCCGGCGCCTGGTTCGCCAATTACGCCGCGCATCCCTGGATGCTGCTGGCCCCGGCCCTTGGCTTCCTGGGCGCGCTTGGCGTGCTGTGGTCGCTGAAAACCGGGCGCGAGGTTCGCACGCTGTTGCTAAGCAAGCTGGCGATCTTTGGCATCATCTCGTCGGTGGGGCTGTCGATGTTCCCCTTCATCCTGCCGTCTTCGGTCATGCCGGGCGCAAGCCTGACGGTCTGGGATGCGTCGTCCAGCCACCTGACGCTGTTCATCATGCTGGTCTGCACCGGGATCTTCCTGCCGCTGATCGTGCTTTACACCGCCTGGGTCTACAAGGTGCTGTGGGGCAAGGTCGAGGAAAAGGACATCACCGAGGGTGGTCACGCCTACTGAAAGGAAAAAGCAATGTGGTATTTCGCATGGATCCTGGGCCTGCCGCTGGCCGTCACCTTCGCAGTCCTGAACGCGATGTGGTTCGAGATGATGGAGGACCGCGCCGCGGCCCGGCAGGACACTGACAGCGCCTGAACAGGGCATAGGCCCCACCCCCGGACGCCGCGACAGGCGCGTCCGGGACAGGGCGGGCCCAGGCCGGCCAGGATCGCCCGCCGGCCGAAGGCCGCAAAACGACAAGGGCCGCCCGGATCGGGGCGGCCCTTTCTTTATTGCCTGGTCCCGACCGGGATCAGAAGCTCAGCACCGTGGTATTGTCGGCGATCAGTTCGGCGGCCATGGCGTCGGGCTTGGCCGGCGTCACGCCATCCATCAGCACCGAGGCATCCGCGCCCTTGCCGGGCAGGTAGATGGCGCAGACCTGCGCCGTAACGCCGTTCTTCTCGATCATCTGGCGCATCAGGCCCTGGGGGCTGGCGCCCTGGGGCGGCTGGCCGGCGGTGGCGGATTCCGGCGCCTCCTTCAGCGCCATGTCGGCGGCGGGACCGCATAGCAGGATTTTCGCCTCGGCCCCCTTGGCCACGGCGTTCATGGTCAGCACCATCGCCATCAGTTGCGTCTGGGGCTCGGGGGCGGTCAGAATGGTGACGACCTTGCGGCCATCCTGGGCCGAGGCGGGCAGCGCGGCCGCCAGGACAAGGGCGGAAGCGGCAAGCAGGTTTTTCATGGGGTTCTCCTGTTTCTGCAAGGTGCGTTGATGCGAATTTACGTATATTTCATAGGAAAACCGTCGCACAGCGGCTTATTGTCGCCCCGCGGTCCGGGCGGCGGCATTCCGCGGGTCGGGCTGCGGCCGGGCGCGGCGCGGCTTTGCACAAGCGTCTGGCAAGGGCGCCGGACCGTGCTATGATCGGTGCCAGCCTTGTCCGTTTGGAAAGCCACGCCATGTGTGAAGTCTTCTCGCGCCAGGATCCGCGCCGCTATCAGCCCGTGACCCGCAAGCTGCGGCTGAACGGGCAAAGCACCTCGATCCGGCTGGAACAGGCGTTCTGGGATATCCTCGACACCATCGCCGCCGGCGAGGGCATGGCCACGACCGCGTTCCTGTCCACCCTGCAATCCGAGGTCCTGCAACTTCGGGGCGAGCCGGTGAACTTTGCCTCGCTTTTGCGCTGCACCTGCCTGGTGCAGTTGGAACTGCGCGGCAGCGGCGCGCAGGCGTTCCGCCAGGCCGCGCAGCAGGTGGCGCGGGCCGCCTGACTGCGGCGTTCAGAAATCGCCGCCGTGGTAGCATGATGCTACCCGCAAGGGCGCGGGCTTTCCGATACTGGCAGGAAGATCGGAAAGGAAAGCCCATATGGCCAAGATGATTCATTCGATGATCCGCGTGACGAACGAGGCGCGCTCGCTGGCCTTTTACAAGGCGGCCTTCGGGCTTGAGCCGGTCGAGCGGCTGGATTTCGACAGCTTCACCCTGGTCTATCTGGCCAATGCCGAAAGCAGCTTCGAGTTGGAGCTGACCATCAACAAGGGCCGCGGGGAAGCTTATGACCTGGGCGACGGATACGGCCATCTGGCCGTCTCGGTCCAGGATGTCGAGGCGGAACACCGGCGGCTGACCGATCTGGGCCTGGCCCCGCGCAAGCTGGTCGATTTCGCCCCCGGCGGCGAAGTGATCGCCCGCTTCTTCTTTATCAAGGACCCGGACGGCTACGAGATCGAGGTGCTGCAACGCGCAGGCCGCTACCTCTAGGCAGGCGCCCGCGGGAGGCGGGCAAACCAACTCAGGGAGGAATAGATGACTGCAACCCCTAAATCCCCCTCTGGCAGCGATGTCAGAGGGCTGACCCGGCGCGGCCTGCTGGCGCGCGCCATCGCGGCCGGGGCGACCTTCGCCGTCGGCTCTGGCTTCGTCGCCGCCCGCGACGCGGCCTGGGCGGTCGAGACCGCGGCGCTGAAGCCCGAAACCATGGCGGCGCTGATCCAGATGGCCCGCGACATCTATCCGCATGACCGGATCACCGACCGCTTCTATGCCGTCGCCGTCAAGGCGCATGACACCCCCGAACAGGCGCAGATGATCGAAGAGGGCGTGGCCGGGCTGAACCTGGTCGCCCAGGCGCAGGGCTTCGACACCTACCTGGCCGCGGGCTGGGAAAAGGACCGCGTCGCCATGCTGCGCCTGATCGAGCACACGCCCTTTTTCCAGGCGGTCCGCGCCGGGCTGGTGACGGGCCTGTACAACCAGAAAGAGATCTGGCCGGTCTTTGGCTACGAGGGCGAAAGCTTTTCCCAGGGCGGCTATATCGAGCGCGGCTTCAACGACATCGACTGGCTGTAAGGTAGGCGGAGATGGCTGACAATGTTGCTAAATTCGGGCATGACGATGCCTCGGTCGTGGTCGTGGTGGGCACCGGCTCGGGCGGCGGCGTGCTGGCCAACGAACTGGCGCAAAGGGGCGTCAAGGTCGTGGCGCTGGAGGCGGGCGGCCGCTACCTGCCCGAGGATTACATCAACGACGAATGGGACAGTTTCGCGCAGCTAAGCTGGGGCGACATGCGCACCACCTCGGGCGATTGGCGGGTGGCGCGGGACTTTGCCAACCTGCCGGCCTGGATCGTCAAGGCGGTCGGCGGCACCTCGATCCACTGGGCCGGCGCCTCGCTTCGGTTCCAGGAACACGAGTTCAAGGCCGCCAGCACCTATGGCCCGGTCGATGGCGCGAACCTGCTGGACTGGCCGATCACCCTGGCCGAACTGGAGCCTTATTACGACCTGGCCGAAAAGAAGCTGGGCGTTACCCGCACCAACGACCTCCCCGGCCTGCCGGGGAACAACAATTACCTGGTGCTGGAAAAGGGCGCCAAGGCCGCGGGCTACAGCAAGGTTTCGACCGGGCATATGGCGATCAACTCGGTCGAGAACGACGACCGCATGGCCTGCCAGCAGACCGGCTTCTGCTTCCAGGGCTGCAAATGGGGCGCGAAATGGTCGGCCGCCTATACCGACATCCCGCGCGGCGAGGCGACCGGCAACCTGGAAGTCCGCGACCATAGCCACGCCACCCGGATCGAGCATGACCAGGACGGCAAGGTCACGGGGGTGCGCTATATCGACCGCGACGGGACCGAACAGTTCCAGCGCGCCCGCATCGTCGCCGTCGCCGGCAATTCCATCGAAAGCCCGCGGCTGCTGCTGGCCTCGGCCTCGGAACGCTTCCCGGATGGGCTGGCGAACAGTTCGGGCCAGGTCGGGCGCAACTACATGCGCCACATGACCGGATCGGTCTATGCGATCTTCGAACGCCCGGTGCGGATGTGGCGCGGCACCACCATGGCCGGCATCGTGCAGGACGAGGCGCATCACGACCCTGCCCGCGGCTTCGTCGGCGGCTATGAGCTGGAGACGCTGGCCCTGGGCATCCCCTTCATGGCGGCCTTCATGGACCCCGGCGGCTGGGGGCGCGAATTCACCTCGGCGCTGGACAGCTACGAGAACATGGCCGGCCTGTGGATCGTGGGCGAGGATCTGCCGCAGGAAACCAACCGCATCACCCTGAACCGCGGCCAGAAGGACCGCTTCGGCCTGCCGGTGCCGAACGTGCATTACGACGACCACCCCAACGACATCGCCATGCGCAACCATGCCTATGGGATGGGCGAGCGGATCTATCGGGCGGCGGGCGCGACGCGCATCCTGCCGACGCCGCCCTATCCGTCAACGCATAACCTGGGCACCAACCGCATGTCGGAAAACCCGCGGGACGGGGTGGTGAACAAATGGGGGCAATCCCACGACGTCCCGAACCTTTTTGTTTCGGACGGTTCGGCCTTTACCACATCAGCGGCGGAAAACCCGACGCTGACCATCGTGGCGCTGGCGATCCGGCAGGCAGAGCATATCGCGGCCGAGATGGAAAAAGGCACGCTTTGACCAGACGCGCCCCTGCCCCTGGCGGGCGGGGGCGCGCGTGCAGGGGATCAGTTTGCGCCCTGCGCCTTTGCCGTCTTGGCATAAGGCAGTTCGATGTTGATTTCGAGGCTCGACAGATCGTCGCTGCGCTCCAGCTTGACGTCGACCGCGTCGCTGTCGATCTCCATGTGCCGGCGCACCACTTCCAGGATGTCGCGCTGCAACAGCGGCAGGAAATCCGGGCTGGCCCCGCCGCTGGAACGCTCATGCGCAAGCAGGATTTGCAGCCGCTCCTTGGCGGTCTGCGCCGAATTGGGCTTTCGCTGGCGGAATGAAAAACCGAACACCATGGTCAGGCCGTCCGTCCCAGCAGCCGCTGGAAGAAGCCGCGCCGCTGTTCGCCGGGGGTGGCGCGCATCTCGATCTGTTCGCCCACCAGCCGGCCGACGGCATCCATATAGGCCTTGCCGGCCGGCGACTTCTCGTCCAGCGACACCGGCGTGCCTTCGTTCGACGCCTTCAGCACCGAGGTGCTTTCGGGAATGATGCCCAAAAGCGGGATCGCCAGGATTTCCAGCACGTCCTCGACGCTCATCATGTCGCCGCTGGCCGAGCGGTTCTGGTCAAAGCGGGTCAGCAGAAGCTGGGCCTTGACGGCGCTGCCATCACCCTTTTCGGCCAGCGCCGACTTGCTGTTCAACAGCCCCAGCACCCGGTCGCTGTCGCGCACCGACGACACTTCGGGGTTGGTCACAACCACCGCCTCGTCGGCGTAATACATGGCCAGATGCGCGCCCCGTTCGATGCCGGCGGGGCTGTCGCAGACGATATAGTCGAATTCCTGGCGCAGCTCGTCCAGGACCGCCTTGACGCCCTCTTTTGTCAGCGCGTCCTTGTCGCGGGTCTGCGAGGTCGGCAGGACATACAGGTTCTCAAGCCGGCGATCCTTGATCAGCGCCTGCTTGAGCTTGGCGTCGCCCTGGATGACGTTGATGAAATCGAAGACGACGCGGCGCTCGCAACCCATGATCATGTCCAGGTTGCGCAGGCCCACGTCGAAGTCGATCACGACGGTCTTGTGGCCGCGCATGGCAAGCCCCGCGCCGATGGCGGCCGAGGAGGTCGTCTTGCCGACGCCGCCCTTGCCAGAGGTGACTACGATAACCTTGCTCACGAGCGTTTCCTTTCGATCATGGGTTATGCCAGGGCCTCGATGCGCAGCACCTCGCCTTCAAGATAGACCTGCACATGGTGGCGCGGCGTATCGGGCCCCAGGTTTTCGCTGGTGCGGTAAAGCCCGGCGATGGCCAGCAATTCGGCATCGAGCGCATGGCAGAAGATGCGCGCCGAGGCGTCGCCGTTCACGCCCGCCAGCGCCCGGCCGCGCAGCCGGCCATAGATATGGATATTGCCGGCCGCGATCACCTCGGCCCCGGAACTGACCGAGCCGACGACGACCAGATCGCCCCGGTCGGCAAAGACCGTCTGGCCCGACCGCACCGGCTGCGTCACCATGCGGTTCGCCGGCTCTTTCGCTGCGGCCGCGGGGGCGGGTTCCGGGCGGCTGCCCTGGCGCGAGACCCGCTCCAGCGCCGCATCGCGCCCGCCGGGCAACGAGATCAGCCCCGCCTCGGCCGCGGCGCGCGCCTGGGTGGGGGTGCCGCTTTGGATGCCAAAGACCGACAGCTTGCGCCGCCGCAGCTCGGCCGCCAGGTGGACCAGATCCTGGGGGCCGTCCAGCCCCTGGGCCTGTTCCAGGTCGATGACCAGGGGCGCATTGTCGAAAAACAGCGGCGTCTGGTTCAGCCGCGCCTCCAGCGCCTCGAAAAAGGCGCGGTCCGGCCGGCCGCTCAGATGCAGCGCGATGGCCGTGAAGGTGCGGCCGCGGATCTGAAGGGGCTTCACGGTCGCGACGGTCTGGGCCGCGCTCTTGCCGGATTGCATCTGTCTGCTCGGTTTCTTCTTGGTTCTTTGTGTCGGGACGGGCTGCCAGCCCTGGCTTGGCCATCTTCCTAATACGTCCCGGCCCAAGCGTCCATCGGCATCTGCCGCCGCGGCCGGTTTCGGCAAAACCGCGCGCAAGATGCAGCCCGCGCCCGCCGGGAAATGCGCCGGCATGGACGGGGCGGGGAACATTCCGGCCGCCACAGCGGTTTGGCCGAGAAGGACAAAAAAGGGGGCGGGATGTTTTCAGATCGTACGGATGCGGGCCGGCAGCTTGGCGCCGCGGTTTCCGCATATCGCGGCCAGCCGGTGCTGGTCCTGGCGCTGCCGCGCGGCGGCGTGCCGGTCGGGCTGGAGGTCGCACGGGTGCTGGACGCGCCCCTGGACGTGCTGCTGGTGCGCAAGATCACCGCGCCGTCGCATCCCGAACTGGCCATCGGCGCCGTGGTGGACGGATCGCCGCCGCAATTGCTGCTGGAGGACCAGATCGTCGCCGCGACCGGCGCGACCCAGGACCACATCAAGGCCGAAAAGGCCCGCCAACTGCACGAGATCGAGCGCAGGCGCCAGCTTTATCGCGGCGACCGCCCGCCGCCGGCGACGCGGGGCCGTACGGTGATCGTGGTCGATGACGGCATCGCCACCGGCGCGACGATGCGCATCGCGCTTAGGGCGCTGGCGCAGTTGGGGGCGGCGCGGGTGATCGTCGCCGTCCCGGTGGCGCCGCCCGACGTGCTGGAACGCATCCGCGCCGAGGCCGACGAGGTCATCTGCCTGCGCATGCCCGAGCCGTTCCACGCCGTGGGCATGCATTATCGCGACTTCGACCAGACCAGCGACGACGAGGTGGTGCGCGCCCTGGCCGAAGCCGATCGCGGCAGGGACTGACGGAGGCCGCGCCGGCCCTTCCAGGCCCCGACCCGTCCCGCAGCCCGTGCCCCAGCCCGTGTCCCGGTCGCTACAGGATTGCACTTTCCGGTATGGTGGCGCTAAATCCACACCGAAGATGGGGAAGGGAGCCACCATGAAACACGTCTTTGCCGCGGCGCTGCTTTGCGCCGCTGTCGCCGCGCCGTCGTTCGCGCAGGAAATCAAGATCGGCTATGCCCTGGCCGAGGACAGCCATTACGGCGCCGGCGCCAAGGCGTTCGAAGCCTCGCTCACGGAAAGCCTGGGCGATCAGTTCAGCTTTCGCCATTTCCCCTCGTCCGGGCTGGGCGGCGAGCGCGAGGTGCTGGAGGGGCTGCAACTTGGCACTGTCGAGATGACCATCGCCTCGGACGGGACGCTGACCAATTTCGTGCCCGAGGTGGGCGTTCTGGGCATCCCCTTCCTGCTGCGCGACAAGGACCATGCCCGCAAGGTGCTTGACGGCGAGATCGGCCAGGAGATGCTGGCCAAGTTCGACCCCGCCGGCCTGCATGCGCTGGCCTGGGGCGAACAGGGCTTCCGCCACATCACCAGCAATCGCGGCGCGGTCGAGGCGCCGGCCGATCTGGACGGGCTGAAGATCCGCACCATGGAAAACCCCGTCCATATCGAAGCGTTCCGCGCCCTTGGCGCCGCACCCACGCCCATGGCATGGCCCGAGGTGATCGGCGCGCTGGAACAGGGCGCCATTGACGGACAGGAAAACCCGCTTTCGGTGATCGTCTCGGCCAAGCTGAACGAGGTGCAGAAATACCTGACGCTGGACGGGCATGTCTATTCCTCGACCATCATCCTCGTCTCGCCCGCCTTGTGGAACGGGCTGGACGACGCGCAGAAGGCGGCCTTCGACAAGGCGGCCAAGGACGCGGTCGTCGCGATGCGCGCCTATGTGGACGATGTCGATGCCTCGGGCGTCGCCTCGATGAAGGATGCCGGGATGGCGGTCAACGAGTTGACCCCCGAGCAGAAGGCCGCCTTCCGCGAGGCGCTGGCCGGCCCCTATCAGCAGTATGAGGCGCAGTTCGGCAAGGAACTGATGGACCGCATCCAGGCGGTCGAATAAGCCCATGCGCCGCATCGAACGCGCATTCGTCGCGGCGAACGGCGCCGTGCTGGTCCTGGGATTGGCCGTCATGGCGGCGATCCTGGGCTGGAACGTCGCCGGCCGCTACCTGACCGGCAATTCGCTGACCTGGGCCGACGAGGTGGCGCGCTATTCGATGATCTGGCTGACCTTCCTGGGCAGCGGGCTGGCGCTGCGCCATGGCGCCCATGCCGCCATCACCAATGCCCAGGACGCCTTGCCCACGCGGGGCCAGTTGGCGCTGCGCGGGCTGATCCTGCTGGTGATGTTCGGCTTTTTCGGCTTCATGGTCTGGGTCGGCATCGACTACATGAACCGCATGGCGATCCAGCGTTCGGCGGCGCTTCAGGTGCCGATGAAATGGATCTATGCCGCGATGCCCGCAGGTTTCGCGCTGATGATCGTCCATCTGGCCCTGATCGCGCCGCAATACCTGCGCGCCGGCTTGCAGCATTCCGACGAGGCCGCCCTTGGTTGAGATCCTGATCGCCGCCTTCCTGATCCTGATGGTCATGGGGGTGCCCATCGCCTTTGCCCTGGCGATGGCGGCCTTTGCCGCGGTGGGCCTGTCGGGCCGCTATCCGCTGGTGGTGGTGGTCAAGGAGATGTTCACCGGCCTGGACAGCTTTCCGCTGCTGGCCGTGCCCTTCTTCATCCTGGCGGCCGAAATCATGTCCACCGGCGCCATCTCGCGGATGCTCTTGCGCTTTGCCTCGCAATTCGTGGGCCATCTGCGCGGCGGCCTGGGCTATGCCAATATCCTGACGGGTACGCTGTTTGCGGGGATTTCCGGCTCGGCGCTCGCCTCGGCCGCGGGGCCGGGCGCGATGATGGCCCGGATGATGGAGCGCAGCGGCTATGCCAAGGCCTATGCCGGGGCGCTGACCATTTCCGTGGCGGTGATCGACCCGATCATCCCGCCCTCGATCACCATGATCATCTATGCGCTGCAGGACCGCAACACCTCGGTGGGCTCGCTGTTCATGGCCGGCATCCTGCCCGGCCTGCTGATCGCGGGGCTGCTGGCCGGGGTGAACTGGTGGATCAGCCGCAAGCGCGGCTATCGCAGCGCCGAGCCGCGCCCGCCGGCCGGGCAGATGCTGCGCAACACATTCACCGCCCTGCCGGCGCTGCTTCTGATCGTGCTGATCGTCGGCGGCATCCGCGGCGGGGTGTTCACGCCCACCGAAGCCTCGGTCGTGGCGGTGTTCTATGCCATCCTGACCAGCGCCTTCGTCTATCGCGGCTTCACGCTGGCGGACCTGTGGGGGGCGTTCCTGCGCTCGGCCATCATGTCGGTGGCGGTGCTGATGATCCTGGCCGCCGCCCGCGCCTTTGCCTGGGTGCTGATCATCGAGGGCGTGCCCCAGGCCATGGCCGATGCGGTGATCGCCATGGACCTGTCGCCCGTCGCCTTCCTTTTGATGGTCAACCTGCTTTTGCTGGTCTTCGGCATGTTCATGGACCCGCTGCCGGGGGTGATGATCCTGGTGCCGATCCTGGCGCCCATCGCCCACAGCCTGGGCATCGCGGCCGATCATTTCTCCATTATCGTTATCGTGAACCTGACCTTTGGCCTGATGACGCCGCCGGTCGGCGGGCTGATCTTTGTCGTCGCTTCGGCGACCAAGCAAAGGCCCTCGGCGCTGATCCGCGAATTGCCGCCCTTTTTCCTGGCGGCCATGGCGGCGCTGCTGATCCTGACCTTCGTGCCGGCCCTGTCCACCTGGCTGCCGCAGATCAGCGGCTTCGCCCGCTAGTCGCCGCCCCGGCCGCCAGGGGGTGCGGCGGGATGACGCTTGACTTGCCCTTCGTTGTGCTTAACTATGCATAACGAACAGAGCAGGCGGGCATCCCATGCGCAGGAACCAAGCGATTTCCAAATCCGACCCCCGGCAGATGGGCGGGATCGTCGCGCCGCTATTGGTGATCGGGCTGGCGCTGGCCGGGGCGCTTTACGGCCTTTGACCGCAGGCGCCCCGGCAGGGGCGCGGCCATTGCCGCACACGCTCTCGACTCGGCGGGCTGCGGCGGCTAGACTGGGTCCATGATCACGCGCCTTCCTCCTTGCAGGAGCCGGCTTCGTCCCGGTTTGCTGCTGACGCGCCCTCTGCCCCGGACAGAGGCGGCGCCGCGCTAACCTCGCGTCCGGGGTCCCCCGATCCAGCCAGACCAACCGTCCCAGGGCCGCATGGCGGCCAGGGCACGGCATGACATCATTTGAAGGAGCAGACATGGCCAGAACATCGCGACCGCCGGTCGTCATCGCCAGCGACACGCTCGACCGGCTGGAGCGTCTTGCCCAGGGGGCAATGGCGCGCAATCCCGAACTTGCCGACCGGCTGCTGACCGAACTGGCCCGCGCCCGCGTCCTGCCGGCAGGCCAGACACCTGCGGACGTGGCCGGCATCGGCAGCGCCGTGACCTTTCGCGACGAGACGACGGAACGCGAACAGACCGTCGTGCTGACCTGGCCCGAGGACGCCGATATCGCCGCCGGCCGCGCTTCGGTGCTGACGCCCATCGGCGTGGCGCTGATCGGCCTGCGCGAAGGGGCGCGCTTCACCTGGGAAACGCGGTCGGGCGAGACGCGCGAACTGACCATGCTGTCGGTCAGCCGGGCCGGCCCGGTCAGCCCGGCCGCATAGGGGCGGGCGATGGGACAGGATCGGCTGTGCCGGGATCGCGGCCCGGCGCCGCAGCCCGGCCATTCGCATCCTTCGGCGGTCTTTCCGCTGCTGATCGGTTTCAGGGCCAACAATGTGCCGGGGTTGTCCGCGCATTGAACGCGGGCAACCCCAGGCCATTTCCCAACCGTCACGCAATCGACGGGCGGCCTTGCGGCCGGCCCGATCTCGGGGATCGACCCTATGCCCATCTGGAATACCCTGGCCCGCGCCGATACGGCGGCGGGCGACGAAATCCTGCTGCGTGAACGCGGCAGCCTTTACGAAATCCGCTTCAACGGGTTGGAGTTGATGTCCAACCTCAACCACCAGTCCGAAACCCTGCTGGCCGAACGCAGCCTGCGCCTGCACGACCGGCACGACGCCCGCGTGCTGATCGGCGGGCTGGGCATGGGCTTTACCCTGCGCGCGGCGCTAGAGCTTCTGGGGCCGGCCGCGCAGGTCGCGGTCTGCGAGCTGATCCCGGAAATCGCCGACTGGAACCGCGGCCGCATCGGCCATCTGGCCGGCCACCCGCTGCGCGATCCGCGCGTCACCCTGCGCGTGGCGGATGTGATGGAGGTGCTGCTGGAACATCGCGCCGGTTTCGACGTGATCCTGATGGACACCGATAACGGGCCGGATTTCACCGTGCGCCCGGCGAACGGCCGGCTTTACGGCCAAGGCGGGCTGGCGGTGCTGCGCAAGGCGCTGCGGCCGGGCGGCATCGCCGCCTTCTGGTCGGCGACCGTTTCCGACCCGTTCGAGCGGGCGCTGGACAGCCAGCCCTGGCACTGGCGGCGCGACGATATCCAGCTTGTCGGCGGGCGGGCCGACGCCTTTCATCACATCTACCTGACCTCGGCCGATCCCGCCCGCATCGGCCTGCGCCCGGAACCGGCCGCCGCCAGTCCCGAACTGGCGCCGACCTAGCCCTGCGGCTGGGACGGGCCTGCCGGTCCCGGCACCTCGGCACCGTCCCAGGGCATCCGGCCCGCGGAAAGCCGGATGCCCTGTTCGCGCAGCGCGGCGTCGATCAGGCTTAGCACCTCGTTGCGGCAGGCCAGTTCCCGGTCATGCTGCGGCACCCAGTATTTCACCCGATAGGTGATGCCGGCCGGCCCGAAATGCGTCACCTGCACCTCGGGCGGCTTGCCGGCCGAGATGGCGCGCGCCGCCGTCGCTGCCTGGGCGATCAGTTCGCCCGCCTGGGCCACCGGCAGGTCGACGGGCAGCGTCAGTTCCGCATGGTCGCGATATTCCTGGCGCGGCGCGCTGAAATTGGTGATCCGGCGCGACGAGATCTGGCTGTTGGGCAGGATGACATAAGTGCTGTCGCGGGTGACCAGCCGGGTGGTGCGCCAGCCGATTTCCTGGACCCGCCCCTCGGCCAGGGTTTCGATGCGCACCCAGTCGCCGATGCGAAAGGGCGCCTCGATCCCCATGGCCAGCCCCGAAAACACGTCGGCGACGGCGTTGCGGATGGCAAAGCCCAGCACCGCCAGCACCAGCCCCGAGCCGGTCAGGATGCCCGACAGGTCCTGGCGAAAGAACAGCGACAGGCTGGCCAGCGTGGCCACGGCCAGCAGCACGAACCACAGCAGGTCCAGCAGCACCTTGGGGACCGCGCGGCGGCCCTTGCGCCGCCGCAGCAGCCGGCGCGCCGCCAGGCCATGCGCCAGCTTGGCGCCGGCAAAGCAGGCCACCGACAGGCCCGCATTGCGCAGCGGCTGCGCCCAAAGCTGCAAGGCGGACAGGTCTGGATGGCGCAGCGCCAGCGGCTCGACCAGGGTGGCGATGGCCAGCGCCGCCAGGACCGCCGCCGCGCTGCGCCACAGCGCGCCCACGGGCGGGCGCTCATCCTTGGTCATTATCGACCTCGTTTATCCGCCGCCGCCGGGCAAGGCGGCGCGGCTCGGGCAGCCGGGACGGCAGGTGGAACGGAGAGCGGCAGATCGGACATCGCCCGGCCGCAGCCCTGGGGACATCCTGGCCGCAATGCGGGCAAACCGCAGGCAGATAGGCGCGCAGCATGACAAGACCTCTTGGAAAGACGGGTTGGGTTCGCGTAACCCCGGCCGTCCGTCCACGCCTGGCGTGTCAACGGGGCCGGGGCCACCCAAGCGCCTGTTCAAGACGCAGCACGAACCTGTCCAAGCCGCAGCCCACCAAGAAAAGCCCCATATGCAAAGAAAATCCGACGGACCCCAGGCCCATCACTCAAGATGGTCATTGTTTCCGTGTTTTCAAGGGGGTTGGCGGCTAGTCCGGCACGGTGCCCCGGCGCGTCAGCCGGACCAGTTGCCCCGGATCGTCGTCGATCAGCACCAGCAGGGCGCCGTCCGCGGCAATCTCGACATCGCGGACCCGCCCGATGCCCGGCACAAGGCGCTGTTCGCCGGTCACGCGGTCGCCCTGGATGCGCAGCCGCACCAGGGCTTCGGCCCGCAAGCCGCCGATCAGCGCGTCGCCCCGCCATTCGGGAAACATCGCGCCGTCATAGAACACCATGCCGCTGGGGGCGATCACCGGGTCCCAGTAATAGACCGGCTGCTCCATGCCGTCCTGCCGGGTGATCCCCTGGCCGATGGGTCCGCCGCCATAGTCCAGCCCATAGCTGATGACCGGCCAGCCGTAATTGCGCCCCGGGGCCAGCAGGTTCAGTTCGTCCCCGCCCAGCGGGCCATGCTCGACCGTCCAAAGCCGGCCCTGCCCGTCCAGCGCCGCGGCCTGGATGTTGCGATGGCCATAGGTCCATATCTCGGGCTGCGCCGATTGTGTCCGGGCCAGGGGGTTGCCCGGCGCAGCCTGCCCGGTCGCCGGATCCAGCCGCAGCACCTTGCCCAGATGGTTGCCCAGATCCTGCGCCACCGGCACGTCCGGCGGGATCGCGCGCTCGCCCGCGGTGACGTAAAGATAGCCGTCCGGGCCGAAGACCAGCCGCGATCCGAAATGCAGCGGCGATTCCACGCCCGGCTGCTGGCGAAAGATCACCCGCATCTCCTCCAGCGCCGCGCCGTCCGGCGACAGGCGGCCGGTGGCGACCGCGGTGCCGTTTTCGCCGCCGCCGCGCGGCTCGGAAAAGCTTAGCCAGACCTGCCGGGTCCGGGCGAAATCCGGCGCGATCGCCACGTCCAGCAGGCCGCCCTGATCGCGGGCATCGACCGGGGGCAGGCCGGAAATCGGCGCCGACAGCCCACCATCGCGGTAAAGCCGCAACTGGCCGGGACGTTCGGTGATCAGCAGCCCGCCATCGGGCAAAAGCGCCATTCCCCAGGGGTGGCGCAGGTCCTGGACCAGCGGCTGGCGCATCAGCCGCATCGCCTGCGCCATCACCGGGGCGCGGGTCTGGCCGGCGAAAGCCGGGCTCTGGCCCGCAGCATTGGGCGGTTCGGCGTTGAAATCGGCCAGGACGGCCAAAGGCGCGGCCAGCGCCAGCGCCAGAACGGCGGCAAAACGTCCAAGGGGCGGCATGGCGATTCCCTTATCTGGATGGGTCCTGGCGCGCCGCATCGGGACCGCGGCCATTTCTTCTAGCCCTTTGCCGGCGGCCCGGTCAATGCGCCTGGAATATCCGCGGCAATGGTCGCGCCGGGGTTGTCTTTATCCACGCCGATACAAGCCAGAAAATGCTTGTTTTTTATCAGGGATGCGGGCAGGCTTTCCAACAAGGCATCGTATCATTCGACGGGAATCAAGAATGTCTTATCGGCAGCGGCGCAAAGCCGTGCCCGATAAGCGGTGACGCAATTCGATTTAACGCCGCCAAAGCCTTGGGGGGATCGCAGCGCCTGGCAGCCAAAGGGTAAACGGGAATCGTCAACTGGTAAAACCTGGGCCAACGCGAATATGTCCGAGATTTCCAAGATACAAGGCATCATGGTCAGCATCGTGGTGCCGGTCTATTGCGGCAGCGATTACCTGACCCCCCTGGCCGAGGCCCTGGACGGGCTGCGCCGGCAATGGCAGCAACAGCAGACCCCGTTTTTCCTGGCCGAGGCGATATTCGTCGACGATGCGGCCATCGACGATTCCGCCGCGCGGATCGAGGCGCTGGCCCGCCGGCACGACTGGATCGTGCCGCTGCACCTGTCGCGCAATTTCGGCCAGCACCCCGCCACCATCGTCGGCATCCTGCACAGTTCCGGCGACTGGGTGGTCACGATGGACGAGGATTTGCAGCACCGCCCCGAGGTTATCACCCAGATGCTGCGCTGCGCGGTCCTGGAGCGGGCAGATATCGTCTATGCCAATCCCGTCTCGGCCGTCCACGGCGCGGCGATCCGCGACCTGACCTCGCGCAGCTTCAAGCGGCTGATGCAATGGCTGACCGACAATCCCAACCTGCCCAGCTTTAACAGCTTTCGGCTGATCCGCGGGCCGGTGGCGCGGGCGGCGGCCAGCGTCTGTTCGCATGATACCTATCTGGACATCACGCTGGGCTGGTTCACGCAAAGCATCCGCGCGATCCGCGTGGAAATGAAGGATGAAAGATATATGCGCACCGGCCGCAGCGGCTACAGCCTGCGGTCGCTGCTGTCCCATGCCTGGAGGATGATCTTTTCCAGCCAGATCAAGCTGCTGAGAATAGGCGCCGTGCTGGGGCTGACGGCAATGGCGATATCCGTCCTGGCATCGGTCTATTTCCTGGCGGTCAAGCTGTTTTATCCGGCGGATATCCAGGTGCAGGGCTGGACCTCGCTATTCCTGGCGATGATGTTCTTTGGCGGGCTTTCGGCCTTCATGCTGGGCATCGTGCTGCAATATCTTTCGTCGCTGGTTCTCAAGGTGCATGGCAAGCCCACCTTTTTCACCATCGACCGATCCGGCGATAATGCGGTTCGGCAATGGTTCGAAACCGCCCCGGATTTGCCGCGATGAAGCTTTTGCAGATCGACGGCGGCGACAAGCCGGTCATCCTGCTGTTCGGCCTGGGGCTGATCGGCGGCGCGGTGGACCGCGCCTTGCGGCTGCGCTTTGGCGCGCGCGGGGTCGAATTTCCCTATGACTGGCACGACGCGCCGCGGCGGCGGGCGCAGGCGGATGCGATCGCGGCCGCCCTGCCCCCGCGCTTGCCCGTGGCGCTGGTCTGGGCCGGCGGGCAAAGCGGCTTCGGTTCGGACCAGGCGCAGATGCGGCAGGAAACCGCCCTGGTCGAAGAGCTGATCCGCATGGCCCAGGCGCTGCGCCGCGACCGGCCGGTCGATTTCCACATGATCAGTTCCGCAGGCGGGCTGTTCGAAAGCCAGACCCATTGCTCGTCCGCAACCCGGCCGCGGCCGCTGCGCGCCTATGGCGCGGGAAAGCTGGCGCAGGAACAGGCATTGGCGCGGGCCGAGGGGCTGGACCGCCGCCATGTCTATCGCCCCAGCTCGGTCTATGGGGCGACGCGCTCGAAACGCGTGGGGCTGGTCGCGGCGCTGGTCGCGAACGGGCTGACGGGGCGGACCACGCGCATCTTCGGCAATCCCAACACGTTGCGCGACTATGTGCTGGCCGACGACATCGGCCATTACATCGCCCGCCGGATCGCCGCGCCCGAAGACCGCGCCGAGATGCAGGTCCTGCTGCTGGCGCGCGGCCGCCCGGCCTCGGTCTTCGAGGTGATCGAACGGGTGCGCGAGCGGGTCGAGCGGCCCTTGCTGCTGCAATTCGATCCCCATCCGTCGAACATGCAGGACATGAGCTTCCTGCCATCCGCCCTGCCCGCCGATTGGCAGGCGACCTCGCTGGTGGCGGGGATTTCGCGCATCGCCACCATGGCCCGCAGCGGCCTGGCCTGAAGGGAGGCCCGCCATGTCCATGCTTGTTCCCCCCGCCTATGCCTCGGCAAGCGGTGGCGCGGCCCTGCTGCGCCGCGGGCTGCTGGCGCTGTGGCTGGCCTCGGCGCCGGTGCTGTGCCTGCTGTGGCTCAAGGTCGAGCCGTCGCCCGACCAGGCGCAATTCGACTACATGGCCTGGATGGCGACCCAGGGGATGCCGTTCTATTCGGGCAGCTTCGACATGAACTGGCCGGGCGCGATGCTGCTGCACCTGGCGGCCTTGCGGCTTTTCGGCCCGGCCCCCTGGGCGTGGCATCTGGCGGATTTCCTGCTGATGCAGGGCGTGGCCATCGCCGCGGCGGCGCTGCTGTGGCGGGCGGGGTTCCGGCTGGCGCCCTTTGTCGCGCTGGCGCTTTATCCGCCGGTCTATGTCACCGCCGGCGGCTGGATGGCGGGGCAGCGCGACATCATCGCCGCGGGGCTGTCGGTCATGGCCTGCTGCGCCATGCTGGCCCCGGCGCGGCGCGAACTGGCGGGCCTGGCCTGCGCCGGGATGCTGGTCGGCGCGGCGGTGATGGTCCGCCCCACCTATCTTTCCGTGCTGGCCGGGCTGCTGATCATCGAGGCGCTGCCGCGGGCCTGGATCGGCTGGCCGCGCCGGCATGGGACGGCTGCGCGCCTGGCCGCGCCGGCGGCGGGCTTTGCGCTGGTCGTGCTGGCCGTCGTGCTTTGGGCGCTGGCCGTGGGCAATCTGGACGACTGGTATCGGCAATCGGTGCTGTTCACCGCGCAGGTCTATGCGGACGAGACGCCGATGGCTATGGGCCAGACGCTGCTGGTGCTGTTCGGGCGCTGGTGGCACTGGATGACGCTTTGCGGCCTGGTCGGGCTGGCCCTGTGGATCACGCGCGACCGCGGCCTGCGCTATCCGCTGATGCTGGTGCTGGGCCTGGCCGCCGCGATCCTGCTGTCCTTTTTCGCGCAAGGCAAGGGCTTCGGCTATCACCTTGCGGGCTTTCTGCCGCTGCTGGTGATGCTGAGTGCGGTGGCGCTGGACCGCCTGGCCGCCGCCCGGCGGGACGCATCCGACCCGCGACGCCGGGCGATGGCCGGCGGCGCGCTTGTGGCCATGACGGCGCTTGTCGTGGCGGGCATCGGCGCGAAACTGGCGGGCGACGCGCATCTGCTGGCCGATCTTCGCGGCCGCGGCATTGCGCCGGTCACCGGCGGCTTCGACATCTCGGCCCAGGACCAGGAGCGGCTGGTGCAGATCATCCGCACCGGCAGCACCCCGGATGAGCGGATGGTGCAATACGGCACCGCTCACCAGATCCCCTATCTGGCGCAAAGACTGCCCGCGCATCGCTTCATCACCCCCGCGGTCGAGCTGATGCAGCCGGATTTCCCGCTTTACGACGCCTGGATGGCCGAGATCCGCGACGGGCTGGAAACCCATCGCCCGCGTTTCGTGCTGATCATGGGCGCGCCCTTTGCCGCGACCGATGGCGGCGGGCTGGTGCCGGCGGGGCCGGGCCGGCCGATGCTGGCGGCGCTGCTGTCCCATATGGGGGACGGCTACCGCGTGGCCATGCAGGGCGGGTTCGGCACCTTGTTCGAAAGGATGGCGGATTGAACAGCGCCGGGGCGGACCCTTGGCAGATCCTGCGCTTCGTGCTGGTCGGGGCCTCGTCCACCGGGCTTTATTTCCTGCTGCTCTGGGGCTTGCGCGACGGAATCGACAGCATCGTCGTGCTGACCTCGGCCTGCTATGCGATCAGCATGCTTTACAATTACGCGCTGCAAAGCTGGCTGACCTTTCGCGCCGGCCCGCCGAACCTGGGCAGCATGGCGCGCTTTGTCGCCATGCATCTGGGGGCGATGGCGCTGAACGCGGGGCTGATGGCCGGCCTGGTCCAGGGGCTGGGCGCGCCGCTGTTTGCGGCGCAGGTGCTGGTGACGGCGATCATCTCGGCGATGGTCTTTCTGCTGTCCCGGCACTGGGTCTATCGCCTGCGCGGCTAAGCCGGCCCCTATTCCGCCTCGGGCTGCAAGGCCAGGACGGTGCCGCGTTCCTTCAGGCAGCGCAGGGTAAAGATCGAGCGGGCGTTCCTGATCCCCGGCACCCGGTAAAGCTTGCGGCGCAGGAATTCCTCGTATCCGCGGGTGCCGCTGACCGCGACCTTCAGCAGGTAATCATATTCGCCGGTGGTCATATAGACCTCTTGCACCTCGGGGATGGCGGCCATGGCGCGGCCGAACTGCTCCAGCACCTTTTCGTCATGCCGCTCCAGCGTGATCTCGATGATGACGGTTTCGGCCGCGCCCAGCCGCGACTGGTCCAGGATCGCCGCATAACCGCGGATCACGCCCTCGGCCTCCAGCCGGCGGGTGCGCTGCCAGCAGGGGCTGGGCGACAGCCCGACCCGTTCGGCAAGCTGGCTGTTGGACAGCCGCCCATCGCGACTCAGCTCGCGCAGGATCCTCAGGTCGGTCGCGTCAATCTGGCGCGATGCAGAAGGTCCGCTCATGTCAGCCCCGGATCGTCGAAAGAATCTTTCTTAGATTGGTCGATGCGCGGAAAGAAAGAAAGAAGATTTTGCGGCGATCTGTGGCATCATCAACATGGAAGAAGCCGGGAAAGGGACCCGCGGGGGCCCGACCATCGCCCGGACCAGGGAGGTATCGATGCAGAGACCAGACCCCGACGACTATCCGCCGCTTGGCCTTGTGGTGCCAGAGCCCGAGGTCCGCCCCGGCGGCCAGCCGGATTTCTCGCATGTAGCCATTGCGCGGGCCGGCAGCGTCCGCCGCCCCGAGGTCGATGCCGACCCCCAGGCGATGCGCGACCTGGCATTCACCATCATCCGCGTCCTGAACCGCGAGGGGCAGGCCGTCGGCCCCTGGGCCGAGGCGCTGGAGATCACCCCCGACGACCTGCTGGAGGGGCTGCGCCACATGATGACCCTGCGCATCTACGACGCGCGGATGCTGAACGCGCAGCGCCAGCAAAAGACCAGCTTCTACATGCAGCACCTGGGCGAAGAGGCGATTTCCTGCGGCTTCCAGCGCGCACTTGCGCCGGGCGACATGAACTTCCCGACCTATCGCCAGGCCGGGCTGCTGATCGCCGCCGGCTATCCCATCAGTTCGATGATGAACCAGGTGTTTTCCAATGCCCAGGACCCGATGCGCGGGCGGCAACTGCCGGTCTGCTATTCCTCCAAGGCGCATGGCTTCTTCACCGTTTCCGGCAATCTTGCGACGCAATATATCCAGGCGGTGGGCTGGGCCATGGCCTCGGCCATCTCGGGCGACCGCAGGATCTCGGCGGCCTGGATCGGCGACGGCTCGACGGCGGAAAGCGATTTCCACGCCGCGCTGGTCTTTGCCTCGACCTACAAGGCGCCGGTGATCCTGAACATCGTGAACAACCAATGGGCGATCTCGACCTTTCAGGGGATTGCGCGCGGCGGGTCGGGCACGTTTGCGGCGCGGGGGCACGGCTTCGGCATCCCCTCGCTGCGGGTGGACGGCAACGACTACCTGGCGGTGCTGGCGGTGGCCGGCTGGGCGGCGGAACGGGCGCGGCGCAACCTGGGTCCGACGCTGATCGAATATGTCACCTATCGCGCCGGCGGGCATTCGACCTCGGACGACCCGTCCGCCTATCGCCCGGCCGAGGAAAGCGCGGCCTGGCCGCTGGGCGACCCGATCCTGCGGCTGAAAAACCACCTGATCGCGCTTGGCCATTGGAGCGACGAGCGCCACCAGCAGGCCGAGGCGCAGATCCTGGCCGAGATCACCGAGATGCAGAAACGCGCCGAAGCCATCGGCACCCTGCATCACGGCCAGCACCCCAGCCCCGCCGACATGTTCGAGGATGTCTATGCCGAGATGCCGCCGCATCTTCTGAAGCAACGTCACGAGGCGGGGTTCTGACATGGCACGCATGACGATGATCGAGGCGATCCGCGATGCGCTGGACGTGGCGATGGGCGCCGACCCCGCCGTCGTGGTCTTCGGCGAGGATGTGGGCTATTTCGGCGGCGTCTTTCGCTGCACCGCCGGCTTGCAGGCAAAATACGGCAAGACCCGCTGCTTCGACACGCCGATCAACGAATCCGGCATCGTCGGGGCGGGGATCGGCATGGCCGCATACGGGCTGAAGCCGGTGGTGGAAATCCAGTTCGCCGATTACATGTATCCCGCCTATGACCAGATCGTGTCCGAGGCGGCGCGGCTGCGCTATCGCTCGGCCGGAGAGTTCACCTGTCCGATGGTGATCCGCATGCCCACCGGCGGCGGCATCTTCGGCGGCCAGACCCACAGCCAATCGCCCGAGGCGCTGTTCACCCATGTCACGGGCCTCAAGACCGTCGTGCCCTCGAACCCGCGCGACGCCAAGGGGCTGCTGATGGCCGCCATCGAGGATCCCGACCCGGTGATCTTCATGGAGCCGAAGCGGCTTTACAACGGTCCCTTCGACGGCCATCACGACCGCCCGGTCACGGCCTGGAAAAGCCACGAGCTGGGCGAGGTGCCCGAGGGGCATTACACCGTGCCGCTGGGCAAGGCGGCGGTCCGCCGCCAGGGCCGCGCGGTGACGGTGCTGACCTATGGCACCATGGTCCATGTCGCGCTGGCCGCGGCCGCGGATTGCGGCGTCGATGCCGAAGTGATCGACCTGCGCACCCTGCTGCCCCTGGACATGGAAACCATCGTGACCTCGGTCAACAAGACCGGCCGCTGCCTGATCCTGCACGAGGCGACGCTGACCTCGGGCTATGGCGCGGAACTGGCGGCGCTGGTGCAGGCCGAATGCTTCTGGCACCTGGAGGCGCCGATCCGGCGGGTGGCGGGCTGGGACACGCCCTATCCGCATGTCCACGAATGGAGCTATTTCCCCGGCCCCGCACGGGTGGCCGAGGCATTGCGTCAACTGGTCGAGGTGGCCTGACATGGGTATCCACGCAATCCGCATGCCCGATATCGGCGAAGGCATCGCCGAGGCCGAGATCGCCGAATGGCTGGCCCAGCCCGGCGACATCCTGCGCGAGGACGACCCGATGGTCGCGGTCATGACCGACAAGGCGACGGTGGAAATCCCCTGCCCCTTCACCGGCACGGTGGTCTGGCAGGCAGGCCAGCCCGGCGACGTGATCGCCGTCGGCGCCGAGCTGGTCCGGCTGGAAGTGGACGGGCCGGGCAATGTCGCGGACGATGCGCCACCGGCGGAACCGTCGCGGCAGGCCGAAACCGCCCCCGCCGATCCCGAACCGGCGCAGCCCAAGGCCGAAGCGCCGCCCGCGCCCGCGCCCCAGGCGGAACCGCCGGCCGCGAAACCGCCGGCCAAGGCCGCGCCCGCCGCGCCCTTGCGCGCCGAAGGCGAGCGGCCCATCGCCTCGCCCGCCGTGCGGGCACGGGCGCGCGAGGCGGGGGTGGACCTGCGGCTGGTGCGCGGCTCGGGTCCGGCCGGCCGGATCGGGCACGAAGATCTGGATGCCTTCATCGCCTCGGGCGGCATTCCCGCCCCTTCCGGCCCGCAGGCGGATACCGGCGTCGAGGACATCCGCGTCATCGGCTTGCGCCGCAAGATCGCCGAACGCATGGAGGCCGCCAACCGCGTCCCGCAGATCACCATCGTCGAGGAAGTGGACGCAACCGCCCTGGAAGACCTGCGCGCCCGGATGAATGCGCAGGGCAAGGGGATGCGGCTGAACCCGCTGCCCTTCATCGCCCGCGCAATCGTGCGCGCGCTGCATGAACAGCCGATGCTGAACGCGCATTACGACGCCGAGGCCGGGCTGATCCGCCGCTTTGGCGGGGTGCATCTGGGCATCGCCGCGCAGACCCCGCATGGGCTGATGGTGCCGGTCGTGCGCCATGCCGAGGCGCTGGACCTGCGCAGCCTCGCGGCCGAGATCGCGCGGCTGGGCGCGGCGGCCAAGGAAGGCACCGCCAAGCGCGACGAGCTTGCCGGCTCGACCATCACCATCACCTCGCTGGGGCCCCTGGGCGCCATCGCCTCGACCCCGATCCTGAACGTCCCCGAGGTCGCCATCGTCGGCGTCAACCGCCTGGCGGTGCGGCCCCACTGGAACGGCGCCGCCTTCGAGCCGCGCAAGATGATGAACCTGTCATGCAGTTTCGACCACCGGGTGATCGACGGCTGGGACGCCGCCGTCTTCGTGGCGCGGCTGAAAGAGCTGCTGGAAACCCCGGCGCTGATCTTCGTGGAGGGCTGAGCGATGCGCGAGATCCAATGCAGGCTGCTGGTCATCGGCGCCGGCCCCGGCGGCTATGTCTGCGCCATCCGCGCCGGGCAGTTGGGCGTCGACACGGTGATCGTGGATGCCGAGCCGCCGGGGGGAACCTGCCTGAACGTGGGCTGCATCCCGTCCAAGGCGCTGATCCATGCGGCCGAGGAATATCATCGGCTTGCCCAGCTTTCCTCGACCCCGTCGATGGGGATTTCGGCGGGCGCGCCGCGGCTGGACCTGGGCGCCACCATGGCCTGGAAGGACGGCATCGTCGAGCGGCTGACCGGCGGCGTCGCCACGCTTTTGCGCAAGGCCAAAGTGCGGCTGGTGACGGGCCATGCCCGCATCCGCGACGGCAAGACCGTGCTGGTCGAGACGCCCGAGGGCCCGGTGCAGATCCGCACCGAGGTGCTGGTCATCGCCACCGGCTCGGAGCCGATCGAGGTGCCGGCGCTGCCCTTTGGCGGCAAGGTCATCTCATCGACCGACGCGCTGGCGCTGACCAAGGTGCCGGGCCGGCTGGCCGTGGTCGGCGGCGGCTATATCGGGCTGGAACTGGGCATCGCCTATGCCAAGCTGGGCGCGCAGGTGACGGTGGTCGAGGCCGCGTCGCGCATCCTGCCGCAATACGATGCCGAACTGACCCGGCCGGTGGCGCAGCGCCTGGCGCAGTTGGGCGTGCGGGTGCTGACCGGGGCGCGGGCCGGCGGGCTGTCGGACAGCGGCGCGCTGCGCGTCGCCGGCGTGGACGGGGCCGAGGACATCCAGGCCGACAAGGTGCTGGTGACGGTGGGCCGCCGCCCGCGCGCTACCGCCGCTGGGGTGGCCGGGCTGCGGCTGGAGATGGCCGGCCCCTTCATCCGCATCGACGAGCGCTGCCGCACCTCGATGACCGGCGTGCTGGCCATCGGCGACGTCACCGGCGAGCCGATGCTGGCCCATCGCGCCATGGCCCAGGGCGAGATGGTGGCCGAACTGGTCGCCGGCCAGCGCCGCGCCTGGGACAAGCGGGCGATCCCGGCGGTCTGCTTTACCGACCCCGAGATCGTTTCGGTGGGCCTGTCCCCCGACGAGGCGGCGGCGGCGGGGCGCGAGGTCGTGACCGGCCTTTTCCCCTTTGCCGCCAACGGCCGGGCGATGACCTCGGACGACGAGACGGGCTTCGTCCGCGTCACCGCCCGCCCCGACACGCATGAGGTGCTGGGCATCCAGGCGGTCGGCGCCGGCGTGGCCGAGATGGCCGGCGGCTTTGCCCTGGCGCTGGAAATGGGCGCGCGGCTGGAGGACATCGCCGGCACCATCCACGCCCATCCGACCCGCGGCGAGGCGCTGCACGAAGCCTGCCTGCGCGCGCTGGGTCACGCCCTGCATATCTGAAAGGGCATTGATCGCCGCCCGGCGATGGCGCAAACCCGGCCGGCATGGGCGCGGGGGATGGCGGTGGCAGGAACGGATTTGCGGGTCAGGCTGGCCCCGCCCTGGCTGGTGGCCGATCTGGGACGAGAGCGGCGGGTGCTGTCCTTTGCCCCGCATCGCCCCGGCTTTCGCAGCGCGCGGCATATCCTGATCCGCCAGGTCCGCGATGCCGACCTGACCCCGGACCTGGATGCCGCGGCCTGGCTGGGGGAGGAGATGGCGCGGATCGACCATGGCGGCGACGTGGGCATGATGACCTCGCGCGCGCTGCGCCATTACCGGATGGCCCATGCCGGGCCGGCGGCCTGCCTGGCCACCGTCGGACTGGGCAATGCCGAACGGGTCGGCCGGCGTCGCATGGTCCAGCCCCGCGGCTATGGCACCATCAACATCGCCCTGCTGATCGAAGGCGGGCTGACCGATGCCGCGATGATCGAGGCGCTGAGCATCGTGGCCGAGGCCCGCACCGCCGCGGTGATCGCCGCCGGGATCGAACTGCCGACCGGCCGCGCCACCGGCACCGGCACCGATTGCATCGCGGTCGCCTGCGACGCCGGCGGCACGGGTTTTGCCGGGCTGCACACCGCGCTTGGCGAGGCGATCGGGGCGGCGGTCCATGACGCCGTGCTGGCCGGCGCCCTGGAATGGGTGGCCGAACATGGGACCCAGCCGGCCGGTGCGGTGCCAGGTTGCGCGGGTGCATGAGTATTTGAGAAACGGTGAAATCGGGCAGTCACGTCCTACCCCACAGATTTTTTCTTGTGGGGTAGACGCGAGGGGATTATCCTTGCCCCACAAGGAAGAAACTGTGGGGTAGCGCGGTGATGCAGCATCTTTCGCCGGTGGCGGTGGCGGCCTGGACCGATTTGCTGCGGCATCTCAAGGATGCGGCGGTCAGCGAATTGCGCGGGGTGCCGCGGCTGAAGAAGGTCGGGCAAAGGGCCTATTGGTATGATCATTTCCGCATCGGCGACCGCACGCTCGACCGCTATATCGGCGAGGATGGCGAGGAATTGCGCGCGCGGCTGGACCGGCTGGAGACCCTGCGCGAGGCCGAGAGGCAGAGCCAGCGCGAACGCTCGCGGCTGATGCGCGTCCTGCGGGCCGAGGGCTGCCTGATGACCGACCGCGGCACCGGCCAGGTGATCTCGGCCATGGCGCGGGCGGGGGTGTTCCGGCTGGGGGGCACGCTGGTCGGCACCCAGGCGTTCCGCTGTTACGAGGGGGAACTGGGCATCCGCCTGGGTTTCGACCAGACGGCGATGACCGACGACATCGACATCGCCAGCTTCGAGCGGCTGTCCTTGGTGCTGGGCGACCAGGTGACCGAGCCGCTGGCCGAGGTGTTCCGCGAGCTGCGCTTTGCCCCCCTGCCCTCGGTCGAGGGGCAGCGGGTCTGGCGCTGGCGCCAGGGCGAGCAGCAGACGCTGGTCGAGTTCCTGACCCCCTGTTTCGACGGCACAGAAGGGCTGCGCGACCTGCCGGCGCTGGGAGTTTCGGCGCAGAGCCTGCATTACCTGAACTTCCTGATCGCCGAGCCGATCCGGGTGCCGCTGCTTTACCGCGCCGGCTTCCTGATCCAGGTGCCGCGGCCCGAACGCTATGCCATCCACAAGCTGATCGTCGCCGACCGCAGGCGCGAGGGGCCGGAGGCGCTGAAGGCGCGCAAGGACCGGGCGCAGGCCGCGTTCCTGATCGAGGCGCTGGCCGAGGAACGCCCCGACGATCTGCGCGACGCCTATGAGACGGCGATGGCGCAGGGCCCGTCCTGGCGGACACGGCTGGCGGCGACGCTGGCGCGGTTGCCGCATCTGGCCGAGCGGCTGGCGGCGCTTTAGCCCTGGGCAGGCGCGCCGGACGGCCGCTTATGACGGGGGCGGCGGCGCCGTCGTTTCGCGTTCCATCAGCCGGGGCGCCAGCAGGGTGACGGGCGCAATCTCGCGCCCGGCGATGCGATCCAGGATGATCCGCGCCGCCTTGCGGCCGATCTCGCGCTTGGGCTGGCGGATCGTGGTCAATGCCGGGGACAGGTGCGAGACCAGTTCGATATCGTCGAACCCGACGATGGACGCGTCGCGCGGCACCGCAAGCCCGGCGCGATGCAGCCCGGACATGAAGGCGCAGGCCATCTCGTCGGAAAAGGCGAAGATGCCGGTGGGCCGGTCAGGGCGCGGCAGCGCCAGCCATGCCTGCGCCGCCCGCTGTCCCGACTGCATGGTAAAATCGCCGGGAAACTCGGTCAGGCGGACGCCCCCGGCACCTTCATGCGCGCCCTCATGCGCGCCCTGGTGGCGGGCCTGGTGCAGCACGTTGCCGGGCGGGCCGCCGATCAGCCCGATATGGCAATGGCCAAGCGCGCGCAGATGCGCCACGGCCAGCCGCCCGCCCTGGCGATTGTCCAGCATGACGCGGGGCAGGTCCGCCCCCTCGATCCATTCGCAGGCGGTGACGACCGGCGGCAGGTCCGCCCGCCCCGCCAGGTCGCCAAAGGGCGCCAGCCCGTCCATGAGGATGATCCCATCGGCGCGCGACGGGTCCAGGAAACGGTCCAGCCGGGTGTGGCGACCGCTGTCTTCCAGCGTGTCGGCGACCAGCAGGTCATAGCCCGCACCAGCCAGTTCCCGCCCCATCCCGTCCAGGATCTTGGCAAAGAACGGATTGCCCAGGTTCGGCACCAGCGCCACGACGCAGCCGGTCCGCTGCTTGCGCAGGTTTCGCGCGGCGTGGTTCATGCGATAGCCGGTTTCGGCCACGGCCTGCATCACCGCCTCGCGCGTGGCATGGGCCACCACTCCGGGATTGGACAGCACCCGGCTGACGGTCGAGGCCGAGACCCCCGCGCGCCTGGCGACATCCGACAATCTGGCCCGTCCGGGCGGCGTCTGGCTTTCCATCGCCAAAGATTATCCGCCCGCGCCGGGCGGGTGCAAGAAAATGTTTGCAATCGATTGCAGAGAAGTGCAGCCTAAGCCCAAGGGGAAAGGGAAACCATGCGGACCATCAAGGGACCGGCGCTGTTTCTGGCGCAGTTCATCGGCGACAAGGCGCCCTTCGACAGTTGGGACGGCATCACCCGCTGGGCGGCCGATTGCGGCTATCTGGGCGTGCAGGTGCCGACGCATGACCCGCGCATCCTGGACCTGGCGCTGGCCGGGGAATCGGCGGCCTATCGCGACGAATTCCTGGGCATCGCCCGGCAGAACGGCGTCGAGGTGACAGAGCTTTCGGCGCATCTGCAAGGCCAGCTTGTCGCCGTGCATCCGGCCTATGACGCCGGCTTCGACGCCTTTGCGCCGCCGGCCCTGCGCGGCAATCCTTGCGCGCGGCAGGAATGGGCGGTGGACCAGGTCGCCCGCGCCATCCGCGTCAGCCGCCTGCTGGGCCTGGACCGGATGGCGACCTTCTCGGGCGCGCTGGCCTGGCCCTATCTTTACCCCTGGCCGCAGCGCGCGCCGGGGTTGGTCGAGGCGGCCTTTGACACCCTGGCCGCGCGCTGGCGCCCGCTGCTGGACCTGGCCGAGGAAAACGGCATCGACCTTTGCTATGAGATCCATCCGGGCGAAGACCTGCATGACGGCGCCACCTTCGAGATGTTCCTGGACCGGGTCGGCGGGCATGCGCGGGCGAACATGCTTTACGACCCGTCGCATTATGTCCTGCAACAGCTTGATTACCTGCAAAATATCGACATCTATCACGACCGCATCCGCATGTTCCACGTCAAGGATGCCGAGTTCCGCCCCACGGGCCGGCAGGGCGTCTATGGCGGCTTCCAGCCCTGGGCGGAGCGCGCCGGCCGCTTCCGCAGCCCCGGCGACGGGCAGGTGGATTTCCGCAGCGTGTTTTCCAAGCTGACGCAATACGGTTTCGACGGCTGGGCGGTGGTCGAATGGGAATGCGCGCTGAAACACCCCGAGGACGGGGCGCGGGAAGGCGCGCGTTTCGTGCGCGACCACATCATCCGGGTGACGCCCCATGCCTTCGACGATTTTGCCGTCAGCCGCGTGGACCGCGCCGCCATCGACAGGGCGCTGGGGCTATGATGCCGGTCCGCCTAGGCATGGTCGGCGGCGGCAGCGGCGCCTTTATCGGCGCCGTCCACCGCATCGCCGCGCGCATGGACGGCCGCTTCGTGCTGGTGGCGGGGGCGCTGTCCTCGGACCCCGACCGCGCGGCATCCGGCGCGGCCGAACTGGGCATCCGCGGCTATGACGATTTCGCCCGGATGGCACGGGCCGAGGCGGCGCGCGCCGACGGGATCGAGGCGGTCAGCATCGTCACCCCCAACCACCTGCACGCCGCCCCCGCCGCGGCCTTTCTGCGCGCCGGCATCCATGTGATCTGCGACAAGCCGCTGGCGGCGACGCCCGAACAGGCGCGCGAGATTGCGCAGGCCGCGCAGGCCAGCGGCGCGCGATTCTTTTTGACCCACAACTACTGCGCCATGCCGATGCTGCGCGAGGCCCGCGCCCTGGTGGCCGAAGGCGCGCTGGGGGATATCCGGCTGGTGCAGGCCGAATACCTGCAAGGTTGGCTGGCCGACCCGGCCGAGGGCAAGCAGGCCGAATGGCGCACCGATCCCGCCCGCGCCGGGGCCGGGGCCATCGGCGATATCGGCACCCATGCCTGGCAGCTTGCGCAATTCGTCACCGGCCAGACGCCCGCGTCCCTGTCGGCGCAACTGTCCAGCCTGGTGCCGGGCCGCGCGGTCGATGACGATGCCCGCATCGCGCTACGCTACGGCTCGGGCGCGCGGGGCGGCATCTGGGTCAGCCAGGTCGCCGTCGGGCAGGAAAACGGGCTGTCGCTGCGGGTCTTCGGCACCAAGGCCGCGCTGGAATGGCGCCTGACCGACCCCGAGCGGCTGATCCTGTCGCCCAAGGACGGCCCGGCCCGCATCCTGACGCGGGCGCAGGACCGCAGCGCCTCATACCGCACGCCGCCGGGCCACCCCGAGGGCTATCTGGAGGGGTTCGCCAATCTTTATAGCGATATAGCGGCCATTATTCGCGGCGATTCCAGCTATGTGGACCGCGTGCCGGGACTGGATGCCGGCCTGTCAGGCATGGCGTTCATCGCCGCCGCCCAGGCATCCTCGGGACGGGATGGCGCGTGGACAGAGGTGGGGCCATGACCGTGCTGGCGCTGGACAATGTCTCGAAACGCTTCGGCCCGATCGAGGTTCTGCACGGCGTCGATCTGGCGCTGGAACCGGGCGAGGTCCATGCCCTGATCGGCGAGAACGGCGCCGGCAAGTCCACGATCATGAAGATCCTGGGCGGCTTCCTGGACCCGACCGCGGGCCAGGTGCTGCTAGACGGCCAGCCCGTCCATTTCGCCAGCGGCCCCCAGGCCGAGGCGCAGGGCATCGTGGTCATCCACCAGGAATTCAACCTGGCCCCCGACCTCAGCGTGGCAGCGAACGTGTTCCTGGGCCGCGAAGCCGGCGCCTGGCGGCTGGACCATGCCGCCATGCGCGATGCCACCGCCGCGCTGCTGAAACGCCTGGACACTAGCATCGACCCCGATGCGCGCATCCGCGACCTGTCGGTGCCCGACCGCCAGATGGTCGAGATCGCCAAGGCCCTGTCGCGCCAGGCCCGCGTGCTGATCATGGACGAACCCAGCGCCGTGCTGACCCATCGCGAGGTCGGCGCGCTTTACGCGCAGATCGACCGGCTGCGGGCCGAGGGGGTGGCGATCCTTTACTGCTCGCACCGGCTGGACGAGGTGGCGCACCTGGCCGACCGCATCACCGTCCTGCGCGACGGCCGCGTGGTGCGCCAGGCCCTGCGCGGCGAGTTGACCGAGGACGGCATGGCCACCGCCATGGTCGGCCGGGAATTGCAGGACTTCTACCCGCCCAAGGGCCAGCCGGGCGACGCGCCCGCGCTGGAGGTGCGGGGCCTGACCGTGCCCGGCCGGGTCCGCGACGTCAGCCTGACCCTGCGCCGGGGCGAGGTGCTGGGCATCGCGGGCCTTGTCGGCTCGGGCCGCACCGAACTGGCCGAGGGGCTGGTCGGCCTGCGCCCCGCGACCGGCGAGATCCGCGTCGAGGGCCGGCCCGTCGCCATCCGCAGCCTGCGCGACGCCTTTGCGGCGGGACTGGCCTATCTGACCGAGGACCGCAAGGAAGCCGGGCTGCTGCTGGACAAGGGCCTGCGCGAGAACCTGACCCTGGCCACGCTGGAGCGTTTCGGCGCCTGGCGGCTGGACACCGCGGCCGAGGATGCAGCGCTGGACCGGGCCACGCGCGAATTCGACATCCGCGCGCCCCGCCGCGACATGCTTGCGGGCAAGCTTTCGGGCGGCAACCAGCAAAAGCTGCTGCTGGCCAAGGTGATGCTGCCCGACCCCCGGATCATCATCATCGACGAGCCGACGCGCGGCATCGACGTGGGCACCAAGCGCCAGATCTATGCCTTTATCCGCAAGCTTGCCGCCGAAGGCCGCAGCCTGATCGTCATCAGCAGCGAAATGACCGAGGTGATCGGCCTGTCGGACCGCGTGCTGGTCATGCGCGAAGGGCGGCTGGCCGGCGAAGTCGCGGGCCAGGCGATGACCGAAGACAATATCGTCCGCTTGGCCATGGGCGTGACCGGAGACGTTGCATGAAGATAGACCTGCATACCCTTGGCCCGCTTGTCGCCTTGGTCGCCCTGGTAATCCTGGGCGCGGCACTGAACAGCGCCTTTCTGGCGCCGGCGAACATCACCAACGTGCTGGCGCGCTCGGCCTTCATCGGGCTGATCGCGGTCGGCATGACCTTCGTCATCACCGCGGGCGGGCTGGACCTGTCGGTAGGGTCCATGGCGGCATTCCTGGCCGGGATCGCCATCATCGCCATGAACGCCGCCCTGCCCGGAATGGGCAGCAACTGGGGCACCATCCTGCTGGGCATGGGCGTCGCGGTGCTGGGCGGCATTGCCGCGGGCTATCTGAACGGCGCGCTTGTCACCAAGGCGGGGATCGAGCCCTTTATCGTCACCCTGGGCACCATGGGCATCTTTCGCAGCCTGGTGACATGGCTGGCCGACGGCGGCACGCTGTCCTTGGATTACGGGCTGCGCACGCTTTACCGGCCGGTCTATTACGGCGGCATCGGCTGGATCACCTGGCCGATCATCGTCTTTGCCCTGATCGCGTTCCTGGGCGAATGGGCCATGCGCCATTCCCGCTTTGGCCGCCATGTTGAGGCCATAGGCTCGAACGACCGGGTGGCGCGCTATTCGGCCATCGACGTGAACCGGGTGCGGCTTTTGACCTATGTCCTGCTGGGCGTGCTGGTCGGGCTGGCGGTGGTGCTTTACGTGCCGCGCCTCGGCTCGGCCTCGGGCTCGACCGGGGTTCTGTGGGAGCTTGAGGCCATCGCCGCCGTCATCATCGGCGGCACGGCGCTGAAGGGCGGGCGCGGCCGGGTCTGGGGCACGGTCGTGGGCGTCCTGATCCTGTCCTTGATCGACAATATCCTGAATCTGGCCGACCTGGTCAGCCCCTATCTGAACGGGGCGATCCAGGGGGTCATCATCGTTCTTGCTGTCGTCTTGCAGCGGGAGAAACGCACCGCCGACGAGCGGTGACTGGGGAGGAAGCAAATGATGAAACGCAGAAGCCTGATGAAAGCCGCGGCCCTGATGGCCGCGATGGGGATCGCCGCCCCCGCCACCGCGCAAGAGGCCGAGAAGAAGATCATCGGCGTGTCGATCCCGTCGGCCACCCATGGCTTCATGGGCGGGCTGAACTGGCACGCCCAGGACACGATCGAGCGGTTGGGCAAGGCCTATCCGAACCTGGAATTCGTGCTGTCCACCGCCGGCGATGCGGCCAAGCAGGTCAACGATATCGAGGACATGATGGCCACCCGCAACATCGACGGGCTGGTGGTGCTGCCCTTTGAATCCGAGCCGCTGACCGCCCCGGTCGCCGCCGTGAAAGAGGCGGGCAAGTTCGTCACCGTCGTCGATCGCGGCCTGTCGCAAGAGGGCATCGAGGATCTTTACGTCGCCGGCGACAATGCCGCCTTCGGCCGCGTCGCCGGCCAGTATTTCCGCGACAACCTTGAACCCGGCGCCAAGATCGTGGTGCTGCGCGGCATCCCGACCACGCTGGACAACGAGCGGGTCGAGGCGTTCCAGGCCGCACTGGACGGGTCGGATGTCGAAATCCTGGACATGCAGCACGGCAACTGGAACCGCGACGACGCTTTCGCGGTGATGCAGGACTATCTGGCGAAATATCCCGAAATCGACGCGGTCTGGGCGGCCGACGACGACATGGCCATCGGCGTGCTGGAGGCGATTTCCGCCGCGGACCGCCAGGACGAGATGTGGGTGATCGGCGGCGCCGGCATGAAAGAGATCGTCAAGCGCATCATGGAGGGCGACCAGCAGTTGCCGGTGAACGTGACCTATCCGCCGGCGCTGATTTCATCGGCCATCGAGATGACGGCGCTGAACTTCGTGTCCAATGCCCCGATGACCGGGCGCTTCATCATCGGCAGCCAGTTGATCACGCCCGAAAACGCCGAGCAGTTCTATTACCCCGACAGCCCGTTCTGACCGGGCAAGCCGTGCAGCCCCCTTGCCTCGGCGGGGCTGCGTCCGGCGACGCGATCAGGCGACGCGGCGCCCCTGCACCCAGGCGCCGCGCAGCGCCGCGCCGCCACCGATGCGGGCGACGCGGATCACGTCGGCCCGCGCGCCCAGGGCCAGCCGGCCGCGATCGGCAAGCCCGGTGGCCTGGGCCGGGGCTTCGGTCGCGGTGGCGATACCGCGCGCCATGTCCCCCCACAGATCGCCCAAAAGCAGCGCCGCCGACAAAAGCGACGAGGGCACGTAATCCGAAGACAGGATGTCCAGAAGCCCCGCCTCGGCCAGGTCGGCCGCGGCGACATTGCCCGAATGGCTGCCGCCGCGGATCAGGTTCGGCGCGCCCATCATCACCCGGATGCCGTGATCGCGGCAGGCCGCCGCCGCCTCGGCCGTGGTCGGGAACTCGGCGAAAAACGCGCCATGGACGGCGGAAATCGCGACCTGCGCCGCGGTGGTGTCGTCATGGCTGGCCAGCACCGCGCCATAGCGCCGCGCCTCGGCCACCGCCGTCGCCTCGTGCAGCGCGCCCAGCCGGTCGCGCAGGGCGCGCTGGCTGGCGACATGGTCGGCAAAGCCCTCGTCCGACAGGCCATGCTTGCCGCAGACGTAATCCCTTAGCTTGGACAGGTCGCGGAACTGCCGCTCTCCGGGCGTGTGGTCCATCAGGCTGACGATGCCGATGCGGTCCTGGGGGCCGAACTTGGCCATCTCGGCCACCAGGGTTTCGGAACAGACCTCGGCCCGCAGGTGCAGGTAATGGCTGATCTTCAGCGCGCCCATGGAACGCAGCTCCAGGATCTCGTCGGCCAGGGCGCGGGCATATTCGCCGTAATTCGCCTTGCCGTCCGATACGACCGACCCCACGCGCAGCGCGTCGAAGACCGTGGTGATGCCCACGCTGGCCAGTTCGCCGTCATGGGCCAGGATCGCCGCCTGGTGCGGCCAATGCACGCGCGGGCGGGGCTGGATGTGACGCTCCAGGTTGTCGGTATGCAGTTCGATCAGCCCCGGCAGCACCAGATCGCCCTGGCAATCCACCGCGCCCTGCGGCACCGCCCGGCCCTGGTCGATGGCGGCGATGCGGCCATCCGCCAGGCGCAGCGCGCCGCGGATCACCTCGTCCGGCAGGACAAGCGTGGCATTGGCTAGGATCGTCTCGGTCATCTTTCGTCGTCCTGTCTTGCGTCCGGGTCCATGGACGGGCTGAATGCCAGCGCCGTGTCACAGCCCTGTGACATGCCAGCGATAAGAGCCCCTGCATGGACATGATAAAGCGTTACGCCGTCTATTACGCCCCGCCCGAGGGCGATTTCGCCAGCCGCGCCAGCGCCTGGCTGGGCTGGGATGCCGCCGCGGGCCGGCCGCTCACCCCGCCTGATCTGGGCCTGTCGGCGGCCGAAATCACCCGCGATCCGTGCAAATACGGCTTTCACGGCACGCTGAAGCCGCCCTTCCGGCTGGCCGGGGGCCGGGATGCCGACGAGTTGCAGCGCGCCCTGGCGGAATTGGCGGGCCGGCTTGCGCCCGTGACCCTGCCCGGCCTGCACTTGGCCAGCCTGGGCGGTTTCCTGGCGCTGGTGCCCCAGGGCGATACCGCGCCGCTGCAAGCCCTGGCGGCGACCGTGGTGGCGGCGCTGGACGGCCTGCGCGCGCCCCTGATCCAGGCCGAGATCGCCCGCCGCCGCCCCGAGCACCTGACCCCGCGCCAGCGCGAATTGCTGGACCTCTGGGGCTATCCCTATGTCATGGAAGAGTTCCGTTTCCACCTGACCCTGACCGACCGGCTGGAGGAGCCGCTGGCCACCCAGGCAGCGCAGATCCTGGAGGCGCATTTCGCCCCGGTCCTGCCCCGGCCCTTCCAAGTCGCGGACCTGTGCCTGTTCGGAGAGGCCGAGGACGGGCGCTTTCACCTGCTGCATCGCTATACCCTTTCCGGCTGAAGCGCGGCCAGGAACCGCGCCAGCCCCTGTTCGGGCGTGCCGTCATTGACCACCACCCGCGGCGCGATGCCGGGCGGCAGCGGAAAGCCCGCCCGCGCCAGCCGAGCCGCCTGATCCGCGCCGCTTTCGCGCCCGCGCCCGGCCAGCCGCCGCGCCAGCACCTCGGGCGGGGCCGTCACCAGCAGCACCACCAGGCCGGGAAACTGCGCCTGCGCCTCAGCCAAGGCGGCGCGGCTGGCATTGATGAGCAGCGTACCCTGCCCGGCCAAGGCATCGGCCGGGATGCCGTAGCCCAGCCCATGCGCGCGCCAGTGCAGGGCGAATGCGCCGGCCTGCCGGCGGGCGGCGAACTCGGCTTCGGTCACGCCCTCGAAATCCTCGCCGCCGGCCTCGGCCGGGCGGGTGACGACGCGGCGGGCGGCGCGGATGTCGGGCCGCGCGGCGCAGGCCAGCGCCATCAGCGTGTCCTTGCCCGCGCCCGAGGGGCCGACCACGGCGACCAGCCGCCGGCTCATGCCGCCAGCCCCGGCGTGAAGCCGGTCACATCGACCAGCCGGTCGCAGACCCGGTCCCGCGCCCCCTCGTCGTGAAAGATGCCCAGGATCGCCGCGCCGCGGGCCTTGGCCTCTTCGATCAGGCGCAGCACCACCTCGCGGTTCTGCGCATCCAGGCTGGCCGTCGGCTCGTCCAGCAACAGCGCCGGATAGTCATGGGCAAAGCCGCGGGCGATGTTCACCCGCTGCTGCTCGCCACCGGAAAAGGTGGTGGGGGAAAGCCGCCACAGCCGCTCGGGAATGTTCAGCCGCGCCAGCAATTCGGCGGCCCGCGCCCGCGCGGCATCCGGGGCGACGCCCAGCCGCAACAGCGGCTCGGCCACCACCTCCAGCGTCGGCACGCGGGGCACGACGCGCAGGAACTGGCTGACATGGCCCAGGACCGCGCGGCGCAACGCCAGGATCTGCCGCGGCTCGGCCGTGACCACGTCCAGCTCGCCGATGCGGATCGAGCCGGCGCCGGCCAGGTAATTGCCATAGACCATGCGCATCAGCGTCGATTTCCCGGCGCCCGAGCGGCCGACCAGCCCGACGCATTCGCCAGGACCCACGCGCAGATGCGCCCCCGCCATCACCGGGATGGCGACGCCGCCCTGATTGTGCAGGGTGAAGCTTTTCGAAAGGTTCTGGATCTCGATCATGGGGCTACACCTGAAGGACAGAGGACACGAGAAGCTGGGTATAGGCATGCTGCGGATCATCCAGCACCTGGTCGGTCAGGCCGGTTTCGACCACCCGGCCCGATTTCATCACCATCAGCCGGTCGGCCAGCAGCCGCACCACCGCCAGGTCATGGGTCACGATCACCACCGACAGGCCCAGGTCGCGCACCAGCCCGCGCAGCAGGTCCAGCAGCCGCGCCTGCACGCTGACGTCAAGCCCGCCCGTGGGTTCGTCCATGAACACCAGCCGCGGCCCCGTCACCAGGTTGCGCGCGATCTGCAAGCGCTGCTGCATGCCCCCGGAAAAGGCCGAGGGGCGGTCGTCGATGCGGTCCGCCGCGATCTCGACCCGGCCCAGCCAGTCGGTGGCGCTCTCGCGGATGGCGGCATAGTTTCGCGCGCCCACGGCCATCAGCCGCTCGCCGACATTGCCGCCGGCGGAAACGCCCATGCGCAGCCCGTCGCGCGGGTTCTGGTGGACATAGGCCCAGTCGCCGCGCAACAGCCGCCGCCGCTCTGCCTCGGAAAAACCCAGCACATCGGCACCGTCGAACAGGATCCGCCCCTGATCCGGGCGCTGGTGCCCGGCCAGGCAGGACAGCAGCGTCGATTTCCCCGAGCCGCTTTCGCCGACGATGCCCAGCACCTCGCCGGGATAAAGGTCGAAGCCGACATCGGCGCAGCCGATCCGCGGGCCGTAGCGTTTCGTCAGGCCCTGCACCGACAGCAGCGGCGCGGCGGTGATGGCGTTCTGCATCAGGGTCATGGCGTGGCTCCTTGCGGCGACAGGCGGCCGCGATGCCCCTGCGCCTGGCGCGAGGCGCAGAAATCGGTGTCGGAACAGACGAACATGCGGCTGCCCCGGTCGTCGGTGATGACCTCGTCCAGATAGCTGCTGCCCGCGCCGCACAGGTCGCATGCGTGATCGGCCTTCGAGGCGGTAAAGGGATGGTCCTCGAAATCCAGGCTGACCACGTCGGAATAGGGCGGCAGGGCATAGATGCGCGCCTCGCGCCCGGCGCCGAAAAGCTGGATCGCCGGATTGCCGGCCAGTTTCGGATTGTCGAATTTCGGAATGGGCGAGGGGTCCATGACATAGCGCCCCTCGACCCGGACCGGATAGGCATAGGCGGTCGCGATCTCGCCATGCCGGGCGATGTCCTCGTAAAGCTTGACGTGCATCAGCCCGTATTCCTCAAGCTCGTGCATCTTGCGCGTCTCGTTCTCGCGCGGCTCCAGAAAGCGCAGGGGCTCGGGGATCGGCACCTGATAGACCAGGACCTGGCCCTCGGCCAAGGGCTGTTCCGGGATGCGGTGGCGGGTCTGGATCACCGTGGCGTCGGCGGTGCGCTCGGTCGTCTCGACCGCCGCCGTGCGCTGGAAAAAGCGGCGGATCGACACGGCGTTGGTGGTGTCGTCGGCGCCCTGGTCGATGACCTTCAGCCGGTCGTCCGGGGTCAGGCAGGCCGCCGTCACCTGCACGCCGCCGGTGCCCCAGCCATAGGGCATGGGCATCTCGCGGCTGGCAAAGGGCACCTGATAGCCGGGGATCGCCAGCGCCTTCAGAAGCGCGCGGCGGATCATCCGCTTGGTCTGTTCGTCCAGATAGGCGAAGTTATAGGCTTGGTCGGTCATTCCGCCGCCTCCTGCATCTGCACGGCCTCGCGCCGCATCCGCCGGACCAGTTCCAGTTCCGCCTGGAAATCGACGTAATGCGGCAGCTTGATATGTTCCAGGAACCCCGTCGCCTGGATGTTGTCGCAATGGCTTAGCACGAATTCCTCATCCTGCGCCGGGGCGCCGGTGAAATCCTCGCCCAGTTCCTGCCAGCGCAGGGCGCGGTCCACCAGCGACATGGAAATCGCCTTGCGCTCGGACTGGCCCATGACCAGGCCATAGCCGCGGGTGAATTGCGGTGGCTCGGTCTTCGAGCCCTTGAACTGGTTCACCGTGTCGCATTCGGTCAGTTCGACCTCGCCGATCTCGACGGCAAAGCCTAGCTCGGGCAGATCGACCTGAACCGCGACGCGGCCGATGCGCAATTCGCCGACAAAGGCGTGGGTGCGGCCATAGCCGCGCTGCGTCGAATAGGCCAGCGACAGGGTGAACCCCTCGTCCGCCCGCGCCAGCGCCTGCAAGCGCAGCGCGCGCGAAGCCGGCAGTTCCAGCGGCTGGCGCGTCAGGTCGGGGGCGGGCGTGTCGTCCCTGGGCTGCCCCTCGATCAGCCCGTCGCGGTCCAGCAGGCCGGTGACATGCGGCACCGGCTCGTCCCGTGCAGGCGCCTGCGGCGCGGGCGGCACCTCACCCTCCGCCGCCAGCGCGAAATCCAGCAGGCGGTGGGTATAGTCGAAGGTGGGCCCCAGCACCTGCCCGCCCGGCAGGTCCTTGAACGTGGCCGAGACGCGGCGATCGACCGCCATCGCCGCGGTGTCGACCGGGCGCGAGACGCCGAAACGCGGCAAGGTGGTGCGATAGGCGCGGATCAGGAACACCGCCTCGATCAGGTCGCCGCGCGCCTGCTTGATCGCCAGCGCCGCCAGGTCGGGATCGTAAAGCGAGCCCTCGGCCATCACCCGGTTCACCGCCAGCGCCATCTGCTCGCGGATCTGGGCCACGGTCAGTTCGGGGATGGCGGGATCGCCCCGGCGTTCCTCGGCCAGCCAGGCATGGGCGGCGTCGATGGCGCGTTCGCCCCCTTTGACGGCGACATACATCAGGCGTCCTCCACGATGGTGCTGCGCGGCAGGGCGGCCAGGCGCGCGCCGCAGGTCAGGATGCAATCGAAGCCCAGCGGGAACAGCCCCCGGTTGGCGCGGAAGGCGGCGGTTTCGGGCAGGGACAGCCGCGCCTCGGTTTCGATGCCGGGGCCGGTCAGGCGCGCGCCCTGCGCCTCTAGCCGGTCCAGTTCCACGATCAGCGTGGCCGAGCGGTCGGGATAGGACGGCTCGCCGATGCGAAAGCGGCTAAGGGGGTGCAGCGCATCCCAGCCGCCGAGCGCGAATTGCGCCTGATCGGCCGCAACCAGCGGGGCGCCGGTGTGAAAGCCGATCCAGCCGCGCAACGCCTCGCAATCCGCCGCGCCGGCCAGATGCAGCGGCGTAGTGGCGTCGGTCAGGGTCAGCAGCGCCACCCCGGCCGCGACCGAGATCGGCGCGGGCGGTTCGGCCCCCATGACGGCAAAGATGCGGCCGGGCCGGGCCATGGCCTCCAGAAGCGCGCGAAAGGCATGGGCGGATTGGGTCGAGGGGGCGGCGAAACCCCCGGTCAGGATGGCGTTCATGCGTCCTCTCCGCGCAGCATGGTGAAGAATTCGACGCGGGTGGCGGCGGCCTTGGCGGCGCGGCTGGCGCGCACCTGGGCGGCCTCGGCCCGCAGGGGGGCCAGCACCTGCGCCTCGATCCGCGGCGCCGCATCGGTCTGCATCAGCGCATCGGCCAGGGCGGCGCGGGCGGCATGGCCCTTGTCGCGGCCCTGCACGCAGGCATGGCCCACCGCGCCCCCGGCCAGCCGGACCGAACAGCGGGTCACGGTCATCTCGCCCAGGTTGAAGGGCGCGCCGGTGCCGCCGATACGGCCCTGCACCATCACGGTGCCGATTTCGGGCGCGCGCAGCATCTCATGCGCGGGCAGGTCGGGCAGCAGCGCCGCCAGCCGCCCCGGCGGCGCCTTGGCCAGGGCCGAGATCCAGTCGCGGCGCCGGGCGGTTTCGGGTGGGGATGGTTGGGACATTCCGGGCCTCGACAAGCTTGCGGGTTTGTCTAGTTTCCTATACAACTAGACAAGTGATAGCCTGCCCGCCGATTCGGCTCAAGGGCCGGGCGCGTGAATTTTTGGTGACAGGGAAACATGGCCCGCAATCCGATCTGGAAATCCATCGCCGACACGCTGGCCGGCGAGATCGCCGAGGGCCATTACCATCCCGGCGACAAGCTGCCGTCCGAGGCGGTGCTGGCCGCGCGTTTCGGCGTCAATCGCCACACCGTCCGCCACGCGCTGGCCGCGCTGGCCGACAGCGGGACGGTGCGCTCGCGCCGCGGCGCGGGGGTCTTTGTCGCGGCGCGGCCGACCGATTACCCGCTGGGGCTGCGGGTGCGGTTTCACCAGAACGTCACCGCTTCGGGGCGCACGCCTTCGCGCCGGCTGACGCTGACCGAAACCCGCGCCGCCAATGCCGACGAGGCCGAGGCGCTGCACCTTGCCCCCGGCAGCCCGGTGCATGTGGTCGAAGGCGTGTCGCTGGTCGATGGCCAGCCGGTCGCCGCCTTCCGCTCGGTCTTCGATGCCGGGCGCTTCCCCGAGCTTTTGCGGCATGTGGCGGCGATCCCCTCGGTCACGGCGGCGCTGGCGGAATGCGGGCTGAGGGACTACACCCGCGCCTCGACCCGGCTGACCGCGGAACTGGCGCCCGCGGTGATGGCGCTGGCGCTGGAACTGCCCCAGGGCGCGCCGGTGCTGCGCTCGGTCGCGGTGAACGTGGATGCGGGCGGCGTGCCGGTCGAATACGGCACCACCTGGTTTTCCGGCGACCGGGTGACGCTAAGCCTGCGCGCCCCCGACGGCTGCTAGCCCTTGATCAGCCGGCGGCGCAGCCAGCCTGAAAAGCTGTCCATCGCCATCACCATCAGCACGATCAGCACCATGTAATAGGCCACGTCCTCCCAGTCCTTCTGGGTCTGGATCGCCTGGGTCAGCAACAGGCCGATGCCGCCGCCGACGATGGCGCCGATCACCGTGGCGCCGCGGGTGTTGGATTCCAGGAAATACAGCACCTGGCTCAGCAGCACCGGCGTCACCTGCGGGATCACCCCAAAACGCGCGCGCTGCACGGCGCCCGCCCCGGTCGAGCGTATCCCCTCGACCTGCTTTTCGTCGATGTTTTCCAAGGCTTCCGAGAACATCTTGCCGAAGCTTCCGGTATCGGTCAGCAGGATCGCCAGCGCGCCGGTCATGGGTCCGGGACCAAAGGCGCGGGCCAGCACGATGGTCCAGATCAGCCCATCGACGCCGCGGATGAAGTCGAAGACCCGCCGCAGCCCGAAACGCAGCGCGCCCAGCGGCATCATGTTGCGCGCCGCCATAAAGGCCAAAGGCAGCGCCAGGATCGCCGCGCCGAAGGTGCCCAGAAAGGCCATCAGCACCGTCTCGAACATGGCCCAGATCACGTCGCCATGCCGCCACATGGGATTGGTCCAGAAATCGCGCGCCATGGCGGCGATGTTGGGCAGGTCGGGAGTGACGCGCGGACCCCAAAGCGCGCTGGCGGCGATTTCGGGCCAGCTCATGTAGTGAAACGGACTGTCCAGGGTAAAGAAGAACAGCGCCCAGCCCGGCTCATAGCGAAAGGTCTCGACCTTGGAGCGGGTATAGGCAAAGCGGCCGGCCGGGGTGGTGACGCTGACCCGGTTGGCCGAGGCGCTGATCCAGTCGGGCAGCGGCTCGGGCGCGGTCAGGCGCAGCCGGCCGTCCTGGGGCCGGATGTCGATCAGGCCGTAACCCGGCACGTCATAGCGCGCGCCTTGCGCGTCATAGGTGACGACATGGCCCTGGCCCAGGTCGATGCGGGTGGCGTCGTCCTGGGTGGCGATCCATTCCGGCAGGCGGTCGGCGGGATAGACCCCCTTGGCCTCGCCGTCGATGGCAACGCGCAGCGCGCCCGAGCGGTTGTCGCGGGTCACATGGGTCTTGTGCTGCCAGAAATCCGCCAGCAGCACGGCGGCATTGTCCATCCGCGCCCGGCCCGCCAGCCCGGCCAGGTCAAAGGCGATGGCGGCATAGGCCAGATAGGCCAGGATCGCCAGCGGCACCGCAAAGGCTGCCAGCCGGCGGCGGGCAAAGCGGGTCAGCACGGTATCGGTCAGCGCGGGGGACAGCGTGGCGGTTGCGGTCATGGTTCAGCCCCTTACCAGCCGGCTGCGCGCCTGGTCCGACAGCCGGTCGATGGCGACGATGGCGACGAAAAGCAGCGCGAATATCGCCACCACCTCGTCATAGCGGCCCATGCCCCATTGCATCGCCAGCTTCAGGTCGTAGCCGATGCCGCCCGAGCCGACGAAGCCCAGGATGGCGCTGGCGCGCAGGTTGATCTCGAACCGCATCAGCGCATAGGACAGCCAGTTCGGCGCCACCTGCGGCAGCACGCCCAGCCCGACCTGCTGGCCCCAGCCGGCCCCGACCGAGGCCAGCCCCTCGACCGGCTTCAGGTCGGCATTCTCGGCCACTTCGGAAAACAGCTTGCCAAGCGCGCCGGCGGTATGCAGCGAGATGGCGATGACCGCCGGCACCGGCCCGCCGCCCAGGATATAGATCAAGACCAGCGCGACCACGATTTCCGGCACGGCGCGCAGCGCGTCCATCAGCCGGCGAAACAGCCCGGTCAGCCGCGGCCAGCGCGCCAGCCCGCGCGTGGACAAAAGCGCCAGCCCCATGGCGGCCAGCCCGCCGATCAGCGTCGAGACGGCGGCGATGTTCAGCGTCTCGACCAGCGAGGGCAGGTGCTCGGCCAGCAGGCCCGGCAGGTTCGCGCGCTTCTGCCAGGCTTCGGCCAGCACCTCGGACGGAAAGGCGAGGACCATCGGCAGCCCATCGACAAAGCCGCCGGCATTGCGGCTTTCCGCCAGCCGGAACCCGGCCGCCATCATGGCGACGAAGATCACCAGCAACAGCCCGCCATACATGCGGCGGCGGCGCGCCAGTTCCAGATAGGCGTCGCGATGCGCCGCGCCGGGGGTAAGATCGACCATGGGAAACCTGCGGATGGAAGATGGGCCGCGCCGTTGCGGGCGCGGCCGGGGGCGCTTTTACTGCGCCGTTTCCTGCATCTTGCGGGCGGCGACCACGCCCAGATAGGCGTCATGCGTCACCGGCACAAAATCCATGGCCTCGCCATGCGCGACGCCATAGGCGCAGTCGCGGTCGGTCTCGTGCAGGTCGGCGCTCAGCCGGATGAGCTTGTCCTTGACCTCTTGCGGCAGCGCCTTGCGCAGCACCATCGGCCCTTCCGGGATCAGCTTGGACTTCCAGATCTCGACCAGGTCGTTCATCTCGACCAGCCCGGCATCGGCGGCCTTGCGGAAGGCGCCCGAGTTATAGCCGTCCTCCCATTCGCCCAGCCCGTCGGCCCAGCTTACGCCGGCGTCGAAATCGCCGTTGGCCACGCCGATGATCGCCTGCTCATGCCCGCCCGCGAAACGGACCTGGCCAAAGAAATCCTCCAGCTTGCCATGGGTCTCGGCCAGCTCGGCCCCCGGCACCAGGTAGCCCGAGGTCGAGTTCGGCTCGGCAAAGGCGAAGGACTTGCCCTTGGCGTCCTGGATCGAGGCGATGCCGCTGTCCTTGCGGGCAAAGCCGATCGAGTAATAGCCGGTCGAGCCGTCCATGTTCTGCTTGGTCAGCACCGGCTCGACCGCCTCGGGATCGGTCAGGTGGATCTTGGCATAGCCCGAGGCGCCCAGCCAGGCCATGTCCAGCGTGCCGCCCAGCAGGCCCTGGATGACGCCGTCGTAATCGGCCGGGGTAAAGACCTTGACCGGAACGCCCAGCTCGGCCTCGATGGCGGCGCGGTAGCATTCGTTCGAGGTCATGCGGTCCTGCGCGTTCTCGCCGCCCATGATGCCAAGGTTGAAGCCGGTGATCGGCTGGGCCGAGGCGGCCGAGGTAAGGGCGGTGGCGGTGGCGGCGGCAAGCGCCAGGGCAAGCGGTTTCATGGTCTCTCCATGGGTTGCGAATATTGCGGGGACCGTCAGGCCATCAGCCGCGCGGCATAGGCCGCATCGGCGATGGCATCGGCGGGAATGGCGGTCGAGGTCGCGGCCTCGTTGAAGCTGTGGTCGGCGCCATAGATGTCGCGGGCGACGCCGGTCGAAAGCTGCGCCGGCGTGCCGTCGAAGACGATGCGCCCGTCGCGCATGCCGATCACCCGGTCGCAATAGCGCCGCGCCGTGTCCAGCGTGTGCAGGTTGGCGATGACCATGCGCCCGTCCTCGACATTGATGCGCTTGAGCGTGTCCATGACGATCTGCGCATTCATCGGGTCAAGGCTGGCGATGGGCTCGTCGGCCAGGATGATCCGGGGATCCTGCATCAGCGCGCGGGCGATGGCGACGCGCTGCTGCTGGCCGCCCGACAGCGCCTCGGCCCGCTTGGGCGCCTGTTCGGCGATGCCCAGCCGGTCCAGGATCTCCAGCGCGCGCAGGATGTCGGCGCGCGGCCACAGGTTGAACAGCGTGGCCAACGCCGGGCGGCGGTTCAACAGCCCGTGCAGCACGTTCGAGACCACGTCCATCCGCGGCACCAGGTTGAACTGCTGGAAGATCATCGCGCATTGGCCTTGCCAGGCGCGGCGGTCCCGGCCGCGCAGCGCCAGGATGTCGCGCCCCTCGACGCAGATGCGGCCGGCGGTGGCGTCGGTCAGCCGGTTCATCATCCGCAAAAAGGTCGACTTGCCCGCCCCCGACCGGCCGATGATGCCGACAAAGGCCGGGCCGTCCACGGCAAAGCTGATATCGTCGACGGCGGCGCGGCCGGAAAAGACGCGGGTGACGTTCTGGACTGCAAGCAAGACGGCTCTCCGTAAGCGGTTGCGGCGCTGATAGCGGGGCTGGGTGACGGTTCTGGTTCATTCAGGTGAAGCTTTCTTGACGCCCAAGGCGGCCCGGCGCGGCTTACCCGAGCGTTTTTCACAGGACGCAAAAGCGCAATCCGACTGTTCCCATCAGGAAACAGACACCAAGAACTTCTGTCAACTATTTGTTTTTGCAAGATATTTCTTGACACCCCGCGGGGTGGCGACTATATCCCGGCCCAGGTCGCCAGCCAGCATGATGCAGCCAGCCAGCCACCAAGCAACCGCCAGCCAGCCATAAGCCAGCCAGACAAGGGGCCACAGCCATGACCAAGACCGCCTGCAACGCCTGCGCCTTTTACGAAGATCACGTCGCCAATTCGGCCAGCACGCTTTCCGATTCCGGCCTGTGCCGCGCCAATCCGCCCGTCACCCAGAAAGACGCGGATACGCGGGGCTTCTGGCCGGTGGTCAAGTCGAACGACTGGTGCGGGCAATTCGCCACCGCCTTCGCGGCCGAATAGGCGCCCGGACAAGCCGGGCGGCGCTTGCCATCCGGCGCTAAAGGCTGGCGGCAAAGCCTTCGACGAATTTGCGCAAAAGCGCGCGGGTCTTGTCGTCGGTCAGGTTGCCCTGGTCGTCGCACAGCGATTGCGCGCGCGACACCATCAGCCGCCCGTCGGTCCACAGCGCCGCCTTGAGCGTGCGCAGCACCGGCAGCCAATGGCTCTGCGCCAGCGTGGTCCCGAACCCGCTGGGCGAGGCGCCGATCACCGCCACCGGCTTGCCGACAAAGATCGCCGCCCCCTCGCCGCGCGACATCCAGTCGATGGCGTTCTTGAACACGCCCGGCACGCCGTTATTGTATTCCGGCGTCACCATCAGCAGCCCGTCCGCCGCTGCAAGCTGGGCTTGCAACGTGCGCACCGGCTGGGGCAGGCCCGATTCCGCCTCGACATCGCCGTCGTAAAGCGGCACCTCGCGGATCGAGCCGATCTGGATGCGCGCCCCTTGCGGCGCCAGTTCCGCCGCGGCGCGCAAAAGCCCGGCGTTGAAGGATGCCTGCCGCAGGCTGCCGGCCAGGCCCAGGATCGTCTTGCTCATCGCCGCTTTCCCTTTCTGCTTGCCGGCACCGCCCTGCCCGGCTGTCGCTTAACGCCGCAGCCGCGGAAAACGATGCGGCCGCGGCGGGATTTTCAGCGCGGGGCATATTGCAGCCCGGCTTCGGTGACGATGGCCGCCAGCCGGATGTCATGGGGCTGGGGATAGATCGTCGCCAGCCGCGCCGCCTGCAAGCCGGTGCCGATCGCCAGGGGCTGGCACGCGGCCAGGGTGCGGTCGAAATAGCCGCCGCCATAGCCCAGCCGATAGCCGGCGCCGTCCCAGCCGACCAGCGGGGCCAGCACCAGATCGGGCACAAGCCTGTCCGCCGTATCGGGCACCGGGATGTTCCAATGCCCGCGCCGCATCGAAGCGCCCGGATGCCAGGGGCGAAAGACCAGCGGGCTTGCGCGGCGCTCGACCTCGGGCAGGGCCAGAAGCGCGCCGCGATCATGCAGGCGGGCCAGCCAGGGGCGCAGATCGGGTTCCGAGCGGATCGGCCAATAGCCGGCGACCACCTTGCCGCGGATATCGGGCAGATGCGCGGCCAGCACCTCGTCCAGGCCGCGGGCGATGGCGGCGGCGATGCCCTGCCGCTCGGCCACGCCCAGCCGGGCGCGGTGGGCCAGCAATTCCTCGCGCCGCGCCTTGCGCCAGCGCGCCACGTCACGCGCCTGCCCTGCATCGACCGCCAGCGGGTCGAAATAATCCGGCGCGATCTGCGCGGCCAGGCAGGGGGGCGAGCCGCCCTGCCCGTCCCCATCGGCCCCGTCTGGTCCTGCGGTGAAAGGCTGCCTTCTGGTCATGCGCGGCAGGGTAGCACGGGGCGCGGGCGCTGCCAAAGCCCGCACGCAAGAATCGGCGTGACAGGCCGCGCGCCAGCGGATATGGATGGGCCATGTCGCATCGAATGCCCCACACCGTTTCGTTTTATTGGTTCCGCTGTCCCAGCGGAGCCGGGTGTAGCGCGACCGCGCGATAAAACCCCCGAAGCCGCTGGCCCAAGACCGGCGGCTTTCTTCATTCCACGCGCTTCCGGTCCGGCCCTTTGCAGAAAGAAAGAGCCATGCCCACCCAGACCGAGAACCTGCGAATCGCCGCCCTGCGACCCCTACCCGCCCCCGCCGCCCTGGCCGCATCCCTGCCGCGGGACGAGGCGGTGTCGCGCACCGTCACGGACAGCCGCGCCGCCATCCGCGCCATCCTGTCGGGCCGCGACGACCGGCTGCTGGTCGTGGCCGGCCCCTGCTCGGTCCACGACCCCGCAGCGGCGCTGGATTACGCCGCGCGCCTGGCCGAGCTGCGCCAGTCGCTGTCGGACCGGCTGGAAATCGTCATGCGGGTCTATTTCGAAAAGCCGCGCACCACCGTCGGCTGGAAGGGGCTGATCAACGACCCGCATCTGGACGGCACCGACCGGATCGAGGACGGGCTGCCCCTGGCCCGCCGCCTGCTTTTGCAGATCAACCGCCTGGGCCTGCCGGCGGCGACCGAGTTCCTGGACCCGATCCTGCCGCAATATTTCGCCGACCTGATCGCCTGGGGCGCCATCGGCGCGCGCACCACGGAAAGCCAGATCCACCGCCAGCTTGCCTCGGGCCTGTCCTGCCCGGTGGGGTTCAAGAACGGCACCGATGGCGGGGTGCAGGTGGCGCTGGACGCCATCCGCTCGGCCGCGCAACCCCACAGCTTCCCGGCGATCACCGCCCAGGGGGCGGCGGCCATCGCCACCACCACCGGCAACGATGCCTGCCATGTCGTGCTGCGCGGCGGCCATGCCGGGCCGAATTACGACGCCGATCATGTCGCGGCGGTGGCGGCGGCCGCGGCCAGGGCGGGGGTCGATCCCGGCATCGTCATTGACGCCAGCCACGCCAACAGCGGCAAGGACCCGGCGCGCCAGCCGGCGGTGATTGCCGATGTCGCGGCCCAGATCCGCGCGGGCGAGGCGCGCATCCGCGGCGTCATGCTGGAAAGCAACCTGGTGGCGGGACGCCAGGACCTGCGGCCCGGCCAGGTGCCGGTCTATGGGCAAAGCATCACCGACGGCTGCCTGGGCTGGGACGAAAGCCGCGCGTTGCTGATGGACCTGGCCGCGGCCGCCGCGACCCGGCTGCGCTGCGCCGCCTGAAGCGGCAGGGCGCGGCCCCGCGCCCCGCCCCCTAGCCGCGGATGCCGGTGGCAAACATCGGCCCGCCGCGCCAGCGCGGAAAGCCGTAGCCGTGGATTTCCACCAGGTCGATCTCGGCCGGGGTTTGAGCGATGCCCTGGTCCAGGATCGCCTGCCCCTCGGCCGCCATCTCGGCCACCAGATGCGCGGCAATCGCCTTGCGGTCCATCGCCGGGCCGGGATCGACGCTGCCCGCCAGCAGATCCGCCACTATGGCCGAGGGCTGCGGGCGACGTTCGCCCGGCGCATAGTCATACCAGCCGCCGCCGGTCTTTTGCCCCTTGCGGCCGGCGCGGACCAGCAGATCGCCCAGCGTCTCGGGCACCGCCTGCCCGGCCGCCCGCGCGCCCTCGCGTTGCAGATAGGCGATGTCGAGCCCGCCCAGGTCCTGCGCCTCGAACGGGCCCATGGCAAAGCCATGGCCGCGCATGGCCGCGTCGATTTCGGCAATGGCCACGCCCTGGCGGACCAGCGCCTCGGCCGCGGTGCGATAGCGTTTCAGGATGCGGTTGCCGATGAAGCCCTCGCAAATGCCGGCGCGGACCGGGATCTTTTTCAGCGCCCGCGCCAGGGCAAAGCCGGTGGCCAGGGTGCGGTCCGAGGTCTGGGGCACCGGCACGATCTCCAGAAGCTTCATCACATTGGCCGGGCTGAAGAAATGCAGACCGATGAAACGCTCGGGTCCCGGCAGCCCCTTGGCGATGGCGCGCGGGTCGAGATAGGAGGTATTGGTCGCCAGCACCGCATCCGGCCGGCAGGCTTCGGCGAGCCGGTCGAAGACGGCGCGCTTGACGCCGATTTCCTCGAACACCGCCTCGATGACCAGGTCGGTATCGGCCAGTGCGGCGTAGTCGGTCGTCCCGGTGACGCCGGCCAGCCGGTCTTCGGCCTGCGCCCCGGTCAGCTTGCCGCGTCGGACGGCGCCGTCGAAGATGCCGCGCAGATTGGCCATGCCGCGCGCCACCGCCTCGTCGTCGCGTTCGACCAGCACCACCGGCAGGCCGGCGTCGCGCAGGGCGGCGGCGATGCCCGCGCCCATGGTGCCGCCGCCGATGACCGCCGCGCGGCGCAGGGGCAAGGGTTCCACGTCGCGCAGGGCTGCCGGGCGGGGCGCGGCACGCTCGGCGAAGAAGACGTGGCGCAGCGCCGCCGCCTGCTCCGATCCGCGCAGGTCCAGAAAGGTCTGGCGCTCAAAGGCCATGGCATCGGCGAAATCCGCCTCGGCCGCCTTGCGCAGGCAGGCCAGCGCCCGCAGCGGCGCGGCGGCGCCCCTGGCGGATTTGGCGACGGCCTTTTCCTGCTCGGCCCAGAAATCCGCATCGGGCGCGGCGATGGGCCGGGTTGATACGGGCTGGGGCAAGGGCCGGGTCAGCGCCAGGCGGGCAAAGGCCACGGCGCCTTCCAGCAGATCGCCCTGGACCACCGCATCGACCAGCCCGGCCTCGGCGGCTTGCGCGGCGCGCAGGGGCCGGCCCGACGTCACCAGGTCCACAGCGGCGGGAACGCCCAGCAGGCGCGGCGTGCGCACCGTGCCGCCGGCGCCGGGAACGATGCCCAAGCCCACCTCGGGCAGGCCCAGCCAGGCATCCGGGACCGCCACGCGGAACCGGCAGCCCATCGCGACCTCAAGCCCGCCGCCAAGCGCCGAGCCGTGGATCGCCGCGACCCAGGGCTTCGCGGCCGCCTCGATCCGGTCCACCAGGTCGGGCAAATGCGGCGGAACCGGGGGCTTTCCGAATTCGGTCACATCGGCCCCGGCGATAAAGGTGCGGCCGGCGCAGACCAGCACCACCGCCGCGACCGATGCGTCCGCGTCCAGCGTCGCCACCGCGTCCCACAGCCCCTGCCGCAGCGCCGCGGACAGCGCGTTGACGGGCGGGTTGTCCACGGTGACGGTGGCGATTTCCCCTTGGCGGTCGATGGTTACGGTCATGTCCTCATATCCCCAGATAGGCTTCGCGGATGCGCGGATCGGCGATCAGCTCCTCGGCCGGTCCCTGCATGGTGATCTGGCCGGTCTCCATCACATAGCCGCGGTCGGCGATCTTCAGCGCGCCGAAGGCGTTCTGTTCCACCAGCAGCACGGTCACGCCTAGCGCCTTGAGCCCGCTGACTACGTCGAAGATCTGGCTTACGATGATCGGCGCCAGGCCCATCGACGGCTCGTCCAGAAGCAGGCAGGACGGCCGGCCCATCAGCGCCCGCGCCATGGCCAGCATCTGCTGCTGGCCGCCCGACAGGCCCCCGGCGGCCAGGTTGCGCTTTTCCCGCAGGATCGGAAACATCTGGAAGGCGTCTTCCATATCCGTCTCGACCCGCGCGTCGCTGTAAAGAAAGGCGCCAAGGCGCAGGTTCTCTTCGACCGTCAGGTTGGTGAAGATCTGCCGCCCCTCGGGCGATTGCGCCAGACCGCGGGCCAGCCGCCGATAGGCCGGCACCGGGGTCAGCGGCTCGCCGCGAAAGGTGATGGTCCCGGCCGAGACCGGCTGCACCCCCGACAGGCAGCGCAGCAGCGTGGTCTTGCCCGCGCCATTGGCGCCGACCACGGTGACGATCTCGCCGGAATCGACATGCAGGTCGATGCCGTGCAAGACCTCGATGCGCCCATAGCGCGAGCGCAAGCCCTCAACCGTCAGCATCGGCACCCTCCTCGGTTCCCAGATAGGCGGCGATCACCGCCGGGTTGCGGCTGACCTCGGCCGGCGCGCCCTCGGCGATCTTTTCGCCATGGTCCAGCACCACGATATGGCTGGAAATGCGCATGACCATCTTCATGTCATGTTCCACCAGCAGGATGGCGGTGCCGGATGCCGCGACCTCGGCGATCAGGTGGTCGATTTCCTCGGTTTCGACGGCGTTGCAGCCCGCCGCGGGTTCGTCCAGCAGCAAGACCTTGGGCCGCATCGCCAGCGCGCGGGCGATCTCCAGCCGCTTGAGCGAGCCATAGGAGAGGTTCCCCGCCTCGCGGTCGGCCGCGCGCTCCAGCCCGACGCGGGCCAGCAGTTCGCGCGCCCCCGCCTCGGCCGCCCGCGCCCGGCGGCGGGATGACGGCAGGTGCAGCAGGTCCGCCAGCACCGGCCCCCTTTCCTGCAAGTGAAAGCCCGAGATGGCGTTTTCCAGCACCGTCATGTTCTGGAAGATTTGCAGGTTCTGGAAGGTGCGCGACATGCCCCGCTGCGCCAGCCGGAACGACGCCATGCCGGTCACGTCCTCGCCCTCCAGCACGACGCGGCCCGATCCGGGCTGATAGACGCCCGAGATCATGTTGAACAGCGTGGTCTTGCCGGCGCCGTTCGGGCCGATGACCGAGACGATCTCGCCCGGCGCGACCTTGAAGCTGACATCATGCACGGCCTTGATGCCGCCAAAGCCGATGCCCAGACCTTCGACCGAAAGCAGCGTCATTCGCCCCTCCCCCGCAGCTTGCGCAGGACCGAAGGCAACAGCCCCTCGCGCAGGAAGATCATCACCAGCATCATCACCAGGCCCAGCACCAGTTGTTCATATTCCGCCAGCACCGTCAGCACCTGCGGCAGCAGCGTCAGGATGCCGGCGCCAAAGATCGCGCCCAGGACCGAACCCGCGCCGCCCAGGACGGCCATCGTCACCATCTCGATCGAATGCATGAAGCCGGCGATGTCGGGGGTGATGAACTTGTTCTGAAGCGCCACCAGCGACCCCGCGACCGAGGCATAGACCGCCGAGATGACAAAGGCTTGCAGCTTGACCCGCGCCACGTCGATGCCAACGGTGCCGGCGGCGATTTCCGACCCGTGCAGCGCCCGCAGCGCCCGGCCGCCGGGGCTTTGGTGCAGGTTCAGCGCGATCCAGGCACCGATCAGCAGCACGATGCCGCAGAAGAAATACCAGAACTGGCCGTTGGTCAGGTCCAGCCCCCAGTCTTTCAAAAGCCCGCGCAGGCCCAGTTCCGGCACGGCGATGCCGTCCGGCCCGCCGGTCAGTGCGCGTTCGTTGTTCAGCACCATGGCGACCAGGATGCCGAAGCCCAGCGTGGCGACGGCCAGGTAATAGCCCCGCAGCCGCAGGATCGGCCGCCCGACCAGATAGGCCAGCACGGCCGAGATCACCGCGCCCAGCACCCCTGCCAGCGACGGATGCAGGCCCAGATGCGTCGGCGCAAGCGCGCAGGCATAGCCGCCGATGCCGGCGAAACCGGCATGGCCCAGGCTGATCTGCCCGGCATAGCCGGTCAGGATCACGATGCCGGTCACGGCCAGCCCGTTCACGAAGATCAGCGCGCCGACCCGGTAGTAATAGCCGGACGGAAAGAAGAACGGCGTCACCGCGATCAGCGCGGCCAGCACCAGCAAAGTGGCGGATTTGGCGGTCAGTCTTGGCATCACACCCGCTCCGTCGATTTGCGGCCGAACAGGCCCTGCGGCATGAAGAACAGCACCAGCAGGATCACCACGAAAGCCGCCGCCTCCTTGTAGGTCGAGGACAGGTAGCCCGCGGTCAGCGCCTCGATCAGCCCGATCAGGAAGCCGCCGGCCAGCGCGCCCTTGGGGTTGCCCATGCCGCCCAGCATGGCGCCGGCAAAGCCCTTCAGCGCGAAGCCGATGCCGACATTATAGGCGGTCAGCGTGATCGGCGTCGCCAGCACCCCGGCCAGCGCCCCGATCCCAGCCGACAGCGCAAAGGACAGCGTCATGACGAAATTGGTGTTGATGCCGACCAGTTGCGCCGCCAGCCGGTTGTTCGAGGTCGCCAGCACCGCCCGGCCCAGAAGCGTGCGGGTAAAGAACAGCCACAGCCCGGCAAAGACCACCAGCGCGCCGCCGATCACCCACAGGCTTTGCGGCTGGATGGTCGCGCCGCCGATGCGCAAGGGCGTGTCGCCCGAAAAGGCCGGGAAGCTGTGGATCTGCTTGTCAAAGACCAGTTGCGCCGCGCCTTGCAGAAAGACCGAGGCGCCGATGGTGATGATGATCAGCGACACGACCGGCGCGCCGCGCGCCGGCTCGATGGCCAGCTTGTTGATCGCCACCCCCAGCGCGGCGGTGGCCAGGATGGCGACCAGCGCCGCCAGGGGCAGCGGCAGCCCGGCCGCATGGCCGAACCATGTGACCATGCCGCCCAGCATGACGAACTCGCCCTGGGCGAAGTTCACCACGTCCGAGGCGTTGTAGATGATGGTGAAACCCAGGGCGACCAGCGCATAGACCGCGCCCACCGTCAGCCCTGAAAACAGGAATTGCAGAAGTTCAGACATGCCAAGGCTCTCTGGCTGGGCTCTCCCGAGCGGGCGGAGGCGGTCCCCAGGGCGGGGACCGCGCGGGTTCATTCGACGATGGACCAGCGGCCGTCCTTGACCTCCAGCATGCGGAATGCCGACAGGTCCAGGCCCAGATGGTTATCGGGCGACATGGCATAGATGCCGGTCGTGCCCGCCAGCCCGGCGGTCTGTTCCAGCGCGTCGCGGATGGCGGCCGGTTCCGCGGAACCGGCGCGCGTCACCGCATCGACCAGCAGCGCAAAGCCGTCATGGGCATAGCCGCCGAAAGTGCCGACCGGCTCGTTGAACTTGCCTTCATAGGCGGCCTTGTAGGCGGTCACGACCGGCTTTTGCGGATCGTCCTCGGCCAACAGGTCCGCGACCAGCAGCGCGGTGCCGGGCAGGCGCACGCCCTCGGCCGCTTCCTTGCCGGCCAGTTCGATGAACCCGTCCGAGGCGACGCCATGCGACTGGTAAAGCGGCAGCTCGATCCCCAACTGGCGATAGTTGCGGGTCACGATGGACGGGCCCTGGCCAAAGCCGGGGTTCAGCACCGCCTGCACGCCATCGGCGTTGCGGATCTTGGTCAGTTGCGCCGTCATGTCGGCGTCCTTGGGGTCATAGGTCTCGTCCGCGGCGATCTCGATGCCGTATTCGCCGACCACGTCCTTGCATTGCGCCTGCATCGAGGCGCCGAACCCGTCGGTGCCCGAGATCATGCCGATCTTCTGGATGCCGCTTTTCTGCATGTCCTCGAAGATCTTCTGGCAGGCCATGCGGTCGGTATGCGGGGTCTTGAAGGTAAAGGGCTTGACCGGCTGGATGATGTCGATGGCGCCGGCCAGCGAGATGAAGGGGATTTCCGCATCCTCGGCCACCGACAGGATCGACATCGAGGTGCCGGTGGTGGTGCCGCCGATGATCGCCTGCACCTCGTCATCCTCGATCAGGCGGGTGGCGAAGGTGCGCGCCTTGTTGGCGTCGCCGCCGTCGTCGTAAAGCACCAAGGCGATTTCTTCGCCGTTGATGCCGCCCTTGGCGTTCAGTTCCTCGACCAGCATCTCCAGCGTCTTGGCCTCGGGGTCGCCCAGGAAGGCAGCGGGGCCGGTCGCGGAAACCGAGGCGCCCAGCCTGATTTCCGCGCTGGCGGCCGAGGCCAGGCCAAGCGCGACCAGCGCGGCCGGAACGGTCGTCGTCAGGGTCTTTTTCATATGTGTCTCCTCCCAGAGAACCAGTTGACTTGGGTCAGGCCGCCGCGGGCCGGCGCCACATGGCGCGCCGGAACCGGCTGGCGACAAAGGCGGTGTCGGTCAGGCAGGCATTGCCGGCCGGGTTGGCGCCGGTGACGTGGAAATCGCTGAAGGCCGCCGATTGGTTGACATAGATATTGCCGGTCAGGTTGACCGACAGGTTGACGCCGGCCGCGGCAAAGGCCTGCGCGGCGCGGGTGATGCGCGCCTCGTCCCGGTCGTAAAGCGCGGCGGTGATCGCGCCCTTGCGCCGCGCCAGGTCGGTGGCGCGGGCGATGGCGGTATCGGCATCAGCGACCGCGATGACAAAGGCGACGGGGCCGAAGCATTCCCGCTCGCAGGCCGGATCGCCGTCCCGCAGCGCCAAGAGCAGCGGCCCGGCGGTGCGCCCCTGCCCCACGGGCGCCGAATCGCGCAGCACCCGGCCAAGGGTCCGCGCCTGCTGCACCCGCTCCAGCGTCGCCGGATTGGCGATGGCGCCGCAGATGCCCGCCGCGCGGGCCGGGTCGGCCAGCAGCGCGTCGATGGCCGCGGCCAGGGCCAGCCCGACCTCGTCAAAGCTCTTGTGGCCCTGATCGGTGTCGATGCCGGCTTCCGGCACATAGATGTTCTGCGGCGCGGTGCACATCTGCCCGGAATAAAGCGCCAGCGAAAAGGCCAGATTGTCGCACATGCCGGCGAAATCGTCGGTCGCGGCGATGGTGACGGTATTCACCCCCGCTTCTTCGGTGAACAGCCGCGCCTGCGTCGCATGGCCGCGCAGCCAGTCGCCGAAGGCGGCCGAGCCGGTATAGTCGATCAGCCGCACCGCCGGATCGGTGGCCAGGTCCTGGGTGATCTCGGCCCCGCGCTCGTCCACGGCCAGCAGCACCGAATCGGCGGGCAGCCCGGCCTGAACCAGCACCTCGCGCAAGACCCGCACGGTCAGCGCCAGGGGCAGGATGGCGGCGGGATGCGGCTTGACGATCACCGGATTGCCGGTGGCGAGGCTGGCGAAGATGCCGGAATAGCTGTTCCAGGTCGGAAAGGTGTTGCAGCCGATGGCCAGCGACAGGCCGGCGGGCACGATGCTCCAATGCTTGTCCAGCAGGATCGGCGCCGCCTTGCCCTGCGGCTTTTCCCAGCGCGCCTGCGGGGCGAATCGGGTCATCTCGTCCCAGGCCATCGCCACCGCTTCCAGCCCGCGATCCTGCGCATGGGGGCCGCCCGCCTGGAAGGCCATGGCGAAGGCCTGCCCGGTGGTGTGCATGGTGGCATGGCCCAGCAGGAAGCTCATGCGGTTCAGCCGCGCCAGCGCCTCCAGGCAGACGCCGACCCGCGCCTTGGCGCTGGCCGCGGCCAGGGCCGGGGCGACCGCCTGCGCGGCCGCGATCAGCGTCGCGGCATCGCAGGCCGGATAGGTGATCCCCAGCGCGCCGCCAAAGGGCGAGACCTCGGCGCCAAGCCGGCGCTGATTCGGGTGGCCGGGCAGGTCGAAATCGCCGTCGCGCAGCGCCTGGAACCCGGCCAGCCCGTCCTCGCGCGCGGTTTCGCCATAGGTCTTGCCGCTTGGAATTTCGGGGAAGGGGCTCCAGAATGCGCGCTGGCGCAGGGCCTCCAGCGCGCGGTCCAAAAGGGCCTGATGCTTGTCGAAAAATTCTGTCACGGCGTTCCCCCTTCACCTTGCCAGATTATCATTGACCGGCCGGTCGGTCTATGCAACAAAAATTTTCAGGGAGCCCCATAGGCCGGGGCATGGGAGTTCTACCGATGACGGAAACCGTCCTGACGGTGCTTGCCGATGGCGTGCTGGTGGCGACGCTCAATCGCCCGGACAAGCTGAATGCCTTCAACGATCAGATGCATCTGGCGCTGCGCGCCGCATTCCAGCGCGCCCATGACGACGCGGCGGTGCGCGCCGTGCTGCTGACCGGGACCGGGCGCGGGTTCTGCGCCGGGCAGGACCTGGGCGACCGCGACCCGCGCAAGGGCGGCCAGGCCGTGGACCTGGGCCATACGCTGGATACGTTCTACAATCCGACCCTGCGGCTGATCCGGTCGCTGGAAAAGCCGGTGGTCTGCGCGGTCAACGGCGTCGCCGCCGGGGCCGGGGCGAATATCGCCCTGGCCTGCGACATCGTGCTGGCGGCGAAATCGGCGCGCTTCATCCAGGCTTTCGCCAGGATCGGGCTGGTGCCGGATGCCGGCGGTTCCTGGTCGCTGGCCCGCATCCTGGGCGAGCCGCGCGCCAAGGCCCTGGCCCTGACGGCCGAGCCGCTGCCGGCCGAAAAGGCCGCCGAATGGGGCCTGATCTGGAAGGCGGTCGAGGATGCGGCGCTGATGGACGAGGCGCTGGCGCTGGCAAAATCGCTGGCCGCCGGGCCGACGCTGGGCCTGGGCCTGACCAAGCGGCTGATCCAGGCCGCCGCCACCACCAGCCTGGACGATCACCTGGAGATCGAGCGCGACTGCCAGCAACAGGCCGGCCGCAGCGCCGATTATGCCGAAGGCGTCGCCGCCTTCCTGGAAAAGCGCAAGCCGGAGTTCAGGGGCCAATGAACGACATGACCAAGCCCGTCTCGCAGATGACCGCGCAGGAACTGGCCGAAGCCTCGGCCCAGGCGATGTGGAACGATGATTCCGCCAGCCAGCGCCTGGGCATGAGCCTGGACCATGTCGCGCCGGGCCAGGCCACGCTGTCCATGACCATCACCCAAGCCATGTCGAACGGCCACGGCAATTGCCATGGCGGCTATATCTTCACGCTTGCCGACAGCGCCTTCGCCTTTGCCTGCAACAGCTACAACCAGCTTGCCGTGGCCCAGCATTGCTCGATCAGCTACCTGCTGCCGGTCCGCATCGGCGACCGGCTGACGGCCCAGGCGCGCGAAGTGTCGCGCCGCGGCCGCTCGGGCATCTACGACATCCGCATCACCAACCAGGACGGCGCGCATCTGGCCGAGTTCCGCGGCCATTCCCGCACCGTCAAAGGCACCCATCTGCCGGTCGAACCCTGACCCGCAACCCATCGCAAGGGGAGGAAATCCATGCACCCACTGGCGCCCGAAAGGAAAGAGCTGGACCCGATCGAGATCGCCTCGCGCGACGAGATCGAGGCGCTGCAATTCCACCGCATGAAGCGGTCGCTGAAGCACGCCTTCGAAAACTCGCCCTTTTACCGCAACCGCTTCATCAAGCATGACGTCCACCCCGAGGACCTGAAGTCGCTTGCCGACATCGCGAAATTCCCCTTCACCACCAAGCAGGACCTGCGCGACACCTATCCCTTCGGCATGTTCGCCGTGCCGCAGTCCAAGCTGGTGCGCATCCACGGCTCGTCCGGCACCACCGGCAAGCCGACCGTGGTGGGCTATACCCAGGCCGATATCGACCATTGGGCGAACCTGATCGCCCGCTCGATCCGTGCCGCCGGCGGGCGTCGGGGCGACATCCTGCACAACGCCTATGGCTACGGGCTGTTCACCGGCGGCCTTGGCGCGCATTACGGCGCCGAAAAGCTGGGCTGCACCGTGGTCCCGATCTCGGGCGGCATGACCGAGCGGCAGGTGACGCTGATCGACGACTTCAAGCCGCGCATCATCATGGTGACGCCCAGCTACATGCTGTCGATCCTGGACGAGTTCCGCCGCCAGGGCCTGGACCCGCGGCAATCCTCGCTGGAAATCGGCATCTTCGGCGCCGAGCCCTGGACCAACGCCATGCGCCAGGAAATCGAAGAGGCGTTTGGCATGCATGCCGTCGACATCTACGGCCTATCCGAGGTGATGGGCCCCGGCGTCGCCATGGAATGCGTCGAGACCAAGGACGGGCTGCATATCTGGGAAGACCATTTCTATCCCGAGATCATCGACCCGGCGACGGGCGAAGTGCTGCCCGACGGCGAGATGGGTGAACTGGTCTTTACCACCCTGACCAAGGAAGGGCTACCGATGGTGCGCTATCGCACTCGCGACCTGACCCGGCTCTTGCCCGGCAGCGCGCGTTCCATGCGGCGGATCGAAAAGATCACCGGGCGCAGCGACGACATGATCATCCTGCGCGGCGTCAACGTCTTCCCGACCCAGATCGAGGAGCAGATCCTGAAATGCTGCGGGCTGGCGCCGCATTTCCAGATCGAACTGACCCGCTCGGGCCGGATGGACAGCATGGTCGTGCATGTCGAATGCACCGCCGCGATGGCCGACGAATCCGCCCGCGCCCATTCCGCCCGCGAACTGGCGCATCACATCAAAAGCGTGGTCGGCGTCTCGACCCGGATCGAGATTCGCGACCCGAACGCCATCGCCCGGTCCGAAGGCAAGGCCCAGCGGGTGCTTGACAACCGCCCCAAGACGTGATGCCGCATTGCGGCACCGGCGCGACCTGGGCGCGGACCCGCCATGTCGCCAGGGGCCATTGCGCCCCCGGCTTTTTTCTCGCCTTCCACCCCAGGGCGAATACTTGATCTGATGAGGGACGCCATGGCTCGGACACGGGCAGCGGATTTCGAGGAAAAGCAACGCGGCCTGCTGGACAAGGCGGCCGAGGTCTTTGCCGATCTGGGCATGGAAAAGGCATCCATGGCGCAGATCGCAGCGCATAGCCAGGTCTCCAAGGCGTTGCTTTATCACTACTATCCCAGCAAGGACGCGCTGATCTTCGCCATCATCATCACCCATCTGGAAGAACTGGAGGCGGCGATCGAGGAAGCCGACGACCCCGCCCTGCCGCCCCAGCAGCGGCTGCGCCGGCTGGTCGGCACGGTGTTGGAGCGTTACCGCGGCGCCGACAACCAGCACAAGGTGCAGTTGAACGCCACCCCCGCCCTGGGCGACGAGCAGAAGGCCGAGATCCTGGATGTCGAACGCCGCATCGTCCGCCGCTTCGCCGCCGTCCTGCGCCAGATCAACCCCGACCTGGACGACCCGCAGCGCCCCTTGCTGACCCCCGTGACCATGTCGCTGTTCGGGATGATGAACTGGGTCTACATGTGGTTCCGCGACGGCGGCCGCATCACCCGCGACGATTACGCCGATGTGGCCACCACCCTGATCCTGGAAGGGATCAAGGCAGTGCGCTAGGCGCAAGGCCGCTCAGGTCCCTCCGCCCCCCGCGCCCGACGACTTAAGAGCGCGCCTGGGGCAGCGCCCGCCAGGCCTGGACAAAGGCGGCCGCCTTGGCCGCCGTGTCACCGGCCGCCTGCCCCGGCCGGTAAAGCGACTGCCCCAGGCCAAAGCCGTCCGCCCCCGCCTGGGCATAGGCCGCCATGGTCTGCGGGTTGATCCCACCCACCGGCAGCAGCTTGGCGGCGCGCGGCAGCACACTGCGCATGGCCCGGACGGCGGCGGGCGGGATCATCTCGGCCGGGAACAGCTTCAGCGCCGCCGCCCCGGCATTCAGCGCCGCGAAAGCCTCGGACGGCGTGGCGATGCCGGGCAGGTAGATCAGGCCCAGGCGCGTCGCCTCGGATGCGACAGCGGGGTCGAAATTCGGCGCGATGATCAGCCGCCCGCCGGCCGCATGGACCGCCGCCACATCCGCCGCCGCCAGCACCGTCCCGGCGCCGATCACCGCACCGGGCAGCGCGGCCGCCAGCCGGGCGATGCTGTCCAGCGGCTCGGGCGAATTCAGCGGCACCTCGATCAGCGCAAACCCCGCCCCGGCCAGCGCCCCGCCCTGCGCCACCGCCTCGTCGGGCCGCAGGCCGCGCAGGATGGCGACCAGCGGACAGGTGGCAAAGGCGTTTTCCCAATCCGGCATCAGACGATCCCCGCTTTTCGTGCAATGGTCCAAAGCCCCTGCCGCGCCATGCCGGGCGGGGCGATGCGCGCCGCGCCTCCGGCCTGGGACAGGGCGATGCGATAGCGCTCGGCCAGGTCGCCGCGGCCGATGATCATGACCGGGACTTGCGGCGGCGGCGCCATCCGCGCCACCTCGTCGCCGATCAGCAGGCCCGACAGGTAGTCGGCGATCTGCGCCGGCGCAAGCCGCTCCAGCAGCGCCAGCGACCGCGCGGCGAAGATGCGGGCCAGCAGCGGCCCCTGGGCCCGGCCGGCGTCGAGGCCCCGCATGAATGCCTGGGCGTCGAACGGGCCGGGCACGGCCAGCCGCCCCAGGATCGAGCGGTCGCGAAGCAGGGCAAAGACCTCGCCCGTCATCACGCTGCGAAAGCCGGCAAGCCGCCCGTTCCTGACCTGCGCCCATTTGCTATGCGTGCCCGGCAGGACGAAAAGCCCCTGTGCTTGGTCATGGCCGGCCGCGGCCAGATGGCCGATGATCTCGGTCTCTTCGCCGCGCATCACGTCGGGGGCCGGGCCGTCCGCCCCATCCACCGCACCGCAGACGAAATGCAGATCGCCCAGCCGCGCCCGGTGCCGCACCAGCGCCCCGGCCAGCGCCGCCGCATCCAAAGGCAGCGGCAGATAGGGCGTTTCGACCCAGCCGTTGCGGCTGGTGATCATCCCCGATGCGATCACCGGCACCCCCCGGCCCAGCCACGGCCCGACGGCGCGTTCCAGCGCGCCGGGAAAGCCGCCCGGCTCCTGCCCGGCGGCCAGGATGCCCGGCCCGGTGTCCAGGCTGTCCAGGACCCGCCCCGCCGCATCCATGCGCCAGGCCCGGAACGAGGACGTGCCCCAGTCGATGCCGATCAACCGCGCGGTCATCGGTCGAACCTGTAGCTGACATGGTGGCGATAGATCTGCCCCGGCCGCAGGATGACCGAGGGGTAATCCCCCCGATTCGGCGCATCCGGCCAGCCCTGCGTCTCCAGCGCCAGCCCGGCATGGGGGCCATAGCACCGGCCGTCCAGCCCCCGCCAGCCGTCGAAATGCCGGCCGTCATAGACTTGCAGGCCCGGCTGGTCGGTGACGACCGTCAGCCCAAGCCCGCCTTGGCCGGTCAGCCGCGCCACCGGGCGCGCGGGCCGCGGCCCCTGCGACAGGCAGAAATTGTGGTCCAGCCGCGTCGCGCCGACAGGGCGGGCGCGGCGAAAGTCGAACTCGGTGCCCGCGACCGGCGCGGTTCCCGGCAGCGGGATCAGCTCGCCATCCACCGGCAGGTAGCGCTCGGCGTCGATCTGCAATTCATGGCCGCGGATATCGCCGGTCCCGTCCAGGTCGAAATAGCCGTGATGGGCCAGGTTGCAGGGCGTGGCGGCATCGCTTTGCGCCTGCATGTCGATGACCAGCGCCCGGTCCCGGACCGCAATGGCGACGCGGATCTCCAGCCGCCCCGGAAAGCCCATATGCCCGGCGGGCAAGACATGCGACAGCACCGCCCGGTCCCCTGCCTCTTGCTCGATCCGCCACAGGTGCAGGTCCAGCCCGTCCCGACCGCCATGCAGCGTATGGCGGCCCAGAAAGTTCGGGTCGGTGCGATGCGCCGCGCCGTCCAGCACGAATCCCGCGCCGCCGATGCGGTTGGCGCAGCGGCCGACGATCGCGCCCAGATAGCGCGCCTGGCCCAGATAGGCGGCGGGCGCGGCCGCGCCCAGCACCAGCGGATGATCGACCCCTTCCAGCCGCAGGTCCTGCACGATGGCCCCCAGCGTCAGCACCTGCGCGCTTAGCCCGGCCGAGCGCAGGGTGATGCGCCGCACCGCCCTTCCGTCGGGCAGCGGCGGGGGCGCGGCCCCCGTCACAGCAGCACCGCCGGTTCGGGGATGGCGCGCAGGTCATGGGCGACCAGATAGGTCAGCCCCTGGGCCGGGTCCGGCGCGGCAATGCCTTCGCGCGCGGTCGTGACCAGCATCTGCCCCGCCGCGCCAAAGGCCGGGCAGGTGGAATGCTTGCCGCCGACCGTGAAGCGATGCGTCTGCCGCCCGTCCGGGGCAAAGCGGATCACCGCCCCCTCGCCCCAGCAGGCGCAGCAAAAGCCGCCATCCGCGTCGATCACCGCGCCGTCGGGGGCCAGCCCTTGCCCGGCAAGGTCCAGATAGGGCTGTCGCGGGCCTTGCGGCCAGCCCTGCGCATCCAGCGGCTGGCGCCAGACCCTTGCAACCGCCGTATCGGCAAAGAACGCCGTCCGCCCATCGGGTGCAAAGCTGATCGCGTTGGGGATGCCGATGCCTTGGAACAGCCGCCTGACCTGGCCGCGATACCAGCGATAAAGGGCGCCGGCCCCCGGCTCGGCCCGCTTGCCCATGGTGCCGAACCAGAAACCGCCCTGCCGGTCCGCGCGCCCGTCGTTCGAACGGGTGGCGGCATCGCCTGCCTCGACCGGCGCCAGGTCCTCCAGCGCGCCGCCGCGGGTCAGGTCCAGGATCGCAAGCCCCGTCTCGGTCGCGACCAGCAGCCGGTCGCGGTCGATCCAGCCCGCGGCCGAGGCCATGCGGTCCAGCCGCCATTCCAGCGGCCCGGCATGGTCGCGCGACATCAGCCGCCGGCCCAGGATGTCGAACCAGAAGAACTGCCGGCGCAGCGGATGCCACAGCGCACCTTCGCCCAGCAGGCACGGCCGGTCGTCATGGACGCTGGCGTTCATCGCCCCGCCCCGGCGGCCAGGCGGTCCTGCGACAGCTTGACCAGCCCCTTTTGCAGCAGGATGAAGGCCAGCAGCAGCACCCCCACCACGATCTTGGTCCACCAGCTCGACAGGCTGCCGTCGAAGACGATATAGGTCTGGATCAGCCCCATGGTCATCACCCCGATGAAGGTGCCGAACATATAGCCCGCGCCGCCGGTCAGCAGCGTGCCGCCGATCACCACCGCGGCGATGGCGGTCAGTTCCGTCCCCACCGTCGCCAGCGAATAGCCCGAGCCGGTATAGATGGTGAAGACGATGCCCGACAGCCCCGCCATCAGCCCCGAAAACGCATAGACCAGCACCGTGGTCCGCCCCTGCCGGACGCCCATCAGCCGCGCCGTCGCCTCGCCGCCGCCAAGCGCCAGGACGCTGGTGCCGAAGCGGGTCTTGTGGGCGACGACGATGCCCGCCGCAAAGGCCAGCAGCATCACCACCCCGATCAGCCGCAGCCGGCCCTTGCCGGGCATCAGCCAATAAAGCCCTTCGAGCCAGTCGAAAAACGGATGCACCACCGGCACGGAATCGATGGACAGCATATAGGCCGCGCCCCGCGCCAGGAACATGCCCGCCAGCGTCACGATAAAGGCGGGCATGGCCAGCCGGTCGATCAGGAAGCCCATCGCCGCGCCGAACGCCGTGGTCAGCGCCAGCAGCATGGCAAAGACGGCCAGCGGATGCAGCGTGCTGTCGCGCAGGACCACGGCGATGAACACCCCGGAAAAGGCGATGACGCTGCCCACCGACAGGTCGATGCCGCCCGACAGGATCACCAGCGTCATCCCCACCGCGACGATGCCCAGATAGGCGTTGTCGGTCAGAAGATTGCCGATGACGCGGGTGGACAGCATGGCGGGGAACTGCGTCCAGCAGACCAGATAGGCCAGCAGGAAGATGGCGATGGTGACGTATAGCGGCAGCGCACGGATGTTCATTTCGCGGCTCCTTTCCCGTCGGCGGGGCGGTTGCGGGCGGCGCGCAGGCTGTCGCGCCAGAACTGCCATTCCGGCGCCAGGCGCGGCGATTGCAGCACCAGGATCACCAGCACCAGCACCGCCTTGATGATCAGGTTGTATTCGGACGGAAAGCCCGCCAGCCGGATGCCGATGGTGATGGTCTGGATGATCAGCGCCCCGATGACCGAGGCGGCGATGGAAAACCGCCCGCCCAGCAGCGAATTGCCGCCGATGACCACCGCCAGGATGGCGTCCAGTTCCAGCCACAGGCCGGCATTGTTGGCATCCGCGCCGCGGATGTCGGCGGTGACGACCAGCCCGGCCAGCGCCGCGCAGAGCCCCGCCGCGACATAGACCGCGACCAGCAGCACCGTGGCGTTCACCCCGGCCAGCCCGCTGGCGCGCCGGTTGATCCCCGTGGCCTCGACCAGCATCCCCAAGGCGGTGCGGCGCAGCACCAGGGCAAAGGCCGCGGCGGTCGCGATCCACAGCCAGGCGGGAACGGGCAGCCCCAGGGCCGTGCCCGAGCCGATCCAGGCAAAGCCCGCATCGGTGAATGTCATGATCCGGCCTTCGGTGATCAACTGGGCGATGCCGCGGCCCATGGTCATCAGGATCAGCGTGGCGACAAAGGGCTGGATGCCCAGGACCGCCACCAGCACGCCGTTCCACAGCCCCGCGGCGGCGCCGGCGCCAAGCGCCAGCAGCAGCGCCGCCGGCAGGCCCCAGCCGGCGGTGATCGCCGTCGCCGCGACCGCGCCGCAGATCGCCATGATCGCCCCCACCGACAGGTCGATGCCGCGCGTCGCGATGACCAGCGTCATCCCCGTCGCCAACAGCGCGACCGGCGCCGCGCGCTTCAGCACATCGACCAGCGGCCCCGACAGGCGGCCGCCGCCAAAGGACAGGTCCAGGAAGGCGGGATAGAACGCCGTCACCAGCCCGACCAGCGCCGCCAGCGCGACCAGTTGCGGGGCCAGGCGGCGCATCAGCCCCGCCATCACGCCGCCCCCTGGGCCGCGGCCGCCGGCGCCGGGCCGGTGGCGGCGATGGCCTGCATGATGCGGGCGGGGGCGATGTCCTCGCCGGCCAGTTCCGCCACATGCCGGCGGTCGCGCAGCACGATCACCCGGTCGGACACCGCGATCAGTTCGTCGATCTCGGACGAGATGACCAGCAGCGCCATGCCCTGCGCGGTCAGGTCGTGGATCAGCCGCAGGATCTCGGCATGGGCGCCCACGTCGATGCCGCGCGTCGGCTCGTCCAGGATCAGGAAGCGCGGGTTCATCGCCAGCCAGCGCGCCAGCACCACCTTTTGCTGGTTGCCGCCCGACAATTCGCCCACCCGCTTTTCGCGGCCGGTGGTGCGGATGTCCAGGCGGCGGATGTAATCCTCGGCCAGCCGGTTCTGTTCGGCGCGCGCGATCGGCCGCGCCCAGCCCCGCCGGGCCTGAAGGCCCAGAACGATATTCTCGCGGATGGTCAGGTCGGCGACGATGCCGTCGGTCTTGCGATCCTCGGGGGCCAGGCCGAAGCCTGCGGCGATGGCCGCGCGCGGCGTGGAAAGGTCCAGCGCGCCCCCCTGGTCGCGGGCACGGCCGGTCTGGGCGGGCTTCAGCCCGAACAGCAGTTCCGCCGTCTCGGTCCGGCCCGAGCCCAGAAGCCCGGCCAGCCCCAGCACCTCGCCCTGGCCCACCTGCATGTCAAAGGGCTGGACCGCGCCGCGCCGGCCCATGCCGGCAAAGCGCAGCATCGGCGGGCGCGGACCGCGGCGCGCGGCGGGTTCTTGCGTCGCCGCCTCAAGCTCGCGGCCCAGCATATGTTCGATCAGCGCCACCCGGTCCAGGTCGCGCGTCCGCTCGGTCGCGACCCGGCGGCCATTGCGCAGCACCGTCACCCGGTCGGACAGATCGAACACCTGGTCCAGGAAATGCGACACGAAGACGATGCCCAAGCCGCGGGCGCGCAGGCCGCGCACCACATCGAAGACCATGCGCACCTCGGCCGCGTCCAGGCTGGCGGTCGGCTCGTCCAGGATCAGCACCTTGCCCGACAGCGCCACCGCCCGCGCGATGGCGACGATCTGCTGGATGGCCACGGAATAGCTGCCCAGGTCGCGATCCACGTCCAGCGACAGCCCGTAATCGCGCAGCATCGCCCGCGCCTGGGCGCGCATCGCGCGGTTGCGGATCAGGCCCCAGCGGCGCGGCTCGCGCCCGAACATCAGGTTCTGCGCCACGGTCAGGTTGGGCAGCAGGTTCACTTCCTGATAGACGGTGCCGATGCCCAGTTCCTGCGCCTCGACGGTGGATTGCGGGTCGATCCCGGCGCCCTCCAGCGTGATCGCGCCGCCGTCGCGGCGATAGGCGCCGGTCAGGCATTTGATCAGCGTGGACTTGCCGGCACCGTTTTCGCCCAAAAGCGCGTGGACCTCGCCCGCGGCCAGGTCGAAATCCACCGCGTCCAGCGCCTTGGTGCCGGGAAAGGTCTTGGTCAGCGACCGGATGGTCAAAAGCATCTCGCCCCCCTGGTAAGCGCCGGGCCGGCCTGCGGCGGCCCGGCTGCGGGCATCAATAGCCCAGGCCCTTGCGGCGTTCGTATTCGCCCGCGGGATCATCGGCCTGGGTGTAAAGCCTCGATTCCGTCTGGATGAACTTTTCGGGCATGGTGCCGTCGGCCCAATAGGCTTCCAGCGCGTCAAAGGCGGGGCCGGCCATGTTTGGCGTCAACTCGACCGTCGCATTCGCCTCGCCATTGGCCATGGCCTGGAAGATATCGGGCACCCCGTCGATGGACACGACCAGGATGTCCTCGCCCGGCTTCAGCCCGGCCTCCTTGATGGCCTGGATGGCGCCCACGGCCATGTCGTCGTTATGGGCGTAAAGCGCGCAGATGTCCTTGCCGCCGTTTTCGGCCTGAAGAAAGCTTTCCATCACCTCCTTGCCAAGCGCGCGGGTAAAGTCGCCGGTCTGGCTGCGCACGATTTCCAGGTTCGCATGGTCCTTGATCGCCGCCTCGAACCCGGCCTTGCGGTCGATGGCCGGGGACGAGCCGGTGGTGCCCTGCAATTCCACGATGCGGCAATCGCGCTCGCCCACCTCGCCGGCCAGCCATTCGCCGGCCACCTCGCCCTCATGCACCAGGTTCGAGCCGATGGCGGTCAGATACAGGTCCTCGGCACTGTCCACCTGCCGGTCCAGCAGGACGACGGGGATTTCCGCCTCCTTGGCCTCTTCCAGCACCGAATCCCAGCCGGTCGCCACCACCGGCGCCAGCAGGATGGCATCGACCCCCTGCGCGACAAAGGACCGGATCGCGGCGATCTGGTTTTCCTGGCGCTGCTGCGCGTCCGAGAATTGCAGCTCATAGCCGCGCTCTTCGGCCTGGGTCCGGGTCAGCGTGGTTTCCGCCGCCCGCCAGCCGGATTCGGAACCGATCTGGGAAAAGCCGATCGTCTCTCCCTCGGCCAGCGCGGCACTGGCCGAGACGGCCAGCATGGCGGCGGTGCTCATCAGGTATCTGGTCATGGTTTCCTCCCTGTTATGACCTTGGGGCTGTTTCTTTCAGCCCCGCAAATCCTCGGGCAGCAGCGCGTCGGGCAGATCCTGATAGCAGACCGGGCGCAGAAAGCGCCGGATCGCCATGGTGCCCACGCTGGTGGCGCCGAAATTCGTCGATGCGGGATAGGGGCCGCCATGCACCATGGCATCGGCGACCTCGACCCCGGTGGGCCAGCCATTGGCCAGCACGCGGCCGGCCTTGCGCTCCAGCACCGGCATCAGCCGCCCGGCCAGCGCCATGTCGCCCTGGTCCATCTGAAGCGTGGCGGTCAACTGCCCCTCCAGCGCGCGGGCCAGGTCCAGCATCTCATCATCGTCCTGGACGGTAACGGCCAGGCCCAGCGGGCCGAACACCTCTTCGCCCATGGCGCGGCTGGCCAGAAAGGCGTCGGCGGTGGTCCGGTAAAGGCTGGGCAGGGCGTTGCGCCCGCGGCTGTCGCTTTCCAGCACCGCCTGCGCCATGCCGGCGATGCGGTCGCGGCCTTCGCAATAGGCGGCGGCGATGCCTTCGGTCAGCATGACCTGTTCGGCCGCATCGGCCAGCGCCGCGCTTGCGGCGTCCAGCATCGCATCGGCCGCCGCCGCGGGCAGGACCAGCAGGCCGGGATTGGTGCAGAACTGCCCCGCGCCCATGGTCAGGCTGGCGGTCCAGCCCTGGGCGATCTGCCGGCCGCGGGCGGCGGCGGCATGGGGCAGGACGAAGACCGGGTTGATGCTGCCCAACTCGCCGAAGAACGGGATCGGCTCGGGCCGCGCCGCGCAAAGGTCGTAAAGCGCCCGGCCGCCGCGCAGGCTGCCGGTAAAGCCCACCGCCCGGATCAGCGGATGGCGGACCAGCGCCGCGCCGACCTCGTGGCTGTCGCCGTGGATAAAGGAAAAGGTGCCGGCGGGCATTCCGGTCGCGCGGATGGCGGCGTCGATGGCCTGGGCCACGATCTCGCCGGTGCCGGGATGGGCGGGGTGGCCCTTGACCACCACCGGGCAACCCGCCGCCAGGGCCGAGGCCGTGTCGCCCCCCGCCGTCGAAAAGGCCAGCGGAAAGTTCGAGGCGCCGAAGACCGCCACCGGCCCGATGGGCCGCTGCATCAGCCGCAGGTCGGGGCGCGGCAGCGGCTGCCGGTCGGGCAGCGCCGGGTCGTGGCGGCGGTCCAGGTAATCGCCCTGGCGGATATGGTCGGCAAACAGCCGCAACTGGCCGATGGTGCGGCCGCGCTCTCCCTCCAGCCGGGCTGGGGGCAGGCCGGTTTCCTGCCGGCCGATTTCGGTGATCGCCTCCGCCCGCGCCTCGATTTCCGCGGCGATGGCGTCCAGGAAGTCCGCCCGCGTGCGGCGCGGCGCGCTTCCATAGGTCCAGAACGCCGCCTCGGCCGCCTGGGCGGCGCGGTCCACCAGTTCTGCATCGCCCGAACTGAAAACCCGCGCCGGCCCCTGCGCCGGGGCGGACCGGAACGTCGCCGCGCTGCGGGTCCATGCGCCGGCGATCAGATGCTTGCCTTGGGGGCTGTCGGTCATGATCCTGTCCTTAGAAATCGAAGGGTTCGACAAGGGTACGGCGGCCCAGCAGAAAGGCGTCGGCCACCAGCACCATCGGCGACAGATCCAGATCCGACGCGCCCCGGCGCACCAGTTCCGCCATGCGGGCGTAAAGCGCCGGGTATTCGCCCATGATGCTGGCCTCGCCCCCGGCGGGCCGGCCGTCGATCTCCAGCACATTGCCGCCCATGCGCAGGGCCAGCGGGCCGGCATCGGTCTGAAACTCCATGTCCCAGGTCTGCGGCCCGTGCTGGCGGAAATCGAAATCGGCGGTGATGTTGTGGGACAGGGCCAGCCGCGCGGCGATGGGGGCCTGGCGGTTGGCGGGAATGTCCAGTTCCGCCGCCTTCAGATGCACCCGTGCCGGCAGGATCTCGGTCAGGATCGACAGCGCGTTGATGCCGGGGTCAAAAACCCCCATGCCGCCCGCATCCAGGATCCAGTCCTGGCCCGGATGCCATTTGCGCAGGTCCTCGCGCCAGGTGATCCGGCCTTCCTGGACGGTGCGGTCGGCCAACCAGCGTTTCGCCGCCGCGACCGCCAGCGCCATGCGCGAATGCCAGGTCGCGAAAATCGTCACGCCATGCGCCTGGGCCAGGTCGCGCAGCACATGCACCTCGGCCAGGGTGGCGCCGGGGGGCTTTTCCAGCATCAGGTGGCGGCCGGCGCGCAGCACCGCCTGCGCCGCCTCGAAGCGCGGCACCGGCGGCAGGCACAGGCTGACCGCGCCGATCTCGGGCCGCGTCTCCAGCATCGCCTCGATGCGGGGGAATGCCTCGACCCCCTCGATGCTGCCATGGCGCGAGACGGTGGCGGCCAGGTCCCAAACCGCGCTTGCCTCCAGCGCCGGCAGGTGCTGGTCAAGCGCGATCTTGCCGATGCCTGCAAGCGCGAGTTTCATCAGTGGCTTTCCTTTCCGACCGGATTGCCCCGGCACCCTATCAGGAAGTCCAGGTCTGCGCCGGTATCGGCGCCCATCACATGCTGCTGGTGCAGCCAGGCATAGCCGCTGGCGGGACCGCCGGGCTGCGGCTGCCACTCGGCCAGCCGCGCCGCCAGTTCCGCCTCGGTCACGTCAAGATGCAGCCGGCGGTTGGGCACGTCCAGTTCGATCATGTCGCCGTCGCGGACCACGGCCAGCGGCCCGCCCGCCGCCGCCTCGGGGCTGGTATGCAGCACCACCGCGCCGTAAGCCGTCCCCGACATCCGCGCGTCCGAGATGCGGACCATGTCGGTGATGCCCTTGCGCAGCACCTTAGGCGGCAGACCCATATTGCCGACCTCGGCCATGCCCGGATAGCCGCGGGGCCCGCAGTTCTTCAGCACCATCACGCAGGTCTCGTCGATGTCCAGCGCCTCGTCCTCGATGCGGGCCTTGTAATCGTCGATATCCTGGAACACGACGGCGCGGCCGCGATGGACCAGCAGATGCGGGCTGGCGGCCGAGGGTTTCAGCACCGCCCCGTCCGGGGCCAGGTTGCCGCGCAGCACCGCGATGCCGCCCTGCGGCGTCAGCGGGCGGTCGGCGGGCAGGATCACCTCTTCGTTCCAGTTGACGACGTCCCTGACCTCGTCCCAGATCGCACCGCCCGATACGGTCAGCGCCGCCTTGTGCAGCATCCCCGCCTCGCCCAGGCGCCTTAGCACCACCGGCAACCCGCCGGCATGGAAAAACTCCTCCATCAGGTATTCGCCCGAGGGCATCAGGTTCACGATGGTCGGCACGTCGCGGCCCAGCCGGTCCCAGTCGTCCAGCGTCAGATCGACGCCGACGCGGCCGGCCAGCGCCAGCAGGTGGATCACCGCATTGGTCGAGCCGCCGATGGCGCCATTGGTGCGGATGGCGTTTTCAAAGGCCTGGCGGGTCAGGATATCGCTGGGCTTCAGGTCGTCCTTGACCATCTGCACGATCCGCCGTCCCGTCAGTTGCGCCATCACCCGGCGGCGCGAATCCACCGCCGGGATCGCCGCATTGCCCGAAAGCGCCATCCCCAGCGCCTCGGCCATGCTGGCCATGGTGCTGGCCGTGCCCATGGTGTTGCAGGACCCGGTCGAGCGGCTCATCGACGCTTCGGCCTCCAGGAACTCGTCGGCCGTCATGGCCCCGGCCTTCACCGCCTCGGAAAAGCGCCACAGATGCGTGCCCGAACCGACGCGCTCGCCGCGGAAATGGCCGTTGAGCATCGGCCCGCCGGTCACGACGATGGCGGGAATATCGGTCGAGGCGGCGGCCATCAGCAGGCTGGGCGTGGTCTTGTCGCAGCCCACCATCAGCACCGCGCCGTCCATCGGCTGGCCGCGGATGGTTTCCTCGATCGCCAGCGCCGCCAGGTTGCGAAACATCATCGCCGAGGGGCGGAAGGTGTTCTCGCTGGCGGAAAAGACCGGCACCTCGACCGGAAAGCCGCCCGCCTCCCAGACGCCGGCCTTCACCTTTTCGGCCAGTTCGCGCAGATGGCCGTTGCAGGGGGTCAGGTCCGACCAGGTGTTCAGGATGCCGATGACCGGGCGGCCGTCGAACAGGTCGTGCGGATAGCCCTGGTTCTTCATCCAGCCGCGGTGATAGATCGCGTCGCGGGAAACGCCGCCGAACCATTCCTGCGAACGCAGCTTGCGGGGCCAGGGTGCCGGGGTAAAGCTCATGTCGGTTCTCAAAGGGCTGCGACGGCGACCGGGGCCGCGTCATGGGAATGTTGGATCAGGCGGTTGCAAAGCGGCAGGCCGAACTCGGGGCTCTCGATCTGGAAGCGGTCGCCGGGCCGGACGGCGATGCCGTCGGCGAATGACAGGGTGGCGGTGCCCAGGAAATGCACATGCACATCGCCCGGCTGGCGGAACAGCGCATATTTGAAATGATGGTGTTCCAGGTTGGCCAGGCTGTGGGACATGTTCGCCTCGCCCGACAGGAACGGCTTTTCCCAGACCACCTTGCCGTCGCGGATGACCCGACTGGCGCCCTCGACATGGTCGGGCAGCGCGCCCAGGCGCATCTCGGGGCCGAAACTGGCCGGGCGCAGCTTGGAATGGGCCAGCCAAAGATAGTTGCCCCGCTCGGTCACATGGTCCGAGAACTCGTTGCCAAGCGCAAAGCCCAGGCGAAACGGCCGCCCGTCCGGGCCGATCAGGTAGATGCCGGCGATCTCGGGCTCTTCGCCGCCGTCCAGCGCAAAGCCGGGCGACACCAGATCGGCCCCCGGCGCCACCGCGCCATGGCCGTTGCCCTTCCAGAACCATTCCGGCTGCACGCCCACCTGTCCCGGCTGCGGCTTGCCGCCTTCCAGCCCCATGCGGAACATCTTTATGCTGTCGGTCAGCTCGGCCGGGTCGGCCTTGCGGTGCATGGCGTTGCGCGTTGCGGCCGAGCCCAGATGCGTCAGCCCCGTCCCCGTCAGGTGCAGATGCGCGGGGTCGGGATGATCGACCGGCAGCAGCATCCGCCCCTGCGCCAGCGCCGCCGCCAGATCCACCGGCTTGCCCCGGCCGCGCGCCGCCACCTCGGCGGCAAGGCTGCGGCCCGCCGCGATGGCGGCCTGGGCCAGCTCCAGCGTGGTGGCGGCGCCGGGGACCAGATGCGCCCCCCCTTCGTCGCGCATGGCCACGCCACGGGCACCATCGGCCAGATGCAGTTGCGAAAGCAGCATGGTCAGGCTTCCTTGTTCTTGTTGTAGACGTCAAAGACCACGGCGGCGAGCAGCACCAATCCCTTGATGACCTGCTGATAGTCGATGCCGATGCCCAGGATGGACATGCCGTTGTTCATCACCCCCATGATGAAGGCGCCGACCACCGCGCCGACGATCCGCCCCGAGCCGCCGGCCATCGACGCCCCGCCGATGAAGACCGCCGCGATCACGTCCAGTTCGACCGCAAAGCCGGCCTTGGGCGTCGCGGTGTTCAGCCGCGCGGCATAGATCATCCCCGCCAGCGCGGCCAGCACGCCCATGTTGACAAAGGTCAGGAAGGTCAGCCGTTCCGTGCGGATGCCCGACAGCTTGGCCGCCTTGGCATTGCCGCCGACGGCATAGACGCGCCGGCCGATGGTCGTGCGCTCGGTGATGAAGACATAGACCACCGTCAGCACCACCATGGACAGCAGCACGTTGGGCAGGCCGCGGAACCAGGCCAGCTTCCAGGTCACGAACAGAAGCGCCGCCGCGACGATGGCGTTGCGCAGCAGGAACAGGCCCATCGGCTCGTCCTCCATGCCGTAGCGGGCATTGCGGGCGCGGCCGCGCAGGCCCAGCCACAAAAGCACCATCACCGCCGCCACCCCCACCGCCATCGCCAGCACGTTGGGCCGGCCGACCATGAACAGGTCGGGGATGAAGCCGTTCGACAGCGCCTGGAAGCTTTGCGGAAACGGGCCGATGGATTGCCCGGCCAAAAGCCACAGCGACAGGCCGCGAAACACCAGCATCCCGGCCAGCGTCACGATAAAGGACGGGATCTTCCAATAGGCGACGAAATAGCCCTGCACCGCGCCGATGGCCGCGCCGCAGACCAGGCAGGCGACCATGGCCACCCCCACCGGCAGCTTCATCGACACGATCATCACCGCCGCCAGCGCACCGACAAATCCCATGACCGAGCCGACCGACAGGTCGATATTGCCGCCGACGATGACCAGCAGCATCCCCAGCGCCATGATGATGATATAGCTGTTTTGCAAAAACAGGTTGGTGATGTTCACCGGCCGCAGCAGCGTGCCCCCGGTCACGACCTGGAAGAACACCATGATCGCGATCAGCGCGAAAAGCAGCCCGTATTCGCGGATGTGCCGGGCGATATAGGCGCCGATGCCGATGCCGGCGCCGCGGGCGCTGTCGGTCTGGGTCATGCCCTCTCCCTCCTTTTCATTCCCGCACGATCAGCGACATGATGGCTTGCGGGCTGGCCTCGGCCGCCGCCAGTTCGCCCACGAAGCTGCCCTGGTTCATGACATGGATCCGGTCGCACATGCCCAGCAGTTCGGGCATCTCGGACGAGATCATGATGACGGCCTTGCCGGCCGCGCTCAATTCGTTGATCAGGCTGTATATTTCGTATTTGGCGCCCACGTCGATGCCGCGCGTCGGCTCGTCCAGGATCAGCAGGTCCGGCTGGGTGAACAGCCATTTCGACAAGACGACCTTCTGCTGGTTGCCGCCCGACAGGTTCATCACCTTCTGAAAGACCGAAGGGGTGCGGATGCGCATGGCATGGCGGTATTTCTCGGCCACCTCGGTCTCGCGCCCCTCGTCGACGACGCCGCGGCGGGATACGGCGTCCAGGTTGGCCAGCACGGTGTTGCGGCGGATGGTTTCCTCCAGGATCAGGCCCAGCGTCTTGCGGTCCTCGGTGACATAGGCCAGGCCCGCCGCGATGGCGCGGTCCACGGTGGACACGTCGGCGGGGCGGCCGTGCATCAGCACCTGGCCGCCGATGTTGCGGCCATAGGAGCGGCCGAAGATGCTCATCGCCAGTTCGGTGCGGCCCGCGCCCATCAGCCCGGCGATGCCCACCACCTCGCCGGCGCGCACGGTCATGGACAGGTCGCGGATCATCTGGCGGTCGCGCTGTTCGGGATGCCAGACATTCCAGTCGCGCAGCTCGAACACCACTTCGCCGGCGCGGCGCTCGCGGTCGGGAAAGCGGTTCTCCATGCTGCGGCCGACCATGTCGCGGACGATCCGGTCTTCGGTCAGGTCGCCGCCGCGCGCGTCGATGGTGGAGATGGTGGCCCCGTCGCGGATCACCGTCACGCTGTCGGCGATGCGGCGCACCTCGTTCAGCTTGTGGCTGATGATGATCGAGGTGACGCCCTGCGCCTTCAGCTCCAGCAGCAGGTCCAGCAGCGCCTGGCTGTCGCCCTCGGACAGGGCGGCGGTCGGCTCGTCCAGGATCAGCAGGCGCACGTTCTTGGACAGCGCCTTGGCGATTTCGACCAGTTGCTGCTTGCCGACGCCCAGGCTGCCGACGCGGGTGCCCGGCGCCTCGCGCAGCCCGACCTTGGCCAGCAGCCCCTCGGTCTCGCGGAAGGTGCGCGGCCAGTCGATGACGCCGCGGGCGGCGCGCTCGTTGCCCAGAAAGATGTTCTCGGCGATGGTCAGCAGCGGCACCAGCGCCAGTTCCTGGTGGATGATGATGATGCCGCGATCCTCGCTGTCGCGGATGCCGGAAAAGGCGGCGCTTTGCCCGTCATAGACGATCTCGCCGTCATAGCTGCCATGCGGATAGACGCCCGACAGCACCTTCATCAGGGTGGACTTGCCGGCGCCGTTCTCGCCGCAGATGGCGTGGATTTCGCCCTCGCGCACGGACAGGCTGACATCGTCCAGCGCCTTGACCCCCGGAAAGGTCTTGGTGATGCGGCGCATTTCCAAAAGCGGATCCATCGGGATTTCCCCTGCGACTGGCCCTTGACGCGGCCCGGCCCGGAACCGCCGGCCAAAAGGCGCGGCGGCCCGGTCCCGGCGGCGGCCTTATTTGATCTGGTCGGCGGTGTAATAGCCCGATTCGATCAGCACGCTTTCGATGTTCGACTTGTCCACCGGCACCGGCTCCAGCAGATAGGACGGGACGACCTTGACGCCGTTGTCATAGGTTTCGGTGTCGTTGATCTGCGGCTCTTCGCCCTTCAGCATCGCATCGACCATGCCCACGGTGACGCGGGCCAGTTCGCGCGTATCCTTGAAGATGGTCGAATATTGCTCGTCCGCCAGGATCGACTTGACCGACTGGATCTCGGCGTCCTGGCCGGTGACGATGGGCATCTGCATGTCGCCCGACCCGTAGCCCACCCCCTTGAGCGAGGACAGGATGCCGATCGACAGCCCGTCATAGGGCGACAGCACCCCATGCAGCGGCTTGTCGGTGTAATTGGCCGACATCACGTTATCCATCCGGGCCTGGGCGGTGGCCGGATCCCAGCGCAGCGTGCCGACCGTGTCCATGCCCATCTGGCCCGAAGGGATCACCACATCGCCCGCGTCGATCAGCGGCTGGATCACCGACATCGCGCCATCATAGAAGAAATAGGCGTTGTTGTCGTCCGGGCTGCCGCCGAACAGTTCGACATTCCAGGGTTTGGTGTCGGGAAAGCGCTCTTTCAGGCCGGCGACCAGCGAACTGGCCTGTTCGACGCCCACCTTGAAATTGTCGAAGGTGGCGTAGTAATCCACGTCCGGCGTGTCGCGGATCAGCCGGTCATAGGCGATGACCTTGATATCGGCCGCCGTGGCATTGGCCAGCGCATTGGACAGGGTGGTGCCGTCGATGGCGGCGATGACCAGCACGTCCACGCCCTTGGTGATCATGTTCTCGACCTGGGCAAGCTGGTTGGGGATGTCGTCCTCGGCATATTGCAGGTCGGTCTCGTAGCCGGCTTCCTGGAATTGCTTGACCATGTTGTTGCCGTCGTCGATCCAGCGGGCCGAGGATTTGGTGGGCATCGAGATGCCGACCGTTTCCGCCATGGCGCCCGGCACGGACCAGGAAACACCGATCGCCAGCGCGATCGCCGCAGTGCTGAATTTCATGTCATCCTCCCGCTGCGCAGCGCGCATGGGCGGCTGCGTCTCCTCCAGTGGTGCAAACACCCTAGCAGCCGCGCCGCATATCGGTAAAATGACTAATCAAGCATTCCGCATAGCAGGATTGGTATGCCCCAGCCCCGCCTGTCCTTGAAGCCCGCGCAATTGCGGCTGATCCACCAGATCGCGCAAAGCGGCCAGTTGCAGATCGCCGCCGAGACGCTGGCGATGACCCAGCCCGCCGCCTCGCGCATGCTGGCCGAGGTCGAGCGCCAGGCCGGCGCGCCGCTGTTCCTGCGCCTGCCCAAGGGGATGGAGCCGACCGAGATCGGCGCCACCTTCCTGCGCCGCGCCCGCGCCATCCTGCGCGAGATGGACAGCATGGCCACCGACATCCGCGATCTGCGCGCCGGCCATGCCGGGGCGGTGCGGGTCGGCTCGGTGACGGGACCGGCGGTCAGTTGCCTGGTCCCGGCCATCCGCCAGGTCAAGCTGCAATCGCCCGGCGCGCGGATCAGCGTCGAGGTCCTGCCCTCGCGCGAGTTGCTGCGCCTGCTGACCACGGGCGAAATCGACTTCGTGCTGGCCCGCATCCTGCCGGAATTCGACAGCCACGATTTCAGCATCCTGCCGATGCGCGACGAAAAGGTCAGCCTGATCGCGCGCGCCGCGCATCCGCTGGCCCGCGCCCCGGTGGTCACTTTGACGGAACTGGCGGGCTATGAATGGATCATGCAGCAGCGCGGCGCCCCGATCCGCGAAGCGACGCTGGCGGCTTTTGCCCAGGTCGGCCTGCCCGAGCCGGCCGACACCATCAACTCGCCCTCGATGCTGTGGACGATGGCCTATCTGGCGCAAAGCGACGCCGTCGCCCCGGTCTCGGACGAGGTGGCGCAGCTTCTGATCCGCCCGCCGGTATCGGCCGGGTTCACGGTGATCCGCAGCGCGCAAGAGGTCCGGGTTTCCACCTATTACCTGCTGGCGCCGATCCGCCGGCCGCTATCGCCGCTTGCGATGCGGCTGCGCGACGAGGTGGCGCGGAACTCGCGCAGCCAGGTGCTGGACCAGGCCGGACCCTAGCGCCCCCGGCGGCTAGGCCACCGGCCAGCCGACCGCAGAAACGGCCGGCCCGGACCATCCGCCCAAGCCGGCCGCATGGGAATGTCAGCCGTCGCCTTCGCCACCTTCCCCGCCGCCATCGCCGCCATCACTTCCGCCGCCGGAATCGCCGCCCGAGTCGCCATCCGACCCGGCATCCCCGCCTCCGCCGGCCCCGCCTCCGCCGGCCCCGTCGCCGTCACTTCCATCACCGCCGGCCCCATCGCCGTCGCTTCCGTCACCGTCGCTTCCGTCACCGCCGGCCCCATCGCCATCGGTTCCGTCGCCTGTGTCCCCATCCGCATCACCATCGCCATCCCCATCGCCGTCGCCGACATCGGTCCCGGTTCCCGGCTCAGAGGATCGGCCATTGCTGGACTGGTCGGGCTCGGGGCGCAGCTTGACGCCGTCGACCGAAACCAGGCTGCCATTGGCGACGCTGTAGACCAGTTCGATGGGCTGGCCGCCGCGCTGCGCATTGACCGTCAGCATCGGCCCTTCGCGCAGGATATGGATGTCGGTAAAGCCCTGCGCGACCAATGTCCGCGCAATCGCCTCGTCATTGTCAAGCTGCTCCAGCAGCGGGTAATCGGGTTCGGTCACGGCGCCCACGGCGGTTCCCGGCTCGGCCGCCACGCCCGGCACGATGGCGGTATTGCCCGAAGGCGTCTGCACCACCGTCGCGTCGCCCTCGATCACCTCGGCGTTCTGCGCCAGGACCGTCGAGCCCATCAGCGCGCCAACAGCCAGCACCTTGCCGCCGATCAGGGCGGTCGTCAAACTGCGCTTCAGCATGATCTACCTCCTCCATGCATACCGGCTTGAAACCCCGGCCGACGGCAAAGGGTTTCGTCACGCCCGTTCGCATCGGCGTCATCGCGCGGCAGAAGCCCCGCGATCCATGGTCAGCCCCAGGACGGCCCCGCAGGCGCTGGCCGCCACGGCGATGGCGACGGGCAGCGCATAGGACCCGGTCGCCGAGAACAGCTTGCCCGACAGGGCCGGCGCGACAAGCCCCGCGGTGCCATAGGCGATCATCAGCCTGCCATAGACATCGCCGATCCGGGCGGTGCCGTATTGCTGGCCGATCAGCACCGGCATCAACGAGGCCGAGCCGCCAAAGACCGCACCCACCGCAAGCGCCCCCGCCAGCGCCAGCGGCGGCCAGGGCAGAACCAGCGCCAGCAGCCCGGCCCCGGCCAGGACGTTCGACCATACCAGCATGGCCCGGCCCGAAGACAGTTCCACCGCCTTGCCGCCGACAAGCGAGCCCAGGATATAGCCCAGCGTAAAGGTTCCCGGCGCCAGCCCCGCCACCGCCGCGCTGCCGCTTGCCGCCAGCACGATGCCCGAGACATGGGCAACCAGCATCAGGCCGCCATAGCAGATGAAGAAAAAGGTCAGCGCCAGGCGCAGGAATTTCGCATCGGCGATATCGGCCAGGGACCAGCCGGCAGGCCCGTCCGGCGCAGGGGCGGCAAGGCCCTGCGCCGGCAGCAGCAGCGCGACGGCAAGCCCGACCAGGGCGATGGCCAGGCCGATGGCAAGAAAGCCCGCCGCCGGGCTGGCGGCCTGGATCGGCTGCGCCAGCAGGCTGGACAGGGCGACGCCGCTGACGGCAAAGGCGGCCATGACCAGCCCCATCGCCATGCTGCGGATCCCGGCGGGCAGTCGCGTCACCAGCGCCAGCGCCAGGCCATAGCCCAGGCCGGCCCCCAGCCCGAACAGCACGCCATAGCCCAGCAACAGCGTTCCCAGGCCCTGCCCCCAGGCAAAAAGCAGATGCCCGCCACTTGCCAGGCCAAAGGCCAGCAGCGCATAGGCCCGGAAATCCAGCCGGCGCAGGATCCGGCCATGCAGCGCCATGCCGACGGTAAAGGCCACCAGGGCAAAGGCCGGCGCCAGGCTAAGGGTGGCGCGCGGGACCTCCAGCGCCGCCTCGATCGGAAGCAGGAACAGGCTCCAGACGTAAAGGATGCCCATGGCCGCATTGGTCAGGCAGGCCAGGAACAGCAGGCGCAGCGTCATGGCGGCGCCCTTTCCGCCTGCCTGGGTCCGTCCGCGACGGACGGAAGGGCGTCCTTGCCGGCCCGCACCGTGTGGGCTGCATCCCGGTCGGCCATTTCCCGCAGCCGCCACGCCCGCGGCCCGGTCGCGACGCGGCGCCCGCCGGGCGCGGGTTCCGTTCCGAACTCGGTCCGGAAATATTCGATCTGCGCGGCGTCCAGCATCGCCCTGCCCCCTTTCAGCGGGGCGGGACCGGCGACGCGGCCCGCTGCAACGCCTCGCGGATGGGGGCGGGGATCGGCCTGCTCTGGCGCTCGACCGCATCGAAGAACACCTCGACCGTCTCGCAGGTCGAGACGGGCCGGCCGGTGCGGCTTTCGCGCATCTCGAAGCCGACCGTCACCGATTTGCCCCCGATCCGGTCGATGCGGGCCAGGATGTTCAGCGCGGTCCCCGCCACCACCTCAAGATGGTAGTCGATGGTCAGCCGGGCGGTGACCGGAATGACCCCCGCCTCGCCGGGGCCGGGAACGACAAGCCCCATCCGGTCCCAGAACAGGAAAACGGCATCGTCAAAGGCGGCGGCGTAATGGCGCGCGTTCATATGGCCAAAATGATCGCATTGCCATTGATGCGCAAGCCAGGTCGAGACGGGGACGTATTCCATCTGCATCGCCCTACGCCGGTTCCGGGCTGGTCGCGGGCTGGCGCAGCCCCAGGATGGCGCGCGCCTCGGCAGGGGTCGCCACCGCGCAGCCCAGTTCGGTGATGATGCGGCCGGCCCGTTCGACCAGCTGGCCATTGGTGGCAAAGACGCCGCGCTCAAGATAGATGTTGTCCTCCAGCCCGACGCGGCAATGACCGCCCATGACGGTCGACAGCGCGACGATGTCCATCTGCCAGCGCGAGATGCCGAACGCGCTCCAGATCGCATCGGGGGGCAAAAGCTCTTTCATGTAGATCAGGGTCTTGGCATCCGCGGGCGCGGACCATTTCACCCCCAGGCAGATCTGGAACAGCGGCGGCGAGGCGATCACGCCCTGTTCGACCATGCGGCGGGCCAGCAGGATGTCGCCGGGGTTGAAGACCTCGATCTCGGGCTTGGTGCCGCAAGAGGCGATCGCCGCCGCCATGCGGTTCAGCGTGCCGGGCGTGTTCATGAAGATGCAGTCCGGCGCGCCGGCGATGCCGCCCTCAAGGTTCATCGTGGTGGCGTCCAGCGTGCAAAGCTCGGGCAGGTTTTCCAGCACATGGCGGCAGCGTTCCTCGGCGCTGGCCATGTCGGTGGTGGGATGGGCGACCGCCTCGTTCTTGGGCTCGGGGACGAAGGTCGCGCCCATTCCGGTCGTCAGGTTCAGCACGACATCGTCGTTCTTTTCGCGCACGCGCTGGACGATCTCGCGGAAGATGGCGGCAGAGCGGTTGCCCAGGCCGGTCTGCGGATCGCGGCCATGGATATGGACGACCGAGGCGCCGGCATCGGCGGCCTCGATGCAGGCGGACGCGATCTGGGCCGGGGTGACGGGATAGTCGGGATAGCGCGGGTGGATCGGGCCGTCGCCGGTGACGGCACAGGTCAGGATAACCTTGCGTTTCATCTGTCTTCTCCTGTCTCGATGGGCGCCTAGACAAGCGCGTCCGTTTTCTGAAAGCCCGCCCTTGTCTCGGACAGGGCGCGCAATACCGCGACCAGTTGGGCGTCGCGCTGGCGGCGCAACGTGGCATAGTCGCGCCCGCCGCTTTCATCGGCCAGGCCATCGACCAGCTTCTGGATAGTCCCGGCATCCAGGCTGGGCTGGCCCAGATCCTTCCACCATTCGGCATAGCTTTCGCTGAACTGCTGGCAATAGGCGCGAAGCCCGCCTTCGCCGCCGCCCAGGTTCAGCAGCATATGCGGGCCCATGACCGCCCAACGCAGACCGGGCCCGGCCCAGACCGCCGCGTTCACGTCCCGGACCGAGACGACGCCGCTATCCACCAGGTGGATGGCCTCGCGCCAGATCGCGGCCTGCAAGCGGTTGGCGACATGGCCCATCACCTCGCGATGCAGGGTGATCGTGACCTTGCCGCAGCTTTCGTAAAGCGCCCGCGCGCCGGGCAGCACGTCGGCATCGGTGCGGTCGTTGCCGAACAGTTCGACCAGCGGCACCAGATGCGGCGGGTTGAAGGGGTGGCCGATGATCAGCCGCCCCGGATCGGTCCATCCCGCTTGCAGGTCCGACAGCTTCAACCCCGAAGAGCTTGTCGCCACGATGGCCCCCGGCTTCAACGCCGGCTCCATGGCGCGATAAAGCGCCAGCTTGGCCTCCAGCCGCTCGGGGATGCATTCAAGGACGAAATCCGCCCGCGACACCGCCGCGTCCAGCGTCTCGCAGAATTCGAAACGCGGCTGCGTGCCGGGGGTGGCCAGATCCAGCGCCACCAGTTCGGGATGGACGCTGTCCCAAAAGCCCCTGACCAGGGCTTCGGCATCCGGCCGGCTGTCGAAAACCAGCACCTGCCGGCCGGTGGCCGCGATCAGCGCCGCCCAGCTACACCCGATCAGGCCGCTGCCGACGATGGCGACGACCGGCATTTCCACATTCTCAAACTGGTCCCGAGGCATGGTCGCTCCGCGATGTGTGATATCTGATCATAAATTAATGCCCAACAGGCGCAAGCCCGCCCGTTCACAGGCCAAGATAGGCGCGCCGCACGCGTTCATCGTTCTTCAGTTCCGCCGCGCTGCCGGAAAGCGAGATGCGGCCCAGTTCGATCACATAGGCATCCTCGGCCGCGTCCAGCGCCAGGTTGGCGTTCTGTTCGACCAGCAGCACCCCGCATCTGTCCTGGCGCGCGATGGCGGTGATCGCGCCGATCACTTCGCGCGTGACCAGCGGCGCCAGCCCGATCGAGGGCTCGTCGAACAGGTAGAAGCGCGGGCGCTGCATGATGCCGCGGCCGATCGCGATCATCTGCTGCTGGCCGCCGCTGAAGTTGCGGGCGATGCGGTGGCGGTGCTGCTTGAGCACCGGGAAATAGTGAAAGACCTTGTCCAGGTCCTGCCTGATCCCCGCCGCGTCGCGCCGCAGATGCGCGCCGCTCAGCAGATTGTCCATCACCGACATATAGGGAAACAGCCCCCTGCCCTCGGGGACATGGCAGATGCCGCGCCGCACCAGCGCATCGGGCGATTGATCCAGCACCGTTTCGCCGTCAAAGCGGATGCTGCCGCCCGCCGGCCGCACCAGGCCCGATATGGCCTTGAGCAGGCTGGACTTGCCGGCGCCATTGGCCCCGATCAGCGTGCTGACCTTGCCAGTATCCGCGTTCAGCGACACCTGGTCCAGCGCGATGACGCCGGAATAATCGACCGTCAGGCCCGAAATCTCCAGCATCACGCCACCTCCGTTCCCAGATAGGCCTTGATCGTGGCCGGATCGCGGCTGATTTCCTCGGGGGTGCCCTCGGCCAGAAGCGTGCCATAGCTTAGCACGGTGATGCGGTCGCAGGCCTGCATGATCGCCTTCATGTCGTGTTCGATCAGCAAAAGCGTCAGCCCGTCGGCGCAAAGCCCGCGCAGGATGGTCATGAGCTGCGCCTTTTCGCCGGTGTTCAGCCCGGCCAGCGGCTCGTCCAGCATGACCAGCCGGGGATTGGTGGACAGCGCGATGGCCACGCCCAGGATCTTCTGCGTGCCGCCCGGCAGTTGCGCGGCCTGCACGTCGGCCAGGTCGCGCATGCCGAACCGTTCCAGCAGCGCATCGGCGCTCCGGCCGTGGCGCGCCTCTTCCGACCGGGCCGATCGCAGGTGCAGCATCCGCGCCAGGGCGCTGCTTTCGATATGGTTGCGGCTGGCGATCACCAGGTTCTCGCGCACCGTCAGCCGGGCATAATTGCTGGTGTTCTGGAAGGTCCGCGCCAGGCCCAGCCGCGATATCCGATGCGGCGGCAAGCCGGTGACGTCGCGCCCGTCCCAGAAGACCTTGCCCTCGTTGGCGGGCAGAAAGCCGGTCACCAGGTTGAAGAAGGTGGTCTTTCCCGATCCGTTCGGCCCGATCAGCCCATGGATGGTGCCGGCCGATATCTCGAACGAGACGTGGTCCAGGGCCATAAGCCGTCCGAACCGGCGGGTCAGGTCATGCACGCGTAGCATCGCGATCCCTCCTGTCGCTGATGGGCCGCCATTTGCGGAGCGGGCGGCGCGCCAGGCAGCGCGACACCAACCCTTCCAGTCCCGCCGGAATGAACAGGACCGTGAAGATGATCGTCAGACCCCAGAACAGCGGGATTAGCTGGTTGGCGTCGATCAGCAGTTCCTCGATCAGGGTCAGCACCAGCAGGCCCAGGATCGGACCCCAGAAGCTGCGGTTGCCGCCGATCACCACCGCGGCGATGATCTTGAACATGAACTGCGTGGTAAAGTCGGTGGGGGCCACGAAGCCGTTATAGCCCGCGAAAAGCGATCCCGCGCAGCCGGCAAAGAACGCCCCCAGCGCAAAGGCCAGGATCTTCAGCGAAAAGGCATCCAGGCCGATCGCGCCCGACAGGTTCTCGTTTTCCGACATGGCGCGGATGGTCCGGCCGGTGCGGCTGATGTCGAAAAGATAAAGCAGGCAGCCGCTGACGACGCAGACCACCAACGCCAGGTAGAAATAATTGGTGGTGTCCATGAAGCTCAGCCCGAACAGGTCCTCGGGCGGCGACAGGAAGGGGATGCCCTCGATGCCGCCGAACACGCCGCGGAACTGGATGAAGCATTGCCGGATCGCCTCGCCCGCCGCAAAGGTGCTGAGAAAGAAATAGAACTGCCGCGTCCGCATCACCGGGACGGCGATCGCGACCGCAACCACCGCCGCGACCAGCCCAGAAAGCGGCAGGATCGCCCAGAAGGACAGGCCCAGCCGGCTTTGCAGCATGCCGGTGGCATAGGCGCCGATGGCCAGCATGGTGATATGGGCAAAGGACCAGCCGCCCATGGTGATCACGGTGCGATAGCTGATCACCAGGATCAGGTTGATCAGGAACAGGATGCCCACGCCGATGTAATAGGGCGAAGCCAGCAGCGGATAGCCCGCCAGCAGCGCCGCGCCGGCCAGCGCCAGCACCCCGGCCATGGCGCGCGACGGCCGCACCTGGCCGGCATCGTCGGCGGCGACCTGGCCCTGATCCAGCGGCGGGGCCTCGCGCCCCAGCAGCCCGCGCGGGAAAAACGCCAGCACCACCAGCATGATCACCGTGTCGATGATGACGACATATTGGCCATAGCCCAGCGTGGTGGCGATGCTGTCGATCAGCCCGAACAGCAGCGCCGCGACGATGGCGCCCGGAATGCTGCCCAGGCCGCCGACGATGACCACGATAAAGGCTTTCCAGATCGCCTCCAGGCCCATATAGGGGCTGACATTGATCACGCTGCCCATCAGCACGCCCGACACCGCCGCCATGGCGGCGCCGATGGCCATGGTCATCAGCCCGACCCGGCGCAGGTCGATGCCTTGCAGCAGGGCGGCGTCGCGGTTTTGCGACGCGGCGCGCACGGCCCGGCCGCTGCGGGTGCGGTAAAGAAAGTAGTAAAGCGCCACCATCATCGCCACCGCGCCCAGGATCACGACCAGGCGCTGATAGGTCAGCGTGCCGCCGCCGATCTGGATCTGGCCCGGCACCATCACCGGCAGGCTTTTCGACACCACGCCGAAGCACAGCACCGCCACCGCCTGCAAGACATAGGACAGCCCCAGCGAGGCGATGAACCCGCCGAAGACGTTGTCGCTGGTCGGCTCGAAGATCAGCCGCTCGACCAGCATGCCCAGCACCGCGACGGCAAGCGGCCCGGCGACCAGCGCGATCAGGAAGACCAGCCACAGCGGCACGCCCGGCATGGCCGCAAGCAGCAACCACAGCGCATAGCCGCCCAGCATGAAGAATTCGCCATGGGCGAAGTTCACCACCTTCATCACGCCGAAGATCAGCGCAAGGCCCACGGCAAACAGCCCGTAAAAGGCGCTGAGCGAAAGGAAGTTGATCACGATCTGCATGACATTGATGTCGAGCATGGCCGCCTCGCTGTCCTGGAATGCGCAACTGGCTGCCCGCCCCGGCCGCGCGGCCGGGACGGGCGACGGATCAGACGGCCGGGGCCAGGGCGCGCTTGCGCGCCTTGACGCCGGCGTCGCGGTTGCTGACATCCACGTCCATGACGAAATAGCCATGCTTGCGGGTGTCGAGCACGGCAAAGGGCGGCACGACGATGGTCGTGTCGGGCAGCACCACCAGCGCCGGTCCGGGCACGGTCATGCCGTATTGCAGTTTCTCGCCGTCATAGACCGGGGTGTCGACCATCTCGCCGCCGCCGAAATAGGCCTTGCTGGTGCTGAGCATGGCCTGGATCGGGGTGGCTTCGCCGGTCTTGTCATGTTCGGGCAGCACGATGCGCGGCCGCTGAAAGGTGGCCATGTTGCGCCACATCAGGAATTCGACATCCGACGCCGGGTCATTCGTCTTGTAGCGCGCCAGATAGGCCGCATGGAACGCCGCGGTGATCTCTTCCAGGATCGCCGGGGTGATCTTGCCGCCGTCCAGGGTGATCGGGATTTCCAGCTCGGTGGTCTGCATCGGATAGCGGGCCGAGACGAACAGCTCGAACTTCTGGTCCTGCGGCTTGATGCCCATCCGGGTCAGGAAATCCGCGCCCTTGCCGGTGATGCCGGCGATGGCCTGGTTGACGCCCTCGAAGTCGAAATCCCCGGTATCGCTGTATTTCGACACCACCTCGCTCATTGCGATGGCGGCGTTGTTGGCGCCAAAGGCGCATAGCACCGAGGTTTCCCGCGGGATGACGATCTTCTTGATGCCCATCTCGCGCGCCAGGAATGCGACCGGCACCGCCGTCGCGCCGCCGCCTGTGACCAGGGCGAACTCGCGCGGATCGACGCCGCGGCGGATCGTCATGTCCAGGATGCCGCCCAGCATGTTCTCGTTCACGACCTGGGTGATGCCAAGCGCCGCATCCTCGACGCTGATGCCCAGCGGGTCTGCGATATGGTCCTTGACCGCCTTGACCGCCAGGTCGCGGTCGATCTGCATGCGGCCGTTCAGGAAATGCGCCGGGCTGATATAGCCCAGCACGACATAGGCATCCGTGACCGTGGGTTCGGTGCCGCCGCGCATGTAGCAGGCCGGGCCGGGAACCGCCTCGGCGCTGCGCGGCCCCACCTTGATCAGCCCCTTGTCGATGGTCGCGATCGAGCCGCCGCCGGCGCCCAGCGTCGCGATCTCGATCGAGGCGACGCCCGTCGGATAGCTCAGGATGCGGCCGTCCTTGGTCGTGGTGATCTGGCCCTCCAGGACGGTCGAGACGTCAAAGCTGGTCCCGCCCATGTCCACGGTGATGCAATTGGGGATGCCTTCGATCTCGCTGAAGTAATAGCCCGCCTCCGGGGCCATGGACGGGCCCGAGAACAGCATGAAGACCGGCTTCTTCGCCACTTCCGAGATGGGCACCACGCCGCCGTTCGACACCACGATCAGCGTCTCGCCGCGAAAGCCGCGCTCTTCCAGCTTGCCTTGCAGGTTGCGCAGATAGCGCGAGACCTTGGGTTGCAGCATGGCATTCAGCACCACGCAGCTCGTGCGGTAATATTCGCGGATGATCGGCTGGATGTCCGAGCTGATGCAGTAATCGACGCCCGGCCATTCCTCTTCGATGATCTCGGCGATGCGCCGTTCATGGGCATCGTTGACGATGGACCACATGGTGCAGACGGCGATGGCCTCGACGCCCCATTCGCGAAGCTGGCGGATTTCGGCCCGGACCTCGTCCTCGTCCAGCGGGACCAGGACATTGCCCTGCGCATCGATGCGCTCGGTCACTTCGCGGCACAGATAGGGCCGGATCAGCGGCTTGGGCGCCTCCATCTTGTAGTTGAACATCGTCTGGCGCCGGCCTTCGCCGCGCCACAGGATGTATTTGGTGCCCCGCGTGCAGATCAGCCCGGTCTTGGCGCCGCTCATCTCCAGGATGGTGTTGGTCGCGGTGGTCGAGCCGTGGCAGAACACCGCCGTCTGCGACAGCAATTCGCCCAGCGACAGGCCAAGGCTTTCGGCCGCCAGGCCCATGGCGTTCAGGATGCCGACCGAGCGGTCCTCGGGCGTGGTCGGCGACTTGTGGCTGCCAAGCTGGGTGAAGGTTTCGGATTCGGCGATGGTCAGGTCGGTAAAGGTGCCGCCGACATCGACGCTGATGCGGTATTTCATGGTCATGTCCTTTCGTCTCAGGCCGCGGCGGCCATCTTGGCGCGCAGGTCGGCCGTCGCGGCCTGATCCACCGCGAAGAGTTCGGGTTCGGTGTCCAGCACCACGCCATAGACATCGCGTGCCGCATCCAGCGAGATGAAGCCGTCGCGGGCATCGTCGCGCACCTTTTCGGGATCGCGGTCCAGCGGATTGCCGAAGCCGCCGCCGCCGCCGGTCTTGGCATACCAGTGCTGGTCGCGGCGGCAGATCGTTTCGCCCATGTTCTCAAGGCGCGCTTCGATTTCCTGCGTTGCGCCGTCGAGCAGCCAGTGATCGGCGACCGTGCCGCCATCCCCGCCATACAGCCCGAAGGCAGGCCAGGTATGGCCGACGCCGCAATAGATCAGCTGCATATCGTGGTCGATCGGCTGCAAGCGATGCGACATGGCGATGCCGCCGCGCCACTTGCCGGCGCCGCCCGAATCCGCCTCGGCCTTCACTTCCCAGATGATGCGAGGCAGCGACTGTTCGTGGATCTCCAGCGATTCGTAGCCCATGTTGCCCATGATGCAATGCCCGAACATATGCGGCAGGCCGTCGAAGCCCTCGGTCGCGCCGGCGGCGCTGGCGGCCAGATAGTGCAGGTGGCCATAGGGCTGGTCGTTCTTGCGCGGGTCGACGCCGGCGCCGGTATGGTTGGCGGCCGGATGTTCGCCCATGCCGGCCAGCGCCCGTTCCGGCAGCACCTTGGCCCAGGTCTTGAAGACCAGGTTCGTCACCTCGTCGTTCAGGCCGACGGTGGCGACCTCGGTGCCGACCGGCCAGCGCGGGATGCCGGCCAGCGCGCCCTCGCGCTGCTTGACGCGGATGCGGTCCAGCGCGCCGCTGTTATAGGGCAGGTCCGGCGACAGGATCGGCAGCGTGCCCTGGATCGCCGAACAGCGGCAGGTCGCATAGGACAGGTTGTAGCTGAAGTCGATCTGGTCGGGCATTTCCGAATAATCGAAGTCGATATAGCCCTCGTCCGGGTCGATGGTCAGCGTCATCTTGAACTCCAGCGGCTCGTCGATATAGCCCTTGAAGCATTCGGTCTTCAGCGTCTCGGTGACGGTGATCTTGGGCAGCTTGCTGATTTCCTCGCGCATGGCGCGTTCGCCATAGCGCAGCGCTTCGGTCAGGCAGCCCTTGAAGGTGTCGTAGCCAAAGCGCTTGCACAGGTCGATGATGCGCGATTCCGCCACCCAAAGCGACGAAAGCTGCGCCAGGAAATCCCCGTGCCATTGCTGCGGATAGCGAAAGTTGTAGGCGATGAACCGCACCAGGTCGGTGATCGGCTTGTGGTCGCGGCACAGCCGGACGCCGGGAAAGTGGAAGCCTTCCTCGTAGATGTCCTTGGCAAAGGGGTCCATGCTGGTCGGAAGATGCGCGCCGATATCCAGCAGGTGGCATTTCGAACAGGCCCAGGCGACGATCTTGCCCTCATAGAAGATCGGCGCGAACATGGTGAAATCGCCGACATGGCTGTTGCCGGCATAAGAGGCGTTGTTCAGGAAGACATCGCCTTCCTTGATGTCGTCGCCAAAGGCCCGGATGATAAAGCGCAGCGGCGGGCTCATGGTGCCGACATGCACCGGGATGCAGTCCACCATCGACAGGATCGAGGCGCCATAGGTATCCAGCAGGCAGCAGGTGAAATCCTTGGCGCCATGCAGGATCGGGTTGCGGGCGGTGGCCAGGATGGTCTCGGTCATCTCGGTCATGATGCCCTCGACGCGGGCATGCACGACCGAGAAGGTCACCGGGTCCACCTGCTCCAGCCCGGTATCAAGCGCGCCGGGCAGGCCGGCGATTTCCTCGGGCCGGATCGGTTCGGCGAAAAGTTCCGTCTTGTAGGGCGGAATGAGAATGTCATCTCTGGCCATCGAAGCCTCCGTCAGTTGGTTAAGGGGGTCCCGCCGGCGCAGCCCGCAGGGGGTTGCGCCCTTATCGTCGCGATGCTGCGGCGGTCGCGGTTACACTTCGGTCATCTGGTAGTTCTTCAGCACCGGCAGCGCGGCGTCCTTGTGCTGGTTCCACCAGTCATGGTCGTCCACGACGCCCGACAGCGCCAGGCCGCCGTCCTGGATGACGTATTTCGGCGTCGGCGTCAGCAGATGGTGGTTCACCCCGAAGATATCGGCGCCCGACCAGGCCGACTTGCCATAGATCGGATGGTCGATCTGGCCCATGCCGTAAAGCGTTTCCATCACGTCCTGGGGACTGGCCGAGGGGCTTTGCGCAAAGGCCGCATCCAGCGTCGCCATGGCCGAATAGGTCAGCCCGGCAAAGCCGATCCATTCCCCGGCGCCATGCTTTTCGACATAGCTTTTGTACATGCCATGAGCCTTGGCCGAAAAGGTCGGCTCCATCGCGTCCACGCCGAAGCCGCCATAGACCCGGCCGTCCAGCGCCGCCAGATCGACCCGCTGGGCGATCTGCGGCAAGTCCCAGGAATGCGACATCCAGACGCCGTCGAATTTCAGCGATTGCGCGGTCTCAAGCAGGATGGCCTGCTTGCCGGGCGGCAGGTCGGAATAGAAGATCGCGTCGGGCCGGGTCTTCATCACCGCACCCAGCAAGGGGAAGTAATCGGTGGTGTTGGGGTCGAACAGTTCGTTATAGACGATCTCGACCTTGCCCTGCGCGACAAAGGGCGCGCAGCCCGCGTCGGTATAGGCACGCCCGGCCAGGCCAAAGGAATTGTCGGTGAACATCAGCGCCACGCGCTTGATCTCCGGGTGCCGCTCTAGCACATGCGAGACCAATCCCAGAAAGGCGGTGGGCGAGCCGGTGATCCCGCCCATCAGATAGGGGAAATCCGCGCTCATGAACCCGCCGCCATAGGAATTGGTCAGCACGCCGTTCTGCGTCGCAAGCCGGGCGATGGCCTTGCGCGATGCCGGCGTATAGGTCTGGAACATGTATTTGCAGCCGTCCTGCAAGATGGCGTTGCGAAAGGCCGACATTTCCTCGTTGGGAAAGAAGCAGCCATTGGTATAGGCCATGTAATCGATCATGTGCCGCTCGCCATCGCCGCACAGGATGCCGCCCTGGGCGTTGTGCTCGTCGGCCCAGATCTGCCCGGCGCGGGTGATGGGGATGCCCCATTGGGCGCATTCGCCCTCCAGCGGCGTCACCATGCCCATGCGGATGCGCTCGGGCTCTGCGGCCAGGCCCCGCGATGCGATCAGCGACGGCGCAGACAGCCCGCCCGCCGCAATCGCGGCCATTCTCATGAAATTGCGTCTGGTCGTGCCAGGTCCGGCGATCTTCGTCATCGAATTTCCCCTGTTGAAGTTGGCTCTTCCGGCTCGCCACGCTTTCCGCGCGGTCGTTGTTTCATGAAGCCTAGGCGCGAGTCGCCGCGCCTGTCAACAAATATGATATCTGATCAGAAATTTTATGCTTGGCCGGCGCCTGGTGCTTGCGCATCCTGATATTTGATCATCTATAGTCCAGCAGGTATTGACGGAAAAACGCTTTCGAAAAGACGGGCGGCCATGCAGCATCGCCGCGGGCGCCCCCCAGGATAAGGAGAACGGAGTGACTAGGCATGCCAACACCTTGCCTGCGTTCGAGCCGCGGCAGGCGATCTCGGACCCGGACCATGTCTATGGAGAGCTGAAGAAATGCTTCATGATCGGCGAGTTCGAACCCGGCCAGCGGCTGACGCTGCCCGAACTGGCCCAGGCTTTCGGCACCAGCCAGATGCCCGTGCGCGAGGCGACCAGCCGCCTGGTGGTGGCCCGCGCCATCGAGGCCCTGCCCCGCCGCTCGCTGCGGGTGCCCGAAGCCACGGTCGAGCGGCTGGACGCGCTCTTGCCGCTGCGCCTGCATCTTGAGGGCGAGGCGACGCGGCTTGCGGCCCTGCATGCGCGCGACGGCATCGCCGCCGACCTGCGCCGCATCGACGACGAGATGCGCGAAATCGTCCCGACCCAGGACACCAAGACCTATCTGCGGCTGAACCAAGAGTTCCATTTTACCATCTACAACCAAAGCGGCAACGCCGATCTGGTGGACCTGATCGAGCTGTTGTGGATGCGCTATGCGCCGCTGATGAACATCGTGCGCAGCGGCGTGCTGTCCAAGACCGGCCAGTTCCGCCATGCCGAAATCATCGACGCCCTGGCCCGGCGCGACGCCCCGGCGGCCGCCGTGGCGATGTGCGGCGACCTGGCCGAGGCCGGAGAGGCGATCCGCGCCGCGATCTCTGCCCGCGGCTGATCGCGCCCCGCCGGGCAGCCCGCCGCGGCCCGGCGGGTCCGGGTCGCGGCGGCGTTCCCCTACTCCGTCGCGCCGATGATGTCGCGTCTTTGCTTGTCGAGTTCCTCGCTGTATCGGCGCAGGGTATGGGCCTCGGTCAGCATGCCCAGGACGCGGCGCTCGATGCGGTCGCTGACCACGGCCAGCGCCTCGGAGCGGCTGGATTCGAACAGGCTGGCGGCCTGGCGGGCGTTCATCCCCGGCAGCAGGATGTCGGATTGCTGGCAGAAGAAATCCGCAAGCTGCGCCTTGGGCTGGGCGGCATTGGCATCGGCATGGATCTCGGGGACATGGATCAGCGCCGCATAGCCGCCATTCTCGTCGGTGACGATCACCCGCTGGGTCGAACCCAGCGGAAAGGCCGCCCGGAACTCGGCCGGGGTCATGCTGGCCGGCGCACAGCGCAGGTCGCGCCGCATCAGCCGGCCCACGGTCAGGTTGCGGATCCAGCCCACGTCATGGGCGCTGCGGATCGTCTCGCCCCGCAGATGGAAGCGCCAGGTCGAGAAGGAATAGCCGAAGCTCTGCCGCACCACCAGCGACGAGGTCATCGCCGCCGCCAGCACCAGCACGGCGATGGGGAACTCGCCCGTCACCTCCAGCGCCAGGAAGGTCATCGCCAGCGGCCCGCCGATCACCGCGGTGCCGAATGCGCTCATGCCGATCACCGCCAGCGCCGGCGCCGACAGCATGCC
>NZ_FTMK01000011.1 GCF_900156255.1 Paracoccus thiocyanatus
GGCGAAGACGATGGAATGGATGGCGCCGATGCGCGCACAGGCCAGCATGGCATAGGCCGCCTCGGGGATCATCGGCAGGTAGATCACCACCCGGTCGCCGCGCATCACCCCCTGGCTCAGCAGCACATTGGCAAAGCGGTTCACCTTTTCGGACAGTTCGGCATAGGTGATGTGGCGGGCGGGCTGGTCGGGGTCGTCGGGTTCGAAGATGATCGCGGTCTGGCCGGCGCGTTCGGCCAGGTGGCGGTCGATGCAGTTGACCGAGGCGTTCAGCACCCCGTCCTCGAACCATTTGACCGAGACCCGGCCCATGGTGAAATCGGTGTCCTTGACCTTGCTGTAAGGCTGGATCCAGTCCAGCCGCCGCCCCTCGCGCCCCCAGAACCCCTCGGGGTCCGAAATCGATTCGGCATAAAGCCGGGCATAGTCGGAAGGCCCAACCAAAGCATCCGAAAAACCAGCCGGAATGGGATGTTTCTTAACGTTTTCAATGGACATGGCGCGCCTCCTCTACTCGCGACGGGGGTCTGTCCGGGCGCCGCACCTCCCCCTCAAGGTGCTTTTGTCAGGCGGCCGGGAACAAGAATGCGCAGATGTTAATAAGATTTTTAATTTCCAGTAAACTGTTTTTTTTAAACGAAAATATTGTTAAGTAATTCACACTAGTGATCGCATTTGTGTAAATTATTCACAAGCCCGGCATTTTGCATGCCCATGCGCCCGCCGCCGCTGCTGGCGGCGGGGATGGGGCGGCGCGCGCGCGGGCGGCTTTAGTCAGGCCGCGCGGGGCGCGGCCTCCAGCCGGGCGGCGGTGAAACCGGCCAGCAACCGGTCCAGCGCCGGCCGGTCGGCCGCCAGGCAGCCGGCCGTTGACAAGGCATCGGCAAGCGCCGCGCTGGGGGCCGAGACGCTGATCGCGCGCCAGGGCGAAACCACCGGGGCGCCGCTCAGCGGGTCCAGGATATGGCCGTCCCGCCCGGCCCCGTCGAAGCTGGTGCCCAAGGGCGCCGAGGTCGCCAGCGCCCGGCCGCGCAGCCCCACCGCACCGCCCTGGGCCAGGTGCACCGGCCAGTCCGTGCCGTCGGGCCGCGCCCCCAGGGCGCGCAATTCGCCGGTGTCGATCAGGATGTCGTCCAACCCCTCGGCCTCGAGAGCCGCGGCGACGCGGTCGGCGACATAGCCCTGGCCGATGCCGTTCAGCGTCAGGGCCATCCCCGGCTCCAGCGTGATGCGGGCCGCGTCCAGCCGCACCCGGTCCCAGCCGGTGCGCGCCAGCGCCGCGCGCCGCTCGTCCGCAGTGGGACGGCGGCCGGCCGCGGCGGCTTCGGCCCAAAGCGCCCAAAGCGGCTGCACGGTCGGGTCGAACAGCCCGCCGCTGGCGCGATGCACCGCGCCGGCCTGCGCCAGGCAGTCCAGCAATTCGAAGGGCGGCGCCGCAAGCGCCCCGTCCCGGTTCAGCCGCGACAGGGCGCTGTCGGCGCGGTAGAGGCTAAGGATGCCCTCCAGCCGGTCGATCTCGGCCAGGCAGCGGGCGGTGATCGCCACAGCCTCGGGGTGGTCGATGCGGATCGAGGCGCGGGCGCCAAGCGCCTGGCCTGTCCAATGCCGGACGGGCTGGGCGCGCAGGCTTGCCGGCGCAAGCGCCACGGCGGCGGTGATGGTCAGAAAGCGACGGCGGGACAGGCTCATGTCGCGGGCTCCTTGGGTTGGCTCAACGCGCGCAGGCGGTTCATGAAATCGGCTTCCGTGCCGCTGTCGGGCGCGGTCTCTTCGGGCGTCAGCACCATTTCGTCGGGGATGGCGTCCAGCCGCATCACCTGGCCGCCCTGCGCGGCGGCAAAGGTTTCGGCGGCCTCGCGGCTGGAAAAGGGCACCGCCTCGGGCGCGCCCATGCCGCCGACCTGGGCCGAGCCCATGACGAAAAAGGCGTCCTCGGCCTCGATCCAGTTGCCTTGGCCCGGATCGTCCCAGGTGGCGCCGGGCGCACCCATGTCATTGACCTGGATGGCCAGGATCGGGTGGCTTTGTTCCGGCATCCTGGCATAGGCGACGGCGTCGCGGACCTGGCTGAAGAACAGCGGCGTGCCCGGCATCCCCTCCAGATGCACCTGGGCCTTGGGGCCGGGATGTTCCAGCAGGTTCATCTGGCAGAAATGGCCCAGCGTCTGGGTGTTCATCTCGACCGGGGTGGTGTCCTGCGCCACCTCGTCGCGGCAGGCGGCAAGGCCCAGCATCAGTACCAGCAGCAGCGCATGTCTCATGGCGTGACCTTTCGGAATGCGGCAATGGCAAGGCCAAGCGCGGCCAGCGGCCACAGCAGGACCGAGAGGGCCGATTGCCAAAGCGGGATGGTGGCGGCCGCCCCGCCGACGCCGGCGGCGGCAGCGGTGGCCTGGGCGGCCGACAGGTTGAACAGGCGGAAGGCGTCGGCGGGATTGGCCAGCAGCGCGACCGGCAGCACCTGGGTGGTGAAGCCGCCGCCGCCATCGGCGACGATCAGCGCCAGCAGCGCCAGGTCGTAAAGCACGACCAGCCCCAGCCACAGCCCGACCGCCAGCCCCGCCGCGCCCGAGGGGCGGCGCGCGACGCTGGACAGCGCATAGCCCGCGCCCAGGAAGGTCGCGCCCAGCAGGGTCGAGCTCCACATCAGCCGCCACAACGCCGGCAGACCGGCGGTCGAGGCCGGATCGGTCCAGACCGCCGCAGCCGCGGCCGCGCCATAGCCGGCACAGACCGCCAGCGCCAGGATCGCCAGATGCGCGACCAGCTTGCCGGCCAGCACCTCGGCCCGCGCCACGGGATAGGTCAGCAGCAAGGGCAAGGTGCCGCGTTCGACCTCGCCGGCAATGGCGTCGAAGCTCATCAGCAGCGCCAAGAGCGGCACCAGGTAGACGGCCAGCGAGGTCAGCGAGGCGACCACGACCGACAGCCGGTCGGCGCCGATATCGCCGGTGGGCGCGGCACCCGCCGCCGCCAGCACCAGCGCAAAGACCACCATCAGCGCGGTGGCGATGGCGACCCAGCGGTTGCGCAGCGCGATGCGGAACTCCAGCGCGGCGGTGGACAGGATGCGGCGGATCATTGCCCGGCCCTCCGGCTGAAATGGCTGTAGATGTCCTCAAGACTGGGCGGGATCACGTCCAGGTCCGCGACCCGGTCGCCAAGCCCGGCGATGCGGGCCAGCAGCCCCAGCTTTTCGTCCTGGGCGCAGGCCAGGTGCAGCGTGCCGTCGCCTGCCGGCCGCGCCTGCGGCAGGGCCTGGGCCAGCGCCGGGGCGGCGCCCTGGGCCGGTGTCACGGTCAGGCCCACGGGCAGGGCGGCGCGGCGGCGCAGGTCGGCCAGCGTGCCTTGGGCCGCCAGCCGGCCCTGCGACAGGATCAGGATGCGGTCGGTGCGGGCCTCGACCTCGGTCAGCGCGTGGCTGGACAAAAGGATCGCCGCCCCCTCGGCCGCCAGCCCGTCCAGCAGCGCATAGAAGTCGCGCCGCGACACCGGGTCCAGCCCCGATGTCGGCTCGTCCAGCACCAGAAGCCGCGGCCGGCCGATCAGGGTTTGGGCCAGGCCGACGCGCTGGCGCATGCCCTTGGAATAGGTGCCGATGCGGCGGCGCGCAGCCTTGGCCAGCCCCACCCGCTCCAACAGCTCCATGGCGCGGCGCGGGCTTTCGCCGCGCAAGGACAGGTAATGGCGGATCTGCTCTTCTCCGGTCAGGGCCGGGTGGAAGGCGGCGTTTTCGGGCAGATAGGCCACCTGCATCCGCGCCTGGCCCGAGCCGGGGGCGGCGCCGCAGACCCGCACCTCGCCCGCATCGAAGGGGATCAGGCCCAGGATGATCTTCATCATCGTGGACTTGCCCGCGCCGTTATGGCCCAAAAGCGCGACGCGCATCCCCGGCCCCAGGTCCAGCGAGACCTGGTCCAGCGCCTCGACGCCCTGGAACCGCTTAGTGAGACGAGAGATCGTCAGGGTCGATGTCATCGTAATTTCCTTTTGCCCAACGCCCCGCGGCCTCGGCTTCGTAAGCCTCGATCTCGGGCGGGACGGGGATGGTCAGGGGTCGCATCAGGGGCGCGCTGTCCTGGACGCCGCCCGGCAGGGTGGCGGGAAAGCTTTGCTGGCTCCAGCGGATCAGTTGCACGGCGGGCGCGCCGGTCAGCAGCGCGGCGGCGGGCTGCGACCACAGGATATGGTCCATCAGGTCGTTGGGGCGATAGACGCCGTCGGCGATGCCGTCTCCGTTCAGGTCAAAGCCCGGATGGTCGGACCAGAAATTGCCGCGCCCCTCGTGGCTCCATTCGACATGGCGGGTGCCCACGTATTTCACCTGCTCGCGATTGCCGATAAAGGCGTTGCCGCTGAGCACGTTGCGTTCCGACCCGGCGGTGAAATGGATGCCGATGCCGCAATCCTGAAAGCGATTGTCCCAGATCAGGTTCTTGTGCGCGTTATAGATGAACAGGCATTTCTTCGCGCCGCCGCGGATCAGGTTGCCGGTCACGTCGGCATTGTTGGCATAGTTCAGCATCAATCCATGCTCGCGGTCGCCCAGGCTGCGGTTGCCGCGGATCACCGTGCGGTCCGAGAACATGATGGCAAAGCCCAGGTGGTTGCCGATGCTGACATTGCCCGAAACCTCGGTATTGCGGGTATACATGAAATGCACGGCAAAGCGCAGGTCGCGAAACAGGTTGTCGCGATAGAAGCTGTCGGCGCTGGTGTTGGAAAAGATGCCGTCGCGCCCGTAGCGCACGGAATTGCCCTGGACCAGCGTGCCGGGGCTGTTCCAGACATAGATGCCGTTGCCGCGCTCGTTCATGCGCGGGTCGCGGGTGCCGATGATCTGGTTGCCGACGACCTGGGCGTCGCGGCCGCCATGCACGTCGATACCGTGCATGTTGCCTTCCAGATGCAGGCCGCGGACCTGCGCCCGGTCGGCGCCCTTGCCGATCTTGACGCCCGCATCCAGGTCCTTGTTCACCATGCCCGAGCCGGTGACGGAAAATCCCTGCAAGGTGACGTCCGATGCGGCGATGGTGACGACCGTGCCCTGCCCGCCGCCGTCGATGACGGCCGCCTGGCCGCCGGCCAGGGTCAGCGGCCGGTCGATGGTGACGGGGCCCGGATGGACCCCGTCTTGCAGCCGCAGCACATCGCCGGGGGCAGCCCCGGCGATGGCGCGCGCCAGATTGCCCCGGCCCGGCGCCACCTGATGCTCGGCCGCCCCGGCGGGGACGGCAAGCAGCAGGGCAAGGATCAGGGACGCAAGCCGCATCGGTCAGGCCGCCTTCGGCTCGACCATCATGCGGCCGCGCATCTCCATGTGCAGCGCATGGCAGAACCACTGGCAATAATACCAGTAGACCCCCGGATTGGCGGCGACGAATGTCACCGAAGAGGTCATCTGCGGCCCGATCTCCATCGCCACGCCGTGGTTGCCCATGGTAAAGCCGTGGGTCAGGTCGTCCACCTCGTCCAGGTTGGTGACGACGATCGTGACCTCGTCCCCCTCGGTCACGCTGAAGCTCTCGATCGAGAAGCTGGGCGCGACGCTGGACATATAGACCCGCACCTTGTTGCCGTCGCGGATGATCGTATCGGCCCAATCGTCGATATTGACGCCGTCCGCCTCGGCCATCTTGCGGGTTTCGGCCCACATCGGGTCGTTGCGGTCCCAGACAGACTTGATGTTGGACAGGATCGCCGGATCGACCGAGATGGCGTCATGGGGCTCGGCATAGGTGGGGCCGTCATGGACCAGCACCATCTCGTCGCCCGAAATGTCGATCAGCTGGTCGTTTTCCGGCTTCATCGGCCCGACATTCAGGAAACGGTCCTTGGAGAACTTGCACAGGCAGACCAGCCAGTCGTTCTTGGCGTCCAGCGTCTCGCCCATCGTGGTCTTCAGGTGGCCGGGCTGGTAATGCACGTCCAGCTTTTGCTTGATCGGGTCGATTTCCTCGCCGCCATAGGCGCGGATCGCCTCTTCGATGTTCCACTTGACCACCTGGCTGTCGATGAACAGCGAGGTATAGGCGTTGCCCCGCCCGTCGAAGGCGGTGTGCAGCGGCCCCAGGCCCAGTTCCGGCTCGGCCACCACGGCGCTGCGCGGGTCGGCATCTTCATAGAAGATTGCGTCGAACCGCGTCACGTCCAGCACCGTCGCGGTAGGCGACAGCTTGCCCGCAACGACCAGGTGCTTCTTGTCGGGGGCCATGTTGCAGCCATGCGGGTTGTTGGCGATGGGGATATAGCGGGTCAGCAGGCTGCCCGCCTCTTTCCGGCCGTCCAGGACCTTGCAGCCGTTGATTTCCTCGTAATTGCCTGCCTCGACCGCCTTTTCGATCTCGGCCAGGTTGAAGACGACGACATGGTCCATCTCGGACTCGCTCATCTCGGGCAGGGTCATGCCCATTTCCGAGTTGTACGAGGTCGAAAAGGCGTATTTGCCGTCGTAATCGCAATCGCAATTGTCCAGGTTGCCCGAAACCAGCACCTGCCAGGCCACCTGCATCTCGTCGGCATCGACCGCGGTGAAGACGTTCACATAGGTGGACAGATCGTCCATGGTGGTGCCGTCGTTGATCAGCGGCGCCTCGTCCTCGCCGTTGCAGAACAGATAGTTGCTGCGCGGCCATTTCTGCGGGCGCATGCCGTGGATGGCCTTGGCGTTCGGGATCTCCAGGATGGAATCGCATTTCATCACGTCGCAGCGCACCCGCGCCACGCGGGTATTGGCCTTGTCGTTCATGTATAGATAGCGGCCGTCATACTTGCCCTCGGTATAGGACATGTGCAGGTGGTGCAGGTCGCCGTTGTCGTGGATGCGCTTGCCGTTGGCGGCGAGCTGCTTCTTGGTCCGCTCGGTCATCGTGCGTTCGTGGATGTGCAGCGATTCATTGGTCTGGCCCCAGCCGGTGGCCGAGCAGCGGTTGAAGACCGGCACCCGCATCAACTCGCGCATCGACGGAATGCCCAGGATGCGCATTTCGCCCGTCTGCCCCGAGGACCAGAAGCCGTAATAGTCGTCAAGCTGGCCCGGCGCGATGGCGCCTTCGCCGGTCGCGGCCAGCGCCGCGCCGGTGCCGGCGGTGGTGGCGATGCCCGCCGCCCCCAGCCCGACCGCGGCCGGCCCCAGCGCCAGCCGCCCGCCCCAGGCGCCGGCCACGGCCGCGCCCCCGGCGGTCGCCCCCAGCAATGCACGGCGGCTAAGACCCTTTTGATGCTTCGATTCCATGATCGAACTCCTTTTTTCGTTCAAGCTTCAATCTTGCGGGCGGCGTTGGGATGGCCGGCCGGCGGCTGGCCCAGCCTGGGCTTGCTGCCGGCGGCCACGGCTTCGCGCCGCTTCACCTTTCTGATCACCACCGGACAGGTGGTTTCGGACTGATAGAGCACCTGGCAGTGCAGGCAGTTGATGCATTCGTTGGGGTTGATCTCTCCCGTGGGGTGGATGGACTGCACCGGGCATTGCTGGGCGCAGATCTGACAGGGGTTTCCGCATTCGTGATAGCGCTTGAGCCAGTCGAACATGCGGATGCGGGCCGGGATCGCCAGCGCCGCGCCCAGGGGGCACAGGTAGCGGCAATAGAACCGCTCGACGAACAGCCCCGCGATCAGCAGCGCCGCGGCATAGGCCACGAAAGGCCAGGCGCGGACGAAGTTCAGGATGATCGCGGTCTTGAAGGGCTCGACCTCGGCCAGATGTTCGGCCTGTTCGACGCTGACCAGAGAGACTCCGAAAAGGCCCAGGAAGATCATGTATTTGACCGGCCACAGCCGTTCGTGCAGGCCCCAGGGCAGCGTCCATTGCGGCACGCGCAGCTTGCGCGCTATCTGGTTGGTCAGCTCCTGCAACGCGCCAAAGGGGCACAGCCAGCCGCAATAGGCCCCGCGTCCCCAGAACAGCAGCGCCGCCGCGACCGCGAACCACAGGATGAAGGTCAGCGGGTCCAGCAGGAATGCCTGCCAGCTGAAGCCGTTCACCAGGCTGCCGAACAGCGCCATCAGGTTCACCACCGAAAGCTGCGCGTTGAACATCCAGCCCAGCACCACCAGGGTGACCGCCAGATAGGCCATGCGGAAGATGTAGAAGCGCCGTTCGTTCCTGACCGCGTAATGCTGAAAGAAGAACACCCCGGTCAGCACCGCCAGCATCGTGGCCAGGATCGCGATCTTGACCTTGGAATCCAGCCAGATGCGCTTCCAAAGCTCGGCTTGGGCGCGGGTTTCCTCTTGCTCGGCCACGGCTACGGCCGGGGCTGCGGCGGCGGGCGCGGGCGCGGCGGCCACCGGGACGGCGCCCAGATATTTTTGCGGCAGCTGATAGGCCAGGTCAAAGGTGTGGAAGACCTTTTCGATCGGCCCGACCTCGCGATGCACCAGCAACTGGATGCGGAAGGGCTTGGTCGGGTCAAAGCCCGATTCGGCGGGGATCTTGAACAGGTCCGTTTCGGTGAAATCCGGCGCACCCTCGGCCCGGACGGCATTCAGCCGGCGATGGTCGCGGTCGCGAAACCGCACCGAGATGTCGTCCTGGATTAGCACGATGCGGTCGAAGATGCCGCCGCGCACATAGCCGGACCCCTTGAAGCTGTAGAGCCCCTGCCCCATCACCGCGATGGCATGGTCGTCCGGCCCAAGCCAGACGTCCAGGTTCGCGGCCTGCGCCTCGCCCAAAAGGGCCTGGCCGATGGCCGGGACCGAAACCAGCCCGACCTGCATCTCGATAAAGGTGGTCTCGGGGGCCTCGGTCAGGGCGCGGCCGGCGGCGCGCGGATCGGGATTGGTCGCAAAGGCCTCGTTCACCTGTCCCACGTCCAGCAGCAGCCGGCGCAGGGTGCCGTCGCCCTCCATCTCGGTCCAATCGGCGGGCGGCGCGGCGTCGGGATTGATCTCCAGCGCCGGGCCGGTGGTGGCGGCTTCGGCCAGCCCGCCCAGCCCCAGCGCGCGGGCGACCTTCAGCCCCGAGCGCACGATGGAATCGTCGATGACCATGACCGTCACGGTGGCGCCCGAGATGATCTCGACCTGGTGCCCGGTGCCGCCCGACCGTGCCTCGGCCACCAGGTCCAGGCCCTTGTAGCCGTCCACCAGCGCCTTGACCTTCGCCTCAGGGATGCCGATCAGCACGATGGGTTCGGAATGCTTGACCAGCCGCAGGCCGGCGATCCGGGCATCCTTGTCCACCGCCACCAGCGTATGGATGGGCTTGCCGGAATAGCCGGTCGTGCCGACGAAATCCGAGGTGACAAAGGCGTGGGCGATGGTTTCGCCGCCCCTTAGCACCGGCGCGACGGCCAGATCGTCGCGGATGGGACCGAAACCGTCGGCGCCGGGCACCAGTTCTGCCGCGTTCTGGTCCGGCAGCAAATCGGCCAGCACGCTTTGGGCGGCGGCAGGCAGGGCCGGCAGCGCCAGCAGCGCAAGGGTCAGGAAAAGGCGGAAAATCTTCATGCTCTGGCATCCATGGCAATCGCCTGGACGCCGCGCTTCGGCCGGCGCGGGCATTCCGCATCAGGCCAGGGGCTGTCGCCTGCGGGCGACGGGACCAGAACGGTCCAGGCATGGGAAAGGGATGGGGGTCCGCGCGGCAGCACCGGCACCGGCCGGTCGGTCCCGAACCGCTGCGGCGCGGCCAGGATCACATCTGACCGCTGCCATTCCCCGACGGCGGCCGGCAGGTCGGGCGGCGGGTTGTCGGTCAGCGCCGGCGGATGGCAGATCGGGCAGTCGCGGCAGTCCTGGGGGGCGGGGTGCTCGTTGCCTTCGGCATCAAGCCAGACGGTGCTGGCCTGGCCTTGCGCGCAGATCACCACCTGTTCCAGCGGCCCGGCCAATGCTGCGGCCAGATGACCGGGCATGGCGGCGCCGGTCCCGCCCCAGCCTGCCAGCAGGATCAAGAGAATCGCGGCAAATGACAGCAGAGGCCGGGCCAGGTTATGAACTGCACGATAGCACATATCCCCCCTTTTATGCCGTTCCTTGGGACGCGCGTTGATTTCGATCAAACCCGGCGGTTCGGAATTGGTTCCCCGCAGTTTAGTTCCGCATGGCGGCTTTCGCCAAGCAGGCTCTCTCGTTTTGCGTGTATGGAATCCTGCCGCCTGCCTCGTCCGGCCGAAATCCGAGTTTTTTCCTTTTCATTTGACTTTTCTCAAGCCGCCGCCGTCCTGGACCGGCTATTCCCATGGGCACCGGCGGGGCTTCCGTCCCCGCCGCCAAGGAGAATACGATGTTTCACAAACCCCTCGCCACAGTTGCCGGCCTTGTGCTGGCGCTTGGTCTTGTTGCCCCCGCATCCGCCGCGACGCACGAGGTGCATATGCTCAACAAGGGCGAAACCGGCGTCATGGTCTTCGAGCCGGCCTTTGTCCGCGCCCAGCCCGGCGACGTGATCACCTTCATCCCCACCGACAAGAGCCATAATGTCGAAGCGATCAAGGACATCCTGCCCGAAGGCGTCGAGCCCTTCAAAAGCAAGATCAACGAAGGCTATGCGCTGACCGCGACCGAGCCGGGCCTTTACGGCGTGAAATGCACCCCGCATTTCGGCATGGGCATGGTGGCGCTGGTCCAGGTGGGCGATGCGCCGCAGAACCTGGACACGGCCAAGGACGCGAAGATGCCCAAGAAGGCGCGCGAACGCATGGACGCCGAACTGGCGCAGGTTGACTGACCCGCCGGCGGCATCCCATCGCCAGGCAAGGGCGCGGCGCGGCAAGGTCCGCCCGCGCCCGCTGGCGTCGAAAGGGGCGCAGCGCGTCATGGCAGAATGGCCCCCGCGTGCCCATATGCGAAAAAGAACCGCCCGCATGAGGGCCCGATCCAGGAGGGGATTGGCATGGACATGATCGAACTGACCGAACAGGGCTTCGTGGTCGAGGCCCAGGAACTGGCCGCGGGTTTCGGGCTGGAGCCGGGTCGGGTGCCCGAACTGATGCGCGACAACCGCATCACCACCCGCTGCGAAACCGGCAAGGGCGAGGATGCGGGCCGCCACCGGCTGACATTCTTTTACGACGGCCGGGCGCTGCGGCTGACCGTCGACGACGCGGGCACGATCCTTAGCCGCGCCCGCTTCGACATTCCCGCCCGTGGCCAGGCCGCGGGCTGACGCGGCCCTGCGGCGCGCCAGCCTCCCAGGACCTGCCGGTTCACGACGCCAGGACGCGCGGGAACAGCACCTCTTCCTCCAGGTGGATATGGGCGACCACGTCGTCGCACAGCTTGCGCAGCCCGGTGTAAAGCGCCGTCCACGACCCGCAGGCGTCCTGCGGCAAGGCCAGCCCATGGGCAAGATGCTCGACCTGGCGCAGCAGCGCCCCGGTATCCTGGTGTTCGGCCTGCATCACCCTGATCGGGCCGGCCAGCATCGAGGCGCCGGCGCCTTGCAGGATGGCGGGGAACAGCAGCGCTTCTTCCTTGCCCATATGCGATTCCAGGTCGTCGCGCAGCGCGGCCAGCCCCTGGGCCAGGCCCAGCGGCGCGGCATCGTGGCCGGCATGCACCCTTTCGACCCGCTCGGCCAGGCCGATCAGCGCGGCCAGTTCCTGGCGGTGGACGGCATGATAGCGGTCCAGGATATGGTCGATCAGCGCCGGCGTATCGGCCGGGGCATCGCGCCCGGCGCGGTCGACCAGTGCCTGCAACTCGGCGGTCAGCGCCGGCAGGGATCGGCCGGCCTTTCCGGCCGCCTCGGCCAGGCTGTCGCCGGCCCCGCAGCAAAAGCTGATGCCGGCCCGGCGAAAGACCTCGGCCGCGCCGGGAAGCCGGGCGGCGATGTCGCCGACGGTGCTGTCGGGTGCAAGTGTAATGTCAGTCATGGTGATCTCCTCCGTTTGGGGCGGGCCGGCTGGGGGCCCAGGCTTGCGCCAAAGGCGGGCCGAGGCGCAGCAGATCGACCGCGCGGGCGGCAATCTGGGCGGTGACTTCGGCCAAGCCCTGCGGGCGCAGGTAAAAGGCGGGAACCGGGGGCAGGATCACCGCCCCCATCCGCGTCGCGGCCGCCATGTTTTCCAGATGCGCCAGCGTCAGCGGCGCCTCGCGCGCCAGCAGCACCAGCGGCCGGCGTTCCTTCAGTTGCACCCCCGCGCTGCGGGTCAGCAACCCGTCGTCGAAACCATGCGCGACGGCCGCAAGGCTGCGCATGGAACAGGGCGCGACGATCATGCCCGCGACCGGGCAGGAGCCCGAGGCGATGGCCGCGCCCAGGTCGCGCTGGTCATGGACGCGCGCCGCCAGCGCCTGCAAATCGCGCAATGCGTCAGGCCCGACCTCTTCGGCCAGGGTGCGCCGCGCCATGTCCGACACCACCAGGTCGATCTCCGCCCCGGCGCGGGCCAGCGCGCGGGCGCAATCCAGCGCCAGCACCGCGCCCGAGGCACCCGAGACGCCCAGCACCACCCTCATGGCAGCACCGCGTCAAGCAGCGCCTCGGCCCGCGCCTCGTGTGCGGGGTCAAGCCGCATGACCCGGCCCCATTCGCGGCTGGTTTCGGCGCCGATCTTGGTGGTGGCGTCCAGTCCCAGCTTGCCCGCCAGCCCCTCGACGGGCGAGGCGAAGTCCAGATAGTCCATTGGCGTGCGGTCCAGCAGCATCACGTCGCGGCCGGGATCCATCCGGGTCGAAATGGCCCAGGCGATGTCGTCCCAACTGCGCACGTCGATGTCGCTGTCCACCACCACGACCAGCTTGGTATAGCTGAATTGCGGCAGCATCCCCCATAGCGCCATCATCACCCGCCGCGCCTGGCCGGGATAGCGCTTGTCGATCGCCACCACCGCCATGCGATAGGAACAGGCGGCGGGCGGCAGCCACAGGTCGGTGATTTCCGGGATCTGGGCGCGGATCACCGGCAAAGCCAGGTCGTTGAACACCTCGCCAATGACCGATGGCTCGTCGGGGGGCCGGCCGGTCGCGGTGGACAGGTAAAGCGGATCGTCGCGGCAGGTGATGCGGCTGACGCGCATGACCGGGAAGGGTTCGACGGCGTTGTAATAGCCGGTATGGTCGCCAAAGGGGCCTTCGGGCGCGGTCTCGCCGGGATGGACCCAGCCCTCGACGATCACTTCCGCGCGGGCGGGCACCATCAGCGGCACGGTCTGCGCCGCGACCAGTTCGGCCCGCGCGCCGCGCAGCACGCCGGAAAAGCCCAGTTCGGACACCGTTTCGGGCAGCGGCAGCGCCGCGGCCAGCAGCAGCGCCGGATCGGCACCCAGCGCGATGGCGACCGGCATCGGCTCATTCGCGCGCGCCCATGTGCGGTGATGCGCCGCCCCGCCGCGATGCGCCAGCCAGCGCAGGATCAGCCGGTCCGGCCCCAGCACCTGCGCGCGATAGACGCCCAGGTTATAGCGGGTCAGGTCCTCGGCCCGGCTGTCCTGCGGCCGGGTCAGCACCACCGGCCAGGTGATCAGCGGCCCGCCATCCTCGGGCCAGGGCGTCTGCACCGGCAGCGAATCGAGGTCCGGCAGTTCGACCGCCTGCCCCGGCCCGTGGCGCAGGACCTTGGGCCGCGTCGCCAGCGCCGCGCGCAGCATCGGCCAGCGCGACATCGCGTCCCGCATGCCCTCGACCGGGGCCGGGCTGCGCAGCGCGGCCAGGAATTCGCCGAAACCCGCGATCTCGTCGGGCTGAAGGCCCAGCCCGGCGGCAACCCGCGTCCGGGTGCCGAACAGGTTGGCGATGACGGGAATGCGCGATCCTTGGGGCCGGTCGAAGCGCAAGGCCGGGCCGGCGCGGCGCAGGCAGGCCAGTTCGACCGCCGTCATCTCGTGGCGGGGCGAGACCGGCTCGGCGATGCGGGCAAGCTCGCCCCGCGCCTCCAGCCAGGACAGAAACGCCCGCAAGTCGGGAAAGATGGGTAGGCTGCGCATCGAGGACTCCGGCAGGCCCGCGGCAGGGCGGGCGGTCCCCCAAAGCTAGGCAGGATTTTCCGCCGCCGATTTGACCAATATCAATCACAGCGCCGATTGGGGGGCCTAGACCCGGATCATGACCCAGCGCCCCACCCTGCCGCCGCTGCTGATGCGGCTTCCGCCCCCGCCGCTTTCCCGCCCGGTCCTTGGCCTGGCGCTGACGGCTTTCCTGCGCCGCATCGCCGCGCGCGAACCGACGATCCTGTCGCGCCTTGGCCCCTATGCCGGATCGCGCTTCCTGCTTGATGTCAGCGATGCGCCGATGCTGCTTTTGATGCAGCCCCAGGCGCGGCGGCTGACCGCGCATTCGCGCCATGCGCCCGCGCCCGAACATGACGCGGCGATCCGCGGCGGGCTGGCGGCGTTCCTTGCCATGCTGCACGGGGCCGAGGACGGCGATGCGCTGTTCTTTTCCGGCGAATTGCAGATCGGCGGCGATACTTCGGCGGTGCTGGCGCTGCGCAACGCGCTGGACGATGCCGAACTGGACCTGACCGAGGAGCTGGCGGCGCTGACCGGCCGGCCGCTGGACCGCTGGCTGCGCCGCGCCTCGGCGCTGGTGGCGCGCAAAAGCGGCCTGGTGCTGTCCCGACAAGAGGTGATGGCATGATGGAGCTGGTCTGCCCGGCCGGAACCCCGGCGGCCCTGCGCGCCGCGGTCGATGCCGGCGCGCATACGGTCTATTGCGGCTTTGCCGACGAAACCAACGCCCGCAATTTCCCCGGCCTGAACTTTTCCCGCGAGGAACTGGCCGAGGGCGTGGCCTATGCCCATGCCCGCGGCGCGCATGTGCTGGTGGCGATCAACACCTTTCCGCGCGCCGGCGACCAGGCGCTGTGGCACCGCGCCGTGGCCGATGCCGCCCGGCTGGGCGCGGATGCGGTGATCCTGGCCGACCCTGGCCTGATCGCGCATGCCGCCAATGCCCATCCCGGCCTGCGGCTGCACCTGTCGGTGCAGGCCGCCGCCGCCAATCCCGACGCGATCAATTTCTATGCCGAAACCTTCGGCATCCGCCGCGTCGTGCTGCCCCGCGTCCTGTCGGTCGAGGAGATCACCGCCATCAACCGCGAAATCGACGTGGAAACCGAGGTCTTCGTCTTTGGCGGGCTTTGCGTCATGGCCGAGGGGCGCTGTTCGCTGTCTTCCTATGCCACGGGGCTTTCGCCGAACATGAACGGCGTCTGCTCGCCCGCCAGCCACGTCGCCTATGCCGATGTCGCCGGCAATCACGAGGCGCGGCTGGGCGATTTCCTGATCCACCGCACGCCCAAGGGCATGCCGGTGCCCTATCCGACGCTGTGCAAGGGCTGCTTCACCTCGGCCGACGGCAAGGGCGACAGCCAGACCGGCCATATCTTCGAAGATCCGGCCAGCCTGGACGCGACCCGGCTGATCCCGGCGCTGCAAAAGGCCGGGGTCCGCGCCCTGAAGATCGAGGGGCGGCAGCGTTCCCGCGCCTATGTCGCGCAGGTGGTGCGCGCCTTTCGCGCCGCCGTCGAGGCCGCCGAACAGGGCGCGCCCATGCCCGAGGGACTGCTGGCCCGCCTGACCGAGGGACAGGCCGCCACCACCGGCGCCTATGCCAAGACCTGGAGATGACCATGGACCTGACCGTCGGACCCATCGCCTTTTTCTGGAGCGCCGAACAGGTGCGCGCCTTTTACCGGACACTGGCCGACACCCCCGTTCAGCGGGTGGTGATCGGCGAATGGGTCTGTTCCAAGCGCCTGCCCTTCTGGCAGCACGAGATCCCCGCCGCGGTCGAGGTTTTGCAGGCCGCCGGCAAAGAGGTGGCACTGTCCACCCTGACGCTGATCACCCTGAAACGGGAACGCCGGCAGACGGCCGAGCTGTTCGCATCCGGCCTGCCGGTCGAGATCGCCGATCTTGGCGCGCTGAAGCACCTGCCCCAGGGCGCGCCCTTCTGGGTCGGCCCGACGGTGAACGTCTATAACGAAGGCACGCTGGAATGGCTGGCGGCACAGGGCGCACAGCGCATCTGCCTGCCGCCGGAACTGCCGCTGGAATCGGTGGCGCAACTGGCGCAGGCCGGCAGGCAGGCTGGCGTCGCGGTCGAGGTCTGGGGCCATGGCCGGGCGCCGCTGGCGATTTCGGGGCGCTGCTATCACGCGCGGCTGCATGACCGCGCCAAGGATAGCTGCCAGTTCGTCTGCGCCGAAGATCCCGACGGCCGCACCGTCGAGACGCTGGAGGGGCAGCCCTTCCTGACCGTGAACGGCGTCCAGACGCTAAGCTATACCCAAATGACCGTGGCCCGGCAGGTGGATGCGCTGCGCCAGGCCGGCGTCGCCGCGCTGCGGCTGTCGCCGCAGCCGGGCGATTTCGCGGCCGTGACCCGGCTTTACGCGCGGCTGCTGGACAAGGGGCTGGACCCCGGCGACGCGCTGGCCGACTTGCGCCGCATCCAGCCCGGCGCCATCTTTGCCCAAGGGTTCCTGGAGGGGCGCCCCGGCGCCGCCCCCTGCCCCTGACCTTTTTGACGGAGACGCGCGATGTCTACCTCGGAACGCCTGCGCAACTATCGCGGGCCGGCCTTGCTGAGCCATGGCTTTCGGGCCTTTTTCCTGCTTTCCACGCTATGGGCGGCGCTGGCCATGGCGATCTGGGTCGCCATGCTGGCCGGGGCCGAGATCCTGCCCCTGGCCTTCGACCCGTTCAGTTGGCACGCCCATGAGTTCCTTTACGGCTATCTGGGCGGGGTCATCGCCGGCTTCCTGCTGACCGCGGTGCCGAACTGGACCGGGCGGCTGCCGGTGATGGGCGCACCCTTGGCCGGGCTGGTCGGGCTGTGGCTGCTGGGCCGGCTGGCAGTCGGGGTGTCGGCGCTGATCGACTGGCGCGTGGTCCTGCTGGCCGACCTGGCCTCGGGCCTGATGCTGCTGGCCTTCCTGGCGCGGGAAATCCTGCATGGCCGGAACTGGCGCAACCTGCCGGTGCTGGCGCTGCTGGGGCTGTTCACCGCCGGCAACGCGTTGTTTCACATCGAGGCGGCCCGCGGCGACGCGGCCTTCGAGGGCATGGGGATGCGGCTGGGCCTGGCGGCGGGCCTGATGCTGATCGCGCTGATCGGCGGGCGGATCATCCCCAGCTTTACCCGCAACTGGCTGGCCGCGCGCGGCGCGCAGCAATTGCCCGTGCCTTTCGGCCGTGGCGACGGGCTGGTGCTGGGGCTGACGGCGGTGACGCTTGCGGGCTTCGTCGCCCTGCCCGAAGGCCGGGCCATGCCCTGGCTGATGCTGGCCTGCGGCGCGGCGCATCTGTGGCGGCTGGCGCGCTGGCAGGGCGCGCGGACCGGGGCCGAGCCGCTGCTTTGGGTGCTGCACCTGGCCTATGGCTTCCTGGCGCTGGGTTTCTGGGCCGAGGCGGCGGCCGGGCTGGACCTGATGCTGGCCGCACCGGCGCGCCATGTCTGGCTGGCCGGCGCCATCGGCCTGATGACCCTGGCGGTGATGAGCCGGGCGAGCTTGGGCCATAGCGGCCGCCCGCTGCGCGCCGGGCGCGGCACCACGGCGCTTTACCTGGCGTTGACCGCATCGGTCGTGCTGCGGCTGCTGGCCGGTCTGCTGCCGGCCCAGGTCTGGCTGCTGCACCTGTCGGGAACGCTGTGGATCCTGGCCTTTGGCGGCTTCGCGCTGATCTACCTGCCGGTGCTGGCGCGGCCGCGGCTGGCGAAAAAGCCGGTCTCGGGCGCCAGGCGCACGGCCTGAGGCAGAACGGAAAAAAGGCCCGGTCGCGACGACCGGGCCTTTTGCATTGCGGGGCTTTTCGGCTTAGGCGGGTTGCAGCCCGCAGGCGCGCTGGCACCAGTCCAGAACCGCCGCCTGATCGGCGGGAAGCGGCGTGGCAAGCCCATCGGCAAAGGCCTGGAACGCCGGCAGGTTCAGCCCGTTCACCCCGGCCAGTACCGGGATGCCGCGCGACAGTGCCTCGGCGATCAGGGGGGCAAAGCCGCGGCCCTCGGATTCCTGCTTGCCGAACTTGTTGACCAGCAGCAGGTCGGCGCCGGGCAAGGCGGCAGCGACGCCCAGCACCGCCGCCTCCAGCACGCCGGCATCCAGCCGGCAGCCCCGCGCGCCATTGCCGCGATCCTCGCTGATGCGCAGCACCGGACCGTCGGGCAGCACAAGCAGGTCCATGTCGCAGCGCGCGCGGCCCTCGCGCTGCGGATTGGTCTGCACCGTACCGGCCAGCCGCAGCCCCGCCGCCTGCGCGGCCAGGGCGACACCGGCCAGGAAGCGGTCGGTGGCACCGCGGCCGGACAGGCTGACATAGGCCAGTTGCATCACGCCCGCCCTTCCTGGTCAAAAGTGATCCCGGAAATCCCCGCCCCGGCGATCAGGCCGCCAAGATAGTCGCGGCTGGCGCGCAGCCAGGCCGCCTTGTCATGGGCCTGGCGCAATTGCGGCAATACCGCCTGGAACGGCAGCACCTGGCCGCGGGCGCGCGCGTCCAGGCGGATGATGTGCAGGCCATAGCGGGTCTCGGCCAGGGCCAGCCCGCCTTCCTCCATCGTGGCCAGCACGGCCTCGAACTCGGGCACGGTATCGCCCGAGGTCAGTTGCCCCAGCACCCCGCCCGCGGTTTTCGAGGAACAGGCGCTAAGTTCCGCCGCCAGTTCCCCAAAGCGGCCCGGCCGGGCGCGCAGTTCCGCCAGCGCCGCCTCGGCCTTGGCCCGCGCTTGGGCACGTGCCGGCGCATCCTCGGGGGCGGCGGCGAACAGGATATGCGCCGCCTCGTAAAGCGAGGGGGCGCGGAACTGGTCGGGATGGGCGGCGTAATGGGCGGCCAGCGCCGCCTCGTCGGCGGGGACGGGCCGGACCCGCTGGTCCAGAAGGGCGCGGATCGCGGCCTCGTCCTCGGTCTCCCATTGGCCGGGGGCCAGTTCGGCGGGTTCCGCCGCGATGCCCTGGGCGCGGGCTTCCTGCAACAGAAGCTCGCGCACCGCCAGGGCGCGGGCCGCGGCCCGCCAGGCATGGCCGGGCTTGCCCTTGGGCGCGGGGTGGTTCTGCGCCTCGGCCGCGATGCGGCCGGGGTCTAGCGTCACGCCGTTCACCACGACCGGCGGCAGCAGCGGTTTCATCTCCATCGCCCCTACTCCGCCGGATGGCGCTTGGCCGGTTGATGCTTGGTCCGCACGATCTGGTAGCCGGGCCGCCACAGATAGCGCACCGGGGCCGAAATCATGTGGACCAGCCGCGTGAACGGGAACAGCAGGAAGATGGTCAGCCCCAGCAGGATATGCAGCTTGAACAGCCAATGCACATTGGCGATGTGGTCCGCGGCGCCGGATTGCAGATAGACGATCCCCTGCGCCCAGGACATCAGCAGCGTCATTTCGTGCCCGTCCAGGTGCTGGGCCGAAACCAGGATGGTCGCAAGCCCCAGCACCAGTTGCGCCACCAGCAGGGCCAGGATGCCGGTATCGGCCAGCGTCGTATGGGCACGCACCCGCGGGTCGGTCAGCCGGCGGTGCAGCAGCATCCCGCCGCCCACCAGCGCCACGACCCCGGCAATGCCGCCCGCCGTCATCGCCAGCACCTGCTTGGCGCCATGGCTGATCCCCAGCGCATCAAAGACCGCGATCGGGGTCAGAAGCCCGCCCAGGTGGCCGAAAAAGATCACCAGCACGCCGACATGGAACAGGACCGAGCCGATGACGAATTGCCGCCGCCGCAGGATCTGGCTGGACTTGGATTTCCAGCTAAACGGGTCCTGGTCATAGCGGATGATCGAGCCGAGGATCATCACCGTGATGGCGATATAGGGATAGATCCCGAAAAGGAAATTGTTCATCTATGCCTCCTGTTCATTGCGCCGGGCTGGGGACGCGCGGTGCGTCCATGCGGGCAAGGATGTCGCGGCTGACCGGGCAGCCGGCATTGGGGTCGGGGCCGAAAGTGACCTGCGCCTCTTCCCAGACGGCGTCCAGCGCGGCCAGATCCTCGGGGTCGTCGTCGGGCATGCCGGCCAGGTCCTGGGGCAGTTCGGGCGGCTCGGTCACGACCAGCGTCACCAGCGCGCTCAGCACGCCGGCATAGGCCGTCTCGCGCCGCGTCAGCCGGTCGGCCAGCGCGACCAGGATATGCGAGGCATCGGCCAAAAGCGCCTCTGCCTCGGGTAAGGGCCGGGTGGACAGGTATTCCAGCAGCACCGGCAGGTGGTCGGGCAGTTCCAATCCGACCAGGTCGAAGCCACCGGCGCGATAGGTTTCCAAAAGGTCCACCATGGCGCCGCCGCGGTCGCGGCTTTCGCCATGGACATGTTCGAACAGGTTCAGCGACAGGCTGCGCGAGCGGTCGAACAGCAGCACATAGCGTTCCTGAAGGTCGTAAAGGTCGCCTTGCTGCAATTCCCGCAGCAGCCGGGCGATTTCCTGCATCCGCCGGGGGCCAAGCAGCCCCTCGGCGCGCAGCACCGCCTCGATTTCGGGCAGCGCGGCGATCAGCTCCTCGCTGGGATAGGACAGCAGCGCGGAAAGGGCCTTGAAGCTTTTCATGCGATGAACTCCTGGGGGCTGCGGAACTTCTTGCCGCCAAAGAGCGAGGGCGTGTCGCCCGACGAACAGCCATGCCCGTCGGTAAAGCCGCAGCCGCCGCGCAGGTCATAGGCGTCCTCGACGATCTCGCGATGCGTGGTCGGGATGACGAAGCGGTCCTCGTAATTGGCGATGGCCAGCAGCTGATACATCTCGTCGATCTGGTGGGGGGTCAGGCCGACGCGCTGTGCGACGCCCAGGTTCACCACCCCGTCCAGGTTCTTGGAGCGCATATAGCTGCGCATGGCCAGCATCCGCTCCAGCGCGGCGGCCACCGGCGCCTCGTCGCCGGCGGTCAGCATATTGGCCAGGTAGCGCAGCGGGATGCGCAGGGAACGCACGTCGGGCATGTCGTCCTGGGCGGCGATCTTGCCCGCCTCGGCCGCGTTCTGGATCGGCGACAGCGGCGGCACATACCAGACCATCGGCAGGGTGCGATATTCCGGGTGCAGCGGGAAGGCGATCTTCCATTCCATCGCCATCTTCCAGATCGGCGAGCGCTGCGCACCCTTGATCCAGTCCTCGGGTACGCCCTCGGCGCGGGCGGCGGCGATCACCTCGGGGTCGTTGGGGTCCAGGAAGACGCCAAGCTGCGCGTCGTAAAGATCCATCTCGCTTTCGGTCGAGGCGGCCTCGGCAATCTTGTCGGCATCGTAAAGCATCACGCCCAGATAGCGGATGCGGCCGACGCAGGTTTCCGAACAGACCGTGGGCTGGCCGGATTCAAGCCGCGGATAGCACAGGATGCATTTTTCCGACTTTCCGGTGGACCAGTTGTAATAGATCTTCTTGTAGGGGCAGCCGGAAACGCACATCCGCCAGCCCCGGCACTTGTCCTGGTCGATCAGCACCACCCCGTCCTCTTCGCGCTTGTAGATCGCGCCGGATGGGCACGAGGCGACGCAGGCCGGGTTCAGGCAATGCTCGCAAAGCCTGGGCAGATACATCATGAAGGTGTTTTCGTATTCCCCGTAAATGTCCTTCTGGATACCCTCGAAGTTATAGTCCTTGCTGCGTTTCTCGAACTCGCCGCCCAGGATTTCCTCCCAGTTCGGGCCCCATTCGATCTTTTCCATCCGCTCGCCCGAAATCTTGGAGCGCGGTCTTGCGGTCGGGAAAGCCTGCATCTCCGGCGCGGATTTCAGGTGGTCATAGTCGAAATCGAAGGGTTCGTAGAAATCGTCGATCTCGGGCAGGTCGGGGTTGGCAAAGATATTGGCCAGCACGCGCCACTTGCCGCCCTGCTTGGGCCGCAGATGGCCCGACCGCGTCCGCACCCAGCCGCCGTTCCAGCGTTTCTGGTTTTCCCAATCCTTGGGATAGCCGATGCCGGGCTTGGTCTCGACGTTGTTGAACCAGGCGTATTCGACGCCTTCGCGAGAGGTCCAGACGTTCTTGCACGTCACCGAGCAGGTATGGCAGCCGATACACTTGTCCAGGTTCAGCACCATGCCGATTTGCGCACGCACTTTCATTCCGCTGCCTCCATCTTTTGGGTTGCGGGCCCCGTTTGCAGGGGCTGGTCGAGCCAATCGACCTTGTTCATCTTGCGGACGATGACGAATTCGTCGCGGTTGGCGCCCACGGTGCCGTAATAGTTGAAGCCGTAAGCAAGCTGGGCATAGCCGCCGATCATATGCGTGGGCTTGGGCACGATGCGCGTCACCGAATTGTGGATGCCGCCGCGCAGGTTGGTGATCTGGCTGCCGGGCGTGTTCACGATCTTTTCCTGGGCGTGATACATGAACATGCTGCCTTCCTTCATGCGCTGGCTGACCACCGCGCGCGCGGTGATGACGCCATTGCTGTTGAAGACCTCGACCCAGTCGTTATCGACCAGCCCGGCCTTGCGGGCGTCGATTTCCGAGATCCACACCACCGGGCCGCCGCGGTTCAGCGTCAGCATCAGCAGGTTGTCGGTATAGGTCGAATGGATGCCCCATTTCTGGTGCGGGGTCAGGAAGTTCAGCACCACGTGCTTTTCCCCCGCGGCCAGCGATTTGCGGGCATCCGCCCCGATGGTCTTGAGGTCAACCGGCGGGCGCCAGGTCACAAGCGCCTCGCCAAAGGCGCGCATCCATTCGTGGTCCTGGTAAAGCTGCTGGCGGCCGGAAACGGTGCGCCACGGGATCAGCTCATGCACGTTGGTCCAGCCGGCGTTATAGCAGACCTCCTCGCTTTCGATGCCCGACCAGGTGGGGGACGAGATGATCTTCCTGGGCTGGGCGGCGATGTCGCGGAAGCGGATCTTCTCGTCCTCCTTGACCTCGGCCAGGTGCTTGTGGCTGCGGCCCGTCGCCTTGGACAGCGCGTCCCAGGCCTTGACCGCAACCTCGCCATTGGTTTCGGGGGCCAGCATCAGCACCATCTCGGCGGCGTCGATGGCCGTGTCGATGCGGGCCATGCCCTTGGTCGCGCCCTCTTCGGTGACGCGGCCGTTCAAGGCTTGCAGGTGATGCACCTCGTCCTTGGTGTCCCAGGAAATGCCCTTGCCGCCATTGCCCAGCTTTTCCATCAGCGGACCCAGCGCGGTGAAGCGCTTGTAAAGGTTCGGATAGTCGCGCTCGATCTCGATATAGGCGGGCGCGGTCTTGCCGGGGATCAGGTCGCATTCGCCCTGCTTCCAGTCCTGCACGAAGGGCTGGGCGATTTCGCCGGCGCTGTCGTGCTGCAAGGGTAGCTGCACCACGTCGGTTTCGACCCCCAGCACCTCGGGCGCGATGTCGGAAAACTTGCGGGCGATGGCCTTGAAGATTTCCCAGTCGGTCTTGGACTCGTAAGCCGGGTCCACCGCCGCTTGCAGCGGGTGGATGAACGGATGCATGTCCGAGGTGTTCAGGTCGTCCTTTTCATACCAGGACGCGGTCGGCAGGACGATGTCGGCATAGACCGCGGTGGTGGACATGCGGAAGTCGATCGTGACCAGCAGGTCCAGCTTGCCCTCGGGCGCCTGGTCGTGCCAGGCGGCCTCGACCGGCTTTTGCCGGCCCTCCTGGCCCAAATCCTTGCCCTGGACGCCGTGATCGGTGCCCAAGAGGTGCTTCAGGAAATATTCATGCCCCTTGCCTGACGAGCCCAGCAGGTTCGAGCGCCAGACGAACAGGTTCCTCGGCCAGTTTTCGGGCGCATCCGGGTCTTCGCAGGACATCTGCAAGGCGCCGGATTTCAGCCGCTCGGCCACGTAATCCTTGGCCGGCACGCCGGCCTCTTTGGCGGCGCGGCCGATTTCCAGCGGGTTGGTCTTCAACTGCGGGGCCGAGGGCAGCCAGCCCATCCGTTCCGCCCGGATGTTGTAGTCGATCAGCGACAGCCGGTTCCAGTCGCCCTTGGGCGCGGTCGGCGACAGGATTTCCTGCGTGCTGACCGTCTCGTAGCGCCATTGGTCGGTATGGGCATACCAGGCCGAGGTGGCGTTCATGTGCCGCGGCGGGCGCGCCCAGTCCAGCGCGAAGGCCAGCGCCGTCCAGCCGGTCTGCGGGCGCAGCTTTTCCTGGCCGACGTAATGCGCCCAGCCGCCGCCCGACTTGCCCACGCAGCCGCACATCACCAGCATGTTGATGACGGCGCGATAGTTCATGTCCATGTGGAACCAATGGTTCATCGCCGCGCCGATCACCACCATCGAGCGGCCATTGGTCTTTTCGGCATTGGCGGCGAATTCGCGCGCCACCTGGATGATCCGGTCGCGGGGAACGCCGGTGATGCGCTCGGCCCAGGCCGGGGTAAAGGGCACGTCGGCGTCATAGTCGCGCGCGACGTTTTCGCCGCCCAGGCCGCGGTCTAGGCTGTAATTGGCGCAGAACAGGTCGAACACCGTGGCGACCAGCGCCTGCTGGCCATCCGCCAGGGTCATGCGCTTGACCGGGATGTTGCGGGTCAGCACCTCGCCGCGGTCGTCCACCTCGAAGCCATTGGTGGCTGCGCCGCCGAAATAGGGGAAGTCGACGCCGACCACGTCGTCGCGATCTTCCTCCAGCACCAGGCTCATCTTCAGCCGGACCTCATCCTCGCCGGCCTTCTGTTCCAGGTTCCAGCGCCCCTCTTCGCCCCAGCGGAAGCCGACCGAGCCGTTCGGCACCACGATGCGGCCGGTCAGGTCGTCGATGGCGACCGTCTTCCATTCCGGGTTGTTGGCCTGGTCCAGCGCGCCGTCGAAATCGCTGGCGCGTAGCTGGCGGCCGGGCACATAGCGGCCGTCCTGTTCCTCCAGCCGCACCAGCATCGGCATGTCGGAATAGCGCCGGCAGTAATCCTCGAAATACTCGGCCTGCCGGTCCAGGTGGAATTCGCGCAAGATGACATGGCCAAAGGCCATGCCAAGCGCCGCGTCGGTGCCCTGCTTGGCGTTCAGCCAGATGTCGCCGAACTTGGCCGCCTCGGAATAGTCGGGGCAGATCACCGCGGACTTGGTGCCGCGATAGCGCGCCTCGGTATAGAAATGCGCGTCGGGGGTGCGGGTCTGGGGCACGTTCGAGCCCCAGATCAGCAGGTAGCCGGCATTATACCAGTCGGCGCTTTCGGGCACGTCGGTCTGTTCGCCCCAGGTCTGCGGGCTGGCCGGCGGCAGGTCGCAATACCAATCGTAAAAGGACATGCAGGTGCCGCCCAGCAGCGACAGGTAGCGCGTGCCCGCGGCGTAAGAGATCATCGACATGGCCGGGATGGGCGAAAAGCCGAAGACCCGGTCGGGGCCGTATGTCTTTGCCGTATAGGCATTGGCGGCGGCGGTGATTTCCGTCGCCTCGTCCCAGGTCGCGCGCACGAAGCCGCCCTTGCCGCGGATGCAGGTATAGCTTTCACGCGCCGCCGGGTCGGACTGGATCGCCGCCCAGGCCTGGATGGGGGTCATGCTGCGGCGCTTTTCGCGCCACAGTTTCATCAGCCGGCCGCGGATCAGCGGCGTCTTTACCCGGTTCGCGCTGTAAAGATACCAGCTATAGGACGCGCCGCGCGCGCAGCCGCGCGGCTCGTGGTTGGGCAGGTCGGGCCGGGTGCGGGGATAGTCGGTCTGCTGCGTTTCCCAGGTGACGATGCCGGATTTGACATAGATCTTCCAGGAGCACGAGCCGGTGCAGTTCACCCCATGGGTCGAGCGCACGATCTTGTCGTGCCGCCAGCGCTGGCGATAGGTGTCCTCCCAATCGCGGTTTTCGGTCGTGGTCTGGCCATGCCCTTCCGAAAACACGTCCTTGCGGGTGGATTTCAGGAAGTTCAGGCGGTCCAGCAGATTGCTCATGGCTGTCTCCTATGTCAGGCGGGGGTGGCGGCGCCGGCAGGGGCGCGGCCGCGTTCGATGTCGTGCAAAAGCCCGCCCGGCCGGGTGTAGAACACCCAGGTCACGGCAAGGCACAGCACGTAGAAGCCCAGAAAGGCCCACAGCGCGCCAAGCGCCGATCCGGTCAGCGCGATAGAGCTGCCGTAAGCCTTTGGGATGAAGAAGCCGCCATAGGCGCCGATCGCGCTGGTGAATGCGATGATGGCGGCGGATTCGCGGTCGGACTGGCGGCGGCGATCCTCGGGGGAAAGCTGCGGCTCAAGCCGGGCGACTTCCTTGCGCATGATGACGGGGATCATCTGGAAGGTCGAGGAATTGCCGACCCCGGTAAAGAAGAACAGCGCCATGAAGCCCGCGAAGAAGCCCCAGAAGGACAGCGCCTGAAGCGAGACGATGACCAGCCCGACCGAGGCGATCATGCCGGCAAAGACCCAGAAGGTCACGCGCCCGCCGCCGACCCGGTCGGAAAGCCAGCCCGTGCCCGCGCGGCTAAGCGCGCCGACCAGCGGCCCCAGGAACACGAATTGCAGCGCGTTCACATCCGGGAAGGCCAGCTTGATCAGCAAGGGGAAGCCCGCCGAATAGCCGATGAAGCTGCCGAAGGTGCCGATATACAGCAGGCACATCACCCAGTTGTGCAGCCGGCTGAAGATCACCGCCTGTTCGCGGAAGCTGGCGCGGGCGTCGGTGATGTCGTTCATGCCCAGCCATGCCGCGATGGTCGAGGCGATGATGAAGGGCACCCAGACAAAGCCGGCGTTCTGCATCCACAGCCGGCTGCCGTCCGACAGTTCCTGAGCCGCGCCGCCCATGGCGCCAAAGACGCCCATGGTGATGACGATGGGCACCAGGAACTGCATCAGCGACACGCCCAGGTTGCCCAGGCCCGCGTTCAGCCCCAGCGCATTGCCCTTTTCGGCCTTGGGAAAGAAGAAGCTGATATTGGCCATGGACGAGGCGAAGTTGGCGCCCCCCAGCCCGCATAGCAGCGCCAGCACCACGAAGATCAGATAGGGGGTCGAGGGATCCTGCACCGCATAGCCGATGCCCATGGCCGGGATCAGCAGCGAGGCGGTGGACAGCGTGGTCCACAGCCGCCCGCCAAAGATCGGCACCATGAAGCTGTAGAAGATGCGCAGCGTCGCCCCCGACAGCGCCGGCAGCGCCGCCAGCCAGAAAAGCTGGTCCTGGGTAAAGGCAAAGCCGATCAGCGGCAGCTTGGCCACCACCACCGACCAGACCATCCAGACCGAGAAGGCCAGCGTCAGCGCCGGGATCGAGATCCACAGGTTGCGCCTTGCGACCTTGCGGCCCTGTTCGGCCCAGAAGGTCGGGTTCTCGGGGCGCCAATCGTCCAGGACGCGCGGCATCACCGTGCGTTCGGGGTCATGCACCTCGGCCAGTTCGGGAAAGTTCGGCAGCCGGTCCAGGGCCCGGCCCTGCGCCCGGCGCTCCATGGCGCGGATCGACATGTGCATCCAGGCCATCGACACGATGACGACCAGGAACAGCAGCGCAAAGCTGGAGGTCCAGATCCCCGTCAGGTCCAGAAGCGCGCCGAAGACGATGGGCAGGATGAAACCGCCCAGCCCGCCGATCATGCCGACAAGCCCACCGACCGAGCCGACATGGTTCGGGTAATAGACCGGGATATGCTTGAAGATCGCGGCCTTGCCCAGGCTCATGAAGAAACCCAGCGCAAACAGCGTGACCACAAAGGGCCACAGCCCCATTTCTGTCGAGAACGAGATCGGCCCGTCCATGCCGCGGATCGTGTAATCGGTCGGCGGATAGGACAGCATGAACAGGAACAGGGCGCTGAAGCCAAAGGTCCAATACATCACCGTGCGCGCGCCGAAGCGGTCCGACAGGATGCCGCCATAGGCGCGGAAGATGCTGGCCGACAGGCTGAAGGCCGCCGCCGCCATGCCCGCAAGCCGCAGGTCGACGCCGTAAACCTGGGTCAGGTAATGCGGCAGCCACAGCGCCAGCGCGACGAAGCCGCCGAAGACGAAGAAATAGTAAAGCGCGAAGCGCCAGACTTGCAGCTTTTTCAGCGGCGCGAATTGCTCGGCCAGGCTGGGGGCGGCGATGCCCTGGGCGCGGCGCGCCTCGAAATCGGGATCGTCGCGGGCAACCAGGAAAAACACCACGCCCATCAGCGCGATGCCCACCGCCCAGATCTGCGCCACCGCCTGCCAACCCCAGGCGACCAGGATGAAGGGGGCCAGGAACTTGGTCACGGCGGCGCCGACATTGCCCATGCCGAAAATGCCAAGCGCGGTGCCCTGGCGCGCGGCCGGGAACCATTTCGAGACATAGGCGACGCCGATGATGAAGGAACCGCCTGCCATGCCCACGCCAAGCGCGGCCAGCAGGAATTCGGCATAGCTGTCGGCCCAGGTCAGCGCCCAGGTGGCGATGCCGGTGAACAGCATTTGCAGCGAAAACACCAGCCGCCCGCCGAAGCGTTCGGTCCAGACGCCCAGGATCAGCCGGATCAGCGACCCGGTCAGGATGGGCGTGGCGATCAGCACCCCATATTCGAACTCGTTCAGGCCGAGTTCCTGCTTGATGGTGATCCCGATGATCGAAAATATCGTCCAGACCGCGAAGCAAAGCGTAAAGGCGGTGGTGCTGAGCCAAAGCGCCCTTTGCTGCTGCGTCTGGGAAGTGGAACCTGGGTCCGGCATGGCGGCTGCTCCGTTTGGATCGTTCGCGCGCTTGTTTCTGCGGCTTACCCATCACGGCACCCCGGCCGGAATGTTTGATCTGAATCAACTTTCGTCGGGCGGCCGGGGAAAAGCGACGCGATTTGGGTTTTGTCCCCCGCAACACGAGTAAATGCACAAAACATAATGCCGCGTTCACGGATTCGGTCAACGACAAATCCCGGCTGGCCGGTTGACAATAATCAAGGTAAATATCATCACCGCGGCCGATTCTGGCCAAATCAGAGGCGAAAGGTCGACCCAGATGCGCGAAGAGGACCGCAACGATATTCGCAACTTGCCGCTGTTTCGCAACATGACCAGCCCGGCATTCGACGCGCTGATGCATGCGGCCTATGACCAGGTGTTTCCCGCGCAGCTTGAACTGATCCAGCAGGGCGAGGTGGCGAATTTCCTGCATGTCATGCTGGAGGGCGCGGTCGAGCTTTATGCAAATTGGCAGGAACGCGACACGACCATGGCGGTGGTCCAGCCGGTGACGACCTTCATCCTGGCGGCCTGCATGCGCGACGCGCCCTATCTGATGTCGGCGCGCACCTTGCAGCGTTCGCGCATCGTGCTGATCCCGGCCGTGGATGTGCGCGCGGCCTTTGCCCGCGACCACGGCTTTGCGCTGGCCGCGGTCCAGGACCTGTCCGAGGGCTATCGCAACCTCGTGCGCCATGCCAAGAACCTGAAGCTGCGCAATGCCCGCGAAAGGCTGGGGGCCTATCTGTGGCAGCGCTCGCTGGATGCGGGGGGCGTGCAGGGATTCGTGCTGCCGCAGGAAAAGCGGCTCTTGGCCTCTTACCTGGGGATGACGCCGGAAAGCCTGTCGCGCGCCTTCAAGGCCCTGCGCGATCACGGCGTCCATATCGACGGCATGCGCGTCACCATCACCGATGCGGCGGCGCTCAAGGCGCTGGTCCAGCCCAACACGCTGCTGGACACGACGCTGAACATCCCCTGACCGGGCCGGATTTGACCGCAAGCGGCGGAGTGCAATGGTCGCCGGCCGGTGCCAGATATGCTAGCAGGACATGCAGCAGAAAGGTTCCCGCCATGGACCAGGCCCCGATCCCCACCGAAAGCGATCCCCGCTGGCAGCTTGTGCTGGCGCGCGATGCGGCGTCGGATGGCCGCTTCGTCTACGCGGTGCGCACCACCGGGGTCTATTGCCGCCCCTCTTGCCCCTCGCGCCGCGCCAGGCCGCAGAACGTGACGCTTTACCCATCGCCCGACGCGGCCGAGGCGGCGGGCTTTCGCCCCTGCCGCCGCTGCAATCCCAGGGGCGCTTCGGTGGCCCAGGCCAATGCCGCCCTGGTCGCCGCCGCCTGCCGCCTGATCGAGCAGGCCCAGACGCCGCCCAGCCTGGACGCGCTGGCCGCGGCCGCCGGGGTCAGCCCGTTCCATTTCCACCGCCAGTTCAAGGCCGCGACCGGGCTGACGCCGCGCGCCTATGCCGCCGCCCATCGCGCCGGCCGGTTGCGGGACAGGCTGGACCAGGGCGACAGCGTCACCCAGGCGATCTATGCCGCCGGCTTCGGCTCGAACAGCCGCTTCTACGAAGGCGCGGACGGGATGCTGGGCATGACGCCCTCGGCCTGGCGCAAGGGCGGCGCGGGGGCCGATATCCGCTTTGCCCTGGGCCAATGCGCGCTAGGCGCCATCCTGGTCGCGCAAAGCGGCCGCGGCATCTGCGCCATCGCGCTGGGGGACGATCCCGAAACGCTGCTGCACGATTTCCAGGACCGTTTCCCGGCCGCCAGCCTGATCGGCAACGATACCGCCTTCAAGGCGCTGGTCGCCCGCGTCGTGGGCTTCGTCGAGGCGCCCGGCATCGGGCTGGACCTGCCGCTGGACATCCGCGGCACCGCCTTTCAGCAGCGGGTCTGGCAGGCGCTGCGCCAGATCCCGCCCGGCACCACCGCCAGCTACGCCGAAATCGCCCGCCGCATCGGCGCGCCGCGCGCCAGCCGCGCCGTGGCCGGGGCCTGCGCCGCCAATGCGATCGCGGTGGCCATCCCCTGCCACCGGGTGCTGCGCAGCGACGGGGCGCTGTCGGGCTATCGCTGGGGCCTGGCGCGCAAGCGCGACTTGCTCGACCGCGAAGCCGCGCCCCGGCGCAAGTGACGGGTGCAACCGCATGCCTGCCAGCCACATTGATAAATGTTTGCGCCGGGAAAAATGGGGCTTCCCAGGCCCTGCCGGCATGATCAGGATGAAAGGACAATTTACGGATTCTGACGCGGAGCGCGCGGATGAGGATCTATCATCTGATTTTCATGGCCCAGGTCGCCGGACTTGTCGGACTGCTTGGCGCCGCCATTCTGTACTGGTGACGATTGCGCCACCGACGCCATGGCTTGACAGCATCGTCCCAGATGCAACATTGGCGCCATGAACAAGGTGGCTGATTGGTTGACCCAAAAGAGCCCGGTCAGTCGGAAAAACGCCGCCGAAACGGTGTTCGAGGATTTGCGCGGCGCGATACTGGCCGGCCGGCTGCCGGTCGGCACCCGGCTGCCCTCCGAGGCCAAGCTGGCCGGGCATTACGGCGTCAGCCGCCCGATCATCCGCGAGGCCATGCGCTCGCTGCAAACTCTGGGCCTGACGCGCAGCCGCAGCGGCAGCGGCAGCTTCGTCATCTCGGACCGCCACGCCCCCGAACTCGCCTATGGCAGCTACTCGGCGCGCGAGATGATCGAGGCCCGGCCCCTGATCGAGATCCCCGCCGCCGGCTGGGCCGCGCTGCGCCGCAGCCCCGAGGACATGGCCCGGCTTCTTCAGCTTTGCGACGGCATGGAGCGACAAGAGGATGCGCTGAAATGGGTGCGGCTGGATTCCGATTTCCACTGCCTGATCGCCGAAGCCGCCCGCAACCGGCTGTTCGTCCGCATCGTCGCCGATTTCCGCGAGGCGCTGATGCGTCAGTCGGAACTGGTGAACCTGATGGCGGACCGCCGCGTCACCTCGAACAGCGAACATCGCCGCATCGCCCAGGCGATCGCCGCCGGCTCCGAGACCGAGGCCCGCGCCGCGATGCGCGACCACCTGGACGTGGTCGAGCAGGCGATGACCTGGATCACCAGCCAGCGCGCGGCCCGCTCGTGACCCCGGCCGCCCGGCGTGCCCCGCGATGGGGACGGGCCGGGGCGCGGCTTGACCCCGGCCCCTGGGCTGTTTAATCGCACGCCATCAGACAGGTTGCGGCAGGCCGGCCCAGGCCCGCGCATCTGCCAGGGGGGCCACAGCCATGCGGATTTCGTCGTGACGCCGGCCGGGCGGCTGCCGGTGCTGGCGGTGCTTGCCACCGGCGGCACCATCGCCAGCCGGCGCGGTGCCGATGGCGCCGCCAGCCCTCGGCTGGGCGCCGGGGATATCCTGGCGCAACTGCCGCAGATGCAGGCCGAACTGCGCCCGCGCGAATTGCTGGCCAAGGATTCCGCCAGCCTGTCGCTCGACGACATGCAGCGCATCAGCGATGCGGTCGCCGCGGAACTGGCCGATCCCGGCATCGACGGCATCGTCGCGCTGCACGGCACCGACGCGATGGAGGAAACCGCGCTTTTGGTGCAATTGCAGACCGCCGCCCGCAAGCCGGTCCTGTTCACCGGCGCACAGCTTCCCGCGGACCATCCGCACCCGGATGGGGTCCTGAACCTGGCCGATGCGATCCGCGCGGCCCTGCAACCGGGGGCGCGGGGTGTCGCCCTGGCCTTTGGCGGCCGGGTGCTTCCCGTCTGGGGCCTTTACAAGGCCAGCGTCGAGGCAGCCGATGCCTTTCGCCGCGTGGCCGACGAAGCGCCGACCATCAGCCGCCCGCTGCCGGCGCCGGTCACCGGGCTGCGGGTGGATATCGTGGCCGCCCATCCGGGCAGCGACGGGCTGCATCTGGACGCCAGCATCGCCGCCGGGGCGCGCGGCATCGTGATCTCGGCGCTGGGGGCGGGCAATGGCGCCCCCGCCCTGGTCGCGGCCATCGCCCGCGCCCGCAGCCGGGACGTGCCGGTCGTGGTGTCCAGCCGGGTGCCCGAAGGGCTTTTGTCGCCGCTCTACGGCGGCGGCGGCGGCGGCCATGACATGCGCCGGGCCGGGGCCATCCATGCCCGGCTGCTGCGACCCGGACAGGCGCGCATCCTGCTGGCGGCGATGCTTGCCAATGGCTGTTCGCAGGCCGAAATCACCCGCGCCTTCGAAGCGCCGCCGGCCTGACCGGACCCGACCCGGCCCGAAGCCGCAATTCTTTCGTGGACAAATATCCTCGGGGGGTCCGGGGGGCAGACAGCCCCCCGGCAGCCGCCGTCACTCCATGAAGAAGGCAAAGCGGATCACGAACAGCGCCGCCACGATCCAGGTCGCGGCATGCACCTCGCGCGCGCGGCCGGTCGCCAGCTTGATCGCGGCATAGCTGACAAAGCCGAAGGCCAGGCCATTGGCGATGGAATAGGTAAAAGGCATCATCAGCGCCGTCAGCACGGCCGGGGCGCTTTCGGTCACGTCGCTCCAGGCGATCTCCTCGAATTCGCGCACCATCAGGCAGGCGACGTAAAGCAGCGCCGGCGCGGTGGCATAGGCCGGGACCGATCCCGCTAGCGGCGCAAAGAACACCGCCAGCAGGAACAGCACCGCCACGACCAGCGCGGTCAGCCCGGTGCGCCCGCCCGCCTGCACGCCCGAGGCGCTTTCGACATAGGCGGTGGTCGAACTGGTGCCCAGCATGGATCCCGCCAGGATCGCCGTCGAATCCGCCATCAGCGCCCGGCCCAGGTTTTTGTTGGTATGGGTCGGCCCCTCGGTCAGCAGCCCGGCGCGCTTGGCCACGCCGATCAGTGTGCCGGTGGCGTCAAAGACCTCGACCAGCACCATGACCAGGATGACGTGGAAGATGCCCACCGTCAGCGCGCCGGCGATATCCAACTGCAAAAAGGTCGGCATGATCGAGGGCGGCATCGAGATCACCCCGGCAAAGGGGCTGGCGCCGATGGCGATGGAAACGACGGTGATGACCAGGATGCCGATCAGGATCGCACCGCGCACCTTCAGCGCATCCAGCGCCGCGATGATGAAAAAGCCCAGGATGGCCAGCAGCGTGCCGATCTGGGTCAGGTCGCCCAGGGCGACCAGCGTCGCCGGATTGTCCACCACGATGCCCGAGTTCTTCAGCGCGATCAGCCCCAGGAACATGCCGATGCCCGCGGCGATGGCGCTGCGCATGGATGTCGGGATGCCCGCGATCAGCCAGCGCCGGATGCCCGTCACCGACAAAAACAGGAACACCAGGCCCGAGATGAACACCGCCCCCAGCGCCTGTTGCCAGGTGAACCCCAGCGCGCCGACCACGGTAAAGGCGAAGAACGCGTTCAGCCCCATGCCGGGCGCCATGCCGATGGGCCAGTTGGCCCACAGCGCCATGATCGCCGATCCCAGCGCCGCCGCCAGGCAGGTGGCGACGAAGACCGCGTTGCGGTCCATCCCGGTCGAGGACAGGATCTCGGGGTTCACGAAGATGATATAGGCCATGGTCAGGAAGGTGGTGATCCCGGCGATCACCTCTGTCCTGACGCTGGTGCCATGGGCCGTCAGGCCGAATTGCTTGTCTAGCACGGTTGCTCCCCCTGGGCTGGCGCTGGCGCCGCTGGCCGTCAGGCCGGGTTGGTTGTCTGGCATGTTTCCTCCCTCGCGACGGATGACCCGCCATGCAGGCCAGATTACGCCTTGCCATCTTCAACGAGAATGCAGGGTCCAGCGACAGAGTTTCAACGAGACGTTTAAGACTGGGACATTTTCAACGCAAACTTGCTTCTGTTTATGAAAGATCATGGGTTGCCTGCCGCCCCGGCAGGGTGATGACTGCCAGTCAGCCAGAAAGCAGGAAAGGAAGCAAGCGATGCGATACAGCCGCGACATGATCGGTTATGGCCAGCACACGCCCGATCCCGAATGGCCGGGCAATGCCCGGATCGCGGTGCAGATCGTCATCAACTACGAGGAAGGCGGCGAAAACAGCATCGAGCATGGCGACGCCGCCTCGGAAGCCTTCCTGTCGGAAATCATCGGCTGCCAGCCCTGGCCCGGCCAGCGCCACTGGAACATGGAATCCATCTATGACTATGGCGCGCGGGCGGGGTTCTGGCGGCTCCACCGGCTGCTCAAGGACCTGCCCGTGACGGTCTACGGCGTCGCCACCGCGCTGGAGCGCGCGCCCGAACAGGTCGCCGCCATGCAGCAGGCCGGCTGGGAGATCGCCACCCACGGCCTGAAATGGATCGACTATCGCGACATCCCGCGCGAGGTCGAGGCCGAGCATATCGCCCGCGCGGTCGATCTGCACACCCGCGTCACCGGCGAACGGCCGCGCGGTTTCTACCAGGGCCGCACCTCGATGAACACCGTGGCGCTGGGATGCGAAGAGGGCGGCTTCGAATACCTGGCCGACAGCATCGCCGACGACCTGCCCTATTGGCATGTCCATGACGGCAAGCCGCAACTGATGGTGCCCTATACGATGGACGCCAACGACATGCGCTTTTCCTCGGGCCAAGGCTTCGGCACCGGGGTCGAGTTCTTCGACTACCTGCGCGACAGCTTCGACCTGCTTTATGCCGAGGGACAGGCCGGCGCGCCCAAGATGATGTCCATCGGCCTGCATTGCCGCCTGGCCGGCCGGCCGGGCCGGGCCATGGCGATCAAGCGTTTCCTGGACCATGCCCGCAACCATCAGGGGGTCTGGTTCGCCACCCGGCTGGATATCGCGCGGCATTGGGCGCGCACCCATCCCTGGCAGTCCAGGCCCCGCCCCTCGCAGATGGACCGCGCGGCCTTCGTGGCGAAATTCGGCGGCATCTACGAGCATTCGCCCTGGATCGCCGAGCGGGTCTGGGACGGTGAGATGGGCGCGATCCACGACACACCCGCCGGGCTGGCCGCGCGCATGGCCCAGGTCTTTCGCGCCGCCAGCGACGACGAGCGGCTGGGCGTGCTGCTGGCCCACCCGGACCTGGCCGGCAAGCTGGCCGCGGCCAAGCGCCTGACCGCCGACAGCACCGCCGAACAGGCAAGCGCGGGCCTGGACAGCCTGACCGATGCCGAGCGCGCCGAGTTCGACCGGCTGAACACCGCCTATATGGAAAAGCACCGCTTCCCCTTCATCATCGCGGTGCGCGACCACGACAAGCCGGGGATCATGGCCGCCATGCGCGCCCGCATCGACAATGACAGCGCGACCGAACGCGCCGAGGCCGAGCGCCAGGTCTGCCGCATCGGCGCGCTGCGCCTGCAACAGATCCTGGGCGGCGCCTGAACCTGGTGACCTGCCTTTATCCGCAGCAGATGGATGCCGGGGCACCCCGGCGCAACGGAGACCCGTGATGACCGCCAAGACCCCGACCTATGCCGGGCCTTTCGCCGGCCTGCCGCCGCAGACCGACCTGACCACCGATACCGCCATCTTCACCGATGCCTATGCCGTCATCCCCGCCAGCACGATGCGCGACATCGTCACCAGCTTCCTGCCGGGCTGGACGGGGATGCGGATGTGGATGATCGCCCGGCCGCTTTCCGGCTTTGCCGAGACCTTCAGCCAATATGTCGTCGAGCTGGCGCCGCAGGGCGGTTCGGACCGGCCCGAGGACGACGCGGGCGTCCAGGCCGCGATCTTCGTGACCGAGGGCACGGTCACGCTGACCATCGACGGCCAGGCGCATGAGCTGGTGCCCGGCGGCTTTGCCTATATCCCCGCCGGCATGGCCTGGTCGGTGCGCAATGGTGCCGAGACCTCGCGCTTTCACTGGTGGCGCAAGCGCTGGCAGGCGGTCGAGGGGCTGGAAAAGCCCCAGGTGATCGTCGCCAACGAGCGCGACATCGCCCCGGTCCCGATGCCCGACACCAACGGCGCCTGGGCCACCACCCGCTTCATGGACCCCGCCGACATGCGCCATGACATGCATATCACCATCGTCACGCTGGCGCCCGGCGGCTCGATCCCCTTTGCCGAGACGCATGTGATGGAACACGGGCTTTACGTGATCGAGGGCAAGGCGGTCTATCGGCTGAACCGCGACTGGGTCGAGGTCGGCCCCGGCGATTTCATGTGGCTGCGCGCCTTTTGCCCGCAATCCTGCTATGCCGGCGGGCCGGGGAATTTCCGCTACCTGCTTTACAAGGACGTGAACCGGCACGCGCCGATCTGGACGTAAAGGGGGGGCTCTGCCCCCAGCCGCTGCGCGGCTTCCCCCGGAGTATTTGGAAAACGGCGAAAGCCGGTCAGCGGGCGCTGCGGAAGGTCAGGTTGATGCGGGCGGCGCCGGTCAGCGGGTGTTCGCCCTTGCGTAGCATCAGGATGCCGTGCCAGTTCAGCCGCGCCGGCCCGCCCCAGACCACCACGTCGCCATGGGCCAATGCGTGCCGGGCCACCGGATCGCGGCGGTCGGGGCCGCCGAACTGGAAGGTGGCAGACAGGCCCAGCGAGACCGAGACGATGGGCGCGGCCATGTCGGCCTCGTCCCGGTCCTGGTGCAGGCCCATCCTGACCCCCGGCACGTAGCGGTTGATCAGGCAGGCATCGGGCTGGAAGCCGGGGAAGCCGGCGCGCGCGGCCGCCTCGGCCGCCAATTGCCGCAAGCGCGCGGGCATCGGCGGCCAGGGACGGCCGGTCAGCGGGTCCAGCGGCTCGTAGCGGTAGCCGCGCCGGTCGCTGACCCAGCCGAGCGCGCCGCAATTCGTCATCTCGACGCCGATCTGCCGCCCGCCCGGCGTCTGCATGTGGCGAAAGGGCGCGGTCGCCGTGACCTGGGCTAATGCGGCAGGAATGGCCGGATCAAGCGCAAAGCCGCGCAGGATCATGGCGCCCGGCCCGATGGGCTCGTCCCGGCGGGGTCCGAAAAGGTCCGTTTCCATCTTGCCCTCCCACGGGAATGTCATGTCGCCCCGCTTGACCGGCGCCCTGGGCGGTGGCTTTGAGAAATGGGTTCCAGAAAAGGATTCTTGCCATGCGCCGCCCCCTTGCCGCAATCGCCCTTGCGCTGCTTTGCGCCCTGTCCCCCGGCCTGGCCCAGGCCCAGGACCGCAGCCCCGCCGAAGTGGCGGCGATCCGGCAGGCCGTGTTCGACGGCCCCGGCCTGCCGGTATTGGGCAATGTCCGGGGCGATGCGGTGCTGGTCGAGTTTTCCGATTACAATTGCGGCTTTTGCCGCAAGAGCGCGCCGGAAGTGGCGGCGCTGCTGCAATCGGATCCCGGCCTGCGGCTGGTGGTGCATGAGATCCCGATCTTTGGCGAGGGGTCGCGCTTTGCCGCCCAGGCGGCGCTGGCCGCCCAGGCGCAGGGCAAATATGCCGAGTTTCACCGCGCGCTGATGGGCATGCGCGGCAAGGCCGAGAAGGCGTCGGTGCTGCGCGTCGCGCGCGAGGTCGGGCTGGACGTGGCGCGGTTGCAGCGCGACATGCAGGCGCCGGAGATCACGGCGCGGATCGAGCGGTCGCTGGAACTGGCCGACGAGATCGGGCTGGTCGGCACGCCAAGCTTTGTCGCCGGCAAGCGGGCGGTCTTCGGCTATCTGGGCCGCGATGACCTGGCCGGGCTGGTGGCCGAGGCGCGCGCCGCGAAATAGCGCGCGCCGGGCCGATCAGGTGCGGATGTCCACGCCCAGGTGCTTGGCCACGGTGAAGATGTCCTTGTCGCCGCGACCCGACAGGTTCACCACCATGATATGGTCCTGGGGCAGGTCCGGCGCGATCTTGATGACATGGGCCAGCGCGTGGCTGGGCTCCAGCGCCGGGATGATGCCTTCGAGCCGGCAGAGCGTCTGGAAGGCCGCCAGCGCCTCGTCATCGGTCACGCTGACATATTCGGCGCGGCCCTGTTCCTTGAGCCAGGCATGTTCGGGACCGATGCCGGGATAGTCGAGCCCGGCGCTGATCGAATGCCCTTCCAGGATCTGGCCCTGGTCGTCCTGGAGCAGATAGGTGCGGTTGCCGTGCAGCACGCCCGCGCGGCCGCCGGACAGGCTGGCGCAATGCTGCATCCGGTCGTCCACGCCCTTGCCGCCGGCCTCGACCCCGATGATGCGGACGGAAGGATCGTCCAGGAAGGGATGGAACAGGCCCATGGCGTTCGAGCCGCCGCCGATCGCTGCGACCACGCTGTCGGGCAGCCGCCCCTCGCCCTCTTGCTCGGCCAGTTGCCGGCGGGTTTCGCGGCCGATGATGCGCTGGAAATCGCGCACCATGGCCGGATAGGGATGCGGGCCGGCCACCGTGCCGATGCAATAGAAGGTGTCGCGCACATTGGTCACCCAGTCGCGCAGCGCGTCGTTCATCGCGTCCTTGAGCGTGCCGCGGCCCGAGGTGACGGGCACCACCTCGGCGCCAAGGAGCCGCATGCGAAAGACGTTCGGCGCCTGGCGTTCCACATCATGGGCGCCCATGTAGACCACGCATTTCAGCCCGAAGCGGGCGCAGACCGTCGCGGTCGCCACGCCGTGCTGGCCCGCGCCGGTCTCGGCGATGATGCGGGTCTTGCCCATGCGGCGCGCCAGCAGGATCTGGCCCAGCACGTTGTTGATCTTGTGGCTGCCGGTATGGTTCAGTTCTTCGCGCTTCAGGTAGATCTTCGCGCCGCCCAGTTCCTCGGTCAGGCGCGGGGCGAAATAAAGCGGGCTGGGGCGGCCGACGTAATGTTTCCACAGGTCGTCCATCTCGGCCCAGAAGGCGGGATCGTCCCTGGCGCGGTCGTATTCCGCCTCGAGCGCGAGGATCAGCGGCATCAGGGTTTCGCTGACGAAGCGGCCGCCGAAGATGCCGAAGCGGCCCTGTTCGTCCGGGCCGGTCATGAAGCTGTTGATGAGGTCTTCGGCCATGGCTCTCCTCGGGCGCGGTCGCAGTGAGTATTTGGGAAACGGTGAAAGCCCGTCAGAGGGTTTTCTTATATCCGATATGGGAAGGGGTAAAGCCGAGCCTGTCGTAGAAGCGATGCGCATCGGCCCGGCTGCGGTTGGTGGTGAACTGCAAGAGCGTGCAGCCGGCGGCGCGGGCGCGGTTCTCGGCGTCCCGGATCAGCGCCTTGCCGAGGCCCTGGCCGCGCTGGTCGGGGTGGACGCGGACGCCCTCGATCTGGGCGCGGCGGGCGGCGCGCAGCGACAGGCCCGAGATGAAGGTGATCTGGTAGCAGGCGACGACCTGGTCGCCGCTGACGCCGACGATCAGGCGGTTCGCGACCTCGCCCTGCATGGCGTCCCAGGCGGCGAGATAGGGGGCCAGGTCGTAGGCTTCCCGCGCCCGGCCCAGCATGTCGTCGCGCAAAAGGGCCAGGATCGCGGGAACCTCGTCGCGGCGGGCTTCGCGAAAGGCGACCGGCGCGGTCACAGGATCGGCGCCGTGGCGCGGGCGATGAAGCGGCGGACGCGTTCGGGATCCTTGACGCCCGGCGCGCTTTCGACGCCCGATGACACATCGACGCCCGGCGCACGCGTCAGGCGCACCGCCTGCGCCACGTTCTCGGGCGTAAGACCGCCGGCCAGCAGCCAGGGTTTCAGGATCTGCCGCCCGGCAAGCAGCCGCCAATCGAAGGCAAGCCCGTTTCCGCCCGGCAGTTCCGCATCCTTGGGCGGCTTGGCGTCGATCAGCAGCATGTCGGCCACCAGCCCGTAATCCCAAAGCGCATCCAGATCGCGCGGTCCGGCCAAGCCCACCGCCTTCATCACCGGCAGGCCGGTACGGGCCTTGATCGCGGCGACGCGGGCCGGCGTCTCGTTTCCGTGCAACTGGATCATGTCCAGCGGCATATGGGCCAGGGTCGCATCCAGCGCGGCGTCGTCGGGATCGACGAAAAGCCCGACCTTGGCCACGCCCAGCGGCACCTGTGCGGCAAGCTGGGCCGCCGCCTGCGGCGCCAGGTGGCGCGGGGATTTGGCGAAGAAGACGAAGCCCAGATAGCGCGCGCCGGCCCCGATGGCGGCCGACAGCCCCGCGGCCTCGGTCAGGCCGCAGATCTTGACCGCGACGGCCATGGATCAGCGCGGCGCCGGCAGGGTGGCGCCGGAAGCCGTTGGCGCCGCGGCGGGCTTGCGCGCAGATTCGTCCAGGATCGCCAGCACATCGTCGCGCGGCGCCGCATGGGTGCGACGCAGGTCGCCCACCTCGCGCTGCAATTGCGCCAGGTCATGCGCCCGGCGGCTGGATTCGGCGCGAATATGCGCCTCGCGCAGCCATTCCCAGACCAGCCCGACCAGCACGCCGAAAACCATGGCCAGGAACAGCGCGACAAAGGCCGGCATGGTCAGCGACCATTGCCCGCCCGCAAAGGGCGCGAGCGCCTGGGGCAGCAGGCTGATGGTGACGAGGTCGCGATTCGCCGCCGCCAGCAGCATCAGCACCGCGGCCAGAATGACAAAGAAGAACAACCGGATCGCCCGCATGCCGTGAACCCCGCAAAGATTGACGCCGGCAATCTGACCTATTCGGCGATGCCGTTCAACCGTTCGCGCAAAAGCTTGCCGGTCTTGAAGAAGGGCACGTGCTTTTCTTCCACGCTGACGGTCTCGCCGGTGCGGGGGTTGCGGCCCTGGCGGGAATCGCGCTTCTTGACCGAAAAGGCGCCGAAGCCGCGCAGCTCGACCCGGTCGCCGCGGGCCATGGCGTCGATGATTTCTTCGAAGACGGTGTTCACGATCCGCTCGACATCGCGCTGGAACAGATGCGGGTTTTCTTCGGAGATCTTCTGGATCAGTTCGGATCGGATCATTGCGGTTCCTGAATCTGGTGTTCCAACATCCTGTCGCCCGATCATAGGCCGGGCATTGCGGCATTCAACGGCAGAACGCATGGCCCGCGGTTTGGTTGCCGTGCTTTTCAAGACTTTATGGTTCAATCCGCGGCGTTGCGCAATGAAAAGCGCCCCCGGACGAACCGGGGGCGCAAAGTTCAGCCGATCGGCAAGGCTTAGCCGCGGCCCTTGAGCGCGGCGCCCAGGATGTCGCCCAGCGAGGCACCCGAATCCGAGCTGCCATACTGTTCCACGGCTTCCTTTTCCTCGGCGATCTCGCGCGCCTTGATCGACAGGCCCAGGCGGCGGGTCTTGGTGTCGATATTGGTCACGCGGACATCGACATGGTCGCCGACCTGGAAGCGCTCGGGGCGCTGGTCCTGACGGTCGCGGGCCAGGTCCGAACGGCGGATGAAGGACTTCATGCCGTTATATTCGACCTCGACGCCGCCATCCTCGATCGCCGTCACGGTGACGGTGATGATCGAGCCGCGCTTGACGCCCTCGACCGCCTCGGCCATCGCGTCGTTTTCAAGCGCCTTGATCGACAGCGAGATGCGCTCCTTGTCGATATCGACTTCCTGGACGACGGCTTTCACCACATCGCCCTTGCGGAAGTCCTGGATGGCATCCTCGCCGCGGGTATCCCAGCTGATGTCCGACAGGTGGACCATGCCGTCGATATCGCCTTCCAGGCCGACGAACAGACCGAATTCGGTGATGTTCTTGACTTCGCCCTCGATGACGGTGCCGACGGGATGGGTCTCGGCAAAGACTTCCCACGGGTTGCGCATGGTCTGTTTCAGACCCAGGCTGACACGCCGCTTGGCTTCGTCGATTTCCAGGACCATCACGTCGACTTCCTGCGAGGTCGAGACGATCTTGCCGGGATGGACGTTCTTCTTGGTCCAGCTCATTTCCGAGACGTGGACCAGGCCCTCGACGCCGGCTTCCAGTTCCACGAAGGCGCCGTAATCGGTGATGTTGGTCACGCGGCCGGTATGGACCGAGCCGATCGGGAACTTGTTGGCCACCGTATCCCACGGGTCGGCCTGAAGCTGCTTCATGCCCAGGCTGATGCGGTGGGTTTCCTTGTTGATTTTGACGACCTGGACCTTGACGGTCTCGCCGATCGACAGGATCTCGGACGGGTGGTTGACGCGGCGCCAGGCCATGTCGGTGACGTGCAAAAGCCCGTCAACACCACCCAGATCGACGAAGGCGCCGTATTCGGTGATGTTCTTGACCACGCCCTCGACGGTCTGGCCTTCGGTCAGGTTGGCGATGACCTCGGCGCGCTGTTCGGCGCGGCTTTCCTCCAGGATGGCGCGGCGCGACACGACGATATTGCCGCGGCGGCGATCCATTTTCAGGATCTGGAAGGGCTGCTTGAGACCCATCAGCGGGCCGGCGTCGCGCACCGGGCGCACATCGACCTGGCTGCCGGGCAGGAAGGCCACGGCACCGCCCAGGTCGACGGTGAAGCCGCCCTTGACGCGACCGAAGATGGCGCCTTCGACGCGCTCTTCCGCGGCATAGGCTTTTTCCAGGCGGTCCCAGGCTTCCTCGCGCCGGGCCTTCTCGCGCGAGATGCTGGCTTCGCCGCGGGCATTCTCGACGCGGTCCAGATAGACCTCGACCTCATCGCCGATGGCGATGGCGGGGGTTTCGCCGGGATTTGCGAATTCTTTCAGATCGACGCGGCCTTCCATCTTGTAGCCGACGTCGATGATGGCCTGGCCCGCCTCGATGGCGATGACCTTGCCCTTGACGACCGAGCCCTCTTCGGGCGTGTCGATGGCGAGGCTTTCGTTCAGGAGGGCCTCGAATTCCTCCATGGTCGCTTTAGCGCACATATAGATCCAGTTTCCTTTTTGATCATTTCTGGCCTTGCGGTTGGCTCCGCCGGTCTTTTTATAGGTGCCGGAACAAGCGCAAAGGGTCGTGCATGCGCCCGACCCCGTTGAAGCGGCCCGTGCTGGCCCCATCGCTTACCCTGACGGGCGCGATATAGCGGTCAATCGCCGTTCTGGCAAGCGTCGAGGCCGGGGAAGTGCCGGCGAATTTCCTGTTCCAGCACCCCGACAAGCTGCGCGGCGGGCAGCGGCCGGGCGCGATTGGCGCCGGTGCCTGCCCAATGCGCAGCGTAATCCGCGCCGCCGGCCAGCGCATGCAGCCGCTTGGCCGCGTCATAGGGGATCGGGTAATCGGGCAGCGCCGGCGCGTCGCGGGCTTGTCCAAGCGCCGTCAGGCGGTTCGCCAGCCCGCGCGCCGGACGACCCGAGATGGCGGGGGTCATCACCGTATCGCCGGGTTCCGCCGCCGCCAGCCGGGTGCGATAGGCATCGGCGGCCGCTGATTCGGGACAGGTGACGAAAGCCGTGCCCATCTGCACCGCCGCGGCGCCGGCTGCCAGAAAGCGCGCCGCATCGGCCCCGTCCATGATGCCGCCGGCCGCGACGACCGGCAGGCCCAGGTCCAGCAATTCGTCCAGCAGCGCCGCGGTCGGCAGCCGCGCATCCGGTCCGGCAGGATCGAAGATGCCGCGATGGCCGCCGGCCTCGTAGCCCTGGGCCACGATCAGGTCCAGGCCGGCGTCGCGGATCGCCAGCGCCTCGGCCCGCGAGGTCGCGGTGGCGGCCAGGGCAGCGCCGCTTTCGCGCAGGGCGGCAATGCGCCCGGCCGGGGGCAGGCCGAAATGAAAGCTGACCAGCGCCGGGCGGGCCGCCAGGACAGCGTGCAGCATGGCGTCATCCATGACGAAGCTGCGATAGATCTCGGCGATGCCGGCCGGCGGCTCGGCGCCGAAGCGGCGGAACTCGGGGGCCAGATAGGCCAGCCAGCCCGCCTCGCGCGCGGGGTCGGCCTGGGCCGGGCGATGGCAGAACAGGTTGACGCCATAGCGGTTCGATCCCAGCCGCGCTTGGGTTTCGGCCATCATCGCCGCCGCTTGGCCAGCATGGGCCGAGCCAAGGCCAAGCGAGCCCAGCCCCCCTGCCCGGCTGACCTCGGCCGCAAGCTGCGGCGTCGCGGTGCCGGCCATCGGCGCCTGGATCACCGGCACGCGCAGGTCGGAAAGCTGGAAACGCGGGCTCATGCGCCGGCCTTTCTGGCGCAGGCGATGGTGCGGGCCACCGCCTCGTCGACGGTCATCTTGCTGGTGTCGAACAGCAGCGCGTCATCGGCCGGGCGCATGGGCGCGACGGCGCGGGCCGCGTCGCGGGCATCGCGTTCGCGCAGTTCGGCCAGGATGCGCGTCTCGTCCGCGCCCAGTTCCAGCGCGCGGCGGCGGGCGCGCACGGCATCGCTGGCGGTGATGTAAAGCTTCAGCTCGGCCTTGGGGCAGATCACCGTGCCGATGTCGCGCCCGTCCAGCACCGCGCCGGGTTCGCTGCGGGCGAAGCGGCGCTGGAACTCGACCAGCGCGGCGCGCACCTCGGGGATCGCGGCGACGCGGCTGGCGGCCTGGCCGGCTTCGGCGCTGCGCAGGTCGTCGCGCGCCAGATCCTCGGCAGTCAGCGCGCGGGCGGCGGCGACAGGATCGCCGCCCTTGGCGCCGACGGCGCGATAAAGCAGTCCGGTGTCCAGATGCGCAAAGCCGAAATGCCGGGCAAGCGCCCGCGCGATGGTTCCCTTGCCCGATGCGGCGGGTCCGTCGATGGCGATGGTAAAGGGCATGCGTCCTCAGATTCTGGGGTCGGCGGCGCGGGCGATGGCCCAGGGCCGGTCCCGGCCGGCAGCCGGGCCGAAGCGCCAGGGGCCGGGAACACCGGCGACAGCCGCCGAACGGCCGCGCGCCTGCGACGGGATCATGGCGCGGGCTTCAGGATCCGCGCCCGCGATCTTCCAACGAGGTGACAGGCGGATACGCAATGCTTCAAGCCCGGCCAGCGAATTTTCCCGCAGACGCATCGCGAACGAATCTCGCATGCGGGACAGGTTTTTCGTAGCCGCTTTTGCCAGGGGTGGCAACGGTTTCGCCGGCGCAGCCGCGGCCGTTCCTGCGCGGCGCCAGACAGCCCGTGCAGCCGCCGCGGGAACATCGCGGCGCGCGGCCGGTTACTTGGCGCGCCAATCCGGCGCGGGAGGAATGTGATATGACGGCATCGTTGAAAATCCTGATCGCCAGCGTGACACTGGCGGCCACGGGCACCGCCTATGCCGATCGCGCCGCCGAGCTGGCGCGGCTGGAAGGCGGCATGTCCACGCCGACGACGACCGAGGGGATATCGAAAGACGGATCCCTGGCCCCGCTTGAGGGCGATGACGCGGCGGCGGGTTCGGCCGCAAGCAGCGCAGGCGCCGACAGCACCGCGGGGACGGACAGCAGCGCCACCGCGGGCAGCACCGCAACGCCCGACAGCGCCGCTGGGGCTGACGGGACTACAGGGGCCGACGCCACCACGGGGACGGACGGGACCACAGGGGCTGACGCCACCGCGGGGACGGACGGCACCGCAGGGGCTGACGCAAACAAGATCGCCAAGGATGGCAGCACCGCGCCGCTGGAAACCTCGGACAGCAATGTCACCGATCGGGCCATGTCGGGACAGGACGCACAGGCCCAGCAAGAGGGCCAGGCGACGGCGGCGGATCAAGCCCAGGCCGAAAGCGGCACCGACGACAAGGCCGCCGCCCTGAAGGAGGCGCGCGCAGCCTTGGAAAGCGGCGACGAGGCCGCCTGCATGGAAGCGGTGCAGCGGGCCACCGCCTCCTGATCTTGCGCCGTCCCGCCAGGCGCCGAACATGCTCCGCCCCGGTCGATCCGGGGCGGCGAGTTTTTGCCACGGCGTTCCGCCGCCCCGCCGCAAGCACACCCCGGCGCGAGCAGGCCGGCGCCGCGTCTCACTAGATGGTGAAAGCCGGAACAAACGCGTGCCGCCGCGGTTTTCCCGACCACTCGAAAGGGAGTAGCACCATGAAGAACACCGTTGCAGTTTCCGCCGCCGCCCTGATCCTTAGCGCCGGCGCAACCTTTGCCCAGACCACCATCGTGACCCAGCCCTCGGTCGAGACGACCGAGGTCCAGACCGATCCGCAGACCACCGGCAGCGGTGCGGTGGGCGGCGCCACCACCGGCGCAGTTGCCGGCGGCATCGTCGGCGGCCCGGTCGGGGCGGCCGTGGGCGGGCTGGCCGGCGCCGCGCTGGGGGATGCGACCGAAGACGCCATGACGCCCGAGACCCGCACCTATGTCATCGAACACCGGGTGGATTCGGTCACACTGGACAATGTGGCGGTCGACACCGTCGTCCCCGAGACCATCCAGTTGCAGCCGATCCCCGACACCCAATACCAGTATGTCTATGTTGACGACCAGCCGGTGATCGTGGAGCCGCAGACGCGCAAGATCATCCATATCGTCGAATAGGACGGCATCGGGCGGGTCCTGCGCGGCCCGCCCAATACGCCGCCCGCCGGCGCCTTTTCGCCCAGGCATGGATTCGTGATCCACACCGCGTCGGCGCGCGGGCTATATCCTTGGCCAAGACCCAGCCGGAGCATGAGATGACATCCCCGTTGAAACTGACGACCGCCATTCTTGTCGCCCTGTTGGCCGCCGCGCCGGTCGCGGCGGATCCGGGGCACGGCCACGGCAAGGGCCGCCACGCCGAACGGCAGGACGCGCGCGGCCCCGCCCACCCGCACCGCGTCCAGGCGCGCCATGTCGCGGACTGCCCGCCTGGGCTTGCCCGCAAGACGCCGCGCTGCGTCCCGCCGGGCCAGGCGCGCAAGCATTACGGCAAGCGCGTCGGCGACACGCTGCGCATCGGGGATTACACCCGGATCCGCGACCTGGACCGCTATGATCTTAGGCCGCGCCAGGGCTGGAACTATTATCGGGACCAAGACCGCATCTATCGCGTGGACGGCACGAGCCGAAAGATCCTGGCCGTGCTGGACCTGATCGAGGCTTTCTCGCACTGAGCCTTGGGCGGATAGCCCGGCGGGCCGGCGCGCAAGGTCGGCAGATGGGGCTTGGAGCGGGAAGATGGTGCCGGTTGCAGGAATCGAACCCGCGACCTTCTGATTACAAATCAGCTGCTCTACCAGCTGAGCTAAACCGGCATCCCGGCATTTCCGATAGCGCCTGGCGGCCGCAGGCGCAAGGTCTAGCGCATCCAGCACAGCCAGCGGAAATCATGCGCCTCAAGCGCGACCGACAGCCGCCCGTCGCGCGGCGCGTCGGTGCCTTGGCCCAGCAGCGCCTGCGGGGCCTCATCCGTGCCCAGGCCGTTCAGCGGAACCTCGGCCCGCGCCGGCTTGCCCGACAGGTTGTGCAGGGCCAGGATGTCTTGTTCGGGCGTTCGCCAGCCCAGGGCCAGGACCGTATCCGGCCCGCATTCAAGGATATGGCAATCGCGCTGTCCGACCTGAAGATGCTGGTGGCGCAGCACCGTCAGCCGGCGCAGATGCTCCAGCAGGGAACCAGGCTTGCCGTCCTGCGCCGCGACATTGACCTGGGCCAGGCCAAAGGGGCCCTGGTCGATCATGGGCTGGACCAGCCGCGCCTTGGGGGCGGCGGAAAAGCCGCCATTGCGGCCCGCGGTCCATTGCATCGGCGCGCGCACCGAATTGCGGCCGTCGGCCCCCAGATCCTCGCCCATGCCGATCTCGTCGCCATAGCAGACGACCGGCGCGCCCGGCAGGGCGAAAAGCAGGCTGTAGGCCATCTTCAGCCGCGCCGCGCCGCCCAGCATCGGCGCCAGCCGCCGCCGGATCCCGCGGCCATAGATGCGCATCTTGTCCTGCGGGGCGAACAGGTCCAGCACCCGGTCCCTTTGCTGCTGGTCCAGCCGCTCCAGGTCCGCCTCGTCCAGGTTGCGCAGGAAATTGGCCCATTGGCCATTCTCGGGCGCCGGGGGCAGGCGCGACAGCGCCTCGCGGATCGGCAGGGCGCTTTCGGTGGCAAGCGCCAGCATCAGGTAATTGTTCAGGAAAAAGTTGAACATCATGTTCAACTGCTCGCCATCGAAAAAGCTGGCAAGCTTGCCCTCGTCCTCGTCCACCTCGCCCAGGACCATGGCGTCGGGCTTTTGGCGGGTGATATGGGCGTAAAGCTCTCGCAGGACCGTGTGCGCGGCATCGCCCTTTCCGGCCGGGTCCAGCGGATCCTCGACCAGATGCGAGGCGGCATCGACGCGAAAGCCGGCGATGCCGAAGCTTAGCCAGAAATTCGCCACCCGCTTCAATTCGTCCAGCACCCGCGGGTTGCGGTGGTTCAGCGTCGGCTGGAAATGGTAGAAGCGGTGATAGTAATAAGCCCGCGCGGTGTCGTCAAAGGTCCAGACGCTGTCCTCCTGTCCGGGGAACATCGTGCCCTGGCCGGGGGCGGGCTTGGGCGGCTGGTCGCTCCAGACGTAATAGTCGCGATAGGCCGAGTGGCTTCCCTGCCGCGCCGCCTGGAACCAGGGATGCCCCGACGAGGTGTGCTGCGCCACCAGGTCCAGCACCACCCGGATGCCCTGTTCGCCGGCGCGGTGGACGAATTCCTGGAACTCGGACAGCCGGCCGCATTTGGCGGCGACCCGATAATAATCGGTGATGTCATAGCCGTTGTCGCGGTCGGTCGAGGGGTAAAAGGGCAGCAGCCAGACGCAGTTGAACCCCAGGCTGGAAAGATAGGGCAGCTTGGCGCAAAGCCCGGCGAAATCGCCCACGCCATCCTTGTCGGAATCACAGAAGCGTTCCACGTCCACGCCATAGATGACGGCATGCTTCCACCATTGGTCCTGCACGATCTGCCTCGCTTGCCTGTCGCAACCGTCCGGGAACAAAGGAAAGCCCTGCGCGGTTCCTGACCCACAGCACAAGGAGACCGACATGCCTGCGATCGGAAAAAGGATCTGGGCCATTGCCGAAGGCTATATCCCCTCGGCCAGCCATGGTCCGGCGCCGGAATTGACCAGCCACGAGGCGGCCTGTCTGCTGAACTGCGCCGAGGCGCCGGCGCAGGTCGAACTGACGGTCTATTTCACCGACCGCGACCCGGCAGGCCCCTACCGCGTCGAGGTGCCCGCCCGCCGCACCCTGCATCTGCGCATGAACGATCTGGCCGACCCCGAGCCGATCCCGCGCGATACCCCCTATGCCTGCGTCATCCGCGCGGACCGGCCGATCGTGGTGCAGCACACCCGCCTTGACAGCCGGCAGGCCGAGAACGCGCTGATGACCACCATCGCCTATGCCGAGGGCTAGGCGGATGGCAGTCATCGGCTATCATGCCTCGCACGAGCAATTCGCCCCTTCGGAACTGCTGGAGCTGGTCGGACAGGCCGAAGCGGCGGGTTTCGCGGCAGCCATGTCCTCGGACCACCTGGCGCCCTGGGGCGAAAAGCAGGGGCAATCGGGCTTTGCCTGGTCCTGGCTTGGCGCGGCGATGCAGGCGACCCGCCTGCCCTTCGGCGTCGTCACCACGCCCATCGGGCTGCGCTATCATCCGCTGCTTGTCGCGCAAGCCGCCGCCACGCTGGCACAGATGTATCCCGGCCGGCTAGCCGTCATCCTGGGCAGCGGCGAGGCCCTGAACGAGCGCCCCTTTGGCGCCGGCTGGCCGGGAAAACAGGAACGCACGGCCCGGCTGGAGGAAGGGGTGGGCATCATCCAGGCGCTGCTGGACGGGCAGGAAGTCACGTCCAGCGGCTTTCACAAGCTTGAGGCGGCGCGGCTTTACAGCCTGCCCGACCAGGCGCCCGCGCTTTTCGCCGCCGCGCTGACGCCGGAAACCGCCCGTCGCGCCGGGGGCTGGGCTGCGGGGCTTGCCACGATCAACATGCCGCGCGACCGGCTGCGCGCCGTGATCGACGCCTTTCGCGACGCGGCCGGCGAGGCGCGGCCGGTGCATGTGCAGGTGCATCTGTCCTATGCCGCAAGCCAGGCCGAGGCCGAACACAACGCGGTGGAGCAATGGCGCACCAATGCGCTGCCCGGCTCGGTCGCGGCCGAGCTTTGCTCTCCGGCCATGTTCGACGCGGCGACCGGGCACATGGAGGTCAAGGACCTGGCCTCCAGCGTGCTGATTTCCTCTGATCCGTCCCGGCATGGCGAATGGCTGCACCAGATGGCGGCGCTGGGGGTAGAGCGGCTGCTGCTGCACAATGTCGGGCGCAATCAGCGCGCGTTCATCGACATCTTCGGCCGGCAGGTGCTGCCGCAATTGCAGTCCGATCCGGGACAGGCAGCGGCCCCGGCCTGATCCGCGGGGCGGACCCATCGGCCGCGGCGGGTTCCGGTCCGCGCCGGGCAGCCGGCCAACCCGTCACCCAGGCCGCCGGGACCGAGTGCAACGCGCCCCGCCGGTCACGCCCTCAGCCCGGCAAAGATCGCGGGGTCCAGATTGGCATGGGCAAAGGTCTCGCCTCGGGTCATGACGCTGACCGCATCATGGGAATGCAGCGATTCCTGGTGGCTGGCCACGACGCGGAAATCCCCGACCCGCGGTTCGCCCATCAATTCGGCGGCAAAGGCGCGGACCGCATCCTCGACGAAGATCGGATTGGCGGCGTTCAGCTCGGCAAAGGCCTGCTCGTCCTCGCGCTTGACCATGACCTGGGTTTCGGTGGCGACGGCGCGGCGGCACAGCGCCACCATATCCTCGAACCACAGCGTGTCGCCCTGCATCACCACCGAAAGCCGCGCCACCGAGCGTTGCGAATGCGGCGTCGCCAACTGGCCGCGCATCTGCCTGGCATGTTCGGCCAGTTCCAGCGAGCAGGGGCAGGTCGAGGAATAGACATAGTCGAAATGCATGATCCGCAGCCGCCGGCCCGCCTGTTCGGCCAGTTCCAGCGCGATATCGTAATATTGCCAGCCCGACAGGCCCGAGCGCAGCGATTCGACCCGCATCGGATAGCTGAGCCGCATCATGATGCGCGCATCGACGCTGCCCAGATCGGACTTGTAATCCTCCAGCGCCGCCTCCAGCACGCCCATCGAGAAACGCTTTTCGGCATGGGCATAAAAGGACCGCATGATGCGGCTCATGTTGATGCCCTTGCGATCGGCTTCCAGGCTGACCGTGCCGGTCACGCTGGTTTCCAGCGTGATCTCGCCGCCTTGCGGGGCCTGATAGCGGATCGGCAGGCGGAAGTTCGAGATGCCGACATGCTGGATCGGCGCCCGCGCCCCCACGATCAGGCTGGCCGGGCCGTTTTGCAGGTCCGGCAGGCTGGCCTTATAGGCATCGTCCACGCGGAAATCGGCCGGATATTCCCGGTTCAAGGCGGGACAGGCGCGCTCGGTGGCGATGGGGCTGGCCTCGGTCATTGTCGTCTCCCTGGCAGAACGGCCCTTATCTGGGAACTCGGGACCGAAAAAGAAAGGGGTGCCGGGCACTTCCGCCCGCGCGCCTAGCCCAGCGAGCGGCGGAAGTCGGCGATCAGGTCGCCCGCATCCTCCAGCCCGATCGACAGCCGCAACAGGCCGGAGGTGATGCCCAGCTTGGCGCGCACCTCTTCGGAAAGGCGCTGATGCGTGGTGGTCGCCGGGTGGGTGACGATGGATTTCGCATCGCCCAGGTTGTTCGATATCTGAAAGATGCGCATCCGGTTCATTGCCGCAAATGCCGCCTGCTTGGAGCCCAGGTCGACCGCGACCATGGTGCCGCCCCCGCCCATCTGCCGCTGCGCCAGGTCATGCTGCGGATGGTGGGGCAGGCCCGGATAGATCACGCGGACCAGCCCCGGCTGGCCGTGCAGCGCGGTGGCGACTTGCAGCGCGGCCTGGGCCTGGGCGCGGACCCGCAGTTCCATCGTCGCCAGCCCGTTCAGCATCATCCAGGCGTTGAAGGGGCTGATCGCGCCGCCGGTGTGTTTCAGATAGGGCTCGGCCTGCTGGCGCACAAAGGCGCGGCTGCCGCAGATCACCCCGCCCAGGCAGCGGCCCGATCCGTCGATATGCTTGGTTGCCGAATAGACCACCACATCGGCGCCCTGCTGGACCGCGCGGGAAAAGACCGGGGTGGCAAAGACATTGTCCACCACCACCAGCGCGCCCACGGCACGGGCCAGTTCGGCGACGCCGGCGATGTCCACCACTTCCAGCGCGGGGTTCGACACCGATTCGAAGAACACCGCGCGGGTATCGGGCCGGATCGCGGCGCGCCATTGGTCCAGATCGGTGCCGTCGACATAAGTGACCTCGACCCCGAAGCGGGCCAGCAGGTCCAGCACATAAAGGCACGATCCGAACAGCGCCCGCGACGACACGATATGATCGCCCGGCTTGGCAAAGCACATCAGCGCGCCATTGACCGCCGCCATGCCGCTGGCGGTGGCGAAAGCGTCCTCGGTCCCCTCCAGGTCGGCCATGCGATCCTCGAACATGCGCGAGGTGGGGTTGCCGTAGCGGGCATAGATGAATTCGTCCGGGCCGGCGTTCAGAAAGCGCGCTTCGGCCTGTTCGGCGCTGTCATAGGAAAAGCCCTGGGTCATGAACAGGGCCTCGGCCATCTCGCCATACTGGCTGCGGCGGATGCCGTGATGGACGGCGCGCGTGCGCGGATGCAGCGACGGGTTCAATTCCTGTGGCGTCGAGTCCTGCGACATGGGCTTGCTCCTGCTGGTCGAGGTTCCGGTTACTCCCCCAGGGCGCGCCATGCAAGCGAACCATACCAGCCGGGGCTATTGGCCGTCGCGCGGCTGGGCGTGCCGTTCGAACAGCCGGGCATTGGCGACAAAGAACACCACCATGATCGCCGGCAGGCCAAAGGTCTTGAAATTGACCCAGACGGTTTCCGACATCAGCCGCCAGACCGCCTCGTTGGCGGCCGCAAGGCCCAGGAACAACAGCGCCATGCGCAGGGTCAGGATCCGCCAGCCCTGGGCGTTCATCGGCAGCGCCTCGGCCATCACCAGTTCCAGCCAGTTGCGACGCAGCGCCAGGCTGACCCCCAGAAGCGCCGAAAAGATCAGGTAGATGATCGTCGGCTTCATCTTGAAGAATCTGGGGTCGTTCAGCCAGATGGACAGCCCGCCGAACACCACGACCAGCACCAGCGTGGCGATCTGCATCGGCGAAAGCCGGCCGGTCAGGCGCCACAGGGCCAGGGTGCTGAGCGCCAGCACCGGCACGAAGGCCAGCGTCGCCAGGATGAAGCCGGAATAGTCGCGGCCGCCCAGGCTGACCACCTGGTCGCGATAGCGCATGAAGACCAGGAAGAACAGGATCAGCGGCCCCAATTCCAGCCCGGACTTGAGCCAGGGATTGATCTTGCGCGGTTCGGTCAAGGCGGGGCTCCTGTCTGCGGCGGTATTTGCGGGCGGTATCTGCGGGGCTGCCGGCGTTTTGCCCCGGCTGGCGCGGCGGCGCAAGCGCCGGGTTCAGTCCAGCCGGACCGCCGCCAGGATCGGGCCGCTGGCCGAGCGCGGGTCGCCCCGGCCCAGTTCTTGCGCCAGGATGGCATGGCGGGTATCGCCGGGAAAGGCGGCGCTGTCCTGGCCGTCCTGGCGGACGGTCATGCGCAGGGGCGTGCGCCCGTCCCATTCGGCGATACGCTCGGCCGCCAGCACGACATTGCGGTATTCCATGGCGATGCCGCGATTCTCGCCCGCCTTGATCGCCACCCGGCGCTGCGGCGCATAGCGCACCAGCAGGATCGCCACCCGGTCGGCGATGGCGCCGCGCGGCGTCAGCTCGATGCGGTAGCCCTCTTTGGTCTGGCTGGACGAGACCATGACCATGGCCGGCCGCGCCATCTGGGTCTGCAACAACCCCATCAGTTCGGCCGGGCGCAGGGCGATCAGCGTATCGGTGCCGCCGACGACGATCTGCGGCGTATAGATGGCCCGTTCGCCGGCCTCGCGGGCATAGGCCTGTTGCCGGCGGGTGAATTCGGGCCGGGCAAACCCATCGGCCCAGCCCAGGTAATCCCAGTAATCGACATGCCAGGACAGCGCCAACACGTCCTTGCGATCCGCCAGGTCGGCCAGCATCTCGTCGGCCGGCGGGCAGGAAGAACAGCCCTGCGAGGTGAAAAGCTCGACCACCACCGGCGGATGGCCGACCGGCCCGATCATCCGGGCGCGCGGCTGCGCCTCGGCAAAGGAAACCGACGGGGCGGCGGGCACGCCGCCGTCCAGGGCGGACGGCATGCTTTCGACCGCAAAGCCGGGCGCGCCCTCGGGCGCCTCGATCAGCCCGATGACGCCGTCATCCTCGACCTCGAACGCGTCGGGCTGGAATATCGGCGCCTCCTCGGCCGCGACCGCGTCGGGAACAAAGCCGGGCGCCGCGGCAGCCGGGGCGGCTGGGGCCGGAACCTGTGCGGCGGGCGATCCGGCGGCAGCCGGGCCTGCGTCCTGCGCCAGGGCCGGCGCGGCAAATCCGCCCAGACAGGTCCACAGCGCAACGGTCATCGCCCGCAGGACCATCGCCTTTGCCCCCGGCCCCCGCTTGGTCCTATTGTCGCGCCTTGTCGCCATCTCGTCCGTTTTCCCGGCCTTTCTGATCCGCCTCAGCTAAACCGGCCGGCACGCGAACGACAAATCAACGCTTTGTTAGCGCCCCGTGCCCGGCATGTGAACCCACGGCCCAGACGGCCTTCTTGCAACCGCAGCAAAAGTTTGGCATACAATGGCATACAAATCCTGCCCAGTTCCCCTTGAACCCCATCCCGAAAAGGGGCAAATGGCAGGCAGCACCGCCATTCAGCCACCTTTTTCAAGGATAGGGAGCCGAGCCCATGCCCATCGAAACCGGAACCGATACCGCCAAGACGCGCCGCCAGCTTCAGGTGGGCGCTCGCAGCTATGCCTATTACTCGATAGACGCAGCCACCCAGGCGGGCCTGGGCGATTTCTCGAAACTTCCCGCCGCGCTGAAAGTGGTGCTGGAAAACCTGCTGCGCTTCGAGGATGGCGGGCGCACGGTCAGCGTGGACGACATCAAGGCCTTTGCCGAATGGGCGCAAAAGGGCGGCCAGAACCCGCGCGAGATCGCCTATCGCCCGGCCCGTGTGCTGATGCAGGACTTTACCGGCGTCCCGGCGGTGGTGGACCTGGCGGCGATGCGCGACGGCATCAAGGCGCTTGGCGGCGATGCGCAAAAGATCAACCCGCTGAACCCGGTGGACCTGGTCATCGACCACTCGGTGATGATCGACGATTTCGGCAATCCCCGCGCCTTCCAGCGCAACGTCGATCTGGAATATGAACGCAACCTGGAACGCTATACCTTCCTGAAATGGGGCCAAAAGGCGTTCAACAACTTCCGCGTGGTGCCGCCCGGCACCGGCATCTGCCACCAGGTGAACCTGGAATACCTGGCCCAGACCGTCTGGACCGATACCGACCAGGCCGGCCAGACCGTCGCCTATCCCGACACGCTGGTCGGCACCGACAGCCACACCACCATGGTCAACGGCCTGGCCGTGCTGGGCTGGGGCGTCGGCGGGATCGAGGCCGAGGCGGCGATGCTGGGCCAGCCCATCTCGATGCTGATCCCCGAGGTCGTGGGCTTCAAGCTGACCGGCAAGATGATGGAAGGCACGACCGCCACCGACCTGGTGCTGAAGGTCGTCCAGATGCTGCGCAAGAAGGGCGTCGTCGGCAAATTCGTGGAATTCTACGGCGAGGGGCTTGACCACCTGCCGCTGGCCGACCGCGCCACCATCGCCAACATGGCCCCCGAATACGGCGCGACCTGCGGCTTCTTCCCCATCGACGCCGAGACGCTGCGCTACCTGCGCAATACCGGCCGCGACGAGGACCGCATCGCCCTGGTCGAGGCTTACGCCAAGGAAAACGGCTTCTGGCGCGGCTCGGATTACCAGCCGATCTATACCGACACGCTGCACCTGGACATGAACGACATCGTCCCGGCGATCTCGGGGCCCAAGCGCCCGCAGGACTATACGCCGCTGAACCTGTCCGCCCGCGCCTTCTACAAGACCGTGGCCGAATATCGCGGCGTGGACATGTCGGTCGCCGCCGAGGAAATGATCGAGGAAGGCGGGGGCGTTGTCGCCGCCTCGGGCACGGATGTGCGCAAGACCGCCCCGGTCGAGGGCAAGGATTACACGATCCGCGACGGTTCGGTGGTGATCGCGGCGATCACCTCCTGCACCAACACCTCGAACCCCTATGTGATGATCGGGGCCGGGCTGGTGGCGCGCAAGGCGCGCGCGCTTGGCCTGACCCGCAAGCCCTGGGTCAAGACCTCGCTGGCCCCCGGCTCGCAAGTGGTGGGCGAATACCTGGAGGCCGCCGGGCTGCAAGAGGACCTGGACGCCATCGGCTTCAACCTGGTCGGCTATGGCTGCACCACCTGCATCGGCAACTCGGGACCGCTGGGCGATGCGGCGATCTCCAAGGCGATCCATGACAACGACCTGGTCGCCACCGCCGTGCTGTCGGGCAACCGCAACTTCGAGGGCCGCATTTCGCCCGACGTGCGCGCGAACTACCTGGCCTCGCCGCCGCTGGTCGTGGCCTATGCCCTCGCCGGCGACGTGAACATCAACCTGACCAAGGATCCCCTCGGCCAGACCCCCGAAGGCAAGGACGTCTATTTGAAGGACATCTGGCCCAGCTCGCAGGAGGTCGCGGAACTGGTCGAGGCCACGGTGACGCGCGAGGCGTTCCAGACGAAATATGCCGACGTGTTCAAGGGCGACGAACGCTGGCAGGCGGTCGAAATCACCGACAGCGAGACCTATGACTGGCCGCCCAGCTCGACCTATATCCAGAACCCGCCCTATTTCCGCGGCATGTCCAAGGAGCCGGGCCAGATCAGCGACATCCAGGGCGCCCGCATCCTGGCGATCCTGGGCGACATGATCACCACCGACCACATCTCGCCCGCCGGTTCGTTCAAGCCGACCACCCCGGCCGGCCAATACCTGACCGAGCGCCAGGTCGCGCCCAAGGACTTCAACAGCTACGGCTCGCGCCGCGGCAACCACGAAGTGATGATGCGCGGCACCTTCGCCAATATCCGCATCCGCAACGAGATGCTGGAGGGCGTCGAAGGCGGCTATACGCTGGGCCCGGACGGGCAGCAGACCTCGATCTTCGACGCCTCGATGGAATACCAGGCGCAGGGCACGCCGCTGGTCATCTTCGGCGGCGTGGAATACGGCGCCGGCTCGTCGCGCGACTGGGCGGCCAAGGGCACCAACCTCTTGGGCGTCAAGGCGGTCATCGCCGAAAGCTTCGAGCGCATCCACCGCTCGAACCTGGTTGGCATGGGCGTCATCCCCTTCGAGTTCACCGGCGGCGAGACCCGCAAGTCGCTGAACCTGAAAGGGGACGAGGTGATCTCGATCGACGGGCTGGCGGGCGCGTTCAAGCCGCTGTCACTGGTCCCCTGCACCATCCGCTATGCCGATGGCAGCGAAAAGGTGATCCAGCTCAGGGCCCGCGTCGATACCGAGGTCGAGATCGAATACCTGGAAAATGGCGGCGTGCTGCATTACGTGCTGCGCAACCTGGCAAAAGCCTGAGCCAGGGCCATCGGGCAGGAATGACCGGCCGTCCCTTCGGGGGCGGCCTTTGCTTTTGCGCCGCCGTCCCAGGCGTATTTGAAGAACGAAGAAGGCCGGGGCCAGCCGGATCGGCCGGCGGAGTATTTGGGAAACGGTGAAACGCAGCGCCGTTCACAATCGGGCAAGCGCAGAGCGAGCGGCTTGCAGGGCGACGAGGCATTCTGGCAAATCGGCACGCAGGGCAGATATGGGGCAGGCGATGCGCGGGCTGGTGGTGGCTTTGATCGGGACGATGGGATTTTCGCTGCCCGTGGCGGCGCAGGAGAAGCCGGCCAGGGACGAGCGGCTCTGGACCTGCGAGACCTCGATCGCCGGTGAGAAGACCGAGATCAACTATGTCCGCGACGACGCGTTTCGCGCGAATGTCGGTCGGCTGGAGAAGAACTTCTCCGGCTGGGGGCGGATCTCCTGCCCCGGCTACGTCACCCTGCGCGAGATCCTGCGGCGCAACCAGATGGCGGATGACGGCAGCTATTGCCTGCTTTGGGACAAGCAGCACGACACCTATGTCGGCGCGCAGAAAGGGCCGCGCAAAGGCAATGCGCTATGCCGCAAGACCTTTTGCGAACGGGTGAACACGGCGCGGCAGGCGACCTTCCGCAATGCCAATGCGCTGGCGCTGGCCGGCTACGACACGGTGACGCAGCGGCCCGGCGCCACGATCCTGGCCGCGACCTCGGGGCAGATGGTCGGCACGCTCGAGACGGCGGGGGCGGCGGCCATGGGCATGGCAGCCTCGCCGGTGGCGGTGGGTTCGCTGGTGATCGGCTCGGCCGCCGTGGGCGGAAGCCTATGGTATTGCGCCGAGGAATAGGCCCGCCGCTTCGGGGCGCGGCACCCGCCTTCACCGTTTTCCAAATACTCCGCCGGCCGATCCGGCAGGCGCCGGCCGTCTTCGTTCCGCAAACACCCCCGCAACGATGCCACAAAAGCAAAGGCCGCCCCCAAAGGGACGGCCCATAATTCCTGTCGATCGCGAAGGATCAGTTCTTGGCGTAGAATTCGACGACCAGGTTCGGCTCCATCTGCACGGCATAGGGCACGTCGCCCAGGGCCGGGGTGCGCACGAAGCTTGCGGTCATCTTGTTGTGGTCCACTTCCAGATAGTCCGGCACGTCGCGTTCGGCCAGGCCCACCGCTTCCAGCACGATGGCCAGTTGGCGCGACCGTTCGCGGATCGAGACCACGTCGCCCTCTTTCACGCGATAGGAGGCGATGTTGACGCGCTTGCCGTTCACCTCGACATGGCCGTGGTTCACGAACTGGCGGGCGGCAAAGATGGTCGGCACGAACTTGGCGCGATAGACCACCGCGTCCAGGCGGCGTTCCAGAAGGCCGATCAGGTTCTCGCTGGTGTCGCCGCGGACGCGCTCGGCCTCGGCATAGATGCGGCGGAACTGCTTTTCGGTCAGGTCGCCGTAATAGCCCTTGAGCTTCTGCTTGGCGCGCAGCTGGGTGCCATAGTCGGACAGCTTGCCCTTGCGGCGCTGGCCGTGCTGGCCGGGGCCGTATTCGCGGCGGTTGAGCGGCGACTTGGCGCGGCCCCAGATATTTTCGCCCATGCGGCGGTCGATCTTGTACTTGGCAGCGGTGCGTTTGGTCATCGCTGATCTCCTTCTTTAAATCATATTCTCGAAGGGCGTTGTCCTTTGGCATATTGCCCGACAGGATTCCCCTTGCGGGGTCCACCAACACCAATGAAGCGGCGCTTATAGCCGGCCGGATGGCGGAGTCAAGCACCCCCTGCCCCTGGCCGCCCCTTGAGCAAGGGCCGACTTCCCCCTACATCTGGATCAGCAAGCAAGGAAGACGCGATGTTCTCGATCCCCGGCAAATCCCCCGTCTCCATCACCCCGGCGGCCGAGCGCCAGATCGCCCGGCTGATGGCGCAGAAATCCGCGGGCGGGCTGCGCATCGGCCTGAAGAAGGGCGGCTGCGCCGGCATGGAATACACCATGGAACTGGCCGAGGCCGCCGCCCCCGGCGACGAGGTGATCGAACAAGGCCAGGCACGGGTGCTGATCGCCCCCACCGCGCAGATGTTCCTGTTCGGGACCGAGATCGACTATGAATCCGGCCTGCTGGAATCCGGCTTCAAGTTCCGCAACCCCAATGTCACCGACAGTTGCGGCTGCGGCGAATCGATCAGCTTCGCCCCGTTCGAGGGGACGGCGGCAAAACCCTGATGCCTTTCGTCGCAAGTTAGCGCCCACATCGGCACTGCCGGCTTGATCGCGCGAAGCCCTCGGCCTACTCCGTTGACGGGACACGACAAGGGAGAGAAGGCATGGCCCCGCGCAAACTCGCTGCCGGCAATTGGAAGATGAACGGAACCCTGGCCGCGCTGGCCGAGATCGACCGGCTGCTGGCCGACCATCCGCAACCCGGCTGCGATGTGCTGCTATGCCCGCCTGCGACGCTGGTCCATGCCGCGGCGGCGCGCGCCGGCCATATCGCCATCGGCGGGCAGGATTGCCACGCGCAAGCCTCGGGCGCCCATACCGGCGACATCGCTGCGGCGCAGCTTGTGGACGCGGGCGCCAGCCATGTCATCATCGGCCATTCCGAGCGCCGCAGCGACCATGGCGAAACCGACATCCAGATCGCCGCCAAGGCCGTGGCCGCGCATCAGGCCGGCCTGGTCGCGGTGATCTGCGTCGGCGAGACCGAGGCGCAGCGCGACGCCGGCCAGACGCTGGACGTGATCTCGGCCCAGCTTGCCGGCTCGATGCCCGAGGGCGCCACTGCCGCGAACACCGTGATCGCTTATGAGCCGGTCTGGGCCATCGGCACCGGCCGCACCCCCACCAGCGACCAGATCGCCGAGGTCCATGCCCTGATGCGCCAGCGCCTGTCCGACCGCTTCGCCGACGGGGGGGACGTGGCGCTGCTTTATGGCGGCTCGGTCAAGCCCGGCAACGCCGCCGAGATCTTTGCCATCCCGCATGTCAACGGCGCGCTGGTGGGCGGGGCCAGTCTCAAGGCGCAGGATTTCGGCCCGATCATCGCCGCGCTTTCCGCAGCGTAATAAAGGGGAAAAGAACGCCATTCCGCCCCGCCCGGCGGTTTTGGAATGGCGTTTCCCCTTTGCCGGGCCGCAGCCCTTGCCAAGCCCGGCCCTGCGGGCATAGGTCTCGGCCGGTATTCGGGACGGGACGATGACAGAGCAGGCAATCTCTTTCCAGGGCGTGACGCGCCGCTATCCGCAAAAGGGTGGCGGCGACGTCGTGGCGCTGCACGAGATCCGGCTGGACGTGCCGCAGGGCGCGATCACCGGCATCATCGGCCGGTCCGGCGCGGGAAAATCCACGCTCTTGCGCATGGTGAACGGGTTGGAGCGGCCCAGTTCCGGCAAGGTGATGGTGAACGGGCGCGACGTGGGCGCCGCCTCGGATGCCAGCCTGCGCCGCATCCGGCGCGAAGTCGGCATGATCTTCCAGCATTTCAACCTGCTGGCCAGCCGCACCGTGGCCGAAAACATCGCCCTGCCGCTGGAGATCGCCGGCGAGGACCGCGCCCGGATCGGTCCCCGCGTGGTGGAACTGGTCGAGCGCGTCGGCCTGACCGCGCAGGCCGGCCGCTATCCGGCCGAACTGTCGGGCGGCCAGAAACAGCGCGTCGGCATCGCCCGCGCCCTGGCGACCGGCCCGCGCGTGCTGTTGTCGGACGAGGCGACATCGGCGCTGGACCCGGACACGACGCGGCAGGTGCTGGCGCTTTTGCAGGACATCAACCGCGACCTGGGGCTGACCATCCTGCTGATCACCCATGAAATGGCGGTGGTGCGCGACATCTGCTCGCATGTGGCGGTGATCGAGGCCGGCCGCATCGTCGAGGCAGGGGAAACCTATGCCGTCTTCTCGAAACCGGCCCATCCGACCACGCGGTCCTTCCTGACCGGCGTGACCGGTGTCGCGGTGCCGCAATTCATCGCCGACCGGATGCGGGATGCGCCGCAAGATTCCCAGGCGCAGGCGGTGGTGCAGGTCACCTTTGTCGGCAGCCATGCCACCGACCCGATGCTGGCGCGGCTGACCGCCGAACGCCGCGTCACCGTCAACATCCTGGCCGGCGCCATCGAGGAAATCGGGGACAAGCCCTTTGGCAGCCTGATCGTCGCCCTGCCCGCGGCGCGGCTGGATGAATCGCGCCGCTTCCTGCAAGAACACGGGCTTCTGACCGAGGTGCTTGGCCATGTCGGCTAACCTGATCCCCGTCCTGTGGCAGGCGACGCTGCAAACGCTTTACATGGTCGCCCTGTCCACCCTGCTCGGCACGTTGATCGGCGGGCCGCTGGGCGTGTTCCTGGCCACATCGCGCCGGGGCGAGCTGCTGTCGGCGCCCTGGCTGAACAGCGTCCTGGGGCTTATCGTGAACGCCGCGCGCTCGACCCCCTTCATCATCCTGGTGGTCGCGATCATTCCCTTTACCCGGCTGATCGCCGGCACCTCGATCGGCACCACCGCCGCCATCGTGCCGCTGACCATCGCGGCCGCCCCCTTTATCGCCCGCCTGATCGAAACCGCCATCCGCGAGGTCGATGCCGGCCTGATCGAGGCCGCCCGCGCCATGGGCGCGACACCCATGCAGATCGTGCGCAAGGTGCTGATCCCCGAGGCGATGCCCGGCATCATCCTGGGCCTGACGCTGGCCGTGGTCAGCCTGATCGGCTATTCCGCCATGGTCGGCGCGGTCGGCGGCGAGGGCCTGGGCGATCTGGGCATCCGCTACGGCTACCAGCGCTTCATGCCCGAGGTGATGCTGGCCGTGGTGGTGATCCTGATCGTGCTGGTGCAACTGGTGCAATCGGCCGGCGAATGGATCGCCTCGCGCTTCGACAAACGTGCGCCCCGCAACCGGGGCCGATAACAGAAAGGATCTGACCCATGCGCAAATTCAGCCTTACGCTTGCCTCGGCGCTCGCCTTGACCGCAGGCATCGCCGCGGCCCAGGACATCAAGGTCGGCGTCTCGCCGGGCGAACATGGCGAGATCATGGAAAAGGTCGCCGAGGTCGCCAAGGACAGGGGCCTGACCATCGACATCGTCGAATTCACCGATTACGTGGTGCCGAACCAGGCCCTGGCCGATGGCGATCTGCAAGCCAACAGCTTCCAGCACCAGCCCTATCTGGACAACCAGATCAAGGATCGCGGCTTTGACCTGGTGGCCATCGCCCGGACCATCACCACGCCAATGGGGGTCTATTCGGACAAGCTGAAATCGCTTGATGACCTGCCCGAAGGCGCCAAGGTCGCGATCCCGAACGACCCGACCAATGGCGGCCGCGCGCTGTTGCTGTTGCAGGACAAGGGCGCGATCACCCTGGCCGCGGAAACCGGCCTTACCCCCTCGCCGCTGGATGTGACCGGGAATCCGAAGAACCTGAAGTTCCTGGAACTCGACGCCGCGCAATTGCCGCGCGCGCTTGCCGATGCCGACATCGCCATCATCAACACCAACTATGCGCTGGATGCCGGGCTGAACCCGAACCAGGACGCCATCGCCATGGAAAAGCCCGACAGCCCCTATGCCAATATCATCGTGGTGCGCCAGGGCGACAAGGACGCGCCTTGGGCCAAGGAACTGGTCGAGGCCTATCACGACCCGGCGGTCAAGCAGTTCATCGAGGAAAAATACCAGGGCGCCGTCATCCCGGCCTGGTGATCTTCTTCGTTGTTCAAATACCCGTCTGAACGCTTTCCGGGTCCCGTCACGGGGCCTGGAAGCAGCGCGTCCTGCGGGTGACGGGCTGCCTGGTCCACCTTCGGGCGGCGCTTAGGCCGGGGCTGAAAGAACCGCGCCCGGATTCATGATCCCCAGCGGGTCCAGCGTGCCCTTGATCGCCCGCATGGCCGCCAGCCGCGCCGGATCGCCCCAGCGTTCCAGATCGCCCACCTTCAGCCGCCCGACCCCGTGTTCGGCCGAAAAAGAGCCGCCGCGCGCGATCACCATGCTATGCACCCGGTCCGATAGCGCCTTGCGCCGCAGGTCATAATCCGCGCGGCTGCGGCCCGGCGCGGGGAACAGGTTGTAATGCAGGTTGCCGTCGCCCAGATGGCCAAAGCAGTTGATCCGCAGCCCCTCGCCCGCAAGCTGCTTGTCGGCGTCGCGGATGAAACCGGCGATTTCCGACAGCGGCAGGCTGATGTCATGGCTGGCGATGGCGCCGATGCGGCGGTTCGCCTCGGGGATATGTTCGCGCAACTGCCAGAAGCTTGCCGCCTGCGCGCCCGATTGCGCGATCAGCCCATCGGTGACCAGGCCACGCTCCATCGCGTCCACCAGCAGCCCCTCCAGCGCCGCCTCGGGGGGCAGCCCCTCGGGCAGGCCGACCTCGACCAGCACCGACCATTCGGCGCCGGGCAAGGGCTGGCGGATCTCGGGCAGCACCTCGGCCAGGAAGGCCAGACCCTGCCCGCCGATCAACTCGAAGGCGGTGACGCAGCCGGCCATGCGCCCCTCGGCCAGCGACAGAAGCGTCAGCGCTGCATCGGGGCCGGGCACCTGCAACAGGGCGGTGCCGATATTCGGCGGCGGCACCACCAGCTTCAGGCTGGCGGCGGTGATGATGCCCAGGCTGCCCTCGGCCCCGATCAGCAGGTCGCGGATGTCGTAGCCGGTATTGTCCTTGCGCAGCCGTTTCAGGTCGTGGACGACCGACCCGTCCGGCAGCACCGCCTCGATCCCCAGGCAAAGCGCCCGCGCCGTGCCATAGCGCAGCGCGGTCACGCCGCCGGCATTGGTCGCAAGGCAGCCGCCGATGGCCGCGGTGCCTTGGCTCGCCAGCGACAGCGGGAACAGCCGGCCGGCGGTTTGGGCCGCGTCGCGCGCGGCTTGCAGGGTCATGCCGGCCTCGGCCACCAACACGTTTTCTTCGGGAAAGACCGCCCGCAGCGCCGTCATCCGTTCCAGCGACAGGATCAGCGGCGCCGGGCCTTCGGGCATCACCTGGCCCGCGACCAGCCCGGTGCCGCCGCCGCGCGGGACGATCCCCACCCGCGCCGCGGCACAGGCGCGGACCACGGCGGCGACCTCATCGGTGCTGCGCGGCGCGGCGACCAGCCCGGCCCGGCCCAGGTAGCGGCCGCGCGGTTCCTCCAGATAGGCGGGCGTCACGTCGCGCAGCACGCCCTGGGGCAGGCGCGCGGCCAGGGCGTCGTCGGCCGCATTCAGCATCAGCGCACCTCGGTCTTGCCGCGCCGGTCGTGGCGCAGGTTGGAATAAAGCACGTGATTGCGCCAGCGCCCGTTGATTTGCAGATAGCTTTGCGCCACGCCTTCGTATTTGAAGCCGGAACGCTCAAGCACCCCGCGCGAAGGGGTGTTTTCCGGCAGGCAGGCGGCCTCGATCCGGCTCAGCTCCATCTCGGTAAAGGCGTGCTGGACCACGGCGCCGATCGCTTCGCGCATATAGCCCTGGCGGGCAAAGGGCTGGCCGATCCAATAGCCGATGGTGGCGGATTGCGCCGGGCCGCGGCGGATGGTGTCCAGCGTGATCGCCCCCAGAAGCGCGCCGTCGCGCCGGACCAGGAACAACGGCAGCGCGCTGCCGTTGCGGCTGGCGCGCTGCGCCCAATAGACCCGGTTCGTGAAGCTGCGCTTGGTCAGGTGATCGGGCGCCCAGACCGGCTCCCACGGGGTCAGAAAGGCGCGGCTTTCCACCCGCAGCGCCGTCCAGGCGACGAAATCCGCATGCACGGGCAGGCGCAGCACCATCCGCTCGGTTTCCAGACGCGGCGGACGGCGGCGCAAGAACATCAGGCGGCAAGCCTTTCGGCCAGCACCTCGCGCGAGGGCGCGCCCTGGACCGGCCCGTAAAGCGCCAGCGCCGGGCGGGCATGGGCGATCAGATGCTCGGCATGGGCGCGGATGTCGGCCACGCTGACCGCGTCGATCCGCGCCGCCACCTCGGCCGGGTCGGGCACCCGGCCCCAGATCGCCAGCGACCGCGCCATGCGCTCGGCCTGGCCGGTCGGGCTTTCCAGCCCCATCAGCAGCCCGGCTTTCAGTTGCGCGCGGGCACGGGCCACTTCCGCCTCGGTCATGTCCTCGGCCGAGCGTTTCAGTTCGTCCACGGTCAGCGTGGCCAGGTCGGCCACCTGCTCGCCCGACGTGCCGGCATAGATCGTCACCATCCCGGTATCGTCGTGGAACCCGGACTGCGCGAAGATGGAATAGCACAGGCCCTTTTCCTCGCGCAGCTTCTGGAACAGCCGCGAGGACATGCCGCCCCCCAGGGCCGAGGTCCAGATCTGCGCGGCATAGAAATCCGGCGCCTGATAGCCCGGCCCTTCGAAGGCCAAGGCGAAATGCGCCTGCTCCAGCGCCTTGACGCGCCGTGCCTCGGCGCCCTGCCAGCGGGCGGGTTCGCGGCGTGTCAGCTTGCGCGCGGCAAGATGGCCGAAAATCGCCTCGACCTGGCGCAGGATGCGGTCGTGATCCACCGCACCGGCGGCGGCGATGATCATGCGCTCGGGGCCGTAATGTTCCCCGATGAAGCCCGACAGGTCGGCGCGATCAAAGCTGCTGACGCGTTCGGCCGGGCCCAGGATGGTGCGGCCCATGGGCTGGTCGGGATAGGCAGCCTCTTGCAGCCAGTCGAAGATCACGTCGTCGGGTGTGTCCAGCGCCTGGCCGATCTCTTGCAGGATCACGCCGCGCTCGACCTCGATCTCGCGCTGCTCGAAGACCGGGTTCATGACGATGTCCGCGATCACGTCCAGCGCCAGTTCCACATCCCCCGCCAGCACCCGCGCGTAATAAGAGGTCACGTCGCGCGAGGTATAGGCGTTGATATAGCCGCCGACATTCTCGATCGACTCGACGATCTCCAGCGCACTGCGCCGGGCCGTGCCCTTGAAGGCCATGTGTTCCAGGAAATGGGCGATGCCGTTCTGTTCGGCGCGCTCGTCGCGGCAGCCGGCATTGACCCAGATGCCGATGGCGGCGGAATGCAGGCCGGGCATGTCGCGGCTGACGACGCGCAGCCCGTTCCCCAGGGTGCTGATGCGGATCTGGCTCACACGGTTCTCCGTTCAAGGATCAGCGATTTAATGGCATCGGCGTCGTTTTCAATGCGGGTGATGCGTTCTTCGCGCTCGAAAAGGTCCGCCATATGCGGCGGCAGGGCCGGGCGGATGCCGATCGCGGCTTCGACCGCGTCGGGGAATTTCGCCGGATGCGCGGTGGACAGGCTGATCATCGGCACGCCGGGGCGCAGATGTTCGCGCGCCACCTTGACCGCGACGGCGGTGTGCGGGCAGATCACCTCGCCGGTCTCGGCGCGGATGGTGGCGATCATCGCCATCGTCTCCTCTTCCGAGGCGCGGCCCGAGACATAGGTTTCGCGCAGGGCCTGCAACGCACCCTGGCTGATGGCGAAACCGCCGGATTGCAATTCCTCCATCAGTCGCGACACGGCCTTGCCGTCCTGGCCATAGGCCAGCCACAGCGCGCGTTCGAAATTCGAACTGACCTGGATGTCCATCGACGGGCTGATCGAGGGGCGGGCGGTGCCGACCCGGTATTCGCCGCCGCTGAGCGCCCGGTGCAGGATGTCGTTCTGGTTGGTGGCGACGACCAGCTTGCCGATGGGCAGGCCCATGGTCCTGGCGATCGAGCCGGCGAAAACGTCGCCGAAATTGCCGGTCGGCACGGTGAAGTCGACCTCGCGATGCGGCGCCCCAAGGCTGACCGCGGCGCTGAAGTAATAGACGATCTGCGCCAGCACCCGCGCCCAGTTGATCGAGTTGACGCCGGCAAGCCCGACCGCGTCGCGGAAATCGTGGTCGTTGAACAGGTCCTTCAGCCGCGCCTGGCAATCGTCGAAAGTGCCGTCCACCGCCAGCGCATGCACATTGGCGTCGGCCGGCGTGGACATCTGCCGGCGCTGCACCTCGCTGACGCGGCCATGCGGATACATGATGAACACATCGACATTGGACAGGCCCTTGAACGCCTCGATGGCGGCCGAGCCGGTGTCGCCCGAGGTCGCGCCCAGGATCGTCACCCGCTGCCCCGAACGGGCCAGCGCAAGCTGGAACAGCTGGCCGATCAGCTGCATGGCGAAATCCTTGAAGGCCAGGGTCGGCCCGTGGAACAGTTCCAGCAGGTGGTGGCCGGGGGCAAGCTGGACCAGGGGCGCGCGGGCGACATGGTCGAAGCCGGCATAGGCCCGCGCCACCGCCTCGCGCAGTTCGGTATCGCTGAAACTGTCGCCGACAAAGGGACGGACGACGCGGCGCGCGACCTCTTCATAGGGCAGGCCCTCGAAGCGGGCGATCTCATCGGCCGAGAACATCGGCATCGCCTCGGGCAGGTAAAGCCCGCCATCCCGCGCCAGCCCGGTCATCATCGCCTGTTCGAAGTCCAGGGCCGGAGCCCGACCCCGAGTCGAAACGTAACGCATCGCGTTCCCCCTAGAATTTCCGCTGCCTGATACGCCAGATCAGCGCCACTGTCATCCCTGCCCAAACCGCAGCGATCAGGAACCATTGCACGGCATAGCTGAGGTGGTTGTTCGGGATGCCCTCGACCGCGACGGGGATCGGCTGCACGCCTTGCGTGTCGCCGCGCAGCTCGGCCGCGACGACCAGGACCGGCTCGGTCCCCAGTTGCGCCGCCATGGCCGGCACGTCGCGGGCGAACCAGACATTCTCGGCCAGGTTGGGCGCGGGGGTGGCGCTGCCCTTTTCGTCGGGCCAATGCAGGTTGCCTGCGACCTCAAGCCGCACGGGCGGGCGCGGGTCGTGCTTGTGGTCCTGATCGACGAAACCCCGGTCCAGCATGATCCGGCGCCCGTCATCGGTGACGAAGGCCGAGATCACCTGATAGCCGCCGCCGGCATCGCGCATGCCCGACAGCATGTTGATTTCCTGGCCCGTGGTCTGCCCGGAAACCAGCACCGGCAGATATTTCATCGAAGGATCCACCGCCTGGGGCAAGGGCACCGGCCGGGCCTCGATCCTTTGCTGGATCTGGGCGATCAGCCCCTCTTTCCAGTCCAGCCGCTTGAGCTGCCACAAGCCCAGCGAGATCAGGATCGCCGAGCCGAGCACCCCGATAAGCAGCGGGAACAGGTATCGGCGCATGCGGGTCTCCAAAGCAAACGGCGCGGGAGCCGCTGTCCCGCGCCGTGTTCATGTCAGCCGCGTTCAGCGGCCCCAGACATAGATCACGACAAACAGGAACAGCCAGACCACATCGACGAAGTGCCAATACCAGGCGGCGGCTTCAAAGCCGACATGCTGTTGCTGGGTCATCTGGCCGCGCAGCATGCGCACCAGGCAGACGAACAGGAAGATGGTGCCGATGATCACGTGAAAGCCGTGAAAGCCGGTGGCCATGAAGAAGGTGCCGGCATAGACCGTATCGGCCATGCCAAAGGCGGCGTGGCTGTATTCATAGGCTTGCAGCCCGGTGAAGCAGACCCCCAGGATCACCGCGACGATCAGCCCGTTGATGGTGGTGCGCCGGTCGCCTTCGTGGACAAAGGCATGGTGCGCCCAGGTGACGGCGACGCCCGACAAAAGCAGGATCAGCGTATTGATCAGCGGCAGGTGCCAGGGGTCGAAGGTCACGATGCCCTCGGGCGGCCAGACGCCGTCGCGGATCGGGCTTTCCGGTCCCATCGGATACAGCGCGTTCTTGATGAAGGCCCAGAACCAGGCGACGAAGAACATCACCTCGGAGATGATGAACAGGATGAAGCCGTATTGCAGGCCGATGCGGACCACCGGCGTATGCTCGCCCGATTCGCCTTCGCGCACGACATCGGCCCACCAGCCGAACATGGTGTAGAAAACGCCAGCCAGACCGATCAGGAACAGCCAGGGCCCTTCGACCGGAAGGCCGAAAACGGTGATCCCCTTCATCCAGGCGACGGCGCCGCTCAGCATCACGAAGGCGCAGACAGCGCCAAAAAGCGGCCAGATCGACGGCGGCAGGATCTGATAGTCGTGGTTCTTTACATGGGCCATGGCTGCGTTCCCGGCTGTTGCTGGTTCTTGTTGCTCAGTTGACGGTGGGCGCCGTCGTCGTCTTCAGCGCCGCCTGTTTCGGCGCCGGCGGATCGGTCCGATGGAAGGTATAAGACAAGGTGATGTCGCGGATGCGACCGGCATCGCGGTCGTCCACCAGGTCGGCATCGACGTAGAAGCTGACCGGCATCTCGACCCGCTCGCCCGGTTGCAGGACCTGTTCGGTAAAGCAGAAGCATTCGATCTTGTTGAAGAAATATCCCGCCGCATCGGGGGCGACGTTATAGCTGGCCGTGCCGGTGACAGGCTGGTCGGTATTGTTGATCGCCTCGTAGAAGGCGATGGCGTTCTCGCCGATCTTCAGCTCGATCTCGCGCTGCATCGGCCGGAAGGTCCAGCCCAGGTTGCTGTCGACATTGGCGTCGAAGCGCACGCGGATGGTTTCGTCCAGCACCCGGTCCGAGGCCGCTTCGGCCACATTGGTCGTGCCGGCAAAGCCCGTCACCCGGCAGAACCAGGAATAGAACGGCACCGCCGCCCAGCTAAGCGCCCCCATCAGAACCACGACGCCCAGTAGCATGCCGACAAGACGTCCGTTCGACCGTGCAGGTTTGTTCGCGTTCATTGCCCTAACCCCTGGCTTGCGCCGGCCACCCCCTGCTGGGCCGCGGGCGTGCCCGGCGCGGCCACGGGCGCGGTATTTTGCCCCGGCGGCGCCGGATCCTTGGGCAGCATCGAGGCACGCGGACGGTGATCATAGCCCTGCATCATGTCGCCCTGGGTGATCTTGACCACCGACAGGCCGAAGACCAGCGCGACAAAGGCCAGCAGCACGACCAGCAGGCCGATGTTGCGGCTGCGGCGGCGCTTGTGCAATTCATGTTCGACCTGCGGCAGCATCACCATGCCCCCACCCAATGCTGCACCAGCAGCGCCAGGAAATGCAGGAAGGTGTAGTAAAGCGACAGGCGGAAATAGCGCTTTTCCACCAGGTAGCCGTCGGCCTGCGCCTGTTCTTCGTTGCGCCGCAGGATGCGCCAGCCGCCGGCGATGAACAGCGCGTTCAGCACCACCGCAACCGCCAGGTAAAGCGGCCCGCCGACCGAGGTGAAGCCCAGCCAGATCGCAAAGGGCGCCAGCACCAGCGTATAGGCAAAGATATGGGCGCGCGTCGCCTTGCGGCCGTGCGTCACGGTCAGCATCGGCACGCCGGCCTTGGAATAGTCGTCCTTCATGAACAGCGCCAGCGCCCAGAAATGCGGCGGGGTCCAGAAAAACACCAGTGCGAACATCAGCAGAGATTCCAGGCCGATGCTGCCCGTGGCGCAGGCCCAGCCGATCATCGGGGGAAAGGCGCCCGCGGCGCCGCCGATGACGATGTTCTGCGGGGTCGAGCGCTTCAGCCAGATCGTATAGACCACCGCATAGAAGAAGATGGTAAAGGCCAGGAACCCGGCCGCGAACCAGTTCGCCGCCAGCCCCAGCATCATCACCGACAGGCCCGACAAGGCAATGCCGAGCGCCAGTGCCTCTTGCGAGGACACCCGGCCGGCAGGCACCGGGCGGCCGGCGGTGCGTTTCATGACCGCGTCGATATCGGCGTCATACCACATGTTGAGCGCGCCCGAGGCCCCGCCGCCAAGCGCGATGAACAGCACCGCGCAGAAGCCCACGAAGGGGTTGACCGGCTGCGGCGCGATCCACAGCCCCACCAGGGCCGTGAACACCACCAGCGACATGACGCGCGGCTTCAGAAGGGCGACGTAATCGCCGAAGCCTGCCTCGAAACCGCCCTCGCGGCTGCCCTCATATGCGTTGATATCGGCCACGGCCCATCCTTACTCTGCCAGCGCCAACTGCACGGGCTTGGCCGGCAGATAATCCGAGGCGTCGGCGGCGAATTCCTCTTTCGCTCCGGTCAGCCAGGCGTCGTATTTTTCCTGGCTCACCGCCTTCACCACGATCGGCATATAGGCATGGTTGATGCCGCAAAGCTCGGAGCACTGGCCGAAATAGACCCCCTCCTGATCGACCGAGAACCACAGTTGCGCGATGCGGCCCGGAACGGCGTCCTGCTTGACCGCAAAGGCGGGGATGGTCCAGCTATGGATCACGTCCGTGGCCGTGACCTGGACAAGCACCTTCTTGCCCACCGGAACGACGACCGCATTGTCGGTTGCCAGCAGGTATTCGTCCTCGGAATAGCCGGCATCGGCCAGGGCCTCTTTCTCCAGCATCAGCGCGTCAAAGGCGATGCCGTCATCGGGGTATTCATAGGACCAGTACCATTGGTGGCCGATGGCCTTGATCACCAGGTCGGGATCGTTCGGCATCTCCTGGCTGCGGAACAGGATCGGCAGCGAAAAGGCGCCGATGGCGACCAGGATCAGCACCGGGACCAGGGTCCAGACGACCTCGATCGGGGTGTTGTGGGTAAAGCGCGCCGGCACGGGATTCGCGCGGCGGTTGAAGCGGACGATGCAGATCAGCAGCAGCAGGCAGACGAAAATCGTCACGGCCGAGATGATATAAAGCACGAAAAGGTCCAGCCATTGCTGGTCCTGCGCCAGCGGGCTCGACGCCGGCTGGAAGTTCATTCCGCCATTCACCGGCTTGCCGATCGAAGGCAGATCGCCCAGCACATCCTGCGCCATGGCCGGAACCGCCGCCAGAGTCGCAACTCCCAGGCTCATCACCGCCGCCGCCCCGCGGCGCTTGGTCGCAATTGCCATCATCCCATCCCGTTGCTTATCATGCCACCGGCATACCCCTGTCCACGGGGCGCCGGCATTCGGTCCTGCACCAGAACCATATCTTACCCCTGCGGGCAAGCCATACCTATCGACTTCTTGCCAAAAAACCCCTAGGCGGGCAGCAGGACAAGGACCGGCCGGATGACTGACGCTTCGTTTTCGCCCTTTCACACGCATCTTAATCAGGACGCTGCGTTGCGCATCCTGCGCACCGCCTTGGCGGGGGCCGATGACGGCGAACTTTTCCTGGAGCGCGCCCGCTCCGAAGCGCTGGTTTTCGACGACGGCCGGCTGCGCACCGCAAGCTATGACGCCGAGCAAGGCTTTGGTTTGCGTGCGATATGCGGCGAAGTCACCGGCTATGCCCATTCGACCGAGATCGACTTGGCGTCCTTGGCGAAGGCCGCCGAAACCGTGCGTCTAGCGGTGGGCGCAGGGGGGGGCACCCTGGCGCTGCCGCCCCAGGGCGAAATCCGGCCGCTTTACGCCGCCATCGACCCGGCCGAGGGCGTTCCCTTTGCCGAGCGGGTCGCGCTTCTGCGGCAAATCGACGCATTCGCGCGCGACCTGGATCCACGGGTCGTGCAGGTTTCGGCCAGCATCGCCACGTCGGTGCAAGAGGTGGCGATCCTGCGCCCCGAAGGTGGGCTGGCGACCGACATCCGCCCGATGGCGCGCCTGAACGTCTCGGTGATCGTGGAATCGAATACCCGGCGCGAATCGGGAACCGCAGGCGGCGGCGGCCGCATCGCCCTGGCGGGGCTGGTCACGCCCGACCATTGGCAGGGCCTGGTGCGCGAAGCGCTGCGCATCGCGCTGGTCAACCTGCGCTCGGTTCCCGCACCCGCGGGGGTGATGGATGTGGTGCTGGGGCCGGGCTGGCCCGGCATCCTGCTGCACGAGGCCGTGGGCCACGGGCTGGAGGGGGATTTCAACCGCAAGGGCCACTCCGCCTTTGCCGGCCTGATGGGCCAGCGCGTCGCCGCGCCCGGCGTGACGGTGGTCGACGACGGCACGATGCCCGATCGCCGCGGCTCGATCTCGGTCGATGACGAGGGCACGCCCCCCGGCCGCAACGTGCTGATCGAGGACGGCATCCTGACCGGCTATATGCAGGACCGGCAAAGCGCGCGGCTGATGGGCGTCGCGCCGACCGGCAACGGACGCCGGCAAAGCTATGCCCATGCGCCCATGCCGCGCATGACCAATACCTTCATGCTGGCCGGCTCGGAAGATCCCGCCTCGATCCTGGCCGGGCTGGAAGATGGCATCTATGCGGTCGGCTTTGGCGGCGGACAGGTGGACATCACCAACGGGAAATTCGTCTTTTCCTGCACCGAGGCCTATCGGGTCAGGAATGGGCAGATCGGCGACCCGATCCGCGGCGCGACGCTGATCGGCGACGGCGCCACCGCCTTGCAGCAGATTCGCGCCATCGGCAACGATCTGGCGCTTGATCCCGGTATCGGCAATTGCGGCAAGCAGGGACAGTGGGTTCCTGTGGGTGTCGGCCTGCCTACGCTGCGCATCGGCGGGCTGACGATCGGCGGATCGGCCGCATAGGCGGCATTCCTTTCGACTGCCTGAGAGAAATTCGGCGCGGCTAACCCATTCTTAACCTTTGCCATGCGATGACTCGGCCTGCGAATGAGGCAAAGGCAGGGACATGATGGCAAGACCGCTTTCTTTCGACCTCCACCCTACCCCTCCCAGGCAAAAGGGGGACGGGCTTGCGGCCCTGCGCCTCATTCGTTCGCGGCGCGTCGGTCCGGCGACCTATCACCGCCTGCTGGCCGAACACGGCTCGGCCGAAGCGGCCCTGGCCGCCCTGCCCCAGATCGCCCGCGCCGCCGGGGTCGAAGATTACGCCCCCTGCCCCGCCGCCGCGGCCGAGGCAGAGATGGCGGCGGGCCAGCGCGCCGGTGCCCGGCTGCTGACCTGGGGCGACGCGGATTATCCCGCCCTGCTGCGCGACCTGGCCGAAGCGCCGCCGGTGCTATGGCTGCGCGGCGACCTGTCGGTGCTGGACCGCATGCCGGTGGCGGTGATCGGGGCGCGCAACGCTTCGTCGCTGGGCCTGCGCATGGCGCGCGGCCTGGCGCTGGGGCTGTCGCAGTCGGGCGCGGCGGTCATCGCCGGGCTGGCGCGCGGCATCGACACCGTTGCCCATGACGCGGCGCTGCATGGCGGCACCATTGCGGTGATGGCCGGCGGCATCGACAAGATCTATCCCAGCGAAAACGCCGCCCTGGCCGAGGCGATCTGCGAAACCGGCCTGCTGGTCACGGAACAGCCGCCGGGGACCGAGCCGGTGGCAAGGCATTTTCCGGCCCGCAACCGCATCATCTCGGGCCTGTCGCGCGCCGTTGTGGTGGTCGAGGCCGCGCACCGCTCGGGCAGCCTGATCACCGCGCGCTGCGCGCTGGACCAGGGACGAGAGGTGATGGCGGTGCCGGGCCATCCCATGGACGCGCGGGCAGCCGGCTGCAATGCGCTGATCCGCGATGGCGCGGTTCTGGTGCGCAACTCGGCGGATGTGCTGGCGGCGCTGCAATCCAACGGCTGCGCGAATGCGGGCGCGGACCGTGTCGAAAGGCCCGACCCGCCGGCGACGCAACCCGCCGCCGCCCCTGCGCCCGCGCCGGCGAGAAGCGCGCGCCCGCTGCAACCTGCCGCCGTGGCCCGCCGGCTGGCCGATCTGGGCCATGGCATTTCCCGCCAGCCCGCAGCGACCCGTCCGCGCGACGCAGGCGGGCCAGCGAATCTGGAGGGGCGGATCCTGGCCCGGCTGGGACCCAGCCCGACCGAGGAAAACCTGCTGATCCGCGATCTGGGCGTGCCGGCGGCCGTGCTTGCCCCGGCCATCCTTGCGCTGGAACTGTCCGGCAGGGTGCAGCGCATGGCAGGCGGCCGGCTGGCCCTGTCTGGGGCCTGACCGGCGGCGGCGGATCACGGGTCGGTCACGGGCTTGTTTGGGAACCGCCGCGCCCGGCGAAGGTTGACGGACGATCCCGCGACCATCGCAAAGAGGACAGTCATGCGCCGCATCTTCCAGACAACGACTTCGATCGTGACCTGCCTTTCGCTCATCGCCCCGCAACTGGCGGTGGCCCAGGAAGAACAGGTCCAAGGCGCTGACGGGCAGGTGGTCCTGCCCCCCGAAACCTCTGCCAGCCCGCCGGGGCAGGACGCGCCCGAACCCCCGCCGCAGCCTGAATCTGACACGGCCGCGCCCGCGGCCCAGGCCGAGACCCAGCCCCTCGCCGCCGAGGCCGCGCCAGAACAAGCCCCGCCTCGCCGCCAGCAAGCGCAGCCGGAACAGCCGTCCGAGGCGCCAGGCCAGGCGGCAGGCCAGCCGGGCGATCAAGCCGGGAATGACGCAGAAAGCCCCGCGGCCGGCGCAGATGCAGCCGCGCCGGAACCGTCGCCGGCACCCCCTGCGGCACCCCCCGACGAAAAGCCCGCACCATCCGCTGCGGCCGAGCCGGGCGATGCTCCGGCCCCTGCTGCCAAACCCGAGGTGACACAGGCCGAAGAGCCCCAACCCAAGCCGCCGGTGGTCCAGGCAGAGGAACCGCCCGCCAAGCCCGCCGCCAGCCAGGCCGGGCAGGACGCGGCCCCGCCCGCGGCCAAGCCGGAAGCCCCCGCCCCGCAGCCCGAGGCTTCAGCACCCGCATCCGCCGCCGATTCGGCCCAGCCGTCCGGCGCGGGGGACGATGCCCCCTCGTCAGAAGCTGCGGACGATACGGCAGCCCCGGCGGAACCTCAGGAGCAGGGGACGGACCCCGACACGACCGCTCCGGCCGAAGATGCGACCCAGCCGCCCCAGCCCGCGCCCGAATCGCAGGATGAGGCCGAGACGCCCCCGGCAGCCGAAGCGGCCCCAGAGCCGCGCCCCGACGCCGAGACCGCGGACACAGCGCCCCAGGCCGATCCCGCCACGGAAGGCAACCCGCCCGCCACCCCTGACGCGCAAGAACTGGAACAGCGGTTGCAGGAAAAGGCCCAGCAGCAGCCCCAGCAACCGCAGGCCGGCGACGGCCAGAGCCAGCCCCCCGGCGCGCAGGAACCTGAAAGCGGCGCGCAGGAGCAGGCCGAGGATCAGGCGCAGGCACAGCCCGGACAGCCGAACGAGGTGCAGGCGCCCGAGGCGCAGGCCCAGCAGAACGCCGTCGCGCAACGCGCCGCCGAAAAGACCCAACCCGACGCGGCTGCCGCGTTGTCCGCCAGCGAAGACGATGCAGGCGCAGGCGAGGCCAGCGAAATCCAGATCACCGATGAAAACGCCCGCAGCTCGGCCGAGGAATTTGCCACCGCGATCACGCAGCAGCAACAGCAACAGCAGCAGTCGGCCCAGGACCAGGTCGAGCAGCGCGCCGAGGAAAGCGACGATGACGACAAGCTGAAGAACATCGCCGGCATGCTGCTTGCCGGGGCGGCCGGCATGGCGGTCGGCAAGATGCTGTCCAACGACCGGCAGGTGGCCTTGAACACCGGCGACCGCGTGGTCGTCACCCTGCCCGATGGCAGCCAGCAACTGATCAAGGACGACAATATCCTGCTTTACCAGCCCGGCTCGAACGTGCGGACCCAGACCTTTGACGACGGCTCGACCCGGACCACGGTGCTGCGCCAGGATGGCAGCCGCGTCGTCACCATCCGCGACGCGAACATGAATGTCCTGCGCCGCACATTGGTGCGCGAAGATGGCAGCGAAACCCGGCTCATCGACGATACCGAGGCGCAGCCGGTGCAGATCTCGGACCTGCCCGCCCCGCCGCCGGTCCGCATCAACCGCGAGCGGCTGGACGAAGCCGCCCTGCGCGAGGCGCTGCGCCGCGAGGCGGTTGTCGACCGACGCTTCAGCCTGGGCCAGATCCGCAACATTCCCGAGGTGCGCGCCCTGGTCGCGCCGGTCAACGTGCCCGAGATCACATTCGAGACTGGCTCGGCGGCGATCAGCCCGGATCAGGCGCAGGAATTGGCCACGCTGGGCAAGGTCATCCGCGACAGCATCGACCAGGACCCGCGCGAGATCTACATGATCGAAGGCTATACCGATGCCGTCGGCTCGGACGCGGCCAACCTGGCCCTGTCGGATCGCCGGGCAGAGTCGGTGGCGCTGGCCTTGACGGAATATTTCCAGGTGCCGCCCGAGAACATGGTGGTTCAGGGTTATGGCGAACAGTTCCTGCTGGTCCCCTCGGACGGGCCGGAGCGGCAGAACCGCCGCGTCGCGCTGCGCCGCATCACCGACCTGCTGGCACAGAACTGAACCGACGGGACCGGGTGCGAAAGCGCCCGGTTCGCGCAGCGCCGGCATCTTTCCCGCGGAAAGAAAGGCCGGCGCGGCGCAACAGGTTCGCAACCCGAGCCGGTCCGGCGGCGGCGCCCTCCTCCCTCAACGCCGCCGCCGGGCCAAGGCCGGGCAACGGAAACCGCGGGCCATGCCCGCGGTTTCCATCATATAGGCGGCAGGATGCAGGTGCCGGCGCGGCAGGCATTGGGGCTTGTCCATCCTGGCGGCGATGACCACCTCAAGCCCCGACCGCCGGCGATCAGCCCAGCGAATAGCCGGTGCCGCGCACGGTGCGCACCGGATTGTCGCCGCCATGCGTCATCAGTGCCTTGCGCAGCCGGCCGACATGCACGTCGATGGTGCGGGTGTCGACATAGATGTCGCGGCCCCAGACCCGGTCCAGCAATTGCTCGCGCGTCCAGACCCGGCCGGGCTTTTCCATCAGCGTGGACAGCAGGCGGAACTCGGTCGGGCCCAGGTGCAGCGGCTGGCCGGCACGAAACACCCGATGCTCGCCCGCATCCAGGATGATGTCGCCGAAGCTGAGCCTTTCGCCCATCGAGGCCGGGCGGGTGCGGCGCAGCTGGGTGCGCAGCCGCGCCATCAGCTCGACCACGGAATAGGGCTTGACCACATAGTCGTCGGCGCCGGTTTCCAGCCCGCGCACCCGGTCCACCTCTTCGGAACGTGCCGACAGCATGATGATCGGGATCTGCCGGGTCGAGGGGTCGGCCTTGACCCGGCGGCAGACTTCGATGCCGCTGACATTGGGCAGCATCCAGTCCAGCACGATCAGGTCGGGCTGTTCCTCGGCGACCAGCAGCATCGCCTCGTCGCCGTTCTCGGCCAGGACGACGCCGAAACCCTCGGCTTCCAGGTTGTATTTCAGCACCTCGCGCTGTGCGCCCTCGTCCTCGACGACCAGGACGCAGGGTTGGGTCTGTGCCATGGCTCAGCCCCCCTCCATGCGCGGGACGCTTTCGCCCTTGGGCCGCGGCTCTTCGGGCAGTTCGCCGGTGGCCAGGTAGATCACCTGCTCGGCGATGCCAGTGGCGTGGTCGCCCATGCGCTCGATGTTCTTGGCGATGAAATGCAGGTGCATGCAGGCGGTGATATTGCGCGGATCCTCCATCATATGGGTCAGGAATTCGCGAAACAGCGCGTTATACATCTGGTCCACTTCCAGGTCGCGCTGGCGCACGTCGCCCGCCAGCGCCGCGTCGCGCTGGATATAGCTATCCAGCGCGTCCTTCATCATCGCCTCGACCGTGGCGGACATGCGCTTGAGCGCCATGCCGGCCCCGTCGATCGGCGGCATCTCGGACAGAACATGGCTGCGCTTGGCGATGTTCTTGGCGTAATCGCCGACGCGTTCCAGGATATGCGAGATCTTGATCACCGACAGCACCATGCGCAGGTCGGTCGCCCGCGGCGCGCAACTGGTCGATCAGCTCTTCGACCTGGCTGGTGGCGATGGGGTCCAGCGCCGAGCAAGGCTCGTCCATCAACAGCACCTCGGGCTGGGTCGCCACGGCGCGGGCGATGCAAAGCCGCTGCTGCTGGCCGCCCGACAGGCCGGTGCCGGGATCGTTCAGCCGGTCCTTGACCTCGTTCCACAGCGCCGCGCCGCGCAGCGATTTCTCGACGATCTCGTCCAGTTCGGCGCGGTTGGCGGGCCAGGCCGTGGATGCGCGGGCCATAGGCCACATTGTCATAGATCGACTTGGGAAAGGGGTTGGGTTTCTGGAACACCATGCCGACGCGGGCACGCAACTGCACCGGGTCGACGCGCTTGTCATAGATATCCTCGCCGTCCAGCGTGATCTTGCCCTCGACCCGGCTGATGTCGATGGTGTCGTTCATGCGGTTCAGGCAGCGCAGGAAGGTCGACTTGCCGCAGCCCGAGGGGCCGATGAAGGCGGTGACGGTCTTGTCCAGCAGGTCGACATCCACGTCCTTGATCGCGTGCTTGTCGCCATACCAGACCTGAACGTCGCGGGCCGAGATCTTGATTTCCGTCTGCTCCACAGCGCGCTCCAGGATTCTCATGTCGTTCATATCGGGTCTCCTTCCCGAGTTTACCACCGGCGCTCGAACTTGCGGCGCAGAAGGATGGCAAGCAGGTTCATGCAAAGCAGGAACACCAGCAGCACGATGATCGCCCCCGACGCGCGCTCGATAAAGGCGGGGTCGGCGCGCTGGGTCCAGTTGTAGACCTGGACCGGCAGGGCCGAGGCGGGCTCGAACAGCCCGTCCGGGGGCGCCGAGGGGACGTTGCGGACAAAGGCCACCATGCCGATCAGCAAAAGCGGCGCGGTTTCGCCCAATGCCTGCGCCAGGCCGATGATGGTGCCGGTCAGGATGCCCGGCATGGCCAGCGGCAGGACGTGATGGAACACCGACTGCATCTTGGACGCGCCCACCCCCAGCGCCGCGTCGCGGATCGAGGGCGGCACCGCCTTGAGCGCGGCGCGGGTGGCGATGATGATGGTGGGCAGCGTCATCAGCGTCAGCACCAACCCGCCGACGATCGGCGCCGATTGCGGCAGGCCGGCGAAGTTGATGAAGGCGGCAAGGCCCAGGATGCCGAAGACGATGGACGGCACCGCGGCCAGGTTCGAGATATTGACCTCGATGATGTCGGTCCAGCGGTTCTGGGGCGCGAATTCTTCCAGATAGATCGAGGCGGCGACGCCGATCGGCACCGCAAGCACCAGCACCACCAGCATCATGTAGAGCGAGCCCAGGATGGCGATGCCCACCCCCGCGGCCTCGGGGCGCTGGTCCGAGGCGTCGGGCCGGGTCAGGAACGACCAGTTCCACTGCGTCGCCAGCATGCCCTGCGCCTTCAGCGCATCGGCAAGCTGCAACTGCGCGGGCGAGGTATTGGCGTCGCGCGCCGCGCTTTCCATGCTGACGCGGCCCTTGTAATAGCCGTCCACCCGGCCGTTCACCAGCACGCGGGCCGTGACGGTCTGGCCGATCAGTTCGGGATCGGCCAACACGCGATTGCGCAGTTGCGCCGACGCCTCTTTCGAGATCATGCCGGTGACGTCCTTGTCCGAAAGCCCGGCGATGGCGATGCCCTTGTCGGCGATGGTCTGTTCCAGCGCCTGTTGCAGGATCTTGCCATAGGTCAGGGTCAGGATCTTGCGGATATCCTGGGGGTCGCGGTTGCCGTTCTTGTCAAGCTGCGCGGCATCAAGCGCCACCGGGATTTCCAGATAGGTCTGGCGAAAGGCGCTGACGCCGCCGCCCAGGATGGTCGACAGCAGGATCACCAACATGATCATCGAGATCACGATGGCGCCCAGGCCATAGGCGCGGAACCGCGCCTCGGCCGCATTGCGCTTGCGGGTATGGGGGTCGGCGACCAGCAGCGAGTTGCGGGGCTTGGCGCCGTCCAGGGATGCGTCGCTCATTCGTATTGCTCCCGGTATTTGCGCACGACGTAAAGCGCGACGATGTTCAGCCCCAGCGTGATGACGAACAGCGTCAGGCCCAGGGCAAAGGCCACCAGCGTCTCGGGCGCGGCGAAATCGTTGTCGCCGGTCAACTGGCTGACGATCTTGACGGTGATGGTGGTCATGGCCTCGAACGGGTTCAGGTCCATGCGCGCGGCGGCCCCCGCGCCCAGCACGACGATCATCGTCTCGCCGATGGCGCGCGACGCGGCCAGCAGCACCGCGCCGACGATGCCCGGCAGGGCGGCGGGCAACACCACCTTGCGCACGGTTTCCGATTGCGTCGAGCCAAGCCCCAGCGCGCCGTCGCGCAGGGATTGCGGCACGGCGTTGATGATGTCGTCCGACAGCGAACTGACAAAGGGGATCAGCATGATGCCCATGACCAGCCCCGCTGTCATCACCGAGGAACCGGAACTGCCCAGGCCCAGCGGCTGGGCGAAATAGTCGCGCAGCATCGGCCCCACGGTGATCAGCGCGAAAAGCCCGTAGACGATGGTCGGGATCCCGGCCAGCACCTCGATCATCGGCTTGGCCACGCCGCGCAGCCGGGGCGTGGCGTATTCGGACATGTAGATCGCCGCGAACAGCCCGATGGGCACCGAAACCGCCAGCGCGATCAGCGAGATGTAAAGCGTGCCCCAAAGCAGCGGCAGGATGCCCAATTGCGAGCCGCCGCCGAAGCGCGGCGACCAGGTCGTGCCGAAGAAGAAATCATGCCAGGGATATTGGCGAAAGAACTGCCCGGTCTCGAACAGCATCGAAAAGACGATCCCGGCGGTGGTCAGGATGGCGATGCTGGAACACAGGATCAAAAGCCCCTTGACCGTGGCTTCGACCGCGTTGCGGGCGCGAAAGCCCGGCGCGCTGCGCATCAGCGCCAGGCCCATGCCCGCCGCGGCCAGCACAAGCGCCAGGATGGCCACCGGCGTCACATTCGCCGCCGGCTGCACGAAGCGCCAGATCGCGATCAGGAAAAGCGCCGGCAGCGCCGTCAGCAGCGCCGCGTTCCAGCCGTGATAGCTGGGGCGCGAATGCAGCCGCCGCACATCGCCCCCCGCCTGCGCGATGACGCGCGCACGGGTGACGAAATAGCCGGCGCCTGCAAGGGCGAGGACGATCAGCAAGGTCCATGAAGCTGGCATGTGGGCCCTCGGAACGGGAAACGGAAAAAGGGCGCGGGGCGCGCACTTGAACGGATGCCCCCCGCGCCCGTCAGGTCATTGCGCCGCGGCCATGGTCTTTTCGTCGGCAACGGCGGCCTGGGTGGCGGCCAGTTCGGGATCGGCCACCAGCCCATAGGCGGCCAGCGGGCCTTCGGCCCCGGCCAGCTCGTCCGAGACGAAGAATTCCGTGAATTCCTTCAGCCCCGGAATGGTGCCGATATGCTGTTTCTTGACATAGAAGAACAGCGGCCGCGACACCGGGTATTCGCCCGAGGCGATGCTTTCGGTCGAAGGCTGGACGCCGGCGATGGTCGCGACCTTCAGCTTGTCGGTGTTGTTTTCATAGAAGGACAGGCCGAAGATGCCGATGCCGTTCTTGGCCGACTGGATGCGGGCCAGGGTCTCGGTATAGTCGCCGTCGATGTCGATGGACTTGCCGTCGGTGCGCAGCGCCATGCAGGCCGATTCGGCCTCGTCCTCGCCCTTCTCGGCCTTGAACACCTCGGCGGCGCCCGATTCCTCGCAGCCCGCGGCGATCACCTTTTCCTCGAAGACTTCGCGGGTGCCGTGCTTGGTGCCGGGCACGAAGGCCAGGATTTCCTGTTCGGGCAGGTCGGCGCGGATCTCGCTCCATTTGGTATGCGGGTTCGCTACGACCTTGCCGTCGACCACCACCTCGGCGGCCAGGGCGTTGAACCAGTCGGCCGGGGTGAACTGAAAGTCGTTTCCGGCGATGTCGCTGGCAAAGACGATGCCGTCATAGCCGATGCGGACTTCCATGATGTCGGTCACGCCATTGGCCTTGCAGGCCTCGATCTCGCTGTCCTTGATGGCGCGCGAGGCATTGGCGATGTCGGTGGTGTTCTCGCCCACGCCTTCGCAGAATTTCTTGAGCCCGGCCGACGAGCCGCCGGATTCGACCACCGGGGTCGGGAAGTCGGTGTTTTCGCCAAAGGCTTCGGCAACGATGGTCGCATAGGGCAGCACCGTGGACGATCCCGAGACCTGGATCTGGTCGCGGGCCGAAGCCGCCGACGCCGAAGCAGCGATCACGGCAAGCGCCGACACGGTGAATTTCGCGGATTTCATAGGATCACTCCTGACATTTCCATGGGGCCGGATGCGGCCTGCGCGTTCTCTAATGCGCTGGTGCGACGGTTATGCGAAAGGAATGTAACAGTTCCGCGACAAAGCTGGAGTATTTGCGAAACGGTGAAAAGCGGAAATCCGCCGCGCCGGGCTTTCGCCGTTTTCCAAATACTCCATGGGGTGAATTGGCCCGGCACGGGCCAAGAGGGGAACAGCGTTCCCCTTTTCTTCCCCCCGATTGCCGCCGCCCCATTGCCGCCACCCATTGCACCCGGCCTAGCCGATGCGGCCGCGCCGGCCGCCGGTCTGCGCGCGGTCCAGCAACAGGTGGTCCAGCACGACACAGGCCGCCATCGCCTCGGCGATGGGCACGGCGCGGATGCCGACGCAGGGGTCGTGCCGGCCCTTGGTGATCAGCTCGATCTCTTCGCCGCGCCGGTCGATGGTGCGGCGCGGGGTCAGGATGGAACTGGTCGGCTTGACGGCGAATCGCACCACGATGTCCTGCCCGGTCGAGATGCCGCCCAGAATCCCGCCGGCATGGTTCGACAGAAAGCGCGGCCCTTCGTTGCCCATGCGGATCTCGTCGGCATTCGCGGTCCCGGTCAGGGCGGCGGCGGCCATGCCCTCGCCGATCTCGACGCCCTTGACCGCGTTGATCGACATCATGGCGGCGGCCAGGTCGGTGTCCAGCTTGGCATAGACCGGCGCGCCCAGCCCGGCCGGGCAGCCCTGGACCAGCACCTCGACGGCGGCGCCGACGCTGTCCTGGGCCTTGCGGATGGCGTTCAGATAGTCCTCCCATGCCGGCACGGCCGCGGCATCGGGCAGGAAGAACGGGTTCGCGTCGATCGCCGCCGCGTCGAAATTCGCCCGGTCCAGGTGCAATTCGCCCATCTGCACCATGTAGCCGGTGATCTTCAGCCCTGGCGCCAGGTCGCGCAGCACCGCCTGCGCGACGCCCCCCGCCGCGACCCGCGCCGCCGTCTCGCGCGCGCTGGAACGGCCGCCGCCGCGATAGTCGCGGATGCCGTATTTCAGGTGATAGGCGATATCGGCATGGCCGGGGCGGAAGGCCTGGGCGATCTCGCCATAATCCTTGCTGCGCTGGTCGGTATTCTCGATCATCAACTGGATCGGGGTGCCGGTGGTTTTCCCCTCGAACACGCCCGACAGGATGCGCACCCGGTCGGCTTCCTGCCGCTGGGTGGTGAATTTCGAACTGCCGGGCCGGCGGCGGTCCAGGAATTGCTGGATCCAGCCCTCGTCCAGCGCCACGCCGGGCGGGCAGCCGTCCACGGTCGCGCCCAAGGCCGGGCCGTGGCTTTCGCCCCAAGTGGTAAAGGTGAAGACGCGGCCGAAGGTGTTGACGCTCATGGTTCCCGGATCCCCTTTTTGCCTGCGATAGCCGCAGGCCGGGCAAGGGGCAATCCCCAGCGCCGTCTTGCGGCATGGCGGCGCACCCGACGCCGGCAGGTTCCCGGCGCGGGCGGGTGCCAGGGGCGCCGCGCCTCAGTTTTCGCGAAAGGCCCGCGACAGGCTGTCCTCGATCGGCTTGATCAGGTATTGCGCGAAAGTCCGGGCCGAGGTCTCGATCATCACCTCGGCCGGCATGCCCGGCGTGGGGCGAAAGCCCCGCACCCGCTCCAGTTCCGAAGGCGGCAGGTCGATGCGCACCACATAGACCTCGCGCGCGATGCCGTCGGTTTCGGTGGTCAGCGCATCGGCCGAGACATAGACCAGATGGCCCTGAAGCACCGGCGTGGTGCGCTGGTTCAGCGAGGTCATGCGCACCGCCGCCTTCTGGCCGATCTCGATCTCGTCGATATCGGTGCGCGAGATATAGGTCTCGATGATCAGCGGCGCGTCCAGGGGCAGGATTTCCAGGATCGGCTTGCCCGCCTCGATCACCCCGCCGGGGGTGTGGTAATGCATGCGCACGATGGTCCCCGAGACGGGCGAGACGATCTGGGATCGTTCCAGCACGTCCTGGGCCTTGAGCGACTGTTCGCGGACGCTGTCCAGCTCGGCCTCGATGCCCTGGCTTTCGTCCAGCGCCGTCTGCTTGTGCTGGGTCAGCGCCTGCTCGATCTCGCTTTCGGCCTTGCGCACCGCCTCTTGCGTCTCGGCGATGAGCGAGCGCATGCGGCCGGCCTCGCCCTCGGCATCGGCGATGGCGCGCGCCAGGGCATTGACCTCGCTGCGCCGCACCAGTCCGCGCCCCAGCAGCAGATCGCGCGCGTCATGGTCTTCGCGCAGCAGGGCAAGCTGGGTCACGATGGCGGCAAGCTGCCCCTCATAGCCCTGGATGCGGGACCGGCTGGCGGCGATGTTGCTTTCCAGCAGGGTGATTTCGCCCTTCAGCCGGGCACGGGCGGCGCGAAAGGCCGCCTGCTGCTCGGCCATGATGGCGGCAAAGCTGGCATCCTCGCGCCGGGTTTGCAGGAAGTCGCCGAAGGCCAGCGCATCGGCGGCGACATATTCGGCCCGCAGCCGGGCGCTGATCGCTTCCAGCCGGGCGCGGCGCAGCTCCAGCTCGCGCCGGTTGGCGATCGAGGCGGTGCGATCCAGCCGCACCAGCGCCTGGCCGGCGCTGACCGCATCGCCCTCGGCCACCAGGATCTCGCGGATGATGCCGCCTTCCAGGTGCTGGACGATCTTGTTGCGCCCGGTGGCGACGAAACTGCCCGGCGCCATGACCGCGGCCGCCAGCGGCGCGCGCAACGCCCAGGTGCCGAAGCCGCCCAGCGACACCACCAGCAGCGCAAGCCCCGCCACCAGATGCGCCGTGACCGAGCGCGGCACCCGGTCGTAAAGCCCGTCGGGATCGACGCTGCCGGTCATGGCCGCGCCGCCGGGGCCGTGCGCGGATCGGCCGGGCCGGACCCGCCGCCCGCCTGCTTGCCCGCCGCCAGGCGCTGCAACATCTGCGCGCGCGCGCCAAAGGCCGCGATCTGCCCGTCGGCCAGCAGCATGATGTTGTCCACATCCTGCAAAAGCTGGTATTTCTGCGTCACCACGATCATCGTGATCCCGTCCTTTTTGGCCAGGGCCATCGCCCGCGACAGCGCCCGGTCCCCGGCGGTGTCCAGATTCGAATTCGGCTCGTCCAGGACCACCAGGCGGGGGCTGCCGAAAAAGGCCCGCGCCAGGCCGATGCGCTGCTTTTGCCCGCCCGACAGGGGCGATCCGTCGGCGGCCACGATGGTCTCATAGCCTTCGGGCAGCTTGGCGATCATGTCATGGACATCGGCCAGCACCGCGGCCTGATAGATTTCCTGGTCGCCGGCATCGGGGCGCATCCGGGCGATATTGTCCTTGATGCTGCCCGGAAACAGCTGCACATCCTGCGGCAGGTAGCCGATGCACTGGCCCAGTTGGCGCTGGTCCCAGTTGCGCAGGTCCATCAGGTCCAGCCGCACGCTGCCCGATGTGGGCAGGATCGAGCCGACCAGCATCTTGCCCAGCGTGGTCTTGCCGGCCCCGGACTTGCCGACGATGGCCAATGACGCGCCGGGATTGAGCGAAAAGGTGATCGCGTTCAGCACCACTCGCTTGGTGCCGCCGGGCACGTAAAGCAGCCGCTCGACATCCAGCCGCCCCTGGGGATGGGGCAGTTTCAGCCGCTGCTGGTTCAAGGGCGAGGATTTCAGCAGCGACGCGATGCGCCCATAGGCGGCGCGCGACAGAAGCACGCTGTTCCAGCCCTCGATGGCGCCCTCGATCGGGGCCAGGGCGCGCCCGGCGATGATCGAGGCGGCGATGACCATGCCTCCGGTGATCTCGCCGCGCAGCGCCAGATGGGCGCCCCAGCCCAAAAGCCCGACCTGGGTCAGCAGCCGCACGGCGCGGGATGCGCCGGCGAACAGGATGTTGCGGTCCTGCGCGCGCACCTGCGCCGCCATCGAGCCGGCGGCGTCGCGGCCCCAGATGTTCACCGCCTCGGGGATCATCGCCAGCGCATTGATGATCTGCGAATTGCGCATCATCGAATCCAGGTGCAGGTTCGCGCGGCTCAGGTGCCGGTTCGCCTCGGCAAAGGATTTCGCCGTGGCGCGCTGGTTCATCAGCGCGATGGCCACCAGCATCCCGGCCGTGGTCAGCACGATCATGCCCAGATGCGGATGCACCAGAAAGATCGCCAGGATGAACAGCGGCGCAAAGGGCAGGTCCAGAAAGGACAGCAGCGTTCCCGACACCAGGAAGCTGCGCACCTGCTGCAAGTCGCCCAGCGTCTGGTATTCCTTGCCGTTGCTTTGCAGCGAGGCACGCGCCGCCGCCGCCAGGATGGGTGCGCCCAGCCTGGCCGAGATATCGACCGAACTGCGCAGCAGCATGCCGCGGCGGATGGCGTCGAAGACCACCTGCAACAGCACGGCGCCCACGATCACCACCGTCAGCATGACCAGCGTATCGACCGAGCGGCTGGTCAGCACCCGGTCGGAAATCTGGAACAGGTAGATCGGGATCGCCAGGACCAGAAGATTGGTCACGCCGCTGAACAGCAGCACGCCCAGGATATTGGCCCAGATCCTGCGGATCGTGGCCCCCAGCGCGCCGGCGATGTCGGGTTCGGACACGCGCTTGTGAAAGCCGGTCCCCTTGCCGTCATGCGCGCCGGCTGCGGGCGCGGCCGGGATGCGCCCGGCCTGCGCCTCGATGGTCGGGCCGGTGCCGGTGGGTTTGGCGGCCGGCGCGCGGCGGGCGCCCGCCTGCCAGTCCACGTTCATTTCCGGCTCAAGCAGCAGCCGCCCGCCGGTCTTGTCCTGGGTCGTCATGCAAGCACCGTTTCCATGGCATCGACGGACAGTTCGGCATGCGTGCCGATCGGCACGAACTCGCCCTGGGGCCCGTCATCGCCCAGCATGCCGTCGGCCAGGAAAAGCACCGCCTCGGTCGCCAGCCCGCCGGGCGGGCCCGGCAACAGCGGATCGCCCGGCAGGACCAGTTCGGCCTGGTGCAGCAGCGCGTCCGAATAGACCTCGCCGCCGGAATGGATGGTGGCATCGACGCCGAATTCGGCGATGGTCGCGGCATTGACCAGCAGGTTCGATCCGGTGACCAGCCTGACCTCGCCCCCCGCCAGCACAAGATCGTCGCGGTAAAGCTCGATCTGGTCGGCATCGCCCAGGACATTCGTCTGGCGCACGATATTGACCGAAACCAGGTCGCCCTGGATATGCAGCACCCGCACCACGTCCAGCCCCTGGAAAGCGGGATCGTTCAGGACCGAATCCGGCAAGGCCACCTTGCCCGCGGCCGCGGCGGCCAGCATCGCGTCCTGGGCGGCGCTGGTTGCCACGATGCCGGATTGGCCGGACTGAAGGATGGTCGCATCGTTGATCAGCAGGTTGTCGCCCGACCCGATCGCCCCGCCCGGCGCGCCATCGACCATGATGCGGTCGTCATCCAGCAGCACATTGGTTTGCAGCACCGCATTCAGGTTGATGATCTGGCCGTCGACGATGACAAGATCGTAATGCATCCCCAGTTCGGCCAGCGACACCTGGTTCAGCGCGCCGTTCTCGCCCATCAGCAGCAAGGTCTTGCCGGCCTGGAGCGTGATCGAGGCGATGTCCCCATCCGACATCAGATTGTACTGGTCGATCCAGTTCATCCCGACCAGGCTGCCCTCCAGCGTCGCGGTCAGCCAGTATTGCGGCGCCGCCCCGTCCCCGCCCTCGGGCAGCGGCATTGGATTCGAGAAGGACGCATGGCTGGCATAGTTGACCCCTTGGGTCGGGGCGTCCTGGGGCTGGCCCGCGGCCATGCCCGCGCCGAAAAGCGTGTCGGCATCGCTCCACAGGTTGACCTGGCTGACGATGCTGTAGCTGTAGACACCCCCCGCCACCACCACGACCGGCGCGCTAAGCACGGCAGAGTTGATCACCACCTCATTGACCAGCGTGTTGTTGCCCAGGATCAGGTCATGGCCCTGGCCCCCGTCGGGGGTGGCCGGCGCGGTGGTCGGGTTGGCCGAACTGGGCCCGTCCTGCCGGGGGGCTGCGGCCTGTTGCCCGGCCTGCTGCTCGGCCAGGCGCGCGGCCTCCTGGCGATAGGCCGGCATCAGCGCGTCCATGTCGGGGCGGGCATCGACCTTGACCCCGTCCAGATAATTCCCCTGGACGTCCGCGCCCTGCCGGCCGTGGATCTCCGCCGGGCCGGTGCCGGGACCCTGCGCCGGCAATTCGGCCTGGCGGAAGGCTTCGGCGATCAGCCGAAAGGCCGGCTCGTCCGCCGGCATGGCAATCGGCAGCGCGATGCCCAGCCCTTCGGCCTGCGCCGCCATGGCCTCCAGCCGGGACGCGATCTGGGCCGCATCGGCCAGCCCGCCGCGCATCGCCTGCGGGTCAAGCTGGTCGTCGTCGGCCAGCCGGGTCTTTTGAACGGCAATCACCGCCACCGAACCCGGCACCGGCAGGATCCAATCGGGCGGCGGGGGCGGGAACGCGCCCGGCGGCAGGGCCGTCCAGGCCGGGTGCGCGGGCAATGCCGGCTCGTACACGGTGCCTGGCGCGGACGCGCCCTGCGGGGCCTGTGACGGCGACGTCATCGCCGGCGGCCTGGGATCGGCCGCAAGCCCCTCGGCCGGCCAGGCGGGCGGGGCATGGCGTATCTCGGGCAGGTGATCGAGCGGGCGATAGGGATGCCATGCCGCCAGGTCGAGCGTCTGGATGGGACCCAGGTCGGGATCGGCGCTGCGCGGCACCAGCCGGTCGTAGTCGATCCGCATCCGGCCGCATTCCTGGGCCATATGAAAGACGCCGACGAAATGCCAGATCGCCTCTTCTGCGGCGTCTATCGTCAACATGGCTGCCCCCTTTCCCGACCAGGCAAAAATTCGGCGGGGAGTCCCGAAAAATCATTAAAAGCGAACCTGCGCGGGCTGCCCCGCGCAGGTCTTTTGCCATGCGGCCCGTCAGGCCAGGTCGTCGTCGCCGACCGAAGTCGAGCTAAGATCGCCGCCGACCACGGTCATGTCGACGGTGTTGCCCAGCACGTTCGCACCCATGATGATGCTTTGGTTGAAGGCCGAGGTTTCCAGCAGCGCGTCGGCCGAGGCCGTCGAATAGCCGGTGATGAAGCCGTCATCGCCGTTGTTCGACCCCCAGGTGCCGGCATGGGCATAGCCGCCGTCACCGGACATCACCTGGCCACCATCGCCGCCATTGCCGCTGTTGGTGTTCATGCCGTCGCCGCCCACGGCATGGCCGCCGGTCGCGCCGGCCGCGCCGCCATAGCCGCCGGCGGTGCCGTTCGCGGCGCCGCCGATGCCATTGCCGCCAAGCGCGTCGCCATAGCCTTCGCCCATGCCATCGGCACGGCCGCCAGCACCGGCCGCGGACCAGACGGCGCCCAGGCCCGCGCCCCCGGCATCGCCCGAGGTCGCGTCGCCGGCCATGGCCGCAGCCGCAGACAATGCCGCGCCGATCCCGGCGCCCATGCCGCCGTCGCCGCCGGCCGCGCCCGCGCCGCCAGCACCGCCGTCGCCGGTCATGCCGCCATTGCCGCTGTCATTGTTGAGCCCCAGGCCGACCAGCCCCAGGCCAAGCGCCCCGGCCGGCCCGCCATCGGCCGCGCCGCTGCCGCTGCCCGCGCCCCCGGCACCGCCAGCGCCGCCGTCGCCGCCTGCGCCGGCACCAAGGCCCGCAGCCAGGCTGCCCGCCCCGGCATCGCCGCCATTGGCCGGGCCGCTAAGCCCCGCACCGATGCCTGCGCCAAGCCCGGCCGCATCGCCGCCATCGGCCGAGCCGCCATGCCCGGCGCCAAGGCCGATGCCCAGCGCGTCGCCGCCCGCGCCATCGCCGCCGATCGCGCCCGCAGCACCGCCGGCGCCGCCGCCGGCATGGCTGCCGGCCGCCAGGGCCGTGCCGCCATCGGCATTGCTGTCGCCCACGCCGCCATCGGCGCTGCCGCCAGTGCCGCCGCTGCCGCCGGCGCCGCCGGCGTCAATGCCGCGGCCCGCGGTCGCCGACCCGGCCGAAACGCTGCCGTTCTGATTGAAATCGGCATTGTTGCTGACGGTCGGATCGCTCAGATCGTCCTGATCGTTCATCGTCGCGGATTGCGGGATGATCATGCCGACATCGTTTCCGCCACCGCCCAGCGCATCGTTCAGCACATTGCTGATATTGATGTCATCGGTGCCGATGCTGATATTGCCGTCCCGGTTGACCAGGAAATCGCCCATGGTGCCATCGGCATTGTCCAGGTCGATATCGGCATAGTCGTTGTCGCTGGGCTCCCAGCCGTCCAGGTCCAGGCCGACGCTGACATTGGTCGAGACGTTGGTCTGGACATCGGTGTCGTTATAGGCGGCGTTCACGGCCTTGTTGTAGGCCTCGTTGGCCGCGTCATTGGCTGCCGCGTTGCCGGCGGCATTGTCGGCGGCGTTCGAGGCCTCGTTGCCGGCGGCGTTCGCCGCGGCATTGCCCGCCAGGTTCCCGGCCGCATTGCCCGCAGCATTATAGGCATGGGTTTCCGAGGTGCTGCTGTTGGCATTCGCGTTGGAATTGGCGTTGTCGTTGGAATTGCTCTGGCTTTGCGCCTGGTCCTGGCCTTGGCCCTGGTCCTGACCTTGGTCCTGGCCCTGACCTTGATCCTGGTCCTGGTCCTGCAAGTTCAACTGGCCTTGGCCCTGTCCCTGGCCTTGGCCCTGGTCTTGATCCTGTCCCTGGTCCTGGTCCTGATCCTGGCTGTCGATGGGCCAGGCAAAAAGATTCATGTTACGGCTACCGGACATGGTCGTTACCTCTTGTCAAAGGGCGGGTGGTCTGCGGCCGCAATCATTCTCAAGCGCGCATGCCCGCCTGGTTGTGGTGGATGAAAGGCAAGCCGGTTCCGGTCGCCGAGCCAAGGCTCACCGTCGCGACGGCACGACCGTCCTCGTCTTGCTGCTGATCCGGGACGGCTGCGCACCACCTCGCGCGGCTCCCGCCGGGCCGGCCGGGAAATCGCCCGCGGCCGACCTTCGAAAGGCTACGCCGCGCCCGGCGATTCGGCCTAGCTGCCCGAAAAGGCTAGGCCGGCCATCCCGCCGGCGGCACAGGTTCATAGCCGTTAAGCCGCGTTCCCCGGCTTTCCTGCCCGGAGGGATTAATCCTTTCCGGCAGGGTGCGCCGGCCCGTTTGCCAAGCGGTCGCTCAATTGCGGGCCGAGCCGGGGCCTGCACCACCCTGGATAGCAGGCCGCGCAACTTTACAACCAAACCATGGTGATTCGTGAACTAATCAGTCCATCTCGGCTTTATGGGATGCCGAAAACTTGATAGGGTGGATGGCGGCGGCCCCGGCCGCGGTGTGGGAAAATCCATACGCAAGAAGGTAGAAACGACATGAACCTGATCTCTTGCGATGGCGTATCGAGTGATATTCGCGCCTTGTCCAACCGGCCCGCGCGGGCCACGGCCGAGGTGCTGTTCGTCGGCACGCAGTGCAACTTTTCGCAAAGCCTGATTTCTGCGACCAGCCAGGAACTGGGGCATATCACCGTCGGCGCGGCGTCATCGCTTGGCGATGTCCGCGGCCTGACCGAAACGACCGGCGAATGGCCGTCCCTGCTGGTCCTGGACGAACCGACCATGCGCGGCCTGGCCCCCCAGGACCGCGCCTGCCTGCTGGGGCTGCCCGACATGGCGCTGGCCGTGGCTTTTTGCAGCAGCGCCTTTGCCCGCGCCTGCTACGAGGACGAGGGGCTGCGGCAGCGCATGATCAGTCTTTTCCCGCTGAATGTCAGGCTGGACGTCTGGCTGTCGGTGGTCAAGCTGGTGGCGCATGGCGGCAATTACATTCCGCCCGAGATCATGGCCACCGCCCCGGCCGCGACACCACCCGGCGCGGCCGGGGACGAAACCGGCCTGACCCAGCGCCAGCACGACGTGCTGCGCCTGGTCGCCGACGGCCAGTCGAACAAGCGTATCGCCCTGATGCTGGGGCTGTCGGTGCATACGGTCAAGCTGCATCTTCGCAATGCCAGCCAGCGTCTGGGCGCCCATAACCGCACCGATGCGGCGATGCGCTATCGCGCCCTGCGGCCGTGACCGCGCCGCCCGCCTCTGCCGCACCGGCCGAGCCTGGCCTGGACGCGATGCTGCTGCGGGTCGGGCGGCTGAACTATGCCTGGAGCAATACGGAAAGCCTGCTGATCCACCTGCTGGCCGGGTTGACGGGCATGGACAAGGCCGCCGCGGTAGTGGTGTTCCTGTCGGTGTCCTCGACCCGCGGCCGGATCGAGATGGTCGAACGCCTGGCGAAGCTGCGCCTGGGGGCCGGGCCCGAGCAGCAGGAGCTGCTGGACCTGACCGGGCGTTTCACCAAGCTTTCCGCGGTCCGGCACCGCTATAATCACAGCATCTGGTCCTTTCAGGAGGACGGCTCGGTCTCGACCATCCTGATGCGGATCGCCGACCGGCGCGACCGCATCCACATGGGACGCAAGCAGCCCCTGGGCGAGGACGAGATGCAGCGGCTGGACCGCGATCTGGACCTGCTTTCCCAGTTGAACCGCAACATCTGGCGCTTCTTGCTGAAATACCACTATCCGGTGGCCTGACAGGCACCGTCTTGAGCCCGCCGCGGCTTTGGCTAATCTGTCCGCGATGCGCGACAAGGGGCAAGCCATGGCGGAAATCATCCTGTTGACGGGCAAGGTCGCCCCCCTGTCCGGAAGCGGCCACGAAAGCGGTATCGACAAGCGGCAGGTGGCGCGGCCGCTGGCCCTTGGCACGGAGGGGTTCGAGGGCGACGAGCAGGCGGATCGGCGCGCGCATGGCGGGCCGGAAAAGGCCGTGCACCACTATCCCTTGGACCATTACCCGGCCTGGCGCCAGGAACTGGCGGCGCTGCGCCCGGCGGAACCACCGGGGGTTTCACACCCCCGGACCCCCGTGGGGTATTTGCAAAACGGAGAAGGCGCGGGCCTGCTGGATGCGCCCGGCGCCTTTGGCGAGAATATCTCGACCCAAGGGCTGACCGAGGCGGATGTCGCGGTGGGCGACATCTTCCGGCTTGGCAGGGCGCTGGTGCAGGTGTCGCAGGGCCGGCAGCCCTGCTGGAAGCTGAACCACCGCTTCGGCATCCGGGACATGGCGCGCCGCGTGCAGGAAAGCGGCCGCACCGGCTGGTATTACCGGGTGCTGGAGACGGGAATCGCCAAGCCCGGCGACCGGCTGGAACGCGTCGACCGCCTGGCGCCGGACTGGACGCTGCGCCGGCTTTGGCATGCGCTTTATGTGGACCGGCTGAACCAGGCCGAGCTGCGGGGCATCGCCGCGCTGGACGTCCTGGCCGAGGGCTGGCGGCGCCATGCCATCCGCCGCCTGGAAAGCGGCCAGGTCGAGGATTGGTCGAAGCGGCTGGACGGCCGCGCATGAGCCGGCCGCTGGTTGTCTCGATCCAAAGCCAGGTGGTGCTGGGCCATGTCGGCAATTCGGCGGCGGTCTTTCCGATGCTTGCGGCCGGGCTGGAAGTGGCGCCGATCCCCACGGTGATCTTTTCCAACACGCCCGATTACCAGACCCTGCGCGGCCGGGCGCTGCCGGCCGATTTCTTCGCCGATCTGTTGCAGGGGGCCTGGGACCGCGGCCTGCCGGAACGGGCGGATTTCCTGCTGACCGGCTATATCGGTTCGGCCGAGGTGGCGCGGCTGACCGCCGATTTCGTCGCCCGCGCCAAGGCGGCGAACCCGCGGCTGCGCTATTATTGCGACCCGGTGCTGGGCGACGAACAGCCTGGTCTTTACGTGCCCAGGGAAATCGCCGAGACCTTTCGCGACCGGCTGCTGCCCATGGCCGACATCGCCTCGCCCAACCCGTTCGAGGTCGCCTGGTTGACGGGCCAGCCCGTCGCCAAGCTGGCCGATATCCATCGCGCCGCGGCGGCCCTGCGCATGGCGCCCCAGGCGCAATTGATCGTCACCGGCTGCAAGCTGCGCGAAACCGCGCCGGGGATGCTGGAAAGCGTCATCCTGGGTCCCCAAGGCATGACCCGCCACCCGACGCCGCATCTGCCCGTCGCCCTGGCCGGGACCGGCGACCTGTTCGCCGGGCTGGTGATCGCGGGGCTGGGAACCGGGCGCAGCCTCGGTCCGGCGGTCGAATTCGCCCAGGCCCAGACCGCCCGCGCCCTTGCCAGGGCCGCGGAATTGGGCACCAAAGAGGTGGTGCTGTCGGACCCGGAATTCCGCCGCGCGTTGCTCTGCCCCTGAACGGCCTGCTTCTTTCGTGGGATAAATATCCTGGGGGAGTCGCGCCGCAGGCGCGGCGGGGGCAAAGCCCCCTATTCCCGGCGCAGCGCGTTCAGCAGCGCCGCGCCCAGGGCCCCCGGCTGTTCCTTGCCGGCGGGCGCGGCGGATTTCGGGCCTCGCGCCGGCTGGGGCTTGGGGCCACGCTCTTTCTGCGCATCGCGGGCCGTGGCGCCGCCATCCTTGCGCATGGTCAGGCCGATGCGCTTGCGGGCCACGTCCACCTCGGTCACGCGCACCTTGACCACGTCGCCGACCTTGACCACCTCGTTCGGATCCTTGACGAAACGGTCGGCAAGCTGGCTGATATGCACCAGCCCGTCCTGGTGTACGCCGATATCGACGAAGGCGCCGAAGGCCGCGACATTGGTCACCGTGCCCTCCAGCGCCATGCCGGGGTGCAGGTCGCCGATCGACTCGATGCCTTCGGCAAAGCTTGCGGTGACGAAGCTGGGGCGCGGGTCGCGGCCGGGCTTTTCCAGTTCGGCCAGGATGTCGCGCACCGTCGGCAGGCCGAAATGCGCGTCCACGAATTGTTCGGCGCGCAGCCCCTTCAGCGCCGCGCCCTGGCCCATGATCTGGCGGATGTCGCGGCCGCAGGCGGCGACGATGCGGCGGGCGACGCCGTAAGCCTCGGGGTGGACGGCCGAGGCATCCAGCGGCTCCTCGCCCTCGCGGATGCGCAAAAAGCCCGCGCATTGCTCGAAGGCGCGCGGGCCGAGGCCCGTCACCTTCTTCAAACCCGCGCGCGAACGAAAGGCGCCCGCGGCGTCGCGATGCGCGACGATGCTTTGCGCCAGCGACGGCCCCAGCCCGGCGACATGCGCCAAAAGCGGCGCCGAGGCGGTGTTCAGGTCCACCCCCACCGCGTTCACCGCATCCTCGACCACCGCCTCCAGCGTCTTGGCCAATTGCCGCTGGTCCACGTCATGCTGATACTGGCCGACGCCGATGGATTCGGGCGGCACCTTGACCAGTTCCGCCAGCGGATCCTGCAAGCGCCGGGCGATCGAGACCGCGCCGCGCAAGGACACGTCGAGGCCCGGAAACTCCTTGGCCGCCAGTTCGGATGCCGAATAGACCGAGGCGCCGGCCTCGCTGACGATCACCTTCACCGGCTGCTTCACCCCCTGGGGTAGGCGCTTCAGCACCTCGGCCACGAAACGCTCGGTCTCGCGGCTGGCGGTGCCGTTGCCGATGGCGATCAGTTCGATCTTGTGGCGGGTGATGGCGGCGGCCAGCGCGGCCTCGGCCCCGCGCAGGTCGGTTTTCGGCGGGAACGGGTAAAGCGTCGCCGTCTCGACCAGCTTGCCGGTGCCGTCCACCGCGGCCAACTTGACCCCGGTGCGGATGCCGGGGTCCAGGCCGATGGTCGGGCGCGGCCCGGCGGGCGAGGCCAGCAGCAGGTCGCGCAGGTTGCGGGCAAAGACCCGGATCGCCTCGGCATGGGCGCGGGTGCGCAGCTCGGTCAGCAGGTCGATATACATGGTATTGGACAGCCGCACCCGCCAGCACCAGCCGGCCACCTTGCGCAGCCAGCGGTCGCCGGGGCCGTCGCCCAGCCGTCCCAGGGCCGAGGCGACGATGCCCTCGGCCCGCGCCGCGCCGGTTTCCGGCTCGGGGGCGATCTCGATGGTCAGCACCTCTTCCTTGGCGCCGCGCAGGACCGCCAGCGCCCGATGCGCCGGGATCGCCGCCCATTTCTCGGACTGGTCGAAATAATCGCTGAACTTGGCGCCGACCTGTTCCTTGCCCGGCACCACCTTGGCGGAAATGATCGCCTCGGCCTGCATGAATTCGCGCAGCCGACCCAAAAGCGCCGCATTCTCGGACAGTTCCTCGACCAGGATGTCGCGCGCCCCGTCCAGCGCCGATTTCACCTCCGGCACCGCTTCCGAGACATAGCCCGCCGCCAGCGCCTCGGGCTCGGCGGCGCGGTTCTCCTGGATCGCGCGCAACAGCGGCTCCAGCCCGTTTTCGCGCGCGATCATCGCCTTGGTGCGGCGCTTGGGCTTGAAGGGCAGGTAGATGTCTTCCAGCGTGGCCTTGGTTTCCGCGCCGGCGATGGCGCGGCCCAGATCCTCGGTCAGCTTGCCCTGCCCCTTGACGGATTCCAGGATCGCCGCCCGCCGCGATTCAAGCTCGCGCAGATAGGCCAGGCGTTCGGCCAGCCTGCGCAACTGGGTGTCGTCCAGCCCGCCGGTCACCTCTTTGCGATAGCGCGCGACAAAGGGCACTGTCGCGCCCCCGTCCAGCAACGCCGTCGCCGCGGCCACCTGGGCGGGGCTGGCGCCGATCTCGGCGGCGATGGTGCGGGCGATGCGGTCGGTTGCGTCCACGGGCGGCATCCTTTGCTGACTGGAACGCCGTCTTAGACAAAACCGGCCGCCGATCCAAGCTTGGCGATGCGCCGGCCGCTCAGGACAGCCGCATCGCCGCCCGCATGCGTTTGTCGAACTGCGGATCCAGGCGCGGCATGCGCATGTCGCCCTTGGTCGTCTCCATCGCGCACCACAGGTTGGCGATGGCGACCCAGTTCAGGCCCAGGGGCGACTCGCCGGTCTCGACCAGCAGCAGGCGCCCGGCGCGGCGCTGGAACGCCACCCCCTTGAGCAGCGCGTCGGCATGACGCAGCACCGCATCGGAAAGATCGGCATCGAACTGCGCTTCTGCCATGGCCACAAAGCCGGAAAGATCGCCCTGGATGAACAGGCTCTGCGCCTCGATCAGGTAGCTTTCGCAGATCGAGAAGCCCTGTTCGCACCATTCCGCGATGGTCCCCGAAAAAGCACGGACGGCACCGCCAGCCTCGATCCCCGCCAGGGGCAGGAAAGCCAGAGCGCCGTTATTGCCTTGGGGATATTGCATGCCTGCGGCATGCGTGATCTTGCCATTTACCAGCATCACTCACCAACCAATAATAGAGACTACACAATGGGATACAATTAAAACGAACCGTTCGGTTCTGGCTAGTTGCCCTTTGAGACAGGTTAACAGAATCGGATGGTTTTATTTCAAGCCATTGGTTGGATGTGATTTTTCCGCAGCAAATCGTTATCCCGGCGAACACTCGCAGGTTGCAGGCGATTTTCGAATCCCTGACGGTGCAGGACAGGACGCCCCGCCCGCTATGACGCGGGGCAAGGTGGCACGCGGCCACGGCGGGCCGGCCGCCGACGCGACGCCCGGTGGACGCGCCGGTCGCGCTTTCGCTAGTCCATGCCGTCTTTGAGCGTTCGGGCGACATACCAGGTGATCGGCAGCGCGATGATTGCGCCCGCCGCGGCCGCCAGCAGAATGGCGCGCGTATCGTAAAAGCCCATGGCCAGAACGATGGTGACGCCGATCCCGGCGAGCGTCGTCAGGCTGATGGACAGCAGCATGATGAAAAGACGGGTCATTTCAATCCCCCAGACCAATTACCCGTCCATCTTGGGGCATATCCCGCGGCAGGGCGCTTTGACAGGGATCAAAACCGCATCAGGTCGCAGGCTTGTCTGGGCCGGCGGGGCCGTCCGCTTCGCAAAGGCCGCAAACGCGGCGCGGCTTTTTTGAACGGAGCATTTACCGATTGGTGCGGGTGGAGGGACTTGAACCCCCACGCCTTTCGGCGCCAGAACCTAAATCTGGTGCGTCTGCCAATTTCGCCACACCCGCAATGGCGCGCTGTCTAGCAAAGCCATGGCGCACATGCGAGGGGTAATTTCAACCGCCCAGCCCGCGCAGCAGGGCAGGCAGCGCCTCGGGCAGGTCGTCGGCGATCAGGCCGGGGCCGAAAGCGCGCGCCGCCGCGGCGTGAAGCCGGGCAGACGTCGCCGCCGCATCCAGCGCCGGCAGGCCGCGGGCCAGAAGCCCGGTGATGATCCCCGCCAGCACGTCGCCCGCGCCCGCCGTCCCCAGCCAGGGCACGTCAAAGGCGGAATGGAGGCGCGCCCGCCCGTCGGGGGCGGCGATCACCGTGTCCGGCCCCTTCAGCAGCACCACAGCACCGCAGCGCGCCGCCGCGTCGCGGGCAGCGTCCAGGCGCGAATAAAGCGGCCCGCGCATGGCATCCAGCGCCTCGCGATAGGCGGCCTGCCGGGCCTGGTGGCGCGCCCACTGGCCCGGCTCGGCGGCCTCGGCGGCGGGCGGGCGCGGATGGTCAAGGCGCGCGGCCAGATCGGGAAAGACGCGCCCGAACTCGCCCGCATGCGGGGTCAGCACGCAGTCCCGGTGCAACAGCGCCATCAGGCCGGGATCGCGCGACAGGGCGGTCAGCGCATCGGCATCCAGCACCGTCGCCCGCCCCGCGCCCAGGATCGCGGGCAGCAGCGCCGCCGCGCGCTCGACCCCGCAGCCGGGACCGATGCAAAGCGCGTTGATCCGACGGTCCGCCAGCATGTCCCGCAGCCCGGCCGCATCGTCCACGCCTTGACGCATCAGCGCGTCGGGCGGGCCGGCATGGTCCGGCAAGGCGCCGGATGGCGGCGCAAGCGTCACCAGCCCGGCGCCGATGCGCAAGGCGGCGCGGGCCGACAAGCGCGCCGCCCCGCCGCGGGCCAGCCCCCCGGCGACGATCAGCGCGTGGCCGTGGCTGAACTTGTGGCCGCCGCCGGCCTGTTCCTTGCGCAGCCACGATGCCTCGGATCTTGCGCGGGCCGGATTGCGGCGGGAATCGGGAATGGCAAAGTCGGGCCAGATGGCTTCGACGGCGGGATAGCGGATGCCCCGCGACAGGGTCCCGTCGGCATTGCGGTTGCGGACCCGCCACGCCGCCAAGCCGATATCGGCGATGACCAGTTCGCCGCAGCATTCCGGCCCGCGCTCCAGCAGGTGCCCCGGCTTGGGACTGTCAAAAGCGATGGTCAGGCGGGCGCGCGGGTCATGGCTGCCGGGCTTGCGCGGACGGCCGGGAAAGGCGCCGCTGTCCAAGCATAGCCCGCTGGGACAGTCCACAGCCACCAGCCTTTCGCGGAAGAATGCCCAGTCCCCGCCCGAGCCGCCCAGATAGGCCAGGATCGCGGCGATCTCGCCCTGGGGCGGGCGGGTCAGGCCGGTGCCGAAGATTGCGTCCACATAGACATCGGCATCGGGACCGGCGCGCAGCGCGTCCCTGGTCAGGGGCAGGATCGGCCCAAGCGCCAGCCATTCGGCCTTCATCCGCGCCGCGTCCGGGCCGGGGGCGTTGTCGAGCCCCAGCACCCGCACCCGCCAGCCCGCCTGGTGCAGATACCGCGCCACCACATAGCCGTCGCCGCCATTGTTGCCCGGACCGCACAGCACCGTTGCCCGGCCCGGCTTGGGCCAGCGCAGGCGGATCTGGCCGGCGACGGCGCGGCCCGCCCGCTCCATCAGTTCCTGTCCTGTCACCTGACCGCTGGCCATGGCGGCGGATTCGATGGCGCGCATTTCCGCGGTCGTCAGGATCTCGGCACCGTGCAGCATGATGATTGCCTAATTTATGATCGGGCTGCATGAATTATATGCATATCGCCCCGGCAGAGGCGATGGCCCCGGCCATCCTGCCCCTGCCCCATTTACCCGCATCATCAAACCGGCCAATCAGGTCCCAGGCAAGTCGCGAAAGAAGGATCAGGCGATGAAGAAAGTCGAAGCCATCATCAAGCCCTTCAAGCTGGACGATGTGAAAGAGGCCCTTCAGGAAGTCGGCGTCCAGGGCCTTTCGGTCACAGAGGTCAAGGGCTTCGGCCGGCAAAAGGGCCATACCGAGCTTTATCGCGGCGCCGAATACGTGGTGGATTTCCTGCCCAAGGTTAAGATCGAACTGGTGCTGGCCGACGACATGGTCGAGGCGGCCGTGGACGCCATCATCTCGGCCGCCCGCACCGAAAAGATCGGCGACGGCAAGATCTTCATCCTGCCGGTCGAGCAGGCGATCCGCATCCGCACCGGCGAAACCGGCGACGACGCCCTCTGACCCGCGGCCCGGCAAAGCCGACAGGATATATCTTGCCTGGCCGCAGCGCCGGGCAAACCGATGAAGAAAGGTTCCAAATGACAGTCAAGGACGTTCTGGATCTGATGGCGGCGGAAGAGGTCGAATATGTCGATGTCCGCTTCACCGATCCCAAGGGCAAGTTGCAGCATGTGACGCTGGTCGTCGATCTGGTGGACGAGGACTTTTTCGAGGAAGGCTTCATGTTCGACGGCTCTTCGATCGCCGGCTGGAAGTCGATCGACCAGTCCGACATGAAGCTGATGCCGGACGCATCCTCGGCCTATATCGACCCGTTCTATGCCGAAAAGACCCTGTGCGTGCATTGCAACGTGGTCGAGCCGGACACGGGCGAACCCTATGCCCGCGATCCCCGCGGCACCGCGCTGAAGGCGGAAGCCTATCTGAAATCCAGCGGCATCGGCGACACCGCCTATTTCGGCCCCGAGGCCGAGTTCTTCCTGTTCGACGACGTGCGCTATTCGGTGACGCCGCAAAAGGTCGCATTCGAGCTTGATTCGGTCGATGCCGCCTGGAACACCGACACGGTCTATGAAGTCGGCAACCAGGCCCATCGCGCGGCCCACAAGGGCGGCTATTTCCCGGTGAACCCGGTCGACGCCGCCCAGGACATCCGCGGCGAGATGCTGTCCACGATGAAGCGCATGGGCATCAAGGTCGACAAGCACCACCACGAGGTCGCCACCGCCCAGCACGAGCTTGGCATGATCTTCGGCGGGCTGGTCGAACAGGCCGACAACATCCAGAAATACAAATACGTCATCCACAACGTGGCCGCCGCCTATGGCAAGACCGCGACCTTCATGCCCAAGCCGATGAAGGGCGACAACGGTTCGGGCATGCATGTGAACATGTCGATCTGGAAAGATGGCAAGCCCCTGTTCTCGGGTGACAAATATGCCGATCTAAGCCAAGAGGCGCTGTGGTTCATCGGCGGCATCCTCAAGCATGCCAAGGCGCTCAATGCGCTGACCAACCCGTCCACCAACAGCTACAAGCGGCTGATCCCCGGCTTCGAGGCGCCGGTGCTGCGCGCCTATTCGGCCCGCAACCGTTCGGGCTGCGTGCGCATTCCGTGGACCGAATCGCCGAAAGCCAAGCGGGTCGAGGCGCGTTTCCCCGACCCGGCCGCCAACCCCTATCTGGCCTTTGCGGCGCTGTTGATGGCCGGGCTTGACGGGATCAAGAACAAGATCGACCCCGGCCCGGCCTCGGACAAGGATCTGTATGACCTGCCGCCCGAGGAACTGGCCGAGATCCCGACCGTCTGCGGCAGCCTGCGCGAGGCGCTGGAAGAGCTGGAAAAGGACATGGACTTTCTGCTGGCCGGCGACGTCTTCACCCGCGACCAGGTCGAGGGCTATATCAAGCTGAAATGGGAAGAGGTCTATGCCTATGAGCATACCCCCCATCCCATTGAATATGCTATGTATTATAGCTGCTGAACCGCAGCGCCGGAACCCACGGGAAAGCCGCCTTTCGGGGCGGCTTTTTCATTTCCCGAACCGGGATACCGGCGGACCGGTGCCGCGCGGCCGGCAGGCAGGGGCCGCCGAGTCCACATCCCGGAACCAGCCCGTGCTTTGGGATGCTCCGCCGGATAGTTCTCAATAGGTCAATTTGTCTGCAAAATGGGTGGAACTCGGGGCGCAAAACCGGCTATAGTGCCCTGGCGCCAGACGTATGGCGTTCTGGTCGCAAAACGTGCGGGCATCCGTCTTCTGGGGTCGGCGGATGCCTGGTTTCCAGCCTACGGCATGGGCGCAGCCCTGCCTGCTACAGGATGTTATAATGCCTTATTTCACTAAGATACCCGACGCGACTATCGACCTGGAGGCCGAGACCCCGGTCCTGGGTCTGGGGAACAACCTGCTGCTGAATGAACTCAGCGGCTCTACGCCGTTCGCTCAGTACGACCTCGGCGGCTCGCCCCCCCCCCCCCCCCCCCCCCCCCCCCCCCCCCCCCCCCCCCCCCCCCCCCCCCCCCCCCCCCCCCCCCCCCCCCCCCCCCCCCCCCCCCCCCCAGATAACACACTATCCCTAGGGGAGGAGGTTTCGCTGGTAGACGGCGACGGCAAGCCGCTGCTGTCGGACGGCACCTTTGCCGGCACCGGCACGCTGTCTTCGGCGGCGGTCGGGGTGAACGTTCTGGGGCTCGCCAAGCTGACGGTGCAGTTGAACCCGATCGGCGGCTCTTTCGTCGTCGATGGCGAAGACACTTATTTCCTTACCGACCAGCCCCTGGACAAGGACCATATCAGCGTCAGTATCACCGGCACCCTGCTGGGGCTACCGCTTAACCTGGCGAATGTGAACATCTCGGAGCTTGGCGACCATCTGAGCGGCTCGGTCCTGTCTGCGGTGCAGGGCCTGCTCGACACGCTGGTGGTCAACGTCGCCTACAATCCCGCCGGTACGCTGGCCCTTGACGATGGCGACATCTTCCCCTGCTTCACCGCCGGCACCCTGATCGACACGCCCCATGGCCCGGTTCCGGTCGAAAGCCTGTCGGTCGGCGACCTGGTGCTGACGGCCGATCACGGCCCGCAGCCGGTCCGCTGGATCGGCCGCCGCCGCTTTTCCGCGGAACGGCTGGCCGCGCATGAGGCGCGGCTGACGCCCATCCGAATCAAGGCCGGTGCGTTGGGGCCGAACGTGCCCTTGGCGGATCTGGTCGTCTCGCCGCAGCACCGGATCCTGCTGCGTTCGCGCGCGGCGCTGCGGATGTTCGGCACCAACGAAATCCTGGCCGCCGCCAAGCAGCTTTTGCAGATCGACGGCGTCGATCTGGCTACGGACCTGCCCGAGGTGGAGTATGTCCATATCCTGTTTGACCGGCACGAGGTGGTCTGGGCCAATGGCACCGCGACCGAATCGCTGTATCTGGGTCCGCAGGCCCTTGCCGCCCTGCCCCCCAAGGCGGTCGAGGAAATCCTGGCCATCTTTCCCGAACTGACCGAGCGCACCCATGTTCCAGAAGGGGCGCGGATGCTGGTTTCGGGGCGCAAGGCGCGCAAACTGGCCAATCGCCACGCCAAGAACGGCCGGCCGCTGGTCCTGGCCTGACGCGGCAACAGCCTGGCAGGGGCCGTCACGGCCCCTGCCGCCGCAGTTGCGGGTCCGGAGCCTTGCCGCTAAAACCCCGGCAAACCCCCAGGAGGTCCCATGATCCCGCGCTATGCCCGCCCCGAAATGACCGCCATCTGGTCGCCCGAGACCAAGTTCCGCATCTGGTACGAGATCGAGGCGCATGCCTGCGACGCCCAGGCCGATCTGGGCGTGATCCCGCGCGAGAATGCCGAAGCCGTCTGGCGCGCGAAGGACGTCGAATTCGACGTCGCCCGCATCGACGAGATCGAGGCCGTGACCAAGCATGACGTCATCGCCTTCCTGACCCATCTGGCCGAACATATCGGCAGCGATCAGGCGCGCTTTGTCCACCAGGGCATGACCAGCTCGGACGTGCTGGACACCACGCTGAACGTGCAACTGGTGCGCGCCGCCGACATCCTGCTGGCCGACATGGACCGCGTGCTGGCCGCGCTGAAGCGCCGCGCCTATGAGCACAAGGATACCGTCCGCATCGGCCGCAGCCACGGCATCCATGCCGAGCCCACGACCATGGGCCTGACCTTTGCCCGCTTTTACGCCGAAATGGCGCGGGGCAAGGCCCGGCTGGAACGCGCCCGCGACGAAGTGGCGACCGGGGCCATTTCCGGCGCGGTCGGCACCTTCGCCAATATCGACCCCGCGGTCGAAGACCATGTCTGCGCGAAAATGGGCCTGCGCCCCGAGCCGATCAGCACCCAGGTCATCCCGCGCGACCGCCACGCGATGTTCTTCGCCACGCTGGGCGTGATTGCCTCCAGCATCGAGAACGTCGCCACCGAGATCCGCCACATGCAGCGCACCGAGGTGCTGGAGGCCGAGGAATATTTCAGCCCCGGCCAAAAGGGCAGCTCGGCCATGCCGCATAAAAGGAACCCGGTCCTGACCGAGAACCTGACCGGCCTGGCCCGTCTGGTGCGCATGGCCGTGGTCCCGGCGATGGAGAACGTGGCGCTGTGGCACGAACGCGACATCAGCCATTCCTCGGTCGAGCGCGGCATCGCGCCGGATGCGACGATTACCCTGGACTTCGCCCTGAACCGCCTGGCCGGTGTCATCGACAAGCTGGTGGTCTATCCCGAAAACATGCTGAAGAACATGAACAAGTTCAATGGCCTGGTCATGTCGCAGCGCGTGCTGCTGGCCCTGACCCAGGCCGGCGTCAGCCGCGAGGATGCCTATCGCCTGGTCCAGCGCAATGCGATGAAGGTCTGGGAACAGGGCGCCGATTTCAAGACCGAACTGCTGGCCGATGCCGAGGTGACGGCGGCGCTGTCCCCCGCCGAGATCGAGGAGAAATTCGACCTGGGCTATCACACCAAGCATGTCGACACGATTTTCGCCCGCGTTTTCGGTGAAAGCGGCGCGCATTAACCGCCTGTTCGCTTTTTGCTGCCAGATTGCCCCTGAGAAATTGGAATCGGGGGCAATCCATGGGTGTGCCGGCGCTTGAAACGACGGCGGGGCTCAGCCCGCGGCAAAAGGCTGCGGTGATCGTGCGGCTGGTGCTGGCCGAAGGCGGGGACATCGACCTTGCCCGGCTTCCGCCGGAATTGCAGACCGACCTGGCGCAGGAAATGGCGCTGATGGGGATGATCGACCGCGACACCCGCAATGCCATCGTGGCCGAGTTCTGCGACCGGCTGGAAGGCGTGGGCCTGTCCTTTCCCGGCGATATCGACGGCACGCTGGATCTGCTGGACGGGCATCTGTCGCCCGACACCACCGATCAGCTGCGCCGGCTGGCGGCGCTGAACGGCGCGGGCGATCCCTGGGACCGGATTGCCGCTATGACGCCCGCCCTGCTGGCCGAACTGGCCCGCACCGAAGCGGTCGAAATCGCGGCGGTGATGTTTTCCAAGCTGCCAGTGCCGCGCGCGGCCGAAGTGTTCGGCCTGCTGGACCAGGAACGCGCGCGCCAGATCGCCTATGCCATGTCGCTGACCGGCGGCATTGCGCCTGCGGCCCTGCAACGCATCGGCCGGGCGCTGATCCAGGCGGCCGACGCCGTGCCCCAGCCGGCACTAGAGGGCAAGGCGGGCGAAAAGGTCGGCGCCATCCTGAACTTTTCGCCGTCCAGCATGCGCGACGGGGTGCTGGCCGGCCTGGAAGACGACGATGCCGCCTTCGCCGGCGAGGTGCGCAAGACCATCTTCACCTGGGCCCATATCCCGCGCCGGATCGACCGGCGCGACATTTCGCGCCTCATGCGCGAGGTAGACAATCCCGTCCTGCTCAAGGCGCTGACGGGCGCGCGGGGCGCGGCGCGCGAAACGGCCGAGTTCCTGCTGGGCGGCATCTCCTCCCGCCTGGCCGAATCGATGCGCGAAGAGATGGAGGCGCTTGGCAAGGTCTCGGCCCGAGACGCAGAGGAGGCGATGGACCAGGTGGTGATCACCATCCGCCGCATGGAGGCGGCGGGGGATCTGTTCCTGATTGCCCAGGAACCCGAGGAAGAGGCGCAGGAAGACGGGGAAGCCCCACCCGGCTGACGGGGGCTTCTCGGCAAGACCGCTGGCCGGCGATCCCCGACCTGTCCCATCCTGTTGCGGCACGACCCACCGGCGCGCCGCGTTCCGGCACCGGGGTCCTGTCGCCAAGGCGGCCGCGATCCCTTGTCGGACGGTGCGGCGCCCGCGCATGATCACCCAGCTCCCGCGCCAGATCCTGCAAGCGCCAAGGCGGCGGTGAAGGCTTGCCTCGTTCCCGGCTCTGCCCTAGCAGGGGACGGCGGCCGGGACCGGCCGCAAGGGCGCAAGCAGGGGCGGAACATGACAAATCAGATCGCGCTGGTGCTGGGCCTTCTGATCCTGGGGCTGTTCGCCGCCGATGCGCTGGTGCTGCATTGGGGCCTGCCGGTGCTTTTGGGCAAGGAATTGGCCAGCATGATCGAATATCTCAGCTTCTGGCACTAGGCTGCGGACTCATAATTCCTCATCCACAGCCTTGAGCATGCCATGAGGACGGCGGCGAGGTAGTTTTCCGCCGTCTTCTCGTATCGGGTGGCGATCTTTCGGAACTGCTTGAGCTTGGAGAAGAACCTCTCCACGAGGTTGCGCTGGCGGTAGAGGACCGGATCGACCTGCCGCTGCACCTTGCGGTCGCGTTGGGTCGGGATATGGCCGCGTCCGCCGCGCGCCGCGATCAGGTCGAGCACGGCGCGGGCATCGTAGCCGCGATCGGCCACCACATCGCCGGGTCGAGGATGCGTCGCCAGAAGCTCCTCGACCGCCGCCTTGTCGGACGCCTGCCCGGCAGAGA
>NZ_FTMK01000012.1:0-80835 GCF_900156255.1 Paracoccus thiocyanatus
AGGAACAGCGCCTTGGCCTCGAACACCTTGACGACATATTGGTTATAGCCCTCGACGGTCCAGGTGGTGGTGCCCGCCTCGCCCTCGCCGTTCACGATCAGCTCCAGCGACCATTCCCCCTGCGCGCCGGTCGTCGCCTCGACCTTTTGCGTCACCACCCGCACGCCCCCGTCGAAGACATCCGAGCCGTGAAGCGTCGCGACGATCTTGCCAAAGGCGACCGGCGCAAGCGTGGCGTCCAAAAGAACGCCCCGGACTGTGGCTTTGTTCGGCATGGGTTCCCCTTTCATCATCCCAATCGGCCGCGCCATTATCCGCCACGGCCCAAAACGTTGCTGGAATGAAGCGTGCAACGGGCAATGGTGGCGGTCAGGGGGCTCGGCGGCGGTGGATAACGAAATACCTTTCGTTCTGCTGGCGGGCGGGTATCCTGTCGAAACGCCCCGCCCGGCAACGGCGGCGCGGTCCAGCCCGATGCGACTTCGTTCGATGCCTGACGTTACGATTACCGCGCAGTGTTCCCGTATCATCGCAGCATAGACCCGAGAAAACCGGAGGACATCATGACCCGCACCAACCGACGCAACCTGCTGAAACTCGGCCTGGCGGCCGCCGCGATGCCCGCCCTGCCCGGCCTGCTGCGGGCAGCGCCCGAGCCGCGCGGCTTCGCCCCGGCGGCCAGCGGCTGGCGCAGCTTCGAACTGCGCAGCCAGGTCCGGCTTGCGGCCCAGGGCGCGACGCAGGTCTGGCTGCCGGTGCCGGCGGTCGAGACGGAATACCAGCGCAGCCTGGATCACAGCTTCACCGGCAATGCCAGCGAAGCCGCCATCGTCACCGATCCGGCCAGCGGGGCGCGGATGCTGCACGCGCGCTTCGACCCTTCGACCCCCGAGCCCACGGTCGAACTGGTCAGCCGCATCCAGACCCGCAACCGTGTGGCGGACTGGAACCGCACCTCGGACGTGCAAGAGGATCCGGCGGTGCTGGAAGCGGCGCTGAAAGGTTCCAACCTCAAGCCGCTGGACGGCGTGGTGCTGGAACGCGCGCGCGCGATCACCAAAGGCGCCACCAGCGACCGCGAGAAGATCGCCGCGATCTATGCCTGGATCGTCAACCATTGCTATCGCAACCTGGACACGCCCGGCTGCGGACCGGGCGACATCCAGGCCACGCTGACCAGCGCCGGCCTTGGCGGCAAATGCGCCGACCTGAACGGGCTTTTCGTGGGGCTGGCGCGGGCCTCGGGCGTGCCGGCGCGCGACATCTACGGCGTGCGGGTGGCGCCCTCGGCCTTCGGCTACAAGCAGTTGGGCGCGAACAGCCCGGACGTGACCGGCGCGCAGCATTGCCGGGCCGAGGTCTGGCTGGCGGGCCATGGCTGGGTGGCGATGGACCCGGCGGACGTGCTGAAGGTGATGCGGGCCGAGACCGACCGCTGGATCAAGGACCCGGCCGATCCGCTGGTCGCGCCGGTCAACGCGGCGCTTTTCGGCAATTGGGAAGGCAATTGGCTGGCCTATAACACCGCCAGCGACGTGGCCCTGCCCGGCGTGGACGGCGCCCTGCCCTTCCTGATGTATCCGCAGGGCCTGAACGCCCAGGGCCGGCTGAACGAGTTGGACGCCAAGGCGTTTTCCTATGAGATGACCGCGCAAGAGGTCTGAGCAGCCCCCGCGGGCGGGCATTCCGGTCCCGGATGCCTGCCCAAGGGGCCGCGACGGGGCCCTTTCGGTTTCGCCGCGCCGCCTGTCGCAACGGCGCGGCATGGGGCGGACGGAACGGCCGCGGGGGCGGACCTATCCCAGCGCCCGGACCAGCCCCAGGGTGATCGCCGGAAACGCGACCAGCAACACGATGCGCAGCAGGTCCGAGATCAGGAAGGGCATCACCCCCTTGAAGCTTTCCCACATCGGCACGTCCTTGGCCATGGCGTTGATGACAAAGACGTTCATCCCGACCGGAGGGGTGATCAGCCCCACCTCGACCACCACCACCGCCAGGATGCCGAACCAGATCAGCGTCTCCTCGCGGCCCATGCCGAAATCCAGCCCGGCGATGATCGGATAGAAGATCGGGATGGTCAGCAGCAGCATGGACATGGAATCCATCACGCAGCCCATCGCCAGATACAAAAGCAGGATCGCGACCAGAACCATCATCGGCGACAGCCCCGCCTCGACGATCATCTGCGAGGCAAGCATGGGCGTCTGCGTGGCGGAAAGGAAGGCGTTGAACATCTCGGCGCCCAGCATGATCAGGAAGATCATGGCCGAGGTCCGGGCCGTGCCTTGCAGGCATTCGATCAGCCCCTTGAGCCGCAGCCCGCCATGCAGCACCGCCAGCACGAAGGCCCCGAAGGCGCCGACCGCCGCGGCCTCGGTGGGGGTGAACCAGCCGCGATACATGCCGACGATCACCAGCGCAAAGATCAGGATGATCGACCAGGTTTCCTTCAGCGAGGCCAGCCGCTCGGCCCAACTGGCGCGGGGTCCGGCCGGGCCCGCCTGGGGCTGGCGGCGCACGAAGATGGCGACCGCCAGCATATAGCCAAGCGCCGCGACCACGCCGGGCACCATGGCGGCGACGAACATCTTGGCGATGCTTTGTTCGGTCATCAGCGCATAAAGCACCAGGATCACCGAGGGCGGGATCAGGATGCCCATGGTGCCGCCGGCGGCCAGCGCCCCGGTCGCCAGCGCGCCCGAGTAATTATAGCGCCGCATCTCGGGCAGGGCGACCTGGCCCATGGTGGCGGCGGTGGCCAGGGACGATCCGCAGATCGCGCCAAAGGCCGCGCAGCCCCCGATCGAGGCCATGGCCAGCCCGCCGCGCAGATGCCCCATGAAGGCCGCGGCGGCGCGGTAAAGCGCCCGGCTCATCCCGGCATGGGTGGCGAATTCGCCCATCAGCACGAAAAGCGGGATCACCGACAGCGAATAGGTCGAGAACTGGTAATAGGTATTGGTCTTGAGAAAGGCCAGCAGCGGCATCCAGCCATTGACCAGCCCATATCCGACGATGCCGGTCGCCAGCATCGCCACCGCAATCGGAATGCGAATGGCCATCAGCGCCAGCAGCACCCCGAAACCCGTCAGCCCGGCGGCGATCCCGGTCATGCGCGCGCCTTTCCGATATGGCCGATCAAGGTGAAGAAGGTGGTCACGATCAGCAGCGCCATCGCCGGCATGGCGATGATGAAGCCCCACCAGATCGGGATGCGCAGCACCATGGTCTGTTCCCCATAGCTGTAGAAATCCACCGCCCCGTGCCACAGCCGCCAGGTCAGCAGCGCCCCGATCGCCAGATAGACCAGGTCGCCCAACGATTCTAGCGCGTGGTTGGTGCGCGGACCGGCCTTCATGGTGAAGAAATCCACCAGCACATTGCCGCCGATGACCTGGCACCAGGGCAGGAAGCAGAAGATGGTGATGGCCGAAAGCACCTCGACCAGTTCGAAATCACCGGGGATCGGCCAGCCCAGCAATGTGCGCAGCGTGACGCTGGTCACGGTCATCAGCATCATTGCCAGCAGCGCCGCACCCCCCAGCGCGGCAAACCAGCGGCAGAGGGTGACAAGCCAGCCGGGCACCGGCACCGGATGGGGCTGTTCGGTCAGGGGTTCGGCTTCGGTCATGTCGCCCTCGTCCTTCCTTTACTCGGCGCCGGCGGCGGCCAGCATGGCGCGCGCGTCGTCCAGCATCGCCTGACCGTCCAGGCCGCGGCCGTCCATGGCCTTGACCCAGCCGTCCACGACCGGCTGCACGGCGCTGCGCCATTCCTCCATCTGCTCGGACGGGATCACGTTGATCTGCGCGCCCGCATCCAGGGCTTTCTGGCGCTCCTCGGCCTCGACCCGGTCCAGGGCCTCGCCGGCCAGGACCGCCAGACTGGCGCCGGAATTGTCGTCGATGACCTTTTTCAGGTCGTCGGGCAGGCTGTCGTATTTCGCCCGGTTCATCACCAGCGCCATGACCGCGGTGGAAATGCCGCCGTTCTCGACCCCGATTTCGCTATGGGCGTCGGTGATCTCGTTGACCCGCAGCGAGCCCACGACCTCCCACGGGATCTGAGCGCCGTCGATCACGCCGGTGGTCAGGGCCTGCGCGACCTCGGGCACGGGCATGCCCACCGCGGTCGCCCCCAGCGCGTTCAGCGCGTCGGTCATCGCGCGCGAGGGGGCGCGGATCTTCTTGCCCTTGAGGTCGGCCAGCGAGGTGATCGGGCCGCCGCGCATATGGAACTTGTAGCCGGCCGGCGCATGCAGCAGCAGCGGTTTGACCTGCGCCATCTCGTCGCCCAGGTATTTCGCCTGGAATTCTTGCAGCGCGGCGGTGGTCTGGACGGCGGTGCCGGACATGAAGGGCAGCTCGAACACCTCGGCCACGGGGAAACGGCCGGGGGTGTAGCCCAAAAGCGTCCACGAGATATCCACGATGCCGTCGCGCGCCTGGTCGAAAAGCTGCGGCGGCTTGCCGCCCAGTTGCATCGACGGGAATAGCTGCACGTCGATACGGCCGCCCGACTGTTCCTCGATGGCCTTTTCCCAGGGGGTCAGGATTTCGGTTTGCATCGGCGCATCGGCCGACAGGAAGTGATGGACGCGCAGCGTCACATCGGCGGCGAATGCCGCGCCGCCCAGCGAAAGCGAGGCGATGGCGGACAGGATCAGGGTTTTCATGGTTTCCTCCCGTTGCATTGTTCAGTTCGGTCGCATGCGGCGCGCGCCTGGTCGGGCGCGGCGCCGGTCAGGTTTTCGGGCCGCAGCGCCTTGGCCCAGTCGCGGCCGGGGGCCAGTTGCGCCAGCGCATCGACCAGCGTGGGGGACGCGCCCGCGGCAACCTGCGCCAGCGCCTGCGCCACGATCCGCAGAGCCTGGGCGCGGGGCATGGTTTCGGCCAGCAGAAAGCCCGCGGCCTCGGCCGCCATCCGCCCGCGGTCGGCGGCGAAGGTGGCGGCGATGCCCTGGGGGCGCGGGGCCAGCGTCTCGGCCAGATCGCAGCCAATGCGCAGCGCTGCGGCCGCGCGTTCCAGCATTCCCGGCAGCAGGTTCCATTCCAGCCCCAGCGCGATGCCGTCGCGTTCCTGCGCATGGACCAGCGCCTGGTGCATCCCGGCCAGATCGCCGGCATTCAGCCGCGCCAGCGTCGCCAGCGCCTCGGCCGCGACGGGGTTCTGCTTTTGCGGCATGGTGGACGAACCGCCCCCCGACCCCGCCGCCAGTTCGGCGATCTCGCTTTGGCCAAGCTGCACCAGGTCCAGACCCATCTTGCCAAGCCCGCCCGTGACCAGCGACAGCCAGCCCGCCAGTTCCGCGATACCGTCGCGGGCCGCGTGCCAGGGCCCGTCGGGCACCCCCAGCCCCAGCGCCGCCGCCATGGCCTTGCGCAGCGCCGGGCCGTGACCGGCCAGCGCGGCCTCGGTCCCCGCCGCCCCGTGCAGCGAGACCAGCAGCAGCCGCGGCCGCAACTGATCCAGCCGTTGCCGGTTGCGCGCGGCCATCCCCTGCCAGACCGCGATCTTGGCGCCCAAGGTGGTAGGCGCGGCAATCTGGTGGCGGGTGCGCGCCGGGATCGGCAGCTCGGCGTGAGCTGCGGCCTTCTGCGCCAGCAGCGCCGCCAGACGCTCCAGCCGCCCGCCCAGCAGGTCCAGCGCCGCCAGCAGTTGCAGCGCCAGCGCCGTGTCCACGACGTCCTGCGAGGTGGCGCCGTAATGGACGAAGGCCGCGGCATCCCCCGCCGCGGATTTCAGCGCCGCGATAACCGGCTGCGCGGTAATGCCGGCCTGCGCCACTGCCGCGGCAAGCTCTGCCGGGTCGGGTTCCAGAACCCCTGCCGCCTGCGCAATCGTCTCGGCCGCCGCGGCCGGGATCACCCCCAGGCCGGCCTGGGCGCGGGCCAATGCAGCCTCGACCCGCAGCATGGCCGCGATGGCTGCGCGATCCGACAGGATCGCCGCCATCTCGCCATCGCCGTAAAGCTGTCCGAACAGGGTACCCGCCGCCATCAGACCATCCGCAGCCCAAGGATCTGCCGCGCCTGCCGCCATGTCGCGACGGGGCGGTCGTATTTCCTGCACAGATCGACCGCGCGGGCCACCAGCGCCGCGTTCGAGGGCGCCAGCCGCTCGCGGTCCAGCCGCACGTTGTCCTCAAGCCCCGTGCGCACGTGCCCGCCCGAGGAAATCGCCCATTCGTTCAGCACGATCTGGCTGGGCCCGATGCCGGCGGCGCACCAGGGCGCGTCATCGCCGAACAGCCGCCTTACCGTATGGATGTAATAGTCGAAGACATCGCGGTCGGCGGGCATGGCGTTTTTCACCCCCATCACGAACTGCACATAGGGGGTGCCGGCCAGCCGGCCGTCGTCGGCCATCTTCTTGGCCTGAAGGATATGGGACAGGTCGAACGCCTCGATTTCCGGCTTGATGCCGTATTCCAGCATCTCGGCCGCCAGCCAGTCCACCAGGTCCGGCGGGTTTTCATAGACCCGCGTCGGAAAGTTGTTCGAGCCCACGGACAGCGAGGCCATGTCGGGGCGCAGAGGCAGCATGCCCCCCCGCGCCTGCCCCGCCCCCGACCGCCCGCCGGTCGAAAGCTGGACGATCATGCCGGGGCAGTGTTTCTCCAGCCCCTCTTTCAGCGCGGCGAAGCGGTCGGGGTCGCTGGTCGGGCGCCCCTGGTCGTCGCGGACATGGCAATGGGCGATGCTGGCGCCCGCCTCGAACGCCTCATGCGTCGATTCGACCTGTTCGGCGATGGTGATCGGGACCGCCGGGTTGTTTTCCTTGGTCGGCAGGCTGCCAGTGATGGCGACGCAGATGATGCAGGGTTTGCCGGCCGGATCAGACATCGAAGAACACCGTTTCATCCTCGCCCTGCAGGCGGATGTCGAAGCGATAGACCGGCTTGCCGTCGCGGACCGTGCGCCTGGCGATCAGCGTGGCGCGGCGGCGTTCCCATTCGATCAGGTTCAGCACCGGATCGGTGGCGTTGGCCGCGGCCTCGTCGTCGAAATACATCCTTGTGTTCAGGCCGATATTGATGCCGCGGGCGACGATCCACAGGTTCAGGTGCGGCGCCATCGGCACGTTGTCCTCGGCCGCGCGGCCCTGCCAGTCGGGATGGCTGTCGCGCACCCGCTGGGCGACGCCCGATGCCATGCGGCCCCGCGCCCGGACCGGGCCGGGCTTGACGGTGTCGAAACCCCATTCGCCGGTCTCGAAATCGGTGATGACCCGGCCCCAGCCGCGAAAGCCGTCTTCGACCGCGCCGCCCGCCTCGGGATGGGCGTAAAGGCCGGCGGCATTGGCCTGCCAGATCTCGATCAGCACGTCCTTGACCGGGCTGCCGGTGCCGTCGATCACCAGCCCCTCGACCCGGATGCGTTCGCCTGCGGCATTCGGCCCGGCGATGTCCCAGCCGAGTTCCCGGTCGAAGATCTGAAAGCCCGCCGCCCCCGGCGCCAGCCCGATATGGACATAGGGGCCGGCGGTCTGCGACGCGCTTTCCGGCAGGTATTGCGGGCGGTTGGCCCGTGCATCGACAGGTGTCATCAGTTCCCCTCCAGCCGGTTCTCGAACATGGTCGAGCGGCGCCCGCGCAGCACGATGTCGAAACGATAGGCGATGCTGTCCAGCGGCACACCCGCGTTCATGTCCAGCTTGGCGGTCAGTCGGTCGATGGCCTGGGCGTCCGGGACGGTCTGCACGATGGGGCAGAGCGGGATCAGCGGGTCGCCCTCGAAATAAAGCTGGGTGATCAGCCGCTGGCAAAAGGCATGGCCGAAGACCGAGACATGGATATGCGCCGGCCGCCAGTTGTTGACCCAGTTGCGCCAGGGATAGGCGCCGGGCTTGATGGTGCGAAAGAAATAATAGCCGTCCGCATCGGTGATGGTGCGCCCGCAGCCGCCGAAATTCGGGTCGATGGGCGCCAGGTAGCTGTCCTTCTTGTGGCGATAGCGGCCGCCGGCATTGGCCTGCCACACCTCGACCAGCGTGTTCGGCACGGGGCGGGCGTTCTCGTCCAGCACCCGGCCGTGGACGATGATGCGCTCGCCGATCGGGTCGCCGCCATGCACGTAATTCTTGATCAGGTCGTTGTCGATCGGGCTGATGTCGCCATGGCCAAAGGTCGGGCCGGTGATTTCCGACATCGAGCCTTGCAGGCTGATCAGGCTGAAGCGCGGGCTGCGCGCGACCGAGGTCTTGTAGTCGGGGGTCAGCGCCGGCGGGTGGATGCGTCGGTCGCGCTGGTAATATTCGGCAGGGGTCATCGGCTCTCCTCCTCCTCTTCCATCTCGGCAAAGGTCTGCTTGGCCAGTTTCAGCGCGTGGTTGGCCCTGGGCACGCCGCAATAGATCGCGACATGCTGGAACGCCTCGACCACGTCGCGCTGGCTGGCGCCGGTGCGGGCGGTGGCGCGGATATGCATGGGGATCTCCTCCCAATTGCCGGTCGCCGCCAGCAGCGCCAGCGTCAGCATGGAACGCTCGCGCCGGCTGATGGCGTCCGAGGCCCAGACCGTGCCCCAGGCCGAAACGGTGATCAGGTCCTGGAACGGCTGGTCGAGATCCGAGGTCTGCGCCTCTGCGCGGTCCACATGCGCATCGCCCAGCACCTCGCGGCGGGTTCTCATGCCGGTCTTGTGGCGGTCCTGGACCAGGGCGTCGGGGACGGGGCGGTCAGGCATGGCCGATGTCCTTGAAGAAACGGTTGAGAATGGCCGCATGGGCGGCCGGCGCCTCCACGCAGGGAATATGCCCGGCATCCGCGATCAGGTCGAAGCCCGCGCCGGGGATCAGCCCGGCGGTGGCCCGCACCAGGTCCGGGGGCGTCGAGCCGTCAAGCCCGCCCGCGATCACCTGCACCGGCAGGTCCAGCGCGCGGGCCGCATCGGTCAGATCGGCCCCGGCGATTGCCTGGCAGCAGGCGACATAGCCGCCCTGCGGCTGGCGGGCGAGCATCCGGCGCCAGGGCGCATCGCGTCCCGCCGCCCGGAAGGCGGGCGAAAACCAGCGCTCCATCGTCGGCGCCGCGATGCTGGCCAGCCCGCCGTCGCGGATCGCCTGGATGCGGGCGTTCCACATCGCCGCATCGCCGATCCGGGCGGCCGAGTTCGACACCACCAGCCCCGCCAGCAGGCCCGGATGGCGGGCGGCCAGCGACAGCCCGATCAGCCCGCCGATGGACAGGCCGACGAAGACCGCCCGCCCCAGATCCAGCGCCGCGATCAGCGCCGCCGCGTCGTCGGCCAGCGTCTCGATGCCGTAGGGGCCGGGGGCTTCCTGGGACAGGCCATGGCCGCGCTTGTCATAGCGCACCAGCCGCAGGCCCGGCGCCAGATGCGGGATCAGCCCGTCCCAGACCCGCAGATCGGTGCCCAGCGAGTTCGCAAAGACCACCGCCGGCCCGGTTTCCGGTCCCGACACCGCGACATGCAGATCCGCGCCATTTGCCTGGATCGTCCGCATCAGTAAGGCAGCCCCACATAGTTTTCCGCGAATGCGCGCTGTTGCGATTCGTTGTCGCGCAAAAAGGCGATATCGGCCTTTTGCATCTTCAGGTCGAAGGGGCTTTGGTGCGGATAGCGGTGCAGCAGGCCGCTGAACCACCAACTGAAGCGTTCGGACTTCCAGACGCGCAGCAACGCCTTTTCGGAATAGCGGTCGATGCCCTCACTGTCCTTGTCCCGGTAATATTGTACCAGCCCGTTATACAGGTATTGCACGTCGCTGGCCGCCGTATTCAACCCCTTGGCGCCGGTCGGCGGCACGATATGGGCGGCGTCGCCGCACAGAAACAGCCGGCCCCAGCGCATCGGCTCGGTCACGAAGGACCGCAGCGGCGCGATGGATTTCTCGATCGACGGACCCGTGACCAGCCGGTCGGCCACATCCGCAGGCAGGCGGCGGCGCAATTCGTCCCAGAAGGCGGCATCTGTCCAGTCGCTGGTATGGTCCGACAGCGCGCATTGGATGTAATAGCGCGACAGGTTGGCATTGCGCATCGAACACAGCGCAAAGCCGCGGTCGGAATTGGCGTAGATCAGTTCCTCGTGGACCGGGGGCGTTTCCGACAGGATGCCCAGCCAGCCGAAGGGATAGGTCTTTTCGTATTCGCGCCGGACATCCAGCGGAATGGTCTGGCGGCTGATGCCGTGGAACCCGTCGCAGCCGGCGACGAAATCGCAGTCGATGCGATGGCCCTGCCCGGCGCTTGTATAGGTCACATAGGGGCGGTCGCCGTCGGCATCGTGGATCACGACATCCTCGACCTCGAAGACGGTGCGCGCACCCGCGGCTTCGCGCGCGTCGTAAAGATCGCGCGTCACCTCGGTCTGGCCGTAGACGACCACCGGCGTGCCGGTCAGCTTCTTGAAGTCGATATGGAACATGCCGCCGTCCCAGGCGATCTGGGTGCCGTCGTGGACATAGCCCTCGCGGTGCAGGCGGTCGGCCACGCCCGCTTCCTCCATCAGGCGCACAAGGCCGGTTTCCAGCACCCCGGCGCGGATGCGGCCCAGCACATAGTCGCGGGTCTTGCGCTCCAGCACCACGGCCTCGATGCCCTGGCGGTGCAGAAGCTGGCCCAGAAGCAGCCCGGACGGCCCGCCACCGATGATAACGACCTGACTACGCATGACGGTCCCCCCTTGCTGCCACTGAACTTGACCTGCCGCGCACCGCAAGTAAAATGAGTAATTGAGTTTTATAATTATCAAAAAAGGCAAGTATTGGACCGCAGGATTCGGCTGAGACATGTGCAGGCCTTTGTCGAGATCGTCCGCCAGGGCAATCTCAAGCGCGCGGCCGAGGCGCTGTATCTGACCCAGCCGGCGATTTCGCGCACCATGGCCGAATTGGAGGAAATCGTCGGCGCAAGCCTGATGACCCGCAGCCGCCGCGGCGTGGCGCTGACCGCGCAGGGGGAATTCTTCCACGGCTATGCGCTGAACGCGCTGTCGGCGCTGTCGCAGGGGCTGGCGGGCATTTCCGCCGAGGCGCAGGCGGCCGAGCTGTCCCTGCGGGTGGGATCCTTGCCCTCGGTCTCGGCGCGGCTGATGCCCGAGGTGGTGGCAGAGTTGCAGCAGGCCGCGCCGCATCTGCGGCTGTCCATCGCCGATGGCGGGCACGGGCACCTGATGGGGCTGCTGCGTTCGGACGATCTTGACGTGGTGATCGGGCGGCTGGGCGCGCCCGAAACCATGCAGGGACTAAGTTTCACCCAGCTTTACCTGGAGGATGTGGCGGTGGTGGTCCGGCCGGGCCATCCGATCCTGTCCGACCCCGACCTAAGCCGGATCGGGGATTTCCCTGTGATCTATCCGACCCAGACCGCGGCGATCCACCCCTTTGTGGAAAGGCTGCTGATCGCGCATGGCATCTTGCGCCCGGCCCGCCGGATCGAGACCGTGTCGGACGCCTTTGGCCGCGTCTTCACCCGCCAGGGCAATGCGGTGTGGTTCATTTCGACCGGGGTGGTGGCGCGCGAGATCGCCGAGGGCCGGCTGGTGCGGCTGCCGCTGGACACCACGCTGACGCAGGGTCCGGTCGGGCTGATGACCCGCGCCAGCCAGCCCGAAACCAATGCGCAGCTATTGTTCCGCCAGGCGGTGATGCGGGTCATCGCCCAGGGCTTCGGGCCGGGACCAGGGACGGGGGCGGCTGGGGCCGGCCCGGCCCGCGGCTAGGACGCAGGCGGCCGGAACCTAGCCCGCCGCCCGCAGCACGCCCGCGAAATATTCCCCCAGCGCCGCGTCGTCCTCCAGCGGCAGGACCTGGGCGACATATTGGTCGGGGCGCACCACCACCATGCAGCCCCGCTTGCGGTCGATGCCGCGCAGATCGAAGATGTCGCCCGCGGCCGGATCGGCGCAGAACGCCTTTTCATAATCGCGCAGCCCGTGGCGGCCCTTGCGCGGCCATAGCAGCCCCGGCAGCTCGTCCATCGACAGCGACTGGTGGGACTGCTGCAAGACCGCGCGGATGTCGAAGACCGCATCGGGATCCGCGCCCGCCGGGGTGTGGCGGCGCAGGGCCGAGCCCTCGCGCTCCAACCGCTCGCAAAGCCGCACCAGCCCCGAGCCGGGCGCCAGCCCCTGCGCATCGGCGAACAGATAGATCCGCCAGCGCCCGTCGGCCTGGGCGACATGGCCCAGATGCATGGGCCGGGCATCGGCCAGCCGCACCACCGGCGCCGAGTGAAAGCGCATCCCGACCGGGAACCCGGCCGCCAGATGCTGATGCGTGTCCGGCCCTGTCAGCTCCGAGCGGCGATAGCGCGTCGCCGTGCCGGCGGTAAAGCGGCCGTGCTGGACGAAATAGCGCTGGAACTCGGCCGGATCGACGCCTTCGCCGTCATCCTGGGCGGTCTTGGGACGGGCGCTGAACATCCGGGCGAATTCGCGGTCAAAGTCGATCAGTTCTTGCGCGACGCCCTGCCGCTCGGCCGAATAGCTGCGCAGCAAGCCGGCATCGGCCTGTCCGCGCAGCACCGCCGCCAGTTTCCAGCCCAGGTTGAAGCTGTCCTGCATCGAGACGTTCATGCCCTGCCCCGCCTTGGGGCTGTGGGTGTGGCAGGCGTCGCCCGCGATGAACACCCGCGGCATGCGCGAGGCCGGGGCATCGTCGGGCAGGTCGTCGAAGCGGTCGGTCAGCCGCTGGCCGATTTCATAGACGGACCACCAGGCGACCTCTTTCACCTCCAGCACATAGGGGTGCAGGATCCGCTGCGCGGCGGCGATCAGCTTGTCCTGGGTGATGTTCTTCGAGGCGACGCGCTCGTCCTCGGCCAGCTTGTCCAGTTCGATATAGAGCCGGACCAGATAGCCGCCTTCGCGCGGGATGATCAGGATATTGCCTTCCTGCGCGGAATGGATCGCGGATTTCAGCCGGATGTCGGGAAAATCGGTATAGGCCAGCACGTCCATCACGCCCCAGGCCTGGTTCGCCGCCTCGCCGCGCAACTCCCGCCCGATCTGGCGGCGGACCTGGCTGCGGGCGCCGTCGCAGCCGACGACATAGCGGGCGCGGACGATCTGGTCGCGGGCATCGTCCTGGGCCCCCACCGGGCGCAGCCGCGCCTGGACCGGCTGCGCGGGGTCGTCGGGGATGGTCAGGCCGGCCAGTTGCAGCCCGTAATCCGGTTGCAGCCGAGTCGGCGCGTGACGCATCGCCTCAAGATAGAAGTCATGCACCCGCGCCTGGTTCAGGATGACATGGGGAAATTCCGAAAGCCCGTCTTCGGTGTCGCGGATGCGGCCGTGGCGCATGATCGGGCCATCGCCGTCCTGCGGCTTCCAGAAGGTGACTTCGTTCACCCAATAGGCTTCCTTCATCACCCGGTCGGCAAAGCCGAAGGCGTTGAACATCTCCATCGTGCGGCAGGCGATGCCGTCGGCCTGACCCAGTTCCAGCGGCCCCGGCTTCTGTTCCACGATGCGGGTGCGGATCGCGGGAAACATGGCCAGTTGCGCCGCCAGGGTCAGCCCGGCCGGGCCGCTGCCGACGATCAGCACATCGACGTCCCCGTCGTTCCCGGCCGCATCCACCTGCGCGGCCGGATGATGGGTCGGGTCGCCAGGCCGAAAGCCGTCAAGGTGAAACTGCATTCTATCCTCCCTCAGGATACGCCCCGATGCCGCGGGGTCCGATAATAAAGACGTATACTAACCATCAGTATGCTAGTCAATATGATAAGCACACTTGTCATCCTGCGCGGGCTTGCCTAGCCTGCGGCGAACGCAAGCGAGCCGGTGCCATGACGACGCTTTACGATCTGCCGGGCCATCTGGTCCGGCGCCTGAACCAGATCTCGACCGCGATCTTCGCCGCCCGGATGGACGAGGCGGGGGTGGACCTGACGCCGGTGCAATTCGCGGCGCTGGCGGCCCTGGCCGAACATCCGGGGGTGGATCAGGCCACGCTGGCCGGGCTGATCGCGCATGACCGCGTCACCATCGGCGGGGTGGTCGACCGGCTGGAGGGCAAGGGGCTGCTGTCGCGCAGCGTCAGCGCGCAGGACCGCCGCGCAAGGGTGCTGGAACTGACCGCGGCGGGGCAGAACACGCTGGCGCAGCTTGCCCCGGCCATCGCCGAGGTGCAGCAGCGCACGCTGGCCGGCCTGACCCCGGCCGAGGCCGAGGCATTCGTCGCGCTGCTGCGCAAGGCGACCGAGGCCGGCAACGAATACAGCCGCGCGCCCCTGCGGACGGGGGCGCGCGCAGAGGATTGATCTGCGGGTCGGCAGGCAGCGGATTCCGGCAGGCCGCCTAGTGTCGATCCGCGAAAGGCCCGTGGCGAGGGCTTGGCCGCAGGCCTGCCGAAGGCCCGAAGGCCGAACGGGCCGCCCCGCCCTGCCCGTTGGAGCCGCCGGCTTCAGCCCTGCGGGATCACCGGATAATCGGCATCGTTCAGCACCCAGCCCTGCTGCATCGAGAAATCCAGCCGCGGCGGGCAGAAGATGTCCACCAGCGCATTCTCGCCCGCGCCGCTGGCTTCGGTGGTATGGATGACCGGCGGCGGGATCACCAGCGAGGACGGCGCGCCGACGGCGATATGCCGGTCCTCGCGCCAGTCGCTGCGATCCACCGTCCAGGGCCAGCGCAGGTGATGGGTAAAGCTGCCGGCAAGCGCCAAGGAACACTGCTCGAAATCGTCGTGGTGATGGGGTGAAAGCTTCCTTGGATCGCGCGGTCCCTGCTGCACGTCCAGGAAATTCACCATGAAGGTGGTGCAGCGGAAAATGCGGCCAAAGCGCCCCTCTTGCGGCTTCACGTCCAGGTCATAGGCGCGGATGCGCAAGCCGCCGGCGGGTTCGGGCCAGGGCTGGAAGGGCGGGATATGGCTGCGGCCGGCCGCATAGGCATCGGCATTGGGGCACAGCGCGACCAGATCGGCGGCCGCGGCCGTGAACAGCCGCACCAGCCTGCCCCCTTCGGGCAGCGTCACCCGGCTGTCGCCCGGCGGCACGAAGACGATGGAATTGCCGGCAACCTCGCGGCTGTCGCCATTCGCCTCGACCAGGGCGGGGCGATCGGGCAGCAGCAGCACATATTCGTCGGGCTGGCCGGCGCGGGCAAAGCTCGCGCCCGGCTGCGCCTCGGCATAGGCCAGCACGAAATTGCAGCCGCGCTGATACCAGACCTTGCGGCCATCGCTATCTTCCTGCGGCGGGGTCTTGTCGAACTCGGCAAGCTGTTCCTCGGCGATCAGCCCGGTGCGGGGCGGGGCCGAGGCCGCGGCGAACAGGGCCGCGCGGGGGTCCTTGTCTTTATACATCGCGAAAATCCTTTCCTGTCAGCGCGGGCTCAGCAAGCGCGGCCCGCCTCGATGATCCGGCGCGCGCCCTTCATCAGCAGCCCCTGGTCCGAGCCGCAGACGAAGACGCTGACGCCACGTTCGCGCCAGGGGGCGATCTGGCTTTCGTCGCCGACGAACAGGCCCGCGGCGACACCTGCGCGCCGGGCGGCCGCGATCACGCGGATGATCGCCGCGTCAAGCTCGGCCGAGGGGAAGCCGCAGCCCAGCGATTGCGACAGATCGGCAGGTCCGACGAACAGCACGTCGATATCCGGCACGGCGGCGATCTCGTCCAGCCGCTCCAGCGCCTCCTTGTCCTCGATTTGCAGCATCACCACGGTTTCGGCGTCGCTTTTCGCGGTATAGTCCGGGGCGGCAAGGGTGCCGTAACGCCCCGCGCGCGGCGAAGGCGACAGGCCGCGCGAACCCCGGCCGAACTTGACCGCGGCCATGACCGCCTCGGCCGTGCCGCGATCCGCGACATGGGGCACCATCACCCCCGCGCAGCCCAGGTCCAGCAGCGGCGAGATGCGCGCCGGCGACTGCCCCCAGCAGCGCGCGACCAAAGGCAGCCCCGCCGCGCGCGACGCCAGCGCAAGCTGGTCCATCGCGCCCAGATCCAGCGGCGCATGTTCCTGGTCGGGCACCGCGAAATCCAGCCCGGCAAGGCCCAGGATCTCGACGACATGCGGCGCGGGCGTCTTGACGAAGCTGCCGATGACGGTCTCGCCGGCGTTGATCCGTGCCTTCAGCCCCCTCATGCTTCCAGCCCGACCAGTTCGGCCCCGACGGTCGAGGTCATCTTGCGGATGTCGTCGTCGTCATGGCCCAGCTTGATCAGCATGGCGATCATCTGGCGCATGCCCTCGACCGGGTTCGGGTTGCCGGTCTGGCCCAGATCGGTGCCGAAGAAGGTGTTGTCGACGCCCGCCGCCTCGATCACCGCGCGCAGGTGATCTGCGTCGAAAAGCTGGAAAGTCGAGGGGATGAACATGCAGACCGAATGCTCCATCTTGACCCCCATGCCGACCAGATGCGCGACATCCTGAAGGCTGCAATCGTTCACATAGGTCGGGTGGTTCAGGAACAGACGCTTCACGCCCCGCGCCTTGGCCTCTTCATAAAAAGACAGCAATTCGCGGGCGTGATGGTGGCCGCCCGACACGACCGCATCGGCCTCGGCGATCAGGTCGAGGATATGCTTGACCTCGTCGCGAACCGCGCCGCTTTCGTCGGTCAGGGTCAGCGGAATGGGGGCCACGGTCTTCTTGCTGTTCTGCGGGAACTTGAAGCCGGGTTTCTGGGCCTCGTGCTCCATGTGGTTCCGGGCATGGGCGGTCGCCATCCAGACCACGCGGGCGCCCTGCTTCAGCGCGTAATCCACGGCCGAAGGGTTCAGCCCGCCCAGCGGATTGTTCAGCACGATCGAGCCGATGGCCCTGGTCTTGAAGCCCATGTTCTGGTTGATCAGCGTCGCCAGCGGCATGGTCGGATAGTAATGGTCCTTGAGCAGCACCGCGGCCATGCCGGCCCGGTCGGCCTCGCGCAGGGCGGCGATATGGTCCAGCTTGCGCGGATGCAGCGAGGGGCCGGAATGGACATGCAGATCGACCGCGCCCTTCATCAGGTCGTCAATGCGGCTTTGTTCGGCAGTCATCTGTTTCTCCTGACTGTTTCGCCCGGCGCCAGCGGCGCGGGAACATGGTTGCGCCAGACCTGATCGAGGACCGGCATTTCGGCAAAGCTGCGGCGCGCATCGGCCGCGCGCCCGACCAGGTCGCGGGCGCTTGCGCCCTTGCCGGCGCAATAGGCTTCCAGATCGGCGACGGCATCGCGGATGACGTCCCAGCCGCGCAGCATGACGGCCGAGGAAAGCCCCACCGCCGAGGCGCCCGCCAGCATCATCCGCGCCACGTCATGGCCCGAACAGGCGCCGTTGATGCCGATCAGCGCCCGGTCCGGGCCCAGCCTGGCGTGGGTCGTCGCCAGCCAGTGGCAGGTCAGCGGCAGGTTCCAGAAGCCGCCGATGCCGCAACTGGTGCCCAGCATCGGCTGCATGGTCTCCAGATCCGGCACCAGCCCCAGCGCCCGCCCGGCAATCACCGCGCTATCCGCCCCGGCGCCGGTGGCTGCGGCGACCAGGTCGGGAACCCGCTCGCTTTGGCCCGAAAGCTTGACCCAGACCGGGATCGACACCGCCGATGTCACCTGCCCGACCAGTTCCGCCACGCGCGCGGGCGAAAGCTCGGTGCTGACCGCGCCCCTGGCGGCCTGGCTGGCATAGGGGGTGCCGATGTTGAACTCGAAGACGCGCAGGCCGGCGTCCTCGACGGCGCGGGCGCGGCGGACGGCGTCCTCGATCCCCGCCATGACGACCGAGGCGACCAGGACGCAATCCGCCTTGCGCGCCGCCGCATCCATCCGCCGCGCCTGGTCCAGCCATTCCTCGAAGCCAAGCGGCGTCAACCCCGAGCGCGTCAGCACCGTCGCGTCGCGCGGCGCGCCAGGCCCCCAGCCGACCCGGTTCCAATGCGCATCCAGCGCGGCATATTCGGCTTGCAACAGTTGGCGCTGCGCCGCGGCCGAATCGTTGCTGGACTTCATCACCACCGCCCCTGCCCCGGCCGCGACGGCCGACAGGATGCCGGCATCCTCGATCAGATGCTCGCCCGATGCGGCGATGACGGGGTTCTTCAGCCGGGTCCGGCCGACCTGCACGGAAAGATCCGTCATCCCGCCACCCCCAGCACCCGCGGCAGGAACAGCGAGATTTCGGGAAAGACGGTGATCAGCGCCAGCACGAACAGCGCGATCCCGATCATCGGCAGGGCGCTGTAGGCGATCCGCTCCATCGGCCGGCCGGTCACGCCGGCGATGACGAACAGGCACAGCCCGACCGGCGGGGTGACGAAGCCGACCAGCACGTTGAAGACCACCATGACCCCCAGATGCACCGGCTCCAGCCCCAGAAGGTTGCCGATGGCCATCAGTGCCGGCACCGTCAGGATCAGCACCCCGATCGTGTCCAGGAACATGCCCAGGAACAGCAGGATCAGGTTCACCATCAGCAGGATCACGTATCTGTTGTCCGAGACCCCGGTCAGCAGGGCGACGGTCTTTTGCGGCAATTGCTCGATGGCGAAGATGAAGCCGGCGACATTGGCCACCGCGACCAGGAAATAGATCGCCGAGGTGATGATCGCCGTGGCGACGAAGGCCTCCTTGAGGAATTTCCAGTTCATCGCGCGATAGACGACGGTGGCGATGACCAGCGCATAGATCGCGGCGACCGCCGCCGCCTCGGTCGCGGTAAAGATGCCGCCGCGGATGCCGACGACGATGATGACCGGCAGCAGCATCACCGGGATGGACTGCCAGCAGCCCCGAAGGATCGAGGAGAGCGACTGCCTGGCCGCCTTGGGATAGCCGCGGCGATGCGCGATCCAGACGGCATAGGCCGACAGGAACACCGCCAGCATGAAGCCCGGCGCCAGCCCCGCGACCAGCAGTTGCGAGATCGAGGTGCCCGACAGCGCGCCATAGATGATCATCGCGATCGAGGGCGGCACCAGCGGCGCCATCAGCGACGAAACCGCGATCAGCGCCGCCGAATAATCCACGTCATAGCCCTGCCGCTTCATGTCCGGCACCATCACCGTGCCGATGGCCGCCGCATCCGCCGCCGCCGATCCGCTGACGCCGCCGAACAGGAAGCAGCCCCAGACCGCCGTCAACGACAAGCCGCCGCGGAACCGGCCGACGACCGAATTTGCAAAGCCGATCAGGCGCCGGGTCAGCCCGCCCACATCCATGATCGCGCCCGCCAGCACGAAAAGCGGGATGGCCAGCAGAACGAACATGTCCATCCCGGCCAGCATCCGCTGCGGCAGCACGATCAGGAATTGCGTCTGGCCGGTGAAATAAAAGTAACCCAGCGCGCTGATGCCCAGCACGAAGGCGATCGGCATGCCCAGGGCCAGCGTCAGGGCGAAAATCGAGCCAAGCCAGATCACAGCGCCTCCTCCGCGCCCATCGGGTGCTCATCGGGCTTTTCTTCCCGCGCGATGCCGAAGAGCTCGTTCAGCGCGACATGCAGCGCCAGAAGCGCGGCGCCGACGGTGATCGCGACATGGACCCAGAACAGCGAAAAGCCCAGCGCCGTCGCGGTCTGCAACCGCGTCATCCAGGCGAACCTGGTGCCGAACCACAGGATCGCCGCCAGAAAGACCAGCATGAGAGCGGCCGAGACCAGATTGGCGACACGCCGCAGGCCGGCCGGCAGGCGGTCCACCGCCAGCCGCATGCCCAGGAACTGGCCGCGGGAATAGCTGAGCCCGGCACCGATCATCACGATCCAGATCATCAGATAGCGCATCGCTTCCTCGGACCAGAACAGCGAGCTGTTGAAGACGTAGCGCCAGACGACCTGCATGGTGCCGATCACCAGGATCGCGCCGATCCCGGCAAAGCAGAATGCTTCCACGGCCGCGACATAGGCGCGCCAGAGCTTGGGCATGGGTTTCTCCGTTTAGAACGCGGCAATGGGCGCCGAACTGCGCCCGCCGGTTATTGCGCCGCCGGGGCCAGCTTTTTCGCCGCGGCCGTGAAGTCGGCGATCAGCGGGTCGGCGGCCTCGTATTTCTGGACCACCGGGGCGAAGGCGGCTTGCAATTCGGCCCGGAACGCGTCCGAAGGGGTCACGACCGGGATGTCCAGTTCGGCCAGATGGGCCTTGATCTGCTCGTCCAGTTCCTTGACCGCCATCACCTGCGGCTCGACGATCTCTTCGGCGGCCTGGCGCATGATCTCTTGCTGCTGGGGGGTCAGCGAATTGAATTTCATCTGGTTGACCAGCAGGAAGCTGGGCCAGAAATAATGGCCGGTCAGCGTGACGCCCTTGGCGATTTCATAATATTTCTCGCTTTCGATCGAGGTCAGGTTGATCTCGACCGCATCCAGCGTGCCGGTTTCCAGCGCCGAATAGACCTCGCCATAGGCCATCGGCGTGGGGTTCACGCCCACGGCCTGCCACGCATCCAGGAACATCCGGTTGGGCGCGACGCGGGTCTTCTTGTGATGCATGTCGGCCAGGCTTTCGACCGGCGCGCCGACGGTCAGGAAATGGCGCTGCCCGCCGTCATAGACCCCCAGGGCGACCATCATGTGATTTTCCAGCCGGTCCATGATCGCCCGCGCCTCGGGCGTTTTCGCCATGGCGGCGAAGCTTTCATAATCGTGGATCAGACCCGGCAGTTGGAAGGCGTCGATCGACGGCTCCAGCGTGGAATATGCCGAGGTCGAGTTCACCGTCATGTCGACGGTGCCGAACTGCACGCCCTCCATCAATTCCTTTACGTCGCCAAGCTGGCGCGACGGGAAGATCTCGATCTTGATGTCGCCATCCGACAGCCGCTCGACCGCTTCCTGAAAGCGCAGGGCGGTGTCGTGGATCGGGTGCTGCTCGAACACGGCATGACCCAGGCGCAGGGTGACGGGATCAGCCCAGGCAGCGGTCGAAAGCAGGCTTCCCATCAGGACGAGGGCAGCGGTCTTTGTCATGTTTTCTCTCCTCCGTTGTTCTCTATACGAGAACTATGTTCTCATATTGACACGAGCGAGCAAAGGCGTCAACACACAGAGGAGGAGCAAATTCAGAGGGAAAGCCATTGGAAAAGGCCGAGACCGTCCGGGCCGCCGACACCTGCCTGCGCATCCTGGAGCGTATCGCCTTTGCCGATTCGCCCGTGGGGGTGACACAGATTTCCACCGATGTCGGCATTGCCAAGGGGGCGGCCTTCAAGCATCTGCGCACCCTGATCGAACATGGGATGATCGTGCAGGATCCGGTGACGTCGCATTATGCGCTGGGGCCGAAACTATGGCTGATGGCGCAACAGGCCCCCGCCGGCGCCAGCTTGGCCGAACTGGCCCTGCCGCTGATGCGCGCCACCCGCGACGAATTGGGCATGGCGGTTGTCCTCAGCATCCCCGCGCCGCGCTCGGCCGTCATCCTGGCGACGGTCAGCAGCAACCAGCCGATCGAGATCGGCGTCCGTCCCGGCAGCGAATTGAGCCTGCATTCCTCGGCCCAGGGAAAGGTGTTCCTGGCCTTCGGTTCGCCCGACCTGCTGGGCACCCTGCCCGACACGCTGCCGCAGGTCACGCCGAAAAGCCTTACCAGCAAAACGGCCCTGGCGGCGCAACTCGACGGCATCCGGGCGGCCGGCTATGCGACGGCGCCGGAAGAATCCCTGCTGGGCATCAACGCCATCGCCGCGCCGATCCTGGGGTCGCAGAACCAGCTTCTTGGCAGCATCGGCCTGATCGCGTCGATCCAGCACCTGGGCGCCGTCCCCACCCCGTCGCAACTCAAGGCCCTGTTCGCCCTGACCCGCGAGATCGGGCTGCGCGTCAGTCAATAGGCGACGCCTGGCGGCTTGGGCAGCAGGGGGGCCGGGTTTGCGCCCCGGCCCAGGAAAAGTCCGGCATCGGTCCTTCGCACGCGACCGTCAAACGTCCTCGTAGTCGATCGACAGGCTTGCAGCGATGGCGCGAATTTCCGCATGGCAGGGAGCATCGGCCACCGCGCGCGTCGATACGGGCTCCAGCGCGTTCTTTCCCACCCTGTCGCCAAACAGCAGGACCGCAAAATCCGGCCCGAACTGGAGCGAGCTGTAATAAAGCCCCTGCGCCGTCGGGCATGCGGCATGGATGCGCTTGGCCCAGGCCCGCGTTGCCGGATAGGTGCTGCGCGGGCCGGCCAGCAGGACGTTGTGGTTGACGCCTATCTTGCGCTGGCCGGCATTGGTCAGATCGACCAGGCGCATGGCCGCAGTAGTCCTGACGATGCTGTGGCTGTAAGCCTTGAAGTCGGCGGGGTAGACAATCTGAAAGGTCGGCAGCCCGGTCCTGGGATCAACCGGCGGGGTGTCGGGGCAGCGCAGGATGATTTCGCAAGTCGCACAGGCAAATGTCTGCGCCGCATAGATGGTCGGGATAACCTCCCCCTCGGCATCCCGGATCGGAGAGAAGCGCGCATTGCCCGACGCGGTCGGATTGAATTGGCCGGCGTCATAAGCGGCGGGATGGATGCGGTGAAGCCGGGTGCCGGGGTCAAGCGTGACATAGGCTTCCTTCCCGACCCGCATGGCGGACGGGTCGGGAATCGTCAGATCGAACCGCATCAGCCATGCTCCGCTGGCACGATCTCCCGCTCGAATGCCGCGATTACGGCGTCACCCTCGGCACCAAGCCGCTCGGCAGGCGCCGCCCCGAAGTCCAGATGTGGCCGCGTCAGCCAGTGCAGCAGGCGAAAACCGCTCCACCCCTGGGGCTTGAGCGCGATCAGCCTTGCCATCGCCGGGTGAATGCGGCGGCGCTCGACGTCGAACTGGAACAGCGGATAGGCGGCGCGGCCATCGACCGTGAACCGCAGGATCTCGCGCTTGTCCTCTTTGCGCTTCATCGTGGCAGAGGGGTTCGCCGCCGACAGCCCCAGCAGTTCGCATGCCTGCGCCTGATCGACCATCACGGTGCCGGCCAGGATCTTTTCCTGAAGCCGCGCACGGTTCAGCGCCGCCTGCAACTCGGTATCGTCGCCCTTTGCCAGGCTTTCGCGCAGCATCACGCGATAGGCGTCGACCACCTTGTCGATCTCGCTGGAAAAGCGGTTGCTGAACACCTCGGCAAAGGCCGCTTTCATGGCTTCCCGCAGCATGCCCGACGCCTTTCCCGCGGCTTTTTCCGATCCGGGCCGCGCCGAAGCCGGGGCGGTCCGGGCTTCGACTGCGCTATACCACTGGTCGATATCCGCCGAAGCGGCACCGACGGAAACGTCGACATGGACAGAGCCCGCAGTAAAAGCGGATGCGGCGATGTCATCGGACGCATAAAGAGGACGTTGCCTGTGCGGATCGGTCCGCACCCTGGACGGCTGTTGACGATGTTCCGTGCGAGCAGCATGCGCCATGACGATCCCGGCCCCATAGTTTCGATAGCGATATCGCTTTATATAGCGAATATATCGAAAAATGCAAGCCTGCCCATCCGATCACGGCGGGCGCGGCGCACGGGCGCATCCTGACGACCGGGGCGGACGGGCTGCCGGCGGGTTCGACCTGGACCCTTCGTGGCTCTGGCCCGGAATGCATCCCGGCATGGACCGCCTTGTCGCCGAGTTGGGGCCGCCTTTGCGCAAGCCGGCGAAGGCGCGCTGCTGTTCCAGCGCGCCGGCAGGCCGGCGCCCGAGCGCTATCCGCAGGAACCCGTCTCGATGCCCCCCGTGCGGCGTTTCGGGACCAGCGGCAGTCCAAGGGCGGCCGTGCGGTTCCCCCCAGGGCCAGGCGCGGCGCTTTCAGCCGCCCTGGCGCCCCGGCCCTTTCGCCTACAGGAAGCGGATTTCCCCCGTGGCGATATCATGCATCGCCGCCATCACCGCGATTTCGCCCGCATCCGCCATTTCCTTCAGGATCGGGCTTTCCGCAAGGATCTTGGCCACGGTCAGTTCGGTATTCTTTTCGGCCACCCGCTGCACCAGCGCCTTGTCCTTCGAGGTGCGATTGGCCGGGGCGACCTGCATTATGGCCGGTTCGATCATTTGCAGCACATGGGTCAGATTGCCCAGTTCGACCTTGTCGATGGCGCCCTTGACCGCGCCGCAGGAACTGTGGCCCAGCACGACGATGGCCTTGGAGCCGGAAACCTTGCAGGCAAATTCAAGGCTGCCGATGATGTCGGTGTTCACGTAGTTTCCGGCGATGCGCGCGGTGAACAGGTCGCCGATCTTCTGGTCGAAGACCAGTTCCGGCGGCACGCGGCTGTCGATGCAGCTGACGACCGCGGCAATCGGATACTGCCCTTGCGAGGTTTCGCGCACCATCGCGTTCAGGTCGCAATTCTGCACCATCCCCGCGGCAAAGCGGGCATTGCCCGCTTTCAGCGCGGCGATGACATCGGCGGGGGTCATGTCGGCCTGCCGGTCTTTTGTCGGCAGGACGCAGGCGGGTTGCCCCGGTCGTGCCTGCATGGCCGCGGCGCTGCGGTCATGGCCCCCATGCGGACAGGCCCATTGCGCCCGCATCGCCGCGGGCTATATCTGGCGCATGACCGCGTCCCTGAACCTGATGAAGCTTTGCGTCGGTTGCGACGACCCGGCCGAGCTTGGCGCCTGGCAGAAGCACCGCTTCGGCGGCGGCCCGGCCCGCCATGTCACCCGCATGTGGCCCAAGCGCATGGCGGAACTGCTGGACGGCGGCTCGATCTACTGGGTGTTCAAGGGGGTGATGCAGGCCCGCCAGCGCATCCTGGACCTGCATGAGGTGCAGGGCGAGGACGGCATTCGCCGCTGCGCGCTGATGCTCGACCCGACGCTGGTGCGTGTCGCCGCCGTGCCGCGCCGTCCCTTTCAGGGCTGGCGCTACCTGCCGGGCAGCGAAGCCCCCCCCGATCTGCCTGCGGGCCGCGGGGACGAACCCAGCCTGCCACCCGAAATCGCCCGCGCCCTGGCCGAGATGGGCCTGCGCTGAACCGGACGCGTTTGCGGAGGGTTGGAGCGGGTGAAGGGAATCGAACTTTGAGATACTTGTTGTATTTCAATAAGTTATTTAAGGGTCTGGCACTGTTTTTCGGTCAGATTTCTGGCACCAATTGACGTTACGTCATGCCATGAGAAAGCCCCGGTCGTGCCGGGGCTTTTGGTCGTCATGGGTGCTGCGGATCAGGTGGCTTGCTGGTCGTCGTCCAGCCAAAGGCCATAGTCGTTCGCGGTCTTAACCAGCCGGCGCTTGCGCGCTTGCAGGCTGCGCTTCTGGCGGGCGCGGTTGGCCTCGGGGATGCCACGCTGTTCTTCTTCCTCTAGTCGGCGCAGTTGCGCATCTAGGACCGCAGCGCGGTCAATGTCAAGCGCGCCGCCAATGGCACCGATGCGCCCGATCTCGGCCAGCCCGACGATATTGTAAGCCTTGCCGTCCATCACCAGCCGGTCGGCGGTGGTGATCTCTACCTGCGGATAGCGGATCAGGAACACGGCTTTGCGGTTATCCATCTCGCCCGGCCCGGTCAGGAACTCGGTGGTGCTGGCCTCTTTCAGTTCGGCCCGTGTGGTCAGGATCGGCAGCCAGCTTTCCCGCCCGATGCCATAGTCATCAACCAGCACATGCGCGCGCTCGATCTGGATACGGTGCTGTAGCTTGCCGGCGCGCATTAGCTGGCCCTCCACCGCAGGATGCAGCGCAACGCAATCACCGCGTGGGCGAAAGACATGGCCGGATCGGGATCGGGCACCCAGGCCATGGCCGGCCGCTCCCATTCATCCACCTGCACACCATCCACGCGGGGCGCATCCATCAGCGCCAGCAAGGCCGCGCTGGTGATCTGGTGCGCAATGTCCGACTGGTCGGCAGCGGTCCAGACATGCAGCTTCATGGAAACCTCGGCCACCACCTGCCCGCCAGACGCGCGCCCGAGAATATCCACCTGCGCAGGTGCCATGATGATAACCGGCGCATCCTCGGGCCGGGCAATACCCGCCCGGATACGCTCGGGCGTGACGTGCTCGGCAATGGCCGGCGTTGCGACCAGCGCCAGTTTGACGGCGCGTTGCAGTTCCATGTCGGGACTCATTGGCTGGCCTCGCGGAAAGCTTTGCGCATCCGGCGATTGATACGCTGTTCAAGGCGGCGGCGGTTCAGGCGCCAGCTTGGATTGAAAAACGGCGCAGCAGGCATCTTCCCGGTGCTGGTGCCGTCCTCGTGGCGGCGTTCCTCGGTGCCGCCCTCAACAAGATGCGCGTGGCGGGCATCGGTATCGCCTGCCGTCACCAGCACCTCGAACGGGCCTGCCGTGCGCTGCCCGCCATCGGTGGAATGGGGCGGGGTCGTCTCGCCGGGGCCGGTGACGTGAATGGACTCGATCAGGCTGCCCGTGCGCCTGGACGATTCTGCAAGGGCGCGCGCATCATCCGCGACGACATTACCAGCCTTCACCAGTTCGGCGCGCAGTTCGGCGGCAACCCGATCCTTGATCGCTGCCAACTGGTCGAAAGCGCCTTTCTCGATCACGTCGCCTACCCGGTCAGGGGTGCTGAACGGCCACGCAATGCCGGTGATCTCGCCGGCCTCGGTAGCGGTAAGCTGGGCCTTTACCTCGATCCGGTCAGCCATCGGCCTGCACCTCGTCAGCGCCCAGCCAGCGGGCGGCAAGGATCGCGGTGGCGAGCGGCAGCACCTCGGCAATGCCTTCGCGCTGGAACCGCTGCATCACCTTGTCCCGTTCGGCCTCGATTGCATCGGCGGTCGGATAGTTGGCGCGCGTCGTCTCATCCTCGGCCAGCGCCGCCATGTAGCGTTGCCAGACCGCGCGGCCATAGTCGGCAGTCGTGATAGGGTCGCGCGGATCGGCCTGCCGGTTGCCGGTTGTGGATGCCTCGGCGGTCGCGATCTGGCGCTGTAGGGTCGCCACAGCAGCGGGCAGCGCCTTCATGGCAGCGCGACGTTCGCCACCTAGCGGCGTCACCAGTTCGGTTTTTCCGATGATCTGGCGAAGATGCGCCGGGACAGCAATTCGGGCATAGAATCGACCGCCCTTGACCTTCAAATGCCTGACCTGACCAGCCATCGCAGAACCCCCATTCTGGCACCAACTTTGGAACCAAAAGCGGCACAACGCCCAGCAATGCAAGGCTTTTATCGTGTTTGCTGGGGATTTGCTGGAGCGGGTGAAGGGAATCGAACCCTCGTCTTCAGCTTGGGAAGCTGCGGCTCTACCATTGAGCTACACCCGCGACGCCCGCCTGATTACCGCCTCGTCCGGCGGGCCGCAAGATCAATCTGCACGCCCCGCTTCATGGCTTGCCGGATGCCCGAAACCGGCGCATGGCCGCCATCCGCGGCGCCCATGCGGCGGCGGGACGGGCGCGCGTGGCGCGTGGACGGCGCGGCAATGGTCTGCGCAAGGCGGTTTTGGGATTGATAATCCTGTGCGAAACTGTTCGTTATGCACCCGTCAGCAAATGCCGGAGCAAAACGATGTTCGCGCTATCGCGCCGCATGGCGATTTCCGTGATCCTTCCGCTTGCGGCGGGGCTTTCCTGCATGCCCGCCTGGGCGCAGGATCCCGCGCAAATGCCGCCGCAGCCCGTGACCGTGGTGACGCTTCATGCCCAGGATGTGGCGCTGACCACCACCCTGCCCGGCCGCGTCACCGCCTCGGCCGAGGCCGAAGTGCGGCCGCAGGTCAACGGCATCGTCACCGAGCGGCTGTTCGACGAAGGCAGCCATGTGCAGGTCGGCGATCCGCTGTTCCGCATTGATGCGACCACCTATGAGGCGGCCGTCGCGCAGGCCGAGGCTGCCGTGGCCCAGGCCCGCGCCCAGGCCGAGGCGGCGCGCCGCGAGGCCGAGCGCGTGGGCGCGCTGCGCGACCGCCGCGTCGCCAGCGAAAGCACGACCGAGAACGCCATCGCCGCCCGCGATTCCGCCGAGGCGGCGGTCAAGGTCGCCGAGGCGCAGTTGCTGACCGCCCGCATCGAGCTGGAGCGCACCACAATCCAGGCCGAGCTTGACGGCGAGATCGGCCTGGCGCAGACCAGCCAGGGCGCGCTTGTGACCGCAGGCCAGGCCAACCCCTTGGCCGTGATCCGCAAGCTTGACCCGGTGCATGTGGACGTCACGCAATCGGCGGCCGAGATCATCCGCTTCCAGCGCCAGAGGGCCGCGCAGGACCAGGAGCGCCCGGCGCAAAAGGTCACGCTGCGCCTGGCCGACGGCACCGAATACGCGCATGAGGGCCGGCTGACCGCCGCCGAGCCCTATGTGAACGAAACGACCGGCGTGGTCACGCTGCGCATGGCTTTCGCCAATCCCGAACGCATCCTGCTGCCCGGCATGTATGTGCAGGCGGTGGTGCAGCAGACCACGGCCCGCAACGTCCTGCTTGCCCCGCAGGAAGGCGTCAGCCGCGACCGCCGCGGCCAGCCCATAGCCCTGGTGGTGAACGCCGACAACGTGGTGGAACAGCGCCAGTTGGCCATCCTTCAGGACAGCGGCAACGACTGGATCGTCAGCGAGGGGCTGGCGGACGGCGACCGCATCATTGTCGAGGGGGTGCAGAAGATCGCCCCCGGCATGACCGTCGCCCCCGAGGAACGCCAGACCCCGGCCCCCGATGCGCAGCCAAGCCCGGCCGCCGCGCCCGAGCCGGCAAATGACGGCGCCCAGCCTGCCGCCGCCCAAGGCACGGGCGACCAGGCCGAATCCGCAGCCCAATCCCCGGCCCAATCCCAGGCCGGCGCCGAAACCCCGGCGAACTGATCCCGGACGCAGCGAGCGAACAGAAGCACAGGAACCGCACATGGCCCGCTTTTTTATCGACCGTCCGGTCTTTGCCTGGGTGATCTCGATCCTGATCATGGGCCTGGGGCTTTTATCGATCGTATCGCTGCCGGTGGCGCAATATCCGCAGATCGCGCCGCCCTCGGTGACGATCCGGGCGACCTATCCCGGCGCCTCGGCCGATACGGTGGCCAATACCGTCACCCAGGTCATCGAACAGCAGATGACCGGGCTGGACGGGCTGCGCTATTTTTCCTCCAGTTCCAGTTCCGCCGGCACCTCGAACACGACGCTGACCTTTGAAACCGGCACCGATCCCGACATCGCCCAGGTGCAGGTGCAGAACAAGCTGGCGCAAGCCACCGCGCTTTTGCCCGAGCCGGTGCAGCGCCAGGGCATCACGGTCGAGAAATCCGCCTCGGGCTTCCTGATGGTCGTGGGCCTGACCTCGTCGGACGACCGCTATGAACAGGTGGACCTGGCCGATTACCTGATCTCGAACCTGGTCAACGACCTTTCGCGGGTCGAGGGCGTGGGCTCGGTCCAGGTCTTCGGCGCGCAATATGCGATGCGCATCTGGCTGGACCCGTCCAAGCTTGCCGCCTATGAGTTGACGCCTTCGGACGTGGTTGCGGCGGTCTCGTCGGAAAACGCGCAGATCTCGGCCGGTTCCTTTGGCAGCCAGCCCGCGCCCCAGGGGCAGATGCTGAACGCCACCATCACCGCGCAGTCGCTGCTGTCCACCCCCGAGGATTTCGAGCAGATCGTCCTGCGCGCCGAACAGGACGGCGGGCTGATCCTGCTGAAAGACGTGGCCCGCGTCGAAATCGGCGCCGAGAACTACATGACCAACGCCCGCTATAACGGCCAGCCGGCCTCGGGCATGGCGATCAGCCTGTCCTCGGGCGCCAACGCGCTGGACACCGCGGACCGGGTCAAGGCGCGGATGGAGGAGTTCGCCCGCTTCTTCCCCGAGGGCATGGAATATGTGATCCCCTTCGACACCTCGCCCTTCGTGCTGATCTCTATCGAAGAGGTGGTCAAGACCCTGGTCGAGGCGATCGTGCTGGTGTTCTTCGTCATGCTGCTGTTCTTGCAGAACTGGCGTGCGACGCTGATCCCGACCCTGGCGGTGCCGGTGGTGCTTTTGGGCACCTTTGGCGTGCTGGCGGCGCTGGGATTCACCATCAACACCCTGACCATGCTGGCCATGGTGCTGGCCATCGGCCTGCTTGTCGACGACGCCATCGTCGTGGTGGAAAACGTCGAGCGCATCATGGAGGAAGAGGGGCTGTCCCCGCGCGAGGCGACGCGCAAATCCATGGGCCAGATCACCGGCGCGCTGATCGGCATCGCGCTGGTGCTGTCGGCGGTCTTCGTGCCCATGGCGTTTTTCGGCGGCTCGACCGGGGTGATCTACAAGCAGTTCGCCATCACCATCGCCTCGGCCATGGGCCTGTCGGTGCTGGTGGCGCTGACCCTGACCCCGGCGCTTTGCGCCACGCTGCTGAAGAACGAGCATGGGCACAAGACCCGCGGCTTCTTCGGCCTGTTCAACCGCGGCTTCGACCGCACCGTCCACGGCTATGGCAATTCGGTAAGCTGGCTGATCCGGCGGCCGCTGCGGATGATGCTGGTCTATCTGGCGATCGGCGCGGCCATGGTGTTCCTGTTCCTGCGCACCCCCACCGGCTTTCTGCCCGACGAAGACCAGGGCATCATGTTCGTGCTGATCCAGGGTCCGACCGGGGCCACCTCGGAACGCACCGATGCGGTGATCGACCAGATCCAGCATTATTTCGCGGAAAACGAAGCCGAAAATGTCGAGAGCTTCTTCGGCGTCTCGGGCTTCAGCTTCGGCGGATCGGGGCAGAACATGGGCATGGCCTTCCTGCGGCTCAAGGACTGGGACGAGCGGCCCGACGCCCAGCAATCGGTGCAGGCCATCGCCGGGCGCGCATTCCCGGCGCTGATGGGCATTCGCGACGCCATGGTCTTTCCCATCGTGCCGCCCTCGGTGATCGAGCTTGGCAACGTCTCGGGCTTCGACTTCTACCTGCAAGCCCGCGGCGGCCAGACGCATGAGCAATTGCTGGACGCGCGCAACCAGCTTCTGGGCATGGCCGGGCAGGATGGGCGCATCGCCCAGGCGCGGCCGAACGGGCTGGAGGACGCGGCGCAATACAATCTTGACGTCGATTGGCGCAAGGCGGGCGCGATGGGCATCTCGGCCACCGATGTGGGCAGCCTGCTTTCCGTCGCCTGGGCGGGAACCTATGTGAACGACTTCATCGACCGCGGCCGGATCAAAAAGGTCTATGTCCAGGGCGAACCGCAATCGCGCGCCGTGCCCACCCATATCGACAAGTGGCGGGTCAGAAACAGCTCTGGCGGGCTGGTGCCTTTCGCGAACTTCGCCGATGGCCGCTGGAGCTATGGGCCGCAGGGCCTGGACCGCTATAACGGCGTGCCCGCCATGCAGATCCAGGGCAGCCCCGCCCCCGGCGTCTCGTCCGGGCAGGGCATGGCGGCGGTCGAGGAACTGGCGGCGCAGCTTCCCACGGGGTTTGACGTGGCCTGGACCGGCTTGTCGCTGGAAGAGCAGCAGGCCGGCAACCAGACCATGCTGCTTTACGGCCTGTCGCTGGCGGTGGTCTTCCTGTGCCTGGCCGCGCTTTACGAAAGCTGGTCGATCCCGTTCGCGGTGATGCTGGCCATGCCCATCGGCGTGCTGGGCGCGCTGGTCGGGGCGTGGCTGGGCGGCTTTGACAATGGCGTGTTCTTCCAGGTCGGCCTGCTGACCGTGATCGGCCTGACCGGCAAGAACGCCATCCTGATCGTGGAGTTCGCCCGCGAACAGGCCGACCAGGGCAAGCCGCTCTACGAGGCCGTGACAGAGGCCGCGCGCCAGCGGTTCCGGCCGATCATCATGACCTCGGTCGCCTTCTCGCTGGGTGTGCTGCCCTTGGTGCTGTCCGCCGGCGCCGGCGCGAATGGCCGCAACACCATCGGCGCCACGGTGTTGGGCGGCACGGTCTCGGCCACGGTGCTGGGCGTGCTGTTCGTGCCGCTGTTCTTCGTGCTGGTGCGCCGGGCGCTTGGCAGGCCGGAACCGGCCGAACCCGCAGACGCGCGCGCCTAAGCCGAGGCGCGCGCGACGCCAAGGGGCCGGAAAAGCCCTGCGCTGCTTTGGCCCATCGGCCCGCGCGCAGGCCGCTTGCCCCGCCCCGTTCCGCACCCTAGTCTTTCCGCCAGCGCCGCCGCCCGGCGCGGCAGGGAGAAAGATGGACGCAACCAGCCATATCGCGACCACCGGGCACGGACCCGTGTCCGGCCATGCGCACGGCCTGGCCCTTCGGCAGTTGGCGCTTGGCGGCTCGGTGCTGGCCTGGCTTGCCATGTGCGCCGTCGTCGCCTCGATGCTGGTGCTGAATGCCCGCAACTCGGTCCGGGACGAGACCGAAGGGGCCTTTCGCCTGGCCAATGCCTTTGCCACCCTGCACCTGCCCACCGCGTTCGAGCGGCGCGACATGCTGGCCGAAGCCGCGCGCATCGCCGCCGAGATCGAGGCGCAGCGCCACCTGTCGGCCGAGTTGCGCGATGCCGCGGGCAAGCCGGTCGCGCTGGCGCTGCCGCCGCGCCTGCCTTCGGACGGGGTGCCGGGCTGGTTCGCGGCGCTGATCCGCCCCGAAACCCTGCGCGAACTGATCCCGGTGTCGCAATATCCCAACCTGCTGGGCGTGCTGGAGATCCGCAGCGATCCGCGCGACGAGATCGTCGAGGCATGGTCGGATTTCCGCCGGCTTATGCCGCTTTTGGCTGCGATGGCGCTGGCGGCGATCGGCGTGACCATGGCCATCACCGCGCTGGTGCTGCGGCGGCTGGGACTGCTGGGCGCGGCGCTGGACCGGATGCGGGCCGGGGATCTGGACCTGCGCGCACCGGCGTCCGGGCTGGTGGAACTGGCCCGGCTGACCGATGGGGTCAATGCCCTGGCCGCGCATCTGGCCCAGGAACGGCTGCGCAACCGCCAATTGCAAGACCGGATGCTGACCCTGGCCGAGGCCGAGCGCGCCCGCATCGCCAGCGACCTGCATGACGGGATAGGCCCGCGGCTTTTCGCCTTGCAGGCCGCGGTGGACCAGGCCGGCCGCGCCGCAGGCCCCGGCCAGCCCCCGGCGTTGGCCGAAGCGCTGGCCGCCGTCAGCCGCCACGCCCAGGCGATCCGGCAAAGCGCCCGCGCCGCCATCGACGACCTGCGCCTTGCCCCGGCCGAAGGGGCAAGCCTGGCCGAGATGCTGCAAGAGCTGCTGATCGAATTCGCCGATCTGGCGCCCCAGGCGGATATCGCGCTGGATTGCCCGCCAGATCTGCCCGAACCAGGCGAAGGCGGGCGCATCGCCCTTTACCGCTTTGTTCGGGAAAGCGTGCTGAACGCGCTGCGCCACGCCGCCCCGCGCAGGATCACCGTCGCGGTGGCGGGCCGGGATGACGGGCTGGTGGCGCGCGTCGGCGACGACGGCGCCGGCCCGCCCCCCTCGGGCCGCGCCGGGCTGGGCCAGGCCGGCATGCGCGACCGCGCCAGCGCGCTTGGCGGCACCTATCTTGCCCCCCGGCGCGAAGCGGGGATGACCGTTACCGAATTTCACCTGCCCTGCCCGAGCAAGGAACCGCACCGATGACAGCCGCCGCCCCGATTGCCCCTGATGCCGCGCCCGCCTCTGTGCCCAGCTTGCGGGTGCTGATCGTGGACGACCATCCCGTCGTCGCCGAAGGCTGGGAGCGGATCACCCGCGGGCGGCTGGATTGCCAGGTCACCGCCGCCGCCACGCCCTTGCAGGGCTGGCGAGCCTGGCGGCGACAGGCCCCGGACGTGATCGTCATGGACCTGACCATGGGCGAGGCGAAGCTGGCCGGCGCCCGGCTGATCGAGCGGCTGCGCGCCGCCGGGGCCACCCAGCCGGTGCTGGTCTTTACCATGCATCGCAGTCCGATCATCGCCCGCCGCGCGCTGCAAGCCGGCTGCAACGGCATCATCATGAAGGATTCCCCCTCGGAAGAGATCTGCGAGGCGCTGCGCGTGGTGGCGCAGGGCGGCGACTATGTTCCCGCGGACCTGGCGCGCAAGATCGCGTTGATGGCCCGGCCCGGCGCCGGCCCGGCGCGCCCGCGCCTGACCCCGCGCGAAACGGACATCCTGCGCGCCATCGCCGCCGGGCTGAGCTATCGCGAGATCGCCGCGCGCGAGGGCATCAGCTACAAGACCGTCTCGAATGTCAGCCAGACGCTCAAGGACAAGATGGCGGCGCAAAGCTTTGCCGATCTGGTCGTCAAGGCCATTCGCCACCTGGAAGAGGCCCGCGACGGGATCTGATCCGATGTCACGTTCCTTTTCCCGCCCGCCCCTTGCCCGCCCGCTGATCGGCACCCGCATCCGCGAGCGCCGCCTGTCGCTGGGCCGGCGCCAGACAGAGGTGGCGGGGCGGGCCCAAATCTCGGCCGCCTATCTGAACCTGATCGAACACAACCGCCGCCCGGTGGGCGCGGCGCTGTTGTTGCGTCTGGCCGCGGCGCTGGAAATCGACGCCGCCGAACTTGCCTCGGACCGCGAAGAGGCGCTGGTCGGCGCCCTGCGCGAAGCCGCGGGACGGGCCGCCGAACAGGCGGCGCCCGTCGAGCTGGACCAGATCGCGGAATTTGCCGCCCGCTTTCCGGGCTGGGCCTGGGCGCTGGCCGCCGCCACGCGCCGCGCCGACGGGCTGGAGCGGCGGCTGGTCGCGCTGTCAGATCGCATGACGCGCGACCCCTATCTGCTGACGACGCTGCACGAGGTGCAATCGGCGGTGACCGCCCTGCGCTCGACCGCGTCCATCCTGGCCGAGACCCCCGAGATCGAGGCCGAATGGCGCGACCGTTTCCACGCCAATCTGGACAGCGACAGCCAGCGCCTGTCGCGCACCGCGCAAGCGCTGGTCGCCTATCTCGACAGTTTCGAGGACGAGGCCGTGCCCATGTCGCCCCAGGAAGAGGTCGAGGCCTGGATCGCCGCCGGCCAGCCCGATCCCGGCGAGGCTGCGGAACTGGTCTCGGATGCGGCGCGGGTCATGGCGCAGGCGGTGCTGGCCGCCCAGGCGCGCGACCGCGCGGCGCTGCCCGACGACACGCTGGCTGCCGCGGTCGATGAGGCCGGCGACGAGGCAGGCGATGCGGGCGGCGACGATCCGGCGGCCCTTGCCGCAAGGCTGGACCGGCCGCTGGACCTGGTGCTGCGCCGGCTGGGCATGCTGCGCCCCGGCCCCTGGGCCGTCGCGGGGCTGGTGGTCTGCGACGGATCGGGCGCCACGCTGTTTCGCCACATGGCCGCCGGGTTCGAACTGCCCCGGCCGGGCGAAGGCTGCGCGCTTTGGCCGCTGTTCGAGGCGCTGGCCCAGCCGCAATTGCCGGTGGCGCGGCTGATCGAGACCCCGGCGGGCAACCGCTTTTCCGCCTGGGCCGTGGCCGAGCGGCTGCTGCCCATGGGCTTTGGCGGCCCGGCGCTCAGCCGGGCGCAGATGCTGATCCGCCCCTGTCCCGGCCGCGATCCGCGCCCGGCGCTGGGGGTGGGGCCGGCTTGCCGCATCTGTCCGCGCCCCGCCTGCCCGGCCCGGCACGAACCCTCGATCCTGGGTCCGCTGTGACGCAGCCGGACCCGGTTTTGACAATACCGCATTGCGCCGCCATGATCTGCACAAAGCCGCAGGAGTGCCGAGCGTGACCGCAACCGTCGATGTGCTGCTGATCGAGGACGAGCCCAGCATCGCCGAAGCGGTTCGTTTCATCCTGTCGCGCGAAGGCTGGCGATGCGAGCAATGGCCCGAGGGCAGCGGCGCGCTTCAGCGCATCCGCGGTCTGGCGCCGCGGATGGTGATTTTGGACGTGATGCTGCCCGGCCGCAGCGGTGCCGAGGTATTGGCCGATCTGCGCGCCGATCCCGATCTGCGGGCGCTGCCGGTGCTGCTGCTTAGCGCGCGCGGCATGGCGAACCTGCCCCAGGGCGCCGACAGGACGCTGGCCAAGCCCTTTGCCAATGCCGACCTGCGCGCCATGGTGCGCGAGCTTCTGGACGCGGGCCAGGGCGCGGCCGGACAATGACCGGCTGACCGCGCCATGCTTTCCTGGACCGGGTCATGTCGCGATCTGCCGCGGCCGGGCCGCGGCGAAAATGTCGAAAATGCGGCAGGTTAAACCTTTTCGCAACCAGTCCGTGCCATGTTGCGCAAAAGGCAGCTTTGATTCGGACAGCATGGACAGCGCAGAAAGCCAACGACCGGGCGAACCGGAACAGGCCGGGACGGAACGGGACGGGCCGGCGGCCGCCTCGGGCCGGGTGCTGCGCCGCTGGATCGCAAAGCGCGACCACATGCGCAGCATGGCCGGCCCCTCGCCGCGCCAGGCGGCCGAATTCCGGCTGGAACGCGCCGCGGCGACGGCCCTGGCCCGTGCGGCCGAAAATCAGCTTCACCTGCCGGTCTTTGTCGAAAAGCTGGAACGAAGCACCATCACCTTGGCCGAACTGCCCGAGCTTTTGCCCGAACGCGCCTTGCTTGCGCTGGTCGGCGGCCGGCGCGACGCGCTTGGCGTGGTGGCGATCTGTCCGGGCCTTCTGGCCTCGCTGATCGAGATGCAGGCGATCGGCCGCGTGACATCGCGCCCCGCGCAGCCGCGCCGGCCCACGCGCACCGATGCCACCATCTCGGCCGATTTCGTGAATGCCTTGCTGGCGGAACTGGGACGCGAATGCGCGACGGCGGCCGGTTGCCCGGATTTCGGCGCCTTTCGCTATGTCACCTATATGGACGATCCGCGCCCGCTAACGGTCACGCTGGAAGATGGCGAAATGACCCGGCTGTGCTTTCACCTGCGCACGGGCACCGGCGGGCAGCGCGACGGACAGCTGATGATCGCCCTGCCGGCGGAAACCGGCACGGGCCGCGCGCCGGCCGCGGACGGCCAGCCGCAATTGCCGGCGCTGCAAGCCGCCATGCCGGCGGCGGCGGCGGTCCCGGCATCCCTGGCCGCGGCGGTGCAGGATGCGCCGATCCGGCTGACCGGCATTCTGGCGCGGCGCCGGCTCAGCCTGCATCAGTTGCGCGGGCTGACGCCGGGCGCGCTGCTGCCGCTGCCGCAATCCGTGCTGGACGAAGCCTGGGTGGAAACGGCGCAAGGCCAGCTTCTGGCCCGCGGCCGGCTTGGCGAAAAGGACGGCTTCCACGCCATCCGCCTGCGCGATGCCGGCCAGCATGGCGCCGCGGCAGATCCGGGCGCGGATGGCTGGCGCGCGGGATGCACGGCGCTGCACCAGGACCCGCCGCAGCCAGCCGGCGCGGACCTGCCCCCGGCCGATCTGGACGATCCCGACGCCTTCCGCATGGCCCAGCCGATGCCGCCTTTGGCCAAGCCCGGCTAAGCTTCGCGATGCCGGACCGGGCCGCGATTGCCGCAATCGGGCGACTTTTCCCGCAAATAGCGTCCCCCATGCCGATATCCGGCCGCAGAATGGCCCGGCAAGTCCAGATTCCCCTTGAAAAACCGCCCGGCTGGACGCATGTAGCTTGCGCCCGCCCCAGCCGCGGGTCACCCTACAGGAGAGAACATGGCCAAGGAAGAAATGCTCGAATTTCCCGGCGTCGTGAAGGAACTCCTGCCGAACGCGACATTCCGGGTCGAGCTAGAGAACGGCCATGAGATCATCGCGCATATGGCAGGAAAGATGCGCAAGAACCGCATCCGCGTCCTCGCTGGCGACAAGGTTCAGGTGGAAATGAACACCTATGACCTCACGAAGGGGCGTATCAATTACCGCTTCAAGTAAGACCGGCGCCGATCCGGCATCCGGCATGACGCATGCGATGCCCGGCGACGCGACACCCGGCCCGGCCGCCCTCGGCCGCCCTTCGGGGCAAGACCGGCCGACGCTGATCCTGGGCTCGGCCAGCCCGCGTCGGCAAGAACTTCTGGCCCAGATCGGCATCCGGCCCGACCGGATCCTTGCGGCGGAAATCGACGAGACCCCGCATCGCGGCGAAAGCCCCCCCGCCTATGTCCGCCGCATGGCGCGCGAGAAATCCGCGGCGCTGGCCGGCCATGGCCGCGACGCGGTGCTATGTGCCGACACCGCGGTGGTTGCGGGGCGCCGCATCCTTGGCAAGCCCGCCGACAGCCACGAGGCGGCGCAGTATCTGCGCCTGCTGTCCGGTCGCCGCCACCGGGTTCTGACCGCGGTCGCGCTGGCCCATGGCGGCCGGCTGCGCGAAAGACTGGTGGAAACCACGATCCGCTTTCGCCCGCTGTCGGCGGCCGAAATCGAAGCCTATCTGGCCACCGGCGAATGGCAGGGCAAGGCCGGCGGCTATGCCATCCAGGGCCGTGCCGCGGCTTTCGCGCTGTGGATGCAGGGCTCTTATACCGGCGTGGTCGGCCTGCCGCTGGCCGAAACCGCGGTCTTGCTGGCCGCCATCGGCATCAGGGGGGACGCAGCATGAAGGGCCGTCAAATTGTCCTGGGCCGGATGTTCGGCCGCGACGCCGCGGCGCTGATGCAGGACGGCCGGCTTGAGGATTTGATCGTCGACCCGGTCGGCGCGGCGCCCTTGGCCCCCGGCGCGATCTGCCGGGCCAAGGTGGACCGGCTGGTCAAGGGCCAGGGCGGCGTCTTCCTGCGCCTGCCCCAGGGCGCCCGCGGCTTCCTGCGCGACCGCTCCGGCCTGCGCGAAGGGCAGTCGCTGCTGGTGCAGGTCAGCGGCAGCGCCGAGGAGGGCAAGGCCGTGCCGGTTTCCTCTCGGCTGAATTTCCGCGGCCGGCATGTGATCGTGACCCCCGGCATTCCCGGCGTGAACGTCTCGCGCCGCATCCGCGATACGGCGCTGCGCGAGGCGCTGGCGGGGTTGGGCGAAGCCGCCCTGGCCGGCATGGCCGATCCACCGGGCCTGGTCTTTCGCAGCATGGCGGCCATGGCCGGGGATGACGAAATCGCCGCCGAACTGGCCCGGCTTCTGGACCTGGCGCAAACCGTGCTGTCGGATCGAGAGGGCGCGCCGGAACTGTTGCTGGACGCGCCCGAACCGGCCGAGCTGGCCTGGTATGATTGGGCCGATCCGCCGCCTGACGATGTCCTGGAGCGTCCCGACGCCTTCGAGATCAGCGGGGCCGAGGCCGCGGTTCTCGACCTGCTGGACCCCCACGTCGATCTGGGTGGCGGCGCCTGGGCCGAGATCGAGCCGTTGCGCGCGCTGGTCGCCATCGACGTCAATACCGGCGCCGATCATTCGCCGGCAGCCGGGCTCAAGGCCAATATCGCCCTGGGCCGCGACCTGCCGCGGCAATTGCGCCTGCGCGGCCTGGGCGGCCAGGTGGTCGTCGATTTCGCGCCCATGCCCAAGCGCGACCGCGGGACGCTGGAGCAGGTGCTGCGCGCCGCATTCCGTTCGGAATCGGCCGAGACGGTGCTGATCGGCTGGACGGCGATGGGGCTTTACGAGATCAGCCGCAAGCGCGACCGCATCGCGTTGGCGCGGCTGGCACAGACCGAGGGAATGGCATGAAATGCCCGATCTGCGGCAAGCCCGCCACCGAACGCTATCGCCCGTTCTGTTCACGCCGCTGTGCGGATGTGGATCTGGCGCATTGGCTGCGCGGCGACTATCGCATCCCCGCCGAGCCGGCCGAGGACAAGCAAGGCGACGAGTGAAAATTTTGTTTTTGACTCTGGACATGGCTCGGCCCCTGCCATAACAACACGCCAGTCCGAAGCAGACGCTCCGGCGCCCGGATAGCTCAGTTGGTAGAGCAGCGGATTGAAAATCCGCGTGTCGGCGGTTCAAATCCGTCTCCGGGCACCATCCAATCCCTGAAATGGCGACCTGCAAGGCTAAGCATCTTGTCGTGCCTGTCGGCGGCAGGCGGTTTTCCCGAATCGCCTCAAGGCCGGACCAGCAGCGCCAGAACCGCCAGCACCGCCGGCCCCAGGCACCACAGCAGCACGAACCAGCCGATGCGACATAGCCAGCGCATCAGTGATAGCCCTCCTCGGGGCGGATCTTGCCGTGAAACACCCAATAGGCATAGGCGGTATAGGCCAGGATGATCGGGATCAGCACCGCCGTGCCCACCAGCGCAAAGCGCAGGCTGTCATCCGGCGCTGCCGCCTCGGCAATGCCAAGCGAGGGGGGCACGATCATCGGGTAGAAGCTGATCCCGATGCCGATATAGGCCCAGACGAAAAGCCCAAGCGCGCACAGGAACGGCGCCAGCTCCTCGCCCCGCGCAAGCCCGCGCCACAGCCGCCAGGCGGTCGCCAGCACCAGGGCCGGCACCGCGACGGAATAGAGCGCGCTTGGCCAGCGGAACCAGCGCGCGGCATAGGTCGGATCCTGCAAGGGCGTCAGGATGCTGACCAGCCCCAACATGGCCAGCGTCGCCAGTGCGGCCGGGCGGGCCAGGGCGCGCATATGCTGCTGGATGCGGCCCTGAAGCTTGAGGTTCAGCCAGGTCGCCCCCAGCAGGGCATAGCCGATCAGCAGCGCCACGCCGGTCAGCAGCGAAAAGGCGGTCAGCCAGTCCCACCAGCCCCCCGCATAGGCGCGGTCCTGGACCGCGATGCCCTGGACCAGCGCGCCCAGCGCGACGCCCTGCGCCAGTGCCGCCGCCACCGAACCGCCGAAAAAGCCGAAGTCCCAGACCCGCTTCCAGCGGCGGGTGCGCCAGCGATATTCAAAGGCTACGCCGCGAAAGATCAGCGCCAGCAGCATCACGATGATGGGCGCATAAAGCGCCGGCATGACGACGGCATAGGCCAGGGGAAATACCGCAAACAGCCCGCCTCCGCCCAGCACCAGCCAGGTTTCGTTGCCGTCCCAGACCGGCGCGACCGAGTTCATCATCACGTCGCGCTCGCCCTCGTCATGGGCAAAGGGAAACAGGATGCCGATCCCCAGGTCAAACCCGTCCAGGATGACATAGACCAGCACCGCAAAGGCGATGATCCCCGCCCAGATAAAGGAAAGATCCAGTCCGAACATGGCTATCCTCTGTGCTGCCGCGGGGTTTCGGCGGGGCCGGGGGTGATGCCCGCGGTGCGGATCGGTCCTTCGCGCAGCGCCGGCGCACCCGTGCCGGGCGGCGTCGACATCATGCGCAGCAGATAAAAGATGCCCGCCCCGAAGATGAAGAAATAGACGATGACGAAAGCCGCAAGCGAGGCGCCGACCGCGGCGGCATCCAGCGGCGAATGGCTTTCGGCGGTTCGCATCAGCCCGTAGACGGTAAAGGGCTGGCGGCCGACCTCGGTGGTGATCCAGCCCGCCAGCAAGGCGGCGAACCCCGCCGGCCCCATCAGGAACGCCGCCAGATGCAGCCCGCGCGCGGTGTAAAGTCGGCGCCGCCAGCGTGCCCACAGCCCCCAGATCGCCAGCCCCAGCATGGCAAAGCCCAGAGCCACCATCACCCGGAACGACCAGAAGACGATCAGGACCGGCGGTTCGTCCTGGTCGGGGATCGTGTCGAGCCCGTCCAGCGCCCCGGTCCAGTCATGGGTCAGGATCAGGCTGGACAGGTTGGGGATCTGGACCGGCCAATGCACCGTCTTGGCCTGCTGGTCGGGCCAGCCGAACAGGATCAGCGGCGCGCCGTCGGGATGGCTGTCGAAATGCCCCTCCATCGCCATGACCTTGGCGGGCTGGTGTTCCAGCGTGTTCAACCCGTGCTGGTCGCCCGCCAGGATCTGCAAGGGCGCCACCAGCGCAAGCATCCCCATCGCCATCGAGAACATGCGCCGCGTCGCCGCATCGCCGCGGCCGCGCCGCAACAGCCAGCCCGCCGCGGCCCCGACCACCAGCGCGGTGGTCAGATAGGCCGCCAGCACCATATGCACCAGCCGATAGGGAAACGAGGGGTTGAAGATGATGCGCAGCCAGTCCTGCGGCTGGAACTGCCCGTTCTCGGCAATGCGGAAACCGGCGGGCGTGTGCATCCAGCTGTTGGCGGAAAGAATCCAGGTGGCCGAGATCAGCGTGCCCGCTGCGACCATCAGGGTCGCGAACATGTGCAGCCCGTCGCCCACGCGCTCGCGTCCGAACAGCATGATGCCCAGGAACCCCGCCTCCAGGAAAAACGCCGTCAGCACCTCATAGGCCATCAGGGGTCCGATCACCGGCCCGGCGCGGTCGGAAAACACCGACCAGTTGGTGCCGAACTGATAGGACATGACGATCCCCGAAACGACGCCCATGGCAAAGGCGACGGCGAAGATCTTTTTCCAATGTTCGAACAGCGCCAGATAGGTCGGGTCGCGCCTAAGCAGCCAAAGCCCGTTCAGCACCGCCAGATAGCTGGCCAGCCCGATCGAAAACGCCGGGAACACGATATGGAAGGACACCGTGAACGCGAATTGCAATCTTGCCAGCAGTTCGGCGGACAACATGGCCTTTCCCTTTCCCGGCATTCAGCTTGGGGCGGCTTCCGGCGTCGTCGGCCGCGCCAAGGATAAGGCCGGCGCGCCGGCAGCAACGAATTGCCAAGGCAACCGCGGGAACGCCGATCCGGTTCCACGGCGGGCCCAGAGGGCGCAGGTTCAGCACCTTGCCCGCGGCAGGCCCGCCGGACCGCGGTTAGGAAAACTTCAGCGAGAACTGGTCGCCGTAATCCGGCTTGTCGCCCTTGACCTTGGCTTTCACCATCTCGAACAGAAAGCTCATGCCGCTGGCCGGGCCCAGCCAGACCTCGGCCGAGCGGGGGGTCATGCGGACCAGCACCAGGTCGGGGTCGTCCTTGCCCTCTTCGAACCAGGTCGAGGCGACGGCGTTCCACACCTCGTCCAGCTTCTGGCGGTCCTGCGAGACGTCCAGCCGGCCCCTGATCTCGGCATAAAGGCTTTCGCTGTTATCGCTGACGATATAGCGCGTCTCGGCCTGCTGGCCGGCGGCCTGCGCCATTGCCGTGCCGCGGGCGGTTATGAACCAAAGATTGCCGTCCTCGGGCTCGATATTGTGGGACATGGGCAGGAACGCGCCCCCGACCTCCAGCATCCCGGCACGGATGTCTTCCAGGCGGTCCCAGAATTCCTTGCGGCGGTCTTCGGTCATGTCATGCTCCGATCCTGTGGGAAATGTCGCGGCTCAACCGGATGAGCCCGCGAAAGTTCCCCGCCAGGACCGCCATGCCAAGGCGGCGCCGGGGCAAGCCGACGACCGCCGGGGGCCGGGCCGAAGCCGGCCGCTAAAGCCCCAGGCACCAGCGCATGATCGCCTTTTGCGCATGCAGCCGGTTTTCCGCCTCGTCGAAGACGACCGAGTTCGGGCCGTCCATCACCGCGCTCGTCACCTCGTCGTCGCGATGCGCGGGCAGGCAATGCATGAACAGCGCATCAGGCTTGGCGCGCGCCATCAGCGCCTCGTTCACCTGATAGGAACGCAGCTGGTTGTGCCGCCGCTCGCGCGCCGATTGCGGGTCGTGCATGGACACCCAAGTGTCGGTCACGACCAGGTCCGCGCCCTCGACCGCCTTGGCCGGATCGCGTTCAACCAGCGCCTGCACGCCCTGGGCACGGGCGAAATCCAGCGCCTCGCGCTCGGGGTCCAGGGTCGGCGGGCCGGTAAAGGTGAAGTCATAGCCGAACTGCCCGGCGGCATGGATCAGCGAGCAGCAGACATTGTTGCCGTCGCCCGACCAGACCACCTTGCGCCCGGCGATGGGGCCGCGATGTTCCTCGAAGGTCATCACATCGGCCATGATCTGACAGGGATGGGTGCGGTTCGTCAGCCCGTTGATCACCGGGACGCTGGCATGTTCCGCCATTTCCAGAAGCGTCGCCTCTTCAAAGGTGCGGATCATGATCAGGTCGACATAGCGCGACAAAACGCGGGCGGTATCGGCGATGGTTTCGCCATGGCCAAGCTGCATTTCCTTGCCCGACAGCACCATGGTCTGACCGCCCATCTGCCGCACGCCCAGGTCGAAACTGACGCGGGTCCGGGTCGAGGGCTTTTCGAAGATCAGCGCCACCATGCGGTTTCTGAGCGGCTGTTCGGCATCGGGCGCGCCCTTGGGCTGGCCGTCGCGCGCGTCCTTCATCCGGCGCGCGCAGTCGATCATGCCGCGCAGATCTGCCTTGTCGGTGGTGTGGATATCGAGGAAACTGTTCATCTGTAACTGCTTTCGGATTGATCTGGCAAGCAAGCCGCTTTGCATGGGCAAGGTCAAGACCAAACGCCCCGCGCGCAGCGGCGGAAAAACAGACAGCCTCATCGGTGGCGGGTCATCGCCGGCGCCAGCGTTCCATCTTCGGCAATGCGCGGTTCCTGGCGGCGCGAACCCGCGTGTTCCAGGACATCCTGGGCGCAGATCGGCTGCGGCCTGGGCAGGGGCGGCCAGCCTGCCGGCAGGGGCAGGGCCGCACGCGCCACCGGCCGCAAGCCCGGCTTACCCATCCAGCCGTCCGGCAGCGCGGTCCAGCCGGGCGACGGCCTCGGCTATCTCGTCGTCGCCGATGGTCAGCGGCGGCAGCAGGCGCAGGGTATTGTCGGCCGCGGCCACGGTCAGGATATGCTCGCCGTAGCCGGCATTGACCAGTTCGCCCGGCGCGACCTTGCATTTCAGGCCCAGCATCAGCCCCTGGCCGCGCACGCTTTCGAACACCTGGGGATGGGCTGCGACCAGCCCCTCCAGCTTCTGGCGCAGCAGCGCGGCCTTGCGGTTCACCTCGGCCAGGAATTCGGGCCGGGCGATGATCTCCATCACCTTGGCGCCCACCGCGCAGGCCAAGGGGTTGCCGCCATAGGTCGAGCCATGCGTGCCCGCCGCCATGGCCGCGGCCGCCTTTTCCGTCGCGACCACCGCGCCCAGCGGGAAGCCGCTGCCGATACCCTTGGCGATCATCATGATGTCGGGGGTGATGCCGGCATATTCATGCGCAAACAGCCTGCCGGTGCGGCCCATGCCCGATTGCACCTCGTCCAGCACCAGAAGCGCGCCGGTCTGGTCGCAAAGCGCGCGGATCGCGGCCAGGTCGGCATCGGGCAGCGGGCGGATGCCGCCTTCGCCCTGCACCGGCTCCAGCATGACGGCGGCGGTGCGGTCGGAAATCGCCGCCTTCAGCGCCGCCATGTCGCCCCAGGGCAGTTGGCGGAAACCGGGCATCAGCGGGCCGAAGCCCTTGACCATCTTTTCCGACCCCGCCGCCGCGATGGCGCCGGTCGAGCGGCCGTGAAAGGCGCCCTCGAAGGTCAGGATCTCGTAGCGGTCGGGATCGCCCTGCTCGCTCCAATACTTGCGCACCATCTTGATCGCCAGTTCCGCCGCCTCGGTGCCGGAATTGGTGATGAATACGGTATCGGCGAAGGTGTGCTCGACCAGAAGGTCCGCCAGCCTTTCCTGTTCGGGGATCTGATACAGGTTCGAGACATGCCAGATCCGCTTGGCCTGTTCGGTCAGCGTGGCGACCAGGTCGGGGTTCGCGTGACCCAGCGCATTCACGGCGATGCCCGCGCCCAGGTCCAGGTATCGCGTCCCGTCCGTCGCGATGGCCCAGGTGCCCTCGCCCCGCTCAAAGGCGATGGGCGCGCGGTTATAGGTCGGCAGGACATGCGGAATCATGGAGTTACCCTCTCTGGGAACGGCCGCTTGGCGGCACCATGGCTGACGAAAAGGTGGAAAGGCACGGGGGATCGGACGTCGAAGGCGTCAACGTCGGGAACGGGCGATATGGGCGGTCCGAACGATCATGCCGTTCGCATAGCGCGGAAGCGGCCCCCGTGCAACGCAGTTTTCAGGCTTTCATGCGATAGCCGGTGGCCAGCCAGCGCCAGGCGGTGAACAGGACCAGCGCCACGGCCAGGCCGCAGACCAGCAGCCCGCGCAGCGCCGGCGCATCCGAAACCCCGGCAAAACCATAGCGCGCGCCGTCGATCAGATAGAAGATCGGGTTCCAATGCGCCAGCATGCGGAACGGACCGGGCAGCGCCTCGACCGAATAGAATGTGCCCGACAGGAACGACAGCGGCGTCACGATGAAATTGGTGATCGCGGCCATCTGGTCGAATTTCTGCGCCACGATCCCGGCCAGCAGCCCCAGCCCGCCCATCAAAAGCGCGCCCAGCACCACGAATCCCAGCGCCCAAAGCGGATGCGCCAGCCCCTGCCCGATCACTAGCGCCATGCCAAGCGCGATGGCCGCGGCCACGATCAGCGCCCGCGCCACCGCGCCGATCAGATAGCCGGCCATGATTTCGGCCGGCGACAGGGGCGGCATCAGCGTGTCGACGATATTGCCCTGCATCTTGGCCGAGATGATGCTGGAGGAGGTGTTGGCAAACGCGTTCTGGATCACCGTCATCATCAGGATGCCGGGGCCCAGAAAGGCCAGATAGGGCAGGCCCATCACCTCGCTCCGGCTGCGCCCCAGCGCCAGCGCAAAGACGATCACGAACAGCGCCGAAGTCATCAGCGGCGCAAAGATGGTCTGCTGCCAGACGCTCATGAACCGCATGATCTCGCGCCGGCTCAGCGTGTAAAGGCCCAGCCAGTTCACCTTGCCAAAGCGGCGCACGCCCATCTGGCGGAATCCGGGACGGTTCGAGATCGGCTGCATCGGGGCTCCTTGAATTTGCGGGCTCGGATGGGTAAGTCTGGCTATCCCCGGATTTAAGGCCGGGTCTTGCGGAATTGAAGCCACTAGCACGAAGGCACCGGGTTGCACGCCGGTGCAGGAAAGGCAAGCCATGTCCTGGACCGACGAGCGCGTCGAGACGTTGAAACGCATGTGGGCCGAAGGCCAGTCGGCCAGCCAGATCGCCAAGGAGCTGGGCGGCGTGACCCGCAACGCGGTGATTGGCAAGGTCCACCGCCTGGGCCTGTCCAACCGGACCGAAGAAGGCGCCGCCGAGCCCGCGCCCGAACCCGCCGCCAAGCCCGTCCCGCCGTCCCCGGCACCGGCGCCGGCGCCGGCGCCAGAACCCCGGCCCGCCCCGGCGCCCGAGCCGAAGCCCGCGCCCGAGCCCAAGCCGGCGGCCGCGGCCCCCGCGCCCGAACAGCCCGCGGCCGAGCCCGCGCCGCCGCAGCCCGTCAGCTTCAACCGCCGGCCCATCGTGCCGGCCGGCCAGCCGCTGCCGCCGCAGCCCTCGGCCAACGAGATCAGCCCCGAGGCGCTGGCCTCGGTCCGCGAGGTGGAAAAGCGCGCCCGCAAGCTGACGCTGATGGAACTGACCGAACGCACCTGCAAATGGCCGATCGGCGACCCGGCGACCGACAAGTTCTGGTTCTGCGGCCTGCCCTCGGTGCCGGGCAAGCCCTATTGCGAGGCGCATGTCGGCGTGGCCTTCCAGCCGATGAGCTCGCGCCGCGACCGCCGTCGCTGAGATGCCCGATTTCCCCCGGCTCGCCGCGCTGGCCGTCACGCTGGACGGCTGCGGCGATGCGGCGCGCGCGCTGCTGGTGCGCCGCCGCAACCCGCCCGATGCCGGGCTTTGGGGCTTTCCCGGCGGCCATGTCGAACCCGGAGAGACGGCGCTGGACGCCGCCGCCCGCGAACTGGCCGAGGAAACCGGCGTGACCGCCCTGCCCCGCGCCTATCTGGACAATATCGACGTGATCGAGCGCGGCGCAGACGGCGCGCTGCGGTTCCATTTCCTGCTTGCCGCGGTCCTGTGCGAGCATGTGGCGGGCGATCCGGTGGCGGCCGACGACGCGCTGGACGCCCGCTGGGTTTCTGTCGGCGACATCCTGGACGGTCGGTTGCCGCTTAGCGCCGGTGTGGCCGCGGTGATCCGAAAGGCGCTGGCCCAGCAGGCGGCGGCACGCTGACCGGCCAACCGCCGCGCCCTCGGCGGGCCGTATAGACCAGCGCCTGCACCAGCATCACATAGGCCGCCAGTTCCAGCAGTTCCTCGATCCGGCCGGTCACGGTCACAAGGCGCGGATCGGCCGCGATTCCCAGCGCCGCCAGCTTGCGTCCCAGCCCGTCCAGCGTCTTGGCCAGGACGATCAACAGCACCGATCCGCCGGCCAGCCAGCAGGCCGGCCGGCCCTGGCGCAGCCCCCGCCACCAGCAGGGCGCGGTCACGGTCGCAAGCCGCCAGGCGCAAAGCAGGATCAGCGCCACCACCGCCAGCCCCACCGCCTTTTCCCAGGCCGGTGCCGGGCCGGAATATAGCCGCAGTTGCAGCACCCCTTCCGAGGTCAGCCGCTTGTCCAGATCGAATTCCCGCAACGCCAGCAGGGCCAGGACCAGCGGGACATGCCATTGCCGGCGGTCGCTTTCCCCGCATCCGCAGCCGCACCACAGCAGGATGCCAGCAAACAGCAGCACCGGCGACATCAGTTCGACCGCATGGCCTTCGTCGAAGACCGAGGCGACCGAATCATTCAGCGCCAGATCGACGCCAAGAAACAGCAGCGTCGCGCCAAGGATCAGGGCCAGGGTAAAGGCGGGCTGAAGGATACGGTCTTGAAGCATGCCGCAAGCATTGCCCGCCGCCCCGGCCCTGGCAAGCAGGATGACGGTTTTATGACTGCCCGGCCCTGGGACGCGCGGCTGATCGGGGCCGAATGCCCGAGGTGCTGGCCTTCGCCCTCCATGCTGGATAAAGAAACGCCAGCAACCCAACAGGAGCCGATCATGGCGCGGCATCTCATCACCTCGGCGATCCCCTATATCAACGGGATCAAGCATCTCGGCAATCTTGTCGGCTCGCAGCTTCCTGCGGACCTTTACGCCCGATATCTGCGCCAGCGCGGCCACGAGGTGATGTTCATCTGTGCCACCGACGAACACGGCACCCCGGCCGAACTGGCCGCCGCCAAGGCCGGCAAGCCCATCGCCGTCTATTGCGCCCAGATGCACGACGTCCAAGCGGAAATCGCACGCAATTTCGGCCTGTCCTTCGACCATTTCGGGCGGTCGTCATCGGAACGCAACCATGTCCTGACCCAGCATTTCGCCGGCCAACTGGACGCGAACGGCTGGATCACCGAGGTCGAGGAAAAGCAGGTCTATTCCATCGACGACGGCCGCTTCCTGCCCGACCGCTATATCGAAGGCACCTGCCCCAATTGCGGCTATGACAAGGCGCGCGGCGATCAATGCGAGAATTGCACCAAGCAGCTTGACCCGACCGACCTGATCGAGCCGCGCAGCGCCATTTCCGGCTCGACCAACCTGGAGGTGCGGGCAACCAAGCATCTTTACCTGCGCCAGCGCGCGCTCAGGGACCGGATCGCCGCCTGGATCGACAGCAAGACCGACTGGCCGATCCTGACCACCTCGATCGCCAGGAAATGGCTCAATGACGGCGACGGCTTGCAGGACCGCGGCATCACCCGCGACCTGGACTGGGGCATCCCGGTCAAGAAAGGCGACAAGCCCTGGCCGGGGATGGAGGGCAAGGTCTTCTACGTCTGGTTCGACGCCCCCATCGAATATATCGCCGCCACCGCCGAGGGCGCCGACAAGGCCGGCCTGCCCGACAGCGCCTGGCGGCGCTGGTGGCGGCTGGACGAGGGGGCAGAGGACGTGACCTATACCCAGTTCATGGGCAAGGACAACGTGCCCTTCCACACCCTGTCCTTTCCGGCCACGATCCTTGGCTCGGGCGAGCCGTGGAAGCTGGTCGATTACATCAAAAGCTTCAACTACCTGACCTATGACGGCGGCCAGTTCTCGACCAGCCAGGGGCGCGGCGTGTTCATGGACCAGGCGCTGTCGATCCTGCCCGCCGATTACTGGCGCTGGTGGCTGCTGTCCCACGCCCCCGAATCCGGCGACAGCGAATTCACCTGGGAGAATTTCCAGCAATCGGTGAACAAGGACCTGGCCGATGTTCTGGGCAATTTCGTCAGCCGCATCACCAAGTTCTGCCGGTCGAAATTCGGCGAAACCATCCCCCAGGGCGGCAGCTACGGCGCCGAGGAAGAGGCGCTGGTCGAGGCGCTGACCACCCGCATCCGCGCCTATGAAGCCTTCATGGATCATGTCGAGATCCGCAAATCGGCCGCCGAGCTGCGCGCGATCTGGGTCCTGGGCAACGAATACCTGCAAGCGGCGGCGCCCTGGTCCACCTTCAAGACCGACCCCGACAAGGCGGCGATGCAGGTGCGTCTGGGCCTGAACCTGATCCGGCTTTACGCGGTGCTGTCGGCGCCCTTCATCCCCTTTGCGGCGGATGCGATGCTGGATGCGATGCGGACCCAGGACCGCGCCTGGCCGCAGGACGTGCGCACCGCCCTGGCGGCGCTGCCCCCCGGCCATGGCTTTACCGTGCCCGAGGTGCTGTTCGCCAAGATCAGCGACGAAAGCCGCGACGAATGGCAACAGCGGTTCCAGGGGATTCGCGACTGATAGCCGCCCCTGGCGGGTCGGACGGGCCTGTGGCATTGCCGCCACAGGTGGGCCGGCACGGGAAATGATCCCTTGAGCCACCGGCGGCCGGCTGGTTAATCGCCGGCAGCTACCCAGGTCGCGGCGATGCCCTTTCGTCCTTTCGGCCCAGGCAAAAATCCCTTCCTGTATCGCGAGGTGACGATGCCGTCCTTTCCCGCCCCCCACCATGCCGGCGCGCGCCGCGGCCGCAACCTTCGCGCCGCGCTGCTGTCGCTGACGGCGCTTTGCACCCCGGCGCTGGCCTTGGCGCAAGAGGGCGCCGACGTGGTCGAGCTTGACACCGTCATCGTCACTTCGGCGTCGTCCATCGCGACCTCTGTCCAGGACGCCCCCGCCTCTATTACCGTGATCGATCAAAGCGATATTCAGGCCAAAGGTGCGCGCCATCTTCAAGACGTGCTGCGGACGGTTCCGGGTCTCAACTTGACCCGCGGCAATGACGGCAATTCGCAGGTGTCGTTCCGCGGCCTTTCCTCGAACCGCACCCTGACGCTGATCGACGGCAAGCGGGTTAGCAGCCGCAACACCTTTGCGCGCCATTACCAGGGCGATCTGCAAATCGTTCCTTTGGATGCGATCGAGCGAATCGAGGTCGTGCGCGGCCCCATGTCCACCCTTTACGGTTCGGACGCCATGGGGGGTGTCATCAATATCATCACCAAGAAGGCGACCGACACGTGGTCGGGCTCTCTGACCACCGATTTCGCCTTTGCCGATGAAAACAGCACCGCCGACAGCCGGTCGATCTCGGGCTATGTTTCTGGTCCGCTGGGCGGAAACCTCAACCTGTCGGCCTGGGCCAAGCTGGCGGAAATCGAGGCACCGGAAGCGCCCTATGGGTATTCCGTGGGCCGTGGAGACGTGATTACTCCGCTTTATGCTTCCAACGGCACCCGCACGAAAACACTAGGCGCGCGGCTGACGTGGATCCCGCGGGACGGGATGGAATGGGGTGCCGAAGCACAAGCCTCCGTCGACGACTACCTTGGCGATGCCGGCGCGCATGACGCCAACGAAGTGACCAAGAAAAGCCTCGGCCTGACCAACGAATGGCAGTTGGGCCAAGGGCACCTGTCCAGCTACCTGCGCTACGAAACCTCGGCCAACGAGTCATGGAACTCGACGGACGAGGTCTGGAACGACGCCATCGACTATGACACGACCACCCTGGAAAGCCGCTATACCTCGCAGACCAGCCTGACCGGCCGGCAACTGGACTATACCATCGGCGGTCTGATCGCGCATGAAAAGCTGAGCGATCCGCAAACGTCCGATGCGTTGATCGAGGGTTCGGTCAATACGGCCGCAATCTATGCCGAAGGCCGCCTTCAGGCCACCGATGCGCTAAGCCTGACCACCGGCCTTCGTGTCGACCATCACGAACGCTTCGGCACCCATGTCACGCCGCGCATCTATGCCAACTACGATTTCGGCAACGGGCTGATGCTGAAAGGTGGCTATTCCCAAGCTTTTGTTGCGCCGGACCTGCGCAACCTGAATCCCAATTACGAAATGGGCTCCCGCGGCAACGGTTGCAAACCCTACCAAGGCCCCTGCACCATTGTCGGCAACCCCGATCTTCAGCCGGAAACCTCTGACAACTACGAGATCGGACTAAACTATCAGGGCGATCGCAGCAGCTGGGAAGTCACCGCCTTCTATAACGACGTCGAGGACATGATCAGCGCCCGCCGCATCCGCCCCGCGGTGGGCGACGAGCCGGCCCTGTTCCAGCGGGACAACTTCGATTACGGCAAGACCGCCGGGATCGAGTTCGGTCTGGATTATCGGGTCATGGACGACCTGACCTGGACCACCTCGGGCACCTATATCGCCAAGTCCGAGTTCAAGTATGGTGACTTCGACACCGCCTATCCGATGGCCACGACACCCAAGTGGAACATCACCACGGGCCTGGACTGGCAGGCCAATGACCGCCTGAACTTGTCGGGCGAAGTTGTCTATGTCGGGAAGCAAGCCGGCTACGTTGTCGAAGACGGCCTTGTCGTCGGCGACGAGGAGCAGGCTTCGGTTCCGGCGGGCCAGAACAGCAAGGCCTATTATCTGGTCAACGTGGCGGCTGCCTATGATTTGAACGATACGGCCACCTTGAATGTCGGCATCGACAACCTTTTCAACGGACAGCCGGAAACGGATGTTTCGTATCGGGAGAATGGCCGGCTGTTTACGCTGGGCATCACCACCCGCTTCTGAACGGTCCTTTGGACCCGGGTCAGGGCCGTCCGCAAGGGCGGCCCTTTTTGCTGGCGACGGGTGGAACCTCGGGACGTAACACCGCATGATCGTCCAAGACCGACCGACAAGAAGGGAACGCCCATGACCCATTGCATCCTGATCGGCACCCCCGTGGACGAGGGGCAGCGGCGGGCGGGTTGCCTGATGGGCCCGGCCGCCTATCGCGTGGCCGGGCTCGCCTCGACCCTCGCCGAGCTGGGCCATGGCGTCGAGGACCGCGGCGACCTGTCCCCCGCCCCCGGCCGCGGCCAGACCTGCGCCAACCCCGCCGTGCATCACCTGCCCGAAACCATCGCCTGGGCCGAGGCGATCCGGGCGGCCGGCATCTCGGCCATGGAACAGGGCATGCCGATCTTTCTGGGCGGCGATCATGCGCTGGCGCTTGGCAGCCTGGCCGCGGCGGCGGCCCATGCCCATGCGCTCGGCCGGCCGCAATTCGTGCTGTGGCTGGACGCGCATAGCGATTTCCACACCGTCCAGACCACCCAGTCCGGCAATCTGCACGGCACGCCCCTGGCCTATGCGGCAGGGCGGCCGGGCTTCGATCCCTTTCCGCCCTTTCCCGCGCCGATCCCAGCCCGCAACATCTGCATGTTCGGCATTCGCAGCGTGGACGGGGCCGAACTTGCCGCCCTGCGCGAAACCGACATCGTGGTCAACGACATGCGCGTGCTGGACGAACGCGGCGTCGTCGCGCCGCTGCGCGAATTCCTGGACCGCGTGCGCGCGCATGACGGGCTGCTGCACGTGTCGCTGGACGTGGACTTCCTGGACCCCTCGATCGCGCCCGCCGTCGGCACCACCGTGCCCGGCGGCGCGACATTCCGCGAGGCGCATCTGGTCTGCGAGCTATTGCACGATTCGGGGCTGATGACCTCGCTGGATCTGGTCGAGCTGAACCCGTTCCTGGACGAACGCGGGCGCACCGCGCGGCTAATGGTCGATCTTGTCGGCTCGTTGATGGGGCGCAAGGTCTTCGACCGCCCGACGCGCAGCTTCTAGGACTTGCCATTCCCCCGCCCGCCAGCTAGCCAATTTCCGGCGCGGGCGTGGCGGAATGGTAGACGCATGGGACTTAAACTCCCTGGGGCGCAAGCCCGTGCGGGTTCAAGTCCCGCCGCCCGCACCATCATCGCAAGACCAGGGCCGGCCATGGCGCGAAACATCCGCGCCTTGCCAGCAGCCCATTATCGCCCAAGCGCGGCCGGCGCGGCGTGACGGCTGCGCATGCGAGACCGCAGGCAGGCCATCCTGGGACGGCCGCCCGCGATCCGCAAAGAAGGGAACGGCAAGGCGCACCGGTTCGCCTGTTCCTGCCATCGCAAGGCCCTTACCACCACGTTCGGGCCCTCCGACATGTCCCCCCCCTGCCGGCACCCTTCCTTACCCCGGCTGCCGCCGCGCCGCAAACGCCAACCAGCCGGGTTTTTAAACAAACCGTCTTGGTTCACCGGCCCGGCTCGGCTAGGGTCGCGCCGGAATCCGAACCCCAGGAGAACCCGATGGCACAGCGCCTTCACCTTGTTTTCGGCGGCGAACTCATCGACCCCACCCGAACCGAGTTCCGCGACACCAAGGACATCCATATCGTCGGCATCTTCCCGAACTATGCCCAGGCCCATGCCGCCTGGAAGGCCGAGGCGCAGCGCACCGTGGACAGCGCCCATACCCGCTATTTCATCGCCCACCTGCACCGGCTGCGCGACGAAGAACGCGAGGTCAGCCCGACCGAGGAACTGGGCAGCTAGGCGCGCGCAGGCGATGCGCCCCTCGGGCCCGACCGCATCCCTGGCGCTTTGGCTGCATCTGCGCCGCGCCGCGGCGCTGGCCGGCGGGCCGGTCGGGCCGGTGGCCGCGCCGCCCGGCGACGGCCCGCTGATCCTGCTGCATCTGTCCGAGCGCGGCGAAGAGCCGCCCCAGGCGGGCGCGCTGGTCACGGCGCTGGTGGCGCGCCGGCCGGGGCTGCGCTTTGCCTTCCTGGGTGCGGCCCCGCCGCCAGACGCGCTTCCTGCCGGGCTGCGCGCCGTGTCCCTGGCCCTGCCCGGCGATCCGGCAGGCACGCGCAGCCTGATCCGGGCGCTTGGGCCACGCGCGGCGCTGATCCTGGGCGACCAGCTTCCGGCCGCATTGATCACCGAGATGGCCGAGCAGCGCCTGCCCGTCATCCTGGCCGAGGCGCGGCTGGCCGGGCATAATCGGCGCGCTTCATGGCGGGGGGCGGTCGATCGCGGCCTGATGGACAAGATCACCCGCATCCTGGCGCCCGACCCCGCGGCAGCGGCGACCGCGCGCCGGCTGGGCGCGGCGCCCCAGCGGATCGAGCTGACCGGCCCGATCACCGAAACCCGCCCGCCCCTTGCCGCCAACGAGGCCGAGCGCCGCGCCCTGGCCCAGATCCTGGCCGGCCGCCATATCTGGCTGGCCGCCTGCCCCACCCTGCCCGAGGCCAGGGCGGCCCTTGCCGCGCATCAGGCGGCCCTGCATCACAATCACCGCGCGCTGCTGATCCTGGCCGGCCTGCCCGACCAGGCGGTCCCCGAGATCCGGGCCGGGCTTGAAGCCCTTGGCCTGGCTGCGGTCCTGCGGTCGGACGACGAAGACCCTTCGCCCGACGACCACGTGCTGATCGCCGAGGACACGCATGAAATGGGGTTGTGGTATCGGCTGGCCCCGGTCTGCTTCCTGGGCGGCACGCTGCTGCCGGGGCCGGGCCTGGCCCCGCGCCATCCCTTCGAACCGGCGGCCCTGGGCTCTGCCATCATCCACGGGCCGGCAACCCAGGTGCATGGGGCCGAATGGGGGCAACTGGACGGCGCCTCTGCGGCGCGGCTGGTCATGGATGCGGCAGAACTGAGCAGCGCGGTCGCCGATCTGTCGGCGCCCGACCAGGCAGCGGCGCTGGCCGGCGTCGCCTGGTCGGTCAGCACCGGCGGCGCCGCCGTTCTGGCCCGCATCGCCGAAATCGTCGTCGCCGCATTGGAGGAAGCCCCATGAGCCGCCGCGCCCCCGCCTTCTGGTTCCGGCCGCCCGGCGTGACGGCCCGCCTGCTGGCCCCTCTGGGCGCGATTTACGCCGCCGCCACCGCCCGCCGGCTGGCGCGCGGGCCGCGCATAAATCCGGGCGTGCCGGTGATCTGCATCGGCAACCTGAACGCGGGCGGCACCGGCAAGACCCCCACCGCCATCATGCTGGCGCAGCTTTTGCAGGATCGCGGCATGGCGGTCCATATCGTCTCGCGCGGCTATGGCGGGCGGGAAAAGGGTCCGCTGCGGGTCGACGAGGCCCGCCACAAGGCGGCCGAGGTGGGCGACGAGCCGCTGCTGATGGCGGCCTTTGCGCCGGTCTGGGTCGCGGATGACCGGCTGGCCGGCGCAAGGGCGGCAGTTGGCGCGGGGGCGCGGGCGATCCTGCTTGACGACGGTTTCCAGGACCCGGCGCTCGCGCATGATCTTGCGCTGGTCGTGGTCGATGCGGCCAAGGGCTTTGGCAACGGGCTTTGCCTGCCCGCCGGGCCGCTGCGCGAACCGGTGGATCGCGGGCTGGCCCGCGCCGACCTGCTGCTTTCGATCGGCGAGCCCGGCGCACAGGCCCAGTTCCGCGCCGGATGGGGGGGGCGCCTGACCCTGCCGCACCTGACCGGGCGGCTTGCGCCCTTGCAGACCGGCATGGACTGGCAGGGCCAGGACGTGCTGGCATTCGCCGGCATCGGCCATCCCGAGAAATTCTTCGCCACCCTGCGCGGCCTTGGCGCCCGGATCGCCAGGGCCGAGGCGCTGGATGACCACCAGCCCTTCACCCCGCAACTGCTGACCCGGCTAGAGGCCGAATCGCGGCTGCTGGGCGCTCAACTGGTGACGACGGAAAAGGACGCGGCGCGGCTGCCGCGCAGCTTCCGGCCCAAGGTGCTGGCCCTGCCGGTGCGGCTGGAACTGGACGACCCGGCGCCGTTGACCGGGCGGCTGACGGCGCTGGGTTTGTGAAGGGCCCCGTGATAGGCCGGGACCCTTCGGCTTCACCGTTTTGAAAAATACTCCGGCGGCCGCGCCGCGAGGCGGGCCTCAGCCCTTCTCGGCCAGCTTGGCGTCGATGACCTTCTTCAGCTCGTCCCAGGGCTGGTTTCGGACCTTTTCGCCGTCGATGACAAAGGTCGGCGTGCCCTCGATCTCGTCGGCGCCGGCCTTGCGCTGGAAGGTCGTGACCAGGTCGGCCACCTTTTGCTGGTCGTTCCAGCAAGCGTCCATCTGCTCAGAGGTCATGCCGGCCTTGGCGCCGATCTTGCGCAGGTTGCCGGCGATCGCGTCGCCCGATTCCCCGGCCAGCCAGGTCTTCTGGTCGTCAAAGATCAGGTCCGAAACCGCATAGTATTTTTCGTCCCCGCCGCAGCGGGCCAGGATGCCGGCCCACAGCCCGACCGCGTCGAAATAAACGTCGCGCTGGATGAAGCGCACCTTGCCGGTATCGACATATTCCGCCTTCAGCTTGGGCCAGGTCTGGTTGTGGAAATCCGCGCAATGGCTGCATGTGAAGCTGGCATATTCCACGATGGTGACAGGCGCATCCGCCTGGCCCAGGGCGATGTCGGGCAAGACCTTGCCTTCGGGCATCGCTTCGTCGGCGGATTGCGCCTCTTGCGCCAGCGCGGGCAGCGCGGCAAGGGTCAGCGCGGCCGTAGCGGCGGCGATCAGGGAACGGCGAAGCATCATCATGGATTGGCCTTTCGGTCATTGGCGTCCCGGCGGGACAGGATGTTCAGCGCCAGCCGCCGCATCGCCGCGGAAAGCGCAGGATTGTCGAAGCCCGCGGCGATGTCCTGCGCCTGGGCAAGCTTTTGCGGGTCCGGCGCCGCCGGGCGGCGCGGCGCGCCGGCAAAGGCGGCCTGCCCCTCGGCAAAGCCGCCTTCGCCTTGGGCAAAGCCCACAGGCGCGGTCTGGGTCAGCACGATGCGGGCGACCGCGTTGAACCCGTAACAGGCATTCACCCGCTCGCGGATCTGGTCCAGCTGCATGGCGATCATCGGCGCCTGCGCGCCCGGCACCAGCAGGGTCAGCGTCGCGCCGAAACCCTTGCCATGGCTGATCTTGACCGGCCGGGTGCGGGCGGCCAGTTCCGGTCCCACCACCTCGGGCCAATGGGTCAGCAGCCTTGCCGCGGCAAAGCCCCGGCTTTCGCCCACGGCCTTGATCCGCGGCGCGACAAGCTGCGCCGCAGCCTCAAAACCGCGCATGCGGCGGCGGGGCGGGCTTTCGGGTTTCTTCTGGGCCATCGGGCGACCATATGGTTTATCTGGCGCGCAGTCTGGACCGCAGCGCGCCCGGATGCCAGAGGATGGCAAGGAAAGAAGGCTGAAAATTGCGTGACCCAAGGGTGATCCCGACCGAATTGCTGGCCTGGTACGACCGCCACGCCCGCCGGCTGCCCTGGCGCGCGCCGCCCGGCCAGGCGCCGGCCGATCCCTATCGCGTCTGGCTGTCCGAGGTGATGCTGCAACAGACCACCGTCGCGGCGGTGAAATCCTATTTCGAGCGCTTCACCAGCCTGTGGCCCACGGTCCAGAACCTTGCCGCGGCCGGGGATGCGCAGGTCATGGCCGAATGGGCCGGGCTTGGCTATTACGCCCGCGCCCGCAACCTGATAGCCTGCGCCCGCGCCGTCGCGGCCATGGGCGCATTCCCCGACACGCGCGAGGGGCTGGCGGCGCTGCCCGGCATCGGCGCCTATACCTCGGCCGCCATCGCCGCCATCGCCTTCGACCGGCCCGAGACGGTGGTGGACGGCAATGTCGAGCGCGTCGTGGCCCGGCTTTTCGCGGTCCAGACGCCGCTGCCCGGCGCCAAGCCGGAACTCGTGACCCTGGCGCAGGGGCTGACCCCTGCGCGCCGGCCCGGCGATTACGCCCAGGCGATGATGGACCTGGGCGCGACCATCTGCACGCCGCGCAGCCCGGCCTGCGGCATCTGCCCGATCAACGACCATTGCGCCGCCCGCGCCCTGGGCATCGCCGCCGACCTGCCGCGCAAGACCCCCAAACAGCCCAAGCCCTTGCGCAGCGGCACGGCCTGGATCGGCTTTGCCGACGGCGCGGTGCTGGTCGAAACCCGGCCAAGCAAGGGGCTTTTGGGCGGGACGCTGGCATTCCCTTCGACCGGCTGGGACGGGTCGGACCTGCCGCCGCCCGCGCCGGCCGACTGGCAGCAGGTCGGGCTGGTGCGCCATGTCTTCACCCATTTCGCCCTGGACCTGACGGTGATGAGCGCGCGCCTGACCGGCGAGCCCGCGCGCGGCAGGCTGGCGCCGCTGCACGCCTTCAGCCCCGCCGCGCTGCCGGGGCTGATGCGCAAGGCCTGGGCGCTGGCCCGGCCCCCGACCGACCGGCCCGCGACAACCCGCCACCATGGCGGGCCGGCCGGAAATTCGTCATAGTCGCGCCGGGAGCGCTGCCACTTTATCCATTCAACCCACCGGATCCTTTACAGATTTCATTGTCATGCCCATGCAAACCCCCTTTCGGTCCCGCTTTGTCGACGCCCTGCCCTTCTGGCTTTCGCTGGGCATGGTCCCGCTTGCCATCCTTGCCGCGCGGCTTGGCGGCTGGTGGTTCATGCTGATGCCGCTTTACGCCTGGTATCTGACCACGGCGCTGGATTCCGTGCTGGGCCTGAACCAGGAAAACCCCGAAACCCAGACCCCCGAAACCCAGCTTTTCTGGTATCGGGCCATCACCATCATCTGGTTCCCGCTTCAGGCGGCGATGATCTTCGGCGCGATCTGGTATGCCACGCGCAGCGGGCTTTCGGGCTGGGAAAAGCTGGGGCTGTTCTTCGGCATCGGCGTGGCCTCGGGCACCATCGGCATGGTCTATTCCCACGAATTGCTGCACCAGCGAAACCGGCTGGAGCGCGGGCTGGGCGACCTGCTGCTGGCCGCGGCGCTTTATTCGCATTTCCGCACCGAACACCTTCTGGTGCATCATTCCTGGGTGGCGACGCCGCGCGATGCGGTCTCGGCCCGCTATAACGAGGGGTTCTTCCGCTTCTTCCTGCGCGTGTTGCGGGAATGCCCGAAAAGCGCCTGGGCCGCCGAGGCGCGGCGCCTGACCCGGACCGGCCGCTCGGCCTTTGACCGGCGCAACCCGTTCTGGCGCTATGGGGCGCTGCAAGTCGCCATGCTGGCGCTGGCGCTGGCGCTTGGCGGCTGGCAGGGGCTTTTGCTGTTCCTGTGGCAGGCGGTGGTCGCCATCTGGCAGCTAGAGCTGACCAATTATGTCGAACATTACGGCCTGACCCGCAAATACCTGGGCGAGGACCGCTATGAACATGTCCTGCCGCGCCATAGCTGGAACAGCTCGCACACGGCGACGAACTGGCTGCTGATCAACCTGCAACGCCATTCGGACCATCACTACAAGCCCGACCGCCGTTTTCCGCTGCTGCAAACCTATAGCGACGAAGAGGCGCCGCAACTGCCGATGGGCTATCCCGCCATGACCTTCCTGGCCATGATCCCGCCGCTGTGGCGGCGGCGGATGAACCCGCGCGTCCGGGCCTGGCGGCGGCAGTTCTATCCCGAGATCGACGATTGGAAACCCTATAACCGCGGCGAATTGCCGATGCCGCGCGGCGCGCTATAGGTCGAAAAGGCCCCGCCCGGCGGCATGCCGCAGGACGGGGCAAGGCGGTCCCGGCCGCACCAGAGCTTGCGGAGCTTCGGGACTTGGCGAACCGGAAAATTCAGTGGGCGCGGGCCTTGTCGGCCTCCATCTCGGCGCGGATCTGCTGGCGCAGGATGTCGATGGGCACCATCCGCCCTTCGCGCCGGAAATGCCAATAGGTCCAGCCGTTGCAACTGGGCGCCCCCTCCAGCGCGGCGCCGACCTGGTGGATCGAGCCCTTCACGTCATTGCCGATCAGGCTGCCATCGGCGCGCACCTTGGCCTTGTGGCGGTTGTTCATCGAATAAAGCTCTTCGCCGGGCCGCAGCATGCCGCGTTCGATCACCTGGCCAAAGGGCACGCGCGGCTCGGCGCGCTTGGGCTTGATGGTGGCGATGGCCTCGGCGTCGAACTTGCGCACCCGCGCGATGCGCTTTTCGGCCACCTCGCGATAGGCGGCCTCGCGTTCGATCCCGATGAAGTCGCGGCCCAGCATCTTGGCCACTGCGCCGGTGGTGCCGGTGCCGAAAAACGGGTCCAGCACCACGTCGCCGGGATTGGTTGACCCGACCAGGATGCGGTGCAGCAGCGCCTCGGGCTTCTGGGTCGGATGCGCCTTGGCGCCGCCGGCATCCTTCAGCCGCTCGCCGCCGGTGCAGATCGGCAGCACCCAGTCCGAGCGCATCTGCACCCCCTCGTTCAGCGATTTCAGCGCCTCGTAGTTAAAGGTGTATTTCGCCGCCTCGGACTTGCTGGCCCAGATCATCGTCTCATGCGCGTTGGTCAGCCGCTTGCCGCGGAAATTCGGCATCGGGTTGGCCTTGCGCCAGACCACGTCGTTCAGGATCCAGAAATCCTGGTTCTGCAACTCGGCGCCCACGCGAAAGATGTTGTGATAAGAGCCGATGACCCAGATCGCCCCGTTGGGCTTGAGGATGCGCCGGGCCGCCGCCAGCCAGTCGCGGGTGAAACGGTCATAGGCGGCAAAGCCCGAGAACTGGTCCCAATGGTCGTCCACCGCATCGACGCGGGAATTGTCCGGCCGGTGCAGGTCGCCCCTAAGTTGCAGGTTATAGGGCGGGTCGGCAAAGATCAGGTCCACGCTCGCCTCGGGCAGCGTGTTCATGATCTCGATGCAATCGCCGGCCAGAATCTGGTTCAGCGGAAGCGGACGCGCCACGGCGCGGGATTTGGTGTCAAGCTTGGTCATCACTGCCTCGGGTTTTCGGCTGTTTGGTCGCCGATTGATGGGCCGATAATGAGTCACAGCCGATTCGCCGTCAAATTCTTTTTCGAATCAACAGCTTGCGGTTTCTTCTTTACACAAGATATTGTGGACCGGGGCAAAGCTGCGCCTATGATGTGGGGTCGCACCCAGATCTAGCAGGGCCCGGCGATGCGCCGCGGTGGCGTATCCCGCATTCGCCTCCCAGCCATATCCCGGATGCTGTTGCGCCAAATCCACCATGATGCGATCGCGCAACAGCTTGGCCAGGATCGAGGCCGCCGCGATCGACAGGCAGCGCCCGTCGCCGCCGACCACCGCCTGCCCCGGCAGGTCCAGTTCGCGCGGCAGCATGTTGCCGTCGACCAGCACCAGGCAGGGCCGCCGGCGCAGCCCGGCAATGGCCCGGCACATCGCCAGATGCGAGGCGCGCAGGATGTTCAGCCGGTCGATCTCCTCGACGCTGGCATGGCCGACGGCCCAGTCGCAGCCCGCCATCAGCAGCGCGGCCAGCGCCTCGCGCCGCTTGGCCGTCAGCTTCTTGGAATCGTTCAGCCCCTCGGGGATGCAGGCGGCGTCCAGGATCACCGCCGCCGCCGTCACCGGCCCGGCCAGCGGGCCGCGCCCGACCTCATCCACCCCGGCGACGAATTGCGCGCCCGACCGCAGCGCGGCCGCTTCCAGGGAATAGTCCGGCAGGCTCATGGCTCGATGGTGATGGGGGCGATTAGCACCTCTTCCAAGTTCACCCCCTCGCCCTCGCGATCCACGACCAGGAAATCCGCCGCCCGGTCCAGCGGCGTCAGCACCCCATGCCAGACCCCGGCGCGCAGGTTCACCCCCATGCCCGCCGGCACCAGAAAGGCCAGGGGGGCGCCGGGCCGCCCGTTCTCGTCGGGGGCGACGACGGACAGCCAGGGATCCGGCCCCAGCGGCATGAAGGCTTGCGAGCCCAGGGGGTGGCGTTCCAGCAATGCGCAATCATGCGGCAGGCTCACCGGCTCTGACCGAAAGATCGAGATGATGGCCTCGCCGCCGCCGCGCTCGACCGTGGCCAGCGCGTGATGGCGCTCGCAGCGCCCGGCATTGATCAGCTTCGAAGGCTGCTCGCGCGGGGCCAGCAACTCGCCGAAGGGGGCGAACGCCTCGGCCGTGATCGGCCTTGCCTTGATCGTCGTCATGGTTCTTTCGTGTCCAAATATCCCGGGGGTCCGGGGGCAGCGCCCCCGGCCCTAACGTTACAACCGCTCCATCCGCGGCAGGAAGATGGTCAACAGACCCATCAGCGGCAGATAGGAACAGATCCGATAGACATATTCGATCCCCTGCGCATCCGCGATCACCCCCAGCACGGCCGCGGCGATGCCGCCCATGCCAAAGGCAAAGCCGAAGAAGATGCCGGCGACCAGCCCGGTCCGGCCGGGCACCAGTTCCTGCGCAAAGACCACGATGGCCGGAAAAGCCGAGGCCAGGATCAGCCCGATCACCACCGTCAGCATGCCCGTCGCTGCCAGCCCGACATGCGGCAGCACCAGGGTAAAGGGCAGGATGCCCAGGATCGAGAACCAGATCACCTTCAGCGGACCCACCCGGTCGCCCAGCAGCCCGCCCAGCATGACACCGGCGGCCATGCCGCCCAGGAACAGGAACAGCATCAACTGCGCGTGCTGGGTGCTCAGCCCGAACTTCTCGATCAGGAAGAAGGTGTAATAGCTGGAAATGCTGGCGGTATAGATGTTCTTGGTGAATGTCAGCAGCGCCAGCACCACGATGGCCAGCACCACGCGCTGGCGCGAAAAGGCCGGGGCGCCGGCCGGGCGGGCCGATGCGGCCTTGCGCCGCCCATCCGCCCAGTTGCCGATCCGCCACAGAATGGCCGAACCCGCCATCGCCGCGATCGAGAAGATCGCCACCGAAGGCCGCCCCAGCGGCACGACGACAAAGGCCGCCAGCAGCGGCCCCAGCGCGGTGCCGAAATTGCCGCCCAACTGGAACAGCGACTGCGCCGTGCCGAAGCGCCCGCCCGAGGCGATGCGCGCCACGCGCGAACTTTCGGGATGAAACACCGCCGAACCGATGCCGATCAGCATCGCCCCGGACAGAAGCACCCAATATTCATGCGCCAGCGCCAACAGCAACACGCCGACGAAGGTCGAGCCCATGCCGACGGCCAGCGAACGCGGCATCGGGCTGCGATCCGTCACCATGCCCACCACCGGCTGCAAAAGCGAAGCCGTCACCTGAAAGGCAAAGGTCATCATGCCGATCTGCCAATAGGTCAGGCTGAACTCCTCGCGCAGCAGCGGATAGATCGCGGCCAGCATGGACTGCATGATGTCGTTGATCATGTGGCACAGGCTGATCGCGACCAGGACCGTCCAGGCCGTGGCGCTCGCGCCCTGACCGCGGAACATCGAAGTTTCCGACACGCTATCACCTCTTGAGAATCGCCTGATTTGTCCTGTCCGGCCGGCGAAATGTCAACGCCCCCAAGCGGGATCATGACCGCCAACCGCAATGGCCCTTGACGCACACGGAAATTTGCCATCAAAAACTGAACCGATGAGTTTACTAAAGCCCCCCGGTCGGGCAGAACTGCGGTTCGGCTTGCTGCTGATCCGGCCGCGGGCTCGTCCGAACGACGATATCGAGTTCTGCCGCAACCTCGACGCAAAGACATATTCCCAAGATGATTGAGCTTCCCAGCCACGTGGCGCAGGCCCTTTCGGCAGAACCCCAAGAGCGCAAGCGCAGGAACATGACCTGGCAGGCCGTCCAGGAAGAGGTGCTGACCCGCATCCACAAGGGCGACTGGCCCAGCGGCGAGCTGATCCCGACCGAGGCCGAACTGGCGACCGAGTTCGGCTGCGCCCGCGCCACGGTGAACAGGGCCTTGCAGGCGCTGGCGCAAAGCGGCGTGCTGGAACGGCGGCGCAAGGTCGGCACCCGCGTGGCGCAGCACCCGCCGGTGCAGATGGTGCGCTTTCTGTTGCGCCGCGAGATCGAGGCATCGGGCAAGACCTATGGCTACGACCTGCTGGACTATCAGGAATGCCCGCCGCCCGCCGATATTGCGCAAGCCATGCTTTTGCGCACCGATGACACGCTGTTGCTGGTAAAGGCGCGTTTCAGCGCCGGCGGCGCGCCCTATTGCTGCGAAGAGCGCTGGCTTAACCATTACGCCACGCCCGGCCTGACGCGCGATGCGCTGTCGCGCATCAGCCCCTGCGAATGGCTGCTGGGCAATGTGCCGGTGAACCGCGCCAGCATGGCGATCGGCGCGACGCTGGCCGGCGACGGCTTCGTCCCCCAGGCTTTGGGCCTGACGCCGGGCGACCCCGCGCTGCTGGTCGAGCGCATCGACTGGCTCAACAACATGCCGGTTTCGCTGACGCGGCGGTATTTTCCGCAGCAGCATCGCTTTTCCGCGATGATCTGAGCGCGGCGTTCAACCCGAGTTGACCGGCTCTTGCTTGCCTTGTGCGGCACATTTGGCCAGATGTGCCGATAAAAGCAGAACACGACAGGCAAACAAACCGGACCCGAGCATGTTTTCGACCCGTTCCCGCGGCCGTTCTTCGCGGCTTTTCCTGGCCGCCGCCCTTATGCTGCCCTGGCAGGCCGGCGCAGCGCAGGCCGACCCGCCCCCTGTCCCGGCGGCGGCGCCGGCCTCGGGCACGGCCATCCAGGTCGCGGCGCCCCGGCCCAGGGCGCTGGTCGCGATCACCCCGGCCGAAATCGAAACCGCCAGCTATGACGGCGGCGACCTGCCCGCCGGCCAGTCGGCGCTGACCGCCAAGGTGCAGGTCCTGCTTGACCGCGCGGGCATCTCGCCCGGCGTAGTGGACGGCTGGCGCGGCGGCATGAGCGAAAGCGCCATCATGGGCTTCCAGCGCCGGGCCGGCCTGCCGATGACCGGCCGCCTGGACCATGCCGTGTGGGACCTGCTGCAAGGCTATGCCGCGGCTCCGCTGACCATGGCCTATACGATCACCGCCGAGGACGCGACCGGGCTGGTGGACAACATCCCGCCGGATTACGCCGAAAAGGCCGCGATGAACTCGCAAGGCTATACCAGCGTGCTGGAAAAACTGGCCGAACGCTTTCACATGGATGAAAAATTCCTGGCCAAGCTGAACCCCGGCGCCAGCTTCCAGCCTGGCGAGACCATCCACGCCGTGGTCCCCGCCAGCCCGATCCGCGCCACCGTCACCCGCATCATCGTCGACAAGGAGACGCGCCGCGTCGCCGCCTATGACGCCCGCGGCAACATGGTCGCCGATTACCCGGCCACGGTCGGTTCCGCCGACACCCCCTCGCCGCATGGCAATCACGTCGTGGATGCGGTGGCGCTGAACCCGACCTATACCTATAACCCGCATCGCAACTTCCGCCAGGGCGAGAATGACCGGGTGCTGACCATACCGCCGGGTCCGAACGGGCCGGTCGGCAATGTCTGGATCGACCTGTCCGAGCCGACCTATGGCCTGCACGGAACCGCCTCGCCCTCGCAACTGTTCCTGCACCAGTCGCATGGCTGCGTGCGGCTGACGAATTGGGATGCGTGGGAGCTGGCGCATATGGTCAAGGCCAAGGTGACGACGGTCGAGTTCCTGCCCCCCGGCGTGCGGATCGCGGATGTGGCCGGCGTCTCGCCCCTGGCTGCGGCGACGCAGACCGCCGCGGTGGCCGCCATCGCCAGCGCCCGCCCACCGGCGCGGGGCGACCGGCAGCCGCCGCAATCCTTCGCCGCCCCGCCCGGACCACAGCCGGCCGCATCGCCGGCCAGCCCGCCCGTGCCGGCCCTGGCGCAGGCGGCGGAAGCGGCGGCGACCTCGGCCGCGGCCATGGTCCTTGCGGCGCCGGAACCCGCCATCCCGGCCCAGCCCGGCACCGCCGCACCACTTCCGGCACCCCTGCCTGGCGGGGAAGAGCCTGAATATCCGTCGGACGCGGTCCTGCCCGGCCCGCCGGGCCAGGCGCCCGATCCCTGGGCCGGGCGGCCCTGAAATGCGGGGGCGGGCCCTGCTGCTGGCCGCGCTGCTGGCCGCCGGCCTGACCGGGCCGGCCGGCGCGCAAGAGGCCCCCGCCCCGCGCCCGGACCTTGCGACGGCCGGCGAAGGCAGGGCCGAACACGACCCGCAAGAGACTTCGGACGAACGCCCCGCACCCCGCCCCAGGGGCGACACCGCCATGCCGCAGACCGACGGGACGGCGAAGCCGCCCCCCGATACGTCGCAGCCGGCCGGCCCGCCCGCCCCGCCGGTCCATGCCATGCTGCGCGAAGGCGATTTCGACCATTCCGCCTGCCTGCTGGAACTGACCCTGCTTGGCGCCGATTACGACGAGGCGCCGCCAGTCAGCGATCCGCATGAGCGCGATTGCGGCATCGACCGGCCCGTCCTGCTGCGCAAGCCCCTGCCCGGCATCGAGATCCCCGGCGGCGCGCTGATGCGCTGCGACATGGCCCGCCACCTGGCGCATTGGCTGCGCGACTTCGTGCGGCCGGCGGCGGCGCTGCTGCCCGGCCAGCCGCGGCTTGCCGCGCTGGAACCGGGCACGACCTATCAATGCCGCGCCACGGTCGGCAATGACGGCGCATCCCTGTCGGAACATGCTTTCGGCAACGCCTTCGACATTGCCGCCTTTCGCTTCGACGGCGGCCTGCGGCTGCCGGTCCAGCCGCGGCAGGACAGCGGCGACCACCACGAAGCCTTTCAGCGCGCGGTGCGCGGGGCGGCTTGCCTGCATTTCACCACCGTGCTGGGCCCCGGCGCCAATGCGGCCCATGACGACCACCTGCATCTGGACATCAAGGCCCGGCGCGGCGGCTATCGGCTTTGCCAATGACGCTTAGCGCGGGGCGCGCCCCAGTTCCAGATATTCCGGGTCAAAGCGCGCCAGCCGCGCAAGCCAGTGCCAGTCGATGATCTGCACTTCGCTGCCGATCCAGCGGATCAGCCCCTCGGCCCGCAGGTCGCGCACGGCGCGGTTCACATGGATGGGCGTATAGCCCAGGATGTCGGCCAGTTCCCGTTGCAGCAGCGGCAGGATGAAGCGGTGGTCCTGCGCCGCCCCGACGCCGGCAAGCCGCGTGTAAAGCTCGCATAGCAGATGCGCCAGATGCGCCGCCGAACGCAGCGAAGCCGCCGCCACCAGCCATTGGCGGTGGATCGCCGCGTCGATGGCCGTGGACATCCACAGCAGCCGGGTCAGATGCGGAAAGTTCCGCGTGATCTCGCGCAGGTCGGCGTGATCGACGAATTCCACCTCGGATTCCCCGACCGAGACGACGTCATGTTCCAGCCCGGCCAGGACAAAGCCGTGCAAGTCGACGAAATCCCCCGGCACATGCAGGGCGGTGATGACCCGCTCGCCCGCGCGGCCCGCCAGTTCGTGCTGCCGCGCCGAAAGGCCGCGCAGCATCATGCAGCTTCGCGTGGCCTGCCGGCCGCGCGGCACGATCACCTCGCCGGGACGAAAGCAGGCATGGCTGGTCGGGATCGCGCGCAGGCAGGCGATATCGGCTTCGGACAGCTGGTCCCTGCGTTGCAGGTATCGAACGAAATATTCCGTAACGGCCATGACGATCCCCCGCTGGACCGCAGGAGATTGTCAATGCACCACATCCTGGGCAACTCCTTCGGGCGACGGGTTAACATTCATCAGCCCCGATACGTTCCAGGCGGGTCCGGGCCTGTTCGCGATCATCCCGGCCCCGGCGCCGGGGCGCCCAAAGCCTGGGCCAGAAGCGCGAAGCTGTTGCGCGCGTCGGGACTTGGTCGGGAAAAGAACGCGTCCAGCGCCGGGTGGATCCTGACCGCCTCGTCCAGGCGCGGGTCCGAGCCAGAGGCGTAAAGCCCGGCGCGGATCATCAGTTCGGATTCGGCATAGGTGCCAAGCGCGGCCCGCGCCCGGCCGATCAGCGCGTTCTCGGCATCGCTGGCCGCCTGCGGCAGCGACCGCGAGACCGAGCGCAGCACGTCCACCGCCGGATACCGCCCGCGCTCGGCGATGGCGCGGTCCAGCACGACATGGCCGTCCAGCACGCCGCGCAGGATGTCGGCCACCGGCCCCTCCATGTCCGAACCGGCGACCAGCACGCTGAAGATCGCGGTAATGTCGCCCGCCCCTTCGGGACCCGGCCCGGAACGCTCGGCCAAGGACATGATCAGATGCGAGGTCGAGGGCGGGAAACCGCGATAGCTGGGGCTTTCCCCCGCCGCCAGCGCGATCTCACGATGCGCCTCGGCAAAGCGGGTGATCGAATCGGCCAGGAACAGCACATGCCGGCCCTGGTCGCGGAAATGCTCGGCCACGGTCATCGCAGCCCAGGCGCAGCGCCGCCGCATCAAGGGCGGCTGGTCCGAGGTCGCTGCGACCACGACCGAACGGGCCATCCCCTCTTCGCCCAGCGTTTCCTCGACGAACTCACGCAGTTCGCGGCCCCGCTCGCCCACCATCGCGATGACCACGACATCGGCCGCAACCCCCTTGGCCAAGGCCGAAAGCAGCGTGGATTTGCCCACGCCCGAGCCTGCGAACAGTCCCATCCGCTGGCCGCGCACCAAGGGCAGGACGGTATCAAAGACCGCCAGCCCTGTATCCAGCCGGCCGCCCAGCCGCTTGCGCGAGGCGGCGGGCGGCGGCGGTGGCCGAAAGCCGCGCTCTTGCCCGCCCGCGGCCAGGGGACGGCCGTCCAGCGGCCGGCCGAAAGGGTCGATGATTCGTCCGGTCCAGCCATCGGCCGGTGCCAGGCTGGGTGCAAAAACCAGTTCGACACGCGCGCCGATCGACAGCCCGTCCATCGGTCCCTCGGGCAGGACCGCGGCCTGGTCGGAATGCAGCGCCACGATTTCTCCGCCCAAGTTTTCGGCGGAACGCATTGAAAACACGACGCGATCCCCCAGGGATGCATGGCTGTTCAGCCCTTGAACCATGATAAGCCCCGCCTGGATGGCGCTGACCTGCCCGAAATGCCGGCTCATGCGGACCCGCCGCATCCGCACCGCGATAGATTGCATTTTATCCATTTCGCCCCCGATTTCTGCGGCCGGCCGCCGCGGCTCGAAAGGGTTTTTAAACCAGTCGAGGTTAAGACCGGGTTTATCGGGGGCAAAGGAGACAGCTTGATGTTTGACCGGATCGACACCTTGCGCATGGCCAGTTCGCTGACGGCCCATGCGGCGGAACGCCAAAAGCTGGTCGCGCGCAACGTCGCCAATGCCGACACGCCCGGCTTTCGCGCGCTTGATCTGGCGGGCTTTGCGCAGACCTATCGCGGCCAGCCGGCCACCGCCATGCGCGCCTCGCGTCCCGGCCACCTGACCGGCGCGGGCTGGGACGGCGTCGCGCGCAGCGTCGATGCCGGCGGCGAGCCTGCGCCCAACGGCAATACCGTCTCGCTTGAAGAGGAAATGTTTCGCAGCGCCGCCGCCAAGCGCCAGTTCGACCTGTCGCTGGCGGTGACGAAATCCGCGCTTTCGCTGGTCCGCACCAGCCTTGGCCGGCGCAGCTAAGGGGGACGGGGATGACCGATCCGCTTTCCGCGACCGACCTTGCCGTTTCGGGGATGAAAGCCCAGGCCGTGCGCCTGCGCCATATTTCGGAAAACATCGCTAATGCCGACACGCCCGGCTATCGCCGCAAGCTGGTCGCCTTTCAGCAACAGGTGGACATGGGCCGCCCGACCGGCGCGGTTGCCGCCGGGCCCACGCGGCTGGACCGGGGCGAGTTGCCGCGCATTCACGATCCCGCCCATCCGATGGCCGGCGACGACGGCTATTACGCGGGTTCGAACGTGGACCTGATCATCGAGATCGCCGACGCGAAAGAGGCAGGCCGCAGCTACGAGGCCAATCTGCGCATCTTTGAACAATCCCGGCAGATGGGCAGTTCGCTGCTGGATCTGATCCGCCGCTAAAGGGAACAAGCCATGATTTCACCCACCCTTGCCGCATCCGCCTATGACCGTGCCCGCCATGCCGTTTCGCCGGCCGCGGGCGAGGCCCAGGGCGTAAGCACCGCCGCCGCCGATTTCGCCAAGGTGATGGAGCAGGTCGACCTGGCCGCCACCGGCGCCATGACCGGCAAGACCGAAACCCACGACCTGGTCCACAGCATCGCCCAGGCCGAGATCGCGCTGGAGACGGTGGTCGCCATCCGCGACAAGGTGGTCGAAGCCTATCAGGAAATCCTGCGGATGCCGGTCTGAGGAGGGGCGCATGGACGAAAACCTGATCTTCGACCTGACCCGGCAGGCGCTTTGGATCGCAGTGCGCATTTCGGCGCCGCTGCTGATCGTGGCGCTGGTCGCCGGCGTGGCCATCGGCCTGTTCCAGGCGCTGACCTCGGTCCAGGAAATGACGCTGACCTTCGTGCCCAAGATCGGCCTGATGCTGGCGGTGTTCTGGGTCAGCATGAGCTTCATGACCGCGACCCTGGCAAGCTTCTTCACCGACCAGATCCTGCCGCAGATCGTGGGGTCATAAGCCCATGGACAACGCCATCTACGCCTCCCTGACCCGGCAATCCGGCCTGATGCGGGAAATGCGCACGGTCGCCAACAATATCGCCAATGCCAACACGACCGGCTTTCGGCGCGAAGGCGTGGTGTTTTCCGAATACATGGTCGCCCTGGATGGCCGGGGCCAGACGCTGGCCATGGCCAATGGCCGCGGCCGCATGGTCGACCTGGCCCCCGCCGGCATGACCCAGACCAATGGCCGCTTCGACATGGCCATCGACGGCGACGGTTTCCTGATGGTGCAGACGCCGCAGGGCAATCGCCTGACCCGCGCCGGCGCCTTCCTGACCAATGCCGAGGGCGAGCTGGTCAATCCCGACGGCCACCCGCTGCTTGACGACGGCCAGGCGCCGATCGTCATTCCCGCCGGCGCCCGCAGCGTCGGCATCGGCACGGATGGCACCATCTCGGCCGATGGCGATCCGATCGGCCGCATCGGGGTCTTTGCCGGGCCCGATCCCGCGAAACTGCGCCACGAGGCGGGGACGCTGTTCGATCCCGGCGGCGCGGTCGAGGCGCTGGAAAACCCGGTGCTGCGCCAGGGCTTCCTGGAAGATTCCAACGTCGACCCGGTGCTGGAGGTCGCCCGCATGATCGAGATCCAGCGCGCCTACCAGCTGGGCCAGGGCCTTCTGGACCAAGAGGACCAGCGCATCCGCCAAACCATCTCGTCGCTGACCCGCTGAAAGGAAAGATCATGAGAGCACTTCAAATCGCGGCTTCGGGGATGAGCGCGCAGCAGATGCGCGTCGATGTCATCTCGAACAACCTCGCCAACATGTCCACCACCGGATACAATCCGCGCCGGGCCGAATTTGCCGATCTGCAATATCAGCAGCTTACCCGCCCCGGCACCCTGACCGCCACCAACGGCGCCATGGTCCCGGCGGGCGTCCAGCTGGGCCTGGGCGTGCGGCCGGCCAGCGTGACGGTCATGCTGGCGCAGGGCACGCCGGTCCAGACCAATGGCGATCTGGACATCGCCATCGACGGCAACGGCTATCTGGAGGTGACGCTGCCCTCGGGCATCTCGGCCTATACCCGCGACGGCGCGCTGAAACGCTCGCCCGAGGGGCAGGTCGTCACCTCGCAAGGCTATCCGCTGGTGCCCGACATCACCATCCCCGAGGATGCGCGCAGCATCTCGATCAATGCCGATGGCGAGGTCTTTGCCTATTTCGACGACCAGGTCGAGCCCGAGAACCTGGGCCAGATCACCCTGGCCAGCTTTGTCAACGAAAAGGGCCTGGAAGCCGTCGGCTCGAACCTGTTTCTGGAAACCACCGCCTCGGGGGCGCCGCAGGTCGCAACCCCTGGGCAAGAGGGGATGGGCGCAATCCGCGCCGGCTATCTGGAGGAAAGCGCGGTCGACCCGGTGCGCGAGATCGCCGAGCTTATCAAGGCGCAGCGCGGCTATGAGCTGAACTCCAAGGTGATCAGCGCCGCCGACCAGATGCTTGGCACCACGGTGCAGGTGCGATGATGCGGTGGCTGGTGTTGCTGCTGGGGCTTTTGCCGCATTGGGCCTGGGCCGGGCAGGTGATCGCGAACCAGACCCTGCCCGCCGGCACGGTGATCGCCGCCACAGATGTCTCGCCCGCCGGTGACGAGCCGGGCGGTGCGGGGGATGTTGCGCAAGTCGTCGGCCAGCAATTGCGGGTCATGGTCTATCAGGGCCGGCGCATAGACCCGTCGGCCCTGACCGCGCCCACCCTGGTCGGACGCAACCAGATCGTCACCCTGACCTATGAAAGATCCGCCCTGCGGATCGAGGCCGAGGGCCGGGCGCTTTCGGCCGGAAGCGTCGGCCAGATCGTCCGCGTCATGAACAACGCCTCGCGCGTGACCGTTTCGGGGCGCGTGGCCCCGGACGGAACGGTCATCGTCCAGCAACACTGAAAGATACGCCATGCAGCAGCCTATCCTCCGTCGCCCCTCCCTTGTGCTGGCCGCCCTTGTGCTGGCCGTCCTAGCCCTGTCGCTCGCGGGTTGCGGGCGCGTCGCGCAACTGGGCCAGGTGCCCGACCTGACCCAGCCCGAAAGCAGCATCGAGTTCCAGGCCATGACCTCGCTGGGCCATGGCGTGCAGGAACTGCCCGACCGGCCTGACAGCACCGCCTCGCTCTGGAGCACGGCGCAGAACTCGCTGGTTGCGGATCGGCGCGCCAGCGCGCGCGGCGACATCCTGACCGTGGTGATCGAGATCGACGACAGCGCCGAGATTCAGAACAGCTCGGCCCGCAGCCGCAGTTCGGCCGACAAGGTCGGGATTCCCGCCATGATGGGTCTGCCGCAGCGCATCGACAAGGCGCTGCCCGAGGGCGCCAGCATGGAGGAACTGGCCGAGGCCAAGGCCAGTTCCAGCTACAAGGGCACCGGGAATATCTCGCGCAGCGACCGGCTGACGCTTCGCGTCGCCGCCACCGTCGTGGACCGGCTGCCCAACGGCGTGCTGCGCATCCAGGGCACGCAAGAAGTGCGGGTCAATCACGAGTTGCGCGAACTGACCGTCAGCGGCTTCGTGCGCCCTTCGGATATCGGCCGGCGCAACGAGATCGCCTATGACCGCATCGCGGGCGCGCGGATCTCTTATGGCGGGCGCGGCCAGATCAGCGATGTCCAGCAGCCGCGCTATGGCCAGCAGATCGCCGATATCCTCCTGCCTTACTGAAAGGGCCAGCCGTGAAGAAAATCCTGCTTCTCCTGATCCCGGTCCTGGCATTTCTTGGCGGGGCGATCGGCGGCGACCTGCTTGGCGGCGCCGGGCCCGCGGCCGAAACCGCCGCCGCCGACCCGGCGGGCGGGGCGGCGGGCGATACCGGCGCCCCAGCCGATGACGCCGGCCAGGGCGCCGCCGCGCCGCCGGCCGAGGATGCGGCGCTGGACTGGTTCCAGTTCCCCAACCAGTTCTTCGTCCCGGTCCTGCGCAACGGCAGCGCCTCGGCAGTGATGATCCTGTCGCTGAGCATCGAAATGCCCGCCACCGCCCGCGCCGATATCGAGCGCCAAGAGCATCGCTTGCGGGACGCCTTGCTGAACGCGCTGATGATCGAGGCCAATACCGGCGCGTTCGACGGCAATTTCACCAGCGATCCGGCCTTGCAACGCCTGCGCAAGGCATTGCTGGCGGCCGGGCAAAGGGCCGCCGGGCCGGATGTCAGGCGGGTCCTGATCGAGGATATCGGCCGTCAGGCGCAATGATCCGACCGGGGCTGGCAAAGTCGGCGGGCGGGCGAGCTCGGCCGAAAGGGGCCTGTCGCGGGACGGGATCCACCAGGCCGGCCGGCCTTCAGCGCTCGCCAGATGCGGGCGGGGTCGTCGGGGCAGCGCTGGCCACAGTCCTGTCCGCCCTGGCGCGATCGGGCGCGGGGACAACCGGCGCCGCAGGACGGGGACTGGCGGCTGCCATCCTGTCCGGCGGGGTGCTATGGATGCGGGCCAGGATATCGTCATGGCTTCTGCCCAGATGGCCGCGAAAGGCGTCGGCCACCGCCAGGCGGATCAGCTTGCGGCAGATGCGCCGTTCATTCGCGGGCAGCAGGCGGCCCTTGTTCAGCCACTTGGGCAGCATCAGCGCCATTAGCGGCGGAAAGAACAGCCGCCCCGCCACGCGCCGATAGACGAACCAGGCGTTGCGATGCAGGTAATACACCTTCCACAGCGGCCGGGGCATCGCCCCCGCTGTTTGCGTCTGGCAATCATGCTCGAACTTCAGATCCGGGGCGAAAAGCAGCCGCCCGCCGGCCTGGGTCAGGCCCAGCGAATAAAGCACGTCGTCGCCATAGATGAACAGCCGCCCGTCGGGATAGCCGGCGCGGTCCATGCCGGCCCGCGAGACGAAGAACCCGACGAAAGAGGTGCCGTCCAGCGCCCGCGGCGCCGGGCTGTCATAATCGCTGTCGGGGATGTGGAACGCCGCCCGTCCGCCGCCGGCCAGGACGCGCAGGAAGACCGACAGCTTGCCGAAAGGGTTGATCCAGGGCCGGTTCATCTCGCAGATCCGGCCGTCCGGAAAGCGCACCGCCGCGGCAAGCGCCTCGGCCCCAGGCCAGCGGCCGGCGGCCAGCCCCTGCCGGAAGCGCGCGATCGTGCCGGCGGCGGGGCGGGCGTCATCGTCCATCAGCACCAGCCAATCAGGGTCCAGCCGTTGCCTTGCCTCGCGCATGCCGACCTCGAACCCCAGCGCACCGCCGCCGTTTTCGGGCATTTCCAGCACCAGAAGCCGGGGATCGGCCTGGCCGGCCAGCCAGGCGCGCGTACCGTCGGTCGAGCCGTTTTCCACCACCACCACCTGGTCCAAAGGCTCGGACAGCAGGCGGGCCAGGGTTTCTTGCAGATGCGCCAGCCGGTTGAAGGTGACGACCACGGCCGCAATGACCGGAGGGAAGGTTTCTGGCTGGCTCAAGACGGGCTCACGGATTGGCTTGCGGAACGGATGCGAACCGGCGGTCCGGCGACGGCCTTCTTAGCAGGATGGGTCGGGCGGATAAAGCGGCCCCCGGCCCCGGCATCCTGGGGAAAGGCCAAGGCCGCGGCGCGGGGCCGGCCGGCCCGCGTCACGGGCCTTGCCCGCCTTGCACCGCAACCCGCGGTCAGCTGCGGCAGCGGCGCGCGCGGCCCTGTCTATTCCCCCTCGCCCAGCAACCGCATCAGGTAGCGGCCATAAGCGTTTTTCGAACATTGCCGGGCCCGGTCGCGCAACTCGTCGGCGGTGATCCAGCCGGCTTCATAGGCGATCTCTTCGGGGCAGCCGGTTTGCAGGCCCTGGCGGTTTTCCAGCGTGCGCACGAAATTCCCCGCATCCAGCAGGCTGGCATGGGTGCCGGTATCCAGCCAGGCAAAGCCGCGGCCCATCCGTTCGACATTCAGCTGGCCTTCGCCAAGATAGCTTTCCAGCAGCGTCGTGATCTCCAGCTCGCCCCGGTCCGAGGGGCGCACCTGGGCTGCGCGGCGCGGCGCCGTGCCGTCCAGGAAGTAAAGCCCGGTGACGGCAAAGTTCGACGGCGGCTGGGTCGGCTTTTCGATGATCGCCCGCGCCCGCCCGTCCGCGTCGAAATCGACGACGCCGTAACGTTCCGGGTCCGAGACCTGGTAGCCGAAAACCGTGCCGCCGGTATCGCGCCGGTCGGCCGCGCCCAGCAGCAGCGGCAGACCATGGCCAAAGAAGATATTGTCGCCCAGCACCATGGCCGAGGGGCTGCCTGCCAGGAAATCCTCGGCCAGCAGATAGGCTTGCGCCAGCCCGTCGGGCGATGGCTGCACCAGATATTCGAAGCTGAGGCCCCATTGGCTGCCGTCGCCCAAAAGCCTGCGGAATTGCTCCTGGTCCTCGGGGGTGGTGATGATGGCGATCTGGCGGATGCCCGACAGCATCAGCACGGTGATCGGATAATAGATCATCGGCTTGTCGTAGATCGGCAAAAGCTGCTTGGACACGCCCATGGTGATCGGATAAAGCCGGGTGCCCGAACCGCCGGCCAGGACGATGCCCTTGCGGCGGCTGGGTGTTTCAGGCGAAGGGGTCATGGTGTCAGCTCCTGCAAGACCTTGGCGAGACCGGCGCGCCAGTCGGGGCGACTGATGCCGAAATCCCGCAAAATGGCGGCGCAGTTCAGGCGTGAATTCGCCGGACGCCGGGCGGGGGTGGGATAATCCGAAGATGCGATCTCGGTGATGCGGCAGGCCAGGCCGGCCTGCGCCATGATCTCGCGCGCGAAACCGGCCCAGCTCGTATCCGGCGCCCCGGAAAAATGATAGACGCCGCCGCGCGCGGCATCGGCCCGCATGGCGCCCAGCATGGCCAGGCTGGCGGCGGCGATGGCGGCGGCGGGCGTCGGGCCGCCATGCTGGTCGGCGACCACGCGCAATTCCTGGCGCTCGGCGCCCAGGCGCAGCATCGTCTTGACGAAATTCGCGCCATGGGCGGAAAACACCCAGGACGTGCGCAGCACCGCCCATTGCCCGCCGGCCGCGGCGACGGCCTGTTCGCCGGCAAGCTTGGTCGCGCCATAGACGCCCAGGGGTCCGGTCGGATCGCTTTCGACCCAGGGCCGCTCGCCCGAGCCGTCAAAGACGTAATCAGTCGAAATATGCAGGAAGGGGACGCCCATCTGCGCCGCCGCCTGCGCCATGGCCGCCGGCGCCGCGGCATTGACCGCGCGCGCCAGGTCCGGTTCGGCCTCGGCCCGGTCCACCGCCGTATGGGCGGCGGCGTTCAGCACCGCGCCGCAGCCCGAGGCGCGGATCGCCCTGGCACAGGCGGCCGGGTCGGCCAAATCGGCCTGGTCGCGCCCAAGGAAGCTGGCATCGGGCGCCAGCCGCCGCAGTTCGGTCGCCACCTGCCCGGTGCGGCCAAAGACCAGCAGCGCGCTCATGCCGTGCCCAGCCTTTCGCCCACGCCCTGCCGGGCCAGCAGCGGGCGCCACCAGTCCTGGTTTTCCAGATACCATTCGACGGTGCGCCCAAGCCCCTCCTCGACCGTGACCGAGGGGCGCCAGCCCAATTCGTCACGGATGCGCGACGGGTCGATGGCATAGCGCCGGTCATGGCCGGGGCGGTCGGCGACAAAGCTGATCAGCCGGTCATGGGGCGCGGCATCGGGACGCAGCCGGTCCATATGGGCGCAGATGCTGCGCACCAGGTCGATGTTGCGGGCCTCGTTTTCCCCGCCGATATTGTAGCTGCGGCCGATTCGGCCGCGTTCCAGCACCAGCAGCAGGGCGTCGGCGTGATCTTCGACGTAAAGCCAGTCCCGGACGTTGCCGCCATCGCCATAGACCGGAATGGGCCGGCCGTGCAGCGCGTTCAGGATCACCACAGGCACCAGCTTTTCGGGAAAGTGGAACGGCCCGTAATTGTTCGAACAATTGGTCAGCACCACCGGCAGGCCGTAGGTTTCGTGCCAGGCGCGGACCAGATGGTCCGAGGCGGCTTTCGACGCGGAATAGGGGCTGCGCGGGTCATAGGGCGTGGCTTCGGTGAACTGGCCGGTCTCGCCCAGCGAGCCGAAGACCTCGTCGGTCGAGATGTGGTGGAAGCGGAACCGCTCGGGGCGGCCCTCGGCACTCCACCAGGCGCGCGCGGCCTCTAGCAGGTTGTAGGTGCCGGTCACGTTGGTTTCGATAAAGGCGCCCGGCCCGTCGATCGAGCGGTCCACATGGCTTTCGGCGGCCAGGTGCATGATCGCGTCGGGCCGGTGCCGGGCCAGGATGCGGTCCAGCGCCGCCCGGTCGCGGATATCGGCCTGTTCAAAGGCGTAGAGCGGGCTTTGCGAGACCGAGGCCACATTCTCCAGGTTGGCGGCGTAGGTCAGGGAATCGAGGTTCACCACCGAATGCCCCCGCGCCACCGCCAGCCGCACCACGGCCGAACCGATGAACCCCGCGCCCCCGGTAATCAGAATCTTCATGATCTTGCCTCGTAACCAAAAGGCCCCTCATAGGAAAAGGGGCTGTCGAACTCGTCAAGGGCCGGGGCGGCGGCGTCCTTGGCCGACAGCATCGGCCCGCCCGTGGCGCCCCAATCCGCGCCCCAGTCGATGCCCACGCTGTCCCAGGCCACGGCGCCATCGCATTCCGGCGCATAATAATCCGTGCATTTGTAAAGGATTTCCGTATCCGGCTCGCGCGTGACGAAGCCGTGCAGAAAGCCCGGCGGGATCCAAAGCTGGCGGCCGTTTTCAAAGGAAAGCTCGGCCCCCGTCCAGCGGCCATAGGTCGGGCTGCCCTTGCGGATATCCACCGCCACGTCGAAAAGCCGCCCCCGTCCGCAGCGCACCAGCTTGCCCTGGGCATGGGGCGGGGCCTGGAAATGCAGCCCCCGAAGCGTGCCCGCCGCGGCGGAAAGCGAATGGTTGTCCTGCACGAACTCTGGCAGGTCAAGCCCGGCGTCATGCAGGGTCTTGCGGCTCCAGCTTTCGCAAAAGAAACCGCGCTCGTCCCCGAACCGCCGCGGAACAAGAACCAGAACGCCCGGAAGCGAGGTCTTTAGGATCTGCATCTAGCCCTACCAGATTAGCGTCGCGCCATCATGCGTATGGCCGAACTCCACAAGGCGCGCAACCATGCGCCGAAGGGGAAACCGGCCCGGAAGACGTTAAAATGCACGGGAAAACCCGCGTGACTTGGGCGGCCGCTTGGGCACCTTGGGAAGGCAAGTCCTGATCCGCCACGAACGAAGTCCGCAATGCGCTATCGCCATGTCGCCACCTATATCGGCCCAGAGGCACCTTTCGTGACCAATATCACGAATCTGCGTGTCCATGCGGGGACCGATGGGCATGCGCTCTACAGCATCACCCATGTCGGCGGCGGCATCGCCGCCTATCGGATCGCCTCGGCCGACCAGCCGATCGAGATGATCGCCGCCCAGCCCCATGCCGCCTCGCTTGGCTATGGCGGCATTCCCGATACCAGCATCGTCACGCTGGAGGGGGGGCCGGTGCTGTTCGGGACCGGGCTAAGCGATGCGTTGGGCGCCGGGATCCGCCTTGGCGACGGCGGGGATTTCGGCGAAAACGCCCAGCTTTCGGCCACGCTGCCGGCCGATGTCATCCGGCTGGGACAGTTCCAGACCCCCCAGGGCAGCTTTCTTTATTCGGCGCGCAGCGGCCAGACCGCCTTCGACATCTGGCGGCTGGACGAGGGCGGCACGATCAGCCACGTCACCCAGGCCGCGCTTCCGGTGGGGCTTGGCGTGCAGGGGACCAGGATCGACGACATGCTGGTCGCGACGCTGGGCGACCGCAGCTTCATCGTCTCGGCCTCGGCCGCGGGGAATTACGTGGCGGTGCAGATGATCCGCGCCGACGGCTCGGTCGGAACGGCACAGATGCTGTGGTCCTGGCGCGGGCTGGGCATGGACCAGCCCAGCCACCTGGGCGCGGTCACGCTGGGCGGCGTCACCTGGCTGGTGGTCGGCGCGGCGCAAAGCTCTTCCCTGACCACCATGCGCCTGACCTATGAGGGCGAATTGCTGCCCGCCGATCACGTGATCGACGAGCGCAGCACCCGCTTTGACGGTGCCACGGCGCTTGCCACGGTGACGATGGACGGGCGCGCCTTCGTCTTCGTGGGCGGCGGCGACGACGGGATCAGCGTCTTCACCCTGCTGCCCGAGGGGCGGCTGATGCACCTGACCACGCTGGTCGATACCGATGACCGGGCGCTGGCCGATGTGTCGGCTTTGTCGGCGGTGGCGATCGACGGCAAGATCGCGCTTTTCGCCTCGTCCCGCACCGAAAGCGGCATCACGCAATTCGTGTTCGAGCCGGGCGCGATCGGCATGACCCAGGTGGTCGGCGCCGGCTGGCAATCGGGGACCGAAGGCAATGACATGATGCAGGCCAGCGCCGAGACGCGCGGGCTGGACGGCGGCCGCGGCGACGACATCCTGATCGCCGGCGGCAGCCCGGTGCAGTTGACCGGCGGCGCCGGCGCCGACGTCTTCGTCCCGGTCGAGGTGAACGGCAAGATCACCATCACCGATTTCGAACCGGGCCTGGACCGGCTGGACCTGTCCTTTCTGGGCATGGTGCGCAGCACCGCGCAACTGGTCTTCAGCCCGCAACCCTATGGAATTAAGATTTTTTATGGAAACTCGGTAATCTGGGTCATGACACGCGACAACACGATGCTTCAGGCCGACGCCTTTGACAATTCGCTTTTCCCCGTCGCGCATTACGCGCCCCCCAACATGCGCACGACGGTGGCCGGGACGGGGCGCAACGACACGCTGACGGCCGCCCGCAACGGCTCGGACATCTTTGGCCATGCCGGAAACGACCTGCTTCTGGGCGGGCCGGGGAACGACAACCTGCATGGCGCGGCCGGCCACGACACGCTGGAGGGACGCGACGGCAACGACCGGATTTATGGCGGCGATGGCAATGACCGGCTGCTTGGCGGGAATGGAAACGACCTGCTGTGGGGCGGAAACGGCAACGACAATATCGTCGGCGGCGCGGGGGCCGATGCGTTGCGGGGCGATGCAGGCAACGACACGCTGGCCGGACATGATGGCGACGACCAGCTTTTCGGCGGCGACGGCAACGACCTGCTGTTTGGCGGCCTTGGAAACGACAGCCTCGTGGGGGGTGCGGGCGCCGATACGTTGCGGGGCGACGGCGGCAACGACACACTGGCCGGGCA
>NZ_FTMK01000012.1:80850-106338 GCF_900156255.1 Paracoccus thiocyanatus
GGCGACGGCGGCAACGACACGCTGGCCGGGCATGATGGAAACGACCAGCTCTTCGGCGGCGACGGCAACGATCTGCTGTTTGGCGGCAACGGCAATGACAACCTCGTGGGGGGATCAGGCGCCGATACGTTGCGGGGCGACGGCGGTAACGACACGCTGGCCGGGCACGATGGCGACGACCAGCTTTTCGGCGGCGACGGCAACGATCTGCTGTTTGGCGGCCTTGGCAACGACAGCCTCGTGGGGGGATCGGGCGCCGATACGTTGCGGGGCGAGGGTGGTAACGACACGCTGGCCGGGCACGATGGCGACGACCAACTCTTCGGCGGCGACGGCAACGACCGGCTCTTTGGCGGCCGCGGAAACGATAGTCTGCGCGGCGATGCGGGCGATGATGCGCTGGCAGGCGATGCCGGCGACGACCTCCTGGAAGGCGGAGCGGGCGATGACACCCTGTTTGGCGGCGATGGATACGACCTGTTGCGGGGGGGCGACGGCGCCGATGCGCTAAGCGGCGGCAACGGTCATGACACGCTTTACGGCGACGCGGGCGACGATGTGCTTTATGGCGACCAGGGCCACGACCTGCTTCATGGCGGCGATGGCAATGACAGCTTGTTCGGCGGCGCCGACAACGACGCCCTGTATGGCGAGGCCGGGGACGATTCGCTTGCAGGCGGTCTGGGCAATGACGCGCTGTTCGGCGGTATCGGCAACGACACCGTCCTTGGCGGCGACGGCCACGACCTGATTGAGGGCGGCGATGGCGACGACCGGCTATACGGCGAAGGCGGCAGCGACACGCTTTGGGGCGGGCTTGGCGACGACCTGCTCGACGGGGGCGACGGCAATGACGAACTTTATGGCGGCGAAGGCGGCGATATCCTGGCCGGCGGTGCGGGTCACGACAGCCTGTTCGGCGATCTGGACGACGACCTGCTTGAGGGCGGCGATGGCCACGACCTGCTGGCGGGCGGGGACGGCAACGACACCCTGGCGGGGGGATCGGGCCTGGACACCCTGCTTGGCGGGGCGGGGGACGACCTGCTTGAGGGCGGCGAGGGCGACGACAGCATTCTTGGCGGCGCCGGCGCGGATACGCTCATCGGCGGGCTGGGGGCCGACGTCTTCGTCTTCTCTGCGGCCGAGGATCTGGACGGCAGCAACGATCTCATCATGGATTTCCAGCCGGGCGAGGACAGGATCGATCTGTCGGGCCTGGGCCTGACCTTCATCGGCAGCGACGCGTTCTCGGGACCGGCCCAGGTCCGCGCCGACGCGTCGGAACCGGGCCCGTATCGGCTGCTGGTCGATATGGACGGCGACGGGCAGGCCGAATTGTCCATCGAACTTGTCGGGCTGGACCAGGTGAACGCCGCCGATCTTTTGCTTTGACCGGCGATTAGCCCGATCGGATCGCGCGTGGCTTGGCCAAAGCGTGGCGGGCGGCGTTTGACCCACCCTTGCCGCATGATCGGGGTTTCGACTTGGGCTGGCAGCGACGCGTAATGCAGCCGCTGCCCGAACCCGGCTCTGCATCATGCCGATCACCGGCTGCTTGGGCGCCGGGAAACCCAAATCAATTTCAATTGAGAATTGCAGACCTGCGGTCAGAACATCAACCTGGGATTGCGGATTTCCCCTTCAAAACCGGAACCGCGAATTGAAAAGCTTATCCTTCAACCGACAGTTGCTATTATCCGTCGGAAACAACCTATTTAAATAAAACCTGCATTTGTGCATTATGACCATTCGGCTAGGCCGTAATTGCGAAATTCTGAATATTCCTCTAACTCATTGTTTATATGAGAACCTATACTTTTGGGCAGGATTGAATTTCATTCTAGTTTTATCGATCCGCCCAGTTATACTGCGATGGTGTGACGAGGACAGGTTTTTAAAAAATGCAGCACGCAACGGATTTCGATATCGAGACGATCGACGCGGTGCTGCACGCCGCCCCCAATGAAAGCACCAGCGAGCCGGTTGCGACGCGGTCCATTTATGCCCGCTTCCTGAAAAGGCCGCTGGATCTGGTGGCGGTGATGCTGGCGGCACCGTTCATCCTGCCATTGGTATTGATCCTGGCGCTGGTGATCTATTGGCATGGCGAACGGCCTTTCTATACCCAGCTTCGCGTCGGGCGCTCGGGCCGCAGCTTTCGGTTGTGGAAGCTGCGCACCATGGTCGAGGATGCGGAAACCCGGCTGGCCGAATATCTGGCCACCCATCCCGAGGCCAAGGCGGAATGGGACCTGACGCAAAAGCTGAAGAACGATCCGCGCATTACCGCGTCGGGGCGTTTCCTGCGCAAGACCTCGCTCGACGAATTGCCGCAATTGTGGAATGTGCTGCGCGGTGACATGAGCATTGTCGGCCCGCGTCCGATGATGCTGGAACAGGCGCAGCTTTATCCGGGCGCGGATTATTACCACCTGCGGCCGGGCGTGACCGGGCTGTGGCAGATTTCGGATCGAAACGACAGCAGCTTTGCCGCCCGCGCCACTTTCGACGCCCGCTATGCCAGCGAATTGAGCCTAAGGGGCGATATCGTCATTATCGCCCGGACGGCCGGCGTGGTGATGCGCTGCACCGGCTATTGAACGCTGCGCTGGCCCGTGTCGCGCATCTCTTGCCGCTCGATGCATCGAAAGCGCCGCCAAGCCGCGAACAGGGTCGCCGCAACGCCGCTGACGACATAGACCAGCAGCGCCGCCCAAAGCGACAGGTCGAATGCGACAAATCCGATCAGGGCGCTGGCCGCGGCAACGGCGATACCGATGGTCAGGATGCCAGTCAGGAGCCTTCTCCACGAATGCACATGTTCTCAGTTCAATAGTGCCAAAGAAACCCGGAATCGCCAGACAAGTTTTGGTGTCTGCGGCGGTATTACTGCATATCCGCCCGATGTTAAGCACAAATAAGCGCCATTCAGCCGAAAAGATCGTCCATGATCGCGGCACAGCAGCTTTTCTTTCTGGACAAGGATTGCCCCCTTGCGAATCGGTTATCTGGTCAACACCTATCCCCGCCCCTCGCACAGCTTCATCCGCCGCGAGATCGCCGCGCTGGAAAACCAGGGGGTCGAGATCCATCGCCTGGCCATGCGCGGCGATGCGGGCGCGCTGTCCGATCCCGCCGACCTGGCCGAACATGCCCGCACCGAACGGGTGCTAGAGGCCGGGGCCCGGCGCCTGCTTGCCGATCTGGGCCGGCGGGGCGCGGCGCGGCCGGCGGCGCTGGCGCAGGCGCTGGCTCTGGCCCGGCGCCGGGCGGGTTCGGGCGAATCCAGCCTGGCCCGGCAGATGATCTATCTGGCCGAAGGGGCGCGGGTCGCCGCCCGCGCCCAGGCTCTGGGGCTGGCGCATATTCATGCGCATTTCGGCACGAATTCGGCGCGTGTCGCCGGTTATGCGCGGCTTCTGGGCGGGCCGCGCTTCAGCTTTACCGTCCACGGCCCCGAGGAATTCGACAACGTCCAGGCGCTGGACCTGCGCGGCAAGCTGGCGTTGGCCGAGTTCTGCGTGGCGGTCAGCAGCTATGGCCGGTCGCAGCTTTGCCGTTGGGCCGATACGGGCGACTGGGACAAGATCCATGTCGTGCATTGCGGGCTGGACCTGGACCGCTGGGCCGATCCAGCCCCCCTGCCCCCCGGTCCGTTTCACTTGGTCGCCGTGGGCCGCTTTGCCGAGCAAAAGGGCTTCGGCCTTTTGATCCGCGCCTTTGCGCGGGCCTGGCGGCGCGATCCGGGCCTGCGCCTGTCGCTGGTCGGGGACGGGGAGTTGCGCCCGCAGACCCAGGCGATGGTGGCCGCCCAGGGCATGGGCGATGCGGTTAAGATCCTGGGCTGGCAGGACGAGGCGGGCGTGTGCGCCGCGCTGGACGCCGCCCATGCGCTGGTCGCGCCCAGTTTCGCCGAGGGCCTGCCGGTGGTGGTGATGGAGGCGATGGCCCGCGCCCGCCCGGTGATCGCCACCTATATCGCCGGCATCCCCGAACTGGTCCGTCCGGGATCCGAAGGCTGGCTGGTTCCGGCCGGGGACAGCGAGGCGCTGGCCGAAACCATGCTGCAAGCCGCCCGAACCGCGCCCGAAACGCTGGCCGCCATGGGTGCCCGCGCCCGCGCCCGCGTCACGGCGCGCCACGACATCCGCGAATCCGCCCGGCGGCTGGCGGCGCTGTTCAGCCGCGCCACAGGCTAAGCGCCAGCCAGCAGCCCGCCGCCCGTCCCCAGCGCCCGCCGATCAACCGCGCGCCCAGGCAGGCGCGGAACCGCGCCGGGCCGATCACCGCCGGCACCGCCCGGAAATCCAGCATCCGCCCGGTCAGCGGATATTGCGCCTTGAACATCGCCTCCTTGGCGCAAAAGGCCAGCAAGGAATCCCCGCCGCCCCTTAGGCGAAAGGGCATGACCGTTTCGGCCAGGCCCGGCGGCAGGGCGCGATCGCAGGGTTCCAGATCGACGCCCAGGCTGGCCCCGCCCGGCGGGGCGGCGATGGCGATGCAATAGTTGCCGCTATGGGACAGGCTGGCGCGGATTCCCGGCGGCAAGTCCGGCTGGCGGTCGGGCCGCGCGGCAAGGGGCCGGCCGGCGGGCAGGTCATGCCCCGCCTCGCGGATCGCCGCCCGCAGCGCCATGCGGCCCAGGGCGAATTCTCGCCGCCGCTTGGGGACGGCGCGGGCAATGGCCTCGGCCTCCTGGGGCAAAAGCGGGGCGGCTTCGGCCGCCAGCGGCAGCACCGCGCAGCCATAACCCGCGGGCAGCAGGCGCCGCGCCAGCGCGTCAAGGGCCGCGGCCCCGCTCACCTTGCGCCGCGCAACTGCGCCCGCAGGGCCCGGCGCCGGGCCATGGCATCATCGGCCGCCAGGGCAGGCTCGGGCATCGCCGCCGGTGCCGGCTGGGGCGCGGGCGCAGGCGCCTGCGCGACCGCCGCGCCGGCCGGCGCCAGCACGGCGACATGTTTCAGGAAATCCGCCATGACTGGAAAGCGGAAGATATCCGTCACCCCCAGCCGCGGCAGCGCCAGCCGGTCGCGCAGGGTCCGGTGAAGCTGGATCGCCAGCAACGAATGCCCGCCAAGCGCGAAGAAATTGTCGCGCGGGCCGATCTGCCCGACGCCCAGCACCTCGGACCACAGCGCCTGCACCGCCTGGGCCAGATCCTCGGTCGGGGCGGCCATGGCGGGGGCGGCGGTCTTGATGGCCGCCACCGGCGCGGGCGCCTGCGCGACGGCCCCCGGCACCGGCAGGTTCTTGCGGTCGATCTTGCGGTTCGGGGTCAGCGGCATCTTGTCCAGCCGGATGATCCGCCCCGGCACCATATGCGCCGGCAGATGCGCGACCAGCGCCTCGCGCAGCGCCTTTTCGCACAGATCGCCCGCGCCGGTGACATAGGCCACCAGCCGCTTGTCGCCGGGCAGGTCCTCGCGCACCAGCGCCACCGCCTCGCGCACGCCGGGCAGGCTGGCCAGCCGTGCCTCGATCTCGCCCAGCTCGATGCGGAAGCCGCGCAGCTTTACCTGATGGTCGGCCCGGCCGATATAGTCCAGCCCGCCATCCTCGCGCCAGCGCACCAGGTCGCCGGTGCGATAGATGCGCGCCCCCCAGGGCGCGCCGCGATCCGCGGGCACGAAGGCATCGGGGCGAAAGGCCGCCGCGGTCAGGTCCTCGCGCCGCCAATAGCCGCGCGCGACGCCATGGCCGCCGATCCACAGCTCGCCCGGCGCGCCGGGAGGCACCGGCTGGCCCTCGCTATCCAGCACGTAAAGCTGGGTATTGGCGATGGGCCGGCCCAGCGTCACCTCGGCCCCGTCGGTCAGGTCGGCCACCGTGGACCAGATCGTCGTCTCGGTCGGGCCATACATATTCAGCACCCGCGCCCACGTCGCCGCCCTGATTTCGGCCAGCAGCGAGGGCGGCAGCGCCTCGCCGCCCACCATCACGCATGTCAGCCCGGCCATGGCCGCCGCCACCTGCGGATCGGAGACCAGGATGCGCGCCATGCTGGGGGTGCATTGCAGATGCGTCACATTCCAGCGCCGGATCTGCGCCGCGATCGAGAAATCGCCGTCTTCGGGTTCGGCGCCATGCGGGTTCACCTCGGCCCGCAGCCGCGCCAGCAGCGGGAAACCGGCCATGACCTGATCGGGCGCGATGCCATAGTCGATCAGGCAGGCGATCTCGCCCACGCCGATGGCCTTGAGCTGCTCGACCCGCGCGATCCCGTCCTCGAGGGAGCCGAACAGGCCCGAATCCTCGAAATAGCGCAGGAAGGCGAATTCCAGGATGCCGTCCAGCTCTTCCTCGGAAAGCGAGCCCAGGTCGATGGCCATCGGGTTGGTCATGCCCGCCGGGCGACGAAAGGCCGGAAAGTCCCAGGCATATTGCTTGACCAGCGCCGCGGCGCTTTTCAGGTAGTTCTTCATCGGCTCGCGGGCGATCTCTCGCGCCGTCTCGCGATCCTCGGCCAGGCAGGTATGCAGCATCAAGGTGACGGTAAAGCGCGCCGGATCATGGCCGGCCTCGCGCAGCGCGGCGTGGTAATCCTTGATCCGCGCCGCGACCGTGTCGATGCTTTGCCCCAGCAGGTGGGTCAGCACGTTCATGCCCAGCCGCCCGGCCTCGATCCAGGTCTCCGGGTTGCCGGCGACGGTCATCCACAGCGGCAGTTCCCTTTGCACCGGACGCGGCTGCGTCACCACGCCGAACATGCTGCCATCCTTGCGCGGGAACTCGACCGCCTCGCCGCGCCACAGCCGGCGCAACTGCTCGACCCCCTGGGCCAGCGCCGCCTTGTTGTTCGGCGGCGCGTTTTCCGGGCGCAGCACGAAATCGTCCGGCTGCCAGCCCGAGGCGATGGCCAGCCCCGCCCGCCCCGAGGTCAGGTTGTCGATCACCGCCCATTCCTCGGCCACCCGCGCGGGGTGGTGCAGCGGCAGCACGCAACTGCCGGCGCGCACGGCGACGTTCTTGGTCACCGCCGCCACCGCCGCGCCGGAAACGGCAGGGTTCGGATAGGGACCGCCGAAGGCATGGAAATGCCGTTCCGGCGTATAGACCGCGACGAAGCCGTTCTGGTCGGCAAAGCGCGCGCCCTCCAGCAGAAGCTGGTATTTCCTGGGCCCCGGCCCGTCATCATTGCCCCAATAGAACAGGCTGAAATCCATGCCGCCCGAAACCTGGGGCCGCGGCTGCACGGGGGCCGAGGATACCGCTAGCCGCGATTCCTCGCCCGCGATCACCAGCCGCAATCCGCGCGCCAGCGACCAGAAGATCTCCAGCACCGAGATGTCAAAGGACAGGCTTGTCACCGCCAGCCAGGCATCGCCCGGCCGGTGCGGGATCACCGCGTCCATGCCGGCAAAGAAATTGGCGACGTTGCGATGCTCGACCATCACCCCCTTGGGCCGGCCGGTCGAGCCCGAGGTATAGATCAGATAGGCCAGGTTCTGTGGCCCGACGGCGCTGACCGGCGCGGCCACCAGCCCATGCGGCAGGTCGGTCGGAATGCCCACCACCTGCGCGCCATGCGCCGGCAAGCGGTCGGCCAGCCCGTCCTGCACCAGCACCACCTGGGCGCCGCTGTCCTGGATGTAAAGCTCGATGCGGTCGGCGGGGTAATCCGGGTCCAGGGGCACATAGGCCCCGCCCGCCTTCCAGATCGCCAGCGCGCCGATCACCATTTCGGGCGAGCGGCGGGCGAACAGCCCGACCGGCTGGTCCGGTCCGACGCCCATCGCCACCAGCTTTGCCGCCAGAGCATTGGCAGCGCGGTCAAGCTGGCCGCGGGACAGAATGCGATCCTCGAAGGCCAGCGCCACGGCATCCGGGTCGGCCGCGGCCGTCTCGGCGATCAGTTCGTGGATGCAGGCCAACCGCAGTTCGACCTGGGTGGCGTTGCGGGCGACCAGCAGTTCCTCGCGCTCGGCCGCGTCCATCAGCGGGATGTCGCGTAGCGCGGTGGTGCCGGGCAGCGCCAGACCCGCGTCCAGCGCACGGGCCAGCCGCTGCGCCTGCGCGGGCGTGACGCGGGCGGGGTCGTGGTCCAGCCAGGCGTCGGTTTCGGTCAGGGTCACGGTCACCGCCGCGCCATTGACCGGGCCGCCGACATCCAGGCTGATTGCCAGGTCCGGCGTGGCCATGTCGCGCAGTTCGGGCGCACGGCGCAGCAGGTCGGCCATGAAAAAGCCGCGCCTGGCCTGTTCGGCGACCTGCGCCGCCAGCGCCTGCCCCAGATCGGCCAGCCTGCGCTCGCCCGGCGCCTCGACCGCCAGGGGCTGCCAATCGGCGACGATCCCGGCCGCCTGAGGCTGGGCCGCGGGCCGCAGCGCCAGGTCGAACTCGGCCTGCCCTGCCAGCCGCGCCAGCAGCGAGGCGGCCAGCGCGATCCGCTCGGGCCCGGCGCCGGGCAGCAGTTGCACGCGCTGGCTGGAACCGGAGCCCTCGCCCGGCAGCACCGCCGGGTTCATCCGCGCCAGCCGCGCCCGCCACCAGCCGTCATGCGGCGCCGCCTGCGCGGCCAGGTCGGTCAGCCGCGCGGCCTCCTCGCTGGAAAGCGGCGGGATCACCGCGCCGACCGGGGGCAAGTCGCCGGCAAAGCGCAGCCGCACCGCCCCATCCGCCGCCGCGATCAGCGCCGAGGCGCCGTCATGGGACAGCACCGTGCCGGGCGGGGCGTCGGCGGGCTCGATCCCCTCGAAACCCGCGACCAGCAGCACGCTATCGGCCAGCCGGACCTTGGGCATAGCCAAGGGGTTCCAGTAGCCGCCATGGTCAAGGCCGCGCACCAGCGCGCCGATCCGCGCGGCGGCAGCCGTGAAATCCAGCACCGCCGCCGCCTCGGGGCGCTTGTCGCGGCCGACATAGCTGCGGCTTGCCAGGTCCTGTTTCACCCGCTGCGTGCCGCCGCCCTCAAGCTGCGTCACCACATCGGCAAAGCTTTCGGCACCGCGGGCAAAGCAGCGCGCGTTCAGCGTCAGCGCGGTGTCGTCCTCGCGGATCTCGAACAGGCGCTGGGACAGGATGTCGCCCTCGTCCACGCCGCCCTCGATCATATGCCAGGTGACGCCGTGCTGCGGCTCGGCCCCGATGATCGCCCAGACCGGGGCGTTCAGCCCCGCCAGTTTCGGCAGCGGCCCATCGTGGAAGTTGATCGCGCCCAGCCGGCCGCGCGCCAGCATCTCGGGGCGCAGGATCGACAGGTTGGCGACGCTGAACAGCCAGTCGGCAGACGGCGCATCGGCGGCCAGCGGCGCATCCTGGTCCTCGACCGCCAGCCCCGCGCCCTGCGCCCAGTCGCGCAGGTCGGGATTGCGCGTCACCACGGCATTGATGCGGTGCCCGCGCGCCAGCAGCGTTTCGGCCGCGTGGCGCAGCAGGGATTCGTTACCCACCAGAATCGCGGAAAATTGCGTCATGGCTTACCCTTTTCAACATGAACGGGCTTTGGTTGCGGGCGAAAGGCGTGGCGCGCCAGCAGCGCCAGATGGCCCGGCGGACCGTCCGGCTTGCGCCCCGACAAAAGGCAGCGCAGGCGGAACAGCCCCGCGCCCCCCAGATGGGCGACCGTGGCCCAAAGCGCACCCAGCCGCCCGTGATGTTTCTCGAAATAGCGCCGCCGCGAATCGTACCAGTAATCCGGGGCGCGCTTCCATTCCTTCATGCCGGTGCTGACCGATCCGATATGCAGCACCAGGCTTTCGACGACGTAATGCGTCTGCCAGCCCGCCCGCGCCGCGCGGCGGCACAGGTCGGTTTCCTCGTAGTAAAGAAAGAACCCCTCGTCGAAGAGGCCGATGCGGTCCAGCACCTCCATGCGGATCATCATCGAGGCCCCCGCCGACCAGTCCACCGGCCCGGAAACCTGCGGTTGCGGCAAGGCCACCACCTTGCGGCTAAGCAGGCGCGAGATCGGGCCGGTGCGGCTTGACGCCTCGAACTCGCCCAATGCCGAGGGAAAGCGAAAGGCGGTGCTATGCGGCAGGTCGTCGGTGCCGCGCAGCCGCGAACAGGCGATCCCGGCCCGCGGATGCGCGCACAGGTAATCGACCAGCGCCCGGATCGCGCCGGGCTGCGGGATGGCGTCGGAATTCAGCAGATAGACCAGGTCGGCGCGGCGCCCGTCCGGCAGGCCCCGGCGGATGCCGTGGTTGTTGCCGGCGCCAAAGCCGCCGTTCCAGCCCGATTGCACCACCGCCACCCGGTCGGCGGGCCAGCCGCGCGCTTGAACCTCGGCCTGCATCGCCTGGAAGCTGCCATCGCCGGAATCATTGTCCACGATGGTCAGCCCGCCATCCAGGCCCGCCATCTCGTGCAGCGCCGCATCGGCGGCCTGCAAGGACATCGCGGGCGTGCGCCAGTTCAGCACGATGACATGGACGCTGGGCATGGCTTTGGCCGCCATCACTCTGCCGCCCTGGCTTGCGCCGGGATGTCCGCATCCGCATCGGCCAGAATCTGGCGCAGGACCGAGGCCATGCGCCGCACATTCGGTTCCAGCACCATGGAATCATGGTCGCCCGGCACCTCGATCACCCGCAGGTCGGGCATCCAGGGCGTCCAGCCATTGTCCGCGGCGACATAATCGCGGCCGGAATTGATCCAGCGCCCGCCCGTCGCCTTCCAGCGCTTGTCCAGCGGCGGGCGCAACAGCGCCACCGGCCCGTCCCAGGCCGAAAGCCGCAAGCCGGGCAGCGCCGCCAAAAAGGCGGCCTCGATAGCCAGGTCGTGAAAGGCGCCGGTGGCCGGGGCCGCTGCCTCGGCCTCGGCGGCGCGGGCCTTGCTGCGGCGCCGGAACTCATAGGCCACGCGGTCGCGCAGCCAGGTCCAGGCAAAGCCCGCGCCGCCTTCGCGCAATTCGCCCAGGCGGATCATCAGCCGGTCCAGGCGGCCGACCGGCTCGCGCAGCGGCAGGGGCGTGTCCAGCATGACCAGCATCGCCACCTCTTCGCCCGCGGCGCGCAGCTGCCGCGCCATCTCATAGGCGGTCAGCCCGCCGCCCGAAAAGCCGCCGATCAGATAGGGTCCGGTCGGCTGCACCTGGCGCAGTTCGGCGATATAGTCGCGGGCGGCATCGGCGAAATCCTGGTGCGGCTTGTCATCGCCCAGAAGGCCGCGCGCCTGGATGCCCCAGAAGCGGCGATCCGGCCCCAGCCGCTGCGCCAACTGGCGCAGGTTCATGATATTGCCGAACATGCCGGCGACCATGAAAAAGGGCGTGCCCGCGCCCCGCCCGCCCATGTCGACCAGGAAGCGGAACCGCGGCCGGGCCGCAACCGGCAATTCGCGCAGGTTGTCGGGCGAGACCGGCTCGCGCGGGCCGGTGCGTTCCTCGACCAGCGCGGCAAGCTGGGCGATGGTCGGCGCCTCGAAGAGCGTCGAGATCGGCAGGTCCACGCCAAACGCCTTGCGGACCTGACCGAACATGCGCACCGCGATCAGCGAATGGCCGCCCAGATCGAAAAAGCTGTCCGCGGCACCGACCTGGGCGATACCCAAAAGCCCGGACCAGATCGCCGCCAGTTCCGCCTGGATGCCCGGCGCCGGGGCGACGAAATCGCTGTCCAGGTCGGGACGCTCGAAGCCCCCTTCGGCGGGCGCGGCATCCTCGACCACGCCGGCCTCGGCGATCAGCGCCGGCAGGTCCAGCGACGAGACATAGACCTGCGAAAGCCCGGTCGAGATCGCCCGGCTCAGCATCGCAGGCCCGATGGCGGCCGGGATGCCCTGGCCGATATTGTGCTGCAAGCGGCGCTCGGCCGGGGACAGGCTGCGCGGCGGCTGGCTGCGCGCGGGCGTGGCGGCGAGGGCCGCCGCCAGCTTGCGCAGGGAAAAGCCCGTGATTTCGGCGACGACCGTGCCGTCGGGCGCGGCCAGGGTGATGTCGAATTGCGCCATGCCCTGCGCGTCGCTGTTCTCGCCGGCGTTGCGGATGCGGCTGACCACCTGCGCCGGCAAGGGCGCGTAAAGCCGGATCGCGCGATAGCCCATCGGCACCCACAGGTGATCGGGCGACCAGCCGCGGATCAGCGGCATGGCCCAGCCGGTGGCGATGTCCATCAGCGCCGGATGCGCCAGCCATTCGCCGGCCTCGGCGGCATATTCGGGGGCCAGCGACAATTCCGCCACGCCCTCGTCCCCGGCGATGCGATAGCGGCGCAGCACCTGCCAGCGCGGGCCGAAATCCATCCGGCTCTGCTGCGCCGAAGGCAGCGCCGCGCCCTGCCCGTCCCGGTCCCACGGCCCGCGAACGGCCAGCGGCTCGGGCGCCGGTTCCTGCAAGCCCGCGACCAGGGCCGAGACATTCGGCTCGCCCTGCGGGTCGTCCAGGATCTCGATGCGCATCGCGTCGCCCTCGGGCAGGACGCGGGTGCTGACCAGCGCGGTGTCGGAGACCAGCACCGGGCGGCGGAATTCCAGGTCGCGGATCGCCAGCGGCAGGCTCAACCCGCATTCCAGCGCCGCCTCGGCCACCAGTTCGATCCAGCCGGTGCCGGGCATCAGCGCCTGGCCCTGGGCGGTCTTGTGGCCGCCGATGATCCAGTCCTGCATCTTCAGCGCGGTGCGGAACTCGCGCCCGCCCGGCATGGGCAGGCTTTGTTCCAGCAGCGGCCGACCCTGCGGCACCGCCACGGCCAGGGCAGTATCCAGCCCCATCGCCCGCGCCGCCATGCCGGCATCGGCCCAGACGCCCCAGTTGACCGCGACCACCCGGCCCAAGGCCACCGGGGCCGAGCGCGCCACCGCGTTCAGGTATTCGTTGGCGGCGACGTAATCCGCCTGCCCCGCCGGCGCGATCACCGAGGAGGTCGAGGAGAACAGCACCGTCAGCTTCGCGGGATTGTCCGCCAGCTCCTCGATCAGCGCGCGTGTGCCCAGCAGTTTCGGCGCCAGCACGTCCCAGGCCTCGTCGTCGGTCTTGGCCGCGATCAGGCTGTCGCGGATCACGCCCGCCGCGTGCAGCACCACGTCCAGGCTGCCGAAGCGCGCCCGCGTCTGGGCCACGGCGCGGGCCATGTCCTCGGGGCTGGTCACGTCGGCGCGGATCGCCAGCACCTCGGCCCCCAGCGACTCCAATTGCCGGACCGAGGCCATGACGGCGGGCGAATCCACCCGGCCGCGCGTGGTCAGCGCCAGTTTCGCGCCGCCGCGCCCTGCCAGTTCGCGGGCGATGGCCTGGCCGATGCCGCCGAAGCCGCCGGTGATCAGGCAAGCCGCGCCCTGCGGGATGGCGGCCATGCCGTCATCCTCCAGCGCCACCCACTCCAGGCTTTGTTCGAACCGCCGCCCGTCGCGCCAGGCGGCGATGGCGGCGCCCGAGGGGGCCAGCGCCTCTTCCAGCAGGTTGGCGGCCAGCGCATCCAGGCCCTTCGCGGCCAGACGGATGTCCACCAGGCGGGCGCGGATATTCGGCATCTCATGCGGCAGGACGCGGATCGGCCCGGCGGCGGTGGCCTTTTCCGGCACCGGCGCCGGTTCGTCCGCCACGCGCAGCGCGTCATTGCAGATGGCGATCAGGTCCAGCTTGGCATCCGGCAGTTCGCCGCCGATGGCCTGGGCCAGGTGCAAAAGGCCGAAAAAGCCGCGCTCCAACTGGCTGTTGAGCAGGCTGGAGCCGGGGCGGAACCTTGCGCCTTGCGTCACCGACCACAGATGCAGGATGCGGTCCGGCACCATGTCCTGCCCGGCCAGCGCGGCCAGCAGCATCTCATAGCCCTCGCGGTCGGATTCGACCGGCAGCAGGAAGCGGCCGTCGCCGCCCGAAACCGTCTTGTCGGCGAAGGTATCGCCCACCTCGACCACGGCGACGCGCTGGCCGCGGGCGCGCAGCCCATGGGTCAGGCGCGCGGCAAGGCCCAGATCGTCGGCAAAGACCAGCCAGTTCCGCACACCCTGCGCGACCGGCCCCTGCGGCCCGATCTCGATGGCCGGCGCGGCCAGTTTCCAGGCCGGGCGCCAGCCCCATTCCGCCGGTTCCTCGATGCGCGCCTGTTCCTCGGCGGCCTCCGTTGCGACATTGGCCGAACGCTCGATGAAATAGCGTTTGCGCTGGAAGGCATAGCCCGGCAGCGACAGGCGCTGGCGGCGGGCGTCGCCCCAGACCTGGTCCCAGTCGATCTGCCCGCCGCAGGCCCAGAGCCGCGCCAGCGCCGCCATGAAATAGCTGTCGTCGCCGGTCGCATGGTCGCGGTGGCGCAGCGTGGAAATCACCTGGTTGGCGGCGACCGCCGGATGCGCCTTGGCCATGGCCTGCATGGCGCGGCCGGGGCCCACTTCGACGAATACCCGCCCCGGCACCTGCGCCAGATGGGCGATGCCATCGGCAAAGCGCACCGTGCCGCGCAGATGCGCGACCCAATAGTCGGGACTGGTCGCCTCGGCCGCCGTCAGCGGCAAGCCCGAGCGGTTCGAGATGATCGGGATCTGCGGCGCATTCAGCGGGATCGAGGCGAGATAGGCGCGGAATTCGTCCAGGATCCCGTCAAGCAGCCGCGAATGCGCGGCGATGGAGATGGCGATGCGCTGGCATTCCACCTCGCGCGCCGCCATGCGTTCGGCAAAGCGGTCCAGCGCCGCGTCAGGCCCCGAGACCACCGACAGGCCCGGCCCGTTCACCGCCGCCAGGTCCAGCCCCAGCGCGTCCAGATCGGCGGCGAAATCATCAGGCGCCAGCGGCACCGACAGCATCCCGCCCGCCGGCACCCGGTCGAACAGCAGCCCGCGCAGGCGCACCAGGCCGATGCAATCGTGAAAGCTCATCACCCCGGCGATGCAGGCGGCGGTATTCTCGCCCATGGAATGGCCGATCAGCGCCGCGGGGGTCACGCCCCAGGAAATCCACAGTTGCGCCAGCGCATATTCGGCGATCATCAGCAGCGGCAGTTGCAGCGAGGGCTGCAAAAGCCGCCGGTCCGCCTCGGCCTCGGCCCCCGGCTCGGGCAGCCACAGCGCCCGCAGGTCGGTGCCATGCGCGGCCGCCATGTGGTCCAGCCCGCGGTCCATCCATTCGCGGAAGACTGGCTCGGTCTGGTAAAGCCCGCGCGCCATGCCGGCATATTGCGCGCCGCCGCCGGGCAGCATGAATACCGCCTCGGCCGGGTCGCCCAGCGGCTGGTGGTCAAAGACCAGGCGCGGATCGGGATCGGCCAGAAGCCGCGCCGCCTCGGCCGCGTCATGGGCGACCAGCACGCGGCGGCGGTCGAACTGCCGCCGGCCCTGGGTCAGGGTAAAGGACAGGTCGGCCATGTTCACGTCTGGATTGGTCCGCAGCCAGCCCGCCAACGCGGCCGAATTGGCGTCCAGCGCCGCCTTGCTGCGCCCCGAGACGGCGATGATGTGAAACGGCCAGTCTGATTCCCCCGACGCCTTGGCCAAGGGCGGTTCCTGCACGATCACATGCGCATTGGTGCCGCCGACGCCCAGCGAGTTCACCCCGGCGCGGCGCGGCCCCGGCAGCGGCCAGTCCGACAGCCGGTCGTTGACCTGGAACGGCCCGCCGTCAAAGTCGATGGCGGGGTTCGGCGCCTCATAGCCCAGGCTGGCGGGGATCTTGCCGTGATGCACCGCCAGCGCCGACTTGATCAGCCCGGCGCTGCCGGCGGCGGTGTCCAGGTGGCCGATATTGGTCTTGACCGAGCCGATGCGGCACGGCCCCTGCCGTGTGCCGTCCGAAACCCGCGCATAGGCCTGGTTCAGCGCCGCGACCTCGATCGGGTCGCCCAGCGCGGTGCCGGTGCCGTGGCATTCGACATAGCCGACGCCGTCCGAACTGACCCCGGCCATCGCCAGCGCCTCGGCCACGGCCTGGGCCTGGCCCTCGACGCTGGGGGCAAGATAGCCTGCCTTCGAGGCGCCGTCATTGTTGATGGCCGAGCCCTTGATGACCGCCCAGATATGGTCGCCATCGGCCAGCGCATCGCGCAGCCGGCGCAGCGCCACCACCGCCGCGCCGCTGCCGAACACGGTGCCCTGCGCGCGATGGTCAAAGGCGTGGCAATGCCCGTCGGGCGACAGGATCTCGTTTTCCTTGTAAAGATAGCCCAGCCCCTGTGGCAGCTCGATGGTGACGCCGCCGGCCAGCGCCATGTCGCATTCGCCGGAATTCAGCGACTGGCAGGCCATGTGGACCGCCACCAAAGAGGTCGAACAGGCGGTCTGCACGTTCACCGAAGGCCCGGTCAGGTCAAGGACATGGCTGACGCGGGTGGACAGGAAATCCTTGTCGTTTCCGGTATGGCGCAGCAGGAAATGGCCGACGCCATCGACCAGATCGCGGTTCGAGCAGACATTCCAGTAAAAATAGCTGCCCATGCCGCAGCCGGCCCAGACGCCGATATTGCCGGCGAACCGCTCGGGCAGATGCGCGGCATCCTCCAGCGCATGCCAGCAGGTCTCCAGGAACTTGCGGTGCTGGGGGTCCATGATCGCCGCTTCCTTGGGCGACAGCCCGAAGAACTCGGCATCGAATTCGTCGAACTGGTCAAGCGGGGCGGCCGAGGGGACGTAGTTCGGGTCCGACAGCCGCGCCCGCGACTCGCCCCGCGCGATCAGGTCGGCTTCGGGGATGCGCCGGATCGCCTCGATCCCGCGGCACAGGTTGTCCCAGTATTCCGCGACGCCCGCCGCGCCCGGCAATTGCGCCGCCATGCCGATGATAGCGATATCACTGTCGTCCACGGCGGTCTTGTCCAGGGCCATGCGGTGCCTCATGCAACTATGAAAAGCCCTTGTGGGCGGCAATGATTTAACAACTGGCGGGCGTATTCCGGCATAGCGAATCCGGCGCCTTGGACCAACCTATAAAACCGTCCGCAAGCCTGCCTTTTTAGGCAGAATCCGCGCGGATTCGGGGGAATCGTCCTGATTTCCGGCCTGGTCGCGGATACCAAGGCGCAGCCTTCGGGCATTGCCCAACAGCGCGCCGGCGGTCAGCCAGGTCAGCGGCGTCAGCGTCGCATTGGGGATCAGGTCCAGCAAGTTCATCGCCAGCATCAGCGCAACCGCGCCCAGGATCACCATTTCTTTCTGGCGCGGGGGATGCCTGCCGCCCGGCATTGCCCGCCACAGCGCGAAGATCGGCGTCAGCAGCAGCAGGAACTGCGCCAGATAGCCAAAGACGCCGCGCGCCCCGATCAGGATCACCCATTGCCCGTCGGGAACCGAGGCCAGGCGGCCGCTATAGGGGTCGTAGAACAGCGACCGCCCCCATCCGCCCCAGCCAAAGACCGGCCGCTCCATGGCGCGCGCCAGCAGGGCCTCTTCGTTCATCAGCCGGAACTCCAGCGAGCGCCCCCGCTCGGGCGAGATGGACAGCGCCAGGTCCACGATGCCTTGCAGCGGCATCCACGAGGTCGTGCGCAGCGTCGGATAGGCAAGCGCGACCGTCCCCACCACCGCCGCCGCCAGAACCATCGTGCGCGGCCGGGCAAAGGCCACCAGCGGCGCGGCCATCAGCGCCTGCAACAGCGCCCCCGCCGATTTGCACAGGATGACGATGCAGCCCAGATAGGCCGCGATCAGCAGGTTGCGCCGGGTGCGGTGGTTGCGCGCAATGGCGATGGCGGCCAGGAACGCCGTCATCGTCATCAGCGCCACCCAAAGCGGATGTTCCAGAAACACGATGGGCCTGTAGCCGCCATAGCGGATGGTCTGGATGAAATCATGCTGGAAATAGCCATAGACCCAGACATTGATCTGCGGGCTCAGGCGCAGTTCAATCAGCATGGGAATCGAATAGCACAGGACCCCCAGCAGCAGGCAGCGGCTCCAGAGTTCGGCCCCCTTGGCGTTCCACAGCAGCTTGTAGCCCATCAGAAAGGGCAGCAGTTGCAACACCTGCACGATCAGGTCGCCCACGCCCTGGCTGATCGACATGGCCGGGCGGTAGTTCACGCCATCGACCAAGGGGTCGGGATTGGTCATGGCCGTCAGCAGCGGCGAGGCGAAGCTGATCGCCAGCAATCCCGCCACCCAGGGGCCCATGGGCGGCGGGGCCGGCTCGTCGGCGGCGCGGTCCTTGGTCACGAACCAGACCATGACCGCGGCGGCCAGCGCCGGCACCATGTGCTTGTTCAGGCCCGGAAAGGCCGGCAGGTCGATCTCGACCAGTTGCGGCAGCAGCAGATAGCCGGCAAGGATCGACCAGACCATCGCCCGCGGCCGCGCCATGCGCTGAAACAGCACCGCCACCACCAATGGCCAGCCAAGCAGCACCAACAACGCCAATAGGGGCATGGCCCGACTCCCGTCCTGCGGCAGGGCCGCCTTGTGGACCGGCGGCGGCAAGGGCGTTGCATTCCCTTCGCCGCCAACCCATCCTGCCGCCAGTTCCGGCCCGACCCGAGGCGCATCATGCAGTTCAGCTTTCCCGACGGCAATGCCATCCGCGTCAACTGCCGCGATTCCGCCGCGCTGCTGGACGCGGTGCGCCGGCGCCTGGCCGAGGGGCGGGGCTTCGCCATCGCCACGATCAATGTCGATCACCTGCAAAGGCTGGGCGAGGACCCCCGCTTTCGCGCCGCCTATGCGGCGCATGACCTGATCTGCGCCGATGGCAATCCCATCGTCTGGCTGTCGCGCATCGCCGGACGGCCGGTGGCGCTGGCGCCCGGATCGGACCTGGTGCTGCCCTTGGCGGCCGAAGCGGCGCGGGCCGGCCTGCCGGTGGCGCTGATCGGCAGCAGCGACGAATCGCTGGCGCTGGCGGCGCGCAGCATGCAGGCGGCGGCTCCGGGGCTGCGGGTGGCGCTGACCCGCGCGCCGGGCTTCCCGTTCGACCCGGCGGGACCCGAGGCGGACGACATCATCGACAGCATCCGCGCATCCGGCGCCCGGCTGTGCTTTCTGGCGCTGGGTGCGCCGCGGCAGGAACTGTTCGCCATCCGCGCCCGCGACGCGCTTGGCGGCGCAGGCTTTGCCTCGATCGGGGCCGGGCTCGACTTCCTGTCCGGCCATCAGCGCCGGGCGCCGCAATGGCTGCGCCGGCTAAGGCTGGAATGGCTGTGGCGGATGCTGTCGAACCCGCGCCGGCTGTTCTGGCGCTATGCCAAGGGCTTCGCCATCCTGCCCGGCCATATGGGCCGGGCTCTGGCCCTTCGCGCGCGGACGCCTGGGGCGCGGCGGCAGCCCTAGCCGCGCTTAGCCCCAGTCGAAATGCAGCCCGTCCGCCTGCGCCAAAGCCTCTAGCGCGGTTTGGCCGTCCTGCGGCAATTGCTGGCGGTATAGGTCCAGAAGCGCGCCGGGGTTCCAGTCCGCGGCATCGGCCGGGCCGGCGGCAAACCAGCCGGTATCGCTTGCCCCCGGATCGTCGGCCGCAACTTGCGCCGCATCTGCCTGCGCCTTGGCCAGGCCGGGATCGGCATCAGCGGCCAGGGCGGCGGCCTGGGGTGCGGCATCCGGTTCGGCCTGTGCCGCGCGCAAGGCCGGGGCCGCGGCCCGCCCCTCTTGCGCGGCAGGCTGGGGGATGCCCATCTGATGCAGCATGGCGCGGGTCAGCACCGCCGCATCCACCCCTTCCAGGATCAGCCGCTCGCCATTGGGAAAGCTCAGCACCGCATTGGCCCCCTGGGCCGAGACCCGCACATCGCCCAGATCGACCCGGTTGCCCTGCGCGTCATGCAGCCCCGAGACGTTCAGCCGGTCGCCCAGGCGCAGCACGCCGCCCGCATCGCGCATGTCGCCGACCTGAAAGGCGCGGATGGTATCCGTGCCAAAGCCGTCGTTCAGGATCAGCACGTCGCGCGCCGTATCCCGCGCGGCCAGGGCGCCATTGGCGGCATAGACGTCCTCGGTCATCGAGATGAAGTCGTTGCCGCGCCCGCCATTGATGGTATCGGCGCCCTCGCCCCCTTCGATCGTGTCGCGGCCGGCGCTGCCGGTGATGCGGTCGTCGCCCCAGCGGGTGTTGATATGCAAACCCGGCGCGTTCAGCCCGATGGCGGCATTCGCCGCGGTGACGGTGTCCCGGCCCTCATGGGTCCAGAACAATTCGAATTCGCGAAAGGTCAGCGTGCCATTGCCTGGGGCATAGCTGGCATGGCCGGCGCCGCGGCCGGTAAAGACCACATGGGCGCCGGTGCTGTTCTCGCCATCGCCCTTGGCCCAGACGTTCAGCAGGTCGTTGCCGGCGCCGCCGACCAGCGTGTCGCGCCCGATATTGTGGATCGGCGCCATGCCGCCATTGTTGCCCCAGCGCACATTGTCGTCGCCTGCGCCGGCATGGCCGAAATCATTGCCCTGCGACGGCATCAGCAGGTCGTTGCCATTGCCGCCGTAAATGCTGTCATTGCCGTTGCCGCCTTCCAGCACGTCGTTGCCCGGCCCGCCATGCAGATAGTCATGCCCGCCACCGCTGTTGATGGTGACGCCGTGGACGGGGGTGTGGTCCGCGCCCGACCCGCGCGCCGCGTTCAGCCGGGCGCCCTGGGCGCTGATCCAGTCGTTCCCGGCCCCGGTCTGAAGCCGTTCGATACCCCAGAAGTTCAGGCGGTTGCCGAACGCGTCCTGGGCATGGCCATGCTCGGTGGTGGTGAAGGTGACGCGAAATCCGCCGCCGCCGTTCAGATGCAGCCGGTCGCCACCCGACAGCGCGCCATAGGGATCGGGATCATAGCGTTCGCCCGCATTGCCGCCCTGATAGATGTCCAGGTTGCCGCGCGACGCCGGATCCTGGTCCCAGATCAGCACATCCGGTCCCGGCCCGCCATGCACGGAATCGCTGCCGCGCCCGGCATTCAGCGTATCGCGCCCGGCATTTCCGGCGATGGTGTCGCGCCCTGCGGTTCCGTGCAGGCTGTCATTGCCCGCCGCTCCAGAAATCACCGCCATCCTGTCCCCCGTTCGATGCTTTGGCGAAAGGGGTTTTTCCCCATCTCGCGGCTCCGGGGCGGATTAGAGGCCGGCGGCCCATGCGGGGCAGCTGTCCTTTCGGACAGGAAAAGGGCGCGATTTTGCCAGTTTTTCGCCCGCCGGTTGTGAGCGGGTTGGCGGCCGGACCGGCCTTCCCCCAGCCTGCGCCGCGGCGTGGACAGCGGTGAACGGCAGGGGCGCGGCTGGCCGCGGCGAATCGCCTGCATCCCAGGGCTGAAGCGCAGCGGGCCGCCGCCACCCCCGGATGCTCAACCGCCAAGGCCGGTATTTCGCGGCCCGCGCCGCCCGGCAGGCGCCCCCCGCGGCCCGCGTCGCGGCCGCGCGCGCGAAAACCCGCCCGCCCCGGCGGCGCGCCGGGCAGCTTTCCGCCGGCCAGCGCCGCCGCTTTCCGCCGCCGCGCGGCGGCACCGGGTCGGGCGGGGCTGGGGGCCCAGGGGTCAGGGCACCAAGACCAGTCCCACCTTCATCATGCGGCCGCCGATACGATATTCCGCCTCGATCCTGTGGCCGGGCCGCGCCGGGTGCAGCGCGCCCATCGTCCCCAGCGAGATCACCGAGCCGGGCTTCAACTCATAGCTGCCCTGTTCGACCAGCCACAGCACCACGTCCAGCGGATGGTCCAGCAGCATGTCGCCCGAGCCGGTCTCGATGGTCTTGCCGCCAAGCTTCAGGTTGACCGTCAGCGCCGCAAGATCGGCGACCGGGTCCACCAGTTCGGCGATGGCGATGCCCCGGCCCAGCACCCCGCGCCAGGGGGTCATGCCATAGGCCATCATCAGTGGCGCGGTCGGCTGCACGTCCTTTTGCAGCGCCAGATCGGGCAGTTCGATAAACGGCCGCACATCCCTAAGCGCGGCGACCACCTCTTCGCGGCTGCGGGCCTGCATGATGGCGGAACTGCCGACCGTCACCACCAGATCGGCCTCGAAATAGGCGGCGCGGCTGCCGCCCAGGCTGAGCCGCGCCCCGTCGGGCAGCAGCATGGGCGCAAACAGCGCCCCCGCCGCCGGCTCGTCGATGCCGAACCGCTCTTGCGCGGGTTTCGAGGTGAAGCCGACCTTCACCCCCACCGGCGCGCCCAGCTCGGACTCCAGCACGCTGCGAAAGCTGGCATAGGCGCAGCCCGCATCCTCGACCGAGCGCACCAGCGGATCGGGCAGCCGCTGGCCCGCGATCCAGCCGCGCGCCGCATTCTGCATCAACGAGACGTCCGGGCAGGCGGCTACGGCCACGCCCGCCAACGGCAGCATGATTGCGCCCAGAATCGCCGACTTCATCTTTTTTGCCCCTTGGCTGCTTTTCCGCCAGACGATGCCGCAACCGGCGCCGGCTGTCACCGGATTTTTCGCGTCCACACCGCGGCTTGGCGGCATGCTGTTTGCATCGGCGCCCGCATCCCCTAGAACGTCTCCGACCGCAGGCGACAGGGCAGGACATGAGCGATCAACCCACCCCGATGATGGCGCAGTATCTGGCGATCCGCGACGCCAATCCCGGCGCGCTGCTGTTCTATCGCATGGGCGATTTCTACGAGATGTTCTTTGACGACGCGGTGGCCGCCGCCGCCGCGCTGGACATCGCGCTGACCAAGCGCGGCACCCATCAGGGCCAGCCGATCCCGATGTGCGGCGTGCCGGTCCATGCGGCCGAATCCTACCTGCTGACGCTGATCCGCAAGGGCTTTCGCGTCGCCATCGCCGAGCAGATGGAAGACCCGGCCGAGGCCAGGAAGCGCGGCGCGAAATCCGTGGTCGCCCGCGACGTGGTCCGCCTTGTCACGCCCGGCACCCTGACCGAGGAATCGCTGCTAGAGGCGCGGCGGCACAATTTCCTGGCCAGCTTTGCCACGGTGCGCGAGGATGCGGCGCTGGCCTGGGTGGATATCTCGACCGGCGCCTTTTGCGTCATGCCCTGCCCGCCGGCGCGGCTGGCCCCGGAACTGGCGCGCCACGCGCCGCGCGAATTGCTGGCGGCCGAGGGTTCGAACCTGGCAGAACTTGCCGCCGAGGCGGGCGCTGCGCTGACCGAACTGCCCGCCGGCAGTTTCGACAGCAGCGCCGGCGCGCGCCGGCTTTGCGCGCTGTTCGGGGTCGAGACGCTGGACGGGTTCGGCCAGTTTTCCCGCGCCGAACTGGCCGCCATGGGCGCCATCGCCGATTACCTGGAGCTGACGCAAAAGGGCCGGATGCCGCTGATCCGCCCGCCGATGCGCGAGGCGCTTGGCGGCGCCATGCAGATCGACGCCGCCACCCGCCGCAACCTGGAACTGACCCAGGCGCTGTCGGGCGGGCGCGAAGGCTCGCTGCTGGCCGCCATCGACCGCACGGTGACAGCGGGCGGCGCGCGGCTTTTGGAACGCCGGATCAGCGCGCCGTCGCGCGACCTGGACGAAATCCACGCCCGCCAGGCCGCCGTGGCGCATCTGGTGGACGATCCGCGCCTGACCGCCGACCTGCGCGAGGCGCTGTCGCGCGCCCCCGACATGGACCGCGCCCTGTCGCGCCTGGCGCTGGAGCGGGGCGGGCCGCGCGACCTTGGCGCGATCCGCGCCGGGCTGACGCAAGGCGCGGCCATCGCCGCCATGCTGGGCTGCGACGACATCGCCGTGCTGGCCCAGGCCGGCCGCGACCTGACTGGCCATGACGCGCTCATCGACCTGCTGGACCAGGCGCTGGTGGCCGAGCCGCCCCTGCTGGCCCGCGACGGCGGCTTCGTCGCGCCGGGCTTCGATGACGAGCTGGACGAAACCCGCCGCCTGCGCGACGAAGGCCGCGGCGTCATCGCCCGCATGCAGGCCGATTACATCGCCGAAACCGGCGTGCAAAGCCTGAAAATCAAGCATAACAACGTCTTGGGATACTTTATTGAGACGACTTCGACCCATGCGGAACGGATGCTGGCCCCGCCGCTGAACCAGCGTTTCATCCACCGCCAGACCACGGCGAACCAGATCCGCTTCACCACGGTCGAACTGTCGGAACTGGAAACCCGCATCCTCAACGCCCGCGACCGCGCGCTGGAGATCGAGCGCGAGATCCTGGCCCGCCTGACCCGCGCCGCGCTTAAGCGCGCCGGACCCATCGGCCAGGCGGCCCGCGCCCTGGCCGAGATCGACCTGACGGCCGGTTTCGCCGACCTCGCCTCGGGCGAGGGCTGGGCGCGCCCCGATGTCGACGCCAGCCGCGCCTTTGTCGTCGAGGGCGGCCGCCATCCGGTCGTCGAGCGCGCCTTGAAGCGCAAGGGCGAAGCCTTCGTCGCCAATGACTGCGCGCTGACCGGCGGCGAGACCCCGGCGATCTGGCTTTTGACCGGGCCGAACATGGCCGGGAAATCGACATTCCTGCGCCAGAACGCGCTGATCGCCATCCTGGCCCAGGCTGGCGGCTTCGTGCCCGCCCGCCGCGCCCATATCGGCCTGGTCAGCCAGCTTTTCAGCCGCGTCGGCGCGGCGGACGACTTGGCGCGCGGGCGCTCGACCTTCATGGTCGAGATGGTGGAAACCGCGGCGATCCTGAACCAGGCCGACGACCATGCGCTGGTGATCCTGGACGAGATCGGCCGCGGCACCGCGACCTGGGACGGGCTGTCGATCGCCTGGGCGGTGCTGGAATACCTGCACGGGCGCAACCGCTGCCGGGCGCTTTTCGCCACGCATTACCACGAGATGACCTCGCTTTCCGCCCGCCTGCCCGGCGTCGAGAACGCCACCGTCGCCGTGCGCGAATGGGAGGGCGAGGTGATCTTTCTGCACGAGGTCAGAAAGGGCGCCGCCGACCGTTCCTATGGCGTGCAGGTGGCGCGGCTGGCGGGGCTGCCGGCTGCGGTGGTCGAGCGCGCCCGCGACATCCTGCACCAGTTGGAAAGCGACGAGCGGCGGGGCGCGGGCAAGCCCGCAGCGCTGCTTGACGATCTGCCGCTGTTTCGCGCACCGGCCGCGCCCCCCGCGACCAGGACCCAGCCTTCGGCGGTCGAGGAACGGCTGCGCGGCCTGAACCCCGACGCGATCAGCGCGCGCGAGGCGCTGGACCTGGTCTATGAATTGCACGGCATGCTCGACCGCGGCTGAAAAGGCGGATTTTTCGGCAAATTCTAGGCGTTTTTTGGGACCTTTCCCGCCGGAAATCCGGCCCGCGGTTACCGGCTGGTAACGATTGGCGGGCTAGGGTCTGTTGAGTATCAGGATTCCCCTGTCAGCTGATTTCTGATTCAAGCTTTCCAAACGGGAGGTTTGGATGCCAGTTGAACGCTACATCGTCACGGATTGCCAGTGGGCGAAGATTGAGCCGCATTGCTTGGGCAAGAAGACCGATCCCGGCCGAACGGGCGGTGATGCACGCCTTTTTCTCGAGGCGGTTTTCTGGATCGCTCGGACTGGGGCGCAATGGCGCGATCTTCCGGAGGAGTTCGGGAAATGGAACTCGGTCTACCGCCGTTTCCGGGATTGGGGTGCCGCGGGAGTATTTGAGCGTATCTTCAAAGCATTGTCCGATGATCCCGACATGAAAATGGCGATGATCGACGGAACAATCGTAAAGGTTCACCGCCACGGACAGGGCTCAAAAGGGGGACTCAAAGTCAAGCGATAGGCAAGTCGAGGGGCGGCTGGACGACCAAGATCCTGGC
>NZ_FTMK01000013.1 GCF_900156255.1 Paracoccus thiocyanatus
TCGCCCAGACGGGTGGCCAGCTCCTGTTCCACCTCATCAGTCGCCTTTACGAACGCACCTCGATCATCGTGACGACGAACCTCGACTTCGGCGAATGGCCGACCGTCTTCGGAGACGCGAAGATGACAACGGCGCTCCTCGACCGACTGACCCATCACTGTGACATCGTCGAGACCGGCAACGAGAGCTGGCGCTTCAAGACGCGGGAATGACCGAGACGCCGCTGGCCCGATCCGGTTGCGCTGTATGGAGGCTACACCGCATCGGGCCAGCTACCCGTGCTGACCAAGCGGGGTCATTATTGGGCGCCGAAAGGGGGTCAAAGTTGCGTGCCGATTGACACCCCGGCCATCCCCTTGGAGGTGCCGCCATAGCCATTGGCGAAATAGCCGTTGGTGGCCTGGGCGGGTTGCGTGCCGAGGATGGCCGTCAGCACTGCGCCGCCGGCCAGCGCCGCGGCGCGACGCTGTTCGATCTTGTCCATCTTTCCTCCCTGACTGGGGCTTCTTGCCGCCCCGCTTTGTCTTCTGCGATCCCGCTCCTCCACGGAATCCAGAAGATTCATATATTCGTATGTAAAGATATTGCCGTCCGTCAAGCGAATGTCGCGGCCCGCGGATAGCGAAGGCTTTCGTTTCGGGGCGACGACCGGGTGTCAGTCGGCGTCCAGCCCGCCTTCCTCCAGCATCGCGTTGATCTTGGCGAAGCCGTATTGGATATGGATGCGCTGCACGAAGCCCACGGCCTCGGCGTCGCCATGCTTTACCGCATTCACAAGATCGGTCAGTTCTTCCAGCAGGGCGTCGGTGACTTCGGCCTCGCGCGTCTGCGCGACCATGTACCAGGTGCTGGCCGCCTGGACATAGGTCTGAAGCCACATCGAGCGAAGCGACGAGTTGCCGATCATCGAGGCGATCACCTCGTGCAGCTCGTGATTGATAAGGACATATTCGTCAGCCTTGAAGCCGTCCCGCAGCCTGCGGGCGCGCTGAAGCAACCCCTGCAAGGCGGCCAGATGGGCGGGGCCGGGGGCGACGGGCGACAGCTTTCCGATCAGGCAGGCAAGCTCAAGGCGCATTTCGTAGACGTGGCGGATCTGCTCTTCGGACAGGCGAACGACGACCGTCCCGACGCCGTTGCGCGATTCGATCATCCCCAGATGGCTTATCCGGTTCAGCGCATCGCGGACCGGGGTCCGGCTGACGCCGAACTCGCGCGCCAGCTCGGCCTCTTTCAACTGGTCGCCGGGTCTGTATCGCAGCAGGCAGATGCGCTCGACCAGCAACCGCTGGATCGCCGAAGCGTCCATCCTGGGCCCCAAAGCTGCGGCTGCTTTTGACTTGTCGTCGATGGCGTTCAACTTGCGATCTCCGATGCTTCTCAATGCTCCAGCGGGCGACGACAGCCGCCGTGCGGTATTCGATCCGGCCAGCCGCATGTCCCACATCCCGGCCTGATTCGAACAGATAGCCGGTTTGCCCGGCCTCTGCTTTTGCTACAGCGCGACATCCGGGCTTGCGGCGGCGGTTGGCGTCCGCGACCAAAGGCGTAGGTCCTGCCAAGCTGAATGCAGCATTTGTTGTTATTGCGGAAATATCCAGCATAATTTCCAGTTGACAGCTTAGGTGTATGCAGCTTAGCTTTTTGAAAGCGGCGCGTCCAGACTCGGCGCCGCCAGAAAAAACAGGGGAGGACGATATGAAATACGCGGGCTACCTTCTGGGCGCCGTGCTGGTCGCGGGGGGTGCTGCCTCCTCTGCGCAGGCGCAACAGGCCATCCTGGGCCACATCATGGACAGCGAACACATCTTCCACCACGTGTCCGAGCGTTTCATGGAACGGCTGGACGAACTGTCGGGCGGAAGCTTCGCCGTCGACTACCATCCGGGCGGCGATCTTGGCGACTGGACCTCGATCACCGAGCAGGTGGCGCAGGGCGCGGTGCAGATGACCATGACCTACAACCACTCGGAACTGGACCCGCGGTGGGATCTTTCGGTGCTGGGCTATGTCGCCAGCGACTGGGATGCCGCCCAAAAGATCTATGGACCCGGTTCGGTCATGGAAGGCGTCTATGCCGGTATCATGAACGACCTGGGGATGGAGCTGCTGGGCATCATCCCGACCGATTTTGCCGGGTTCATCGTCCGCAAGGGCAAGGCCGTCCCGGTGAACTTTCCCGAGGATGCAGCGGGCATGAAGATGCGGGTGCCGGGCATGCCGATGGCGATCGAGCGTTACAACGCGCTGGGCTTCTCGCCGGTGCCGATGGCGTTCTCCGAGGTGCATACCGCGCTGCAAACCGGCGCGATCGACGGCCGCGCCTATTCCCCGCCGGTCGAGGTGCCGATGTTCAGCGACGTGCTGGAGGCCTATGTCTTCACCCGCGAGCATTTCGAGCATACCTTCTGGGTTGCTAACAAGGCTTGGTTCGACGGCCTGACCGACGAACAGCGGGGCTGGCTGACGGAAGCGGCCGACGAGGCGGTTTCCGGCTCCTGGGAACTGGCGCAGTCGCAAAGCGCCAAGTGGCTGGCCGAAATCGAGGCCGGCGGCGTCGATGTGGTCGAACTGACGCCCGAGCAGCAGGAAAAGCACCGCGCGCTCGTGATCGAGGCCGAATACCCCTACATGGAAAACATCGTCGGCGCCGAGATCATGGACCAGATCCGCGCCGCCGCCGGCACCAACTGAACCACCGTCAACGAAAGCGGACCGGGCCGCGGGGGCAACCTGCGCGCCCTGCCGCGATGCGCCGAAAGGCCAGATCATGACCAAGGACTTGCTGCATATCGACAGCCTGGACGACGTGATCGGCACCTCGCCAATCCGTCCTGTCCCGGAACATGACCGCCCGCCGTCGCCGATCCATTCGGGCCTGGGTCCGGTCTATGCCGCCGAGCGCGGGATCGCCTGGCTCATGCGGGTGATCATGTTCCTGGCGATCATCTCGCTTGGCCTGCTGATGGCGGCGCAGGTGTTCATGCGCTACGTGATCTCGGCGCCTTTCCTTGGAATCGAGGAGCTGGCGCCGCTGCTTGCGGTCTGGGTCTATTTCCTGGGCATGGCCTATTGCTCGCGCGAGCGGGACCATATCGAGGGCGGGATGATGACGCTTGTCATCAAGAATCCGCGCCTGCTGACGGCCCTGCGGCTGCTTGGCTCGGCCGCGACGCTGATCACCATCGTGATCTTCATGCGCTTCGCCTGGGACTTCGTCGCCTTCAACTATTCGGTGGGCCGGCGCAGCACCTATATGCGGCTGCCCAAGGTGCTGTGGGACGTTTCGCTGCTGATCGGGCTGGCGCTGATGACCTTTTATGCCGCGCTTCAGTGCCTTGCCGAGGCGCGGGCGCTTTTCATCACGCGGGGTCGTGGCAAATGACCGCTTTGTTCATCGTTCTGATCGTCGTCGTCTTCTTCCTGCTGATCGAGGTTCCGGTCGGCTTCGCATTCGGCATTGGCGCGCTGCTTTACGGCTATATGTCGGGCACCGACATCTCGTTCCATGCCGGTTTCGGCTATACGCAGATCAGCGCCTTTTCCCTGCTGGCCATCCCGCTTTTCATCCTGTCGGGCACGCTGATGGGGGCCAGCGGGATTTCCGACCGGCTGCTGAACTTTGTCAATTCCTTCGTCGGGCGCACCAAGGGCGGCCTGGGCGCGGTGACGGTCATCACCTGCGCGATCTTTGGCGCGATCTCGGGCTCGGCCTCGGCGGCGATCGCGGCCATCGGCAAGATCATGGTCCCGCGCATGATCCGCGAGGGCTATCCGCCCGGCCACGCCACCGCGCTGGTCGCGGTCTCTTCGGTGCTGGCGCTGCTGATCCCGCCCTCGATCCCGATGATCGTCTTTGCCATCGCCATCCGCGAGTCGGTCGCCAAGGCGTTCCTGTCGACGATGATCCCCGGCGCCCTGCTGGCGATCATCTACTGCGGCCTGAACTTCTGGTTCCTGCGCAACAACAGGACCATCGTGGTGCAGCCCAAGCTGCCGGCGCAGGAAACCGTCCGGCAGATCGCGATCACCGGCAAGCAGGCGTCGCTGGCGATCCTGATGCCTGGCATCATCCTGGGCGGCATCTATTCCGGCATCGCCACCCCGACCGAGGCGGGCGCGGTGGCCCTTGTCTACACGCTGTTCGTCGGCATCCTGATCTACCGCACGCTAAGCTGGGGCAATCTGTTCAATTCCACCGTCGAGGCGGCGCGGCTGACCGGCGCAATCATCATGGTGCTGTTCTTCCTGTTCGTGATGAGCCGCGGAATGGTGCTGGCCAAGGTGCCGACGCAATTCGCGGATTTCCTGCTGTCGATTTCGGACAACCGCATCGTGATCCTGCTGCTGATCAACCTGCTGCTGCTGCTGATGGGCATGATCATCGACGATGTCTCGGGCAGCGTGCTGGCGGCGATCATCCTGCTGCCGGTGACGCAGAGCATCGGCCTGGACCCGATCCATTTTGCCGGAATCGTCGGCGTGAACCTGGGCCTGGGCAATATCTCGCCGCCTTGCGCGCCGCTTCTCTACATGGCGGGCGGGGTCACGAAACAGCCTTTGTCCACCTATATCGGCCCGACCATGAAGTTCCTTATGCTCGGCCATCTGCCGATGGTGTTTCTGGTCACGTTCATCCCCGAACTGTCGCTTTGGTTGCCCAGCCTGCTGGGCTGATCTTCAATATCCTACATTACAGGAACCGACCCATGCTTGAAGAAGCAAGAATACGCACGGCCCGCCTTCAGTCACGGATGAAGGAACTGGGCATCCGCCAGGCGGTGTTCACCGACGAAAGCTCGATCGCCTATCTGGCCGGGTTCTGGGGCTATCTGGGCATCGAGTTCGGCCGCCCCACGATGCTGGTTCTGCGCGCCGAGGACGAGCCGGTCGTCATCACGCCGATGATGGAAAGCGAAATGGTCGCAGAGATGACCTGGGTTTCCGATATCCGCGTCTGGGAGGACATGGGCCAGCGTAGCTGGGGCCGCGCCCTTTCGCAGGTGCTGGGCGACAGCCCGTCAGAGATCTGGATCGAAAAGCCGCATGTCCCGGCGATCGTGCGCAATTTCCTTGACGACAGCTTCCCCGGCGTGGCGCTGAAGGACATCAGCCCGGTCCTGGGCGCGCAACGGATGATCAAGTCGCCGCTTGAAATCCAGGTGATGAAGCAGGCCGGGCAGATCGCCGGCGCCATGATGAAGGCCGCACATGAGTCGCTGGCCGAGGGCGGCCGCGAATACGAAAGCGCCCTGGCCGTGATCGACGCGGGCACCCGCAAGGCGGCCGGCTTCCTGACCGACAAGGGGTGGGAGCGGTTCGTTTCGCCGATGATCCACAACCTTCAGATCCTGCAAAGCGGCGCCGATACCTCGATGGTCCACCGCCGCGCCTCGGTCCGCGAATACCGCCGCGCCGACCCGGTCTATTTCTGCTTTTGCAACATGGTCCAGTTCAAGCAGTACAAGCTTGGCTTCGACCGCATGTTCCACATCGCCGAAATCTCGGACGAGGCCGCCCGCGTCCAGCAGGCCGCCATCGACGCCCAAGCGGCCGCCATCGCGGCGATCCGGCCCGGCGCGCTGGCCGAGGATATCGCCGCCGCGGCGAATGCGGTTTATGCCGAACGCGGCTACGAGACCGGCTACCGCACCGGCCGCTCGATCGGGGTCGCCTATCTTGAGGCGCCCGAGCTCAAGGCCGGGGACAGGACGGTGCTGCAACCGGGCATGACCTTCGCGGTGGATGGCGGGATTTCCATCGACGGCGTGACCGCGGGACGGATCGGCGATTCCGTCGTCGTGACCGAGGATGGGTGCGACTATCTCACCGACTATCCCCGCCAGCTTCTCGTGACCGCGGGCTGAGGCATGGCGCGCGGCTTCAAGCTTGCCGTGGCCCAGACCCCAGGGGACCTGGCCACCACGCGGGATCGGATCGAGTGGCTGGCCATGACGCTTTCGCAACTGCAAGGCCGGGACGTCGATCTGTTGCTGCTGCCGGAACTGTATCTGACCGGCTACAATATCGGTGCGGATGTCGTCGATCGGGCCGAGGCATCGGACGGCCCCGGCGCCGCCAGGATCGCGGATCTGGCCCGCCGGTTCGGTATCGCGGTCCATTACGGTTATGCCGAGCGCGCGGATGGCGTGATCTATGGCGCGGCCCAGTGCTTTGGCCCGGACGGAACCTGTCTGGGCCGGCATCGCAAGCTGATCCTGCCGCCGGGATTCGAGAGCGAATATTTCGCCCCCGGCGAAGGATGCAGCCTGTTTAGCTGGAGGGGCCTGCGGATCGCCACGCTGATCTGCTATGACGCAGAGTTCCCCGAAACCGCGCGACATGTCGCGGCGCTGGGGGCGCAACTGATCCTTGTTCCGACCGCCCTGGGCGCGCAATGGGGTTGGGTCGGCCGCACGATGATCCCGACGCGCGGCTATGAAAACGGCGTCTTTCTTGCCTATGCGAACCACGCCGGGCAGGAAAACGGCATGGCATTCCTGGGCGAAAGCTTCATCGCTGCACCAGACGGCCAGGAGCTTGCGCGGGCAGGGGTCGCCCCCGAAGTCCTGATCGCGGATATCGACCCGACGCGGGTGACGCAGGCGCAAAAGCGCCTGCCCTATCTTAAGGACCGGCTTGCGCTGCCGCTGTCTGGCGACAATGCGCCGGAAAGAGGCGGTGTTCTGGCAACTTAGCCGGAATCGCGGCACGGGAAAGACATGCGGTCGGCGGCGAAATGGCCGCCGGCCGCGCCAGTGCCCGGCAGTATCGCTGCGCGCCGGCCCGCCTTTACCGGCTTCATGGCGCGGTCTGGGCGATGCAGCAAAGTCACCAAGCTATATGGGCATGAAGGTTGGCGCCAATGCACGCCCATTGATCGGAATGCAGCCGCCAGTCAGGTGATGGCGGAGACGAAGGGATTCGAACCCTCGAGGCGGTTTCCCGCCTGCACCCTTAGCAGGGGTGTGCCTTCGACCACTCGGCCACGTCTCCGCCGCGGGGTCTAGCAGGCTGGGGGCGGGAGAAACAAGGGGAAATCGCACCGGATGCACGGTTTGGCGAAAATTCCCCCGATCACCGCGCCAACCCGCAACGGCCCGGAAACACGCCGGGATTCGCCCAGTGTCCAGCGGCTCGGCAGCCGCTGCGGCCCACCCGGTGGGCAGCCGCCGCCAAACCCGGTGGCCCGCCCGCGGGACGGCCGTTCTTAGGCGTTGAACAGGAAATGCAGCACGTCGCCGTCCTGCACCACATAGGACTTGCCCTCGACGCGGAACTTGCCGGCCTCGCGGGCGCCGGCCTCGCCCTTACAGGTGATGTAGTCGTCATAGGCGATGGTCTCGGCGCGGATGAAGCCGCGCTCGAAATCGCCATGGATCACGCCCGCCGCCGCCGGGGCCAGCGTGCCCTTGTGGATGGTCCAGGCGCGGGCCTCCTTGGGGCCGACGGTGAAATAGGTCTCAAGGCCCAGAAGCTTGTAGCCTTCACGGATCAGGCGATCCAGCCCGGCCTCGTGCAGGCCCATCTCTTCCAGGAACATGCCGGCTTCCTCGGGGGGAAGCTGGCTGATCTCTTCCTCGATCCTGGCGGAAATCACCACATGGCCGGCACCCTGTTCCGCCGCCATCTGCGCCACGCGCTCGGACTGGCTGTTGCCGGTGGCGGCCTTGTCTTCTTCGACGTTGCAGACGAACAGCACCGGCTTGGCGGTCAGCAATTGCAGCATGTCCCAAGGCTTGCGATCCTCGTCGTCGACCTTGACGGTGCGGGCGGGCTTGCCGGATTCCAGCGCCGCCTGCGCGGCCTTCAGCAGCTTTTCCTGGGCCACCGCCTCCTTGTCGCCGCCCTTCAGCTTGCGGGCGATATTGGCCAGCCGCCGCTCGACCGATTCCAGGTCGGCGATCATCAGCTCGGTCTCGATGGTTTCGGCATCGGCGATGGGATCGACGCGGCCCTCGACATGGGTGACGTCGCCGTCTTCAAAGCAGCGCAGCACATGGGCGATGGCATCGACCTCGCGGATATTGGCCAGGAACTGGTTGCCCAACCCCTCGCCTTTGCTGGCGCCCTTTACCAGGCCGGCGATGTCGACAAAGGTGATGCGGGTGGGGATGACCTGCTTGCTGCCCGCGATCGCGGCCAGCTTGTCCAGCCGCGCGTCGGGCACCGCGACCTCGCCCACGTTCGGCTCGATGGTGCAAAAGGGAAAGTTCGCGGCCTGCGCGGCGGCGGTTTTCGTCAGCGCGTTGAACAGCGTCGACTTGCCCACGTTGGGCAGGCCGACGATCCCCATGCGAAAGCCCATGATGCACCCCTTTTTGCCGGATTTGCGCGCTTATTATGGGCAGCGGACGGCCAAGTCCAGTGGCGGGCCGTTGATCTTGCCCCTCAAGCCGGGCTAGGGCTGGGCGGACCATGAGGGAACGGGGCGGATGAGCAGAATCGACGACACTTTCGCGCGGCTGGCCGAAACGGACGGCAAGGCTTTCGTCACCTACATGATGGGCTGCGACCCGGATTTCGACCGCTCGCTGGAGATCATGCGCGGCCTGCCGGGCGCAGGCGTGGACATCATCGAACTGGGCATGCCCTTTACCGACCCGATGGCGGACGGCGCCACGATCCAGGCGGCCGGCCAGCGCGCGCTGGCGGCGGGGGGCAGCGTCAGCCGGGTGCTGGACATGGTGCGCGCCTTTCGCGTCCAGGACGACGCGACGCCGATCGTGCTGATGGGCTATTACAACCCGATCTATGCCCGCGAGGGGGGCGTGGACCGCTTTATCGCCGAGGCGGTCGAGGCCGGGGTGGACGGGCTGATCGTCGTCGACCTGCCCCCCGAAGAGGATGCCGAACTGTGCCTGCCGGCGCGGCAAGCGGGGCTGAACTTCATCCGGCTTGCGACGCCCACCACCGACGACCAGCGCCTGCCCGCGGTGGTCCGCAACACCAGCGGCTTCGTCTACTACGTCTCGGTCACGGGCATCACCGGCGGCCCGGCCGCCAATGCCGCCGAGGTCGCGCCCGAGGTCGCGCGCATCCGCGCCAGCGCGAAACTGCCGGTGGTGGTGGGCTTTGGCATCTCGACCCCCCAGGCGGCGCAGGCGGTGGCGGCCGTCGCCGACGGCTGCGTCGTGGGCAGCGCCATTGTCAAGCTGATCGGCGAAGGGCGGCCGGTGCCCGAGGTCCTGTCCTTTGTCGCGGATCTGGCCCAGGGCGCGCATCACCGCTGAACCGTTCGGGCTTGGGCTGCGTTCGACGATACGGAACGCCGCGTCCCGGTCGCCGCCGGTTGGCGAAAGGCGGCAGGCCGCTATCTTGGACGCATCGTCACAGGTTCCATGGCCCGGCCGGCCTTTCCGGCCGGGCGCAGGCTTGTCCGCCGGCATGTCGTGATGCAAGGCGCGGGCGGGCGACAGGATAGGGGAAAGCCATGCCCAGCGGCATCCATCACGTCACCGGCATCACCCGACGGGTGCAGGCCAATGTGGATTTCTATGCGGGCTTTCTGGGCCTGCGCCTGGTCAAGCGCACCGGCGGCTTCGAGGATGCCGGGCAATTGCACCTGTTTTATGGCGATGCGCTTGGCTCTCCCGGCTCGCTTGTCACCTTCCTGGTATGGGAGGACGGCGCGAGGGGCCGAGTCGGCCTGGGCCAGGTGGCGGAAATCGCGCTGGCCGTGCCGCCCGACAGCATCGGCGACTGGCTGACCCGCGCCATGGCCGCGCGCGTCCCGGTCGAGGGGCCGCTGCGCGAGCAGGGGGAAACCGTGCTGCGGCTGAAAGACCCGGACGGCATCACCGTCAAGCTGGTCGGCGCGGCGCTGCCGGCCGCCGCGCCGTTGCCCGACCCGGTCGCGCCGACGCGGCTGCGCGGCGTTACCATCCTGACCGAACGGCCGCAGGAGACGCGCGATTTCATCGCCCGCTTCGGCTATCGGCCGGGGCCGGCGGCGGGGGCGATCCAGCGCATGGTCTCGGACACCGATGTCGTGGATATCCGCGATGCGGCCGGCTTCTTTCCTGCCATCGCCGGCACCGGCACGCTGGACCACGTGGCCTTTCGCGCCGCCGATGCCGATGCGCTGCGCGCCATGCGGCTGGCGCTGAAGGACGGCGAGCCGACCGCCCTGCATGACCGCAAGTATTTCCAGTCGCTCTATGTCCGCGAGCCGGGGGGCACGTTGCTGGAACATGCCACCGACGGCCCCGGCCTTGTCGTGGACGAAGCGCCTGCGGAACTGGGCCGGACACTGTTCGTCCCGCCCCAGGACGCGGCCCGCGCCGATGACCTGCGGGTGATCCTGCCGCAATTCGCCCTGCCGGGCGAAGAAAGGCATCCGATGCGCGATCTGCATTTCGTCCACCGCTTTCACCGGCCCGCGCAGGCCGACGGCAGCACCATCGTCCTGCTGCACGGCACCGGCGGCAACGAGGCCGACCTGATGCCGCTGGCCCATCGCATCGCGCCGAACGCCACGCTGCTGGGCGTCCGCGGCCGCTCGACCAAGGAAGGCATCAACCGCTGGTTTCGCCGCTACAACGCCGTGGCCTTCGACCAGGCGGATGTCCGGGCCGAGGCCGAGGCTTTCGCCGGCTTCATCGAGGCTGCCGCGCGGGCCTATGGGCTGGACCCGCGGGCGCTGGTCCATCTGGGCTATTCCAACGGTGCGAACCTGCTGGGCGCGGTCATGCAACTTTACCCCGGCCTGATCCGCCGGGCGGTGCTGATCCGCGCCGTCCAGGTGCTGGAGGAACCCCCGGCGCTGGAGGCGCAGGCCCTGGCCGACAGCCGGGTCCTGATGCTGACCGGCAGCCGCGACCCCTTTGCCCGCATGGGTCCGGCACTGGGGCGCGCCTTGCAGGACGGCGGCGCGGCGCTGGATGCCCGGACGATCGATGCCGGGCATGAGCTTCAGCCCGACGACCTGACCGCGGCCACCGACTGGCTGGCCCGCGACTGAGGGCCCAAAACCGGCGGTGCGGCGCCTGTCCGCGCTGCCGCATGAGTATTTTTGAAACGGTGAAAGCCGGGCAGGCGGGTCGCAAGGCCCGCCTGTTCCTTTCCGGCGGCCTGTTTCCGATTTTCGAACGCTGCTTCCGATGCCGGTTGGCTTGCCCGAAAGCCCCGCAACGGCCAGTTTGAGGCCATGACGTTCCACCACGCGGCCGCGACCGGCCCGCAGCACCATCACGAAGGACAACACCCATGACCCGCAAACCGCATATCGCCATCATCATCGGTTCGACCCGCGCCGCGCGCTTTGCCGACAAGCCCGCCGCCTGGCTGCTTGAAAATGCGCAAAAGCGCCAGGACATGAGCTTCGAGCTGGTGGACCTGCGCGACTATGACCTGCCGCTGTTCGACGAGGCCGCCTCGAACCTGTGGATGCCATCGCAGGATGCGCGCGCGGTGAAATGGCAGCAGAAGCTGGCCGAGTTCGACGGCTATGTCTTCCTGACCGCCGAATACAACCATTCGGTCAGCGGCTCGCTGAAAAACGCGCTGGACCAGGCTTATAAGGAATGGAACCGCAAGCCGGCTGCCGCCATGGGCTATGGCGGCGTCGGCGCCGCCCGCGCCATCGAGCATCTGCGCGGCATCGCCGTCGAATTGCAGATGGTGCCGCTGCGCAACGCCGTGCATCTGGGCGGCGGCGATTTCTTCAAGGTCTCGCCCCTGGGCGCTAATGGCGAGATGGCCGAGGTCGAGGCGAACCTGCTGCCGGCGCTGGAGGCCATGCTGGACGAATTGCTCTGGTGGGCCGAGGCGACCATGGCGCAGCGCGCCAAGACCGCCTGATTATAGTCTTGTTAATCGGTTTGCGGGGCGGTCACTTCGACCGCCCCTTTTTCTTGGCCCGGTTCAGCGCCACGGCGGCGCGGATCAGCGCCTTCAGCGCCTCGGCGTCGATCGGCTCGCCCTCGCGCAGGTCGATGGCGCGGCGGGTATTGCCCTCCAGGCTGGCGTTGAACAGGCCCGCAGGATCTTCCAGCGCCGCGCCCTTGGCGAAGGTCATCTTGACCACCTGCTTGTAGGTCTCGCCGGTGCAGAGGATGCCGTCATGCGACCAGACCGGCACGCCGCGCCATTTCCATTCCTCGACCACCTCGGGATCGGCCTCGTGGATCAGGGCGCGCAGCCGCGCCAGGGTCTCGCCGCGCCAGTCGCCCAGTTCCCTGATCCGCGCGTCGATCAGGTCCGAGGCGCGCTGTTCCGCTTCCGGCTGGCTCATGGCTTGGGCTCCACATCCTGTCGCGGTTGGAAGCATGGCGCGAAACCCCCCGATCCGGCAACAGGGCCGACGGCTGCGAGCGGATTCGCGCGCAGGAAAAGGCCGCCGGATCGCTCCGGCGGCCTTTCGTTTCGTTTCGGCGGGGTTTCAGTCCAGCGGCTTCAGCCGCGCCTCGATCTGCGCGCGCTGCCCCTCCAGGAAGGGGGGCAGGGACAGCGACTGCCCCAGGCTTTCCAGCGGCTCGTCCACGGCAAAGCCGGGCTCGTCGCTGGCGATCTCGAACAGGTTGCCGCCCGGCTCGCGGAAATAGAGCGAGCGGAAATAATAGCGCTCGACCTCGCCCGAATTGGGCACCCGCATCTCGGCCAGCCGCTGCGCCCAGGCGTGGATCGCCGGCTTGTCGGGCACGCGGAAGGCGACGTGATGCACGCCCCCCGCGCCCTGGCGCGCCTTGGGCAGGTCGGGCTGGACCGCGACATGCAGTTCGGCCGCGGGGCCGCCCCGGCCCATTTCGTAGACATGGACGGTGCCGTGCCCGTCGGGGCTGGCATGGTCGCGGACCTTGCGCATGCCCATCACCTGGGTCAGCACCGCCTCGGTCGGGGCAAGCTCGGGGACCGAGATGGTGATCGGCCCCAGCCCGTGGATCTGCTGCGCCGCGGGCACCGGGCTTTTCTCCCAAGGGGCGGCCACGGCATCGGGCGCGTCCTCGGTCAGGCGAAAGCGCTGGCCTTCGGGGTCTTCGAAATCCAGGCTGGCGCGGCTGTCGAGGGTCGCGATCTGGCCCACGGCCAACCCGCGATCCCGAAGCCGCCCGGCCCAATAGTCCAGGCTGTCGCCGGCGACCCGCAAGCCGGTGCGGCTGATCGAATGCGTGCCGCGCCGTTCCCGCGCCGCCGGCCAGTCGAAAAAGGTCAGGTCGGTGCCGGGCCGCGCCAGCCCGTCGGCGTAGAACAGGTGATAGGCGCTGGTGTCGTCCTGGTTGACGGTCTTTTTCACCAGTCGCAGCCCCAGCGTGTCGGTATAGAATTGCTTGTTGCCGGGCGCATCGGCGGTGATCGCCGTCAGGTGGTGAATTCCGGTCAGCTCCATGATGGGCCTCCTTTCTTCCTGGCACCAATATCGGTCATGGGCGGCTTTTGCGCCACGGTCCCGGCCACGAACCTTGTGTTCGGCGCCGGCGAACGGATAGGCTAGGGCCATGCGCTATGACCTGAACGACCTGGAAACCTTTCTGACGGTGATGGAACTGGGCACCGTCACCGCGGCCGCCGCGCGGCTGAACCTGTCGAAATCGGTGGTCAGCAAGCGCATCACCGACCTGGAGGCGACGCTGGGCGCGGCGCTGTTTCGCCGCAATGCCGGCCGCATTACCCCGACCGAGGCGGCGCAGCGCCTGGCCGAACGGCTGCGTCCCGCGCTGGCCGAACTGGTCGCGGCGGCGGAAAGCACCGCCTGGGACATGGACGGGCTGGCCCCCCTGCGCGGGACCCTGTCCGTCGCCGCGCCGATGAGCTTTGGCGTGCTGCATCTGGGGCCGATCATCGCCCGCTTTGCCGCGCAGAACCCGGAACTGGAATTCCGCGTCGATTACGACGACCGCAGCCGCGACCTGGCGCGCGAGGGGTTCGACATCGGCATCCGCATCGGCAAGATGCGCGACAAGGCGCTGATGCAGCGCAAGCTGTGCGAGGATGCCAGCATCGCCTGCGCCAGCCCCGCCTATCTGGACCGCAAGGGCCGGCCGCAAACCCTGGCCGACCTGCGCGAGCACGAGGTGATCGGCTACAGCCACCTGCCGATGAGCCAGCTTTGGCAGTTCCAGGACCGCGACCGCTTCGTGTCGCCGCTGGTGCAGGGCCGGCTGTCGATGAACAATGGCGAGGCGATCCGCGACATGGCGATCGAGGGGCTGGGCCTGGCCATCCTGCCGGGCTTTCTCGTCGCCCCGGCGCTGGCCGACGGGCGGCTGGAGCGGGTGCTGGCCGGTTTCGGCACCCGACCCTTGCCGATCGTGGCGGTCTGGCCGCCGGTTTCGCCCATGCCGGCCAAGCTGCGCCGCTTTGTCGATCACCTGGCGGCGGAATTGCACCGCCCGGCATGGCATGCCGGCCGGGCGGGTCCCATATCCCCCCTGTCCGCCACAACCCCAAAGGTCGCCTCGTGAAGAAGATCGGTTTCCTGTCCTTTGGCCATTGGTCGGACGAGCCCGCGTCGCAGGCGCGCAGCGCCCAGGATACGCTGCTGCAATCCATCGAGCTGGCCGTCGCGGCCGAGGAACTGGGCGCGGACGGCGCCTATTTCCGCGTGCATCATTATGCGCGCCAACTGGCTTCGCCCTTTCCGCTGCTGGCGGCGGTGGGCGCGCGCACCAGCCGCATCGAGATCGGCACCGCCGTGATCGACATGCGCTATGAAAACCCGCTGTATATGGCCGAGGATGCCGGGGCCGCCGACCTGATCGCCGGGGGGCGACTGCAACTGGGCATCTCTCGCGGGTCGCCCGAGCAGGTGATCGAGGGCTGGCGCTATTTCGGCTATGTCCCGGCCGAAGGGGAAAGCGACGCCGACATGGCGCGACGCCATGCCGAGGTGTTCCTGAATGTGATCGAAGGCCGCGGTTTCGCCCAGCCGAACCCGCGCCCGATGTTCCCCAACCCGCCCGGCCTGTTGCGGATCGAGCCGCATTCGCCGGGCCTGCGCGACCGCATCTGGTGGGGCGCCGCCTCGAACGACACCGCCCGCTGGGCGGCGCAGATGGGCATGCATCTGCAAAGCTCGACCCTGAAGACGGACGAAAGCGGCAAGCCCTTCCACGTCCAGCAGGCCGAGCAGATCCGCACCTATCGCGAGGCATGGGCGGCGGCAGGGCACGAGCGGAAGCCGCGGGCTTCGGTCAGCCGCTCGATCTTTCCGCTGCTGGACGACCGCGACCGGATGTATTTCGGCCGCGGCGGCAAGGAGGCCGACCAGGTCGGCTTTATCGAGGAGACGCGCTCGATCTTCGGCCGCGGCTATACAGGCGAGCCGGACCGGCTGATCGAGGAATTGCGCGGCGACGAGGCCATCGCCGAGGCCGACACGCTGCTGCTGACGGTGCCGAACCAGTTGGGCGTCGATTACAACGCCCATGTGATCGAGGCGGTGTTGAAACACCTGGCCCCGGCGCTAGGCTGGCGCTAGGTCGCCGGGCGGGGTCAGGCGCGCATTCAGGCGCGGCTGATCTCGGCCAGCCAGACCTGCGGGGCCGGGGCGATGGGCTGCGCGGCCTCGGGTCCGTCGCACAGCAGCGCGTCCAGCGGCTCCAGCGCCACGGCGCGGCCGGCAAGATCCAGCACCACCGGCCCGGTCGCAAGCAGCAGCCGCCAATCCGCTGGACGCTGGACCGCCTGGGTCAATCGCGACAGCCGGTGGGTAAAGCCGCCGCGCCGCGTCATCACGTTCAGGTCGGTGATCGGCCCGGCAAGCAGCCGCGCCGAACAGGGCTGATCCGCAGGAAAGGACAGGGGCGGCCCGTCCGGCGTCAGCGCCTGCGGGTCCCGTCCCTGCACCTGCAATTCGATCCCCTTGCCGGTCAGCACCGCCAGGCTGCGGTCGATCTGCGGAAAGATCGAGAAATCGCCATCCTCGGCCACGTCCGCCATGCTGACGCGCCAGCCGAAATCCGCAAGGCCCGCGGGCGGCGGATGAATGGCGATCTGAACCGTTTGGCCGCGCCCGTTCTTCCACGGCATCCGGCGGTGATCGGCGGCTTTCAGAATGCGGTAGGCCATTCGGGTCTTTCCTCTTAGCGTTGCCGGTTCAGCAATTTTCCCGCCACCGGGGCCAGCACGATGACGATGACCATGCGCAGCAGGTGGTGGCTGACGACATAGGCCAGGTCCGCCCCGGCGATCAGCGCGATCACCACCATTTCGGCCTGTCCGCCCGGCAGAAAGGCCAGGAATGCATCAAGCGCCGGGGCCAGGCCAAGATGCATGATCGCTTCGATGAAAACCAGGCTGATCCCGGCCAAGAGCAGCGCATAGGCCATGCCGGCCGTCACATGCAGCCGCAATTCGCGCAGGGTGATGCCGGCATATTTCACCCCGACCGCGATGCCGATGAAGAATTGCGCGGCCTGGATCATCTCGGCCGGCGGGCGGTGGCTGATCAGGCCCGACAGCGACAGCGCCGCCGTCAGCACCATCGGCCCCAGGATCGAGGCGCCAAAGACGCCCAGCCGCTCGGCCCCTTTCCAGCCGACCAGCCCGGCGGCGAGCATCAGCGCGATCTCGGCTGCGCCGGTCGCGCGCATCGGCGCGCCGGGCGGCTGCGTCAGGTCCAGGCCCCACCAACTGGACATGATCAGCGGCGCGACGGTGACGATCACCAGGACCCGCGTCGCATGGATCAGCGACAAGGCGCGGACGTCGCCGCCCGCCTCTTCGCCAAAGACCAACATGTCCTGCAAGCCGCCGGGCATGGCGCCATACCAGGCCGTCGCATGGTCAAAGCCGAAGCCGCGGCGAAACAGCGGATAGCCGACCAGCGCGATCACGGCGATGAAACCCGGCACGAACAGCAGCGACGCGGCCACCTCGGGCAGTTCCGCCAGCACGCCGGGCGTGATCGAAGCGCCGACCGCGACCCCCAGGATGGTGCGCATGAAGATGCCGAACTGGCCGGCCCCGGCCAGCGGCGCACCGGCCAGCGCCGCGACCAGGCAGGCCAGCATCGGACCCAGCAGCATGGGCAGCGGCAGGTGCAGCATCACAAAGGCCGCGCCGCCCAGGGCGGCCAGCGCAAAGGTCAGAATGCGGCGGTTCAGCAGGTTCATGGTGTTTTCGGCAGTCACCCGGCATTGCGCGCCGGCAGGCCGAATTGGCACGGCCCGCCGGGAAATGTCAAAGCGCCTTAGCCGATCCGCGCCAGCGGGTCGCCAAAGCCCAGCACATCGCCCTGCGCGGCGATGCGGGTCAGGCGGCCCGCGCGATGCGCCTCGATCCGGGTTTCCATCTTCATCGCCTCGATGGTGGCGACGATCTGGCCCTGTTCGACCTTAGCCCCGTCTTCGGCCTGCCACAGCGTCAGCGTGCCGGGGACCGGGGCGGTCAGCACCGCTTCGTCCGTGCTGGGCGCAGCCTGGGCGGCGGGGGCGGCGGGGGGCAGGGCGGAAAGCAGATCGGCCGGCAGGCCCAGTTCATGCCGCTTGCCGTCGATCTCAACCGCCAGGCGCAACAGCCGCGCGGGCGGGGCCGGCGCGACGCGGGGATGGGGGGCGACCGCCTGGACCAGCGCCTTGGCGAAATCGGTCTCGATCCAGCGGGTATGGACGCGGAAATCCCCGTCCTCGGCGCGGAAATCCGGCTGGTCCAGCAGCGCGCGGGCAAAGGGCAGCACCGAGGCCACGCCCTCGATGCGGAATTCGCGCAGGGCGCGGGCGGCGCGCTCCAGCGCCTCGGCGCGGGTCGCGCCGGTCACGATCAGCTTGGCCATCAGCGAATCGAAGCTGCCCGGCACCACCGACCCCTGGGCCACGCCGCTATCCATGCGGATGCCCGGCCCCGAGGGCGCGTCGAAGACCTTGACCGGGCCGGGCGTGGGCAGGAAGCCGCGCGCCGGGTCTTCGGCATTGATGCGGAACTCGATGGCATGGCCGCGCGGCTGGGGCACCGTGTCGTCGGCCAGCCGCGCGCCTTGCGCCACGCGGATCATGGCGCGCACCAGGTCGATGCCGGTGGTTTCCTCGGTCACCGGATGTTCGACCTGCAACCTGGTATTCACCTCGAGAAAGGAAATCATGCCATTGGCGGACAGCAGGTATTCCACCGTTCCCGCCCCCGAATAGCCGGCATGGGCGCAGATGGCGCGGGCGGAATCCTGGATGCGGGCGCGCTGGCCGTCGGTCAGGAACGGTGCCGGCGCTTCTTCGACCAGCTTCTGGTTGCGGCGTTGCAGGGAACAGTCGCGGGTGCCCAGCACCTTGACGGTGCCGTGCCGGTCGGCCAGCACCTGCGCCTCGACATGGCGCGGGCGGTCCAGGAACTGCTCGATGAAACACTCGCCGCGGCCAAAGGCTGACAGCGCCTCGCGGGTGGCGCTGTCGAACAGTTCTTCGACCTCTTCCAGCCGCCAGGCGACCTTCATGCCGCGGCCGCCGCCGCCGAAAGCGGCCTTGATGGCGATGGGCAGGCCGTGCTGCTTGGCAAAAGCCAGCGCCTCGGCGGCGCTTTCGACCGGGCCGGGGGTGCCGGCGACCAGCGGCGCGCCGACGGACTGGGCGATGCGGCGGGCCTGGATCTTGTCGCCAAGCGCCCGGATCACCGATGCGTCGGGGCCGATCCAGATCAGCCCCGCATCCTGCACCGCCTGGGCGAATTCGGCGCGTTCGGACAGGAAACCATAGCCCGGATGGATGGCATCGGCCCCGGCAGCCTGGGCGATGGCAAGGATCTTGCCGGCATCCAGATAGGTCTCGGCGGGCTTGTCGCCCCCCAGCGCATGGGCCTGGTCGGCCATGCGCACGAAGATCGCGTCGCGGTCGGCATCGGCATAGACGGCGACGCTTTCGATGCCTTCGTCGCGGCAGGCGCGGATCACGCGCACGGCGATCTCGCCCCGGTTGGCGATCAGCAGGCGGCGGATCGGGCGGCTGGGGCCGGTGGCGAAGATGGTCATGCGGGCCTTTCTGGCGTGATGGCGGCAAAATCGGCGCTGGCGGTGAAGCGGATGCGGGCGCCGGGCGGAATCTGCCCGGCCAGGTCAAGCGCCCGCGGGTGCAAGGTGGCGATGACCGGATAGCCGCCGGTCAGCGGATGGTCGGCCAGAAACAGCACCGGCTGGCCGGAATGCGGGATCTGGATGGCGCCGGTTTCGGTCCCTTCCGAGGGCAGTTCGGTGGCGTCGGCCCGCGTCACCGCATCGCCTTGCAGGCGGATGCCGACGCGCGAGCTTTGTTGCGTCACCAGCCATTCCTGGCTCAGGAAATGCTTGACCATCCGGGGCGTGAACCAGTCGGTGCGGGGGCCCAGTGTCACCGGCAGCTCCACCAGATCGCCGGCTTTCGGCAGGGCGGGCTGGTCCTGGGGCTGGCCGGTGGCCCCGGCAGGGCCATTCGCAGGCGCGACCACCGCGCCCGAGGTCAGCGCGCCCGGCCCCACGAAGGCCAGCGTGTCGGTTGCGGCCGAGCCCAGGACCGGCGCGACCGCGAAGCCGCCGCGCAGTGCCAGATAGCTGCGCATCCCGGCCTGCGGCGGGTCGATGATCACCTCGTCCCCCTTGTCCAGCGCGAAGGCATGGCCGGGCGGGATCCTTTGCCCGGCCACCCGTGCCTGGCCCGCGCCCGTCAGTGCCAGCACCATCGGCTGGTCGGCGGCCATTCGGACCGGACCCAAGGTGATCTCCAGCACCGGCCTGTCCGAGGGGTTTCCGACCGCGCGGTTCGCCCGGCGCGCCGCGCCCATGTCCAGCGCGCCCGAGGCCGAGACGCCTTGCCCGCCCTGTCCCGGCCGCCCCTCGTCCTGGAAAGTGATGGGAAAGGCGGTGAAGAGCAGGCGCAACCCTTGCCTGGGTTGCGGCTCGGGGATGGCGGCCGAGGCGTGGACCTTGGACCCGCGCGCCACGAACCGGCAGCGCATGCCGGGACGCAGCAGCGCCGGCGGATCGCGGGACAGGTCCCACATCGGCACCTTTGTGCGGCCGATCAACTGCCAGCCGCCGGGGGTTTCCTGCGGATAGACGCCGCAAAACCGCCCGGCCAGCGCCACCGAACCCGCCGGGATGCGGGTGCGCGGCGATGGCCGGCGCGGCAGGTCGAACCGCGGATCGTCGCCGGTCATATAGGCGAAACCGGGCGCAAAGCCGCAAAAGGCCACCTGCCAGGTGGTGTCCTGATGGGCGGCGATCACCTGGGCCTGGGTCAGGCCCATATGGGTGGCGACATCCGCCAGATCCTCGCCGTCATAGGTCATGGGCAGTTCGACCGTCTGGCGGGCGCGGGGGTCGGGCCGGGCGCCGGGGGCGGGCTGGCGGGCCTGCACCGCGCCGGCCAGCCGGCCGTCGGCGGCAACGCCGGGGGCGGTGCGGATCATCAGCGTGCGCGCGGCCGGGACGATCTCGGCCACGCCGGGCAGCGGATCGGCCATGAGCGCGTCGAACAGCGCCAGCGTCCGGTCCAGGTCATCCAGTTCCGCCAGCAGGGTGCGGGGCCCGATGGGCAGAAAGCGGATGGCCGGCGGGGGCGGGGCGGGGGACCCGCTCATCCCCTTGCCCGCACGGCCGGGGCGATAGTGACGCCGCCCGCCAGCAGCACCGCGCGGATGCGGGCGGCCATGGCGACCGCGCCGGGGCTGTCGCCATGCACGCAGATGCTGTCGGCTTGCAGATGCAGGGTGGAGCCGTCCGCAGCCTCGACCACGCCCTCGCCCGCCAGACGCAGCATGCGGGCGGCGACGGTTTCGGGATCGTGCAGCACCGCGCCCGGCTCGCGGCGCGAGACAAGCTGCCCGTCGGGGCGATAGGCGCGGTCGGCAAAGGCTTCGGCGATGACGGGCAGGCCGGCCCGCGCCGCCTGGGCCAGGATCTGCGTCCCCGCCAGGCCCATCATGGCAAGCGAGGGATCGACGGCGCGGATCCCCTCGATCACCGCGGCGCCCTGTCGGGGATCGACGGCGATGGTGTTGTAAAGCGCGCCATGCGGCTTGACATAGCTGACGCGGGTGCCGGCGGCGGCGGCGATGCCTTGCAGCGCGCCGATCTGATAGACCACGTCCGCGACCAGTTCGGCATGGGTCACGTCCATCGCCCTGCGGCCGAAGCCCACCCGGTCGGGATAGGAGACATGCGCGCCGACCGCCAGGCCCCGCGCCGCCGCCTCGCGCACGGTGGCCAGGATGGTCAGCGGGTCGCCGGCGTGAAAGCCGCAGGCGACATTGGCCGAGCTGACGATGCCAAGCATGGTGGCGTCGTCGCCCATCTTCCAGGCGCCATAACCTTCGCCCAGGTCGCTGTTCAGGTCGATGTTGCGGGTCATGTTTTCCTCGGGCGGGCGACGGATCTGAAGCTCATATACCAGATCGGCGCAACAGGCGGCCAGCGGGATGGCGATGACGATCACCGTGGCGATGTTGCGGTCGTGGCCGCCTATACGGAGTTTCACGCCGCCATGATCGCGCCAGACCGACAGCCCGCGGCTGAGCCAGTTCCTGACCCAGGCCACCGGGCTGCGGCTGGCATGCGGCCTGCTGGACAGTCCCGGACTGCTGCGCCGGCCTATGGCAATGCCGGCATCCTGGACCGGCCGGGCCGATCCCGGCGGCGATACATCCTTTCTAGGACTTGCAACCGGCGCGGTCCTGCGACAAATCGGGCGCGGGGACGCGGCCCCTCGCGGGCCAGGCGTGAAGGAACAAGCCAAATGACCAGACCGGCTGCGGCTGCGCTGCACCAGTTCACGCGGGCCCTTGGTCCCGCCATCGCCCCCGGCTCCCCGCGTGAGGCGTTTCGCGCAGGAATAGGCGCATTGGCAGGATTGGGGGTGGCGGGGCTGCTTTTGCTGACCCCCTCGGCCGACATGCGGCTGGGGCTGTCGATGATCGCGCCCTTCGGGGCGACCGCTGTCCTTGTCTTTGCGGTGCCGAACAGCCCCCTGGCCCAGCCGTGGTCGGCGGTGGTCGGCAATTGCGCCGCCGCCCTTATCGGCGTGCTGGTCTGCATGGCGACGCCGCATCCGTTGCTTTGCATCGCGCTGGCGGTCGGGCTGACCATTACCGCGATGATCCTGTTGCGCGCCGTGCATCCGCCCGCCGGCGCGGTCGCCATGACCGCCGCCCTTAACCCCGAGGCGATCGCAGAGCTTGGCTTCCGCTTTGTCTTCGCGCCGGTGCTTGCGGGCACGCTGGCGCTGGTCGGGCTGGCGATGATCTATGCCCGGCTGACCGGGCGGCGCTATCCGCTGCGCCAGTTCGACGAGCCTGGGCCGCATGGCACCGCCGATCATCCGGCGATGGAGCGGCTGGGCCTGTCCGAGCAGGAACTGACCGAGATCCTGCAACGCTATCGCCAGTCGCTGAACCTGGGGGTCGAGGATCTGGCCCGGCTGATCGGCGCCGCCGAATTGCAGGCTGCCACCCATCATACCGGACCCCTGACCGCGGCGGACGTGATGTCGTGCGACCTGATCACCGTGATGCCGCAGACGCGGCTGGTCCGGGTCGCCGACATCTTTCGCAACCATGGCTTCACCTCGTTGCCGGTGATCGACGCCGCGGGCCGGTTCTGCGGCATCATCTTTCAGATCCACCTGATCCGCCGCGCCCGCGAAGACGCCTTTCACCACGACCGCCGCTTTTCCGCCGCCATGTCGGATCTGCTGGGTCCCCGGCGCGGCATGCCGACGCGGGCGCGCGAAATCATGCAGACCGACCCGCCGCATGTCGCCCCCGATGCGCCCATCGGGACGCTGCTGCCGATGCTGGCCTCGGGCGAATGCGACGCGGTGCCGGTGCTGGAGGGGTCGCGGATCGTCGGTATCGTGACCCAGACCGACCTGATCTCGGCCCTGGCCCGGCAAAGCTTGCGCAAGGGGCTGTCGGGGTCCTGAACATGCCCATAACGACAGGCCGCGCCGCATTGCAGGATGCTTGGCCGCGGGGCTAGGGTTTCCCGGCCGGATCAACACGAGGGAATCATGACCCGTCCGACGCTGGGCGCCGTCGCCATCGGCCGCAACGAGGGCGAGCGGCTGAAAGCCTGCCTGCGCTCGCTGGTGCCGCTTTGCGACCGGGTGGTCTATGTCGACAGCGGCTCGCGCGACGACAGCGTAGAGTTTGCCCGCGGCCTTGGCGTCGCGGTGGTGGAACTTGACCCGTCGGTTCCCTTTACGGCCGCCCGCGCCCGCAATGCCGGCTTTCAGGCGCTGCTGGCCGGTGGCGGGCTGGACCTGGTGCAATTCGTCGATGGCGATTGCCGGGTCCAGCCGGGCTGGCTGGAAGCCGGCATCGCCGCCATGCAGGCCGATCCCGGCCTGGGCCTGGTGACGGGCTGGCGGTCCGAGATCCACCCCACGGCCACCGTCTACAACCAGATGTGCCAGGTGGACTGGCACCGCCCGGCCGGGCCGATCACCACCTGCGGCGGCGACATGATGGTGCGCGCCGCGGCGTTTCGCCAGATCGGCGGCTTCGACCCGACCGTGATTGCCGCCGAGGATGACGAATTCTGCCTGCGGCTCGGCAAGGCCGGCTGGACGCTGATGCGCCTGCCGGTGCCGATGACCCGCCACGACGCCGACATGACCCGTTTCGACCAATGGTGGCAGCGCAGCATCCGCAACGGCCACGGATTCGCGCAGGTGGGCGCCCTGCATCCGCCGCATTTCCGCCGCGAAAAGCTGCGGGTCTGGGCCTATGGGCTGGTGCTGCCGCTGCTTTTCCTGCTGGGGCTTTTCACCAGCCCCTGGCTGTCGCTGGCGGTGCTGGGGCTTTACGCGCTGTCGTTCTGGAAAACCTGGCGCGGGCTGCGGGGCCAGCCGCTGGCTGCGCGGCAGGCGGGGTTGCTGACGCTGGCCAAGATCCCCAACCTTTGGGGGATGCTGACATATTTCCGTCGCCGCCGCCGGGGCGACGCCATGCATATTATCGAGTATAAATAGGAGCTTGCCATGACATCGGACCTGCGCGTCGCCCTTTTGGGGGCCGGCTATATCGCGTCATGGCATGCCGACGCGATCAAGGCCGCGCCGGGCGCGCGGCTGGTGGCGATCTGCGACCCCGCTATCGACGCGGCCGAGGCGCTGGCCTCCAGCCACGGCGTTGCTGCCTTTGCCGACCTGGACCAGATGATCGCCGCGGGCGTTTGCGACGTGGTGCATATCCTGGCGCCGCCGGATCTGCATCGCGACCTGGCGGTGCGATGCCTGAACGCCGGCCTGCATGTGCTGGTGGAAAAGCCGGTGGCGCTGTCGGTGGCCGAGCTCGACGAGATGGAGGCCGCGGCCCAGGCCGCCGGCCGCCAGCTTGGCGCCTGCCACAACTTCCTGGGCCTGCCGGGCTATGAAAGGCTGAAGCGGGCGGTGCAAGCGGGCGATCTGGGCGTGGTCTCCAGTGTGCAGGTCAATTGGGCGCTGCCCTTGGTGCCGCTGCGCTCGGGTCCTTACGGGCTGTGGATGCTGCGGCAGACGCAGAACCTGCTGCTGGAGCTTGGCCCGCATCCGTTTTCCCTGGCCGCGGACCTGTTCGGCCCGCTTGAGATCGAGCATGTCAGCCTGGGCCAATGGATCACCCTGCCCGGCGGCGAGCGGCGGCCGCAAAGCTGGCGTATCCTGGCCCGCGCCGGCAAGGTGGATGTGACCATCGCCCTGTCGCTGGTCGAAACCTTTGACGACCGCTCGGTCACGCTGCGGGGTTCGTCCGGCATGGCGCGGCTGGACTATGCGGCGGATGCGCTGGTGGTCAGCCGCGACAATACCGCCGACCTGGTGCTGAACCCGCTGGTCAAGGAATTGTCCCGCGCCGGGGCGCATCTGCGCGAAGGGCTGCGCAATGCCCTGCGCCAGGCCGCCTCGCTGAACCAGAAAAGCCCCTATGGGCTTAGCTTCCGCGCCACCGTCGCGGGTTTCTACGATGGCATCCGCGCCGGCCGGCCCGATCCGCGCTTTGCCCCAGGCTCGGCCCGCGCGGTGATGCAGGGGATCAAGGATGCGCTGGCCTGCCTGCCCGTCCTGCCGCCGGTTCCGGCCCGGCCCGCGGGCACGCCGCAGCCGCGGGTCATGGTGATCGGCGGCACCGGCTTCATCGGCCGCAACCTGACCCGGCGGCTGGTCCAGCGCGGCCATGACGTGCGCGTGCTGTCGCGTGGCCGCAACGGCCCCTTTTCCGACATCGCCGACCATGTCGAGACGCTGGGCGTGTCGCTGCGCGACGAGGACGGGCTGGCCGCGGCCATGCAGGGCATGGATTGCGTCTTCAACCTGGCGAAATCCACCGACAAAAGCTGGCAGGCGGCGCTGGAAAACGACGTGGCCACGACCGAGCGCATCGGCCGCGCCGCGATCCGCGCCGGCATCGGGCGGCTGGTCCATACCGGCACCATCGCATCCTATGACATGTCCGACCCGGCCCGCACCATCACCGAGGCCAGCGATTTCGGCCAGATGGACAGCCGCAACATCTATGCCCGGTCCAAGGCCGAGGGCGAGCGGCGGCTGGTCGCCATGCAGACGCAGGGGTTGCGGCTGGTGATCGCCCGGCCCGGCATCGTGCTGGGCGACGGCGGGCCGTTGCAGCATTGGGGCATCGGCCGCTGGCATGGCGCGGGCGCGGTGCGGCTGTGGGGCAATGGCCGCAACATCCTGCCCTTCGTGCTGGCCTGCGACGTCTCGGACGGGCTGATCGCGATGATGGAGCGGGACGAGGCGCTTGGCGAAAGCTTCAACCTGATCGGCGAGCCGATGTTTTCGGGGCGCGACTATTTCGCGGCCATCTATCGCCGCCGCGGGGCGCGGATCCGGGTCAGCGGCTCGAACCTGACCGCGCTTTGGGCGGCGGATGCGGTCAAACAGGGGCTCAAGCGCCACGCCCTGCGCCGCAAGGGCGCCGCGCCCGCCTCGCTGGCCGATTGGAAGTCGCGCGGGCATCTGTCGCGTTTCGACAATGCCAAGCCCAAGCGCCTGCTGGGCTGGACGCCCGAGGCCGACCGCGACGCGTTTTGGCGCCGCGCCATCGACGAAGCGCATCTGTTCTGGTGAACGGACCGCCCCGCGCGGGCAGCACCGGGTTTGCAAGAACGCCGGCTTCGCCCTTTACGGCGGCGCCAGCCCGGTCAGGGGCTGGGTGCTGACCACCTCCCAGACCAGTTCCTGCATGCGCCGCGCCAGCTCCGGCGAAGGCGCATCGGCGGGGCTGCCATCGGCGCGCATCAGCGCATGCGGCAGACCGACCGGGGATTGGCCGTAAAGCACCGCGTAATGGGTCAGCGCCACCAGATAGGCGCCCAGGTCGTTGGGATGGATGGGGTCCAGCGAACCGTCCGGGTTGCGGGCAAACAGGTCCTCGCGCGATGCCAGTTCGGCAATGCCGCCCCTGGCCTCGGCCTCGGCCACCAGCCGGGCCATGACCTGCCCGGCGGGGATCAGCCAGACTGGCTTGCCCGCGGCGCGTGCGGCGGGCCAAAGCAGGCCGGGCTTCCACAGGGTTTCCAGATCCTGGGGCAGGCGCGACAGCCAGTCCGGCTGGTCGTCCAGCGCATGCCAGCTTTCATAAAGAAAGATCTGCCCGCCGGGATTGGCCTGCGCCGCCTTTGCCGCCCATTTTCCGGCGTAAAGCGGGCTTTCCTTGTATTGGATGGCGTCCTGAAGCCGCACCATCTCGGTCATGACGAAGGCGTCGTAATCGCCGCTGGACAGCGCCTCATGGGCCTCGCGATGGCGGGGGGTGGCGTTTTCCTGGTCAAAGCCGTTGATCGCATCGCGCCCCTGGAAATGCTCGCGCAGTGCGGTGCCCCAGCCCAGTTGCAGAGCATAGTCATGCCCGGCCCCGGCCAGTTGCGCCAGCATGGCCGGCATGTCCCGGCCGACCAGGCTGTGGCCCAGGTGATAGACCCGCAGCGGCCCTTGCGGCAGCGCCCGGCCGCCCTGGTAAAGCGCCTGCACATCGGCGCCGTCGTCGGGCGCGGTTCCTTGCGCATGGCGCCAATAAAACAGTGCCGCCACGACGGCCACCACCAGCAGGGCAAGCAGGTAACGCATCTTCATCCCCATCCCGGACCTTGGAACAGGAATAGCAAAAAGGCCGCCGCCCCGAAAGGCAGCGGCCGTTCCGCATCGCTTTTGCCCCGACTTATGCGCGGGCGTGGTACTTGCGGTTCCAGCGGATCGAGGACCAGAGCGAGATGCCGATCAGCGTCGCGCCGCCCAGGCCGGTGATGACCTCGGGGATATGGACCAGCGGCTGCACGAACATGATCACCGACAGCGCGATGATGGCATAGAAGGCGCCATGTTCCAGGAAACGGTATTCGGCCAGCGTCCCGCGCTCGACCAGCATGATGGTCATGGAACGCACATACATCGCGCCGATGCCCAGGCCGATGGCGATGACGAACAGGTTGTGGGTCAGGGCAAAGGCCCCGATCACGCCGTCGAAGCTGAAGGACGCGTCCAGCACTTCCAGGTAAAGAAAGGCGCCGATGCCGCCCTTGGCCCCGGCCTGCAAGGTCTGCTGCGAACTGTCCAGCAGGCCGCCCAGCACCTCGACCAGCAGAAAGGTCAGAAGGCCCCAGATCGCCGACTGGAAGAAGATCTGCGCTTCGGCCCCGCCCAGGAAGCGGGAAAAGATCAGCACCGTGACCAGGACCACCGCGACCTCGATGCCGCGGATGGTGGCATAGCGCTGCATCCGGTCTTCCAGCCAGCGCACCCAGTGGACGTCCTTTTCGTGGTCGAAAAAGAAGCTTAGCCCGACCATCATCAGGAAGGTACCGCCGAATGCCGCGATGGGCAGATGCGCGTCATGCATGATGCGCGAATATTCATCGGGCTGGCTTGCGGCCATCACCATCGCCTGCCAGGGGCCGATATTCGCGGCGATGACCACGATCAGCAGCGGAAAGACGATTCGCATGCCGAAGACCGCGATCAGGATGCCCCAGGTCAGAAAGCGGCGCTGCCACTTGGGGGTCATCTCTTTCAGCTTGTTGGCATTGACGATGGCGTTGTCGAAGGACAGCGAGATTTCCAGCACCGCAAGCACGGCGCAGATGAAAAAGACCGTCAGCGTGCCGCTGATGGTGCCGGTGGTCTGCCATCCCAGCGCCGCGCCCAGGGCAAGGCCAAGCGCGGTGACGATAAAGGACCACTTGAAATAGTGCAGGGTGGGACGATGGGTTCCACTCGTCGAGCCCCCCAAGGGCGGGTTGTTTCCTTGCTGCATGTCAGAACAAGATTCCAGGCGGCTGGTCAAAGATCGATGCCGACATCACGAACGTGCCGCCACGTCCGCCAGAGGGGCCCGGCCATCAAACTGCGTCCGCAAGCGGACTTGGCGAAAATGGCGAAGCCGCATCACGATTGCAAGGGTTTCATGTCGATTGCGTCGTTTTCTTGCGCGGTTGCCGCCTTGGATATGACCGGCAGGCTGATGCGCGCCCGCAGCCCGCGCCCGCCTCCGCCCTCGGCCAGGGTCAGGGTCCCGCCAAACAGCCCGGCGATTTCCTGCGCGACGGGCAGGCCCAGGCCCATGCCCGGCGCCGCCGCCTCGCCGCGCCGGAAACGGCGCACGGCGCCGGCGCGCGCGGGGGCGGGGATGCCGGGGCCGTTATCCTCGACCTCCAGCACCGCATCCCGGCCCTGGGGCAGGACCCGCACCGTCACCACCGCGGCCCGCCCTGCATGAAGCAGCGCGTTCGAGATCAGGTTGCTCAGCGCCTCGCCCAGAAGCAGCGGCTCGGCCCGGACCAGCAGCGGGCCCTTGCCCTCGAATCCCAGGTCGATGCCGGCTTCGGCCGCGGCGGGAATATGCTCGGCCGTCAGGTCGCGCGCCCATGCGGCCAGGTCCAGCGGACCGGCGCCCGCGCCCCCTTCGGCGGCATCGACCTGGGCCAGCAGCAAAAGCTGGGCCAGGATGCGCTCGGCATGGGCCACGGCGGCGTCGCCCTTGGCCGCGGCGGCCTGGGCCTGGGGCAGGGTCGCGGCCCGCGCCGCCAGCGCCAGTTGGGTGCGCACCACCGCCAGCGGCGTGCGCAACTGGTGCCCGGCATTGCCGGTAAAGTTGCGCATCCCGTCCAGCGCCGTTTCCAGCCGCCGCATGAAGCCGTTGACCGTGCCGACCAGTCCGCGAACCTCGGACGGCACGGGCGTCCTGATCGGGCTCAGGTCGCCGGGGCTGCGGGCGGCGATTTCATCGCCCAGCCGGTAAAGCGGGCGCAAGGACAGCGTGACCGCGATCCAGACGATCAGCGCCGCGCCCGCGATCATCAGCGCCAGCCGCAGGGCCGAGCGCATCAGGATCGCCCGCGTCAGTTCGCGCCGGGCGTTGGTCGTTTCGGCCACGGTCACGACAAAGGGCACCTCGTCGATGCCGGTCGAGGCGGCGCGGGCCAGGCTGGCGACCCGCACCGCCTCGCCCCGGAACAGGTCGTCGGCATAGGCTGGCCCGCCGCCCGGCCGCGCCGGCGCCATCGGCAGGTCGCCATAGCCGGTGACGATATGGCCCGGCGGGCCGTCCACGCGATAAAAGACCCGGTCCTGCGCGGCCGAACTCAGCATCTCCAGCGCGCCATAGGGGATCTCGATGGCGATCCGCCCGTCCTCGTCCAGCGAGGCGCGTTCCGCGATCACCAGCGCCGAGCCGGCCAGCACCCGGTCGGCCAGCGCATTGGCCATGCGCACCGCCTCGCGCCAGGTGTCGGCCAGGGCCGCCGCCCCCAGCGCCAGCGTTCCCATGAGCAGCCAGCCCAAAAGCCGGCGGCGCAGGGAAAACGGCCGCCGGATCACGGCTGCGCCCGGTCAAGGAAATAGCCGATGCCCCGCGCCGTCCTGACCGTCAGACCGGCCGGCGCCAGCCGCTTGCGCAGCCGGCTGACATATTGCTCGATCGCGTTGGCCGACAGGTCGTCCTCAAGCGAGGTCAGGGATTGCACGATGCTGTCGCGCGCTACCACCTTGCCGGCGCGCATGATCAGCAGTTCCAGCAGGCCGCGTTCCCGCGCCGGCAGGTCCAGCGGCTGGCCCGCCAGCAAAAAGCTGCGCGCCGTCTGGTCCAGCACCAGGTCGCCGAAGCTGACGGTGGAATTGCGCAAGCCCGCCTGGCGGCGCAGCAGCGAACGGATGCGGGCCTCGAACTCGCCGATGTCGAAGGGCTTGATCAGATAGTCGTCGGCGCCCAGGTCCAGGCCGCGCACCCGCTCTTCGGGGGCGCCGCGCGCGGTCAGGATCATCACCGCCGCCGGGTTGCGCCGCGCCCGCATGGCGCGCAGCACCTCGATCCCGTCCATCTGCGGCAGGTTCAGGTCCAGGATCACCAGGTCAAAGCTTTCCGCCGCCGCCAGCGCCTCGGCCGAGGCGCCGTCATGGACCACGTCCACCGCATAGCCCGATTGCCGCAGCAATGCGACCAGCCCCTCGGCCAGCGACAGATTGTCCTCGGCAAGCAAAATGCGCATGGTTCTCTCCCTTATCAGCAACCTAGCGGGGCGGCGCGGACTTGTGAACGGGCCGCCGCTTTGGCAAGCTTGCCCATCATGCGCCCGTTTTTCCGCCCTTTGCCCGTCCTTGCCGCCGCGCTTTTGCTGTTGGCCGGTGCGGCATCGGCGCAGATGACGCTGTTTTCCGCCCCGGCCGGCAAGGGGCGGGAATTGACGGTCTATTCCTCGCTCGACGACGATCTGGCGGCGCCGCTGATCGCGGCGTTCCAAAGCCGCAACCCCGACGTGGCGGTGCGCTATGAAAACCTGCTGACGACCGAACTGCACGACCGCATCGTGGCCGAGACGCAGGCGGGCGGCGGCACGGCGGATTTCGCCTTTTCCTCGGCCATGGATTTGCAGGTCAAGCTGGCGAATGACGGCTTCGCCCGCCCGGTCCAGACCCCGGACACCCCCGGCTGGCCCGGCTGGGCGAACTGGCGCGACACCGCCTATGCGCTGACCTTTGAACCCGCCGTCTTTGCCTATCACAAGCCCAGCTTTGCCGATCACCCGCCGCCCGCCACCCGCGCCGACCTGATGCGCTGGATGGCCGAACACCCGGCCCAGGCGCAGGGGCGGATCGGCACCTATGACGTGGCGCGTTCCGGCGTGGGCTACCTGTTCCTGGCCCGCGACCAAGAGCTTTATCCCGGCATCTGGTCGGTGGTGCAGGCGATGGGCCGGGCGGGGGTGCAGCAATTCCCCACCTCGGCCGAGTTGCTGGAGCGGATCGCCGACGGGCGGCTGGCGGTGGGCTACAACCTGCTTGGCTCTTACGCCTCGGACTGGGCGCGGCGGCATCCCGACCTGGGGGTGATCCTGCCGCGCGATTTCACCGTGGTCGTCTCGCGCGTGGGGCTGGTGCCGATGGCGGCGCGCCAGCCGGGGCTGGGGGCGGATTTCCTGGCCTTCCTGATGTCGCCCGAGGGGCAGGGCCTTTTGTCGCGCACCCTGCGGCTGTCGGCCGTCAGCCTGGAGGTCGCGGGCCAGCCCGGCCCGGCGGGCGGCATGCAGGACCTGGCCGGGCTGCGGCTGAAGCCGGTGCCGGTCAGCCCCGGCCTTCTGGCCTATCTGGACCGCGCAACGCGGGCCAGGCTGCTGGCGCGCTGGAACAAGGCGCTGGCCGGCGAATAGTTTTTCGCCGCGATGTCAGGTCCATGACAGCTTTCTATGCTGCAAGGAACCCGGAGGGTGCCCGCATTCCGGGAGAGATGCGGGCCGAAGCCAGACAACGGATAACGGGACCGGCGCGCATGCGTCCGGCCGATGCGGAGGAAGACCATGAAGCAATTCGTTCTTGCCAGCCTGTTCGCGGGGGCCGTCGCGGTCCCGGCCATGGCCGATTACACCATCATCGCCCCGGCCAATCCGGGCGGCGGCTGGGACCAGACCGCCCGCACCATGCAGACGGTGATGCAAGAGGAAGGCATTTCGAAATCGGCCCAGGTCCAGAACGTGCCCGGCGCCGGCGGCACCATCGGCCTGGCGCAATTCGCCAGCCAGAACAACGGCAACCCCGACGCGCTGATCGTCGGCGGCTATGTCATGGTCGGCGCCATCCTGACCAACAATTCGCCCGTCTCGCTGAAAGACGTGACCCCCATCGCCCGGCTGACCGGCGAATACGAGGCGATCGTGGTTCCCGCCGCCTCGTCCATCCAGGACATCCAGGGGCTGGTCGAGGCGCTGAAAGCCGATCCCGGCGCGGTCAGCTGGGCCGGCGGCTCGGCCGGGGGCACCGACCATATCGCCGTGGGCCTGATCGCCAAGGCGGCCGGCGTCGATCCGACCAAGATCAACTACATCGCCTATTCCGGCGGCGGCGAGGCGCTGGCGGCGATCCTGGGCAACCAGGTGACGGCCGGCATTTCCTCGCTGGGCGAGTTCGAGGCCCAGATCCAGGCCGGCACCCTGCGCCTTTTGGCCGTGTCCTCGCCCGAGCGGCTGGAGGGCGTCGATGCGCCGACCCTGCAAGAGGCCGGGCTGGACGTGACGCTGGAAAACTGGCGCATGGTCGCGGCCGCGCCGGGCCTGTCGGACGAACAGAAGGCCAAGGTCACGGCCGATATCGAGAAGATGGCGAAATCGGAAAACTGGCAAAAGCAACTGGCCGACAAGGGCTGGATGGATACCTGGCTGGCCGGTCCCGAATTTGACGCCCAGCTTGAAAAGGACATTTCCGCGACCGAAGCGATCCTCAAGGACATCGGTCTGGTGAAATGAGCGGCAATCGCCATGAACCGCAGCGCCGCCGGGATATGGCGGCGCTGGCCATCGCGGCGGGGCTGCTCGTGGCCGGGGCGGTGATGCTGTGGGACAGCGCGCGGCTGGCCGATCTGGGCGGCTATTCCGGCGTGGGCCCCGCCAGCGTGCCGCGCGTCGTGGGCTTTGCGCTGATCGGCCTGGCCGTATGGACCGCCATCGAGGCGCTGCGCGGCGATTTTCCCCAGCGCCCGGCGCAGAACATCCCGCCGGTGCTGTGGATCGTCGCGGGCCTGGCGCTGCAACTGGTGCTGCTGCATCTCACAGGCTTTTCCATCGCCACGGGCATCCTTTTCGCCTTTACGGCGCGGGCATTCGGCAAGCGCAACCTGGCGATGACCATCCCCATCGGCATCGTCTTTGCCTTCGCGGTCTGGGCGGTCTTTTCGCAACTCCTGATGCTGCACCTGCCTGCCGGGCCGCTTGAGCATCTGGTCTTTCCGCGGGGCTGAACCATGAGCGCATTCGACTTCCTGCTTCAGGGGCTTGGCACCGCCGCCGACCCGATGATGCTGCTTTATGCGCTGATCGGCGTGACGCTGGGCACCGCGGTCGGCGTGCTGCCCGGCATCGGCCCGGCGCTGACCGTGGCGCTTTTGCTGCCCGTGACCTATCGGCTGGACCCGGCCGGTTCGCTCATCATGTTCGCGGGCATCTATTACGGCGGCATGTATGGCGGCTCGACCACGTCGATCCTGCTGAACACGCCGGGCGAAAGCGCCTCGATCATCACCGCGCTGGAGGGCAACAAGATGGCCCGCAAGGGCCGCGGCGGGCCGGCGCTGGCCACCGCCGCCATCGGGTCCTTCATCGCCGGGCTGATCGCGACGCTGCTTTTGGCTTTCCTGGCGCCATGGATCGTCAAGGTGGCGCTGGTCTTTGGCCCGCGCGAATATTTCGCGCTGATGGTGCTGGCCTTCGTCACCGTCTCGGCCGCATTCGGCGATTCGGCGCTGCGTGGGCTGACCTCGCTGTTCCTGGGCCTGGCCCTGGCCTGCGTCGGCATCGACCAGTTGACCGGCCAGGCGCGGCTGTCCTTTGGCGTGCCCGAACTGCTGGACGGGATCGAGGTGACGACCATGGCCGTCGCCATGTTCGCCCTGGGCGAGGCGCTGTTCATCGCCGGCCAGCGCGACCAAGCCGAGGACGAGGTGACGGCCGTCAAGGGTTCCGTCTGGATGAGCCGCCGCGACTGGGCGCGATCCTGGAAGCCCTGGCTGCGCGGCACGGTCATCGGCTTTCCCATCGGCGCCATGCCGGCCGGCGGGGCCGAGATCGGCACCTTCCTATCCTATGCCACCGAAAAACGGCTGACCAGGCACCCCGAGGAATTCGGCGACGGCGCCATTGAGGGTGTCGCCGGCCCCGAGGCCGCGAACAATGCCAGCGCCGCCGGCACGCTGGTGCCGCTCTTGACGCTGGGCCTGCCGACCTCGGCCACGGCGGCGATCATGCTGGCGGGGTTCCAGCAATTCGGCCTGCAACCCGGCCCCTTGCTGTTCGCCACCAACCCCACCCTGGTCTGGGGGCTGATCGCCAGCCTGCTGATCGCGAACGCCATGCTTCTGGTGCTGAACCTGCCGCTGATCGGGCTGTGGGTAAAGCTGCTGACGGTGCCGAAGCCCTGGCTTTACGCCGGCATCCTGCTGTTCGCGACGCTGGGCACCATCGGCGCCAACCCCTCCAGCTTCGAACTGGGGATGCTTCTGGGCTTTGGCGTGCTGGGCTATGTGATGCGGCTGTTCGGCTATCCGATCGCGCCCATCGTGGTCGGCCTGATCCTTGGCCCGATGGCCGAACAGCAGTTGCGCCGGGCGCTGGCCATCAGCCAGGGCGACTGGACCACGCTGGTGCAATCGCCCATTGCCGCCACCCTGCTGGCCATCGCGGCCCTGGCGCTGATCGTGCCGCTGATCCTGCGCGCCCGCGGCAAGGGCGAGATGCTGAGCCAACTGGCCGGCGAAGAGGACTGACCGCCCGCCCGGCCCGGCAACGGGTCGGGCGCCGCCATGTCCGGCACGCCATGGTCGGGTGCCATGTCCCGGCGTCATGGCGGCCTTGCCTTTATCTGCGTTGTGCCGGGGGCGGGCAGACCCCATCTGTCTGTCATCGAACTTCTCGATGAACCCTTGAAGACAGGCAGAAAAATGCACCGCGCTTTCCATTCCATCGCTTCGGCTCTTTCGACCCTGCGGGCTGCGATCGCAGTCGCTTCGGCGGCCGAAGCGCACCGCCGGCCCGCCGCCAGCGACCTGCGTCGCCTGGGCATCGACGCGACGAAATTCGCCGCCATCCATCTTTGACATCGCCTAGTGCCGCCGCGCCGGAACGCCCTTGCCGCGTTTCGGCGCTTGCGTTTGTCCGCTGGGCAGCGGCGCGTCGTCGCAGCCGCCCCTGGCGTTCGGCGGCGCATGGCAGATAAGGCCCGCCGCCGCGCCGGATGATGTGCGGCGGGATGCATCTGCGACAGATCAATGAAAATCCCGGCATAATTCCGCCGGACCAAAGGGTTGAACGCCGCTGGCGCGACCCTATATCGGTTGCCGTGCCCTGGGGCAACCGAAAGGCGATTTGTGCGTTGTCAAGGGTGCCTGCGAATTTCCGTATGTCGCAAGATCGTTGCTTTTGGCGGCTATCACGCTTATCTGCCACGACTTGCATGTGGTGCATGGCGGTCATGCGGTAGGAGGCATACCGAATCACGGCAGGGATCGGCTAAGCTGGCCAATGCCGCCTGGAGGCAGAAGATGCAGCAGCCTTGGCCTTGGTCAAGGGGCGGTGGCACCGCAAGAAAAACAGGATAATGATGATGCGCGATTTCGTGGATGGCTCGGCTTTCAATTTCGAACAGGGACAGCGGGCCCGCAAGCTGTTTGCGGCCGTTGTGCTGGCTGCGCTGGACGATGCGATCGCCGATGACAAGAAATATGGCAACGGGCCCGATCAGATCGCCCGCTGGGCCCGCTCGCGCGATGGGCGCGAGGTGCTGTCCTGCGCCGGCATCGACCCGAACGAGCGGGTGGTCAAGGGGCTGATGGAATTCGTGGCCAAGGGCGTGCGCACCTCGGTCGCGCTGTCGCGCGAGGAAAGCGAACGCCGCCACGCCGCCGAGGAAGCCGACGCGGCATAAGCGCCGGCCTCGCGCATTGGCTGGGCCGTCCCGCGGGGCGGCCTTTTTCGTTCAAATCCGATGGAATGCCTGCCCGGCAGGGCGGGTGGACGATCACATTCCCATCAGCAGCCCGACAACAGCCACGATGCCGCCGATCATGAGGGCCGGCACCCGCGCTTGCCAGCAGCCAAGGGTCGCGCTGAAGACGCTTGATCGCCCGCCGCATTCGCGCTGCGAAGCTTCGTGACCCTGCGGTCAATCATGAAGCGAATATAGCCCCCAGCCGGCGGCAATGGGATGGCCTTGCCCCTTATCCAAACAGCCGCAGCGTCAGCGGCGCTATCACCGAGGTCAGCACCGCGTTCAGCCCCATGCCGATGCCCGCGAATGCACCCGCGGTCTCGTTCACCTGAAAGGCGCGCGCCGTGCCGATGCCATGCGCGGCCACGCCCAGCGAAAAGCCGCGCGCCCGCCAGTCGCGGATCCCCAGCGCATTCAGCAGCGGCGTGGCGATGATGGCGCCGAAGATGCCCGTCACCAGCACCAGGACGGCGGTGATCGTGGGCTCGCCGCCCAGCCCCTCGGCAATGCCGATGGCGACGGGGGCGGTCGTCGATTTCGGCGCCAGGCTGGCCAGCATCACCTCGCTAAGGCCGAAAGCCTTGCCGATGGCCAGGGCCGAGACCACCGCCGTCACCGAACCCGCGACCAGCGCCGCCACCAGCGGCAGCGCCGCCCGCTTGACCCGGTGCAGGTTGTCGTAAAGCGGCATTCCCAGCGCCACCGTGGCCGGGCCCAGCATGAAATGCACGAATTGCGCGCCCTCGAAATAGGTCTGGTAGCTGGTGCCGGTCAGCCCTAGCACGCAGGCCAGCAGGATCACCGCGCACAGCACCGGATTGGCCCAGCTTTGCCGGCCCATGGCGCGAAAGAAGCTGTCGCCCAGCCAATAGGCGATCAGCGTCGCCGTCAGCCACAAAAGCGGGCCTTGGGTCAGATAGCTCCAGATCAGCGCGGCGTCGGTCATTCCTCGGACCCGCCCGTCCAGCGCAGCACCGCGCGGAACACCAGCGCCCCCGCCGCGATGGCCAGCGCGGTTGAGACGGTCAGCGCCAAGGCTACCGCCAGCCCGTCGCTGCGAAACTGGCCCAGATGCGCGACGACGCCCACCCCGGCGGGGACGAAGAACAGCGACAGATGGCCCAGGATGCCGGCGACGACCGGGCGCAGCATCTGGGCCAATGCCGGGCGCAGCGCGCAGGACAGCACCAGCAGCATCAGCCCCAGCACCGGGCCGGGCAGCACCAGGCCAAGGCCGCGGGTGGCAACCTCGCCCACCAGTTGAAAGACCAGAATGATGGCAAGCGCGGGAATCATACCGCAAAGCTTAGCACCGCATTTCCGGCAGAGAAGCTTAATCTTGTGGATAAGCGGACCACCCCCGCCATATCTTGGGGTTTGTATTGACTCGGGGCCGCGGATGGCAAAGAATCCGGGCATTGCAACGACCCCGTGGACCCCTGTCTTGCGCTTTGACCGCCTGCGTCTCAACGGCTTCAAAAGCTTCGTGGATCCGACCGACCTGGTCATCCGCGAGGGGCTGACCGGCGTGGTCGGCCCCAATGGCTGCGGCAAGTCGAACCTGCTGGAGGCTTTGCGCTGGGTCATGGGCGAAAACCGGCCCACCGCCATGCGCGGCGACGGGATGGAGGACGTGATCTTTGCCGGCACCGCGCGCCGTTCCGCCCGTGCCCATGCCGAGGTCACGCTGACCATCGACAACAAGGACCGCCTTGCCCCCGCCGGCATGAACGACGCCGACGCGCTGGACATCACCCGCCGCATCACCCGCGACGCCGGTTCCGCCTATCGCATCAACGGCAAGGAGGTGCGGGCGCGCGACGTGCAGATGCTGTTCGCGGATGCCTCGACCGGGGCGCATTCGCCGGCGCTGGTGCGGCAGGGGCAGATTTCCGAACTCATCAACGCCAAGCCCAAGGCGCGCCGGCGGGTGTTGGAGGAGGCGGCGGGGATTTCCGGCCTTTACCAGCGCCGGCACGAGGCCGAGTTGCGGCTGAACGCGGCCGAGGCGAACCTGACGCGGGTGGACGACACGCTGGACCAGCTATCCACGCAGGCCGCCAGCCTGGCGCGGCAGGCCCGCGCCGCCGCCCGCTATCGCGAGATCGGCGCGGCGCTGCGCCGGGCCGAAGGGGTGCTGCTCTATCGCCGCTGGGCCGAGGCCGACCAGGCCAAGGCAGGGGCGGCCGAGGCCCTGCGCGCCGCGATCCGCGCCGCTGCCGAGGCCGAGACCCAGGCCCGCCGCGCCATCGCCGCGCGCGAGGCGGCCGAGGCGAAGCTGCCCCCCCTGCGCGAAGAGGAACAGGTCGCGAGTGCCATCTTGTCCCGCGCCACCGTCGAACGCGAGGCGCTGGACGAGGCCGAGGCCCGCGCCGGCCAGGCCATCCAGACCCTGCTGGCGCGCATCGCCCAGCTTGACCGCGACATCGAGCGGGAATCGGCGCTGAACCGCGACGCGGGCGAGGTGATTGCGCGGCTGGAATGGGAAAGGCGCGAGCTGGACAAGGCCGGGCAGGGCCATGAGGACCGGCTGGACGCCGCCGGCAATGCCGCCGCAGAGGCCGCCGAGGCCCTGCGAGAGGTCGAGGCCAAGCTGGCCGAGCTGACCGACGAATCCGCCCGGCTTGCCGCGCGCCACCAATCCGCCGAGCGGCTGGTCCACGACCTGCGCCAGATGCAGGAGCGCGCCACCCGCGCTGCGGCCGAGGCCGAGGCGGCAGCCGCCCGCGCCACCGATACCGGCGTTGAGGCCGATGCGGCCCGCGCCGCCGCCGAAGAAGCGCAGGAGGAAGCCCGCGACCGCGTCGAATCCGCCGAAGAATCGCTGGCCGGGGCCGAGGAAGCCCGCGCCGCGCTTGAGGCCGAGGAATCCGCGGCCCGTGCGGCACGGGCCGAGGCCGAGGGTGAGGTCTCGGCGCTGAATGCCGAGATGGCGGCGCTGAAGCGGCTGGTGGAACGTGGGCAGGGCGGTGATTCGATCCTGGACCTGGTGCGGGTCGCGCGGGGATATGAAACGGCCTTTGGTGCGGCGCTGGGCGACGATCTGGGCGTCGGGCTGGCCGATGACGGCTCGGGTTGGCATCTGCTGCCCGGCTATGACGCACCGCAGCCGCTGCCCGAGGGCGCCGAAGCCCTGGCGCCGCATGTCGATGGCCCCGCGGCGCTGGCCCGGCGGCTGTCGCAGGTCGGGCTGGTCGCGGATGCGGCCATGGGCGCGGCGATGCAGTCCGCTCTTGCCCCCGGCCAGCGGCTGGTCACGCGGGCGGGCGACCTGTTCCGCTGGGACGGTATGCGGGTGATGGCGGGCGAGGCCGCGTCCTCGGCCGCGCTGCATCTGCAAAAGGTCAACCAACTGGCCGAACTGGCCGAACAGGCCGGGACGGCGCAGGCCCGCGCCGAGGATGCGCAGGCCGCGCATCAGGCGCTGCGCGACCGCCACCTGGCCGCGACCGAGGCCGAGAAGCGCGCCCGCGATGCCAGGCGCGAGGCCGAGCGCGGGCTGTCGGACGCCGTGCGCGCCGTGACCCGCGCCGAATCCGAACTGGCCATGGCGCAAAGCCGCGCCGAATCCGCCCGCGCCGAACTGACCCGGCATCGCGAGGATGCGCTGGACGCCCGCGCCCGGCTGGCCGAGGCCGAGCGGGCGCTGGCCGAACTGCCCGACCGCGGCGCGGTGGCGGCGGCGCTGGACCATGCCCGCATGGGCGTCGAGGCGGCGCGCATCGCCACCATGACCCGGCGCAGCGGGCTGGACGAATTGCGGCGCGAGGCCAATGCGCGGATCAAGCGCCTGCAAGAGATCGCCAAGGAGGACTCCGGCTGGCGGCTGCGGCTGGACCAGGCCGGCACCCGCGCCGCCGAACTGGCCGCCCGCCGCGACGAAGCCGCCGCCGACCTGGAGGAAGCCGAGGCCCAGCCCGAGATCCTGGCCGAGCGCCGCGACGTCCTGACCGAGGCCGAGGCGCAGGCGCGCGCCCGCCTGGCCCGCGCCCGCGAGGCGCTGTCCGCCGCCGACCAGGCGCTGCGCATCGCCGCCGAGGCCGAGCGCGAGGCCGAGCGCGCCGCATCCGACGCGCGCGAGACCCGCGCCGCCCGCGAGGCCCGCGCCGAGGCCGCGATCCAGGCTGAAGCCGCCGCCCGCCTGCGCATCCACGAAGAATTGGACGCCACGCCCGAGGCGCTGCTGGCATCCCTGGGCGAGGTCGAGGAGATCGCCGCCGAGGCGCTGGAGGACCAGATCGCCCGGCTGCGCCAGCAACGCGACGCCTTGGGCGCGGTGAACCTGCGCGCCGACGAGGACAAGCGCGAGTTGGAGACCGAGCGCGACCGGCTGGCGACCGAAAAGGAAGACCTGACCGAGGCGATCCGCAAGCTGCGCCAGGGCATCGGCAGCCTGAACCGCGAGGGGCGCGAGCGGCTGCTGGCGGCCTTTGACACGGTAAACGCCAATTTCACCACGCTGTTCACGCATCTTTTCGGCGGCGGAGAGGCGCGGCTGGTGCTGGTCGAAGCTGACGACCCGCTGGAGGCAGGGCTGGAGATCATGTGCCAGCCGCCGGGGAAAAAGCTCTCGACGCTCAGCCTGCTGTCGGGGGGCGAGCAGACGTTGACGGCGCTGGCGCTGATCTTTGCGGTCTTCCTGGCCAATCCCGCGCCGATCTGCGTGCTGGACGAGGTGGACGCGCCGCTGGACGACGCCAACGTCACCCGCTTCTGCGATCTGATGGACGAGATGACGCGGCGGACCGAGACGCGCTTTCTTGTGATCACGCACCACGCCGTCACCATGGCGCGCATGGACCGGCTGTTCGGCGTGACCATGGTGGAACAGGGCGTCAGCCAGCTGGTCAGCGTGGACCTGAAGCGGGCCGAGGCGCTGGTCGCCTGAAAACCCGCCCGATGGTCCGGGTGGGCGCGCGGATAGGGGTTGCAGGCCGGGGCGTCGGGCGCAACTATCCCCGCCGAGCGATTTTGCGCACCTTCATCGACAGACAGGAGAAAAGCATGTCCATCGAGACGAAACTGGCGGAACTGGGGATCACGCTGCCCGACGCACCGGCACCGGCGGCGAATTACGTGCCCTATGTGATGACCGGCAACCTGCTGTTCGTTTCGGGCCAGATCAGCCCGGCCAAGGGGCGGCTGGGCGCCGACCTGGCGGTCGAGGAAGGGGCCGAGGCGGCGCGCGCCTGCGGGCTGGCGCTTTTGGCGCAGGCGCGGGCGGCGCTGGGGTCGCTGGACCGGGTGGCGCGGGTGGTCAAGCTGACCGGCTTTGTCAACTCGACCCCCGAATTTACCGACCAGCCCGAGGTCATCAACGGCTGTTCGGACCTGATGGTCGAGGTCTTTGCCGACAAGGGCCGCCATGCCCGCGCCGCCGTTTCGGCCGCGGCCCTGCCGCGCGGCGTCGCGGTCGAGGTCGAGGCGATCTTCGAGTTCGCCTGATGGGTCTGCATCCCGATTTCCTGCGCCAGCCCATCGCCCATCGCGGGTTGCATGGGCCGGGCGTGCCGGAAAACAGCATGGCGGCGTTCCGCGCCGCCATCGCCGCGGGCTACGGCATCGAATGCGACATCCAGCGCGCGGCGGACGGCACGGCGCTGGTCTTTCACGACGACGACCTGCCGCGGCTGACCGGGGCCCAGGGGCTGGTCAGTGCGCTAAGCATCGACGCGCTGTCGCAACTGCGCATCCTGGACACGGATGAACCCATCCCGACGCTGGCCGACCTGCTGGCCGAGGTCGCGGGCCGGGTGTCGCTGCTGATCGAGATCAAGGACCAAAGCCTGCGCGGCACGGACCAGGTCGGCGATTTGCAGGCCGAGGTGGCGCGGCTGCTTGCCGGCTATGGCGGGCCGGTCGCGGTCATGTCCTTCAACCCCCATGCGGTCGCGGCCTTCCATGCCGCCGCGCCGGGGGTGACGGTGGGGTTGACCACCTGCGGCTATGATGCCGCGGATTGGGACATGCTGGACGCCCAGACCCGCGCGCATCTGGCGGCGATTGCCGATTTCGACCGGGTGGGGGCCAGCTTCATCTCTCATGACCGCCGCGACCTGGCCAATCCGGCGGTGGCGGCGCTGAAGGCGCGGGACGTGCCGGTCCTGTGCTGGACCGTGCGCTCGGCCGAGCAGGAGGCCGAGGCGCGGCGCATCGCCGACAACATCACATTCGAACACTACCTGCCCGCCAGGCCCTGACAATCGCCGCGCCCGCGCCTATGTTTCCCGCCATGAGCGAGCTTGCCGTTTCCGTCCTGCCTGCGATTTCCGGGATCCATGCCGCCGAATGGGACGGCTGCGGGGCGGGCGCCAACCCTTTTACCACCCATCGCTTCCTGGCGGCGCTGGAGCAATCGGGCTCGGTCGGCGAGGGGACGGGTTGGCATCCCAGCCACCTGGTCGCGCGGCTGGACGGGCAGGTGGCGGGGGTCGCGCCCTGCTATCTCAAGACCGACAGCCAGGGCGAATACATCTTTGACCATGGCTGGGCACAGGCTTACGCGCGGGCGGGCGGGCGCTATTACCCCAAGCTGCAATGCGCGGTGCCCTTTACCCCCGTCACCGGGCCGCGGCTGATCGCGCCCGACCCGGCGGTGCGGCGCGGGTTGCTGGCGGCCATGGCCCAGATCGCGCGGCAATCGGGCCTGTCGGGCGCCCATGTCACCTTCTGCACCGAGGAAGAAGCGGGGCTGGGTGAGGAGGCGGGCTTCCTGCCCCGCGCCAGCGAACAGTTCCATTGGCTGAACCAGGGCTATGCCACGTTCGACGATTTCCTGGCCCAACTATCCTCGCGCAAGCGCAAGGCGATCCGCAAGGAACGCGACCGCGCGCAGGCTTTCGGTGGCAGCATCCGCAGCCTGACCGGCGACCAGATCCTGCCCGAGCATTGGGACGCCTTCTGGACCTTTTACCAGGATACCGGCGGGCGCAAATGGGGCCGGCCCTATCTGACCCGCGCCTTCTTCGAGATCCTGCACCATACCATGCGCGACGACTGCCTGCTGGTCCTGGCCGAACGCGACGGCCAGCCCGTCGCCGGGGCGCTGAACCTGATCGGGCGGGACGCGCTTTACGGCCGCTATTGGGGCTGCACCGAGGACCACCCGTTCCTGCATTTCGAACTGTGCTATCACCAGGCCATCGACTGGGCCATCGCCCATGGCCTGTCCCGCGTCGAGGCCGGGGCCCAGGGCGAACACAAGCTGGCGCGCGGCTATATGCCCGCCCGGACCCATTCGCTGCATTGGCTGGCCGAGCCGGGCTTTCACCATGCCGTGGCCGATTACCTGGACCGCGAGCGCGAGGCGGTGGGCGAGGAGATGGCGATCCTGGCCGAACTGGGCCCGTTCCGGCGCGGCGGCCTTAGGGACGCCTGATCAGCCGAAACGCGGCCGAGGCGCCCCAGCCCGCCGCCACCGCGATCGCCAGCGACATGATGCCGTAGATAAAGGGCTGCTCCAGCGCCAGGCGATAAAGCCAACGCTCCAGCCCGACCTTGCGCACGTCGATGGGCGCGCGAAAGGTGTCGATGATCCGCCCCTGGCGCAACAGGAAGATGCGGGTGCTGTAGACGCCCTCGACCAGGTTGGCGGGCAGGCGGACATCGGCGCGAAACAGCGTCTGTTCGGCCAGCCGCACCGCGCCTTCGTCCTGGCGATAGAAGCCGTTGGCCTGGCGCAGGCGGATCAGCGCCTCGGTATAGGGCACCGCGTCCTCGACCTCCATCGGCCCGGCAAAGGCCCGCATCGCCAGCGGGATCGAGATGCGGTGGCTTTGATCCTGCGCCGGCGTCAGGATCAGGTATAGCGGCCGGGTGGTGGCCACCACATAGAAGCTGGGGGCCGCGCCGATGCTGACCTGGCTGGTGTTGATCCAGATGCCGGCGCGGCGTTCCTTGTGGCGCACGGTCAGGGCCTGGGCCGGCCCCTCCAGGGTGACGATCACGTCCAGCGCCTCGTCGGGGGGGATCGCGGTCTCGCGCTTGATGGCGCCGTAGATGATGATTTCCGAGCCGTCGAAGCTGGTGGTGATTTCGACATCCTCTCGCGACAGGCCCGCGACGATCTGCTCTGCCGGTGGGGCAGGGGCAGGGGCAGGGTCCGGCGCGGCCTGGGCATGAAGGGGCAGGCCCGGCAGGACCAGGGCCGCCAGCAGGAACAGCGCCCCCCGGATCACCGCAAGACCCCCGGCGTGATCGAATAAAGCTCGTCCGGGCGCAGGAACAGGTCCAGCGCCAGCTTGCCGCAGACCGCCAGCACCAGAAGCGCCAGCAGGATGCGCAACTGCTCGGCCCGCAGCCGCGCGCCCAGATGGGTGCCGATCTGCGCCCCGGTCACGCCGCCGACGATCAGCAGCACCGCCAGCATCACGTCCACCGTGTTCGAGGACACGGCGTGCATCAGCGTGGTATAGGCCGACAGGAAGGTGATCTGGAACAGCGAGGTGCCGATGACCACCTTGGTCGGCATGCCCAGCAGATAGATCATCGCCGGCACCATGATGAAGCCGCCGCCGACCCCCATGATCGCGCCCAGCACCCCCACGGCGGCGCCGACCAGCAGCACCGGGATGGCGCTGATGTAAAGCCCCGAGGCGCGGAACTTCATCTTCCACGGCCAGCGATGCACCCAGCCGTGCTGGTGGCGCCGCATCGGCTTGACCGGCCCGCTGCGGCGCGCGCGGCGCAGCGCACCCAGGCTTTCTTGCAGCATCATCGCGCCGATCAGGCCCAGAAACACCACATAGCATAGTTGCACGACCAGATCGACCTGGCCCAGCCGCGACAACAGGTTGAACAGCAGCACCCCGGCGGATGACCCGACCAGGCCCCCGGCCAGCAGCACCCAGCCCATGCGGAAATCCACGGTCTTGCGCTTGACATGCGCCAGCACGCCGGACACCGACGAGGCGACGACCTGGTTGGCGCCGGTCGCCACCGCGATCGCCGGCGGGATGCCGATGAAGAACAGCAAGGGCGTGATCAGGAAGCCGCCGCCCACGCCGAACAGGCCCGACATCAGCCCGACGATCCCGCCAAGGCCGATCAGCACCAGCGCATTGACCGCCACTTCGGCGATGGGAAGATAGATCTGCATGTCCTGCCCGGCCCCTTGCCTTGCCCCGATGCTGCCCCGGCAGCGTTCCGGCGTCAAACGCTTCCGTCGCCCGTCCAGCGGGTTGCCGCAAGGCTGTAGCGCGGATAAGCATGATGCGACAGGCAGATACCGGCCTGGCGCGCGCGGCTGCGGGGCAGGCGCCGCGCCGCGGCCGGCCGGACAGGGAAGATCATGCGCATTCTGATTACCAATGACGACGGCATCAATGCTCCGGGGCTGGAGGCGCTGGAAGCCATCGCGACCGAGGTCGCCGGGCCGGGCGGCGAGGTCTGGACCGTCGCCCCCGCATTCGAGCAATCGGGGGTTGCGCATTGCATCAGCTATGTCCACCCGACCCTGATCGCCGAACTGGCGCCGCGCCGCTTTGCGGCCGAGGGCACGCCGGCCGACTGCGTGCTGGCCGCCATCGCCGACGTGATGCGGGACAACCCGCCCGACCTGGTGCTGTCGGGGGTGAACCGCGGCAACAACTCGGGCGAGAACGTGATGTATTCCGGCACCGTCGGCGGCGCGATGGAGGCGGCGTTGCAGGGCCTGCCGGCCATCGCCCTGTCGCAATACATGGGCAGCCGCACTGCGGCGCTGGACGATCCGTTCCAGGCGGCGCGCCTGCACGGGCCGCGGCTGATCCGTCAATTGCTGGATTACGGCGACTGGACCTCGGACGAGGATTTCCGGCTGTTCTACAACATCAACTTCCCGCCCTGCGACGCGGCCTCGGTCAAGGGCACGCGGGTCGCGGCCCAAGGCCGCCGCCAGGGCGTGCGCTTCGAGGTCGAGCCCTATCACGCCCCGAACGGCCGGCGGTTCCTGTGGGTGCTGGGCGGTTCGCAGACCGCCGAGGCCACGCCCGACAGTGACGTGGACGCGAATATGCGCGACTATATCTCATTGACGCCGATGCGGCCGGACCTGACCTGCCACAAGACCCTGGCCGAGCTGCGCGGCGTCCTGGAGGAGGGCTGAGAGACCGATGGGCGACGATCCCGAAACTGCCGAACGCAAGATGCGCTTCCTGTTCGCGCTGCGGCAGCGCGGGGTCACCGATCCGCGGGTGCTTGAGGCGATGGAGCGCATCGACCGCGGCGAGTTCGTGCGCGGCCATTTCGAGGATCGCGCCTATGACGATACGCCGCTGCCCATTCCCTGCGGCCAGACCATCAGCCAGCCCTCGGTCGTGGGGCTGATGACCCAGGCGCTGGAGGTCGGGCCGCGCGACAAGGTGCTGGAGATCGGCACCGGCTCGGGCTACCAGGCCGCGGTGCTGTCGCTTTTGTGCCGCCGGGTCTATACCATCGACCGCCACCGCCGCCTGGTGGCCGAGGCCGAGACGCTGTTTCGCGACCTGGGCCTGCCGAATATCACCCCGCTGGTGGCCGACGGATCGCGGGGGCTGCCCGAACAGGCGCCCTTTGATCGCATCATGGTGACGGCGGCGGCCGAGGATCCGCCGGGCCCGCTCTTGGCGCAGTTGAAGATCGGAGGTATCATGGTGGTGCCGGTCGGACAGTCGGATGCGGTCCAGACCCTGATCCGCGTGCGGCGTGGCGAAGACGGCTTTGAATATGACGAATTGCGGCAGGTGCGTTTCGTGCCGCTGGTCGAGGGGTTGGGACAGACATGACCCCCGGCCGTCCAGAGTGAGGAACGGGCAGATGATCACGATCAGGCGGTTGGCGCTTTTCGCCGCGACTGCGGCGGCCTTGGCGTCCTGCGGGCCGCAGGGCGGCCTGGATTTCAGCAATTTCGATCCCGACCTGCGCCGCTGGGGCGGCGGCGGGCTGGAAACGGCGGCAGCGGCGGCGCGCGCCCAGCCCCGCCCGGCCCCCGATCAGCGCGGGGTGATTTCCTATCCCGGCTACCAGGTGGCCATCGCGCGGCAGGGCGATACCGTCGCCACCATCGCCGCCCGGCTGGGGCTGAACGCGGCGGAACTGGCGCAATACAACGCCATCGCGGCCAATACCGTGCTGAACCCCGGCGCGGTGGTCGCCCTGCCGCGCCGTGTCGCGGCAGGTGCGGCGACGGCGCCGGTCCCGTCTTCGACCGGGCAGGTCAGCGACCCCTTTGCCGGCCAGGGCGTCAGGCAACCGGCGCAGTCGCCGGCAGGCACGTCCGCGGGCGCAGGGGCCGTGACCAGCACCACCCTGCCCGCCGCCAGCCAGCCGCGGCAGCATGTCGTCGCGGCAGGCGAGACCGCCTGGTCCATCGCCCGCAAATACAATGTCTCGGTGGGCGACCTGGCGCAGTGGAACGGGTTGACGCCAGAGATGACCCTTCGCACCGGCCAGCGCCTGCTGATACCCGTCGCCGGACAGGCCCGCGCCGGGGCGGCGGCCGTCACCGCGCCGGGCGTGGGCAGTCCCACGCCGACCCCGCCCTCTTCGGCCGAACCCCTGCCGAAAGAGCGGACCCAGCCGGCCGCCAGCCCGGTGAACAAACCGGCCGGGCCGGACCTGGGCAAGACCCGGACGGCCGCGTCCGGCAACGGCAAGTTCCGCATGCCCGCCAGCGGCGCCATCATCCGCACCTATCAAAAGGGCAAGAACGACGGCATCGACATCGCTGCCGCGCCCGGCAGCACTGTTTCGGCCGCAGGCAGCGGCACGGTCGCGGCGATCACGCGCGACACCGACCAAGTGCCGATCATCGTCATCCGGCACGATGGCAACCTGATGACGGTCTATGCCGGCCTTCAGGATGTCGCCGTAACCAAGGGTCAGGCGGTCAGCGCCGGCACGGCGCTGGGCAAGACCCGAAGCCAGGGCGTGGTGCATTTCGAGGTGCGCAACGGATTCGAAAGCGTCGATCCCGAGAAATACCTGAACTAGCCGGCCCCTGCTGCCGAAGTTCCCGCGCGGGCGGGCGGATTCGGCCGGGTCAATCCTCTTCGCACATCTGGCGCAGGGCCAGTTCGATCTCGTGCCGGATCATCTGTTGCAGGTTGCGGCTAAGCCGGTTGCCGATTTCGCCCTGAAGTTCCTGGCGGATCGCCTCGCGGATCATGCCGCGCAAATGGGTGCCCTTCTGCGCGTCCTTGTCCTGGGGCGCAAACAGATGCGGCTCGCCGCTGTCGCGGGCCATGGCTTCGGCGGCCTGCGCCTCGGCCGCGGGATTGATCGGGGTCACGGAAGCGTTGGCGTGCAGCATGGTTTCCTCCATTTGCTGGATGGTGGTGTCGGGCGCTTCCAGCACAGGGCCAAAAGCAAAGCAGGACAGGAAGTCGAAGCCTGTATCGGGCGCGGGCCCGCAAGCAGCGGCCGCGGCGGTGGCGGTCGCGGTCTGGGCTGGCTGGTCGGGCCGGTCGCCCTGCGGCGCGGCTGCCGCGTCCTTGGGGACGGCCGAATCGCCGGGCGCCGGGTGATCCGCGGCATCGGTGGCCGCCGGTGGCGGGCGGTGCGCGGCGGCGATCAGGGCGCTACTGTCCAGCACCAGCGGGCTGATTCGCGACGGCGAGGCGTGGCGCGCCGCCAAGACCTGTTCGATCCGCGGCTGGGGCGCGCATTCTTGCGCCGGCAGCCCGTCAGGCGGCTGCGCCAAAGGGCGGCAGCCGGTTTCGTCCTGTGCGATAAGCCGGCGGATCGAAGCCAGCACATCGCCGACATTGTCCGAGCCCGGAGGAGGCTGGCGCATCACTTCATGCTGCATGATGCGCCCCCCGGATCGAGGGCGGCGTTAGTCCCTGCCGAGCGCGCGCAAGACGCGGTCGAGGCTTTCGCCCTGCCTGCTGGTATAGGGTGCGTCCTGCACCGCATTGTAATAGGCCGATGGGTCATAGGTCGGTATTCCCAGTTTCAGGTTTTCAACCGTCAACAGACCCATAGCAGCCAGAAGTTGATAATGTGCTAATTGCAGATTGGCCTCGGCCGAGATTTTGTTGGCCCGCGCCTCCAGCAGCAATTGTTCGGCATCCAGAACGTCCAGGGTGGTGCGGGCGCCCAGCGTCGCTTCTTCGCGCACACCTTCATAGGCTTGCCGCGCGGCGACGATCTGCTCGTCGATGGCGCGAATCTGCGCCCGCGCCACCTCGATTGCCGCCCAGGACCGGCCGACCGCCTCATCGACCTGGCGCGAGATCTGAAGCAGCCCGGCCCTCGCCTCGTCGCGCCGCGCCATGGCCTGGCGATGCGCCGAAGGCAGCCTGCCGCCGGAATAGATCGTCTGCGACATGCTGAGCGAGGCGCCCAGCGTGTTGCGGGTCGTCTCGATGCCCTGGACCGTCAGATCGTTCGATCGCCCGATGCTGGCCTGGCCGGACAGCGTCGGATTACGCTCGGCCGCGGCCGCGGCAACGCCCAGCTCGGCGGCGGCGGCCAGGCGCTGCGCCTGCTGGATCGCCGGATGGCTGCGCTGGCCGATCTGCCGCGCCGTTTCAAGTGCGGCGGGAAGCGCCGGCGTGGGCGGCGGCGGATCAAGCTGGCCGGGCGTTCGGCCGGTCGCGGCGCGATAAACCTCGCGCGCTATTTCCAGATCACCGCGCGCGGCGGCCAGGCCAGCCCGTGCCGCAGCCAGGGCGGCATCGGCCTGGGCCACGTCGGTCTGGGTGATCTCGCCCACTTCGAAACGGTCCGAGGCAGCTTGCTGTTCCTGACCGATCACCCGAACGGAATTTGCCTGCAAATCAACCTGTTCAGTCGTGCTGCGCACGTCCAGGTATGCCTGAACCGCGCCCAGCAGCACGTCCTGTTCCACGCCGACCAGCGCGGCGCGCGTGGCCAGCACGGTTTCCTTGGCGGCGTCGATGGCGATGGCGTTGCGGCCCCAGTCGTAAAGCGTGATCTGCGCCTGTAATCCGATCCCGGTCGAGCGGCCGATTCCCAACCCGTTGATTTTCTGGAAACTGTGTTCGGCGATCCATTGCACCACCGGACGCAACTGCGCCAGCGCGGTGGCCGCGTCTTCGTCCGCGGCGCGCAGCACGGCGCGGTTCTGTTCCAGCAGGGCGGAATGGCGATAGGCGGCGACCATGGCGTCGGCCAGTGATTCGGCCGATGCAGGCAGCGCGGCCGTTCCCGCGACCAGGGCCGCGACCAGCGGGCGCCGCAGCGTTTTCAGCGTTTTGCGAAACATGCCATGACCTTTCCTGTCGGCATTCACAAGACAAAACCCCGCGGACGCGCAAAGCCCGGCAGCAGCGGGGCAGCGGCGTTGAAGGCGAAGCGCCAGTTCACGCGCCCGTCCAGCTTGTGGCCGATGCGGACGGTGCCAAGATTGCTTTCGCGAAACAGCGCGACGATGCGGCCGCCCTCGCGCAATTGCCCGGCCAGCGCCTCGGGGACCTGTTCCACCGCGCCTTCGATCAGGATGGCGTCATAGGGCGCCTGGCCGGCGCAGCCCGCGGCCAGGGGGCCCTGGACCACGGCGACGTTGAAGACATCCTGCGCGGCCAGCCGGCTTTCAGCCTCGGCGGCCATGGCGGCGTCCTCTTCGACCGCGACGACGGCTTCGGCGATGCGCGCCATGACGGCGGCCGAATAGCCGTAGCCGCAGCCCACATCCAGCACCAGATCGTCGTTTTGCAGGTTCAGCGCATCCATCATCTTGCCCAGTGTCCGCGGCTCCAGCAGCACGCGGCCGGGGGCCAGGACGATATTGTTGTCGACATAGGCGACGTCCCGGCGCGATTCGGGAACGAACTGTTCGCGCGGGACGTTCAGCATCGCCTCGATCACCGGATAGCTGGTCACTTCGTTCGGACGCACCTGAGTGTCGACCATCATGGTGCGGCGCTGCGCGAAATCGGTCATGTATGCGAACCCTGCTTTCGGTTGGCTTTACGCTCTCTTGCCACGAAAATCCGGTGCGGGCAACGGCGGCCGCGTTCTTGCCGCAATGGTGATGGCATGGCAGGCTGGCGGCATGAGCGAATACCTGTTTCCCCCCGCCCCGCCCGCCGCGCTGCCCGTTTCGGGGCAAGAGGCGCGCTTTCCCGTGCACCGGGTCTTTTGCGTGGGGCGCAACTATGCCGCCCATGCCGCCGAAATGGGGGCCGAGGTGGACCGCGATGCGCCGTTCTATTTCCTGAAATCCGCCCATGCCGTGCGGCAAAGTGGCGCAACGCTGCCCTATCCGCCCGGCACGCGGGACCTGCATCATGAAATCGAACTGGTCGTGGCAATCGGCGCGCCCGCGTTCCGCCTTGCCCCGGCGCAGGCGATGGATGCGGTCTGGGGCTATGGCGTGGGGCTGGACATGACGCGCCGGGACTTGCAGGCCCGTGCCAAGGACAAGCGCCAGCCCTGGGACCTGGGCAAGGATTTCGAGGGGGCGGCGGTGTTCTCGGCCCTGACGCCGGCGCGGGATTTCACCCCGGCCGCACAGCCGATCCATCTGCGGGTGAACGGCGCGATGCGCCAGCAGGCCGGGATCGCCGAGATGGTCTGGTCGATCCCGGACCTGATCGCCGATCTGTCGCGATACTATCACCTGGGGCCGGGCGACCTTGTCATGACCGGCACGCCCGCGGGGGTGGGGCCGGTGCAACCCGGCGACCGGCTTGCCGGCGGGGTCGAGGGGCTGGAGCCGGTCGAACTGACCATCGGCCCGGCGCAATAGCTCAGACGGGCTCCTTCCATTCCAGCACCAGTTGGGTCTGGATCACCACCGCCGCCAACTGGCCGTCGCCGCGCAGGATGTCGGTCTGCCAGATCATCGTGGTCCGGCCCAGGTGCAGCGGCCGGGGCCGCGCCTCGGCCATGTCGCCCAGCCGGATCGGGCGCAGGAAATTGGTCTTGCTTTCCAAGGTCGTCGTGGCCCAGCCGGGGGACAGGCGCAGATGCGTGGCGGTGCCAGCCGCGTGATCGGCCAGGCTCATGATCGCGCCGCCATGCAATACGCCGTTGCGATTGGTCAGCACCCGCGTGACCGGCATGCGCAGCACCACCTGGTCCAGGGTGGCGGCGACGATCTCCATCCCCAGCGATTCGGAATAGGGCGAATGCGCCTCGATCAAGGCGGAAATCTGGCTGTCATCCATGGCGGTCCCCGTTTTGCGCGCATCTTCCGGCCCGCCACGGCCTGCGTCAAGCGGGCTTTCAGCAGGCCGGCGCCGGCTCGGGGCGCCCGGCCAGATCAAGCCCGCGCGCGGTCGGCGGTTGCCATGTCCGGGTGTCCGGGTCCGCGCCCGACGGGTTGGTGCCGATCATCGAACCGCCGGTGCCGCCGGTCCAGGCTGTCGAGCCGGAATTTTCCGGCGCGGTGCCATCGGCCGGCCCGCTGTCGGGTGTCGCGGGCTCGGCCATGGCGGCGGCGGGCGGACATTCCCCGGCATCCAGCGTGGCATCGGCCGGCTGCGTGCCGGCGGCGGGATCGGTCTGGGCGGCAAGCGGCGCGGCAAGGCAAGCCAGCGACAAGCCAAGCGCGGCTGCTAGGCGTAAGCGGAAAATCTGGGGCATGGGCTGCATCCTCCTGCCGGTCCAACGCCAGCCGCCGCGCCGGGTTCCGCCGGCGGCCTGCCGCTTCACCGTTTCCCAAATACTCACGAATCCCGGCGCTATTCGACCAGGATCCCGGCGACCCCCTGCTCGGCCTGGCCGATAACGGCCGCCAGCGGGAAGCCCGCGCCGCGGATGAAATCCAGCACCTCGCCGGCGGCCCCAGGCGCACAGGCGACCAGAAGCCCGCCCGAGGTCTGCGGATCGGTCAGCAGCGCCCGCCGCCAATCGGGCAGGCCCTCGGGCAGTTCGACCTCGGCGCCATAGGCGGCCCAGTTCCGGGTCGAGGCGCCGGTGGTGAAACCCGCCTGCGCCAGCTCCTCCGCCCGCGATAAAAGCGGCAGGTCGGCCAGCCGCAGCCGCAGCCGCAGCCCGGCGCCGCGGGCGATCTCCAGCCCGTGGCCCAGGATGCCGAAGCCGGTCACGTCGGTCAGGGCATGGACGTCGGCCCGCTTGGCCAGATCGGCGCCCACCCGGTTCAGCGTGGTGGCCGAGGCGACCATCTCGTCGATGCCGGCCTGGTCCAGCGCGTCCTTCTTGATGGCGGCGGAATAGATGCCGACGCCCAGCCCCTTGGTCAGGATCAGCGTGTCGCCCGGCCGCGCATCGGCATTGCGGCGCAATTCGGACGGGTGGCAAAGACCGATCACCGCCAGGCCATAGATCGGCTCGGGCGCGTCGATGGAATGGCCGCCGGCCACCGGGATGCCGGCCTGGTGGCAGATCTCGCGCCCGCCTTCCAGGATTTCGCGGATCTGGTCCGGGGCCAGCTTGTCGATGGGCATGCCCAGGATCGCCAGCGCCATGATCGGCCGCCCGCCCATGGCATAGATGTCGGAAATCGCATTGGTGGCGGCGATGCGGCCAAAGGCGCGCGGGTCGTCCACCATCGGCATGAAGAAATCGGTGGTGGCGATGACGCAGGTATTGTCGTCCACCTGATACACCGCCGCGTCGTCCGAGGTCTCGGTCCCGACCAGCAATTGCGGAAAGGCCTGCGCCATCGGCTGGCCGGCCAGCAATTCGCGCAGGACCGAGGGCGCCAGCTTGCAGCCGCAGCCGCCGCCATGCGCCAGCGAGGTCAGTCGGGGAAGGTCGTTCATGTCCGGGCTCTCCTGTCGGTCAGCCAGCGCACGGTAACGTAGAAAGCCGGGATCATGAAGATGCCAAGGAAGGTCGCGGCGATCATCCCCCCCATCACCCCGATGCCGATCGAGTTCTGCGCCGCGGCGCCCGCGCCGGTGGCGATGGCCAGCGGCAGCACCCCCAGGATGAAGGCCAGCGAGGTCATCAGGATCGGCCGCAGCCGCAGCCGCGCCGCCTCGACCGCCGCGGCCACGGTGGCGCGGCCGGATTGTTCCAGGTCGCGGGCGAATTCGACGATCAGGATGGCGTTCTTGGCCGCCAGGCCGATGGTGGTCAGGATCCCGACCTTGAAATAGACGTCATTGGCTTGGCCAAAGGTCAGCGCCGCCACCACCGCGCCCAGAACCCCGACCGGCACCGCCAGCATGACCGAGAAAGGCACCGACCAGCTTTCGTAAAGCGCCGCCAGGGACAGGAACACCACCAGCGCCGACAGCGCGAAAAGCCAGGGCGCCTGGTTGCCCGATTGCCGTTCCTGATAGGACAGGCCGGTCCAGGCGGCGCTGTAGCTGCCGGGAAGCTGCGCGACCAGTTCCTCCATCGCCTCCATGGCCTGGCCGGAACTTGCTCCCGAAGCCGGCTCGCCGCCGATCTCGATGGCGTCGACGCCGTCGATGCGCGACAGGCTTGGCTCGACCGGCTCCCAGCGCGTGGACATGAAGGCGGTAAAGGGCACCATCTCGCCGCTGGCATTGCGGGCATACCAGCTATCCACATCCTCGGGCTGCATGCGGTTCGCCGCCGCACCCTGGACGATGACCGGCCGCAGTTGCGCGCCAAGGGCGAAATCGTTGACCTCGGTCCCGGCAAAGATCGTGGACAGCATCGCATTCACGCCCGACAGGCTGACGCCAAAGCTTTCTGCCTTTTGCTGGTCGATGTCGATGCGCAGCGCCGCCTCGTCCTCGGTGCCCGAGCTTTCGACATTGGCCAGCCGTGGGTCCTGGTTGGCCCGCTCCTCCAGCAGTTCCGCCGCCTCGATCCGGGCCTCGATGCTGCCGGCGGCCTGATCTGTCAGATACATGGTGAAGCCCGCCGAATTGCCCAGCCGCGGGATCGCGGGCGGCTGCATGAAGAAGATGCGCCCCGCCCGATGCCCCGAGAAATGCGCGTTGGCCCGCCGCGCCACCGCCGAGGCAGACAGTTCAGCCGGCTGCCGCAGGTCGAAATCGCGCAGCTTGACGAAGATCATCGCCCGGTTCTGCGACGTGCCGCCAAAGCCGAAGCCCATGGCGACAAAGACCGATTCCACCGCGTCCTTTTCCTGGGACAGCATGTAGTCCTCGATCTCCTGGACCACGGCGGCGGTCTGCTGCGCGGTCGAGCCCTCGGTCAGGGTGATGCGCGATTGCAGCACGCCCTGATCCTCGCCGGGGATGAAGGTGGTCTCCATGCGGCCGAACAGGTCGAAGGCGCCATAGCTGATCGCGGCCAGCACCAGCATGACCAGCATCGGCCGGCGCAGGGTGCGGCGCACGGTCGCGGAATAGCCGTGCGTCACCCGGTCGAACCCGGCGTTGAACCAGCGCGCGGGGGCAAAGCGCGCCGGGCCGTGGCTTTGGCGCAGCAGGCTTGCGCACATGGCCGGGGTCAGGATCAGCGCGACCAAAAGCGACAGCACCATGGCGGTGATGATCGTGACCGAGAACTGGCGATAGATCACCCCGGTCGAGCCGGGCATGAACCCCATGGGCAGGAACACCGCCGACAGCACCAGCGCGATGCCGATCAGCGCGCCGCTGATCTGGCCCATGCTCTTTTCCGTGGCCTCGACCGGGCCAAGCCCGTCCTCTTCCATCACCCGCTCGACGTTTTCGACCACGACGATGGCGTCGTCCACCAAAAGGCCGATGGCCAGCACCATCGCGAACATGGTCAGCGTGTTGACCGAATAGCCCAGGGCCGCCAGCATGCCGAAAGTGCCCAGCAGCACGACCGGAATCGCGATGATCGGGATCAGCGTCGCGCGCCAGTTCTGCAAGAAGATCAGGATGACCAGGAAAACCAGGCCGATGGCCTCGATCAGCGTGTGATAGACCTTTTCGATCGACAGTTCGACAAAGGGCGCGGTGTCATAGGCGATATGCACCTCGACCCCCTGGGGCAGGGCGCTTTTCAGCCCCTCCAGCGTGGCGCGCACGCCGCTTGCCGTCTCGACCGCATTGGCCCCCGTGGCCAGGTTCACGGCAAAGCCCGAGGCGTTCATGCCGTTGAAGCGCGAATCGCGGCCATAGCGGGTCTGGCCGATCTCGACCTGGGCCACGTCGCCCAGGCGCACGGTGGCGCCGTCCTCGCCGGTCTTCAGCAGGATGTTGCGGAAATCCTCGACCGAGGTAAGCTGGCTTTGCGCGGTGATGTTGGCGGTAAATTGCTGGCCTGTCACGACCGGCTGTTCCCCCAGCGCACCGACCGAAACGGTGCTGTTTTGCTGCGCGACAGCGGTGGTCAGGTCGGTGGGGGTCAACTGGAACTGCGCCAGCCGCAGCGGGTCCATCCAGATTCGCATGGCATAGCCCGAGCCGAAGACATTGACCCCGCCCACGCCCTCGGTGCGCTTGACCGGGCCTTCGACCACCTGTTCCAGCAGGTTGCCCAGCTCGATGGTGGAATGCTGCCCGGTGGTCGAGACCAGCGAGCCGACCATCAGGATCGACGAGGACGAGCGCGTGACCGAAACGCCGTCATTCTGCACCGCGGAGGGCAGGCGGCTTTCGACCGAGCGCACCTTGGATTGCACCTCGTTGAGCGCATCGACCGGGTCCACGCTGTCGTCGAAGGTCAGTTCAAGCGAACTGCGCCCGGTCGAGGATGACGAGACCGTGTAAAGCAGCCCGTCGAGCCCGGTCAGCGCATCCTCGATCGGTGTCGTGACCGAGTTCTGCACCGCCCGCGCCGTCGCGCCGGAATAATTGGCGCTGATGCGGATGGTGGTCGGCGCGATGTCGGGATATTGCGAAACCGGCAGGCTGATCAGCGACCAGGTGCCGATGAGCATGGTGACGATGGCCAGCACCCAGGCAAAGACCGGGCGGTGAATGAAGAATTGCGCCATGCCTAGCCTTCCCCGCGATCCGCGGCCTCGCGCACGACGCCCTGGGCGTCGATGACGACGGGGATGGTCGCGACCTCGGCGCCGGGGCGCAGGTCCTCCAGCCCGTCCACGATCAGCTCTTCGCCCGGACTGATGCCTTGGGTCACGATCCAGTTGTTGCGATAGCTGCCCTGCTCGCTCAGCGTGACCTGCTGGGCCTGGCCGTCGCGGGCGACAAAGGCGGTCAGCGTCCCGTCCGAGGCGCGGTTGGTGGCGCGCTGCGGCACCAGCACGGCGCGGGTGGTGCCCAGCGTCAGCTTGACGCGCAGGAACTGGCCCGGCAGGATCATCCGGTCGGGATTGTCGAATTTCAGCCGGATCGGCACGGTGCCGGTGGTGGGCGAAACCGTGATGCCAGGGCTGACGATGCGCCCTTCGCCCTGGTATTCCTCGCCAGTTTCCAGGATCAGTTGCGTAGCGACCGTGCCGTTGACCACCAAAAGCCCGGCCCGGATGCTTTCGCGCACACGCAGCATGCGGGCGCTGGATTCCGAAACGTCCACATAGATCGGGTCAAGCTGGGTGACGGTGGTCAGCGATTCGGACTGGTTGGCCGTCACCAGGTCGCCGACCGAAACCGCGGCGACATCGGCCACCCCGTCCAGCGGGCTTTTGATCTCGGTGCGCTGCAAGATCAGGCGGGCCGCGTCCCGCGCGGCTTCGCTCGATTTCAATTGGGCTTCGGCCTGTTTCAGCGCCACCTCGGCATCGGCGCGGTCCACGGCCGAGACGCCCGACCCCTCCAGCCGGCGATAGCGGGTGACGGTGTTCTGCGCCTGGGTCAGGCTGGCTTCGGCCCCGGCCACGGCGGCCTCGGCGGCAGCCAGGGCCGCGGCCGAGGTCTCGGGGTCCAGCCGGAACAGCACGTCGCCGGCCTTGACCGGCTTGCCCTGTTCATAGGCGATCTCGCGCACCTCGCCGCCGACCTGGGGGCGGATGCCGGTCTGCTGAAAGGCGATGGCGCGGCCGGGCAGGGTGACGGTATAGGGCACGTCCTCTTCGGCGGTGACGACCACGCCGACTTCGGTCGGCCCCTGCGGCCCGGCCCCGCCCGGCCCCTGCTGCGCGAAAGCCTGCCCTGCCAGCAGCATCGCCAGCGCCGCCCATCTCATGATCCCCTGCCCAAAGGCCATCTGCCGTTCCTTGCGGTTTGGTGGTCGGGACATTGTTTAGACGCCAAACCCCAATGGCAAGTAAACGGCGGGCCCATAACCGATCACGGATTCGCCAGCGGCCCGGCTTTCACCGTTTTCCAAATACTCCGGCAACCGGGCGGCCGGGCGCCGCGCCTCAGAAATCGACGCAAAGCCCTTTTTTCTCGTAATCGCCATAGCGCACCGGCTCGGGGCCGTCGCGGCCGCCCAGTTCGACCGGCAGGTCCTGGGGCTTGGCCTTGCGCCGGCGCTCTTCGGCCTCGGCCAGGGCGCGCTGCGCGGCGGGGGGCAGATCCTTGCGGTCGGTCATGGCGGTTTTCCTTGCTTCGCGCTAGACGGGGTCAATCTAGGCAAGGGACAGGCTTTGGACAAGTCACAGGGCAAACCGGTAAAGGATGCGGCGCGTGCGGGGGCCCTGCGCCTGCTGGCCGCCGTGGACGAGGGCGCGACGCTGGACGAGGCCGGCGCGCTCAACGACCGCCTGGCCCCGGCCGAGCGTGCCCGCGCCCGCCGGCTGGCGCTGGAGGTGCTGCGGCGCGAGGGTCGCGCCGACCTGGCGCTGGTGCCGATGCTGGCCCGCCGCCCGCGCCCCGAGATCATGCGCATCCTGCGCCTTGCCACCGTCGAGATGCTGGCTTTGGGCGAAGCGCCGCATGGCGCGGTGAATGCCGCGGTGGCGCTGGCCCGCGCCTCGGGGCGCAAGGGGCAGGCGGCGGCCGGCATGGTGAATGCGGTGCTGCGCAAGGTCGCGGTCGCTGGCGACGCCTGGGCGCGGCTTCCGCCGCAAAGGATGCCGCCCTGGCTGCGCGGGCCCGTCGTCTCTGCCTGGGGCGAGGATGCTGCCCGCGCCATCGAGGCCGCGCATGAGGCCGGCGCGGCCCTGGACCTGACGCCGAAATCCGGGGATTGCCCCGGCGAGGCGCTGCCTACCGGCTCGCATCGGCTGCCGTCCGGCACCCAGGTTTCCGCCCTGCCCGGCTATGCCGAAGGCGACTGGTGGGTGCAGGACGCCGCCGCCGCGCTGGCGGTGCGGGTGCTGGACCCCCGGCCGGGCGAGGTGGTCGCCGATCTTTGCGCCGCGCCGGGCGGCAAGACGTTGCAGCTTTCGGCCGCCGGGGCCACGGTGACGGCGGTGGACATCTCGGAGCCGCGCCTGGCGCGGGTGGCGGAAAACCTGGCCCGCTGCGGGCTTTCGGCGCATCTTGTCGCGGCCGACGCGCTGGACTGGCGGCCCGGCCAGCCGCTGGACGCGGTGCTGCTTGACGCGCCCTGTTCGGCCACCGGCACCATTCGCCGCCATCCCGAACTGCCGCGCATCCGCGACGGCGAGGGGCTGGCCGAACTGACCCGGTTGCAGGCCCGCCTGATCGACCATGCGCTGTCCTTGCTCAAGCCCGGCGGCCGCCTGGTCTATGCCACCTGCTCGCTTCTGCCGGCCGAGGGCGAGGCGCAGCTTGCCGCCGCCCTGGACCGCCATCCCGGCCTGGCGGTCGAGCCGCCCGCCGCGCCCGGCATCGAGCCGGGCTGGGTCACGCCCCAGGGCGGCTTGCGGCTGCGCCCGGACCTGTGGCCGGAACGCGGCGGCATGGACGGGTTCTTCATCGCGCGCTTGCGGAAATCCGCCGACCAGACCTAAGGTTGCGCCGTCCTAGTGAATGCGTTGCCCATGACCGAACGTTCCGCCGCGCCCAGGGGGTTCTTGCGCCGCCCCGAACCCAAAGCCATCGGCCATCCCGGCCGCGGCGAACAGATCGCCGCGGGCACGCTGCATCTGGGCGGCATCAGCCTTTGCGGCGATTTCTTCGCGGCCGAGCCGCCGCCCAGCCTGGCTGGGGAACTGCACGGGTTCGGCTGGCTGGACGATCTGGCGGCGGTGGGCACGCCGCGCGCCCGCGCCGTCGCCCAGGATCATGTCCTGCGCTGGATGCGCCGGCACCCCGAACCGCGGCCCGGCGCGCCGGAATGGGCGCCCGAGGTGGCGGGGCGGCGGCTGCTGCGCTGGATTTTCCACGCGGGGATGATCCTGCCGGGGCTGGATCGCGACGGGGCCGGCCCCTATTTCCACGCCCTCGACCAGCATCTGACCCATCTGCGCGACAGTTGGTATGACAGCACCGACGGGTTGTGGCGGCTGGAGGCGCTGGCGGGGCTGGCCATCGGCGCCATGTCGCTGCGCGACCGCCAGGCCATGGCCCAGCCGGCGCTGATCGCCCTGGCCGAAGAGGCCGATGCCATGGGCGTTGCGACCCTGTCCGAAGCCCGCTCGCCCGAAGCCCTGCTGGAGGCGATGGCGCTGCTGGTCTGGGCCCAGGAAATCGCCGAAGAGGTCGGGCTGGACGGCCCGCCCGAACTGGGTGCCACCATCGCCGAAATCGCGCCGATCCTGCGGGCGCTGCGCCATGCCGATGGCGGCCTGCCCAGCTTTCACGGCGGTGGCCGCGGCGCGGCCGGGCGGCTGGACCGCTGCCTGCGCGCGGCCCAGGGTCCGGCCTTGCCGGTCAGCGGGCTGGCCATGGGCTTTGTCCGCATGGCGCGGGCCCGCACCACGCTGAGCCTGGACGCGGCGCCTCCGCCTGGCGGTCCGGCGGCGGTGCGCGCCCATGCCTCGACCCTGGCCTTCGAACTGACGGTGGCGCGCCAGCCCTTGATCGTGAATTGCGGCCCCGGCGACGGTTTCGGCCCGCTTTGGGCCAGGGCCAGCCGCGCCACGCCCTGCCATTCGGCGCTGTGCCTGGCCGGCCTTTCGTCGTCGCGGCTGAACCCGAACCGGCAAGAGGGCGAGCCCGACATCCTGACCGAGCGCCCGGACCTGGTCTGGGCCGGCGATTGTGATGCGCTGGGCAACCTGACCGCGCCCGATTGCGGCCCGGCGCATTCGCCGGAACCTGCGCATCTGCTGGCCGGCCATGACGGCTGGCTGGCCAGCCACGGGCTGACGCATCTGCGCGAGCTTTGGCTTGATCCCGACGGCATGGCGCTGCGGGGCGAGGATTCGCTGGCGGCGCTGGACGCCAGCGCCCAGGCCCGCCTGGACCAGGCCCGCCCGGACGAGGGGCTGGATTTCGACATCCGCTTTCACCTGCATCCCGAAATCGAGGCCCGGCAAGAGGGGCAAGAGATCCACCTGACCCTGCCTGGGGGCGAGGAATGGCGGTTCAGCCATGACGGGGTCGGGCAGGCGCGGCTAGAGGCATCCTGCCTTCTGGACCGCGCCATGGCCGAGCCGCGCCCGTCGCGGCAGATGGTGATTTCCGCCCGCCTGCTGGGCCGGGCGATCCAGATCGGCTGGACCTTGGCGCGTTCCGGGGTTAGGTGACGCGCCATATCATCCATGCCACGGGACCCGAACCGATGACCGACCGCATTCCGCTGAAGCGCGCGCTGATTTCCGTTTCCGACAAGACCGGGCTGGTCGATTTCGCGCGGGCGCTTTCGGCGCGGGGGGTCGAGATCCTGTCGACCGGCGGCACCGCCAAGGCCCTGCGCGAGGCCGGGCTGGCCGTGGTGGACGTGGCCGACGTGACCGGCTTTCCGGAAATGATGGACGGCCGCGTCAAGACGCTGCACCCGGTGGTCCATGGCGGCCTGCTGGCGCTGCGCGACAATGACGAACACATGGCCGCCGCGAAATCGCACAGGATCGGCATGATCGACCTGCTGGTCGTGAACCTCTATCCGTTCGAGGCGACGGTGGCCAAGGGCGCCGCCTATGACGATTGCATCGAGAATATCGACATCGGCGGCCCGGCGATGATCCGCGCCGCCGCCAAGAACCACGCCTTCGTGACCGTGGTGGTCGATGTCCAGGACTACGCCGCCGTGCTGGCCGAACTGGACGCGGGCGACGACACCACCGGCCTTGGCTTTCGCCAGCGGCAGGCGCAGATCGCCTATGCCAGGACGGCGGCCTATGACGCGGCCGTCTCGACCTGGATGGCCGGGGCCATCGGCGAGGAAACGCCCCGCCGCCGCGCTTTTGCCGGCACCTTGGCGCAAAGCCTGCGCTATGGCGAGAACCCGCACCAGTCCGCCGCCTTCTACACGGACGGCTCGGACCGGCCGGGCGTCGCCACCGCGCGGCAATGGCAGGGCAAGGAACTTTCCTACAACAACATCAACGACACCGACGCCGCCTTTGAACTGGTGGCCGAGTTCGACCCGGCCCAAGGCCCGGCGGTGGCGATCATCAAGCACGCCAACCCCTGCGGCGTGGCCCGCGGCGACAGCGCCGTCGATGCCTATCGGCGCGCCTTCGACTGCGACCGCACCTCGGCCTTTGGCGGTATCATCGCGCTGAACACCACGCTTGATGGCGAAACCGCGCAGGCGATTGCCGAGATCTTTACCGAACTGGTCATCGCCCCCGACGCCACCGACGAGGCGAAGGCGGTCTTCGCCGCCAAGAAGAACCTGCGCCTCTTGACCACCGGCGGGCTGCCCGATCCGGCCGCGCGGGGGCTGGCCTTTCGCCAGGTCGCCGGCGGCTTCCTGGTGCAGGGCCGCGACAACGGCCGCATCCGGCGCGCCGACCTGAAGGTGGTGACGAAACGCCAGCCGACCGACCAGGAACTGGACGACCTGCTTTTCGCCTGGACCGTGGCCAAGCATGTGAAATCGAACGCCATCGTCTATGCCCGCGACCTGGCCACCGTCGGCATCGGCGCCGGCCAGATGAGCCGCGTCGATTCCACCCGCATCGGCAAGCGCAAGTCCGAGGACATGGCCGAGGCGCTGGGCCTTGCGCAGGCGCCGGCGATCGGTTCCTCGGTCGCCTCGGACGCCTTCTTCCCCTTCGCCGACGGGGTCGAGGCGCTGGCCCAGGCCGGCGCGCGGGCGGTGATCCAGCCCGGCGGCTCGATGCGCGACGCCGAGGTGATCGAGGCCGCAGACCGGCTGGGCCTGGCCATGGTCTTTACCGGCCAGCGGCATTTCCGTCACTGATGGCCGAGACCGCGACCCCCAAGCCGCGCAAAAGCCCGCCGGCCCGCAAGCGGCGCCCGAAAAAGCCGCAACCGCGCGTCTGGCGCAATGTGGCGCTGGTGGCCGGGCTGGTCTTTCTGCTGGACCAGGCGCTGAAATACCTGGTCGTGCATGTGCTGCGGCTGGACCAGCTGCGCGAGATCGACGTGATCGACCCCTGGCTGAACCTGCGCATGGCCTGGAACCAGGGCATGAATTTCGGCCTGTTCGCCAGCGATGTCGATGTGATGCGCTGGGTGCTGATCGCCATCGCCCTGGCCGTCTGCCTGTGGGTGGGGATCTGGGTCGGGCGGGCCAAGCCCTCGCGCTTTGCGCAAATCTCGGCCGGGCTGCTGATCGGGGGCGCGCTGGGCAATGTCGTGGACCGGCTGACCTATGGCGCGGTCGCGGATTTCCTGAACATGTCGCTGCCGGGCTGGCGCAACCCCTATAGCTTCAACGTGGCCGACATCGCCATCTTCCTGGGCGCGATGGGCCTGGTGCTGCTGCCGCCGGACAAGAAGCCGGCGAAAAAGCGCAAGGGCCCCGCCAAGCCGCGCCCGGCCCAGCCCCGCGCATCCCAGGCCCCGCCGCCGCCCCAGCCGCAAGGCGAAGCGGCACCGGACGACAAGGCCCGTGACGAAGGCGGCAATACGCGCTAAGAACGGCGCGGACGAACAAGAGGGACGCAAGATGCGGGCGATCGCGCTGACCATGACCATGCTGCTGCTGGCCGCCTGTAGCAGCGATCCGCGCCTGATGAACACCAGCGCCGGAGGCTCGGGCCCCGACGAGTTCTCGATCCTGCCCACCAAGCCCTTGCAGATGCCCGCCGACCTGAACGTGCTGCCGCCCCCGACGCCGGGCGGCGGCAATATCACCGACCCGACGCCCCATGCCGATGCGGTCCTGGCCCTGGGCGGCAATCCCGCGCAGCTTTCCGCGCAGGGGATCGGCGCGGCGGATGTCGGGCTGGTCAACCATGCCTCGCGGCTGGGCCGCGATCCGGCGATCCGCCAGACCCTGGCTGACGAGGATCTTGCCTGGCGCAGCCGGCATTCCCGCCGCGCGCTGGAGGTGCTGGCGCGGACCAATGTTTATTACCGCGCCTATGACCCGATGACGCTGGATAGCTGGGCGGAACTGGAACGCTGGCGCCCGACCGGCGCGCAGTTGCCCGCAGCCCCGCCCCGCGGCATGAGCGGCGGCAAGCCCGCGCGGCCCAGCCTGTTCGACCGGGTGCCGACCCTGCGCGACGACTAGCGCCCCCGCACCCCGATCACGCCGAGATGAGCGGGGACAGGCTTGCGCGCCCGCCCCCGCCAATGCAGGTTCAGGACGCGACCCCGAACCGGAGCCTGCCATGACCATATTGACCCGTCTTGCGCCCCTTGCCCTGGTGCTGGCCGCGGCCCCCGCCCTGGCCTATATGCCCAAGGGGATCAGCAATTTCACCCTGAACAACGGCCTTGAGGTCGTGGTGATCGAGGATCACCGCGCCCCCGTGGTCGTGCAGATGCTGTGGTATCGCATCGGTTCGGCCGACGAACAGCCGGGCAAGTCGGGCATCGCGCATTACCTGGAACACCTGATGTTCAAGGGCACCGACAAGCTGGGGCCGGGGGAACTCAGCCGGACAGTGACCGCGAATGGCGGCATGGACAATGCCTTTACCAGCTACGATTTCACCACCTATTTCCAGCGCATTGCCAGCGACCGCCTGCCGCTGGTGATGGAGATGGAGGCCGACCGCATGGCCAACCTGAAGATCGGCGAGGATGACTGGCAGGCCGAACGCCAGGTGGTTCTGGAAGAACGCTCGCAGCGCACCGACAGCGATCCCGGCGCGCAGTTTTCCGAGGAACGCAATGCGGTGCAGTTCTACAACCACCCCTATGGCCGCCCGGTGATCGGCTGGCGCCAGGAAATGGAGAGGCTGACGCGCGAAGACGCCATCGCCTGGTATGATGCGCATTACGCCCCCAACGCCGCGGTGCTGGTCATCGCCGGCGACGTGACGGCCGACAAGGTGCGCGAACTGGCCCAGGACCATTACGGGCCGGTGCCGCCCAAGCCCGATGCGGCGCGCAAGGCGCGCCCGCAGGAACCGATCCAGCGCTCGCCCCGCCGGATGGAGCGGGTGGACCCCCGCGTCGCCCAGCCGGTGATGATCCGCACCGCGATCGCGCCCGAGCGCAACCGGGGCGACCAGCAGACCGCCGCGGCGCTGAGCGTGCTGGCCGACCTGCTGGCGGGGTCCAGCCAGACTTCGGTCCTGGCCCGCGATCTGGTGCTGACCGGCAAGGCGCTTTACGTCAATGCGTTCTATGACGGGTTCGCGGTCGATCCCACCAGCTTCGCCCTCTCTATGGTGCCGGCGCCGGGTGTGTCGAATGCCGAGGCCGAGGCGGCGCTGGACGCGGCGCTGGCGAAGTTCTTGGCCGATGGCCCCGACCCGGCGCAACTGGAGCGCGTCAAGACCCGCCTGCGCGCCGCCCGCATCTATGCCCAGGATTCGGCGCATGGCCGGGCCTATGATTATGGCCAGGGTCTGGCCACGGGCCTGAGCATCGAGGACGTGAACGACTGGCCCGACATCCTGGCGGCCGTGACGCCCGATGACATTCGCGCCGCTGCGCAACGCGTTTTGGACAGCAAGGCCAGCGTGACCGGCTGGCTTTTGCCCGAGACGCTGCCTGACGCGCCGCAGCCGGTCTCTGCCGACGCCACCAATCCGGGGAAAGCCGAATGATCCGCGCCCTTGCCACCTTCGTTTTCGTCGCGCTGGCCAGCCTGCCGGCCCGCGCCATCGACATCCAGCAGATCACCTCGCCCGGCGGGACCCGCGCCTGGCTGGTCGAGGATCACTCGATCCCCTTTACCGCGCTGTCCCTGATGTTCCGCGGCGGCGCCAGCCTGGACGCGCCGGGCAAGCGCGGCGAGATGAGCCTGATGACCGCGCTTCTGGAAGAAGGCTCGGGCCAGATGGACTCGGTGCAATATGCCGAAGCGGTCGAGGGGCTGGGCGCGCAATTCCGCTTTGACGTGGGCGACGACGCGCTGACCGTCAGCGCCCGCATGCTGACCGAAAACCGCGACCAGGCGGCCGACCTGTTGCGCCAGGCCCTGGCCGAGCCGCGCTTTGATCCCGACGCGATCGAGCGGGTGCGGGCGCAGCTTCAGGCGGCGATCCGGGCCGAGGCGACCGATCCCAACGCCATCGCCAGCAAGGAACTGGCGCGGCTGGCCTGGGGGTCGCACCCCTATGCCACCTCGATCAACGGCACGCCGGAATCGGTTGCGGCCCTGACGCGGGACGACCTGATCGCGGCCAAGGACCGCATCCTGGCCCGCGACCGCATCGTGGTGGCCGCGGCCGGCGACATCACGGCCCAGGAACTGGGCCGGCTGGTCGACATGATCCTGGGCGAACTGCCCCAGCAGGGCAGCGCGCCGCTGCCCGGCAAGGCCGAATTGCAACTGACCGGCGGGGTCACGGTGATCGACTGGGACAGCCCGCAGACCGTGGTCAGCTTTGCCCAGCCCGGCCTGCCCATGTCGGACCCGGATTATTTCGCCGCTTTCGTCGCCGATCACATCCTGGGCGGCGGCGGCTTTTCGTCGCGGCTGATGGACGAGATCCGCGAAAAGCGCGGGCTGACCTATGGCGTCGGCACCGGCCTGGCCAATGGCGTCTATGGCGAGACCTGGCAGGGCGGCATGGCCAGCGCCAATGACAGGGTGGCCGAGGCGGTCGGGCTGATCCGCCAGGAATGGGACCGCTTTGCCGAAGGCGGCGTGACCGACCGGGAACTGGCCGATGCCAAGACCTATCTGACCGGCGAATACCCGCTGCGCTTCGACGGCAATGGCAAGATCGCCGGCATCCTGGCGGGGATGCAGCTAATCGGCCTGCCGGCGGATTACGTCAACACCCGCAACGGCAAGATCGAGACGGTGACCGCCCAGGACGTGCAGCGCGTGGCCCGCCGCCTGCTGCATTCCGACCAGATCCGCTTCGTGCTGGTCGGTCGGCCCGAAGGCGTGACCGCCGATTGACCGGCGCGGTCGCGGGGGTATTTGGAAAACGGAGAAAGCCTGGGCGGGCCGCGGGGGCGCGCGGTTCCGCCTAGCGAATCTGCCGGCGAGATGCTAGATCTGGGGGCATGAACAATCACGACCCCCAGATGCGCCCCGTGATCCGGCAACTGGACGAGGCTGCTGCCAACCGCATTGCCGCGGGCGAGGTGGTCGAGCGTCCGGCCTCGGCCGTCAAGGAACTGGTCGAGAACGCGCTGGATGCCGGGGCCGCGCGGGTGGATATCGCCATCGCCAAGGGCGGCAAGGCGCTGATCCGGGTCAGCGACGACGGCTGCGGCATGGCGGCGCAGGACCTGCCGCTGGCCCTGGCCCGGCATGCGACCAGCAAGATCGACGGCAGCGACCTGCTGGACATCCGCAGCTTCGGCTTTCGCGGCGAGGCGCTGCCCAGCCTGGGCGCGGTGGGCCGGCTGTCGATCACCAGCCGCGCCGCCGGCCATGACGGCGCGCAGATCGCCGTCGCGGGCGGGCGCATCGGCCCGGTCAAGCCGGCCGCCGGCAATCGCGGCACGATGGTGGAACTGCGCGACCTGTTCTTTGCCACGCCGGCGCGGCTGAAATTCCTGCGCAGCGACCGGGCCGAGACCCAGGCCGTGGCCGAGGCGGTCCGCCGCCTTGCCATGGCCGAGCCCTATGTCGCCTTCACCCTGACCGACGAGGACGAGGGCCGGGTGCTGTTTCGCGCCGATGCCGAGCAGGGCGAGCTGTTCGGCGCCTTGCAGACCCGGCTGGCCCGCGTCATGGGCCGCGATTTCATCGACAATGCGCTGCCGATCGACGCGACGCGCGACGGCATCACCCTGACCGGCTTTGCGGCGCTGCCGACCTATTCGCGCGGCGCGGCGGTGGCGCAGCATCTTTACGTCAATGGCCGGCCGGTGCGCGACAAGCTGCTGACCGGCGCGCTGCGGGCGGGCTATATGGACGTGCTGGCATCCGGCCGGCATCCGGCGGCGGTGCTGTTTCTGACCTGCGACCCGCATCAGGTCGACGTGAACGTGCATCCCGCCAAGGCCGAGGTCCGCTTTCGCGAACCCGGCATCGCCCGCGGCCTGGTGGTTTCGGCGCTGCGCCATGCGCTGGCGGGGGCGGGGCATCGCGCCTCGACGACCGTGGCGGCGGCGGCCTTGGGGGCGGCGCGTCCTGAAACCGCGCCGCCGCGCCCCTATCAGGCCGGCCATGCGGCCGTCCGCTCCTCGGCCCCGGCCATCGCCGCCAGCCTGGCCTTTCAGGCCCCCGGCTTTGCCGAGGCCCCGGCCGCGCGGGTCGAGCCGGCGCCCCAGGACGACGGCGCCACCGATGCACCGCTGGGCGCCGCCCGCGCGCAATTGCACCAGAACTGGATCGTCGCCCAGACTGCCGACGGCATCGTCATCGTCGATCAGCATGCCGCGCATGAGCGGCTGGTCTATGAACGGCTGAAGGCGCAGCGCGATGCGAACGGTATCGCCACCCAGGCGCTGCTGATCCCCGAGATCGTCGAACTGTCCGAAGCCGACGCCCACCGCATCCTGGCCATCGCCGATGAACTGGCGGCGCTGGGGCTGGTGATCGAACCCTTCGGCGGTGGCGCAGTCGCGGTGCGAGAGGTGCCGGCGCTGCTTCAGCGACTGAATGCCGCGGCCCTGATCCGCGACATCCTGGACGATCTGGCCGACCAGGGCGCCTCGGACCGGCTGCGGGCGCGGGTCGATGCGGTCCTGTCCTCGATGGCCTGCCATGGGTCGATCCGTTCGGGCCGGCGCATGACGGCGGACGAGATGAACGCGCTGTTGCGCGAGATGGAGCGGGTGCCGAAATCCGGCCAGTGCAACCATGGCCGGCCGACCTGGATCGAGCTGAAGCTGGCCGATATCGAGCGCCTTTTCGGGCGATGATCGTCTCGCACCGGCATCGCTATGTCTTTGGGCGCGGGCGCCGAGTTATTATTCCTGGCTGCGCGGTCAGGGGTTTGCGAATCCCCGGTGCGGCTGGCCAAGGCGACGACCTGCCGCAGCTTGAGACCCGGCTGGGCTTTCCCCTGCACCCGCTGCCGCATGAGAACCGTTCGGACCATGGCGACTGGCGCGCGGCCTATGACGCCGAAACCGCGGGCATCGTCGCGCGCGCCGCGGCCGAGGACATCGCCCGCTTCGGCTATCGCTTTGATCCCGATTGACCTGGGCGCCCGTCGGGGCGACAAATGCAAAGAGACCCGAGGTGCCGCCATGCTGGAAATCAGTCCCGACAAGATCGCCCATGTCATCATCCGCGCCCGCGAATATGACAGCGGGGTGAACCCCTGGGCGCATAGCGGGCATCGCACCGGCCACGGCACCCAGGCCGAGCTGGCCGAATTCATCGCCGGCCTGAACGAGGATGAACAGGCCAGCCTGGTCGCGGTCATGTGGATCGGCCGCGATACCTATGGACCCGAGGATCTGGACGAAGCGATCCAGACCGCCAAGGCCGAACGCAGCGCCCCGACCGAGGACTACCTGATGGGCGAGCCGCAACTTGCCGATTACCTGGAGGCCGGGATGGAGGCGCTGGGGATTTCCCCCGAAGAGGTCGAGGACGACCTGCAACGCCCGGTCTGAAAATCAGCCGCGCGCCAACCGGATCAGTTCGCCCGCATCGGTCAGGACCAGCAGCGCGCCGTCGGGCGCGATCTCGATGTCGCGGACCCGGCCGATGCCTTGCAGCAGGCGCTGTTCGCCGGTGACGCGGTCGCCCTGGATTTGCAGCCGCACCAGCGCCCCGGCCTGCAAGCCGCCGATCAGCGCATCGCCCGAAAGTTCGGGGAACATCGCGCCGTCATAGAACACCATGCCGCTGGGCGCGATGACCGGGTCCCAGTAATAGACCGGCTGCTCCATCCCCTCGTGCCGGGTGATTCCCTGCCCGATGGGGGCGCCGCTGTAGTCTTGACCATAGGTGATCACCGGCCAGCCATAGTTGCGACCGGCCTGGGGGCGGTTCAATTCGTCCCCGCCTTGCGGCCCATGCTCGACCGTCCAAAGCCTGCCCTGGCCGTCCAGGGCGGCCGCCTGGATGTTGCGATGGCCCCAGGACCAGATTTCAGGCCGGGCCTGGCTGTCCCGCAGCGGATTGCCGGCGGCTGGCCCCCCGGTTTCGGGGTCGATCCGCAGCACCTTGCCCAGATGGGTGGTCAGATCCTGCGCCAGTTGCCGCGGCTCGGGAAGCGAGCGTTCGCCGGTGGTGACGAATAGCTGGCCCTGGCCGTCAAAGACCAGGCGCGACCCGAAATGCAGGGTCGAGGCCCAGGCCGGTTCCTGCTGGAAGATCACCCGCATCTCTTCCAGCGCCAGGCCATCGGCAGACAGCCTTGCGGTGGCGACCGCGGTTGCATTGCGCCCCCCGCCCCGCGGCTGGGAAAAGCTGAACCAGACCTGCCGCGTGCGGCGGAAATCTGGGGCCACCGCCACGTCCAGCAGCCCGCCCTGGCCGCGCGCGTCCACCTGGGGCAAGCCCTTGATGGGCTGGGATAACTGCCCGTCGCGGTAAAGGCGCAGCTTTCCGGCGCGCTCGGTGATCAGCAAGCCGCCGTCGGGCAACAGCGCCATGCCCCAGGGATTGGCCAGCCCGCGGATCACCGGGCTAGGGACGATGGGGACCTGCTGGCGGATCTCGGGGGCGCGGGTCTGGCCGGGAAAGGCCGGCTCCTGTCCCTTGGCATTGGGCGGCTGGTCGTTCACCTGGGCCAGCACCGAGGCCGCGGGCCACAGGCAGGTCGCGGCGGCAAGGAACAGGGCGGCAGGGGCGCGTGGCGGCATCATGGGCACAGCTCCGGCTGACAGGGGTTTGCGGGGCAACGCCCCAGCCGCCGCTTGCGTTCCGCCAAGCGCCCGCAGGCCTGTCCGGTGCCTGGTCCCGAAAGCTGGCGGGGGCGCGCGGCCGGCCCGCCAGGCCCGGATCGTCCCCCGCATCGCCAGCCGATCAGGGGAAAGCGCCCGGCCGACCCGGCCAGGGCCGGCGGCGGCTGCGCAGCGGACCTTGGCCCGCGGCCTCGATCCGGGTGATGGCTTGGTCGATCGGCTCGACGATCACCGCCATGGCAAAGGCGGTGGCATGGATCATCCGTTCGGCATCCAGCGCCAGCGCGACATGGCCGGGCCAGAACAGTAGGTCGTTGCGGCGAATCGCCCCCTCGGCCAGGGGAAAGGCGGCTTCCTGCATGTCGCTGTCGCCGGGACAGGGCAGGGCGCAGGCCCCCAGCGCCGCCTGCACCAGGCCCGAGCAGTCGATGCCGTTGCGGCTGTTGCCGCCCCACAGATAGGGCGTGCCCAGAAAACGCGCGGCAACGGTCGCGGGGTCGTCGTCCGGCTGGTCGGCAACATGCTGCACCGGCACCCAGCCGCCTTGTGCCAGCCGGGCGAATTGGCCCTGCATGGCTGTGACGGATAGCCGCGCACCCAGCGACAACTGCGCCAGTTCCGGCGACTTCATGTCCGGCTGGGCATAGACATGGGTGGCGGGGGCGCTGACGCGGTGGGTGATCGCTGGCATCTCGGGGTCAAGATCCTCGGCCCGGACCCAGCCGCAATAGCCCTCCGCCGCCGCCTGGACGAAGGCCCAGCCCTGCCGCTGTTCCACCACCACCAGATCGGCGCCGAAATTCACTTGCCGGTCGCGCCCGCCTTGCGGCGCCCGGCACAGATCGGCCAAGGGCCGCGCCAGGCGCATCGGCCGGCCGGGCGTGTAGGCAGGCCGCTTCAGGATGCCGCGCAGGCTGTCCAGCGCGACGCGTTCGGTGGCGGGCGTCAGGCGGGGGTCGGAAGGCGTCATGACAGCAGGTCCGGCAAGGCGTGCAGGATGGCGCGCATGCCTTGGCCCGCGCCGCCCTTGGGCCGGCCCGGCGCGGCGACAGGCTGCCAGCCATAGATGTCGAAATGCGCATAACACCGCGCTTGCCCGGTAAAGCGGCGCAGGAACAGCGCCGCGGTGATCGCCCCGGCGAAGCCGCCCGACGGGGCATTGTCCAGATCGGCGATGGCGGGTTCGATCATCGCCTCATACGGCTCCCAGAAGGGCAGGCGCCAGACCGGGTCGGCATGGGCCAGGCCGGCACGCTGGATCGTCGCGGTCGAGCCGTCGTCGTCGCAAAACAGCGGCGCCAGATCGGGGCCAAGCGCGACACGGGCCGCCCCCGTCAGCGTCGCCATCGAGATCAGCAGGTCCGGCGCCTCTTCGTCCGCCAGCGCCAGCGCGTCAGCCAGGACCAGCCGCCCCTCGGCGTCGGTATTGTTGACTTCGACGGTGGGGCCCTTGCGGCTGGTCAGGATGTCGCCGGGCCGGAAGGCGTTGGCCGAAATGCCGTTTTCGACGGCCGGAATCAGCATGCGCAGCTGCATGTCGCGATGCAGCCCCAGCCGGGCCAGCGTCTCGGCCAGGCCCAGCACGTTCGCCGCGCCCCCCATGTCCTTTTTCATCAACGCCATCGAGGCGGGCGGCTTGATGTCCAGCCCGCCGGTGTCAAAGCAGACCCCCTTGCCGACCAGCGTCAGCCGCGGGCCGGTGCCGGGAAAACGGATGTCGATCAGCCGCGGCGGCTGCGCGCCCGCCCGGCCGACGGCGTGGATCATCGGAAAGTTCCGCGCGATAAGGTCATCGCCGCGAATCACCTCGATGGCGGCGCCATGGCGGATGGCCAGATTGCGCGCGGCCTGTTCCAGCTCGTCCGGGCCCATGTCTGATGCGGGGGTATTGATCAGGTCGCGGGCCAGGTATTCGCCGGCCGCCATGGCGATCAACCGCTCGCGGTCCAGCTCCTGGGGGCAGACAAGGCGGGCGGCCTGCGCCTCGATCCGCTTGTAACGGTCGAAACGGTATTGCGCGAAAAGCCAGCCCAGCACCGCCTGCGCCAGATCAAGGCCCTGCGGCCTGTTCGCCAGATGCCAGTTGCCTGCGGGCAGCGCGGCTGACGCGCGGGCCAGCGGGAAACGCTCGCGGCCGGGGGTTTCGCCGGCCTTCGGCTGCGGCCCAAGGCCGAACAGCGCGCCGCCCAGCCCACCTTCGGCCGAAGGCAGCAGGCAAAGCTGGCCCGGCTTGCCCGAAAAGCCCTGTGCCCTGGCCCAGTTTGCGGCCAGCGGCTCGACCTCGGGCGGGATTTCGGGGGCGGAATCGCCCGCCCGAACCAACCAAAGGGGCAGGGAAGGTGCTTCGGGATCGGCAAATTCGGGAATCATCGGCATGCTCTTCCTGTTTGTCCTATGCGGCAAACTAGCGCCGGGCGGCTGCGCTGCAAGGGCGCCCCGCTCAGGCGTGTTCCGGCAGGTCCCATAATTCGGTCAGCGAACGGTTTCCGATCCGTTCCAGCCGGCAGGTCGTCGCAGCCAGCGCGGCCGGGTCGCGGCGCTCGGCGCAGGCGCCGACATCGATGGCGACGCCTGCCAGGGTGACCAGCCCGACCTGCCACGCCAGCCGCGAAAGCTGGTCGGCGTGGGCTACGACGGCGCCGGGATCGCCCTGTTGCGAAGCGGCGACCGTGCAGCGCAACGCCAGGGCAAGCTGTTCCAGCGCGGCGCCGATGACTTGCGCGGCCGCCGGTTCGCCCAGTTCGTGGATGATCTGGTCGAGCCTTTGCACGTCGATCCGCGGCGGTTCGTCTACGGCCAGAATTGCGATCTTGGTCATTCCTGCTTCCATCTCGGGCCCTGTCATGCCGTGCAAACTGGCATCGATCCATCAAGAAAAGGTTATGGCGCGCATGCTAAACCACTCGAACTTTATCGGTTGCGCCGCTATCACTCGTTCGATCGGTAGATGAGGAAGTAATGAAAGAAGCACGTCCACTGCCGCTGTATCTGGTTCAGCGCTATCACGGCTGGCGCGCCACAGCCTTTGTCGAAAACCGGGTCTGGTACCGCCGACTTTCCGAGGATGGTCAGCACCCCCGAGCCATGGTTATCGCCTGCTGCGATTCGCGCGTGCATGTGACCTCGATCTTCGGTGCGGATACCGGCGAGTTCTTCATTCATCGCAATATCGCCAATCTGGTCCCGCCCTATGCGCCGGATGGCGAGCAGCACGGCACTTCGGCAGCGGTCGAGTATGCGGTCAAGACGCTGAAGGTCGCCCATGTCGTGGTCGTCGGCCATACGAATTGCGGTGGCGTCCAAGGGTGTCATGCCATGTGTTCGGGCCATGCGCCCGAGCTTGAGGAAAGAACCAGTTTCGTGGGACGCTGGATGGATATCCTGCGCCCAGGATATGAGCGCGTGGCGCCCTTGCCGAAAGAACAGCAGATTCGCGCGTTGGAGCGACAGGCGGTGCTGGTATCGCTTGAGAACCTGATGACCTTTCCGTTCGTCAGCGAGGCGGTCGAGACCGGAAACCTGTCCTTGCACGGCGTGTTGCACGATATCGCCGAGGGCACCTTGGAACAATACGACAACCAGGCTGGGGGTTTCGCGCCCGTCATCTGATCGCCATCCAGGACATGGTCGCACAGGTTCGCGGTGGTGGTGCCGCGACCTGGGCCGCGGCAGTTTCGGGATCAGTTCACGATGAATTCGGCATGAAGCGCCCCGGCTGCATGAACCGCCTTCAGGATGTCGATCATATCGCGAGGCCGGATGCCCAATGCATTCAGTCCCGCGACGACGTCCGACAAGGATGATTCGCCGGCCACCTCGGCAAAGCCTATGCCCGGTTCCTGGGTGATTTCCGCCTGGGTCCTGGGCACGACGACGGTTTCCCCCTCGGCGAACGGGTTCGGCTGCGACACGACGGGCGTTTCGCGGACCCGCAGCGTCAGGTTCCCCTGTGAAACGGCGACGCGCGAGATCCGCACGTCCTCGCCCATGACGATTGTGCCCGACTTGTGATCGATGACGACGCGTGCCGCGGTTTCGGGCTCGACCGTGATGTTTTCGATCTGCCCGATCAGCCGGGCTGGGTTCACCTTGCCCAGAACGGTCGAATCGATGGCGATGGTTCCCGAATCCATCAGTTCGGCAAGCCCGCGGCCCAGCGTTCGATTGATCGCGGCCTCGACGCGGGCCGCCGTCGTGAAGTCCGGATTTCGCAGCGCCAGCCGCAGGTTGGTCATTTGCGAGAAATCGAAGGCGACCTCGCGTTCCACCCTGGCGCCCGAAGGAATCGTGCCGGTCGTCGGCACCCCCTGGACCACGGATGCGGCCGCGCCGGACGCCTCGGCCCCGCCGGCCAGGACCGAGCCTTGGGCCACGGCGTAAATTTCGCCATCCGCGGCGTTCAGCGGCGTCATGACCAGCGTTCCGCCCAGCAGGCTTTTTGCGTCACCGATGGCGGCGACATTGATGTCGATTTGCGATCCGGCCCGCGCAAATGGCGGCAAGGTCGCGGTGACGATCACCGCCGCGACGTTCTTTGGCCTAAATGCTTCATCGGTGACGTTCACCCCCAGCCGTTCGAGCAAGCCTGCCATGATTTCTTCGGTAAAGGGCGAGTTTCTTAAGCTGTCGCCCGAGCCATTGAGTCCGACGACAAGCCCATATCCCACCAGGTCGTTTCCTCTGACGCCGTCTATATTCGCAAGATCCTTGATACGGACCGGGGCGCTGAACGCCGGACCGGCAAGGCCCAACAAAAGCAGGATAAGACATAGAAACCTCATGACAGGTAATCCGTCAAGCTAAGCTTGGACAGCCGGGCGGTCAGCGCGTAGAGGCTTTGAATCCTGGCTTCGGTCTCCTCCAGGGCGGTCGTGGTTTCATAGGGATCCGCACCCACCATGTTCGTGCGCGCCAGGGAAAGCGCGGTTATTTCGGCCGCGTTCCGCGCCTGCGCTTGCGTGATCGCAGCCTGCTGTTGCCCCAGGTCGGACCGCGCCGAGGTCAGGGTGATAGTTGCTTTGACCAGCCGCGCCCCCGCTTCGGAAAAGAGTTCCCGTAAGGTGTCGGTGCTGATCGCCGCGCCTGCTTCGGAGGCATAGGTGATGATCGCCATGCCTTTGAGAGTATCCCGTAGTTCCGAAGAATTTGCCGTCAGCTTGCTGTTGATGTGGCGATCCGGAGAGATCAGGAAACGGGTATCCCCGCTATCATCGCCTTGATAGAAGGTGTCGGCGAAACCGCCTGAGCCAGGCGCGGAGTCGAACCAGGCATCAATGCGGCCCGCGATCCCGGCGGCCGTTGTCGCGCCGGCGACGGCCGCATTCAAATCGGCCAGCATGGCTGTAAGCGCGCCGATCGGGGCGCTGTCGGACTTGCTTCCCGAAAACAGATACTGCCCGCCGGAACTGGTATTAAGCGCGGTAAGCATGGATTGGAAATCCTGCCTTGCGTTATCGGCCCGATTTCTCAAGTCCTGGTCGCTGGCAATGCTGGGCTCGCTTAGCAATCGGGGACCCAGTTCATCCACCACGGACTGCATCCGCTCAAGTACGGATTGCATGGTCGTGAAACGGTTCTGCCCTTCAGACGCGTTTTGCTGGAAGGTTTGCAACATTTTCATGCGCGATTCGATATGCGCAAGGCCAGAGATATCCCCGGCCAAAGCCTTTGGAATATCGGCTTTCACCCCTGTCATCAATTCCTCGGTCAACCGGTCGAGCCGGGTTTTCAAGCCGTGCTGGCCAAGGCGGAGTTGATAGGAGCGGGATAGATCACCGATGGAATGAAAGGAACTCATGTCAGCCTCAATATCGCGTCTAGCATGTCATTTGCGGCCTGAAAGACCTTGGCATTTGCGGCATATGCGCGCTCCAGGGAAAGCAGGTTTTCCATTTCCCTGTCGCTATCGACCCCCTCGGCAAGAAGCGCGGCCTGAAGGCCGGACTGGCGCGAACTGCCTTGCATGGCGGCGGCATCGGATCGGATGCGGTTTGTAGCGGCGCCTGAAGACAACTCGGCGGAAAGCGTTTGCAAGCTGCGCGGCGTGTCGGAAAGACTGCCCGATGCAGGCGGACGGGCGGCCGACAGGGCCGCGCCCAGCCGGTCGAGCAGCGCGCTTTCCCCCGAGTTTCCAGCGCTGCTTGCATTGATCCCGGCACGAATGCGCCATAATTCCCCGCCCGCATCGGGATTTGCAAGTGACGTCACTGCAATACGGCTGGCGAAGCCGGCTTCCTGGGCTGGATCGAACGCGCCTTGGGCGTCGGTAAACAGGCCGTGACTGGCCGCATTCAAGGACGGATCTATTGCCGGATCCGACAGCCGATCATAGAGATCGCGCGCGAAAGCGTCGATCTGCTGTTGATAACCAGAAGCGATCTGATCGCGGATCGCAAAATTTGCACCCAGGCTTCCGCCTTCGAACATGGCGAGCTGTGCGTCGCCGAGGGGTTTGCCGTTGAAGATGACCGTCGAAAGAGTGCCGTCAGCCAAGGACATTCCGGCCGTGATGCCCGAACTGGCGTCGAATTCGATCCGGGCGGGTTCCGTTCCGTCCAGAAGGATTGCGCCGGCGGGCGTGAACAGGGCGATGCGGCCGTTTTCGCGCGGCACCTCTTTGATCGGCAGGATATCGGCGATTTCGTCTGTCGCCGCCTGACGGGCATCAATCAAGGAAGAGGCATCCTTGCCCTGGGCTGTCAGGGTGACGATCTGGTCATTCAGTTTCGCCACTTGTTGCAGCGCATCATTCAGGCGCGAGACGTCGTTTTCGATCGCTTGATCGGCCTTGCCGCGTTGGGCCTGGATCGTTGCGGAAATGTGGTTGATCTTCTTGGCCAGGGCGGTGGCCGTATCCAGAACGCCTGCCAGCCGCACATCGCTGTCCGGGCGCGAGGCGGCGCTGGCCAGGGCCGATTCGAAGTCGGCCAGGTTTTGCCCCAGGGAAGAAGCCTCGGTCGTGCCGAAGGCTTGTTCCATGGCGGCATGAAACGCGGCTGCGGTTCGGGATGAGCCGACCTCTGCCAAGGCAAGACGGTTGTCGGCGACCAAGCCGGCGGTAAATATCCGGCTGACGCCGTCGATGCCCACGCCGCCATGCTGGGACAGGCGAGAGGACAGGTCGAGTTCCCGGCGCGCATAGCCGGGCGTCAGCGCGTTGGCAATGTTCGATGACACGATTTCGGTGCCGCGGGAGGCCGCGGTGAGACCGGAAACGGCGTTGGAGATTGCGGACGAAATGCTCATGGTCAAGCTCCGGTTTTGCGCGGGTGGCGTGAAGCCCCGGCCAAGTATCAGCGTTTGAGGTTCGCCGTTTCCTGCAACATCTCATCGACGGTCTGGATCACCTTGGCGTTCGAGGTATAGGCGCGCTGGGTCTGGATCAGATCGGTCAATTCGGCGGCCACGTCGGTGGTGGACGCTTCGCGCGCATAGCCTGCGATTGCGCCGGTGGGGCCGTCACCGGCGTCCCACAGATAGAAGCCGCCAGATTCGGGCGAGACCTTGTAGGTCTGATTATCCATGGCGATCAGGCCGTTGGGATTGGGAACGTCGACCAGCGGCACCTGATACAAGGGTCGGGTGAAGCCCGTGTCGTAGGTGGCCTGAAGATAGCCGTTCTCGTCGATTTCCAGCCCGGTGAGATTGCCGACGGGCGAGCCGTTCTTGGTGACGTTGGCGGGCGAGAAATTGGCGCTGAGCTGGGTGATTCCCTGGCTGTCGCCCTGACGGCCCAGGTTGATGGTCATTGGCCCGTTCGCGCCGGGAACCGTCAGAAAGCCGGTTGCCGGATCATAGGCCGTGCCGGCGATGGGGGTGACGCCGGCAAGCGTTCCGCCGCCGGTCTGGCTGTCGTTGAATTCGAGCGTATAGGTGCCGATCAGCGATTCGTCGGCCGGGGTCCCCGGATCGTTGACGATGGCGGAATCGCGAATCTCCATCGTCCAGCTGTTTGTTCGCATCCCGGCCGGCCCGGCGACATCGGGCGTGAACGAGAAGGTCATCCTTTCGGAACTGCCGAGATTGCCGAAATATTCCACCTCCATTTCCCAGGGATCGCCGGTATTGCCGCCAGCCGCGTCATCGGCCGGAAGGTTCATGCGCAGGTTGATCTGCGTCGTCGGGTCGGCTGCGGTCTGGCTGGGATTGACCAAGATGGGCTGCAACCCGGTGGCCGAATCGCGCGGCTGGCTGGGAATGGTGCCGTCGCTGTTCGCTGGCCATCCCATCAGGATCAGCCCGGAACTGGTGCGCAGATAGCCTTGGTCGTCGGTGCGAAATGCGCCGGTGGTGGTCATGACCAGTTCCCGCGGGCTGCCGGGGGCGGCACCCATAGAGGCGGAATTGATCACCGGCAGCATCCCGCGCCCCGAAATCGCGATGTCGGTCGGATGACCGGTGGGGACCAGGCTGCCATGCTGATCGACCACCCGGCTGGTCGTGGCCCGCACCCCGCCCGCGGTATAAAGCCCGCCGCCGCGGCCCTGGTTGATCACCATGCTTTCGAAGCTGGTATCCACCCGCTTGTAGCCATAAGTACTGGAGTTCGCGATATTGTCCGAGATGTTGGCCAGGCGCGTCGAATTGGCGGCAAGACCGGACACCCCGGCGCTGAGGGCAGATGAGATCGACATTCCATTGTCATCCTGTGTGAGTCGTTCTTGCTGGAACTGTACCGCCAGCGGGTTAACATGCCGCTAACAGCGGCGGGTGCGGGCGATCTATCTTAGTAAAATAACTTCGATCCGGTTGTTGTTGGGGTCCATCGGGTTGACCGAACGGTTGCGCCGGTCGGCATAAGAGGTGACGCGCTGGACGCGCCTGGCGTCGAAACCGGCGCCTTCCAGCAGGTTGCGCAATGCGTGGGCGCGGGCGTCAGAAAGCGCCCAGACCGGCGATTGGATCAGCATTTCAGGATAGGCGCGGACATGGCCGGTCAGGGCGACCTGGTTCTTGACCCGCCCCAGCACGCCCGAAAGAATGCCTGCCAGTTCCTGCATCGCTGGCGTAGGCTGGGCGCTGTCCCCGACGAAAAGCGGTTCGTCCATCAGGTCGGTCAACTCGATGACCAGCCCTTCATCGGTCATGCGCGTGACGACATGGCGCAGCAGATTGACCTTTTGCATGGACTCGGCGCCGCTGCCGGTCAGCTGGTCCTGGACGTGGCGGGCCATATCCTCGAAGCTGGCGGCCTGGGGCGACTGGGCGGCAAGCGTGTCGCGCGATGCGCCGGCGCCCTGGCCCGAATCGGTTTTGGCGTCCTGGACTTCGCCGCCGAAGGGGCCGTCGTGGCCGCTGCGCGTCGACTGGATCAGCGTCGGGTTGAAGTAATCCGCAAGCCCCTGGCGCTGCTTTTCCGTTGTGGCGTTGAGCAGCCACATCAGCAGGAAAAAGGCCATCATCGCGGTGACGAAATCGGCATAGGCGACCTTCCAGGCGCCGCCGTGATGGCCGCCCTCGCAGGAACCCTGCACCTTCTTGATGATGATCGGGGCACAGCCCCCGTTACCGGCCATGAGCCATTCCTTTCGCTGCCTGTCCGGAAGGTTCAGCTTTGCGGCGCAAAATACCAGTTAACGGCTCAAATGCCGCTTATTTCGCCGGCAACGGGCCGGCCCGCGATGGAAACAACCGGATAAATATCAGAATGTTATCTGGTTTGTCCGCCACCGGGCCATCCCTGCACCGCTCCGGGGCGGGCGCGCTGCCCCGGCGAATCGGTGCTGTTGCGCCACCTTGCGCCCGCCATGCGCGCCTATATTCTGCACCGATGCAAACCGAGGGCGCATATGACCTGTCCACCGGCGCGGGGCTGATCGCCTGTCCGCGCTGCGACGCGCTGCATGTCGAGCGCGAGCTGGAGCCGGGCGAGACCGCGCGCTGCCTGCGCTGCAACACGGTGCTGGCCAGTCCGCGCGCCGGCGCCTTTACCCGGATCATCGCGCTGTCCTTTGCCTCGCTGGTGCTGATGGTCGGGGCGGTGTTCTTTCCCTTCCTGGAAATCTCGCGCATGGGGTTCGGCAACCAGACCTCGCTGTTCGGGGTGGCGCTGGCCTTTTCGCATGGCGCGCTGATGCCGCTGACCGTGGCGGTGCTGGGCAGCATCGTCGGCCTGCCGGTGCTGCGGGCGCTGCTGCTGGTCTATACGCTGCTGCCCCTGTCGCGAAACCGGCCGCCCTTTGCCCATGCCGTCCCCGCCTTTCGCCTGTCCGAGACGCTGCGGCCGTGGTCCATGGCCGAGATCTTTGTCATCGGCACCGCCATCGCGCTGGTCAAGGTGGGCGGTCTGGCCAATATCAGCTTCGGCCCGGCCTTCTGGGCCTTTTGCGGGCTGATCCTGGTCAATGCCGCCAGCAACGCCTTTACCAGTGCCGCGACGATCTGGGACGCCATCGAGGACGCCGGCGTGGCCACCGACGGGCGCGAGATCGCCCCCGAGCCGCGGGCATGAGCGCGCCCGCCGATCCGCACCCCGCCGATGCGCCCATCCCCGAAGCTCCGGTGCTGACCGCGCATCGCGCCGGGCTGGTCGGCTGCCGCAGTTGCGGCCGGGCCTGGCCCGAGACCGAAACGACCTGCCGGCGCTGCGGCGGCGCGCTGGTGCCGCCCGACCGACGCTGCCTGAACGCGGTCTGGGCCTGGCTGCTGGCCGGGCTTATCTTCTATATCCCCGCGAACCTGTTTCCGATGCTCAAGACCTCGACCTTCGGCGGGCTGCGCGGCAACAGCGAATCCACCATCCTGGGCGGCGTGGTCGAGCTGATGCATTACGGCAACCATGGCATTGCCGCGATCATCTTCATCGCCTCTGTCATGGTGCCGGTCGGCAAGTTCATCGCCGTCGCCTGGCTGGCGGTGGTGGCGGGGCGGCCGGCGACGGTCGGGGCCGCCCACAAGCGGCTGGCGCTTTACGAGGTGGTCGAGTTCATCGGCCGCTGGTCGATGATCGACGTCTTCGTGGTGGCGATCCTGTCGGCGCTGGTGCAGCTTGGCTTCGTCGCCTCGATCCATCCCGGCCCTGCGGCGGTGTCCTTTGCGCTGTCGGTTGCCTTCACCATGCTTTCCGCGCAAAGCTTCGACCCAAGATTGATCTGGCGCGGCCTTCCGCTGCGCAGCCGCAAGGACCAGGAATGACCGACAGGCCCTCGCCCCCGCGCAGCGAAGCACCCCTGAAACCCGCCGAATCCGCCCGCAAGCCCGCGAACCGCGCCGTGCGGGCCGGGCTGCCGCTGATCTGGCTGGTGCCCATAGCGGCGCTGATCGTGACCCTGGGGGTCGGCTGGAACATGATCGCCGGGCGCGGCACGCTGGTTTCGGTCGCCTTCAAGGACGCAACCGGCATCACGCCGGGCGAAACGGCGCTGAAATTCCGCGAGATCACCGTCGGCAAGGTCGAATCGGTGCGCTTTACCGAGGATCTGCAACAGGTGCTGGTCAACATGCGCGTGGACAAGGACCTGGCCCCCTATATCGACAGCGAGGCGCAGTTCTGGATCGTGCGGCCGCAGGTCTCGGCCCAGGGCATCTCGCGGCTGGACACGGTGCTGACCGGCGCCTTCGTCGAGGGATTCTGGGACGACAAGCCGGATCAGCCGCAGATGCGCTTTCAGGGGCTGGACCGGCCGCCGCTGACCAGTTTCGGCCAACAGGGCACCTGGATCGTTCTGTCCACCGAACGCTCGCGCGGTATGACCGAGGGCGCACCGGTGATGTTCCGCGGGCTGCCGGTCGGGCAGATGCAGAACCTGCGCCTGGCCGAGGATGACGAAAGCGTGCTGGCCGATGTCTTCATCGCCGCGCCGCATGACCAGCGGCTGACCACCAGCACCGTTTTCTGGGACACGTCGGGATTTTCTGTCTCGCTGGGCGCGCGGGGGCTGTCGCTCAATGTGAACTCGCTGGCCTCGGTGCTGCAAGGCGGCGCGGAATTTGCCACGCTTGCCTCGGGCGGCGCCCCGGTCGAGGACGGCCATGTCTTCGCCCTGCAACCCGACGAGACCACGGCCCGCAGCAACCTGTTCCTGGACGACTCGCAGATGCTGCGGCTGACCATGCGCATCGCGGAATCGGTCAAGGGGCTGGAGACGGGGGCCAATGTCCAGTTCATGGGCCTGACCGTGGGGCGCGTGACCGATCTTGCCGCCAGGGTCGTCCCGGATGCCGAGGGGCGCGACCATGTCGAGCAAGAGGTGACGCTGGCCGTCACCCCGGCGCGCCTTGGCCTGCCCGGTGACACTACGCCCGAACAGGCGCTGGATTTCCTGGCCCGACAGGTCGATGGCGGCCTGCGCGCGCGCGTCGCCAGCGCCGGCTTTTTCGGAACCTCGCTGCAAGTCGAACTGGTCGAACTGCCCCAGGCCATGCCGGCGGCGCTGGACCGGGCGGCCCAGCCCCATCCGGTGATACCCTCGGTTCCCGGCGACGTTTCGGACTTCAGCGAAACCGCCCAGGGCTTCCTGGCCCGCATCGGCGACCTGCCCATGGAAGAGGCGCTGAAATCCATCACCGACATGATGAACAGCATCACCGCCATCGCCAGCAGCGAAGACACCCGCGCCATCCCCGGCGCCCTGCGCGGCACGCTAGAGGATGCGCAGGCCGCTGCCGGCGAGATCCGCCAGGTCACCACCGAATTGCGCGAATCCGGCGCGGTGGGCCAGGTGCGGCATATGGTGGACGAGGCTGCGGCCGCGGCCGAGGCGGTCAAGCTGGCGGCCGCCGACGTGCCGGCGATGGTCGACCAGATTGACGCCGCCGCCGTCAAGATCGAGGCGGTGGACTATGCCGCCATCGGCACCGAGGCCGAGGGCATCCTCAGGGATGTCCGGGCGCTTCTGGGCACCGAGGACGCCGAGCAATTGCCCAGGGACCTGTCGCAGACGCTGAAAGCCGCATCGGGCCTGCTCAACGACCTGCGCGACGGCAATGCGGCGGGCAGCCTGAACGCGGCGCTCGCCTCGGCCAGCACGGCGGCGCAGGACGTCTCGGCCGCGGCCCGCCGCCTGCCGCAGCTTTCCGCGCGGCTGGAAGCCCTGGCGGCGCGCGCCGATGCGGTGATCGCCGCCTATGGCGACCGCTCCAGCTTCAACACCGAAACCATCAACCTGATGCGCGAGATGCGCCGCGCCGCCAATGCCTTCGGGTCGCTGGCCCGCACCATCGAACGCAATCCGCAAGCCTTCATCCTGGGACGATAAGATGCGCCTGATCCTTGCCTCTGCCGCCTGTCTTGCCCTGCTTGGCGCCTGCTCGAACGGCGAAAAGACCGCGCGCTACCTGATCGACCCGCCCCTGGCGGGCGCGCGGGTGGCCGACCGGCTGGGCACGGTGGAACTCAAGGACGTGTCCTTGCCCGACTATGCCTCGGGCGACGAGGTCAGCTGGCAGACCGGCGACGGCGCCGTGCGCTCGAACACGAAACAGCTTTGGGCGGACAACCCGCAGCGGGCCTTCACCCTGGCGCTGGCGCGCAGCATCTCGGACCTTTCGGGCGCCACGGTCATCGCCGAGCCCTGGCCGCTGGCCGAACCGCCCCAGCGCCGGCTGGAGGTGCGGGTCGAAAAGGCGCTGGCGCAGGCCGACGGCAGCTATCGGCTGACCGGGCGCTATTTCGTCGCGGACGAGGGCGCGGGCGGCGCGAACCAGGCGCGCGGCTTCGACATTTCCGTGCCCTTGGCCGACCAAAGCCCCGCCGCCATCGCCCGCGCGCAATCCCAGGCCATCGCCCGGCTTGCCCGCCAGATCGCCACGCTTTCGGGACCCGGCCGGTCGATCCGCACCAGCACCGCGCCGCTGCCCGGCATGGACGACATCTTCTCGCAGCCCCTGCCGCCGCTGGAGGGCAGCTAAGCCCGGCTTTCACCGTTTTCCAAATACTCCGGGGGAACGCCTTGCGCGCCCCGTCAAGGGGCGGGCAGGGCGTGGGGGCAGAGCCCCCTGCTAGGGCCCGTCATCGGGCTCGAACTGGCCAAAGCGGCCGGCGGCAAAGACCAGCGGATGATCGCCGGGACCCGCCACGGTCACGCGCAGCACCCGCCCGATCAGCACCGAATGGTCCCCCGCCGCATGCACGGCATGGGCGGCGCAGTCGAAACGGGCCGCAACGCCGGGGATGACCGGCACCCCCTCCTCCGTCAGCGCGGTTTCCAGCCCGTCGAACTGCCGGCCGCCGCGGGTGAAACGCAAACAGGTTTCCAATTGCTCGGCGCCCAGCACATGCACGGACCAGGCCGCAGCCTCGGCAAAGGCTGCATGGCGGGCCGAGGCGCGGGCCGGGCACCACAAGACCAGGGGCGGCTCCAGCGAGACGCTGGAAAAGCTGTTCACCGTCATGCCCAGCGGCCCCTGCGGCCCGGCGGTCGTCACCACGGTCACGCCGGTGGCGAAACGCCCCAGCGCCTCGCGCAGCAGCCGCGCCTCGGCCGTGGCGGGGTGAAAGGTGATCTCGTCGGCCAGCCGGTCACGGGTCGCGGGGGGAAGACGGCTCATGTTCGCGCCCTGTCATCTGCGGGACAAGGCCAGCGGGTCCGGCCTTTTCCCCTTCTTCTTAGTCGGCGGGGGGCGGCGCATCAACCCGACCGCCGGGCATCATCATGCGCGGGGTCATGGCCGCCAGCATCTGCGCGTGCAGCGCCGGGGCCGCCACCATCAGCCCGTCGGTCAGCGGCTTGGGCGCATTGAACCGCATCGCCTCGCCGGACAGATCGCTGGCCAGGCAGCCGGCTCGGGCGGCGATCAGGCTGCCGGCCGCCACGTCCCATTCCCATGCGGGCCGTGTCGAAAGCGTGGCGTCGAACTGCCCCTCGGCGACCAGGCACAGCCGCCATGCCAGGGATGGTCGGAAGCTGTGCTTGAAAGGCGCCGCCTTGCCGCGCCAATATGCCGGGGCCAGCGACGCCTTGCTGGTCAGGACCCGCGCATCGCCAAGCCCCAAGCCCGAGGGCGCGATGGGCTTGCCGTCGCGCAATGCCGGCCCGTCGGCCATCGCCGCATAGGTCGTGCGCTGCGCCGGCAGATGCACCACCCCCGCCACCACCTGATGCCCGCTTGCGATGGCCAGCGAATGGGAAAATCCCACCTGCCCGTCGATAAAGGCACGGGTGCCGTCGATGGGGTCGATGATGAAGCAATGCCGGGCCTGAAGCCGGGCCGGATCGTCCGGGCTTTCCTCGCTCAGCCAGCCGTAATCGGGACGCGCGCCGCGCAGCAGGCGTTCCAGATGCGCGTTGACGGCCAGGTCGGCCTCGGTCACCGGGCCCGCGCCGCCGCCCTTGTCCCAGGCTTGCGGCGATTTCCGCCAGAAACGCAGCGCGATTTCGCCGGCTTCCTGCGCGGCCTGCTCCAGCAGGGCAAGGTCGTCACGCACCGGCAACCGTCATTCCTTCGACCAGAAGGCTGGGAACACGCATCGCCCGCCAGTCGGTCAGGTCGTTGGCGGCGGTCAGGCGCAGCAGCATGTCGCGCAGATTGCCGGCGATGGTGCATTCGTTGACGGCATAGGCGATCTCGCCGTTCTCGACCCAGAAGCCGCCGGCGCCGCGTGAATAATCCCCGGTCGTGCCGTTGATCGAGGCGCCCAGCATCGAGGTCACGACCATGCCGCGCCCCATTTCGCGGATCAGCTCTTGCGGCGTCTTGTCGCCGGGGGCCAGTTCCAGATTGGTCACGCCGGGCGAAGGCGGGCTGCCCGCGCCGCGCATGGCATTGGCGGTCGAGGCCATCCCCAGCTTGCGCCCGGTGGCCAGATCCAGCGTCCAGCCCTGCAAGACGCCGTCGGCCACGATCATCCGCGGCGCCGTCGCCAGCCCCTCGGCGTCGAACAGGCGCGATGAACCATAGCGCGGCCGGTGCGGGTCCTCGCGCAGGTCGAACCCCTTGGGCAGCACCTGTTCCCCCAGCGCATCGCGCAACCAGCTGGCGCCCCGCGCGACCGAAGCGCCGTTTGCCGCCCCGACCAGATGGCCGATCAGGCCCGAGGCCACGCGCTCGTCGAAAAGAATGGGGAATGCGCCGGTCGGCGGCTTTCTTGCCCCGCGCCGGGCCAGGGTGCGCTGCGCGGCAAGCCGGCCGATTTCCTCGGGCGGGGGCATGTCGGCGGCGTGGACGCGGCTTTCGCCGGCCCAGTCGCGTTCCATCCCCAAGCCTTCGCCGGTGATGGCGACCACGGACAGGCTGTGGCCGCTGCGCCCATATCCGGCCGAGAAACCGTTGCTGGCGGCCAGCCACATGCGCCGATGCGAATGGCTGGCGCTGGCGGCTTCGATCATGGAAATCCCATCGACCGCAAGCGCCGCCGCCTCGGCGCGCAGGGCCAGTTCCTGCAACGCTTCGGGCGTGGGCTCGGGGCCGTGGTCGTAAAGGTCCAAGGCGCCGCTGTCGGTGTCGCGGGCAAGCTGCCCCGGCTCGGCCAGGCCCAGCGTGTCGTCGACCGGCGCCTCGCGCGCCATGGCGACGGCGCGGGCGGCCATCTCTTCGATGGTGCGGTCCGAGCGGTCCGAGGCCGAGACGCAAGCCTGCCGCCCGCCCAGCAGCACCCGCAGCCCGATCTCGACCCCCTCGGCGCGCTCGGCATGTTCCAGCTTCCCGCCGCGCATGTCGACCGAGACGGCGGCGGCCTCCAGCGCAACGGCGTCGGCCTGCTCGGCCCCCGCCTTGCGCGCCGTGGTCAGAAGCTGCTGCGTCAAAGCCTCTAGTCGATGATATTCGGACATGGGTTCACCTTGAATGGGGCGGGGGGCCGGCCGGCCCCGCCACAAGATCCGCCGGGGCGGGCCGGGCGTTGGAACCCGTGCCCGCGGCCGGATTACTTGATCTGCTGGCCATTGGCGAAGATCGTGCCGTCTTCCCTGAACTCCAGCCTGGTTTCCAGCTTGTCTTCGCCCTCGGCGACCGGCTTGGCGAACATGGCCATCATCATGCGCACGCCCATGATCTGATCCTCGGGGATCAGGCCCATGGCGCCCAGCTTGTCGATCAGCCCGTTCACGCCCTCATAGGTGGCGTTGATCTCGCCGACCGGGGTGGTCATGTCGCCGCCTTCCGGTGCATTCAGCGCGCCCTGGGCGTTCACCTTGGCGCCCAATGCATCCAGCGCGACCTGGTTGATCGTGACCTCGACCGGCTCGAAGGGCTGCGGCTCGGCGGTCTCGGTCCCCTCGGCCGGCGCCTCTTGCGGGGCTGCTGCCAGGCCGGCCGGATCGAAGATGTCCTTGACCACCTTCATCTGTCCGGTCACGTCGATGTCCAGCGAGGCCGGGTCGCGCGGCAACTGGCCCTGGGCGTCGAACAGGTTCCAGATCGCATCGCCCAGCGTCAGACCAGCCAGGGAATAGGCGAACTTGAACGGCTGCGCGTCGTCGGACTGCATCACCGGAAGCTGCATGTCAAAGCTGCCGCTTTCGATGGCGTAATTGATCGGAAACGGCATGTCGGCCGCGGACAGTTCGAAACTGCCGGCATCCGAGCCCGCCTGATAAGCCATGCCGTCCTGCGACAGGCTATAGCTAAGGTCGAAGCCCTTGCCGTCAAACTTTCCCGCGCCGCTGGTCGGCTCGCCGGCTTCGTCGGTGCCGGCAAAGTCGAAGCTGGCGGCCAGCGCACCGGATTTCAGCACCCCGCTCATGACCAGGCCGGCCTTGAGCGCGGCGTTCATGTCCTCTTCGATCCGGGCGCCGTCGGGAACGGCCATCTCGCCGGTAAGGTCCAGATCGTCGAGATTGCCTTCGAAGCCGATCTTGTCGCCTTCCTCGTTGTCCACATTGCCCGAGAAGGTGATCTTGCCCGATTTCATCGTATAATCGTATTTTGCCGGCGATCCGGCGACGATGTGGAAGATGCCGGTGGATTCGGCAATGCCGACCTTGATCGGCAGCGGATGTTCCTTGTCGCCGCGCGTCATCGTGGTCAGCGTGATATCCATCGCCGGATAGTCGAAATCATGCGTCATGTCCTGGGCCGCGCCCGAGGTGATGATGACGTTGCCGGGCAGGGCGACGGCAAAGGGCAGGCTGTAGCTTTGCCCGTCGGGATCGGTGCCATGCGCCGTGCCGGTCATCTGGTCGGCAAAGACGGTCTTGACCTTGCCATCGCCGGTTTCGCTTAGCGTGACCTGGGGGATGCTGACGCTGACCTGGCTTTCGGGCATGCCGCCCTGGATCGTCAGGTCGGTCAGGGTCAGCGTATCGCCGGCCTTGTCGCGCTTGCCCTCGGTCACGCTATAGCCGACCGATTGGTAGTAATCGACCCAGGACTGCCACACCTGTTCCGAAGTCACGTCGGCAAGGGCCGGGCCGGTCATCGCAGCCAGCGCCAGAGCCGAGCTTGTCAGTCGCAGGTTCATTTCATAACACCTTTCCGGCGAGAATTGCATAGAAACGTCACTCCGGTTTCTGCCACAGCCGGAACGCGGGTCCAAGGAGGGAATGTTGATCACCAGGGAAATCGTCGGCGGGATCGGGCGCATCACCATTTCGCGCCCCGCCAAGGCCAATTCGCTGACCGGCGCCATGCTGGCGGAACTGACCGCCGCTTTCGACGCGCTGGCTGCCGATCCGGGCCTGCGCGCCGTGATCCTGACCGGCGAAGGCCGGGTGTTTTCCGCCGGCGCCGACCTGGACGAGGCGCGCGCCGGGCTGGCCCTGTCCCCGGAATGGGAACGGCTGTCGTCCCGCGTCGCCTCGATGCCCTGCCTGACCATCGCGGCGCTCAACGGCACGGCGGCGGGCGGGGCGTTGGGCATGGTGCTGGCCTGCGACCTGCGGCTGGCGGTGCCGGGGGCGAAGATCTTCTACCCGGTCATGCGCCTGGGCTTCCTGCCCCAGCCCAGCGACCCCTTGCGCCTGCGCGCGCTGGTCGGGCCGGCGCGGGCCAAGATGATCCTGATGGCCGGGCAAAAGATCCCCGCCGAAGAGGCGCTGGCCTGGGGGCTGATCGACCGCCTGGTCGCGCCCCAGGCGCTGCTGGACGAGGCCGAAGCGCTGGCCGCCGATGCCTGCGCCGCCGACGCCGCCCATGGTGCGGCGATCAAGCGGATGCTGGAATAGGGCAGGCGGCCGTCCGGTTCACGGCGCGGCGGGAAACAGGCCGCGCGGCGGACCGCCCGCCCGACCGTCAGGCATAGGCGGCTTGCTTGCCGAAATGCTGGCAAAGCATGTAATAGACCACCGGGCGGTATTTGTTGCGGTTCGAACTGCCGTATTTCGCCATCACCTCGTCGATGGCGGCCGACAGTTCAGGACCGTCCGGCAGGCCCAGCTTTTTCATCAGGTAGTTCGTCCTGATCCGCTCCAACTCGGACTTGTCCGAAGCGGCGACGGTTTCCGCGTCGGCATCGTAGATCGAGGGCCCGCAGCCGATGACCACCTGGGTCAGCAGGTCCATGTCGGGCGTCACGCCCAGCTTTTCCGTCATGTCGGCGGCGTATTTGGCGATCAGATCGTCGCGCTTGCTCATGCTCCGTCCCTCTCCTTCGGAATGCGCGTTTCCGGGAAAGCCTAACGCCGGGCTAATAAATATCAACCGAAACCTTGCCCTGCGGCGATTCAGCCGCGCAAGGCCGCGGCCAGCGCCGCGGAAATGCGGGCGCCGTCCTCGGCCGGCAATTGCGGCGGGGTCGTAAAGCTGTCGGTGCCGTCCTGAAGATAGGCTTGCGACGACACGTCATGCACATGGTGCATCGGCACGACATGGGCATGGGCATGGGCCACATGGATGCCGGTATAGAACAGCGCCACCCGCTCGACCGCGTAGATCGCCTTCATCTGGCGGGCCAGGCGCTGCGCGCAATCGGTGATGCGGGTGGCCAGATCCTGGGGCAGATCCTCGAACCAGGGATAGTGCCGCTTGGGGATGATCAGGCAATGGCCGGGGCGGATGGGATGCAGGTCCAGGAAGGCCAGGATATGCTCGTCCTCATGGACCCGGTGCGCCGGCAATTCGCCGCGCGCGATGCGGCAGAACAGGCAATCGTCGGACATTCGTCATCCCCCCTTGTTCAGGCCCGGCGGCTCAGTAGCGGTAATGTTCGGGCTTGAACGGGCCCTGCGGGGTCACGCCGATATAGGCGGCCTGTTCCTGCGACAGGGTAGTCAGCTTGACGCCGATCTTGTCCAGGTGCAGCCGGGCGACCTTTTCGTCAAGCGCCTTGGGCAGGATATAGACGCCGGGCGCGTAGTCGTCCCCCTTGGTCCACAGCTCGATCTGCGCCAGCACCTGGTTGGTGAAGCTGGCCGACATGACGAAGCTGGGATGGCCGGTGGCATTGCCCAGGTTCAGAAGCCGCCCTTCGGACAGCAGGATGATGCGATTGCCCGAGGGCATCTCGATCATGTCCACCTGGTCCTTGACGTTGGTCCACTTGTGGTTCTTTAGCGCGGCGACCTGAATTTCATTGTCGAAATGGCCGATATTGCCGACGATGGCCATGTCCTTCATCTCGCGCATATGCTCGATGCGGATCACGTCCTTGTTGCCGGTGGTGGTGACGAAGATATCGGCGCTGTCCACCACGTCTTCCAGCACCACGACCTCGAACCCGTCCATGGCGGCTTGCAGCGCGCAGATCGGATCGACCTCGGTCACTTTCACGCGCGCGCCTGCGCCGCGCAGGCTTGCGGCCGAGCCCTTGCCCACGTCGCCATAGCCGCAGACCACGGCGACCTTGCCGGCCATCATCACGTCGGTGGCGCGGCGGATGCCGTCCACCAGCGATTCCTTGCAGCCATATTTGTTGTCGAATTTCGACTTGGTGACGCTGTCGTTGACGTTGATCGCCGCAAAGGGCAGCAGGCCGCGCTTGTGCAGGTCGTAAAGCCGATGCACGCCCGTCGTGGTTTCCTCGGAAACGCCCTGGATGGCGTCGCGCTGGCGGGTGAACCAGCCGGGGGTTTCGGCCAGCCGCTTGCGGATCTGGGCAAACAGCGCCTCTTCCTCTTCGCTGGTGGGGGTGTCGATCAGGCCGGTCTCGCCCGCCTCGACCCGCGCGCCCAGCAGCACATACATGGTCGCGTCGCCGCCATCGTCCAGGATCATGTTCGCCGTGCCTTCCGCGAACTGGAAGATGCGGTCGGTATAGGACCAGTATTCCGGCAGCGTCTCGCCCTTGATGGCAAAGACCGGGATGCCGGCTTGCGCGATCGCCGCCGCGGCATGGTCCTGGGTCGAGAAGATGTTGCACGACGCCCAGCGGACCTCGGCCCCCAGCGCCACCAGCGTCTCGATCAGCACCGCGGTCTGCACGGTCATGTGCAGGCTGCCGGCGATGCGGGCGCCGGCCAGGGGCTTGGCGGCGCCATATTCGGCGCGCAACGCCATCAGGCCGGGCATCTCGGTTTCGGCGATGTCCAGCTCCTTGCGGCCGTAATCGGCCAGGGCGATGTCGCGGATGATGGAATCGGTCATGGGGCCCCTCGCGCCTGTGTCATGGGCGGGGCCTTAGCATCCCCGGCGCGGTCCTGCAAACCCAAGCGATCAGCCGTCGATTCCCGCCTCGGTGAAGAAGGTCTGCGGGCTGGCCCGGTCGCTGAACCCGATCCCCGAGGCGATGACGCAACTGGTTGCGTCCGGGCGCTCGAACACCAGGGTCCAGGTGCCCATCAGGTCGGATCCCCAAAGCGTGGTGCCCTGCGCGCCGTCGGCGATGCGGGTTTCGCCGAAATCGTGGCGCAAGGTGTTTTCCAGGTCGGCGTCGCGTTCGCACCAGGGCTGGTCTTCGGGCGCGCTGGCCGAGGCGGGCAGGGTGCGCGCGATCTCGCGCACCGCCCGCGGCTCCAGCCCCGCCATGGCGGACCAGCCGCGCGGATGGGCCAGGTTTTCCGCGCGGCTTTGGATCGCGGCCTGGGCGGACAGCGCCGGCACGGCCAGCAGCGCCGCCAGCAGCGCGGGCAGGATGCGGTGGGCCGAAGGTGTCTTCATCGTCTCAACCTTTCGCTTTCACGCGGTTCATTGGCAGGAAAACCCCGCAAAGCCGGCCGGGGTTCCCGAAAGGTTCCGGCCCGCACGGGCCAAGGCGATGGCGGCAGGGCCGCCGATGCCCTAGAAAGGCCCCAGGGCAAGACGCGCGGAGAAACAAGCGATGGCGATCCTGTTGGCCGATGTGGGCGGCACCAATGCGCGGATGGCGCTGGCATGCGAGGGCGTGCTGGCGCCCCGGACGATCACCCGCTTTCGCGGCGACGATTACGCAAGCTTCGACGCGGTGGTGATGGCCTATCTGGCCCAGCAGGGCAGCCCCCAGATCGACGCGGCCTGTATCGCCGTGGCCGGCCCGGTCTGGGGAGACGAGGCGCGGCTGACCAATCGCGACTGGAGCTTTTCCGCGGCGCGGCTGGGGGCGCTGTCGGGCGCGCCGCGCGTGCGGCTGATCAACGACCTGATGGCGCTTGGCTATGCCACGCCGGCGCTGGACGGTGCGGCGGCGGGATTCCTGCGCGTCCCGGCCCAAGGCGCGCTGTCGAACGGCCAGCGGCTGGTGGTCAATGCCGGCACCGGCTTCAATGTCTGCGCGGTCAAGGTGTCGCCCGAAGGCGGCATCGCCTGCCTTGCCGCCGAGGAAGGCCATACCCGCCTGCCCGTCTCGGTCGCCAGGCCGCTGGCCGAGGCGCTGGGGCAGGGCGCGGCCTCTGGTATCGGCTCGGTCGAGGAACTTTTCGCCGGCCGCGGCCTGGCCCGCCTGCACGCGCTGCGCAGCCGCATGCCCCAGGGCCGCCCCGAAGAGGTGGTCGCCGCCGCCGCCCGCCATGACGGCGAGGCCGAAGAGACGCTGCGCCTTTACGCCCGGCTGCTGGGGCTGCTTTGCCGCGAACTTGCCTTGCGATTCATGCCGATGGACGGGATGTTCCTGGCCGGCAGCGTCGCGCGCTCTTGCACCGAACGGTTCGAAATCTTCGAGCGCGCCTTTCTTTCCGACCCGCTGATGGCCGCGATTCCGCAGGCGGTGCCGATCGGGGTGATCCGCGACGATATGGCGGCGCTGCATGGCTGCCTGGCCGCGATCCGCTGAAAATCGCCAAGAAGCGGGCGGCTGCGCTGGATTTTATGCGCGCGGCCTGCGATGCTTGCGACAAAACCGCACAAGCAGGGCAGTCGGGCAATGAAAAGCTGGATCAAGGCAGGAACGGCGGCCGCAATCGTGCTGGGCGTCGGCGCGGGCATGGTGATGGCGCAATCCTCCGGCCCTTCTTCGTCCCTGCCTTTCTCGGGCTGGTTCGGCGGCGGCGATCCCAATGACGATTCGCCCGTCAACCTGGATTTCCAGGTCCAGGGCGGCGACGATGACCTGCTGCCGGCGATCCGGGCGACCTCGCTTCTGGTCGGCGCCCAGGCCGAGGGGCGGGTGACCGGACAGGACATGCTGGCCGCCGCGCGGGGCGATTACGCCCGCATCCTGGGGGTGCTTTACGACCAGGGCTATTATTCGGGCCTGATCGACATCACCCTGGACGGGGTCGAGGCGGCCAGCATCGCCCCCCTTGATGCGCCCGCAGGGGTGCGCCGGGTGGTGGTTTCGGTCCAGCCGGGGCCGCGCTTTCGCTATAGCCGGGCCGAAATCGCGCCCGTGGCGCCCGGAACCGACCTTCCCAGCGATTATCGCCGCGGCGAGATCGCCCGCACCGGCGACATGAAGAACGCCGCGACCGCCGGCGTGGCCGGGTGGCGCGATGTCGGCCATGCCAAGGCCGAGGTGGCCGATACCGAGATCGTCGCCGATCACGCCGCCAACCTGGTGGACAGCCGCATCCGCCTGGCGCCCGGCCCGGAACTGCGCTTTGGCCAGCTGACCATCCGCGGCCACGAGCGCATGAACCCGCGCCGGCTGCGCAAGATCGCCGGCTTTCCCGAAGGCGAGCGTTTCGACCCCGAGAAGCTGGAGGATGTCAGGAAGCGCCTGCGCCGCTCGGGCGTATTCTCGGCCATCACCCTGACCGAGGCGGATGCCGTCGGACCCGGCAACACGCTGGACGTGGACCTGTTGGTGACGGAACAGAAGCTGCGCCGGCTGGGCGCGGGCTTTGAATATTCCAATACCGACGGGCTGTCGCTGACCGGCTATTGGATCAACCGCAACCTGTTTCGCGGCGGCGAGCGGCTGCGCGTGGACGCCAGCGTCTCGGATATCGGCGGCGACACCGGGCGCGATTACAGCCTGGGGCTGCGCATCGACCGGCCCGCCACCATCACCGCCGACACCACCGGCTATGTGCTGGCCACCGTCGAAAGCCTTCAGGAAGAGGATTACGACCTTGACGCCGGCACCTTCGGCCTGGGCTTCACCTGGATTCCCAGCGACGAGCTGACCGCCGATATCGCCCTGCAATACCGGGCGCTGCGCGTGGACGACGATGGCGGCCGCACCGATTTCCGGCTGCTCGCCCTGCCGGCGACGGTTCTGTGGGACAAGCGCGACGAGCCGACGGATGCCAAGCGCGGCTATTGGCTGTCGGGCGGCATCACGCCCTTTGTGGGCTTGCAGGACGAAACCGGCTCGGGCGCGCAGGTCCTGGCCGAGGGGCGGGTCTATTACAGCTTCGGCACCGACGACCGCTTCACCCTGGCCGGCCGGGCGCGGCTGGGCACCGTGGTCGGCCCCGAGATCGAGGAAACGCCGCGCGACTATCTGTTCTGGTCCGGCGGCGGCGGCACGGTGCGCGGCCATTCCTATGAATCGCTGGGGGTCGAGGTGATCCCCGACGACAGCGGCGGCACGGTCCGCACCGGCGGCATGTCCATCGTCACCCTGACCGCCGAAACCCGCATCCAGGTCCGCGAACGCATCGGGCTGGCGCTGTTCGCCGATGCCGGCCGCGTCTGGGAAGACAGCGCCTTTTCCGGCCCCAGCGGCTGGCAGGCAGGCGCGGGCGCGGGCATACGCTATCGCACGCCGGTCGGGCCTTTGCGTTTCGACATCGCCGCGCCGGTCGGCGGGGGCGATGGCGATGACGGCGGGGTGCAGGTCTATATCGGTCTGGGGCAGGCGTTCTGATGCGTGATCTGGCTTACCGTCTTGTCGTCGCCCTGGCCTTGGTGCTGGCCCTTCCGCTGGCCGCGCTGGCGCAGGACAGCGCCGCCGAAATTTCGCAAGAGGTCGAGGACGACCGCGGCTTCATCACCCGCTTCCTGGAAGAAAAGCTGTCCGGCGCCGGCCGGCAGGTGGTGATCGAGGGGTTCCGCGGCGCGCTGTCCTCGCGCGCGACCTTTGACCGGATGACCATTGCCGATGATGACGGCATCTGGATCACGCTGGAAAACGGCGCGATGCAATGGACCCGCTCGGCGCTGCTGGCGCGGCGGGTCGAGATCGACGAGCTTTCGGCCGAGCGCATCATCCTGCCGCGCCTGCCCGGCACCGGCGACAACGCCGCGCCGCAGGCCGAGGCGCAAGAGTTTTCCCTGCCGCAACTGCCGGTTGGGGTGAATATCGACCGCATCGCCGTCGAACGCGTCGAACTGGGCCAGCCGATCATCGGGCAAGAGGCGGTGATCGCCATCGACGGGGCGATGAACCTGTCGGGGGGCGAGGGCGAGACCAGGCTGACCATCAACCGCGTGGACGGGCCGCGCGGCGAATTCGTTCTGGATGCAGGATTTTCCAACGAAACCCGCGTCCTGCGCCTGGACCTGCGCCTGGACGAGGATCGCGACGGGCTGTTTGCGAATGCGGTCAAGCTGCATGACCGGCCCGCGGTGCGGGCGGAAATCACCGGCGAAGGGCCGATGTCGGACTTTACCGCCGATCTTCAGCTTGCGACCGATGGCCAGCCGCGCGTGACCGGCACCGTCTCGGTCGATGCGGCCGAGCGTGACGGCGCGCCCGGCACCGCGTTTCGCGCCGAACTGGGCGGCGACGTGGCCGCGCTGGCCCCGCCGCACCACCGCGCCTTTTTCGGCAGCCAATCCCAGCTTCTGGCCGAGGGCTGGCGCGGCCAGGACGGCCGGCTGGTCGTCCCCTCGCTGCGGCTGACGACCGAGGCGCTGCGGCTGGACGGTGACCTGGCCACCACGGCGCGCGGCGCGCCGGAAAGCGCGCATCTGACGCTGCTGCTGGGCCAGGATGCGGGGGCTGCGCAATTGCCGGTGCTGCTGCCCTGGACCGACCGGCCAACCACGGTGCGCTCGGGCAGCCTGCGGCTGGATTACGACGCGACCAGGGGCTCGGGCTGGGTTCTCAAGGGCGTGGTCGGCGACATCGTCCGCGACGACATCACCCTGTCCGAATTGCGGCTGGACGGGCGCGGCCGCGTCGCCCTGACCGCCGAGCAGGCGCTGGAAGAGGTGCGCGGCTGGATCGCCTTTGGCATGGACGACCTGGAACCCAGCGATCCCGGCCTGGCGCAGGCTGTGGGGCGGGTGCTGAACGGCGGGCTGAACTTTGCCTTTGCGCCCGGCAACGCGCTGCGGCTTTGGGGCATGAACATCAATGGCGAGGATTTCGGCTTCAAGGGCGAAACCACCGTATCGGGGCTGCGCTCGGGTCTGACCCTGTCGGGCGACATCACCGCCGAGCATCGCGATATCGGGCGCTTCTCGACCCTGGCCGGGCGCGCGCTTGGCGGCGCGGCACAGGCCCATATCAAGGGCCGCTACGCGCTGCTGGGCAAGGGATTCGATGTCGAGGCGCAGGTTCTGGGCAACGATATCCGCATCGGCCAGGACCATGCCGACCGCATGTTGGCCGGGCAATCCCGCATCGAACTCAGCGCCCGGCGCGATACCTCGGGGATCGACCTGCGCAAGCTGACGGTGAATGCCCGCAACCTGACGGCCCAGGCCCAGGGGCGGCTGGACAGCTATTCCAGCACCCTGACCGCGACTGTCGAGATGCCGGACCTGTCGGTGGCGGACCCCGGCATGTCGGGCAGCGTCCGCAGCGAGGCGCGCGTGACCGGAGCCCAGGGTGCGCGCCGCGTCACGCTGACCGGCAAGGCGCAGGATCTTGTCATCGGCATCGCCGAACTGGACGGCGCGTTGAAGGGCGAAACCGACCTGCTGGTCGAGGCGGCGCAGGCGCAGGACGGCTTCGAGGTGCAGACCCTGCGGCTGACCAACCCGCAGCTTGACGCCCAGGGCCGGGGCAGCTTTGCGCCCGGCGCCATGGATGCCACGCTGAACCTGTCCATGCCTGACCTGGCGGTGCTGGGGCGCGGCCTTTCGGGCGGGCTGACGGCCGAGGCGACGGCGGTGGAACAGGGCGGCACCCGCCGGATCGAGCTGACCGGGCGCGGCACCGACCTGCGCCTGGGCCAGCAGGACGTGGACGGGGCGCTGACCGGCGTGACCGACCTGCGGCTGTCGGCCGAACAGCGCGGCGACGAGATCACCGTGCATGATTTCGACCTGACCAACCGGCAGATGCTGGCCACGGCGCAGGGCCGCATCGCCCCCAGCGGCACCGACATGCAGGGCCGGGTGGAAATCCGCTCGCTGGCCAGCTTTGGCCGCGGCTGGCGCGGCGCGCTGGCGGCGCAGGGCAGCTTCAAGGACGACGGCTCGGGCGCGCGGCGGCTGGACGTGACCGGCACCGGCACCGACCTGTCCTTTGGCCAGGCGCAGGTCGATGGCGCGCTGGTGGGCGAGACCCGGCTGGCGCTGCACGGGGTCGAGCGCGACGGCGTCTTCACCATCGAGACCGCGAGCGTCGAGAACCCGCGCCTGAACCTGGGCGCCGAGGGGCGGGTGGGGCAGGGGGCAACCGACCTGGCCGCCACCTTGCGCGCCGACGACCTGCGCTTTCTGGGCCGCGGCTTTCGCGGCTCGGTCAGCGCCTCGGGCCATGTCCTGGACCAGCAGGGCGGCGGGCGGCAGATCACCGCCAGCGGCCAGGCCCGCGGGCTGGGCGTCGGCAACCCGCAGGCCGATGCGGTGCTGGCGGGCGAGACCAGCTTCGACCTGGCCGCCGCGCAGCGCCCGGATGGCAGCCTGACCGTCAGCCGGCTGCGCGCCGGCAACGGCCAGTTCAGCGTCACCGGCGACGGCAGCCCGGCCGAAGGGCTGAACCTCGACGCCCGGCTGAACGACCTGGGCCTGGTGGTGCCGGGCTTTCCCGGCCCGGCGACGGTTTCAGGCAGCATTCGCAACACCGGCAACGTCTATGACGTGAACCTGACCGCAAACGGGCCGGGCGATACCCAGGCCCGCGTGACCGGCACGGCAGCGACGGACCTGTCCACCGCCGATATCGCCATCAACGGCAGCAGCGATGCCGCGGCGGCCAACCCGTTCCTGCGCACCCGCTCGATCGAGGGGCCGCTGAGCTTCGATCTGCGCCTGAACGGCCGGCCGGGGCTGGAATCGCTGTCGGGCCGGGTGGCGCTGACGGGCGGCCGGCTGGCCGAGCCGCGCTTTGGCCTGGCCGTGGGCAGCCTGAACGCCAATGCCGATTTCAACGCCGGCCGGATCGCCATCGATATCCGCGGCGCGGTCGAGGCGGGCGGCACCATCACCGTCACCGGCCCCATCGCCCTGGTGGGCGACCGGCAGATGAACCTGGACGTGCGGCTGGCCGACGTGGTGCTGCGCGACCCGAACCTTTATGAATCGCGCGTCAGCGGCGCGGTCAATGTCTCGGGGCCGCTGGGACAGGGGCCGTTGGTCTCGGGCCGCATCGACATCGGCCATACCGAACTGCGCATCCCCTCGACCGGGCTGGGCGGCGCCAAGGCGATCCCCGACATCATCCACCGTTCCGAGCGCCCGCCGCAGCGCCAGACCCGCGCCAAGGCCGGGCTGCTGGAATATCCCAGCGACGCCTCGCGCCAGGCCGGCATGGCGGCGCCCCCGGCCACGCCGCCGGCCAATCCGGCGCGTTTCGATCTGCTGATTTCCGCGCCGTCGCAGGTCTTTATCCGCGGTCGCGGCGTCGATGCCGAACTGGGCGGCGAGATTCGCCTGACCGGCAATGCCCGCCAGCCGATCCCCATCGGGCAGTTCGAACTGATCCGCGGCCGGGTCGATCTGCTGGGCAAGCGCTTCGACATGACCGAGGGGCTGATCGAGTTGCAGGGCAGCATGATCCCGGTGCTGCGGCTGGTGGCCGAGACGGTGCAGGACGACATCACCACCCGCATCATCATCGACGGCGAGGCGCAGGACCCCGACATCACCTTTGAATCCTCGCCCGAGATGCCGCAGGAAGAGGTGCTGTCGCAACTGCTGTTCGGCCGCGGGCTTGACAATATCAGCGCGCTGCAAGCCGCGCAGTTGGCCAGCGCCGTCGCCACCCTGGCCGGCCGCGGCGGCGAGGGGATCGTGGGCCGGCTGCGCGCCTCGACCGGGCTGGACGATCTGGACCTGGCGACGGATGACGACGGCAACGTCTCGGTCCGGGCGGGCAAATACCTGTCCGAGAACCTTTATACCGACGTGCAGGTCGGCGGCGACGGCAAGACCAAGCTGAACCTGAACCTGGACATGTCCGACACGCTGACCGCCCGAGGCTCGGTCGACAGCGAAGGGGAAAGCACCATCGGCCTGTTTTACGAACGCGACTATTGACCCCGCCCGCCAGATGCGCGGACGGGGCTTGATTATGGCCGCGCTGTTTATTAGCTAGCTAATGAATTGTCAGACAGTGGGGAAACGCGATGCCCGATCGCCCCTTTACGCTTGTGGAATCGCTTATCGAACTGACGCGCGTCTTGCGCGCCGCCTTTGAAAGCCGGGTCGAAAAGCACGGGCTGACCTATTCCCGCGCCCGGCTGCTGACCACCATCGGCCGCAACGAGGGCGCAAGCCAGGCCCAGCTTGCGGCGCTGCTGGGGATCGAGACGCCGACGCTGAAGCGGCTGCTGGACGCGCTGGAGGCGCAGGGCCTGACCGAGCGCCGCCCGATGCCCGAGGACCGCCGCAAGCATGCGATCTACCTGACCGAGGCGGCGCGGATCGAGCCGCTTTTGGGCTTTCGCGCCGAGGTGGACGTCGCCCTTGCCCACGGCATCGCGCCCCAGGACCTGGCGGTCACGCGCCGCACGCTGGCGCAGATGGCGCTGAACGCCGAAAGGCTGCGCCAGGGATGAGCGGGCCGCGAGCCGCGGCGGCGGCCGCCGCCCCGGCACCCCCTGCGGCCCCGGCCGCGCCGCCCTTCGTGCCGATGTCCTGGCCCGCCACGCTGGGCTATGTCGGCGCCTCGGTCACGATCGGGCTGACGCAGGGGCTGGCGCAGGGCTTTGTCAGCACCAACATCCCCCAGATCGCCGGGGACCTGGGCGCCACCACCACCCAGGCGACCTGGCTGATGGCGGCCTTCATGATCCCGCGCGCCTCGATGCCGCTGCTGCTGATCAAGATCCGCACCCAGTTCGGCCTGCGCCGCTTTGCCGAGGTGGCGATCCTGGTCTATCTGGCGGTGTCGCTGGCGGCCTTTGCCGTCTCGGACCTTCGCTCGGCGGTGGCGGTGCAATTCGTGGCCGGCATGGCCTCGGCACCGCTGTCCACGCTGGCCTTCATGTATATGCTGGAGCCGCTGCCGCCCCAATGGAAGATGCGGCTGGGCCTGCCGATGGTGCTGGCGATGGTGGCGGCCGGGCCGATGCTGGCGCGGGTGATCTCGCCCGCGCTGATGGGCGACCACGGCTGGGGCGGGCTTCACGCCATGGCGCTGGGGCTGGCGGCGGTGTCGCTGGGGCTGGTCTATGCGCTGCCGCTGACCTCGGCGCCGCGCGTCAAGGTGATCGCCGCCATGGACCTGGTCAGTTGGCTGCTGATCGCCACCGGCTTCGGGGGACTGACAGTGGGCTTCATCATGGGCGCGATCCATTGGTGGACCGACGTGGCCTGGCTGGGCTGGGTGCTGGCGCTGTCCATCGTGGCGCTGACCCTGGCCGTGGTGATCGAGCTGCACCGCAAGGCGCCGCTTCTGGACATCCGCTGGCTTGTCAGCCCCGCCATGCTGCACCTGACGGCGACGCTGCTGATCTTTCGGCTGGTCCTGTCCGAGCAAAGCGCCGGCGCGCCGCGCATGTTCCAGGTGCTGGGCGTGACCCAGGGCCAGCTTGTGCCGCTGTTCACGCTGATCTTTGCCGCAACGGTGCTGGGCGGGCTGGCGCTGATCCCGTTCATGAAGCCCGAGCGGGTGCCGCTGTTCCACATCATCGCGCTGGTGCTGATCGCCGCGGGCGCCTTCATGGACAGCCATGCCAGCATGGATACCCGGCCGGCGCAGATGATGCTGAGCCAGGCGATGATCGCCTTTGCCGGCTCGTTCTTCCTGGCGCCGGCGATGATGCGCGGGCTGCTATCGGCGCTGGCGCGCGGGCCGAACTATATCCTGTCCTTCGTCATCGTCTTCCTGTCCACGCAATCGCTGGGCGGGGCGATGGGGTCGGGGCTGTTCTCGACCCTGATCAACCACCGCCAGGCCCTGCACCTGCAAGTGCTGGCCGAGGAACTGACCGCCGCCGATCCGCTGACCGCGGCCCAGATCGCACAGCGCGGCGCGGCGCTGGCGCCGCAGATCGCCGACGCCGCGCAGCGCCAGGCGCAGGCGGTGGCGCAGTTGGCCCAGGATGCCAGCGCGCAAGCTTATGTCATGGCCTATAACGACGCCTATTTCCTGACCTTCCTGCTGGCGGCGGCGGCGCTTGCGGCGCTGCTTCTGCACCTGTTCCGCGACTGGCTGGTGGTGCGGATCGCGCCGCTGCCCCCCGCCGCCCAGACCCAAGCCGAGGCCGATTGATGACCAGAAACCACCTGATCCCGACCCTGATCGCGCTGGCCGCCGGCCTGGCCGGCCTGCTGATCGTGCTTTACGCCTGGCACCTGCCGCCGTTCCGCCCGGCGCATCCGCAGACCGAGAACGCCTATATCCGCGGCCAGTTGACCACCATCGCCCCGCAGCTTTCCGGCTATGTCGCGGCGGTCGAGGTGCGGGACTTCCAGACCGTCACCGGCGGCCAGGTCATCGCCCGCATCGACGACCGGCAACATCGCCAAAGGCTGGCCCAGGCCCAGGCCGCCCTACAAGGCGCCCAGGCGGCGCTGAAGATCCAGGAACAAAGCGTCCATTCCGCCCAGGCCAGCCTGCAATCGGCCCAAGCGGCGCTTTCCGCGGCCCAGGCGGCGCGGGACACGGCGGCATCGACCTGGGATCGCGCGCAGGCCCTGCAATCGCGCGGCGTGACCGCGCAAAGCGCGGCCGATCAAAGCGAATTGTCGCTACGCCAGGCCGAAGCCGCCGTCACCCAGGCCGAAAGCGCCATCGCGGTCGCGCGCGAGAATGTCAGCGGGGCCGAGGTCGGGCTGGCCGCCAAGCGCGCCGAAATCGCCTCGGCCCGCGCGGCGGTGGAACTGGCGCGGATCGACCTGGACAATACCGTGGTCCGCGCCCCCGCCGACGGGCGGCTGGGCCAGGTCGGCGTGCGCCTGGGCCAATATGTCACCGCCGGCACGGCGCTGGTCAGCCATGTCGGCCCCGAGGTCTGGGTCATCGCCAATTTCCGCGAAACGGAATTGCACGGCATCCGCCTTGGCGACCGCGCCAGTTTCACCGTAGACGCCATGCAGCACCGCGCCTTTACCGGCCGGGTCGAGGCGTTCTCGCCCGCAACGGCATCCGAGTTCAGCCTGCTGTCCGCGTCGAACGCCACCGGCAATTTCACCAAGGTGGCGCAGCGCCTGCCGGTGCGCATCGCCATCGATCCTGGGCAAGAGATGGCGGAGTATCTGGAACCGGGCCTGTCCGTGGTGGTGACGGTGGACGAAGGGGCTAGGCTGCGGACTCATAATTCCTCATCCACAGCCTTGAGCATGCCATGAGGACGGCGGCGAGGTAGTTTTCCGCCGTCTTCTCGTATCGGGTGGCGATCTTTCGGAACTGCTTGAGCTTGGAGAAGAACCTCTCCACGAGGTTGCGCTGGCGGTAGAGGACCGGATCGACCTGCCGCTGCACCTTGCGGTCGCGTTGGGTCGGGATATGGCCGCGTCCGCCGCGCGCCGCGATCAGGTCGAGCACGGCGCGGGCATCGTAGCCGCGATCGGCCACCACATCGCCGGGTCGAGGATGCGTC
>NZ_FTMK01000014.1 GCF_900156255.1 Paracoccus thiocyanatus
CAGAGCCTCGAACACCCGCAGCCAGACCCCGGATTTCGCCCATCGGTTGAACCGGTTGTAGATCGTGGTCGAAGGACCGTAGCGTTCCGGCAGGTCCCGCCAGGGCGAGCCGGTCCTGAGTACCCAGAAGATACCGTTCAGCACCCGCCGGTCATCCACCCGCGCCACCCCACGCGGCTTGTTAGGCAGAAGCGGGCGGATCAGTTCCCATTCAAAGTCCGTCAGATCGAAACGCGCCATCCTGAACCCTCCATAGGTCCAGTGAATCACGCCGGCCATCATAACGGAATCCCGTTTATGAGTTCACAGCCTAGCCCCAGCCTAGGGCGCCGGTCCCGGACCCGCCTGCCGGTCCCGCCCGCGGGTCCGGTCCTTGCCAAAGCCCGGAATCGGCAGGCGCCCCAAAAGCAGCGCGGCCAGCGCCGGCAGGCCGACGGCGAACAGCATCAGCCCGCCCAGTTCCCGTATTCCCAGCGCATTGGCCAGTTGCAGCGCCATCACATGGCCGAAATAGATCATCGCCGAAATCGGGTCGAGCCGGATCGGCGATTGCGGCATCGACAGCTCCAGCACCGACAGAAACAGCGCCGGCGCCGCGACATAGGACATGACCGGGATGTCCAGCATCACCTGGTCGCCGCGCCAGCCCAGGACCAGCCGCGCCTCGATCACCAGCAGCAGGGTGCCGGCAAGGCTGGCCAGATGCACCAGCCGCCGGGGCGGCAGCCCCCCCGTGCCCAGCCGCGCCACCCGGCGCCCGCACAGATAGCCGATGGAGACGAAGGGGAAGCACATGAACAGCCCGTTCGAGAATTTCTTCACCCCGATCTGCGCGATGCCGGACAAGGCGGCATATTGCAGCGCCAGCCCGATCAGCGCGCATGTCGCCGCCGCGGCCAGCAGGATGCGGTATTCAAAGGCCGGCGCCAACCGCCGCGCCAGGCCGCGCAGCAGCAGCACCGCCGCGCCCGCGACCAGGATGCCGGCCATGAACCACAGGTGGAAATAGCCCCAGGCCAGGGTCTTGAGCAGCGAAAGCGGGCCGCTTACCTGATTCAGCCAGAAGGGCAGATAGACCGCCATCCAGAACAGGTACAGCGCCGTTACCCGCCACAGCCATTTTCCGCCCTTGCCGCGCGCCACCGCCGAATAAAGGAAATAGCCCGCCACGATGCAAAAGATCGGCACCATGACCCGCATCAGCCCGTTGCCGATCAGGAAGATCAGCGGGTTCATATGGGATTGCAGCCAGTAGGTATGGGCAAAGGCGACCAGCACCGCCAGTCCCAGCTTCAGATAATCCAGCGAATGAATGCGATGCAACGCGATGATCCCGACCCTGTGCCGCAGGGGCGGCGCAACCGCCCGCCCCTATCTGACAAGCATTTTGCCCTGTCTGCGCAAGTGTTTTTTCACTTCACATCGCCCCGGCATCGCGCTATAGCCCCGGCTTCGGCCATGCACCCTTGGAGGATGGCCGTCATTTGTAGCATAAGGAAACCAACCATGGCCAAAGAGATCCCGGATCTGGTGGCCGAGGCACGCGCGGGGACAGGCAAGGGGGCCGCCCGCCAAGCTCGCCGCGAAGGCAAGGTGCCCGGCATCGTTTACGGCGACGGCAAAGAGCCGCAGCCGATTCAAGTCGAGTTCAACTCGCTGCTGACCAAGCTGCGCGCCGGTCGCTTCATGTCCACCCTGTGGAACCTGAAGGTCGAGGGGCAGGACGACGTGCGCGTCATCTGCCGCGGCGTCCAGCGCGACGTGGTCAAGGACCTGCCGACGCATATCGACTTCATGCGCCTGCACCGCAACACGCGGGTGAACCTGTTCATCCACGTGCAGTTCGAAAACCACGAAGAGGCCCCCGGCCTCAAGCGCGGCGGCACCCTGGTCGTGGTGCGCCCCGAGGTCGAACTGGTCGTGACCGCCTCGGACATCCCCGAGCAGATCACCGTGGACCTGACCGGCAAGCAGATCGGCGACACCATCCACATCAACGACGTGGTGCTGCCGGCCGGCGTGAAGCCCACCATCGACCGCAACTTCGTCATCGCCAATATCGCCGCGCCCTCGGGCCTGCGTTCGGCCGATAACGAGGAAGCCGCCGAGGAAGAGGCCGCCGCCGAGGCCTGATCGCCTGCCAAAGGCTGAACGGAATCGGGCGGCACCCCTGGCGGGCGCCGCCCTTTCTCTTGCCGCCGCCACCCGCGATTGATACCAGATCGCGCCTGACGCAGGGGGGTAAAGCATGGAACCCATCCATATCATCGGTGCGGGCCTTGCCGGATCCGAGGCCGCCTGGCAGATCGCCCGCGCCGGCATTCCCGCGGTGCTGCACGAGATGCGGCCCCAAGTCGCGACCTTCGCCCACCGCACCGGCGATTGCGCGGAAATGGTCTGCTCGAACAGCTTCCGCTCGGACGACGACCGCATGAACGCCGTGGGCCAGTTGCACTGGGAAATGCGGGCGGCGGGCGGGCTGATCATGGCCATGGCCCAGCGTCACCGCCTGCCCGCCGGCGGCGCGCTGGCCGTGGACCGCGACGCTTTTTCCCAGGCCGTGACCCAGGCTTTGCACGATGAGCCGCTGGTCAGCTTCCAGCCCGGCGAGATCGGCGAACTGCCCGGCGAGGGGCGCTGGATCGTCGCCACCGGCCCCCTGACCTCGGACGCGCTTGGCCAGTCGATCCGCGACCTGACCGGCGAAGGGTCGCTGGCCTTCTTCGACGCCATCGCCCCCATCGTCCATGCCGACAGCATCGACATGTCGATCTGCTGGCGCCAAAGCCGCTACGACAAGGGCGAGACCGAGGCAGAGCGCACCGCCTATATCAACTGCCCGATGACGCGCGAGGATTACGAGGGTTTCATCGACGCCCTGCTGGCTGCCGACAAGACCGAGTTCCACGAGGGCGAAACCGCCGGCTATTTCGACGGCTGCCTGCCGATCGAGGTCATGGCCGAACGCGGCCGCGACACGCTGCGCCATGGCCCGATGAAGCCCGTGGGCCTGACCAACGCCCATCAACCGACGGAAAAGCCCTATGCCGTGGTGCAGCTTCGCCGCGACAATGCGCTGGGGACGCTCTACAATATCGTGGGCTTCCAGACCAAGATGAAATATGGCGCACAAGTGGATGTTTTCCGGCGCATTCCCGGATTGCAAGACGCCAGCTTCGCCCGGCTGGGCGGCATCCATCGCAACAGCTTCCTGAATTCGCCGCGGCTGATCGACGACCGGCTGCGGCTGCGCGCGCGCCCGAACCTGCGCTTTGCCGGCCAGGTGGCGGGGGTCGAAGGCTATGTCGAATCCGCCGCCATGGGCCTGCTCGCTGGCCGCATGGCCGCGGCCGAGGCGCTGGGGCGCGACCTGCCGCCGCCGCCGCCCTCTACCTCGATGGGCGCGCTGGTCAACCACATCACCGGCGGCGCGGATGCCAAGACTTTCCAGCCGATGAACGTGAATTTCGGCCTCTACCCGCCGCTGGACGCCATGCGCGGCGGCCGCAAGGGGCGCAAGGACCGCTACCCGGCCTATACCGACCGGGCAAAAGCCGATTTCACTGATTGGCTTGCGGGACAAAGTTGAACCGGACCCGGTTCGCCCCCTCGCCGACCGGCCCCTTGCATCTGGGCCATGCTTTCGCGGCGCTGACCGCCGCGCGGCTGGCGGATCCCGGCCAGTTCCTGCTGCGGATCGAGGATATCGACCAATCCCGCTGCCGCCCGGAATACGAGGCGCTGATCGCCCAGGACCTGCATTGGCTGGGCCTGGACTGGCCGCAGCCGGTCATGCGCCAGTCCGAACGCCTGCCCGCCTATCAGGCGGCGCTCGATCGGCTGGCGATGCTTGGCCTGACCTATCCCTGCCGCTGCCGTCGCGCCGATATCCGCGCCGCCCTTTCCGCCCCGCAAGAAGACGCGCCGGCCATCGGCCCCGACGGCCCGGTCTATCCCGGCACCTGCCGCGGCCGGCCCATGGCGGATGCCGGCCCCGATGACGCCATCCGCCTGGATGCCGCGCGGGCGCTGCACCATCTCGGCCTGGACGAAATCGCCTTCCTGGATGAAAACATCGCTCCCGGCCTGCCGCACCGGCTGGCGGCACAGGATTTTCTGGACGGCATCGGCGACGTGGTGCTGGCGCGGCGCGGCATGGGCACCAGCTATCACCTTTCGGTGGTGGTGGACGATGCCGCCCAAGGCATCACCCTGGTCACGCGTGGAAAAGACCTTTTTGATTCAACATGGATACACGTCATTCTTCAGAAACTGCTGGAACTGCCGACACCGCGCTACCACCACCACCGCCTGATCCGCGACGCCCAGGGCAAGCGGCTGGCCAAGCGCGACGACGCCCGCGCGCTGAAGCTTTTTCGCGACGAAGGCACCAGCGCCGAGGCGATCCGCCGCCAGCTAGGCTTCTGACGGCGCCATGATGACGACCTCCGCCCCCTCGCGGATGGCGGTGTAAAAGCAACTGCGCCGATTGGTGTGGCAGGCCGGCCCGTGCTGGTCCACCAGCAGCAGCAGGCAGTCGCGGTCGCAATCCACCCGCAGTTCGACCAGCATCTGGACATGGCCCGAACTTTCGCCCTTGACCCAGAATGCCTGGCGCGAGCGCGACCAATAGGTGACGCGCCCCGTCTCCAGCGTCTGCCGCACCGCGTCCATATTCATCCAGGCCATCATCAGCACCTCGCCGCTGCGATGATCCTGGGCGATGGCGGGAATCAGGCCCTTTGCATCATATTTCAGGCTGGAGGGGTCGAACATCGGCTTTCCTTTCGGGCATGCCGCACCTATCTAGACCGGGCGGCAGCAAGGGGAAAGACCATGTCCGACAGCGACCTGATGCAGCTTTATTCCCGGCGCATCCTGGCGCTGGCCTCGGACATCCCGCATCTGGGCCAGCTCGACAGCCCCACCGGCAGCGCCCATCGCCGCTCGCCGCAATGCGGATCTTCGGTCACGGCGCATGTGGTGATGCAGGACGGCCGCATCGCCGATTTCGCGCAAGAGGTGCGGGCCTGCGCGCTCGGCCAGGCCTCGGCCGGGGTGCTGGGACGCACCGCGCTTGGCCGCTCGCGGGCCGAGATCGCGCAGGGCCGCGACGACTTGCAGGCGATGCTGAAATCGGCAGCCCCCGCCCCCGGCGCCCCTTTCCAGGAACTCGAAACCCTGCTGCCCGCCCGAGACTTCCCCAACCGCCACGCCTCGATCCTGCTGGCATGGGAGGCGCTTTTGGGCGCCATCGACGCCTCGGCCTGACCGGCTTCTTCGTTCCCCGAATACCCCCCGGCGGAGGCGCGCCCTGCCCGCCTTCACCGTTTTCCAAATACTCCCGCCGGAGGCGAAAAAGAAAGCCGGCCCGCAAGGGACCGGCAGTTGCGCGCAGGATCATCCGGGGAAAGGACGCGGCCCCAGGCGAAGGGCCGTCGATTGCGCGGGGCAGTAAGGATCAGGCCGCCAGGATCGAGGGCAGCGAAAACAGGATGATGGCCGTCACCGAAATCGCGACGGTGCCAAGCAGGTCAGAGAGGGATTCGCGGGTCATGAGAGTTCCTCCACGGTATGTTTATGCTTTGTTCTCACGCCAAGGGAACAAAGTAAAGAACTTTTTAAGAACATCCGTGGAGCGTCTAGCCGGCGGCGATCAGGCGGATGGCCCGGTCCTGTTCCATCAGCCACAAAAGCAGCCGCACCGCGGCGCCACGTTCGCTTTCCATCGCCGGGTCGCGCTCCAGGAAGCTTTGCGCATCCTTGCGGGCCAGGGCCATCAACCCGGCCTGGCGTTCCAGGTCGGCGATGCGAAAACGCGGCAGGCCGGATTGCGCGGTGCCGATCACGTCGCCCGCCCCGCGCATGGCCAGGTCTTCCTCGGCGATGCGGAACCCGTCCTCGGTCTCGCGCAGGATGGTCAGCCGCCGCCGCCCGGTTTCCGACAGCGGCTCGTGATACATCAGCAGGCAGCTTGACGCGCCCGAGCCGCGCCCGACCCGGCCGCGCAACTGGTGCAGCTGCGCCAGGCCGAAGCTTTCGGCGCGCTCGATCACCATGATCGTGGCCTCGGGCACGTCCACGCCGACCTCGATCACCGTGGTCGCGACCAGGATGCCGGCGCGCCCGGCGGCGAAATCGGCCATCGCCGCGTCGCGCTCTTCGACCGGCATCTGGCCATGGACCAGCCGCACCCGCGCGCCGAACTGCGCCCGCAATTCCTGGAAACGCGCCTCGGCCGCGGTCAGGTCGATCGCTTCGCTTTCCTCGACCAGCGGGCAGACCCAATAGGCCCGCGCGCCGTCCGCCAGCGCGCGGCCCAGATGCGCCACCACCTCGGCCATGCGGGCGTCGGACAGCGCCGTGGTGCGGATCGGTTGCCGCCCGGCCGGCTTTTCGTCCAGCACCGACAGGTCCATGTCGCCAAATTGCGCCAGGGCCAGCGAACGCGGGATGGGTGTCGCCGTCATCACCAGCATGTCGGGCGGCTGATGCCCGCCCTTGGCGCCCAGTTCCATGCGCTGGTTGACGCCGAAACGGTGCTGCTCGTCGATCACCGCCAGGCGCAGGTCGTCGAACGCGACCGATTTCTGGATCACCGCATGGGTGCCGACCAGGATGTCGATGCGCCCCTGGGCCAGATCGGCCAGGATATTGGCGCGCGCATCGCCCTTGTCGCGGCCGGTCAGCGCCTCCAGCCGGATGCCGGCCAGCCGGGCCAGCGGCTCCAGCGCGCGAAAATGCTGGCGCGCCAGGATCTCGGTCGGGGCCATCAAGACGCCCTGCCCGCCGGCCTCGACCGCGACCAGCAGCGCAAGAAAGGCGACAAGCGTCTTGCCGGCACCGACATCGCCTTGCAGCAGCCGGTTCATCCGGTGCGGCGCGGCCATGTCGCCGGCGATCTCCTCGACCGCGCGGGTCTGCGCCCCGGTCGGCGGCCAGGGCAGCCCGGCCAACACCTTGTCGCGCAGATGGCCGTCGCCGCGCGTGACCAGCCCCGCCCGGCGGCGGCGGTCGCGGCGCATCAGCGCCAGCGTCAACTGATGCGCGAAAAGCTCGTCATAGGCCAGGCGCGCCCGCGCCGGATCGGTCGGCGACAGGCCCGCCGGGCTGGCGGGCGCATGGGCGCGGGCCAGCGCCTCGGCCCAGGTCGGCCAGCCCTCGCGCGCCAGGACCGAGGCGTCGATCCATTCCCCCGCCTGCGGCAGCCGCCCCATCGCCGCCCCCACCGCCTTTTGCATCACGCCCTGCGTCAGACGGCCGGAAAGCGGATAGACCGGCTCGAATTCCGGCGGCGGCACCGCGCCCTCGGCGCCGATATGATCGGGATGCACCATCTGCGCCATGCCGTCGAACAATTCGACCTTGCCCGAGACCAGCCGGCGCGCGCCCGTGGGCAACTGGCCCTCGATCCAGTCCTTGCGCGCATGAAAGAAGACCAGCAACAGATCGGCGCTGCCGTCCGAGCAATGCACCCGCCAGGGCCGGCCCTTGGCCGTCGGCGGGCTGTGGCGCTGCACGGTGATCGCCACGGTCACGATTTCGGGCGGACGGGCGTCGGCCAGGCGGGCGATCGGGCGGCGGCGGATGCCGGAATGCGGCAGGGTCAGGACCAGGTCGCGCAGCCGCGTCACGCCCATCTGGGCCAGGGTTTCGGCCGCGCGGGGGCCGACGCCCGGCAGCGTCTCGACCCCCGCGAACAGCGGAAACAGCGCCGGCGGGCGGCCCGGCGTCACCCCTGGGCGAGCGCCAGCCATTCGTCCTCGTCAATGACCTTGACGCCCAGTTCGGCGGCCTTCCTGGCCTTTGATCCGGCCCCCGGACCGGCGATCAGCAGGTCGGTCTTGGCCGAGACCGAGCCCGCGACATGGGCGCCAAGCGCCTCGGCCCGCGCCTTGGCCTCGGCGCGGGTCATCTTTTCCAGCGTGCCGGTAAAGACCAGGATCTTGCCGGCAATGGCGCTGTCGGTCGCGCGCCGTTCGGGCGGCAGGACGGCCAGATGCGCGACCAGCCGGTCGATCGCCTGGCGCTCGCGCGGATTGGCAAGCGCGTCCGACAGCGACATGGCAAGGACCGGACCGACCCCGTCGGCCGCGATCAGCCCCGCCCAGGCGCCGGCGGCATCAGGCGCAACCGCAGCCTGCGCCAGGGCCGCTTCCCGCGCACCCGAAGGCCGGGCGCGGCGAGCCTGGGCAAGCGCGGCTTCGCGTTCGGCCTGGGCGGCCTCTTCGGCGCGGCGATGCGCCAGCGCCGCCGGACGCGCGGTGTCAAGCGCCGTCGCCAGCGCCTGCCAACTGCCGTAATGGCGCGCCAGGTCCTGCGCCGCGACCTCGCCGACATGGCGGATGCCAAGCGCGAAAAGCAGCCGGGCCATCGGGATCTCGCGGCGCTTGTCGATGGCCTGGAACAGGCTGGCGGCGCTTTTCTCGCCCCAGCCCTCCCGGTTCTTCAACTGCTGGGGCCGGCCGGGCCCGTAGCGGTCGCGAAGGGTGAAGATATCGGCCGGCTCGGCGATCCAGCCGTCGCGGAACAGCTCCTCGACCAGCTTGGCGCCCAACCCCTCGATGTCGAAGGCGGCGCGCGAGACGAAATGGCGCAGCTTCTCGACCGCCTGGGCCGGGCAGATCAGCCCGCCGGTGCAGCGCCGCACCGAATCGCCCTCTTCCCGGATCGCCGGAGAGCCGCATTCCGGGCAGGTCTGGGGGAACGCATAGGGCACGGCCTGGGCGGGACGCTTGGCCAGGTCCACATCGGCGACCTTGGGGATCACGTCGCCGGCGCGATAGACCTCGACCCAGTCGCCGATGCGGATGTCCTTGCCAGCGCGGATCTCGCCGCCATCGGCACCGCGGCCGGCGATGTAATCTTCGTTATGAAGGGTGGCGTTCGAGACGACGACGCCACCCACCGTCACCGGATGCAGCCGCGCGACCGGGCTTAGCGCGCCGGTGCGGCCGACCTGGATGTCGATGGAATCCAGCCGGGTCCAGGCGCGCTCGGCCGGGAATTTATGCGCAAGCGCCCATCGCGGCGTGGTCGAGCGCATGCCCAGCCGCGCCTGATAGGCCAGGTCATTGACCTTGTAGACCACGCCGTCGATGTCATAGCCCAAGGTCGCGCGCATCTGCTCGATCCGGTCCCAGGCCGCCAGCATCTCAGCCACCGAAGTGCAGACGCCGGTCAGCGGGTTGACCTGGAAGCCGAAATCCCGCATCCGCGCCACCGCCTTCATCTGGGTTGCGGCCAGGGGCGTGCTGACGTCGCCCCAAGCATAGGCAAAGAAGCGCAGCGGGCGCGATGCCGTCACCTTCGGGTCAAGCTGGCGCAGCGAGCCGGCGGCGGCATTGCGCGGATTGGCAAAGATCCGGCCGGTATCGGACTGGTTCAGCTTTTCGAAATCCGCATGCGCCATGTAGACCTCGCCGCGGATCTCCACCACTTCGGGCAAATCCGTGCCGGCAAGCCGGTCGGGGATGTCGGCGATGGTGCGGGCATTGGCGGTCACATTCTCGCCCACCGCGCCGTCGCCGCGGGTCGCGGCCTGGACCAGCCGCCCGGCTTCATAGCGCAAGGACAGCGACAGCCCGTCGATCTTGGGCTCGGCGGTGATTTCCAGTGCCGCGCCGGGGGGCAGGTTCAGGAACGACCGCACCCGCTGGACGAAGGCTTCTACATCGGCCTGGGTAAAGCCGTTCTCCAGCGACAGCATCGGCAGGCGGTGCCGGATCTTGGCAAAGCGGGTATCGGGGGCGGCGCCGACCTGTTCGGTCGGGCTGCCGGCATGGGCAAGCTGGGGAAAGCGCGCCTCGATCTCTTCCAGCCGGCGCTTGCCGGCATCATATTCGGCATCGCTGAGGAATGGCGCGTCATCCTGGTAATAGGCCAGGTTCGCCCGCGCCACCTCGTCGCCAAGCCGCGCATGTTCGGCGGCGGCTGCCGCGGCGTCCAGTTCCCCGACCGGCACCGGGGCCGAAAGCGGCGCACCGGCCCCATTCCCGGCCGGCGCCGCGCGATCCTGGTCATTTCCGGCCATTTGTCCCCTGTCCCTGCTGCCGGCCTTGCGGCCCCTGTCCGGGGAAAGGTGATAGCGGTGCCAGGGCGGGCTTGTCCAGCGCCCGGCCCCGTCCCCATTCGCCTGCCCCGCGCCGGGCTTCGTTCAGGCGCGCAGCGCCATACGCTCGGCGTTATGCGGCTCCGATGCCGGATCGCGCAGCACATAGCCGCGGCCCCAGACCGTCTCGATATGGCTTTCGCCGTTCATGGCCGCGGCCAGCTTCTTGCGCAGCTTGCAGACGAAGACGTCGATGATCTTCAGTTCCGGCTCGTCCATGCCGCCGTAAAGGTGGTTCAGGAACATTTCCTTGGTCAGGGTGGTGCCCTTGCGCAGGCTGAGCAGTTCCAGGATCTGGTATTCCTTGCCGGTCAGGTTGATCGGGCGGCCCGCCACCTCGACCGAGCGCGCGTCCAGGTTCACCACCATTCCGCCGGTGCGGATCACCGACTGGCTGTGCCCCTTGGACCGGCGGATGATGGCCTGGATGCGGGCGACCAATTCGTCGCGGTTGAAGGGCTTGGTCATGTAATCATCGGCCCCGAAGCCAAAGCCGCGCAGCTTGCTTTCGGTATCGTCCGAGCCGGTCAGGATCAGGATCGGCGTGTCGATGCGCGACATGCGGATCTGGCGCAAGACCTCCATCCCGTGCATGTCGGGAAGGTCCAGGTCCAGCAGGATCAGGTCGTAGTCGTAAAGCTTGGCAAGGTCGATGCCTTCCTCGCCCATATCGGTGCGATAGACGTTGTAGCTGGCATTCGTCAGCATCAGCTCGATGCTGCGCGCCGTGGTCGGATCATCCTCGACCAGAAGGATTCGCATGTCATTTCCCCTTGCTAACCAGTCGACTGGTAAAACCTCCGCGCAAAAGGTTAATATCACGTTACCAGCATATTGAACAAAACAATCTCAATCTAAGGTTGCCTGAATTTCTGCAACTGGGTGATCTTCAACGCATTGCGGCCATGCTGGCGAAAGGCGCTGGCCCAGGCGTCGAACTCCTCCTCCGTCAGGCCATAGCGGCGAATCGCCTCGTCCCGCGCCAAAAGTCCGTAATGGACGGCATCGACGACCGCGGCCTTGCGGCTGGCCACCCAGCGGGTCTGCGGCTGGGGCAGATCGGCCAAGGTCAGGATGCCGCCATCGGGCAGGATCACGGTGCGCGGACCGGGGGTTTTCTTCAAAAACATCGGCAAGTCCCTGTTCTGCTTGCCTGCTTATGGCGCAAACTTCTTAAGCCCCGGTGAAGCTGCGCCAGGTTTTTTCGGCCTCCTGCCCTTGAGAATCCGGGGATTTTACCTATAAATGAGGGGAACTGCGGGACGCAGGCCGCGCGCCCCCGCGAAAGGACGATCCATGACAGCGCCAAGCACCACCCTGCGCCATGCCGCGCCCGATTCCACCGTGAATTCGCTGGGCTTTGCCAAGCCACCGGCGCAGACCCGCGTGGTCGTCGCCATGTCGGGCGGCGTGGACAGTTCGGTTGTCGCCGCCATGCTGGCCGCGCAGGGCTATGACGTGATCGGCGTGACCTTGCAGCTTTACGACCATGGCGCGGCGCTGGCGAAAAAGGGCGCCTGCTGCGCGGGCCAGGACATCCACGACGCCCGCCGCGTGGCGGAACGCATCGGTTTTCCGCATTACGTGCTGGATTACGAAAACAAGTTCCGCGAATCGGTGATCGAGGAATTCGCCGACGCCTACCTGGCCGGCGCGACGCCGGTGCCCTGCATCCGCTGCAACGAACGGGTCAAGTTCCGCGACCTGCTGGACACCGCGCGTGAACTGGATGCCGATTGCATGGCCACCGGCCATTACATCCGCCGTTTCGACGGGCCGCGCGGGGCCGAGCTGCACATGGCCGCCGACCCGGCCCGCGACCAAAGCTATTTCCTGTTCTCGACCACGCAGGAGCAGCTTGATTTCCTGCGCTTTCCCCTGGGCGGGCTGGCCAGCAAGGCCGAGACGCGGGCGCTGGCCGCGCAATACGGGCTGGCCATCGCCGACAAGCCCGACAGCCAGGACATCTGCTTCGTGCCGGATGGCGATTATGCCAGCGTGATCGAAAAGCTGCGCCCCGGCGCCGCCGATCCCGGCGAGATCGTGGACCTGGACGGCAATGTGCTGGGCACGCATCGCGGCGTGATCCATTACACCATCGGCCAGCGCCGCGGCCTGGGCATCGGCGGCCTGGGCGATCCGCTTTACGTGGTGCGGCTGGAGCCCGCGACGCGGCGCGTCGTCGTCGGCCCGAAACAGGCGCTGGCGACCCGGATCGTGCCCGTGACCGAGGTGAACTGGCTGGGCGACGAACCCTTCGCGGGCGAAATCCCCATCAGCGCCCGCATCCGGTCAACCCGGCCGCCCCGCCCGGCCATCTTGCGCGTGACCGGCCCGCGCCGGGCCGAGGTCGAATTGCTGGCCCCGGAAGAAGGCATCAGCCCCGGCCAGGCCTGCGTCTTCTATGCCGGCCAAGGAACGCGGGTGCTGGGCGGCGGCTGGATCTCGCACCGCCGCGGCGGCTGACTTCAGGCCGCCGCCGCCAGCAGGCGGATGCGTTCGACCATGGCGCGCAACCCGTTCGAGCGTTGCGCCGAAAGATGCTCTTCCAGCCCCAGCCGGCCAAGTTCGGCGCTGGCGTCGATCGCGGCCACCTCGCCGACCGGGACGCCGGAATAAAGCGCATGCAGGATGGCGATCAGCCCGCGCACGATCAGCGCGTCGCTGTCGCCTTGAAAGCCAAAGCGGCCGGCTTCGATCCGGGGCATGATCCAGACCTGGCTGGCGCAGCCCTCGACCTTGGTGGCCGGCACTTGCAGGGAAGGGTCCATGGGCTCCATCGCCTTGCCCAGTTCGATGACATGGCGATAGCGCTCTTCCCAATCGTCCAGGAAATCGAAGGTTTCGGCAATGTCTTCAAAGGCGGGCGTGGCCATCGGGGGGTCCTTTTGCGGCGGCGAGCCCGGCATAGCGCGATGGCCCGGCAAGGTCAAAGAGGCTTTCGTCCCCGCACGACTTGCCCTATCACTGCGCCAAAGACTTGGAACAGGGGGGCGGGCATCATGCGGTCACTGACATTGGGCATTCTTGCCTGTGCGATGCTGGTGCCGGCCGGTTGCGGCCGCATGGGCGACAGCGGCTTGAACCCGCTGCGCTGGTTCGGCGGCGGCGCGCCTCGCCAGCAGACGCTGGAGCCCGAAGGCGGCTATCCGATCACGGCCGAGGACGGGCGGCTGCCGCTGGCGCAGGTCACGGCGGCGAAATGGGAACCGCTTTACGAAGGGCGGCTGCTGGTCGTGACCGGGCTTGCCGCCAGCAAGGGCTGGTGGGATGTCGCCCTGGTGACCGAGGTGCCGATGCCGCGGGGACGCATCCGCGCCGATCAGGACGGCGTGCTGCGCCTGCGGCTGGTCGGCAAGCCGCCCCTGGCCGACACCTTTGCCGCGGCCAATCCGCCGAACCCGGCCAGCGATATGGCGACGGTGGCCTTGACCATCCCCAATGCCGCACTGGCCGGCTTGCGCGAGGTGGTCATCACCGGCGCCGGCAACGCCATCACCCTGCGGCGCTGAAGCCCGGCACCGGCAGCGCCAAAGGCTGCGCCCAAGCCGCGGCCGGCGTGGTTGCGCCATGGGTATTTAAGGGACAAGGAAGATCCTGGCGCCGCCCTTCTTCGTTCTTCAAATACCCATGCCGCGACCTTGCCGCATCGGCTCATCTGCCATTTGATCGTCCGGCCAGACTGGCCCTGGACCGGCGTGATCAGCCCATCTTTCGCAGATAGGTCCAGGTCGGCACACGGGCGTCGCGCGCCACCGACCAGCTTTCCGCATCGCCAAGATAGTCGAAGCCGCAATTGGTCAGCACCCTGGCCGAGCCCGGATTGTCCTGGAACGCCTCGGCAAACAGGGTGCGCGAGCGGTGGGGGTTGGCCTCGACCAGGGCCGAGACCGCCTCGGTCGCGAAGCCGGTATTCCAGAAACCGGCGCCGACCCAGAAACCAAGTTCGGACTGCTCCCGGTCGATGCGGGTCAGGGAAACCACGCCCAGCACCTCGGCCAGCTTGTTGGCCGAACCGTCGATGGCCCAGACATCTTCGTCGCGATCTTCCGCCATGGCGCGGCGGACATAGGCTTCGGATGCGCCGGGCGGCAAGGGATGCGGGATCGAACGGGTTCCCTCGGCCACGCGGCGGTCGGCGGTGTAATGCGCGATGAGCCCGGCATCCGACGCCCGAAGCGGGCGCAGGACGAAACGTTCGGTCACGATCTCGATCTGCCGCGCTTCCGAGGAAAGCAATTCGTTCATGTCACTCTTCTCCCTCAACTACTCGCAATCATATGGGTGCCAATCCGGAAAACGCGAAGGGGACCGGCCTTGCCGATCCCCTTTTTCAGCACCTGCGTGGTGAAATCGGCTTACTCGGCGGCCTCAAGATTGGCGGGAAGCACGGAAATATAGGTGCGGCCCTTAAGGCCCTTCTTGAAGGTCACGTGGCCGTCGGCCAGCGCGAACAGGGTATGGTCGCGGCCCATGCCGACGTTCTGGCCCGGCCACCAGGTGGTGCCGCGCTGGCGCACGATGATATTGCCGGCGACGGCCTGCTGGCCGCCATAGAGTTTCACGCCGAGACGACGACCGGCCGAATCGCGGCCGTTGCGGGACGAACCGCCTGCTTTCTTATGTGCCATGGCTCAGTCTCCTTCTGCCTCAGTTGGCGTCTTGGGCCGGAACTTCGGCTTCCGACTTCTTGGCTTTCGCCGGCTTGGCGGCGGATTCGAGTTTGGTGCGGGCGCCGACGGCCGGTTTCACGTCGGTCTTGTCGCCGCCTTTTTCAAGCAGCTCGGTGATGCGGATCAGGGTTAGCTGCTGGCGGTGGCCGCGCGTGCGCTGCGAGGAATGCTTGCGGCGGCGCTTGACATAGGTGATCACCTTGTCGGCCTTGATCATGTCGATGACTTCGGCCTGCACGGCGGCGCCGGCGACCAGCGGCGCGCCCACGGTCGCACCGATCATCAGCACGTCGTTGAACTGGATCTTGTCGCCGGCTTCGGCGTTCAGCTTTTCGACGCGCAACACGTCACCGGCCTGAACCCGGTATTGCTTGCCGCCCGTCTTGAGAACTGCGAACATTCCGTCTTTCCTTGCTCTGCCGCATCCTTCGGCCCCTGGCTTGCAGGTGTTTCCGGGGCCGGGCCCCGCCTTCGGACAGCGCATCCCTGTTCGGGGATGAGGTTCAAAATAACATGCCGGCAACGGACATGCGCCCGGCCGGTTGCGGGTATATCGCGGATACGGCCCCGCAAGTCAACCGAAATGGCGGCCTGCATCGCAGGTTTCGCCCTGCCCGGCGGTGGCTTGACCTTGGGGCACCGTCACAGGTCATCCTCACGCAGACGCTACTTTAGGTTGCGCGATCGTGATCGCTGATATAGGTCTGGATTCGCTGAACCGTTCAGTTCACGGTTTGGCGATCGATGCGAGAAATCCGTCTGTTTTTAGATCTCTCCTCCTGTTTCCGAGAGACGGTTTCAGCACCTGCGGTTGTCTGCCGGCGATGCTGGTAATGCGCTTGATGGAGAAACAGGAATGGCAATTATTAACATTGATCTTCTTAGCGGCGAGACCGTTATCGACAGCACGAATGCGTCTGATGGCGATACCATCGACCTGAACGTCATCGACTCGGGAACCTTGATCGTCGATGGCGTCGACGTGTCGATCAGCAACCTTGTGGGCGTGGGCGCGGCGTCCAGCCCGACATTCGCGGCCCAGAATGGCGGTAGCCTTACCCTGGACCAGGGGCTGCTGAACGCCGATTTGCTCACCAATACCACATTCGAAGTTCGCGACAGCGGGACGGTGACGCTTGATGCCTCGACGCTGAGCGTGGGCCTGACGGAAACGGTGCTGAACGAGTTTAATGTTGAGTTCACCGGCGAGTATCATACCGGCAAGTTCGTCTACGATCCGCCGGCGGTTTCGCTGCTGGTGCTTAACCCGCAAACGCTGAACGTCTCGGGAATGCAGGCCACGGACATCTTCGAAGTGGACGGCCGAACCAACTTTCAACTTGATTCCAGTGACCCCGAAGACGCCTATCGCGACGGCGTTCTGCACCTGACGTCGCCCGGCACTCCGCTTCTGGCCGAAACGGTGAATGTCGAAATCCCCATGACGCGCGCCGAGTTCGACCTTTTCCTGTCGGACCAAAGCACCTACCTGAACGGCGACACCTTTATCTTTCCAGGAACCTTGGCGACGCCCTGTTTCTGCCGCGGCACGCTGATTCTGACGGATGAAGGAGAGGTTCCCGTCGAAAAGCTTCGCGCCGGCGATATCGTGATGACCCGCGATCACGGGCCGCAGCCCATCGAATGGATCGGCTCGCGCCACCTGGGCCCCGAGTTCCTGGACAAGAACCCCAAGCTTCTGCCGATTCGCATCTCGGCGGGCGCGCTTGGCGCCGGATTGCCCAGCCAGGACCTGGTGGTTTCGCCCCAGCACCGGATTCTTGTGCGCTCGCGCATCGCGCAACGCATGTTCGGCGCCTCGGAAGTCCTGGTTGCCGCGAAGCAGTTGCTGCAACTGGACGGCATCGACATTGCGCATGACCTTGCCGAGGCGGAATATTTCCACATCCTGTTCCGTCAGCACGAGGTGGTCATTTCCAATGGCGCCGAGACGGAATCGCTTTACACCGGCCCCGAGGCGCTGAAATCGGTGGGCGCCCAGGCGTTGCAGGAAATCTTCTCGCTTTTCCCGCAATTGCGCGCCCGCGACTATAGCGCTGTTCCGGCCCGGTCGCTTCTGTCTGGCCGGCAGGGCCGCAAGCTGGCGGTGCGGCACGCCGCAAATGGCCGCGCCCTGGTCAGCTAGGCCGTTTCTGCGATCCGCTTGGTAAATAACCCCGCCCAGGATCGGACCCTGGGCGGGGTTTTCCGTTCCAGGCCGCCTTGGCCGGGCCGTCGGCGTCATGACGCCGCCGGGGTGAAATCGGGATTGTCCGTCCATGACATGCAGCGCGCGCCGGCCGTCATTCGCAGGGGGGGAAATCTGGTGGGGCGGGAGGGGATCGAACCCCCGACCAACACGGTGTAAACGTGTCGCTCTACCGCTGAGCTACCGCCCCGAATGGAACATGGCCGTTGAGGCGTGCCGCATGTTCCGTTTGTCTTCGCGGGCTTCCCCGCCCACCGGCCTGCACCGGGCAGGACGGCGCCGTTCGGACCCGGTCCCGCTGATAGCCCGACCGCCGCCGGTTTGGCAAGCGCGGCGTCAGCGGCGCAGACGGGCGATCAGGGCCGAGGTGTCCCAGCGCCCGCCGCCCATGGCCTGCACCTCTTTGTAGAACTGGTCCACCAGCGCCGTCACGGGCAGGCTGGCGCCCGTCTGATCGGCGGTGGCCAGGCAGATGCCCAGATCCTTGCGCATCCAGTCCACGGCAAAGCCAAAGTCGAAGCGGTTCTCGGCCATGGTCCCGGAACGGTTCTGCATCTGCCAACTGCCGGCGGCGCCCTGGCTGATGACCTCGACCACCTCGGGGATCGACAGCCCGGCCTTTTCGGCGAAATGCAGCGATTCCGCCAGGCCCTGCACCAGCCCGGCAATGGCGATCTGGTTGCACATCTTGGCCATTTGCCCCGCGCCCGACGGTCCCATCAGCTTGCAGATGCGGGCATAGGCGGCAATCACCGGCTCGGCGCGGGCATAATCGGCAGGCGCGCCGCCGCACATCACCGAAAGCTGGCCGTTCTCGGCCCCCGCCTGCCCGCCCGAGACCGGCGCATCGACAAAGCCCAGCCCCGATTGCGCGGCCAGCGCCGACAATTCGCGCGTCACCGCGGCGGAAACCGTGGTGTGATCGACAAAGACCGCGCCCTTGCCCATGCCGGCGAATGCGCCCGCCTCGCCCAGGCAGACCTGGCGCAGGTCGTCGTCATTGCCGACGCAGGCCATGACGAATTCGGCGCCCTCGGCCGCCTCGCGGGCACTGGCGGCGCTGCGGCCGTTATGGGCTGCGGTCCAAGCCTCGGCCTTGGCGGGGCTGCGGTTCCAAACCGCGACCTCGTGCCCTGCGGCCGCCAGATGCCCCGCCATCGGAAAGCCCATCACCCCCAGTCCCAGAAAAGCCACGCGCGCCATCGGTTTCACTCCCTCGTGTCGAAAGGCGCGTTGATCCGGCACGCGCCCTGCCCTATTCACCCCGATGAATTCCATCACCCGGCGCGGGGGTCAACCTCTCGCGCCCAAGCTCGGGACCGTGCCTTTCCATGGTGACACTTTTCCGCTGGCTTGTGCGCCTGACGGTCGGGCTGATCATGCTGGCCGTGGTGCTGGTGGTGCTGGCCTGGTATTTCGCCATCCGCTCGCTGCCTGACTACGATGGCAGCTATGCGGTGCGCGGCATCTCGGCCCCGGTCGAGATCGTGCGCACGACCGAGGACGTGCCCCATATCTTCGGCGACAGCGACCGCGACGTGTTCTTTGCCCTGGGTCTGGCCCATGCCCAGGACCGGCTGTTCCAGATGACGGCATTGCGCCGCGCAGCCCAGGGCCGGCTGGCCGAGATCTATGGCGCGGGCGCCCTGCCCGCCGACGACCTGGCCCGCCGCCTGGGGCTTTACCGCAACGCCCGCAGCTCGCTTTCCGCCCAGGATCCCGAGGTCGCCCAGGCGCTGCAAGCCTATGCCGAGGGCGTGAATGCCTGGATCGAACAGGTCAATCTGGGCGCGCGCGGACGGGGTGCGCCGGAATTCTTTCTTTACCCCGACGAGATCGCCTATTGGGAGCCGGCCGATTCGCTGGCGATCCTGAAGCTGTTGGCGGCGTCATCGACCACGCAGCTTCGCCGCGAAGTGCTGCGGGCGCGGCTGTCGCTGGCCGAGCCGCAGCGCGGCCAGGACCTGGTTGCCGGCCAGGACGAGCCGCCCTTGCCCGCCTATGCCGACCTGTTCCCCGGCGCGCGCTTTGCCGGCCCGGAACGCGGCGCGGGTCCGCAGGACTGGACCGCGGCGCTGGCGGGCTATCTGGCGCCGGCGGCGGGGGCCTGGGCGAACGGTTTCGCCGCCGCGGCGGGGCGCACGGCCGCCGGGGGCGCGCTTCTGGCCAATGATCCGCAATTCGCCCTGACCGCGCCGGGCCTGTGGTATCTGGCCCGGATCGAACTGGCCACCGGCGGCGTCATCGGCGGCACCATTCCCGGCCTGCCGCTGGTGCTGTCGGGGCGCAATACCAGCATGGCCTGGGGCATCACCCCGGCCGCGCTTGACGACCAGGACCTGTATGTCGAAGAGGTCCAGCCTGGCGATCCCGACCGTTACCGCGGCCCGCAGGGCTGGACCGATTTCGCCACCCGACGCGAAACCTTGCGCGTCCGCGGCGCCGAGCCCCGGACCATCACCCTGCGCGAGACGGCGAACGGGCCGGTGATCCCGGCCGCGCATCTGGATCTTGCCACCATCCTGCCCGCCGGCCATGTCGCGGCGCTGGCCTGGACCGGCAGCCGGGGCGACGATCGCAGCATGACCGCCCTGATCGGGCTGATGCGCGCCCAGGACCGGCAGGCGGCGGCTGATGCGCTGCGCGACATGGTGGCGCCGATGCTGGTCGTCACGCTGGCCGATGGCTCGGGGGTAAGCCAGGTCCAGGCGGGCATGCTGCCGCAGCGGGCGCCCACACACCAGACCGCGGGCCGGCTGCCGGCGCCGGGCTGGATCGTCGCAAACCGCTGGCAGGGCATGGGTCCCGCACCGGCCGACCCCGGCAAGCTGGACCCCGCCAGCGGCATCGTCGCGACGACGGGCACCGCGGGGCACGGCGCCGACGCCTATCGCCTGGACCGGCTGCGCCGGATGATCGAATCGCGCGAGGTGCATTCGCGCGACAGTTTCATCGCCGCGCAGAACGACATCGTCAGCCCCGTCGCCCGCGCCCTGCTGCCGCTGGTCGGGGCGGAATTGTGGTTCACCGGCGAGCCGGCAGCGCAGGGCACGCCCGAGCGGCTGCGCCAGGACGCCCTGGCGCTGCTGGCGAACTGGGACGGCGCGATGAACGAACACCTGCCCGAGCCGCTGATCCACGCCGCCTGGATGCGCGCGCTTCAGGATCGGCTGGTGCGCGACGACCTGGGGCCGCTGGCCGACGACCTGACCGAGCTTTTTCCCGATTTCATCGACCGCGTGTTCCGCAACCGGGGCGGCGCGGCGGCCTGGTGCGATATCCGCCAATCCGCCCCGGTCGAGACCTGCACCCAGATCGCCCGCCAGGCGCTGGACGCGGCGCTGCTGGACCTGGTTGCGCGCTTTGGCCCCGACCTGGCCAGTTGGCGCTGGGGCGATCTGCACCGCGCGCGCCATGTCCACCCGGCGCTGGGGGACATGCGCGGCATGTCCTATATCGTGAACCTGATCCAGCCGACCTCGGGCGGGGAATCGACCATCGCCCGCGCCGGCTTTCTGGGCCATGGCCGCAATCCCTGGCTGAATGTGACCGGCGCCGCCTATCGCGGGGTCTATGACCTGGCCGATCCCGACAGTTCGGTCTTCATCATCTCGACCGGGCAGTCCGGCCACCCCTTTTCGCGCCATTACGACGACATGGCCGAATTGTGGCGGCGGGGGGAATATGTGGTCATGTCGCTTGACCCGGCGCTGGCGCGGGCGGCGGCGGCGGGCATCACCCATCTGCGACCGGCCGCCGACTAGGGGCTTGCATCCCCGGCGCCGCCGCGCTTCCCTGTGCGGACCCGGCACGGAGGCGGCCATGGCGCGCAAGATCATCATCGACACCGATCCCGGCCAGGACGATGCCGTCGCCATCCTTCTGGCGCTGGCCAGCCCGGAACTGGAGGTGCTGGGCCTCAGCGTGGTGGCCGGCAACGTGGGCCTGGACCATACCCAGCGCAATGCCCGGATGATCTGCGAACTGGCCGGCCGCCCCGACCTGCCGGTCCATGCCGGTTGCGACGCGCCCTTGCAGCGCAAGCTGATCACCGCCGAGCATGTGCATGGCAAGACCGGGCTGGACGGCGTCACCCTGCCCGAGCCGGCAATGCCGCTTGCCCCCGGCCATGCCGTCGATTTCCTGATCGAAACGCTGCGCCGCGAAAAGCCGGGCAGCGTGACCCTGGTGCCCATCGGCCCGCTGACCAATATCGCCACCGCCTTTCGGCGCGCGCCCGACATCGTCCCGCGCGTGCGGGAAATCGTGCTGATGGGCGGCGCCTATTTCGAGGTGGGCAACATCACCCCCGCCGCCGAGTTCAACATCCATGTCGATCCCGAGGCGGCGAAGATCGTCTTTGCCAGCGGCGCGGCCCTGACGGTGATGCCGCTGGACGTGACGCATCGCGCCCTGACCAGCCGCGCCTGGGTCGAAACCATGCGCGGCATGGGCCGCATCGGCCAGGCCGTGGCCGGCTGGACCGATTTCTTCGAACGCTATGACCGCGAGAAATACGGCAGCCAGGGCGCGCCCTTGCATGATCCCTGCACCATCGCCTGGCTTCTTGACCCCGAATTGTTCAGTGGCCGCCTGATCAACGTCGAAATCGAGACGCGGGGCGAATACACCCAAGGGATGACCGTCGCCGACTGGTGGGGTGTCAGCGGCCGGCCCGCCAACGCCACCTTCATCCGCGAGGTCAAAAGGGATGCCTTTTTCGCGCTGCTGACCGAACGGATCCGGGCGCTGGACCAGCGCGCCGGATAGCGGCGGCCGGGTGGCGGCGCGGCGCTATTCCTCGGTCGGAGCGGATGGCGGCGCAGGCGCAGCCGGCGCGGCCTGGGGCGCATCCCCGCCATCCTGGACGGTTTCGTCCTGGCCCGCCTGGGGCGCGGCTTCGGTCTGCGCCCCGGTCTCGGGCGGGGCGGGGCCGGCGCCGATTTCGCGGTCCATGCGCTCGACCAGCTCGTCGGTGACGTCGATGGATTGCGAGGCGACGAAGATCGCGCGCTGGTCCAGGACCACCACCGCACCGCGTTCGCGCATCAGCGCCGCAAGCACCGGCAGGGCGGCGCGGAAGAAGGCCTGCCGCTCTTCGTCGGCCCCGGTATGAAGCGCGCGGGCGGCGGCGTCGCGGGCCCGGCGCACCTCGACGGCGCGCTGGTCGAATTCATCGGCGCGCTTGCGGAACTCGTCGGGCGGCAGGGATTGGCGCAGCGCCGTCAGTTCCTGTTCCTCGGCGGCGAACTGGTCCGCCAGCCGGTCGTTTTCGGCTGCGACCTCTCTGGCGTTGCGCTCTAGCTCGGCCTGGGCGCGCTGCCCCCATTGCGACCCCAGGTAAAGCGCCTCCTGGTCCAGCGTCAGCACCGGCAGCACCCCTTCGCCATGGCTGGGCGGGGTTTCGATCACCATGGGCGCCACGTCGGTATTGGCCGGCCCCGGCGGGGGCTGCGGCGGGTCGACCACCGGCTGGGCCTGCGTCGCCGGCGCCCCGGCCAGCAGGGCCGCCACGGCCAAAGCCGCGATGCCGCGCCGCCAAGCCATCAGAACCGGGTCGAGATCGTCAGGTCGAAGCTTTGCTCTTCGTCATAGTCCTCTTTCTTGAGGGCCTTGGCGAAGTTGAAGCGCAGCGGCCCGATCGGCGTGGTCCAGAAGATCGAGGCCCCCACCGCGGCGCGGACCTTCATGCCGTCATCGACTTCGACCCCGCCGGTGCCGCTGGTGCGGTCCAGCCCCCAGACCGAGCCGGCATCGGCGAAAAGCCCGCCGCTGATGCCATATTCCTCGGGCAGGCCCAGCGGAAATTGCAGTTCGGTGCGCAGGGCCCAGAAATAGTTGCCGCCAAGCGCGTCCTCGTTGGGGGCTTCCAGATCGCGCGGGCCCAGGCCGTTCGGCTCGAAGCCGCGGATCTTGCCGTTGCCGGTAAAGCGGTTCAGGAAACGGCTGTCCTGGTCGTCCAGCATATGGACCGCGCCGGTCTCGAACTCGGCCAGCATGGTCACGCTTTCGCGCCAGGCCCGGCTTTCCACGCCGGCGTAAAGCGTGCTGGTGACCGATTTCACGTCGCCGCCCAGCCCGGCGAAATCCTGGCCCACGCGCAGCCGATAGCTTGTCACCGGGTCCAGCCCGGCGATGCGGCTGTCATAGCTGTAGGTATAACCAAGCGCCGAGGTGAAGAAACCGCCCTGCTCGTCATAAAGGATCTGGGACGAGCCGACATATTCGCCGGTCTCGGTATCGACATGCGGCATTTCCACGTCGAACAGCGTGTCCTTGCTGAGCTTGTAGCGCAGCTCCAGCCGGCCGTTCTGCGAGATGGGGAACTCCATCCCGGTCAGGAAGCCCAGGGTGCGGGTGTTGTAGTCCGAATTCAGCCGGTCGGTGGTGTTGTACCAGACCTGCGCCCGCGCCTTGAGATCGCGGCCCAGGAAATAGGGCTCGATGAAGGTCAGGCCCGAACTTTGCGTATCGGTGCCGGTGGAAAAGGACAGGTCCACATGCTGTCCCCGGCCCAGGAAGTTCTTTTCCGACAGGGCGATGTTGAACCCGGCGCCGGTCGCCACGCCATAGCTGACGCCAAAGTTCAGACTGCCGGTCGGCTGTTCCTCGACATTGACGTCCACGATCACCCGTTCGGGCGAAGAGCCGGGGCGGCTTTCGGCCTGCACATCCGAGAAATAGCCAAGCGCCCGCAGCCGTTCGGCCGAGTTGCGGATCTCGCGCGGGTTGAAGGGGTCGCCCTCGACCGTGGCGAACTGGCGGCGGATCACCTCGTCCAGCGTGGTCGTGTTGCCCTCGATGTCGATGCGCTCGACAAAGACGCGCGGGCCGCGGGTCAGGGCAAAGGTCAGGTCCAGGGTCTGGTTGCGTTCGTTGCGGGTGACGCGCGGTTCGATGCTGACGAAGTCCAGCCCCTTGCGCAACGCCAGCGCCTCCATCCGGCGGATGGTGGTGTCGATATCGGTCGGGTTATAGACCGCGCCGCGCTTGACCCGGTTCTGGGCGGCGAATTCCGCCGCATCGACGCCGGGGATATCGCTGGTCGTGTTGACGGTGCCAAAGGTATAGCGCGGGCCTTCGTGGATCTGGAAGGTGATGTAGAACGCATCGCGTTCGCGCGCCAGTTCCGGCGCCACCGCCTGGACGCGGAAATCGGCATAGCCGCGCGAGCGATAGAAATCGGTCAGCAGCTTTTCGTCCAACGGCACCCGGTCGGGGGCAAAGGTGTCGCGCTGGATAAAGGTGCGCAGGATGCCCGCCTGCTTGGTTTGCAGCACGTTGCGCAGCCGGCGGTCGGAAAAGGCGCGGTTGCCGACAAAGCCGATGCGCTCGATCTCGGTCAGGGCGCCTTCGCGGATCTCGAAGACCAGGTCCACCTGGTTGTTGCCGCGGCGGATGATGCGCGGATCGACACGCGCGGCCAGCCGCCCCTGCGAGGCATAGACCTGGCTGATCGCCGCCGCATCGGCCTCGGCCTGGGCGGGGGAATAGACGCGCCGGGACTGGGACTGGACGATCTCGGCCAGGTTTACGTCCTTGACCCGCCTGTTGCCTTCAAAGGCGACGGTGCTGATGGTGGGATATTCCGACACCCGGACCACCAGCGTCCCGCCCGACGGCACCAGCTCCACCGTTTCGAACAGCCCGGAATTTTGCAGCCGCTGCATGGCGTCGTTCAGCGTCCCGCTGGACACGTCCTGGCCGCGCGGCAGGTCCAGATAGGACAGGATCGTCGCGGGTTCGATCCGCTGGTTGCCCTCGATCCGCACATCGCCGAAGACATAGGCCGAGGCCGCGCCTGCGGCCATGACGACCGGCGCGGCCGTGGCCAGCGCCGAGATCAGCGCCAGCGCGCCCTTGCCGAGTTTCCTGTCCGTCATCGCCGCCCCTCGCGAAAAATGCGTTGCCCGGCGGGTTTGTCCCGCCATATTTGCCCCGATGGATACCGCGAAGCGGGCCGTGCTGTCAAAAGCCAAGGCCGGTTCACGGGCAGAAAAGATCGTTGCTGAGGCCCAGAACCATCAGCGACAGAACCGCCGCCAGCCCCAGCGCCGACAGGATGTCCATCACCCGGTCCGAAGGCCGCCGCCCCGCAACCGCCTCGTAGAGATAGAACATCAGGTGCCCGCCATCCAGCACCGGCACCGGCAAGAGGTTCAGAAAGCCGATGGCCGCCGACAGCACCGCGATCCACCAGATGAAGTTGCCGCCCCCCGCCGCAGCCGCCTGTCCCGTGGTCTCGGCGATCGAGATCGCGCCGCCCAGGTTGCAACTGCCGATCTGGCCGGTGATCATCGCCCAAAGCCCCGACACGGACGAGGCGATGATGTCCCAGGTGCGCGCGGCGCCGATCCCCAGCGCCTCGGCGGTGCCGGCCGGCCGGGTCGCCGGCTCGAAATAGGTGCCGCCGCCGGTCACGCCGATCAGCCAGCGCCGGGTATAGCCGTCCTCGGTCGGCAGGTCCTGTTCGCGCGCCGCCAGGGTATAGTCGGCCACCCCCTCGCCCTGGCGCCAGACCTTCAGCAGCACCGGCCGCCCCTCGGCCTTGGCCACATGTTCGCGCAGCTCGTCAAAGCGCGAGACCGGCTGTCCGTCGATGGCCAGGATCACGTCGCCGGGTTGCAGGCCCGCGGCCGCCGCCGAACTGCGCGGCGCGATGCCCGTGACCAACGGCGGCATCGGGCCAGGCCCCGGCACGGTGATCTGCGCGCCGTCGCGCAGCACCGTCCAGTCATGGCTGTCCCGCGCGGGCAGGTCGGCCGCAGCCGCGCCAAGATCGCGCCAGCTTTCGACCGGACGGCCGTCCAGCGCCAGGACGCGGTCGCCAGGCTGCAACTGCATCTCGACGCCGGGCGGCACCGGGTGCAGCCGGCCGACCTCGACCTCATCGACCGGCAGGCCCTGCCAGATCGCCATGCCGGCAAAGACCAGGATGGACAGGGCAAAGTTGAACAGCGGCCCCGCCGCCACGGTGGCGAAGCGCGCCCAAAGCGGCGCGCCGGTCAGGCTTTGGCGCGCCCGGCCCGGCTCGACCGGGACCGAGCCGGCGCTGGCCGCATCCGCATCGCCCAGGAAGCGCACATAGCCGCCCAGCGGGATCGCCGCCACCTGCCACAACGTGCCATGCCGGTCGCGGCGCGAGACCAGCCGCGGCCCGAAGCCCAGCGAAAAGCACTCGGCCTTGATGCCGCAAAGCCGGCCGATGATGTAATGGCCGTATTCATGCACGGTGACGATGATCGACAGCGCCACGACAAAGGCCGCCGCGGTCCACAGGAACCCGCCCATCATGTCCAGAACCAGGCTCATGCCGCCCCCTGCCATTGCGCGGCCGCCCGGCGCGCGAAACCGTCCCAATGCAGCACCTGGGCCAGGTCGCGCGGGCTTTGCCCGAAACCGGCCTCGCGCGCGGCTTGTTCCAGCGCATGCTCGACCGCCGGGGCCATGTCGGTAAAGCGGATGCGCCCGGCGATGAAATCATCGAGCGCCTGTTCCTTGGCCGCGTTCAGCACCGCGCCCGCGGCCCCCCCGGCCGCAATCGCCTCGCGCGCCAGGCGCAGGGCGGGCCAGCGCGCCTCGTCGGGCGCGGCAAAGCTCAGGCTGCCAAGCGCCGCCAGGTCCAGCGCCGGCACCGGCAGCGCGGCGCGCTCCGGCCAGTTCAGCGCATAGCCGATGGCATGGCGCATGTCCGGCGCCCCCAGATGCGCGATGCTGCCGCCGTCGCGATGCGTCACCATGGCATGGATGATCGACTGCGGATGCACCAGAACCCGCAAACGCTCGGCGCCAAGGCCGAAGAACTCATGCGCTTCAATGACTTCCAGCGCCTTGTTGAACATGCTGGCGCTGTCGATGGTGATGCGCTGGCCCATGTCCCAGTTCGGGTGCCGGCTGGCCTCGGCCACGGTGGCCTGCGCCAGCCGCTCCAGCGGCCAGTCGCGGAACGCCCCGCCCGAGGCGGTGATGGTCACATGCTCGACAGTTTCCAGGTTTTCGCCCTGAAGCGCCTGGAATATCGCGGAATGTTCGGAATCGACCGGCAGGATCCGCGCGCCGGTTTCGCGGGCGCGGGACATGACCAGCGGCCCGGCGGCGACCAGGGTTTCCTTGTTCGCCAGCGCCAGCGTGCCGCCGCGGGCCAGCACCTCCAGCCCCGGCGGCAGGCCGGCGGCGCCGACGATGGCGGAAAGCGTCCAGTCGGCGGGACGCGCCGCGGCCTCGGCCACGGCCTGCGGCCCCGCCGTGGCCTTGATGCCGCTGCAGGCCAGCGCGGCGCGCAACTGGTCCAGGCATTGCGGCCAGGCGGTGACGGCGATTTCGGCCCGCAAGGCGCGGGCCATCTGGGCCAGGCGCAAGACATTGGCACCGCCGGTCAGCGCGACCGTTCGGAACCGGTCCGGCCCGCCCGCGCGCATCAACAGATCGAACGCGCTTTCGCCGACCGATCCGGTCGCGCCCAGCACGGTTATGCTGCGCATCCTTTCAGCCTCCGATCACGGGTAAAAGATTGCCTATCAACAACACAAGCGCCACCAGCAGCGCCCCCGACATGGCGTCGAAGCGGTCCATCGCCCCGCCATGGCCTGGGATCAGATCGGAACTGTCCTTGACCCCGACCCGCCGCTTGAGCCAGCTTTCCGCGATGTCGCCGAACTGCCCGGCCAGCGCCAGCAGCGGTCCCAGCACCAGCACCGGCCAGGGTGCCTGGCCGACCAGCACCAGCAGCAGCGCCAGCACCAGCGCGCCCGCCCAGCCGGCGATGGTGCCGCTCCAGGTCTTCTTGGGGCTGATCGCGGGCCAGAAACGCGGGCCGCCCAGCTTGCGGCCGACGAAATAGCCCAGCAGGTCGGACAGCACCACGGTGCCGACGATCCAGGCCAAGGTGGGCAGGCCCATCACCTCGCGGATGACCACCAGCCCGTAGCCCGCCCCCAGGATCGCCAGGGTGAACAGCAGATAGGCCGGGCGTTCGTGTTCATGTGTGCCCGGCCAGCCGGCGATCATCGGCACCAGCGCCAGCGCCATCGGCCAGTCGCCGGGCAGCACCAGCATGGCCAGCATCACCAGCCCCGACAGGATGGCGATCAGCACCGGGTGGCGCGGACTGTGGAATTCGGGGTGACGCCAGCCGGTCAGCCGCGCCAGTTCCCAGATCATCACCCCGACGGCCACCGACACGCCCAGCCTGATCCACAACCCGCTGGAAAACAGCAAAAGCAGCCCCAGAACCGCCAGCACCGCGCCCGACAGGACGCGCGGCCAAAGGTCGGCCCATCGGTCGCGGCCGCGCTGCAAGGCGCCGCGCAACCGGCCCTGCTGGGGACCATCCCGGCTCATACGCTGCCGAAGCGCCGTTCGCGCAACCCGTAGCGGTCAAGGATTTCGGCCAGATGGTCCGGCGTGAAATCCGGCCAGAGCGTCTGGGTGAATTCATATTCCGAATAGGCCGCCTGGAAGGGCAGGAAGTTCGAGGTCCGCGTCTCTCCGCTGGTGCGGATCACCAGGTCGGGATCGGGATGGCCGGCGGTATCCAGGCAATCGGCCAGATCGGCCTCGGTCGGCTCGGCGATGTCGCCGCGCGCGATGCGGGCCGCCAGCCGGTTGGCGGCGCGCGCCAACTCGTCCCGGCCGCCGTAATTGATCGCCACGGTCAGGTTCAGCCGCGTGTTGCGGGCGGTGCGGCTTTCGATCCCTTCCATCAGGCGTTGCAGCTTGGGCTCCAGCCGCTCGCGCCCGCCGATGAAGCGCATGCGCACGCCTTCGGCCGAAAGCCCGTCGGCCTCGCGCTCGATATAGCGGGCAAAGATGCCCATCAGGCCCAGCACTTCCTCGGTCGAGCGCTTCCAGTTCTCGGTCGAGAAGGCATAGACGGTCAGCCAGTTCACCCCCAGGTCGGGACAGGCGCGGACGATCTGCTTGACGCGCTCGGCCCCGCGGCGATGCCCGACCAGCCGCGGCCAGCCCCGGTTCTTGGCCCAGCGGCCGTTGCCATCCATGATGATGGCGACATGGCGGGGCCGCTGGTCCCCTTCGCCGGGTTTCGACAGGCTGGCTGCGGTTTCGGCCATGCGTCAGACCTGCATGATTTCGGCCTGCTTGGCCTCGAGCGCCTGATCGACCGAGGCGATCATCTTGTCGGTCAGTTCCTGCACCGCCGTTTCCCAGAATTTCTGGTCGTCCTCGGACATGCCCGAGGATTTGGCCTTCTTGATCTGGTCCATGCCGTCGCGGCGCACGTTGCGGATGGCGACGCGGGCATGTTCGGCGAATTGCGCGGCCACGCGGGTCAATTCGCGGCGGCGTTCCTCGTTCAGTTCGGGGATCGGCAGCATGATGATGGTGCCGTTGAGCTGCGGGTTGATGCCCAGGCCCGATTCGCGGATCGCCTTCTCGGCCTTGCCGACCAGCGCCTTGTCCCAGATGTTGATCGTGACCATGCGCGGCTCGGGCACGTTCACGGTGCCGATCTGGTTGATCGGCGTGGGCGAGCCATAGGCATCGACCATGATCGGTTCGACCATGCCGGCCGAGGCGCGGCCGGTGCGCAGCGAGCCGAATTCATGGCGCAGGGATTCCATCGCGCCCTTCATGCGGCGTTCCAGGTCGTCGGTATCGATCTCGATCTCGTCGGACATGCTCGGTCATGGCCTCTATGCTGTGATTTTCGCCGCTTTTAGCCGAGCCGGGCCGGCATGGCAAAGCCTATGCGGGTTTTTCAGCCATGCACACGCGTATATGTGCCGTTGCCCGCCAGAATGCCGCGGAAACCGCCGGGCTCGTCCAGCGAAAAGACGATGATCGGCAGGTCGTTGTCGCGCGCCAGCGCGATGGCCGAGGCATCCATGACCCCCAGGTGCTTTTGCAGCACCTCGTCATAGGTCACGCTGTCGTAACGCTTGGCATCGGGGAATTTCTTGGGGTCCCGGTCATAGACGCCATCGACCTTGGTGCCCTTGAAGATCGCCTCGCAGTTCATTTCATTGGCGCGCAGCGTGGCGGCGGTGTCGGTGGTGAAATAGGGATTGCCGGTGCCGGCGGCAAAGACGCAGACGCGCTTCTTTTCCAGATGGCGGATGGCGCGGCGGCGGATATAGGGCTCGGCCACCTCGTCCATGCGGATGGCCGAGATAACGCGGGTGTGGATCGCCAGCGCCTCCAGCGCGGCCTGCATGGCCAGCGCGTTCATCACCGTGGCCAGCATGCCCATATAGTCGGCGGTTGCCCGCTCCATGCCCTGGGCGCTGCCCTGAAGTCCGCGGAAGATGTTGCCGCCGCCGATGACCATGCAGATCTCGACCCCCATGTCATGGACGGATTTGACCTCTTGGGCGATGCGGGCGACGGTCGGCGGGTGCAGGCCATAGCCTTGGTCCCCCATCAGCGCCTCGCCCGAAATCTTCAGCATGACGCGAGAATAGCTTCCGGGGGTCTTGGACGCGCTTTCCGACATGGGTTCACCTTTTTTGCGGCTGTTTCATCGCCCGGCAAAATGTCGCAAACAGGCTGCATGTTCAACCGCCGCCGACACGAGCCGAAATGACCCAGCGTCACCCCATCCTGTCCGAACTGGATCCCGGCCGCCATGTCCTGATCGCCGGACCCACCGCCAGCGGCAAATCCGCCCTGGCGCTGGAGATCGCCGAGCGTCAGGGCGGCACCATCGTCAATGCCGATGCCTTGCAGGTCTGGTCCTGCTGGCGGGTGCTGACCGCCCGCCCCACGCCCCAGGACGAGGCGCGCGCGCCGCACGCGCTTTACGGCCATGTCGGGCCGGGCCGCGCCTATTCCGTCGGCGCCTGGCTGGCCGAGGTTGCGGCGCTGCTGCGGCCCGGCGGCGGGCGGTTGATCGTTGTGGGCGGCACCGGGCTTTATCTTAACGCGCTCAGCCGCGGGCTGGCGGTGATTCCCCCGACCCCGGCAGAGATCCGCGCCAAGGCCGACCGCCTGCTGCGCGAGCCGGCGGGGCTGGCGCGGCTGATCGCGGATCTGGATGCGCCGACCCGCACGCGCATCGACCTGAAGAACCCGGTCCGCGTCCAGCGCGCCTGGGAGGTGCTGTCGACCACCGGGCGCGGCATCGCCGACTGGCAGGCCGAGACGCCGCCGCCCCTGATCGACCCCGCCACCGCGCATCTGCTGGTGCTGGACCCGGACCGCGACTGGCTGGCCAAGCGCATCGGCGGGCGCTTTCAGATGATGCTGGACCAGGGCGCGCTGGACGAGGTGCGCGCGATGCTGCCGGCCTGGGATCCCCAGGCGCTATGGGCCAAGGCCATCGGCGCGCCGGACCTGGTGGCGCATCTGCAAGGCCGGATCGACCTTGACGAGGCCGTCGGGCGCGCCATCGTCGCGACCCGGCAATACGCCAAGGCACAGCGCAGTTTCTTTCGCGGCAGGATGCGCGACTGGCGCTGGGTCCCCGTCGGCGGCTAAGCGGCAAGCGAATCGAGCCCCGCGCCGGGCGGGCTTCGTTCACGGCTTCGTTGATGGATTCGCATGTCGGCTCGGGGCGGTTCGCACCCGTCCGGCCGGTTTGGCGATCATGTTAGCGGCCCGGTCCCGGCCGGCGGAGCGGGCCGCCGCCTTGGGTGTCAATGCCCGGCGGCGTGACGGATGCGGCGGAATGCAAGCAATGCCCCACCGCGTCCGACCGCCGCCGGAGATCAGCCGAGCCTGCGGCTCAGCGGCATTCCAGTTGGATATTGACGGGGTTCGGCACCAGTTCCAGCATGGCGCCGGAACTTGCATCGACACCCGCGCCGATGATCCCGCCCACCAGCACATTGCCGGCCATTGCCGCGCCGCCGCCGCTGGCGATGCGGTTCGTCACCCGGATCTGCTGCGGCTTGCAGCGATCCTTCGTCACCATGACGTTCAATTCCGACTTGCGCGGAACCTTGAAGCTGCACGGGGTATTGTCGCAGGATTGCCCGTCGCTCAGCTTGACCTGCGCCCCGCCCGGCGTGGAGTTGACGACCAGCACGTCCTTGGTCCCGCGGGTGATGGTTGCGCAACCCGCCAGGGAAAATGCCGCGCAAAGCGCAAAGATACGTCCGACCATAAGAACCTCATACCATATGTGGATCGGGTCTTATTGTCTGTTTTGCGCAATCTCAAGCGGGTTTTTCGCCGCATTTTAGGTATTTAGCCGGAAACGCCTGCAAATATCGCTGCGGTTGGCCGGGCCAGCATCGTTCCCCGGTCAAAGCGCCTCGAACGCGGCCCTCTGCCGCCCGGTCCAGTGCAGGCGCAACCGGACCCCTTCCTCCAGCACCTCTTCGCGGGTGACGACGCCCTGCTGGTGCAGCCAGGCCCTGCGGCGCCCGTCGGAATGCGGCAGCAGCAGCTCCGCTTCGCATCGCGGCTCGTCCAGGGCCTCGGCCAGCAGCGCCTCGATGGCGGCCAGCAGCCCGTCCAGCCCCTCGCCCGACAGGGCCGAGATCGCCTGGACGCCCTGGGTGCGCGCATCTGTGCGCTGAAGCGCGGCGCGGATTTCCGGCGACAGCGCGTCGATCTTGTTCCAGACCTCGATCAGCGGCACGTCCTCTTCGACACCCAGCGAATCGAGGATCTCGCCGACGTCGCCGGCCTGCTCCTCGGTCTCGGGATGGCTGATGTCGCGCACATGCAGGATCAGGTCGGCGGCCAGCACCTCTTCCAGGGTGGCGCGGAAGGCGGCGACCAGCTCATGCGGCAGATCGCTGATGAAGCCCACGGTATCGGACAGGATGACCCGCCGCCCGCCGGGCAAGGTCAGTTGCCGCATCGTCGGGTCCAGCGTGGCGAAAAGCTGGTCCTGGGCCAGGACCTCGGCCCCGGTCAGGCGGTTGAACAGCGTGGATTTCCCCGCGTTAGTATAGCCGACCAGCGCCACGATGGGATAGGGCACCTTGGCGCGGGCCCTGCGATGCAGCTCTCGCGTCCTGACCACCCGTTCCAACTGCCGGCGCAGGCGCACCATCTGGTCGTCGATGGCGCGGCGGTCGGCCTCGATCTGGGTCTCGCCGGGACCGCCGACGAAACCCAACCCGCCGCGCTGGCGCTCCAGATGGGTCCAGGCCCGGACCAGCCGGGTGCGCTGATAGGCCAAGGCCGCCAGTTCCACCTGCAAGACGCCTTCGCGGGTCTGGGCGCGGTCGGCAAAGATTTCCAGGATCAGCCCGGTGCGGTCCAGGATCTTGACGCCCCATTCCTTTTCCAGGTTGCGCTGCTGGACCGGCGTCACCGGCCCGTCGATCAGCACCAGTTCGGCCCCCTCGCCCCCAGCGACGGCGGCAAGGTGCTGGCCGATTTCCTGGCGCTTGCCCTTGGAAAACAGCATGCCGGGATCGGGGTTGCGCAGCCGCGCCACCTCGGCCCCGGCAAGTTCGATCGCGGGCAGCGCACGGGCCAGCCCGACCGCTTCTTCCAGCGCCAGTTCCGGCGCGCGCCGGGTGCGCGCATTGCCCAGATCGGGATGGATCACATAGGCCCGTGTCGGGCGCTGGCGGGTTTCCGTGGGTTCGGCCAATCAGTCCTCGCCCTCATAGAGGCTGATCGGCTGCCCCGGCATGATGGTCGAGATGGCGTGCTTATAGACCAGTTGCGACTGCCCGTCGCGGCGCAGAAGCACGCAGAAATTGTCGAACCAAGTGATGACGCCCTGCAATTTCACACCGTTGATAAGGAAAATCGTGACCGGAACCTTGGCCTTGCGGACATGGTTCAGAAATGCGTCCTGGAGGTTCTGTTTGTCGCCGGCCATTCGATGCACCTTGTTCTTTCTTATCGCTGGTTTCCAAGACTTAGGCGAGCGCGCAGCGGCTTGCAAGCGCGCGATCCCGCCTAGCGGCGCCAATATTCCGGCGAAACCAGCGCCAGGATCGCCAGCGTCTCGACCCGGCCGACGATCATGGCGCCGGCCAGCACCGCCTTGGTCAACGCAGGCAGGCCCGCCCAGCCGGCCCAGGGCGCCCCCGCCATGCCGGCCGATCCCTGGAAGGTCGGGGTCAGCGGAATCGCGCCGGCAAGCTGGCCGGTATTGGTCAGCGCGGCGATGGACAGGATCGTCGCCGAATCGAACTCGATTCGCTGCAACGAGACCAGCATCACCGTCACCGCGATGGAACTGGCGAAAAGCATGAAGAAGATAAAGGCCAGATAGGCCCCTTCGCGCCGCAGCCGCCGCGCCATCCGGCCGCCGCCCCCGACCGAGGCGGGGTGCACGATCCGCTCCAGCTCGCGTTCGGAATGGCGGGCCAGCGCATAGACGCGCAGCAGCTTGACGCCCCCCGCCGTGGTGGCGACGCCGCCGCCCATCATCGCCAGCCCCGCCAGCATCAGGCCGGGCGAGCTCAGCCCCGACCAGTTGCGCGCGCCCTGCCATTCGACCGAGTTCCAGCCGGTGGTGGTCAGATAGCTAAGCCCGTTGAAGATGCCCCCCCAGGCGGCCGAGGCGGCGCTGTCCAGCGTGTCCAGAACCCCCTTGGCCCCGCTGGGCGATACGCCGATCGCGCCGGCGAAATGCCGCGCGAAAAGCACGACCGAAACCAGCAGCACCACGCCCGCCGCCATGCGCAGTTCCGGGTCCTGGACCCAGCTTTCGCTGGTCCGAAGCTCGCCCCCGCCGGGCCAGAAGCGGCGCGACAAGGCTGGGATCAGGAACAGGAAGATCACCACCTCGCCCATGATGCCGCTGCCCTGCCCCGCGGCGCCGTCGACCGGGCTGATGCCGCTGGTCGACAGCGTGCCCATGGCGCGGGTCAGTGCCAGCAGCCCCGGCTCGCCCAGCATCAAAAGCAGCATCCACATCAGCAGCGTCAGCCCGGCATAGACCGGCAGCACCACCCGGCCCGCCCGCATCACCCGATGCACCGGATCGGCCAGTTCGGTCTGAAAGCCGGGATGCGACAGATGACCCGCCGTCGGCGGCGCATCGGCCGAACGCGGCAGCCGCTCGGACCGCTCGCTGCGCCCATAGGGCGAGGACATGATCTCGAACCCGCCGACCCGCAGCGGCGCAAGCAGCGCGATCGCCGCCACCAGCATGAACAGCCCGCCAAGCCAGCCGACGATGGCCCGCCACAGATGCAGCGGCGCCGGCAACAGGTCGGCTGCGTAAAGCGACGCGCCGGTGGCGGTGATCGAAGAGGTCATTTCCCACCAGGCGTTGAAAAAGCCGGTATCGGGCTGGGACAGAACAAAGGGCACGGCCAGCATCGCCGGCAGCAGCGCCATGGTGCCCAGCATGGTCAACAGCACGCTCAGCGCCCTTGGCGCCTCGGGCCGGTCGGCGGTGGCAATGCCCAGCATCGCGGCAAGGATCGCGAACAGCCCCGCCGAACCCAGGAAGATCGAGCCGATCTTATGCTGATCCAGCGCATGGGCATAAAGCCCCGGCCACACCATGGCCAGCGCCCCGATCCCCGCCAGGATCACGATCAGCGGCAGGCGCAGCAATCGCTTCATCGCCCGCCTCAGAAGAAGTCGATCGAGACCTGCAACAGGCGCTCGACCTCGGGAATGTCGGAAACTAGGGCGAAGATCACCACGATGTCGCCCTCTTCGATGCGCAGATCGCCCGTGGGCTTGACCACGCGCCCGCCCTTGCGCACCGCGCCCATCAGCGCCCCCTCGGGAAAGTCGATGTCGCGCACCGCCCGCCCGGCGATGGGCGATGTCGACAGCACCTGCGCCTCGATCACCTCGGCCTCGGCATCGCCGACGGAATAGATGTCGCGCACCCGTCCGTGCCGGATATGGCGCAGGATGGTGGAAACCGTGCTGGCGCGCGGGTTGATGAAGGCGTCGATGTCCAAGGGCTCCATCAGCGGCATCAGGGTCGGGTCGTTGACCAGCGATATGGCCAGCTTGGCGCCGGCCTGCTTGGCGCGCACCGCGGCCAGGATATTGGTCTTGTCGTCGTCGGTGATGGCCAGCACCGCATCGGCGCGCGGCACCGCGGCCTCTTCCAGCAGTTCCGCCGACAGCCCGTCGCCATGCAGCACGATGGTCCGGTTCAACGCGTCCGCCGCATCCTCGGCGCGGGCGCGGCTGCGCTCGATCAGCTTGACGCGGATACGCTCGGGACGCGCCTCAAGCGATTGCGCGACGGCAAGGCCGACATTGCCCGCGCCGATGATGACGACGCTGTCCTGCCGCGCCATGGGCTTGCCAAAGATCTCCAGCGTGCGCGCCACGTCCTCGGTCAGGGTGAAGACATAGACCTGGTCGCCCTCGAAAAGCTGGTCGCCGGGTTCGGGCGCGAACAGCTTGCCGCCGCGCCGCACCCCGGCCACGATGGCGCTAAGGCTGATGAACATGTCGTTAAGCTGGCGCAGGGGCGTGTTCAGCACCGGGCTGTCGGGTTCCAGCGCGATCCCCAGAAGATGCAGCCGACCTTCCAGAAAGGTCTCGGCATCAAAGGTCGAGGGCGCCGAAAGCCGCTGCATCGCCGCGCGCGCCACCTCGCGCTCGGGGCTGATGACCACGTCGATGGGCAGGTGGTCGGTGCGATAGAGATCGGAATAGATCGCGTCCAGATAGGCCGAGCTGCGCAGCCGCGCGATCTTGCGCGGCACCTGGAAGACGGAATGGGCGACCTGGCAGGTGACCATGTTCACCTCGTCCGAATGGGTCGCGGCGATGATCAGGTCGGCGTCGCGCGCGCCGGCCCGGTCCAGCACGTCGGGATGGCTGGCAAAGCCGGTGACGCCCTGCACGTCCAGCGCATCGGTGGCGCGCCGGATCAGCTCGGCATTGGTGTCGATGACGGTGACATCGTTGCGCTCGCCCGCAAGATGGCGCGCGATATGCCAGCCGACCTGCCCTGCCCCGCAGATGATGATCTTCATTCCGGTCCCGGTTCATGCCCTTCTTGAAGCGCGATCCTAGCGCGGGGCGCCGGCGGCGGATACAGCGAAAGCGTCAGCGACACCCATGCCGCCACCCCGCCAGCGTCATCGCCGCATGAGTATTTGGAAAACGGTGAAGCGGTTAGGCTTTTCTTAACTTCGTTTCTGTAGACGGGTCATGCGGTACAGGCTGGAGAGCCGATGACCGCAAACGGTGAAAGCGCCCCGGATCGCCCTGGAGCGATCTTCAGACTCCCGGTGACCCGGGGCGCAGCATCTGCCATTCACCGTTTTCCAAATACTCATGCGGCGGCGCCACCGGCACGGCGCCGCCATCATTTCCCCATCATCTCTTCCTCGACGCGCATGCCGCCGACGACGCCGAGCGACTTGAGCTTGCGGTGCAGGGCCGACCGCTCCATGCCGACGAATTGCGCCGTCCGGCTGATATTGCCGCCAAAGCGGTTGATCTGTGCCAGCAGGTATTCCCGCTCGAACAGTTCGCGCGCCTCGCGCAGCGCCAGGCTGGTGATCTGCGGCCCAAGCGCCAGGGCCTCGCTGGTGCTGGCGCCGGCATTGCCGTTCTGCCCTTCCAGTTCCGAGGGCTGGATCGGTCCGGTGCCATCGCCCAGGATCAGCACGCGTTCGACCACGTTGCGAAGCTGGCGGATATTGCCCGGCCAGTTCATCGCCTGCAATGCGGCGCTGGTTTCCTCGGGCAGGGCGCGCAGCGGCAGGCCTTGCGCGGCGTGGAACTGTTCGATGAAATGCTCGGCCAGCAGCGCCACGTCCTCGCGGCGATCGGCCAGCGACGGCACCGCCACCGGCACCACGTTCAGCCGGTCGTAGAGTTCCTGGCGGAAGCGGCCGGCGGCGATCTCGGCGGAAAGGTCGCGATTGGTCGAGGAGATCACCCGCAGGTCCACCCGCACCTTGTCGGTGCCGCCCGAGCGGGTGAACTGCTGTTCGGTCAGCACCCGCAGGATCTTGGTCTGGGTGCCGGGCGGCATGTCCGCCACCTCGTCGAAATAGATCACCCCGCCATGCGCCTGTTCCAGCAGGCCCGGCTCGATCCCGCGCCCTTCGGTTTCGCGGCCAAAGAGCACCTCTTCCATATGTTCGGGCTCGATGGTCGCGCAAGGGACGGTGACGAAGGGCGCGCGGGCGCGCGGGCCCTGGCCATGGACATAGCGCGCGGCGGTTTCCTTGCCGACGCCGGGTTCGCCGGTCAGCATGACCCGGCCGTTCGATTTCGCCACCTTGTCGAGCTGTTCGCGCAGGCGGCGGAACGGGGCGGAATTGCCCAGCATCTCGGCGCCCCGTGCCTCTCCGCGCTTGAGCGTCGAGTTCTCGCGGCGCAGGCGCGCGGTTTCCATGGCGCGGCGGATCACCACCAGAAGCTGGTCGATGTTGAAGGGCTTTTCGATGAAATCATAGGCGCCCTGCTTGATCGCCGCCACCGCGATCTCGATATTGCCGTGGCCCGAGATGATGACCACCGGCACGTCGGGATTGTTGCGCTTGACCTGCTTGAGGATGTCGATCCCGTCCATCTTGCTGTCCTTGAGCCAGATGTCGAGGATCATCAGCGCCGGCTCGGCCGTGTTCAACTGGGCCACCGCCTGGTCGGAATTGGCGGCGAGGCGGGTGGAAAAACCCTCGTCGCGCAGGATGTCGGACACCAGTTCGCGGATGTCCCGCTCGTCATCGACAATCAGAATATCGCTCATTTCAGTGCTTCCTGCTCGTGTTTGTGGCGGCGCGCGGACAGGCGCACCGGCTGGCGTTCGCGCGGCAGACGGATTTCGGCCATGGCGCCGCGTCCCTGGGGCGCGTCGGTCAGGACCAGGCTGCCGCCATGTTCCTCGACGATTTTCTTGACGATGGGCAGGCCCAGCCCGGTGCCCCCGGCTTTCATGGTCACATAGGGTTCGAACAGCCGGGTGCGGTCATGGGGCAGTCCCGGCCCGTTGTCGGTGATGCGGATGGCGACGGAATCGGGGGCGACGCTCAGCGTGACATGGACCTGGGGGGACCAGCCTGCGGGCGGATCTTGCCGCAGCTCGTCAATGGCTTCCCCGGCATTCTTTAACAGGTTGGTGAAGACCTGGCGCATCATGCCGGCATCGGCATCGACGATCACCGGCTCGTCCGGGATATCCGAGACCAGCGCGCCTTGCAGGGCGTCGCGCTGCATCAATTCGGCATCGCGCAGAAGCTTGGCGATGTCGGTTTCTTTGCGGTCGGGTTCGGGCATGCGGGCAAAGCGGCTGAATTCGTCCACGATCCGGCGCAGGTCGTTGGTCTGGCGGATGATGACCCCGGTCAGTTGCTCCAGCGCCTCGGCATCCTCGCCCGCCAGGGGGGCGAACTTGCGCTTGAGCCGTTCGGCCGAAAGCTGGATCGGGGTCAGCGGGTTCTTGATCTCATGCGCCACGCGGCGCGCCACGTCGCCCCAGGCCGCCATGCGCTGCGCGGACACCAGGTCGGTAACGTCGTCCAGCGCCACCACGTAGCCTTCCAGCCCGCCGGCGGCGCCGCGGCGGATCGCCATGCGCACCAGCAGGCTTTCCACCCGGCCCTGGCGGCTAAGGCGGATTTCGTCCTGCACCGATTCATTGACCGATTGCGACAGCCGCGCGAACAGCGGCGCGAATTCCGGCACCGCCTCGGACAGCAACTGGTCATGCGCCGTGGCCGGGTCCAGCCCCAGCAGCCGGGTGGCCGAGCGGTTAAGGAAGTCGATCTCACCCGCCGCATCCAGCCCGATCACCCCGGCCGTGACCGAGGACAGCACGGAATCGAACAGCCGGCGCTGGTCGTCGGCGGCGCGATAGCTTTCGACTAGTTCCTGGCGCTGCTGCTTCAACTGCCGGGTCATGCGGTTGAAGCTTTCGCCCAGGGTCTGGATTTCGTCGCCGGTATCGGCGGGCAGGATTTGCAGGTCCAGATTGCCGTCGCCCACCTGTCCCGAGGCTTCGGCCAAGCGCCCGATCGGACCCGAAAGCCGGTCGGCGAACCACAGCCCCAGCCACATCGCACCCGCGACAAGAAGCAGCGCGAAGCCCAGGTACAGCAAGGAAAATTCGAACAGCACGCGGCCGCGTTCCTGTTCCAGCCGCTGATAGTCCCCGACGGTCTGGCGGGTGTCGTCCAAAAGGCCCAGAAGGCTGCCATCCACGTCCCGCGTCACGTAAAGATAGCGGTCGGCCAGCGGCGCCAGCGGCACCATGGCGCGGAACTCGTTGTTCTGCCAGTCCTCGATCAGCACCAGGCCGCGGGTCGCGGCCTCGTCGAACTGGGCGGGCGAGGGTTCCTCGTACCAGAACTGATAGCTGCGCTCGCCCCGCGCGCGGATGGCGCCGCGGCCGTCGATGACATAGGCTTCGCGCAATCCGCGCTGGATCAGCGCCTGGCCCTGGCCCAGCAGCAGCCGCAATTCGCCGTCTTCCAGCATGGGGTTCTGCCGCGCCGCCTGGGTCAGCGCCCCGGCCAGCAGCTTGGCGTCGTTGGTCAGGTCGCGGCGGTGTTCCTCTTGATAGGCTTCGGCGGCGGCCAGCGAGGTCGAGACCACCTGCTGCACCCGGTTCGAGAACCAGCCCTCCAGGCCGATATTCACCGTAAGCCCGGCAAACAGCGCGACCAGCACCGTCGGCACCAGCGCGATGGTGGCGAATACCCCGACCAGGCGCATGTGCAGCCGCGATCCCGCCGCCGACTTGCGGCGCGCCGCGACGATCCGCGTCATGCGCGCCACCACCAGCCCAGTCAGCACGATCAGGTAAAGCAGGTCGGCCAGCAGCACCAGCCGCAGCACCGTCCCGCCCGCCGTCGCATCGGCAAAGGGGCCCATGACCGCGAATGTCAGCCCCGCCAGCGCCGGTCCCAGAAGCGCCAGGCCCAGGGTCGCGGCATTGCGATAGCGCCGCAGGCGACGCAGGCGCGCGACGCGTTCCCATGTGCCCCTGGACAGTGTTCCTGCCACCTTGCCCGCCCTCACGGTTTCGCCGCTGTGCCGCAGCCGTTTGTGGCCTTTCAGCGACTCTCGCAAGGCCATCTGTGGCCGTTTTACATCAGTTTGCGGCGCCGTGTCACCTCGATATTCAGGTCGGTCAGTTTCTTGCGCAGCGTATTGCGGTTGATGCCCAGAAGATCGGCACAACGCAACTGGTTGCCGCCGGTGGCGTCCAGCGCAATCTCCAGCAGGGGTCTTTCGATTTCGCGCAGGATGCGGTCGTAAAGCCCCGCGGGCGGCAGATCGCCGCCGTGCAGTGCGAAATAGCGCTGAAGATGCATTTCGACCGATTGCGCAAGCCGCATTCCGGCCGGTTCGGCCAAGGCCGGGGCGTTGGCGGGCGTGACGCCCCCGGCAGGGGCGGCCCGGCCCAGGACCGGGCCGGATTCGGCCAGCGCGGCGACGGCCTCGGCCTCGGTGATCTGGGCGGCGGCGGCGGTCAGCGCCAGCCGGCGCATCAGGTTTTCCAGCTCGCGCACATTGCCGGGAAAGGGATGGGCGCGGATCACCGCCGCCGCGCCCTCGGACAGGCTGCGCTGGGGCAGGCCCTGGCCGGCGGCGCGCGCCAGCAGGTGCCTGGCCAGCGGCGGGATGTCGTCCAGGCGCGCGCGCAGCGGCGGCACGGTGATCGTCACCCCGGCCAGCCGGTAATAAAGATCGGCGCGCAGCCGGCCCGCGGCCACATCCGCCTGGGGATCGGGGCCGCTGGTCGAGACCAGGCGCGGCATCAGGTTGCGGCCGGGGCCGACCTCCCATGCCTCGACCATGCCGATCAGCCGCGCCTGGGCGGCGGCGTCGAAGCCGGCCGGATCCTCGATCAGCAGGGTGCCGCCCTGGGCGCGGTCGGCACCGGCGTGGAGGGTTTCCTCGGAAAGGTCGGCCGAGGTCAGCACGACAAAGCCCGCCTCGCGCCGGTCCGACAGGTCGTGGAACGAGCGCGCGACCACGGTCTTGCCCACCCCCGCCTCGCCCGCGATCATCACCGGCAGGTCGGCGTTCAGCACCCGCGCGACCATGCGGAACAGGTTCTGCATCGCCGGCGCATGGCCGATCAGCGGCAGCGCCGGGTCGGCGCCGGCCTGGGCCTCGGCCGCGGCCGGCTCGGGCTGGGACCGGCGCGCGCGGCGCGACAGCGCCTGGCCCGCCCGCGCCATCAGGTCCGGCAGGTCAAAGGGCTTGGGCAGGTAGTCGAAGGCGGCGGCCTCGGTGGCGCGGATCGCGGTGACGATGGTGTTCTGGGCCGAGATCACGATCACCGGCAAGTCGGGCCGCAGCTTGCGGATCGCCGGGATCATGTCGATGCCGTTGCCGTCGGGCATCACCACGTCGGTGATGACCAGGTCGCCCCGCCCCTCTTCGACCCAGCGCAGAAGCTGCGAAAGCGAGCCGGTGGCATGGACCCGGCAACCGGCGCGGCTTAGCGCCTGGGTCAGGACCGTGCGGATGGTGCGGTCGTCGTCGGCGATCAGAACGGTGCCGTCCATTGGAAACCTCAGGCTTTGGACAGGGAGATGCGGAAAACGGTGCGGCCGGGGCGGGATTCCAGCGCGATCCAGGCGCCGTGGTCGGTGACGATCTTGGACACCAGCGCCAGCCCCAGCCCGGTGCCGTTTTCGCGCCCCGAGACGAAGGGCTCGAAGACCTGGCCCATGATCGCGTCGGGGATTCCGGGGCCGTCATCCTCGATCTCGATCTGCAAGGGCAGGCTGCGGCCCTGCGGCTCGGCCTCGGTGGGCGCCAGGCGCAGGGTGCCGTCGTAAAAGCTGCGGATGCGGATGGTGCCGCCCCCGCCTGCCCGTCCGATCGCCTCGACGGCGTTCTTGACCAGGTTCAGGCAGACCTGCACAAGCTGGTCGGCATCGGCCAGCGCCGGCGGCAGCGAGGGGTCGTAATCGGGCACGATGCGCAGCCCCTTGCCAAAGCCCACCGCGGCCGAGCGGCGCACCCGCTCCAGCACGTCATGGACGTTCACCGCCGCCAGCCGCGGCGCCGAGGTGTCGCCAAAGCGTTCGACCTGGTCCAGCAATTCGACGATGCGGCGCGATTCCGCGACGATCAGGTCGGCCAGGTCGCGGTCCTCGGCCGTCAGGTTCATGCCGATGAGCTGCGCGGCGCCGCGGATGCCGGCCAGCGGGTTCTTGATCTCATGCGCCAGCATCTCGGCCATGCCGATGGCCGAGCGCGCGGCCAGACGCGCCGCCTGCCCCTGCCCCAGTCGCCCGGCCCCGTCGAGCGGCGAGATCAGGATCACCGTGCCCCCCGCCGGGCTGGGCGCGGGTCCGGCATGGATGGTGGCAAGGCGGTCGATATGGCCGCCGGAACGGTCGCCGATCTCGAAGCGGATCCCGGCGCGGTTCACCGGATCATGGCCCGCCCGCATCCGGTCGAGGGTCGAGCCAAGCCGCGGCACGATGCGCAGCCGCTTTCGCATCTCGGCCCCCTCCAACGCCTGGCCCAGCGACGAGCGGCACGAGACGTTCAGGAAGGCCTCGGCCAGGTCGTTCATCGCGGCGATGCGGCCCTGCGCGTCCAGGATGACCGCCGGCAGCGGCAGCGCCGACCAATTCGGCCCGACCTCGGCCGGGACAAAGCCGCCGCCGCCAGCCGCCGCGGCGTCGGGCAGCATGCCGGACGGCGCGCGGCTGGTCATGAAGGCACCCCGGCCGCCCAAGGGTCCTGTTCGGGGAAAACGGCCTTGCCGGCATCGCCGAAGCCGGCGCGGATCGCCGCCAGCGCCGCCTCGGGCGTGGGGGCGCGCAAAAGTTCGGCGCGGTTCGGGGCGCCGTTCGCCCCAGCATACCAGCCCAGATGCTTGCGGGCGACGCGCAGCCCCAGTTCGCGCCCGTAAAGCGACAGGATGTCGTCGTAATGCTCGGCCACCGCATCGGCCAGCTTGGCGCCCTGCGGCACCTGCGGCGCCGGGGTGCCCCAAAGCGCGTGCGCGATCTGCGCCAGCCGCCAGGGCGCGCCCTGTGCGCCGCGCCCGACCATGACCGCATCGGCGCCCGATTGCGCCAGGGCGGCGCGGGCGCTGGCCGCGTCCACCACGTCGCCATTCGCGACCAGCGGCGGCCGGCCCGGCAGGTTCGCGACCGCGCGGATGGCGGCCCAATCGGCGCTGCCGGTATAGAATTGCGCCCGCGTGCGTCCGTGCACGGTCAGCATCCCGACCCCCGCCGCGGAGGCGCGGCGCGCCAGATCGGCCGCGTTCAGGCAATCGCCGTCCCAGCCCAGCCGCATCTTCAGCGTCACCGGCAGGTCGGGCACGGCGGCGACCACCGCATCAATCAGCCCCAGCGCGTGGTCCAGGTCGCGCATCAGGGCCGCACCCGAAAGCCCGCCCGTCACCTTCTTGGCCGGGCAGCCCATGTTGATGTCGATGATGCGCGCGCCCATGCCGGCGACGATCCGCGCGGTTTCAGCCATCGCGCCCGCCTCGCGCCCGGCGATCTGGACGCTGACCGGCAGCGCCCCTTCGGTCAGCGCCTTGGCGCGGACGCTGGCGCGGGTCGAAGGGCGCGGCGTCACCATCTCGGTCGAGGCGACCATCTCGCTGACCATCAGCCCCGCCCCGCCATGGCGCGCGACGGCGCGGCGAAAGGCCAGGTCGGTGATCCCGGCCATGGGCGCCAGAAAGACCGGCGGGCCAAGCCGCGTCGCGCCAAGGGCAATGGGTTCGGGCAGCGTCATGGGAAAACTCGTATGCCAGGCAGAAGGGATCGGAAAGGGACAGCCCGCGCCGCCGCGCCGGACTGTGCGTCGCAAGGGTGGAACTGCCGCTTTTACATTCGCCCTGCCTAAATATCAGGCAGGCCCCGCCGGGTCAAATGTCGCGGAGCTTCAGGCCGGCTGTCGCAACCGCGCTGGCCTGTCCGCGCCACCCCGGCTAGGCTTTGCCCGGCCAGCCAGGGAGTGCGCGATGTTCCTTTCCGTCTTCGACATCTTCAAGATCGGAGTCGGCCCCTCTTCGTCCCATACCATGGGGCCGATGGTGGCGGGGGGCCGCTTTCTGGACGCGCTGCGCCAGCAGCCGTTCCGCGCCCATGGGCTGCGCGCCAGCCTGCATGGCAGCCTGGCATTCACCGGCAAGGGCCATGCCACCGACCGCGCCACCATCCTGGGCCTGGCCGGGTTCCTGCCCGAGACCATGGACCAGCAGGCAGCCGATGCCGCGCTGGCCCGCAACCGCCAAACCGGGCTCCTGTCGCCCCAGGGCTTGGGCGACCTGGCCTTTGACCCCGCGCGCGACCTGGTCTTCGACTATGACCGCGCCCTGCCCGGCCATGCCAACGGCATGGTGCTGATGGCGACCGACCAGCAGGGCGACGTGATCTTCCGCGAGGTCTATTATTCCATCGGCGGCGGCTTCGTGATGACCGAGGGTGAGCTGGAGGCGCGCGGCGACGACACCCGCACCGATGCCGCGCCCAAGGTGCCCTTTCCCTTCGCCTCGGCCGCCGAGATGCTGGAGATGGCCGAAAGATCGGGCAAGTCCATCGCCCGGATGAAGCGCGAGAACGAGCGGGTGTTTCGCAGCGATGCCGAGATTTCGGCCGGCATCCGCCGCATCTGGCAGGTGATGCGCGACTGCATGGACCGCGGGCTGGCGACGGGCGGCATCCTGCCCGGCGGCTTGTCGATCCGCCGCCGCGCCGCCGCCATCCACGAGGCGTTGAAGGCGGAATCCGGCATGAACCTGACCGCGCCGCATGTCATCAACGACTGGATGTCGATCTATGCCATGGCGGTGAACGAGGAAAACGCCGCCGGCGGCCAGGTCGTCACCGCGCCCACGAACGGCGCGGCGGGGGTGGTGCCGGCGGTGGTGCGCTATTGGCTGGACCATGTGCCCGGCGCGTCCGAGCGCCAGTTGGACGATTTCCTGCTGACCGCGGCGGCCATCGGCGGGCTGATCAAGCATAATGCCAGCATCTCGGGGGCGGAATGCGGCTGCCAGGCCGAAGTCGGCTCGGCCAGCGCCATGGCGGCGGCGGGGATCTGCGCCGTGATGGGCGGCACCGTCACCCAGGTCGAAAACGCCGCCGAAATCGCGCTGGAACATCATCTGGGCATGACCTGCGACCCGGTCAGGGGGCTGGTGCAGGTGCCCTGTATCGAGCGAAACGGCCTGGGGGCGATCAAGGCCGTCTCGGCCGCCAGCCTGGCCTTGCGCGGCGACGGCCAGCATTTCGTGCCGCTGGATGCCGCCATCGAGACCATGCGCCAGACCGGCCGCGACATGAGCGACAAATACAAGGAAACCTCGCTGGGCGGTCTGGCGGTCAATGTCCCCAACTGCTGAACCGCGTGCAAAGAATCGCGCAAGGCCGGGCCTTGGCCCCGGCCGGCCGCTGTCGGCGCTTGCCCAAGCCCTGCCCTTCCTGTAGCCAATCAGCATAAGCAAAACCCAAGGAACCGGGACAGAGCAGATGAAATTCCGTTCGGCATTCGCCGTCCTTTCGATAACCGTGGCGCTTGCCGCCTGCGGCGAACTGCCCTTCCAGAAGTCCGAGCCCGAGGCTCCTGGCCATTCCGGCCCGCCCAATGTCTCGCCGCTGGAACAGCCGATCGAAACCGGGGCCGAGGGGAAACCCGTCGCAACGGCCGAATCCAGCACCATGAGCACCGCCATGTTCCGCGCGGCCGGCAACGGCTGGGCCGTGACCGCCGCGGACAAGACCGCCGTCTATGAACGCAGCGGCGCGCGCTCGGTCGGCGTCACCGTGCGGCGGATGGTCTATGGCGGCGGGGTCGAATTCATCGGCCTGATGAACGGTTCGGTCTTTGCGCTGAACATCCAGGCGGCCGAATGCGGCACCGGCAGCGAGAAGACCCGCTTTACCGCGCGGCTGCGCGTCGGCAGCCAGCGCCTGGAAGGTTGTGCCACGCCCACCGACACGATGCCCAAGGCGCAGGTCCGCGCGTCTTCCGCGACGCCCAAGCCCAAGGCGCAACCCAAGCCCGCCGCGCCCGTCGAAAAGCCGGCGGCAGCGGCCGAGGATGCGCCGGCCGATACGGCCGCAACGCCCGAAACGACGCCGGCTGAAACCGCGCCCGCGACGACTCCGGCGACGACCACCCCGGCGACCACCGCGCCCGAAACGCCCCCGGCAGCCCAGGACACCACCCAGACGCCACCCGGCGACGGGGCTGCCCAGAGCGGCACCGCGACACCGGGCGCGGCAGACACGGCGCCGGCGGCCGGAACCGGGGCGGCCCAGGCGCCCGCAACCCCGCCCGCCGCGCAAACGCCGGCGACCGGCGATGCCGATCCCGCGGCCGGCGCCGGTTCGCAGCCGGCCGATGACGCCCCGGTGCCGGGGTCGGTCCTGCCCCCGCCGCCCGAGGCAAGCGAATAGTTCCAAGATCCCGGCGGCGCGCGGCACGGTTCGCGCGGCGCCGGTCCACCCGCCGCCGCCCGCCGCGGGCCATGACCTGAAAGGAGCCGCGATGCGCGCCCATTCGATGCTTACCCGTCGCCTGCTGGCCTCGACCGTGCCGGTTGCGCTGCTTCTGGGTCTCGGCACCAGTCCGGCCCGCACCGACCCGCTGATCGGCGATGTGCTCAACAGCTACGGCTTGCCGGGCGGGGTCGAAACGCCCACGGCGGAAATGCTGCCCGACGGCACCCTGGGCGGCACCCTGTCCTATAACGGGCTGGGGCGACGCCATAACGTCATCTTCCAGTTGCACCCGCGCATCACCACCGCCCTGCGCTATTCGCGGGTCGAGGGGATGAAGGACCATATCGAGGATCTGGGGAACCATATCTGGGATCGGTCCTTCGACATCCGTTTCCAGGTTCTGGACGAGGCGGGCTGGCGGCCGGCCGTCGCGGTCGGGCTTCAGGACTTCATGGGCACCGGGGTCTATTCCGGCGAATACATCGTCGCCAGCAAGACCATCACGCCGCGACTGCGCGCCAGCCTGGGCATCGGCTGGGGCCGTCTGGCGGGCGAATATCGCCGGCCCGATTCCGATGACGAGGGCGGCAAGCCCAATGTCGATGAATGGTTTTCCGGCAGTCCCAAACCCTTCGGCTCGATCGCTTGGCAGGCCACCGACAAGCTGAGCCTGGTCGCCGAATATTCCAGCGACGAATACGTGCCCGAATCCAGGGATGGCCTGGAAGAAGCGCCCGGCAGCCAATTCAACCTGGGCGCCTATTACACCTTCAACCCGCAATATCAGCTTGGCCTTTACACGCTGGGCGGGGACGTTTTCGGGGCGCAGTTCAGCTTTGCGCTGAACCCGCGCAACGCGCCCTTCCCCTCGGGGCTGGAAAAGGCGCCGGCGCCGGTCCGGCCGCGCCCTGCACCCGCCGCCGACCCCGAGGGCTGGTCGGGCGCCTGGTCGGCCGATCCGACCGCGCAGCCCGCGATCCAGACCGTGCTGAAAGACGCGCTGGCCGACGAAGGCCAGATGCTGGAATCCATGTCGCTATCCGCAAACCGGGCCGAGGTCCGTATCCGCAACACCCGCTATATCCAGCATTCGGAAGCAGTCGGCCGCACCGCCCGGCTGATGACCCGCGCCCTGCCGCCTTCGGTCGAGACGCTGGTCATCACCTCGAACGCCGAGGGCATGGCGACCTCGTCGGTGGTGCTGAAACGCTCGGATGTCGAGCGGCTGGAGAATACCGAGGCCGGCCGGATCGCCACAGCCGCTGAACTGGTCGATGCCACGCCGCGGCCGGGCGATCTTGTGCGCACGCCGGGCCTGTTCCCGCGCTTCCGCTGGAACCTTGCCCCCTATCTGGACATCGGCCTCTTCGACCCCGAGGATCCGCTGCGCTACGAGGTCGGCGCCGAGGTGAAGGCCAGCTACGAGCTGATGCCGGGCCTGATCCTGTCGGGCAGCCTGCGCCAGCGCGCCTTTGGGAACATGGACCAAAGCGGCCCCGCCATCCCGCCGGAACTGAATGGCGGTGTCAGGGGCGATCACTACACCGCCGAGGAATACGAGGCCGATCCCAGCCTGGAAACCTCTCCCGAAGGGGTTCCGCGCGTACGCTCCGACACCCGGATGTATACCGGCCGGACCTCGCCCACGATCCCCGAACTGACCCTGGCCTGGTATGCCCAGCCCACCGAACAGGTCTATACCCGCGTGACCGTCGGCCTGCTGGAGCGCGCCTATGGCGGCGTCTCGGGCGAGGTGCTGTGGAAGCCCGCCAACTCTCCCCTGGCTTTCGGGGCCGAGGTCAACCGGGTGAAGAAGCGCGATTTCGACGATATGTTCGGCTTCCGCGATTACGAGGTCACGACCGGGCACCTGTCGGCCTATTACGAATTCGCCAACGGCTTCACGGCGCAGCTTGATGTCGGCAAGTATCTGGCCGGCGACAAGGGCGCGACCGTGACCCTGACGCGGGAATTCGCCAATGGCTGGCGCGTGGGCGCCTTTGCCACCAAGACCGACATGAGCGACGAGGAATTCGGCAACGGTTCCTTTGACAAGGGCATCACCATCTCGCTGCCGATCACCTGGGCGGCGGGGACACCGACGCGCGACCGCGCCGGTTCGACCCTGCGGTCGCTGTCACGTGACGGCGGGGCGCGGGTGGACGTCAGCGGCCGGCTTTACGACAAGGTCCGCGACGCGCAATCGGTCAAACTTTACCAAGGTTGGGGGAGGTTCTGGCGATGACCACGACCCGCATTCACCGGGCGGCCCTGTCGACGCTGCTGATCGCGGGCCTGGCCGCCTGCGGCAACCAGGATGGCGGCCAGGACGCGAACCCGCTGCTGATCGCCGCCCGGACCGCCGCGGGCGGCGTGTCCGCCATGCGCGGCGACAAGGCGGCCCAGGCCCAGGCCCCCGCCCGCACGCCCGAGCAGATGGCGGCCGAGGCGCTGCGCGTCAACCCGGCGCCGCTGGTCATGGTCGGCTTTGAATCGCTGGGCCGGACGCAGGTCATGGCGATGACCGGGCAGAACGGCGCCATGCGCACCTATATGGCGCCCTCGAAAGAGGCGCTGATCCTGCGCGACGGCATGGTGGTCGGCACGCGCGGCCTGGGCCACGACCTGTCCGTGGCCGAGCCGGGAACCGAGGCGCTGATCCGGGCCGGCCGCTCGGGCACGGCCCGGCGCGTCATGCGCTATTACAGCGGCGACGGGCTGGAACGGCCGCTAAGCTTCGATTGCACCGTTGGACCGGGACCCAAGCCGGGCGTGGTGCTGGAAAGCTGCGAAGGCCATGGCGCACGCTTCCAAAACAGCTTCATGCCGCAGGGCGGCCACCTGCCGGTGTCGCGGCAATGGGCCGGGCCGAAACTGGGCTATGTCACCATCCAGGTGCTGCGCCCCTGACACGCGCCGCACCAGGCGACAGCAAAAACCGGCCCCCGCGGCCGGTTTTTTCATGTCCGCAGCCGCCATGGCAGCACCGGGACCGGACATGAAAAAAGGGCTGGCCATGGGCCAGCCCTTCCAGACTTTGCGGAACCGAGGTTCCGTTCAGCAATCAGTGGTCGTCGTCGTCCGAAGCCACGGCGGCGATGACGCCCAGCAGCAGAAGCGCCGGAACGACGAGGCCAGCGTTGGTCGATGCGGGCTTCTCGTCCACGACAACCGGCTCGACTTCGACGACCGGGGCGACATAGCCACCAGCAAGAGCGGTCGAAGCCGACAGGCCCAAGGCCAGGGCGAAGGTAGCGAATTTGGTCATGATCATGCTCCGTTCAGTACTTTGACGGCTGCCGTCACCGGCAACATCGCTGTGACAGTCGCACAATCCCAAGGGCTTGGAAAGCGGTCTTGATCGGTCGGTCCCGCGGGGTCGATGCAACTGTTGCATAATAGCCAACACCCCCGCCACTAGGCGATTTGCCGCCAGCGCACCAGCGAAAACCCGCAAGCTTTCGCCGGTTTCGCCAAGCGGGTCATCTGCGGCAAACCATTAACGTGAAAGCATAAATTCCCGCGGATATCACGACGATCGACGGGCCGGCCGGCGTATCCAGCCAAAGGCTGGCCGAAAGCCCGCCCAGAACCGAAAGCGCACCGATCAAAGTGGCGGAACCGGCCATCCGTTCGGGCGTTGCAGAGAATCCGCGCGCCGCCGCAGCGGGGATGATCAGCATGGCCGAGATCAGCAGCGCCCCCACCAGACGAATCGCAATCGCCACCACCAGGGCCAGCGCCAGCGACAGGATCAGCCGTTCGCGCGCCGGGTCGATCCCCGCCGCCATGGCCAGTTCCTCGTTGACCGAGGCGGTCACGAGCCGCTGCCAGCGCCAGATCAGCAGGCCCAGAACCGCGGCCGCCCCGGCCCAGATCCAGGCCAGGTCCGCCCGCGTGACCGCCAGGATGTCGCCGAACAGGAACGCGTCCAGCCCCACCCGCAGCGAGGGCACGAAGCTGACCCCGACCAGCCCCAGCGCCAGCGCGCTATGGGCCAGCACCCCCAGCACGGTATCCATGGCCTGGCCGCGCGCCGCAAGCTGCGCCACCGCCAGCGCCATGGCCACCGCCACGGCCAGCGTGCCCAGATAGATCGGCAGCGAGAAGGCAAAGCTTAGCGCCACGCCCAGGATCGCCGCATGGGCGGTCGAATCGCCGAAATAGGCCATGCGCCGCCAGACGACAAAGGAACCCAGCGCCCCCGTGGCCAGCACCAGGCCAAGCCCCGCCAGCGCAGCACGGATCAGGAAATCGTCAAGCATGTGGCCTCAATGGTCCTGGACGCAGCGGGGGCCATGGTGGTGGCCCTGTGCGACATGGTCATGGTCGTGGTCGTGGTGATGGCGATAAAGCGCCAGCGTCCCCTGGGCCTCGGCCCCGAACAGGGCCCGATAGGCGGGGGCGGCGCTGACCACCTGCGGCGTGCCTTCGCAGCAGACATGGCCGTTCAGGCACACCACCCGGTCCGAGGCGCGCATGACCACCAAAAGGTCGTGGCTGACCATCAGGATTGCGGCCCCCGTCTCGGCCCGCACCTCTTCGATCAGCTTGTAAAAGGCGACGATGCCGGGCTGGTCCAGCCCCTGCGTCGGCTCGTCCAGCACCAGAAGCTGCGGATCGCCCAGCAGCGCGCGGGCCAGCAGAACCCGCTGGAACTGCCCGCCCGACAGCGCGGTGATCTGCCGCCCCTCCAGCCCCGGAACGCCGGTCCGCGCCAGGGCCGCCGCAGCATCCGCATTACCGACCCGCCGCGGCAGCGACAGGAAGCGGCGCACCGTCATCGGCATCGACCGCTCGACATGCACGCGCTGGGGCACATAGCCGATGCGCAGGCCGGGCGCGCGCTCGACCTGCCCGGAATCCAGCGCCACATGGCCCAGCAGCGCCCGCACCAGCGTCGATTTGCCCGAGCCGTTCGGGCCGACGACGGTGACGATTTCCGCCGGGGCTATGTGGAAATCGACATGGCTCAGCACCGGGCGATCCGGCTCGGCATGGCTGACCGTCAGATCGGTGGCGCGAATCAGCGGCGCTGCGGGCGGGGTCACAGGCCGGCCTCGGTGCAGCGGGCGCAAAGGCCCAACAGTTCGACCGTCACCCGTTCGGTGCGAAAGCCCGAAGCCCCGGCCAGCCCCTCCAGCGCCGCCCGCAATTCGGGCGTTTCAGCCTCGGCCACCTGTTCGCAGCCGCGGCAGATCAGGAAAGCCGGCGAATGCTCGCGCTGGGTCGAAAGACAGGCGGCATAGGCGTTCAGGCGCTGAACGCGATGCGCAAGCCCCTGTTCCACCAGAAAATCCAGCGCCCGATACGCGACCGGGGGCTGCTTGCCGAAACCTTCGGCCGAAAGCCGCTCCAGCACCTCATAGGCGCCCATGGCACGGTGCGATTCCAGCAGGATTTCCAGCGCGCGGCGCCGCACCGGGGTCAGGCGCACGCCTTCGGTCCGCGCCTGTTCCTCGGCGCGGCGCAGCACGGCGGCGGCACAATGGCTGTGATCGTGCTCGTGGAACGGATCGGATGCTATAGGGGCGGTCATGATGTTATATCATTACCTTTCTGCTTGACGGGTTACGATATTACATAAATAAACCTCGCGTTTCTGCAAGAGAGCCCGCCATGATCCGATCTTCTTCTTTCGCCTTTGCCCTGGCCCTTGGGGCCGCCGCCCTGCCAGCCCATGCCCAGACGCCGCATGTCGTGGCCGATATCCCGGTGATCGGGTCGCTGGTCCAGCAGGTGATGGGCGACCTGGGCCAGCCCGAGGTCCTGCTGGAAGCCGGCGGCAACGCGCATCACTATCAGTTGCGGCCCAGCCAGGCGCGCAGCCTGCAACAGGCCGGGCTGGTGGTCTGGGTCGGCCCCGGCCTGTCGCCTTGGCTTGAACGCGCGAATGCCAGCCGCCCGGCCGATGCCGACACCCTGACCCTGCTGGACCTGCCGCAGACGCATCTGCGCGACTTTGCTGCGCCGGATGCCCAGGCGCACGATCATGACCATGACCATGACCACGAAGCGCATGATCACGACCATGATCACGAAGCCGACCATGGCGATCACGGCCATTCCCATGACGGGACGGACCCGCATGCCTGGCTGGACCCGGTGAACGGCCAGGCCTGGCTGGCCGCCATCGCACAGGCCCTGTCGCGGCACGATCCCCAGAACGCCGCCACCTATGCCGCCAATGCCGAACGTGCGGCGGCGGAGCTGGCGGCGCTTGACGCCGAACTGGATGCGCGGCTTGAACCGGCGCGTGGCCAGCGCTTCGTCGTCTTTCATGATGCCTATGGCTATTTCACCGACCATTACCGGCTGACGCCCGCCATCGCGATCAGCCTGGGCGATGCCTCGACCCCGTCGGCCGCGCGGCTGCGCGCGATTCGCGAGCAGGTCACGGCCGAGGGCGCCGCCTGCGTCTTTCCCGAGGCCAACCACGATCCCGCGCTGGTCGCGACCGTGGCCGAGGGCACGGGCATGCGCCAGGGCGCGGCACTTGATCCGGCCGGCAGCACCGCCCAGCCCGGCGCCGGGCTTTATCCGCAGATGCTGCGCGGCATGGCGGATGCTTTGGTCGATTGCCTGGGCCGTTGATCCGGCGATATCGGCAATCGGGGCGGATGCCATTCGGCGTCCGCCCCTGCTTTCTGGGGGTCCGAAATTTTCGCGAAAATTCCCGACTATTTTCCTTTGACATGCCCTAGGTATTTTGTCAGGTTACAGTTACCGCGACAGAAACGAGGAACTGGACATGACCGCGATCCGCCCCGCCGAATTCACGCGTCCCGGCGTGACCGCCCTGCAACGACTGCCCGAACATGACGCCGAACTGCTGACCAATGGCGGCAATCAGGCGCTGATCGTGCTGGGCGAGCAGGTCTATAACCTGCGCATCACCCGCGCAGGCAAGCTGATCCTGACCAAGTAAGGGCGGGCGGCGCGCCTAGCCGCGCCGCGGTCCCTTCCCCTCTGGCCGCGTTCCCTTTCCGGGGGCGCGCTGGGGTTTTCCGAAGCCCGGTTTCGGGCCGGACTTGCCGCCGGGTTTCCCGGACTTGAAATCGCGCGCGGGCTTGCCTTCGCCACGCGGCTTGAAGCCGCCGTCGGCACGGGGCTTGAAACCGCGCCCTTCCTCGCCCGCCCGGAAATTGGGCTTGCCGGAACGCTCGTCCCTGTCCCCACCGCTGCGCGCATCATCGCGCCGGGCAAAGGGCGTTCTTTCGCCGTCGTCACGCTTGGCGAATGGCTTGCGATCTCCATCCGGGCGCTTGCCAAAGGGCTTGCGCTCGCCATCCTCGCGCCGGGCAAAAGGTTTGCGCTCGCTATCTTCACGCTTGGCAAACGGCTTGCGATCACCGTCCGGGCGCTTGCCAAAGGGCTTGCGCTCACCATCCTCGCGGCGGGCAAAAGGTTTGCGCTCGCCATCTTCACGCTTGGCAAACGGCTTGCGATCCCCCTCTTCGCGCCGGGCAAAGGGCTTGCGCTCACCATCCTCGCGCCGCGCAAAAGGTTTGCGATCCCCTTCGCCGCGCGGCCTGCGCGGGCGGGCATCGCCTTCTTCGGCATGGGCCGCACCGCGTTCGCGGAAGCTGCGCGGCTTTTCCTCGGTCTCGCCGGTCAGAAGACCGCCCAACTGATCGCGCAGCACCTTGCGCTTGACCTCGCGGACCTCGTTCTCCTCCAGCCCGGTCAGCTTGAACGGACCGTATCCCACGCGGATCAGCCGGTTCACCATCAGTCCGATATGGGCCATGGCACGGCGGATCTCGCGATTGCGTCCCTCGCGGATGCCGACGGTCAGCCAGGCATTGGCGCCCTGCTGGCTGTCCAGGCTGATCTCCATCGGCGCGAATTCCTCGCCTTCGATGGTGACGCCGCGACGCAGCGGGGCAAAGCTCAGGTCGTTGGGCTGGCCGTTCACCCGCACGCGATAGCGGCGCAGCCAGCCGGTGGTGGGCAGTTCCAGCCGGCGCTTCAACTCGCCGTCATTGGTCAGAAGCAGCAACCCTTCCGAGTTCAGGTCCAGCCGGCCCACGGTCATTACCCGCGGCAGGTCGCGCGGCAGGGCGTCGAACACCGTCTGCCGCCCCTTTTCATCCGAATTCGAGGTGACAAGGCCCAAGGGCTTGTAATAAAGCCACAACCTGGTCTGCTGCGGCTCTTCCAGCGGCTTGCCGTCGACACTGATCCTGTCGGCGGGCGTAACGTCCAGCGCCGGGCTGCCGATCTTTTGCCCGTTTACCGTGACGCGCCCTTCCAGGATCATGCGCTCGGCGTCGCGGCGCGAGGCGATACCGGCCCGCGCCATCACCTTGGCGATGCGGTCGGCCTGGGGGGCGGGCTGCGGATTGGATCGGGGGGAATCGGGCGGCGTATCGGTCATGGCAATCTCCTGCGCATCGCTGCGGTGGCAAAGCGGGGGTTCTACGCATAACGCCGCAGGAAGGAAAGCGGTTCTTGCGTGCGGGCGATGACCGGGCCAAAAGCACGCATGGATTTCGCCTCGCACATGCCCGAAGCGCTTGATGAAGCCCGCGCCGCCGCCCGTCGCGGCGAGGTGCCGGTCGGCGCGGTCCTGGTCGCGGCCGATGGCACGGTCCTGGCCCGCGCCGGCAACCGCACGCGCGAGTTGCACGATCCGACCGCCCATGCCGAGATCCTGGCGATCCGCGCCGCCTGCGCGCGCGCCGGTTCGGAACGCCTGCCGGGCGCGCGGCTTTGGGTGACGCTGGAACCCTGTCCCATGTGCGCCGCCGCCATCGCTGCCGCCCGCATCGCGGTGCTTTACTACGGCGCCGACGATCCGCGCATGGGCGGGGTGCGCCATGGCGCGCGGGTCTTCGACCATGCGCAATGCCACCATCGCCCCGAGGTCAATGACGGCATTTCGGCAGAAGAATCGCGCCGCCTGCTGCAAGACTTCTTCCGTGAGCGGCGATGACATGGGAAAAGCCCGCGGCAAAGCGTCGCGCGGCGGGCTTGCGCTGCATCGCAGCATGATTAGGATGCCCGCCGGGCGAACAGGGGGGAACCGATGTTCCAAAAGATTCTCATAGCGAACCGTGGCGAGATTGCGATCCGGGTGATGCGGGCTGCGAACGAGTTGGGCAAGCGCACGGTCGCGGTCTATGCCGAGGAAGACAAGCTGGGCCTGCACCGCTTCAAGGCGGACGAGGCCTACCGGATCGGGGCGGGGCTGGGGCCGGTGGCGGCCTATCTCTCGATCCCCGAGATCATCCGCGTCGCCAAGCAATCGGGCGCCGATGCCATCCATCCGGGCTATGGGCTTTTGTCCGAGAACCCGGATTTCGTCGATGCCTGCCAGGCCGCCGGCATCGCCTTCATCGGCCCCTCGGCCGACACCATGCGGGCGCTTGGCGACAAGGCCTCGGCGCGGCGTGTCGCCATCCAGGCCGGCGTGCCGGTGATCCCGGCGACCGAGGTGCTGGGCGAGGACATGGAGGCGATCAGGCAGGAAGCCGCGCAGATCGGCTATCCCTTGATGCTGAAAGCCAGCTGGGGCGGCGGCGGGCGCGGCATGCGGCCGATCATGGGTCCCGAGGAACTGCCCGAGAAGGTCCGCGAGGGCCGGCGCGAGGCCGAGGCGGCCTTCGGCAATGGCGAAGGCTATCTGGAAAGGATGATCCTGCGCGCCCGCCATGTCGAGGTGCAGCTTCTGGGCGACGGCCATGGCGGGCTTTACCATCTTTATGAACGCGACTGCACCGTGCAGCGCCGCAACCAGAAGGTCGTGGAACGCGCCCCCGCGCCCTATCTGAGCGCCGAACAGCGCGCCGAGGTCTGCGAATTGGCGCTGCGGATCGGCCGCGCGGTGGGCTATCGCAATGCCGGCACCGTCGAATTCCTGATGGATATGGACAGCCAGCAGTTCTACTTCATCGAGGTGAACCCGCGCGTCCAGGTCGAGCATACCGTGACCGAGGAGGTCACCGGCATCGACATCGTCCAGGCCCAGATCATGATCGCCGAGGGCGCGACGCTCGCGCAGGCGACCGGCGTCGCCCGGCAAGAGGACGTGCACCTGAACGGCCATGCCCTGCAATGCCGGGTCACGACCGAGGATCCGCTGAACAGCTTCATCCCCGATTACGGCCGCATCACCGCCTATCGCTCGGCCACCGGCAACGGCATCCGGCTGGACGGCGGCACCGCCTATGCCGGCGGCGTCATCACCCGCTATTATGACAGCCTGCTGGTCAAGGTCACGGCCCATGCCCAGACCCCGGAAAAGGCCATCGCCCGCATGGACCGGGCCTTGCGGGAATTCCGGGTGCGCGGGGTGGCCACGAATATCGAATTCGTCATCAACCTGCTCAAGCACCCGACCTTTCTCGACGACAGCTATACCACCAAGTTCATCGACACCACGCCGGACCTGTTTGCGTTCCGCAAGCGCCGCGACCGGGCGACGAAGCTCTTGGTCTACCTGGCCGACATCACCGTCAACGGCCATCCCGAGACCGCCGGCCGCCCCCTGCCCCCGGCCGAGGCGCGCATCCCCCTGGCCCCCAGGCCCGAGGCCGAGCCGGCACCGGGAACGCGGCAACTCTTGGAGCAACAGGGCGCCAAGGCCGTCGCCGACTGGATGCTGGACCAAAAGCGGCTCCTGATCACCGACACCTCGATGCGCGACGGGCACCAAAGCTTGCTCGCCACGCGCATGCGCTCGATCGACATGATCCGGGTGGCGCCGGCCTATGCCGCCAACCTGCCCGGCCTCTTCTCGGTCGAATGCTGGGGCGGCGCCACCTTCGACGTCGCCTATCGCTTCTTGCAGGAATGCCCCTGGCAGCGGCTGCGCGACATCCGGGCGCGGATGCCCAACCTGATGACGCAGATGCTGCTGCGCGCCAGCAATGGCGTCGGCTACACAAACTATCCCGACAATGTGGTGCAAAGCTTCGTGGCCCAGGCGGCCCGAACCGGCGTCGACGTGTTCCGGGTCTTCGACAGCCTGAACTGGACCCCGAACATGCGCGTCGCCATGGATGCGGTGATCGAGGCCGGCAAGATCTGCGAGGGCACGATCTGCTATACCGGCGACCTGCTGGACCCCGCGCGCGCGAAATACGACCTGCAATATTACCTGAAGATGGCGCGCGAGCTTCGCGATGCCGGTGCGCATGTGCTGGGGCTGAAGGACATGGCGGGGCTTTTGAAGCCCGCCTCGGCCGGCATCCTGGTCCGGGCGCTGAAAGAGGAAATCGGCCTGCCGGTGCATTTCCACACCCATGACACCGGCGGCATTGCCGGCGCCTCGATCCTGGCCGCGGCCGCGGCCGGGGTGGATGCGGTGGACTGCGCCATGGATGCGCTGTCGGGCAATACTTCGCAGCCCTGCCTGGGCTCGGTGGTCGAGGCGCTGCGCCTGACCGAGCGCGACACCGGGCTGGATATCGCCGCCATCCGCCGGATCAGCAATTACTGGGAGGCGGTGCGCGAACATTACGCCGCCTTCGAAAGTGGCCTTCAGGCACCGGCCTCGGAGGTCTGGCTGCACGAGATGCCGGGCGGCCAGTTCACCAATCTCAAGGCCCAGGCGCGCAGCCTGGGACTGGAAGAGCGCTGGCACGAGGTGGCCCAGGCCTATGCCGAGGTGAACCGGATGTTCGGCGACATCGTCAAGGTCACGCCCAGTTCCAAGGTGGTGGGCGACATGGCGCTGATGATGGTGGCGCAGGGGCTTTCGCGCCAGCAGGTCGAGGACCCGGCGGTCGAGGTCTCCTTCCCCGACAGCGTCGTCGACATGATGCGCGGCAACCTGGGCCAGCCGCCCGGAGGCTGGCCCGAGGCCTTGCAGAAGAAGGTGCTGAAGGGCGAGCCTGCCCTGACCACCCGCCCCGGCGCGGCCATGGCGCCGGTGGATATCGAGGCCACCCGCGCCGAACTGGTCGAGCAACTGGAAGGCAAGGCGGTCGATGACGAGGACCTGAACGGCTACCTGATGTATCCCAAGGTGTTTTTGGACTACATGGGCCGGCACCGGCAATACGGCCCGGTCCGGGTGCTGCCGACGCGGGCCTTCTTCTACGGCATGGAGCCGGGCGAGGAGATCGAGGCCGAGATCGACCCCGGCAAGACGCTGGAGATCCGGCTGCTGACCGTGGGCGACACCGACGAGACCGGCGAGGTCAAGGTGTTCTTCGAACTCAACGGCCAGCCGCGGGTGATCCGGGTGCCGAACCGCCTGGTGAAATCGCAATCCGCCGCCCGTCCCAAGGCCGATCCGGCGAACGAGGGCCATATCGGCGCGCCGATGCCCGGCGTCGTCGCCTCGGTCGCGGTCGCCCAGGGGCAAAAGGTCAATCCCGGCGACCTGCTTCTGACCATCGAGGCGATGAAGATGGAAACCGCCATCCACGCCGACAAGGCCGGGGTGGTCAAGGCGCTGCACGTCAGACCGGGAGAGCAGATCGACGCAAAGGACCTGCTCATCGAAATGGAATAGGAAAAAGGGCGCCGAAAGGCGCCCTTCCAGCCGTGGGTCTGGCGGGCGGGCTAATCCACGGCCTTCTGGAAACCGCCGATCAGGTGGCGCAGGCCGAACGCAGCACCGGCAATGATCGCCGCCAGCGTCACCGGGCCGGACCAGGCCATGGCGGCGAAGGCGGTGATCCCCTGGCCGATGGTGCAGCCCATGGCCACCACGCCGCCTGCCCCCATCAGCGCCGCGCCGCCGACCTGGCGGCCGAGTTCGCGCGGATCCTCGCAGGCTTCCCATTTGAACAGGCCGCGGATCATCGAGCCGATCAAGGCCCCGGCCATCACCCCCACCACCGAACCCACCGAAAAGGTGATCCCGCCCGCCGTCGCGGTCATCAGGAAAATCAGCGTCCGGCCGACCGGCGCGGTGAAGGACGGCCCTTCGATCTGGACCGCGCCCAGGCTTTGGTCGTAAAGCCAGCTTGTTCCGAAAAAGCACCAGGTGATCGCCAGCCCGGCCGCAACGCCCCAGGCGATCATGCCCGGCCGGGCGCGCAGCGGCGCATGGCCCAGCCCCCAGGCCAGGGCCGCAAGGCCGACCAGCGCCGCCGTGACCGCAGCCGGCACCCCCAGCAGGCCCAGGTCGTGCAGGATACCTTGCGGCCCGGTGGCCTCGGGCTGGGGAAACAGCAGCACCCGCAGCGGCGCCAGCGGCCCGGAAAGCACGATGAAGCCGACGATGGCCATCACCACCACCACGACCAGCGAGCGCAGATCGCCGCTGCCAAAGCGCACCAGCGCGCCGAAACCGCAATTGCCGGCCATGGCCATGCCATAGCCAAAGACCAGCCCGCCGATGATCGAGGCCAGCGGATTCCACTGGATGGTGTGATGAAAGCTGTTCTCAATCTCGATCCAGCCGGCCATCGCCAGGCCCTGGGTCGTCAGGATCGCCACGCCCAGCACGACGCCCCAAAGCCGCAGCCGGCGGGAATCCTTGCCATAGACCGCCGATTCCAGCGCCCCGAGCGTGCAGAAATCACCCAGCCGGGCGGAAAGCCCCAGCACGATGCCACCCGCCAGGCCGACCAGCGCCGCAAGCACTCCATAGGGCAGTTCGTCCATCACATCTCTCCATTTCCAGCGGAAGCCGTTCCCCATGGCGCGCCGGCATCATCCGTCCGCAGGATCAGCAATCCGTCCCGAACAGCTTTTTCAGAACCGTCAGCAAGTCAACGACCTTGGGATCCAGGATCGAATAAAAGATCGTCTGCCCATCGCGCCGCGCGCTTACCAGCCCTTCGTGGCGCAGCCGGGCAAGCTGCTGGCTGACCACCGCCTGGCGCGAGGACAGCAGGTTTTCCAGCTCCGTCACGCTTTTCGGACCGCTCATCAGATAGCACAGAATCATCAGCCGGCCATCATGCCCCAGCGCCTTGAGAAAGGTCGAGGCCTCGGTCGCGGCCTTTACGAGCGCGTCGAAATCGGTCTGCTGTTCCGGTTCCGGCCGGATGTTCTCCATACCGCCCAAGGCTGATCCCCATTCCTTCCGGTCCCTAAATGCCGGTTACGACGGCGGGCGGCAACCGAATCCAAAGGATGGGGCCAATTTATCGCAGGCGGATGTCAATGCGCCGTTTCGGTCCCGGCAATCAGCCGCGCCAGCAGCGGCCAGAAGAAATCCTCGCCCGGATAGCCTTCCAGGCGCCCCGCCTCGACATTGCCGTCCAGCAGCACGAAGGTCGGGGTGAATGTGACGGGCCGGTCCAGTTCCAGTTCGGGCGGAACCGGATCGCGAAATTGCAGGCGCCGGAGCGGGGCGGCCTTGCCCTCGTCGGTCAGGGGATATTGCGGCGCGATCTCGGCGTCCCAGCGCGCGCAATAAATGCAGCCGGGCTGTTCGAACATCAAAAGCCGCAACTCGGCCGCAGCCGCGCCCCAGCTTCCAGCCAGCAGCACGAGCAGCGCCGCGAACCAGGGGCCGGACAACTGTTTCAGTCGAAAGGATTGACGGCAGAATTTGTACATAGGAATATTCTAATGTAACGCGAACCGCCGGGCAAGCACCGGCAGGCCGGCAGGCAGCAAGGGAGAGGCCGATGCTTGACGTGACCTATGGCGGGGCGGCGCTGGCCGGGCTGCTGTCCTTTCTTTCGCCCTGCATCCTGCCGATGGTGCCCTTTTACCTGTCTTACATGGCCGGTGCATCGGTGCGCGAATTGCGCGACGGCGGCACCATCGCGCCGGGTGCGCGCCAGCGCATGGTGCTGCGCGCCCTGGCCTTTGCGCTAGGCGTGACGACGATCTTCCTGCTGCTGGGGCTGGGCGCCACGGCACTGGGCAAGGCGTTCGCGCAATGGAAGGAAACCCTGTCCTGGGTGGCGGCAGGCGTGCTGATCCTGTTCGGCCTGCATTTCCTGGGGGTGCTGCGCATCGGCCTGTTATACCGCGAGGCGCGGGTCCAGACCGAGGCCAAGCCCTCGACCCTGATCGGCGCCTATGTGATGGGGCTGGCCTTCGGCTTTGGCTGGACGCCTTGCGTGGGCCCGGCGCTGGCCGCTATCCTGATGGTGGCTTCGGGGATGGGGGATCTGTGGCGCGGCGGGCTGCTTTTGGTGGTCTACGGGCTGGCGATGACGCTGCCTTTCGTGCTGGCCGCGTTTTTCGCCGCGCCCTTCCTTGGCTGGGTGGCGCGTCACCGCGCGCTGATGGGCCATGTCGAAAAGGCCATGGGCGTCATGCTGATCCTGTTCGGCATCCTGATCGCCACCAATTCCGTGAACGCCATCGCCGACTGGATGATTCGCAACTTCGACTGGACCTCCACGCTCAAGTGAAAGGAACCCGACCATGAAACCGATCCGCGCCCTGGCCGCCTGTCTGATGCTGGCGGCCACCCCCGCAATGGCGGTCGATCTTGGCGATGACGGGCTGCACAAGCCCACCTGGCTGCGCGAGACCTTCAAGGACCTGCGCGAGGATCTGGCCGACGCCAATGCCGAGGACAAGCGCCTGCTGGTCATCGTCGAGCAGCGCGGCTGCATCTATTGCGCCGAGATGCACGAGAAGATCTTTCCCGATCCCGAAATCGACGCGATGATTCGCGACAACTACTTCGTCGTGCAGATGAACCTGTTCGGCGATGTCGAGGTTACGGATTTCGACGGCACCGTGCTTTCGGAAAAGGACATGGCAGTGCGCTGGGGCGTCATGTTCACGCCCACGATGATCTTCCTTCCCGAAGAGGTGGCACCGGACCAGACCGCCGCGCAGGCCGCGGTGGCGCTGATGCCGGGGGCCTTCGGCAAGGGCACGACCGGCGCCCTGCTGGCCTGGGTCCGCGACCATGGCTATGAAAACGGCGAACATTTCCAGAAATTCCTGGCCCGGCAGCTTCAGCAGAATGACTGATCCCCGGAGCCTGGCCCCGGCCGACACAAAATATTCAAAAATTGCTATATTTATGTTGTCAGGACCGCGGCCCATTCGCTATCATCACCCCAGGGAGAGCACAGGGAGGACAGCATGAGCAGCCATCTATGGCATGCGGCGGTGGTGGCAACGGCCATGGCCACGCCTGCCATCTGTGAAACGGCACCGAAGGACGTGATCTACGCCGAAGGCGCGATCGAGACTTCTTTGACCGGAGTCGCGGGCAACCCCGAGGAAGGGGTCCGCATCATGACAACCAACGCGCTGGGCAATTGCGTGGCTTGCCACCAGATCGCGGCGCTGCCGGATGTCGAATTTCCCGGCAACATCGCCCCGGCGCTGGACGGTGCCGGCGACCGCTGGACCGAGGCGGAGCTGCGCGGCATCGTCTCGAATGCGAAGATGACCTTCGAGGGCACCTTCATGCCGGCCTTTTACAAGGTGGACGGCTTTACGCGACCGGGCGACGGCTTCACCGGCAAGGCCGCGACCGAACCGCTGCTCCCTGTCCTCAATGCCCAGCAGATCGAGGATGTCGTCGCCTTCCTCGTGACGCTCAAAGAGTGACGCCTGACTTCGACAGGCTCCGTAAAACCAAGGAGAGAACGATGATCCTTTCAAGACGCGAGGCGCTCTGGATCGGCTTTGGCGGGATCGCCGCGGCCGTCCTGCCGGGCCATGCTGCGATGGCAGCGACCGTTGACGAACTGACCGCGGCCTTTACCGGCGGCGCAGCCGTGGGCGAGGGCGAGCTGACCCTGACCGCGCCGGAAATCGCCGAGAACGGCAATACCGTTCCGGTCGAGGTCGACGCGCCGGGCGCGGTGGCGATCATGCTGCTGGCCGTGGGCAACCCCGAGCCGGCGGTCGCCACCTTCACCTTTGGCCCCGCCGCCGCCGCGCAGCGCGCCGCCACCCGCATCCGCCTGGCGCAGACGCAGGACGTGGTCGCCCTGGCGAAGATGGCCGACGGCTCGGTCGTCAAGGCGCAAACCACGGTCAAGGTCACCATCGGCGGCTGCGGCGGCTGAGTTCGGCAACAGGAGATTTTACGATGGCAGATGATGCAAAACCGCGCGTGAAAGTGCCGAAATCGGCCAAGGCGGGCGAAACGGTGACGATCAAGGCCTTGATCTCGCACAAGATGGAATCGGGCCAGCGCAAGGATGCCGACGGCAACCTGATCCCGCGTTCGATCATCAACCGCTTCACCTGCGAGTTGAACGGCGCGAATGTGGTGGACGTGGCGATCGACCCCGCGGTCTCGACCAACCCCTATTTCGAGTTCGACGCCAAGATCGACGCGGCCGGGGAATTCAAGTTCACCTGGTATGACGACGACGGCTCTGTCTACGAAGACACCAAGCCGATCGAAGTGTCTTAAGCGCAGCACTACAAGGACCAGATCCAGGGAGGAGACGCCATGCCGCGCTATACCAAGACAAAAGGCATTCTGGCCGCTACGGCCCTTAGCCTCGCCCTTGCGGGCGCGGTCCACGCCGATCCGGCCGAGGACGAACTGGTCATCGAGGGCGAGGACGGCTCGGTCGAGATCGTGACCAAGACCGCGCCGCCCGCCTTTCTGGCTGACACGTTCGACGCGATCTATTCGGGCTGGCTGTTTCGCGACGATACCACGCGCGACCTGGAGCGGGACGATTTCGACAACCCCGCCATGGTCTTCGTGGATCGCGGCATCGACAAATGGAACGCGGCCATGGGCACTGGCGGCGAAAGCTGCGCCAGTTGCCACGAGGGGCCGGAATCCATGGCCGGGCTGCGCGCCGTCCTGCCGCGGGTGGACGAAAACACCGGCAAGTTGATGATCATGGAAGATTACATCAACGCTTGTGTGACCGACCGCATGGGGCTGGAGAAATGGGGCACCACCTCGGCCGACATGAAGGACATGCTGTCGCTGATCTCGCTTCAGTCGCGTGGCCTTGCGATGAACGTCAAGATCGACGGCCCGGCCGCCCATTACTGGGAGCAGGGCAAGGAGATCTATTACACCCGCTTCGGCCAGCTGGAAATGTCCTGCGCGAATTGCCACGAGGACAATACCGGGCTGATGATCCGTTCGGACCACCTGAGCCAGGGCCAGATCAACGGCTTCCCGACCTATCGGCTCAAGGATGCCGGCATGGTCTCGGCACAGCAACGCTTCGTGGGTTGCGTTCGCGACACCCGCGCAGAAACCTTCAAGGCCGGCTCGGACGAGTTCAAGGCGCTTGAACTTTACGTCGCCTCGCGCGGCAACGGCCTTTCGGTCGAAGGCGTGTCGGTTCGGCACTAAAGCCTTAGGGCCGCCGGTCCATCCGGCGGCCAACCCCAACATTTGAAAGGGCAGTCCAGAAGCGCGCCTTGGCGCGACAGGAAAGCTTTGCCCGAAACGCACAGGAGTGACCGAGGAATGATTACCCGACGCGAGTTCTTCCAGACCGCCATGGCCGCTTCGGCATTGGTCGGGGCCTCGGGCTTCGGGACGTGGTCGCGGGTGGCGGCGCAGCAGGCGCTGACGCAGGACCAGTTGCTGCAATTCGACGATTTCGGCAATGTGACGCTGATCCATGTCACCGACATCCACGCCCAGTTGAAGCCGATCTATTTCCGCGAACCCGAGATCAATATCGGCGTGGGCGATGCCAAGGGCCAGGTGCCGCATGTCACCGGCGTCGAGTTCCAGAAGATGTTCGGCATCGCGCCCGGCTCGGCCGACGCCTATGCGCTGAGCTATCCGGATTTCGAGGCGCTGGCCCGCGGCTACGGCAAGATGGGCGGCATGGACCGGGTGGCCACGGTGGTCAAGGCGATCCGCGCCGCGCGGCCCGACTCGATCCTGCTGGACGGCGGCGATACCTGGCACGGCTCGATGACCTCGTTCCTGACCAAGGGCCAGGACATGGTCAATGTGATGAACGCGCTTGGCGTCGATGCCATGACCAGCCATTGGGAATGGACCTATGGCACCGAGCGGGTCAAGGAAATCGTCGAGACGCAGCTGAAATTCCCCTTCCTCGGCGCCAATATCTTCGACGCCGAATGGGACGAACCCGCCTTCGAGCCCTACAAGATCTTCGAACGCGGCGGCCAGCGCATCGGGGTCATCGGCCAGGCATTCCCCTATATGCCCATCGCCAACCCGAAATGGATGTTCCCCGAATACAGCTTTGGCATCCGCGAGGAACGGATGCAGCAGGTCGTGGACGAGCTGCGCGCCGAAGGCGTCGACCTGGTCGTCTGCCTGTCGCATAACGGCTTCGACGTGGACAAGAAGATGGCCGGCCGCGTCAAGGGCATCGACGTCATCCTGTCGGGCCATACCCATGACGCCGTTCCCGAGCCGATCCTGATCGGCGAGACGATCCTGATCGCCACCGGCTCGAACGGGAAATTCGTCAGCCGCGTCGATCTGGACCTGCGCGACGGCAAGATGATGGGCTTCCGCCACAAGCTGATCCCGATCTTCTCGGACGTGATCACGCCCGATGCCGACATGGCCGCGCTGATCGACGCCGAGCGCGCGCCCTTCAAGGCGCAGCTCGAGGAAAAGATCGGCACCACCGAAAGCCTGCTTTACCGGCGCGGCAATTTCAACGGCTCCTGGGACGACCTGATCTGCGACGCCGTGCGCTCCGAACGCGACGCGCAGATCGCGCTGTCGCCCGGCGTGCGCTGGGGCACCACGCTGCTGCCCGGCGATGCGATCACCCGCGAGGACATCCACAACGTGACCTCGATGACCTATGGCGCGGTCTACCGCAATGAAATGACCGGCGAGACGCTGAAGACCGTGCTGGAAGACGTCGCCGACAACATCTTCAACACCGACCCCTATTACCAGCAGGGCGGGGACATGGTGCGCGTGGGCGGGCTTGCCTATGCCATCGACATCTCCAAGCCGATGGGACAGCGGATCGGCGCCATGGCGCTGGTCGATACCGGCGAAACCATCGAGCCTTCCAAATCCTACACAGTCGCCGGCTGGGCTTCGGTCAACGAAGACACCGAAGGCCCGCAAATCTGGGACGTGATCGAGACGCATATCCGCAAGATCGGCACCGTCCGCCTGAAACCCAACACCTCTGTCACCGTGACCGGGGTCTGACAATCACGAAGGAGCGTTCGCCCATGAAAGACGAACTCACCAAGGACGGCAAGGATGCCGTCGGCACATCGCGCCGCGCTTTCCTGCGCGGCGGGGCGGTAGCCGGTGCAACCCTTGTGACAGGCGCTGCCGGACTGGCCCGCGCCGCCGAAGCCCCCGACCCGCTGATCACCGAGATCCAGCCCTGGGCCTCGGAATTCGGCGAGGCGGTCGATGCCCATCCCTATGGCCTGCCGATCCATTTCGAATCGCATGTGAAGCGGCAATATGTCGAATGGCTGACCGAAAGCCCGGTTTCCTCGATCAACTTCACGCCGATCCACGCGCTGGAAGGCACGATCACGCCCCAGGGCTGCGCTTTCGAGCGGCACCATTCCGGCGCCATCGAACTGTCCAAGCAGGACTACCGGCTGATGATCAACGGGCTGGTGGAAAAGCCGCTGGTCTTCACCTTCGAGGACCTGCTGCGCTTTCCCCGCGCCTCGACCACCGCATTCTGCGAATGCGCCGCGAATGGCGGCATGGAATGGGGCGGCGCGCAGCTTGAAGGCTGCCAGTATACCCAGGGCATGATCCACAACATGGAATATGTGGGCGTGCCGCTGTCGGTGCTGCTGGCCGAGGCCGGCGTCAAGCCCGAGGGAAAATGGCTTTACGCCGAGGGGGCCGACGCCTCGTCCAACGGTCGTTCCTTCCCAATGGAAAAGGTGATGGACGACATGATCCTGGCCTTCTTCGCCAATGGCGAGGCGCTGCGCAAGGAACATGGCTATCCCGCCCGCCTGGTCGTTCCGGGCTGGGAAGGAAACATGTGGGTGAAATGGGTCCGCCGCCTGGGGATCTATGACAAGGCGGTGGAAAGCCGCGAGGAAACCTCGAAATACACCGACCTGATGCCGGACGGCCGGGCGCGGAAATGGACCTGGGTGATGGACGCGAAATCGGTCATCACCTCGCCCAGCCCGCAGGTGCCGATCCGCCATGGCAAGGGGCCGCTGGTGATTTCCGGCCTGGCCTGGAGCGGCAATGGCCGCGTCACCCGCGTCGACGTTTCGCTGGACGGCGGCAAGAACTGGAAGACGGCGCGCATCACCGGCGAGGCGCTGCCCAAGGCCCTGACCCGGTTCCACCTGGATATCGACTGGGACGGGTCCGAGATGCTGCTGCAATCGCGCGCCATCGACGAGACCGGCTATGTCCAGCCGACCAAGGATGCGCTGCGCGAGATCCGCGGCCGCAACAACGTCTATCACAACAACGCCATCCAGACCTGGTGGGTCAAGGCCGATGGGGAGGTCGAGAATGTCGAAGTCGCTTAAGCTGTTCTGCGGCTCGGTGCTGGCCGCCTCGGTGCTGGCCGGGCCGGCCATGGCCGAAAAGCTGGGACTGGGCCGCGAGGCCCTGCCCGAGGAAATCAGCGCCTGGGACACCGCGGTGCTGCCCGACGGCCAGGGGCTGCGACCCGGCTCGGGCGACGTGATGACCGGCGACGAAATCTTCGCCGACAACTGCGCCTCGTGCCACGGCGACTTTGCCGAGGGACTGGATAGCTGGCCGGTGCTGGCGGGCGGCGACGGCAGCCTGAACGATCCGCGCCCGGTCAAGACCATCGGCAGCTATTGGCCGCACCTGTCCACGGTCTACGACTATATCCACCGCTCGATGCCCTTTGGTTCGGCCCAGACGCTGTCTGTCGACGACACCTATGCGATCACGGCCTTCCTGCTTTACTCGAACGGGCTGGTCGACGACGATTTCGTCTTGTCGAACGAGAACTTCACCGAAGTCGTGCTGCCCAATGCCGAGGGCTTCTATCCCGACGACCGGGCCGAAAGCGAATACCCGCTGTTCTCGAAAGAGCCCTGCATGACGGATTGCGCGGCCCAGGTCGAAGTCACCAAGCGGGCGGTCGAGCTGAACGTCACCCCCGAGGATGAGGATGGCCGCCCGGCCGGCTCCATGCCCGATATCGGCAGCGGTGCGCAAGAGTCCGCACCGGAAGAAGCCGCGCCGGAAGAGCCCGCCAAAAAGGCCGAAGCCGCGCCCCAGCAAGCGCCGGAAATCTTGATCAAGACTGCCGCCGCGGCACCCGAAAAGCCGGCTGCGGCCGAAAGTGCCGGCGCCGATCCGGCGTTGATCGCGGCGGGCGAAAAGGTGTTCAAGAAATGCGCCGCCTGCCACAAGGTCGGCGACGGGGCCAAGAACGCCACCGGTCCGATGCTGAACGGCGTCGTCGGCCGCCCGGCAGGCCAGGTCGAGGGCTTCAAATATTCCAAGCCGCTGCTGGGCATGGCCTCCGAAGGGCTGGTCTGGGACGATGCCAGCCTGCACACCTATCTGGAAAACCCCAAGAAGATGATCAAGGGCGGCAAGATGTCCTTCGCCGGGCTCAAGAAAGAGGATGATCGCGCGGCGGTCATCGCCTATCTCGCGACCTTCGCCGAGTGAACCATGGCGCGGCGCACTCTCCTTGCCGCGCTGTTTGTGACCGCTGCGGCCGGCCTTGCGCCGGCTGCAGCCAAAGAAATCGGCGATCCGCAGCGCGGCGCCGAACTTTTTGCCGAAGAATGCTCGGCCTGCCATCGCATCGGGCCCGGCGCCGAACATGCCGTCGGACCGCGCCTGAACGGGGTCTTCGGCCGCCGCGCCGGCAGCCTTGCCGGTTTCGACTATTCGCGGGCCATGCTTCGCATGGGCAATGAGGGGCTGGCCTGGACCCTGCCGACGCTGGACGCCTATGTGGCCAATCCCAGGGCGCTGGTTTCGGGAACGCATATGTCCTATGCCGGCCTTGCCGATGCGGCGGCGCGCAGCGATCTGCTGTCCTTTATCCGCGCCTATTCCGACCGCCCGCAGGACATCCCCGAAGCCGAGCCGACGGCGCGCAAGACCCAGCCGGTCCTGACCGAAGCGGTGATGGCGCTGCGCGGCGATTCCGAATTCGGCGAATACCTGTCAGCGGAATGCACCACCTGCCACCAGCGCGACGGTTCGGACCTGGGCATCCCCTCGATCGCGGGCTGGCCGGCCGAGGATTTCGTGGTGGCCATGCATGCCTATCGCCAGAAGCTGCGGCCCCATCCGGTGATGCAGATGATGGCCAGCCGGCTGAACGAGGAAGAGATCGCGGCGCTGGCGGCCTATTTCGCCATGCTCGAATGACGCCAGGCCCGCTGGCCTGCCGCGCCGCAGCAACCCAGAAAGGAACGCCACGATGATCCTGACCCGAAGAGCGCTGATCGCCGGCAGCGCCGCCGCCACGGGCCTGGTTTATGCACCCGCGCTGCTGGGACAGGGCAAGCCAAGGGTGGTGGTCATCGGCGGCGGCGCCGGCGGCGCCACGGTGGCGCGCTATCTTGCCAAGGATGCGGCCGGTGCGCTGGACGTGACCTTGGTCGAGGCCGAACCGGCCTATGCGACCTGCTTCTTTTCGAACCTCTACCTGGGGGGGCTGCGCGATTTCGACAGCCTGGTCCATGGTTATGACCGACTGGCCGCCGGCAATGTGACGGTGATCAACGACCTGGCCACCGCCGTGGACCGCGAGGCGCGCCGCGTCACCCTGGCCGGCGGTCAGGTGCTGGATTACGACCGGCTGGTGCTGTCGCCCGGCATCGACTTTGTCGCGGATTCGGTCCCCGGCTGGTCCTTGGCCGCAGCCGACGCCATGCCGCATGCCTATAAGGGCGGGGCGCAGACCGAACTGCTCAAGCGCATGATCCAGGCGATGCCGCAGGGCGGGGTCTTTGCGATGGTCGCGCCGCCCAACCCCTATCGCTGCCCGCCCGCCCCCTATGAGCGGGTCTGCATGATCGCCCATCTGCTGAACCAGACCAACCCGACGGCCAAGATCATCATCCTGGACCCCAAGGAGAAATTCTCCAAGCAGGCGCTGTTCGAGGAAGGCTGGGGAAAATACTACAACGACATGATCCAATGGATCAATCCCGAGTTCGGCGGCGCCGATGTCGCGGTGCGCCCCGACAGCATGGAGGTGGTGATCGAGGGCGAGGTGCAAAAGGTCGATTGCTGCAACGTCATCCCCGCCCAGGTCGCCGGGGGGATCGCCGCCAAGGCCGGGCTGACCGACGCATCGGGCTGGGCGCCGGTCCATCCCGACAGCATGAAGTCGCGCGTCGACGGCAATATCTGGATCCTGGGCGATTCCAGCGCCCAGGGCGACATGCCGAAATCCGCCTTTTCCGCCAACAGCCAGGCCAAGGTCGCCGCCATGGCCATCCGCGGCGAGCTGATCGGATCGCGGGTTTTTCCGGCGAAATATTCCAATAGCTGCTGGTCGCTGATCGCGCCCGAGGACGGCGTGAAACTGGGCGCCTCTTACGAGCCGAGCGGCGACCGGATCGCCAGCGTGGACAGCTTTATCAGCGATACCGGCGAAGACGCGGCGCTTCGCAAGCTGACCTATGAGGAAAGCTTTGGCTGGTATGCGGGCATCACCGCCGACATCTTCGGTTGAACCGGAAGGAGAACCAAATGCAACTGAGCCGCCGTCATTTTCTTGCAACCTCTGCCGCCGCGCTGGCCCTGCCCTATAGCCGGGTCTGGGCCGCCACCACGCTGACCATGGGTCCGGTGCGGATCGACAGCCTGTCCGACGGGCATCTGGAACTGCCGCTGGACTTCACCCTGGCCGGCCTGCCCGAGGCCGAGGTCTCGGCCCTCATGGCCCGGCACGGGCTGCCGGCGGGCGGGCTGACGCCGCCCTGCAACCTGACGCTGCTGCGCGACGGCACCAACACCGTGCTGTTCGACCTGGGATCGGGGCCGGATTTCATGCCGACCGCCGGCAAGGTCATCGAAGCGCTTGCGGCGCTGGACCTGGCGCCCGAGGACGTGACCCATGTGCTGATCACCCATGGCCATCCCGATCACCTTTGGGGCCTGCTGGACGAATTCGACGAGCCGGTCTTTGCAGAGGCCGAATACATGATCGGCCAGGTCGAGTTCGACTATTGGATGGACCCCGCCACCGTCGACAGCATCGGCGAGGACCGCGCCAGCTTTGCCATCGGCGCCTCGCGCCGGCTGGAGGTCATCGCGGACAGCGTCCGCAAGCTTGCCGATGGCGAAGAGGCCCTGCCCGGCATCACCGCCCGGCTGACGCCCGGCCATACCCCCGGCCACATGGCCTATGAGATCGTTTCGCCCGACGGCGCGCTGATGGTCGTCGGCGATGCCATCGGCAACCACCACATCGCCTTCGACCAACCCGACTGGCCATCGCCTTCGGACCAGGACCCGGCCACCGCCGTCACCACCCGCACCGCGCTGCTGGAGCGGCTGGCGACCAGCGGGGTGCCGATTTTGGGCTTTCACCTGCCGCATGGCGGGCTGGGGCGGGTCGAAAAATCCGATACCGGCTATCGCTTTACGGAGGAAATCTGATGCGCGCGCTGATCCTGTTCCTGCTTGCCACCCCCGCCCTGGCATCCGAGGACATTCCGGACCAATATCCGCAATCGGTGCTGTATTCCAAGCCGGTCGAGGTGATCCCGCATGTGTTCTCGGCCATCGGCGCCACCGCGCCGCCGACCTACGAGAATGCGGGCCATAACAACAACCTGTCCTTTATCGTCACGGATGAAGGGGTGGTCGTGGTCAACTCCGGCGCCTCGTGGAAGCTGGCCGAGGCGCTGCATGCGGAAATCCGCGCCGTCACCGAACAGCCGGTCAAGCTGGTGATCAACGAAAACGGCCAGGGCCATGCCATGCTGGGCAACGGCTATTGGGCGGCGCAGGGCGTGCCGATCCTGGCCCATGAGGACGCCGCGGCCGAATTCGCCGACGGCGCGCCGCAGGACCTGGCCAGCCTGCAAAACTATGCCCGCGAACTGTCCGAAGGCACGGTCATCGCCCCCCCGACCGAGACCTTTTCCGACACGCGGACCATCACCATGGGCGGCGTCACCATCGAGGTGATGCACCTTGGCCCGGCCCATTCGCCCGGCGACACCCAGGTCTGGATCCCGCAATGGTCGATGATGCTCGCCGGCGATCTTGCCTTTCACGAGCGGATGCCGCCGATCTTCGAAGGCATCTGCACCTCGTGCTGGATCGAAACCTGGGAAACCAAGCTGGAGCCGATGGCCCCGACCTATGTCATCCCCGGCCACGGCCATCCGACCAACCTGGCGCAGGTCACGCGCTATACCCGCGACTACCTGGCCGATCTGCGCGAAAAGATCGGCGCCCATCTCGAAGAGGGCGGCGACCTGGGCGGGGCCTATTACGTCGATCAGTCGCGCTGGTCGCATCTCGACACGTTCGAAGAGCTGGCGACCAAGAATGCCGGCGTGGTCTTTGCCGAGATGGAGTTCGAATAGGCTGACGGCCGGGCGGGGCAAGGCCCCTGCCCGGCCGCAGCCGCTGCACCGGCCTAAATCCCGTGCATCTTGGCCTTGTCCAGCTTGTAGGTCCAGGGCAGGCCCGCGTTCTTCCAGCCGTTGACGCTGCGCGTTCCGGCCAGCGGCCCGTCCTTGGCCATGTCGCCTTCGAACCCGTCCGTCACCGACCAGACATTGCCGAAACCGGCCTTGGCCAGATCGTTGGCGGCCTTGGCGCTGCGATCGCCCGACCGGCAGATCAGGACGACCGCCGCATCCTCGCCCAGGCCCTTGGCCTTCAGCCGCGCCCGGACCTCGTCGACGAAGCCGGGATTGCTTTCCATCTTGAAGGTCCCGCGCTTGTCGTCCCAAACGGGCGTCGCGGGCGGGATCATATGGGGCACATTGGCATCCGCGACGGTCGGCATGCCGACAAAAATCACTTCGCCGGGCGAGCGCACGTCCAGAAACAGCACCTCTTGCGGGGCTTGCACGACCTTTTCATAGGCTTCCTGCGCGGTCAGATACAGCTTCTGCACCGTCTGCTTGTTTTCCGGCAAGGCCGCCGCATCGTCCGCCCATGCCGGAGCCAGCGGCGAAAACGCCGACAAGGCCAGGGCAAAAAGAATGGCACGCATGTGAAATCCTCTCCTGCTTGTATAGCAAGATACGAATATACGATCCAGGCGAGATGACGAAGCGATTTCCTGCATTGCCGGCGCGTGGCGCGGTGCGGCGTCGGGTCAGGCGGTCGCCGGCTGCGCGGATTGGTCCACCAGCCAGTCGGTGATCACCGCACCGATCCACATGCACAGCAGCGCAAGCCAGGCCGTCGCGACAAAGATCGAGCCGCCGGAAACACCGGCGCCGATGGCGCAGCCGCCCGCCAGCATGGCGCCAAAGCCCATCAGCGCCGCCCCCAGCATCGAACGGCGCATCTGGCTTTCGCCGTCGAAGCCCTGGAACTTCAGCCGCCGCTTCAGCGCCGCCGACAGGAAGGCGCCGGCAAAGACGCCGGGCACCAGCCCGGTATCGAAATCCAGCACCGGATTGTCGGTCAGAAAGAACATCAGCGTGCTGGCCGAGGGGCCGGAAAAGGTGGCCGAGGCGACGCTGACCGGCTCGAACGCCTGCTGCGCCAGGGAAAATGTCAGCACCCAGCCAAGCGCCACCGCAAAGCCGACGCCCGAGGCAAAGACCAGCACCGGCACGCCGATCCGGTTCGCCCGCGCCAGCCACAGCGCCAATGCGGCAAAGCCGCAGCCGATCAAAAGCGCACCGCCCTGGGGCAGCGCAAAAGCCGTCAGCAGATCCAGGTTGCGCCCGCCCGGAGTGGTCCACAGCGCCGCAAGCTCCTGGCGCAAGGGCGCCAGCCAGCCATGCAGCGCCATCTGCGCCACCACGGCAAAGATCAGCCCCGACACGACCGAGCGCAGGTTCCCCGTCGCCGCCAGCACCAGAAGCCGCCCCGAGCAGCCGCGCGCCAGCACCATGCCGGCGCCGAACATCAGCCCGCCGATCACCGCCCCCGACCAACTGCCGGTGACGGCCATCATCCGCGCCTCTTCGACCCGGAACAGGCCCAGAAGCCGCGCGCCCTGCACCCAGATCACCGCCGTTGAAAAGGTCAGCAGCCAGACCGCGACCCGCGGCCCCAGTTGTCCGCGCGCGAACTCTACCGTCGCCGCCCGCAGGCAAAAGGCCGAGCGTTCGGCCGAAAAGCCGAAGACCGCGCCGACCAGCAGGCCGAAGATCGCCGCCAGATGCGGTTCGGCGACATGCTCAAGAAGAAAGGCAAGATCCATGATAACCATCCTTGTCGCCATAAGGCCGCAACAATCCCGGCCGATCCTTGATATATGTCAAAAACCCAGTATTTCCTGGCCGCCAAGGCGCCGATCCATGCCGCGGGCCCGGAACCGCCCGCGCGATACCTGGTCCCCGGATCCTGGCCAAGCCTATTTGGTCTGCGGCCGCCGGGAAAGCAGCAACTCGCCGCAGGAAGGCGCTGCCCGCCCCCGGCCAGGCGGCCCGTTCACGGCAGGCGGCGGATCGCCGGCCAGTAATCGACCAGCCACAGCAGGAAGGCCGCCGCCCACAGCAGGGCGGCGATCAGATGCAGCGGGCCGGGCGGCCAGGGCATCAGCCCCATCTCGGGCAGGGCGCGCAACAGCACCGCGGCAGCCGCCAGCAGAAAGCCGGTCCGCGTGGCCAGGTTCAGCCCCAGGCCCTGCCCGGTATGGAACCGCCCGGCGATCGCCAGCACCGCCAGCACGCCCAGGCCCAGCCCGCCCATCAGCGCCAGGTGCAGCGGACCCGCTTCGCCCCAGGGCGCACCCAAGCCGGTCGCGCCAAGGCCCAGCAGCCCCGCGCCGGCAAACCCGGCCGACCCCATCAGCACCATGATTTCCGCCCGAAAGGCCCTTGCGCCGATGAAGCCTTCGGCCATGCGGTCCATGAAGGCGGCCCCGGCGGCGATCCACAGAAAGCCCGCCACCGCCGGCGACAGGCCCAGCCCTTGCCCCGCCAGGGCCAGCGCCACCAGCCCCGAGGACAGGTTCAGCCGCCCCGGATGCGGCCGGAACGGCGATGTCGCCTCGCTGGGGTCCAGCACGATATTCGTAACCGGCACGGTGATCCGCGCCAGGGCCAGGCCCAAAAGCCCCAGGAACAGCAGCCCGCCGGTGCGCAGCCATTCGGTCGCCAGGTCGAATCGCCCGGTTAGCATCGCCAGGCGCGCCATCAGGCAGGCCAGCCCCAGCGCCAGAAGCCAGCCGGAAAAGGTCAGCAGCCGCGTGGTGCGCTGCCGGACCGACAGCCCCAGCAGATAGGCCACAAGCAGCGCCAGCCAGGCCAGATCGGCCAGCATCGCCGGCAGGATTAGCGCGTCCGCCCCCAGCACGCCCGCAACCCGCGCGAATGCCCAAAGCGCCGCCAGCACCCAAAGCGGCCGCCCGTGCAGGGGGCGCGTGTCGGTCCATTCCGCGGCGGCGGTGGTCAGGAAACCCAGCAGCGCCGCGCCCCAGGCGCCAAAGATCATCTCATAGCCATGCCAGATACCGGGCGGAACATCGCGCGCGAAAGGCAGGTCAAAGGACCATAGCGCCACCCAGGCCAGCGGCCACAGCCCGGCATGCAGCGCCGTCAGCGGAAAGAACAGCCGGAAGCCTTCGTCGGAAAGCACGCGATGCAGGGGGGTGTTCATGGGCGCAGCCGTTCGTCGATGTCGTGGATATGCGCAAACAGCGGATCGGCGGCCAGATAGTCCTGGCGCAGCGCAAAGACCGCCTGGTCGTCGCGGCTGCCGGGATTGCCGGGGATCAGCCGCTCGCCGGCGATGCCGCGCCCGCCCGCATCCAAGACCAGGATGCGGTGGCTGATGCGGATCGCCTCCAGCAGGTCATGGGTGATAAACAGCGCGGCGAACCGGGCCGAGGCGGCGGCCTCGATCACCAGATCCTGCATCCGCCGCTTCAGCGCCACGTCCAGCGCGGTAAAGGGTTCGTCGAAATAGATGAAATCCGGGTCCGTCGCCAAGGCGCGGGCGATGGCGGCGCGCTGGCGCATGCCGCCGGACAGTTCGGACGGGTATTTCCCCAGATCCTCGGGCAAAAGCCCGGCGCGCAGGGCGGCATCGGCGACCAGCCGCCGCCGCATCCCGCGCGGCACGCGCGCCAGGCGCAGCGGAAAGCCGATATTGTCCGCCGCGGTCGCCCAGGGCATCAGCCGCGGGTCCTGAAAGACCATCGCATGGCGCAGGTAGCGGCGGATGATGCGCCCCTCGCGCGGGTCCACCAGCCCGGCGGCGATATGGGCCAGCGTCGACTTGCCCGAACCCGACGGGCCGATCAGCGCCACGATCTCTTGCCGGGCCACGCCCAGGCTAATGCCTTGCAGCACGGTGCGACCGAAAAAGGCATGGCCAATGCGGTTCAGCTCCAGCAGGTTCATCGCTTGACGCCCCAGGGTGCCGCGGCCTCGCGCCAGCGTTCCAGTTCGGCCCGGACCGGGCGGATCAGCATATATTCGACGGCGATCAGCGCCGCGACGGCCAGGCTGACCCAGGCCAGCGCCTCGGCGATGTCCAGCATCGCCCGCGCCCGCTCCAGCGCCCCGCCGACGCCGCCGGCATTGGCCAGCAGTTCCGCCATGATCGCCACCTTGAAGGCCGAGCCAAGCGCCAGGATCAGCGCCGGGAACAGCTGCGCCGAAATCTGCCGGGCCGAGACGAACAGGAAGCGCCGCACCGGCCCGGCACCAAAGACCTGCGCCATGTCGTCAAGGCCGCGGTCGCGCGTCACCACCCCCTCGACCGCGCCGACAAAGACCAGCGGCGTGGCCGAGATCAGGATCGTCACCGCAACGGTCATGTCCGAGGGGCCGAACCAGATCATCGCCAGCACGATCCAGGCGATGGGCGGTACGCCCAGCAGCAGGGTCAGGACCGGGCGCGACAGCCGCAGCGTGGCCGGGGAATAGCCCGCCGCCACCCCGGCGGCCGTGCCGATCAGCGCGCATAGCCCGAACCCGGCCAGCGCGCGGGCGGTGGTCAGCGCCAGCAGGTCCTGCGCCCTGCCCTCGTGCAGCAGCCGGGCGGCGGCGGCCAATGTATCAAGGGGCGCGGTCAGGATGAAATCGCCGTAAGCCTCGTGCCCGGCCTGCCAAAGCGCGCCGATCAGGGCCAGCCCGGCCAGCCCGGCCCAGGCCGACCACAGAAAGCGGCCCAGCCGGGCCAGCCGATCCAGGGATGCCGCAAACAGGTTCACAGCAGGTAGAACCCCGCATCCGGCAGCTTGCCGCCGATGATCGCCGCGTCCGCTTCGGCCATCAGCGCCAGGACGGCCTCGATGGCCGGCCGCGCGGCGGTCGCAGGGCGCACGGCCAGGCGGGAATGCGGCACCGACAGCGCCAGCACCGGGGCGGGCATCTCCAGCGGGCCGGCCGCAGCGGTCGCGGCCCGCACCGGATCGGCCAGCACCTCGGCATTCGCGCGGAGCAACGCGGCCTGCAAGGGCGCCAGCAGGTCCGCGCCATGGGCCAGGAAGGCATCGGTCGCGGCCAGCCCGGCCTGGGGCAGGATCGGGGCGACACCGCCCTGCTTGCCCCATTCCTCTTGCAGGTCGATGACGCGGGCAAAGCCCTTGCCGGCCACGCGGCCGCGCATGATGGCGACGCTGGCGGCGGGTTCGGCCAGCAGCGCCGCTTCGACCTGGCCCGCCAGCAGCATCTGCGCCGCCTCGATCGGGCTGCCGATGGGCAGCAGTTCCACCTTGCCGGCCATGCCGCGGCGCGTCAGCAGCGCTTGCAGCACCAGATCGGGCGTATCGTTGACAAAGGGCACCGCCAGCCGCCGGCCCTCCAGCGCGGCGAAATCCGCGATCTTTCCCGCTTCGGCGACGATGGACAGCAGCCCGTCGGTCATGGTGTTGACCAGCCCCAGTCCCATGCCCCGGTTGTAAAGATTGGCCGCCGTCTGCACCGGCACCACCGACAGGTCGATGGCTCCCGAGGTCAGCCCGGCGCGCAGCTCGTCCGGGTTGCGCCAGACCGACAGCGTGACCTGGGCCGACAGGTCCTTCAGCGCGCCCGAGGCTACGGCATGGGCCAGGGTGATGCTGGGCCCGGCGGGCGGGCCGAACAGCGCCAGCCGGGCCAGGGGCGCCGCATGCAGGATCGCGGGCGCGGCCAGCATGGCCGCCATGGCGCCCGCCCCGGCCAGCACGGCGCGGCGCGACACCGGGGGCAATGGGTGGAGCCGAAGGGAACGATGGGAAAGGGACATGGCGGCCCTCCTGTCGGGCATGGGGTGAATCGGCGTCGGCTGGCGAAGGCTGGCAAGAAGTCGACAAAAACCATAGGACGTCAGGACCGGCCGTCCTTGATCTAAGTCACGTCCCATCGCCCCCAGACTGGGCGAGGCCCCGCAAAAGCCGCGCCGCTGCGGCGGGTGCGACCTCGTGTCGCCGCGGCGCCGGGTCCGGCCCGGTCGCCGCGGCGCCGGCGGGTTGGCCACCCGCCATCCGGCCGGTGCTGGACAGCCGGGCCGCCGCCACGCTAGACAGGGCGCCACAGCAGGCGACCCCAGCGCAAAAGGCGAAAGCAAAGCCCCCATGTCGAACCAGGGCCGGAAACTGGAACAGGCGGCCAAGGCGGCATGGCTTTCCTATGTCGCGGGCAAGACCCAGGACGAGATCGCCGGGATCATGGGCGTCTCGCGCCAGACCGCGCAGCGGCTGGTCGCCCAGGCCATGGCCGAGGGCATCGTCAAGATCCGCATCGACCATCCTTTTGCGCATTGCATGGACCTGGCCGCCGGATTGCAGCGCAAATACCGGCTGGCCTTCTGCCAGATCGCGCCCGCGGACGCGCCCGAGGCCGGGGTGGCCCTGATGCTGGCCGACACGATCGAGCAATGGCTGCGCCGCTCTGATCCGATGACCATGGCCATCGGCACCGGCCGCACCCTGCGCAGCGCCATAGCGCAGTTGCCGCATATCGACTGCCCGCAGCATCGCATCGTCTCGCTGACCGGCAATATCGCGCCCGACGGCTCGACCGCCTATTACAACGTGCTGTTCACGCTTTCGGACCTGGTGACGGCGCGCAGCTTTCCGCTGCCGCTGCCCGTCATCGCCCCCACGGTGCGCGAGCGCCAGGCGGTCAACGGCCAGCCCAGCATCGAGCGGCTGATCCGCATGTCGGCCGAGGCGGCGGTGGCCTTTGTCGGCATCGGCACGGTGGACGGCCGCGCGCCGCTGATGCTGGACGGGTTCCTGACCCAGCCCGATATCGACGCGCTGGTCGCCGCCGGCGCGGTGGGCGAAATCACCGGCTGGGCCTATGACGCGCGGGGGGCGCTGGTCCAGGGGCTGAGCAATGACCGCGTGGCTTCGGCGCCGATTCCGCCGCGCGACACGACGCTGGTCATCGGCGCCGGCCATGGCATCGAAAAGGCCCCGGCGATCCGCGGCGCGCTGGCCGGGGGGCTGATCAACGGGCTAATCACCGATGCCGCGACCGGGGCGGCGCTGCTGGCCGGTTGATCCCTACATCGCCGCGATCTCGGCGCGCTGCTGCTGCATGCGCAGGAAGATGCGCCAATCCCGCTCGCGCCGGGCGCGGGCGGCGGGGTCGGGGCGGGTGATCTGGACCGGGCGGGCAAAGCACGCCCGCGCGGCGCGGATGCCGCCCGAAAGCGGCGCGGCGGCGGCGATGGCGGTGCCGCGCAGCACCGCATCCTCGGGCTGCCAATGGATCTCGGCCCCGATGGCATCCGCGTATAGCTGGCGCAGCAGGGCCGAGCGCGCCTGCCCGCCGGCCATGGCCAGCGCGGCGGGCGCCAGCCCCATATGGGCGATGACCTGCCGCGTCCCCAGCGCGATCCCCACCGCCGCGCGCCAGTAAAGCGCGTCCAGCGCCGGCGCGCTGCGATCCAGCGTCAGGCCGTGGATCACGCCGGGCAGCAGCGGATCGGCAAAGGGCGTCCGGCTGCCCTTGATGTCGGGCAGGACATGCAGGTCGGACCCAGGCTCGGGGCTGGCGGCGATGCGGGCCAGGATCTGGTCATGGCTGGGCGGCTGCGGGTAAAGCCCGCGCAACCGTTCAAGCAGCGCGCCGGTGGCGGATTGGCCGCCCTCGGTCACGCTTTCGCCGGCCAGGATGGCGCCGGGATAGGGGCCCCACAGCGCCGCGCGCGGCGCCAGCCCCGTCGCCATCACGCAATTCGAGGTGCCGGCGATCAGCGCCGGCATGTCGGGTGCCGCGCCAAGGGTGCCGGCAAAGGCGTCGATCAAGCCCGCCGCAACCAGCGTCTGCGGTCCCAGGCCCAGCTCGGCCGCGCCTTGCGCCGACAGCGGGCCGATGCGGCTGCCCGGCGGCAGGACCGGGCCGGGCCGGGGAAAGCCGGCAATGCCCAGCCGGTCCAGCAGATCCGCCTGCCAGCCGCCCCGGTCGGGCAGCCAGGGCCATTTCGCCGCCGCCGCGCAATGCGAGCGCGCTTCGATCCCGGTGGCGCGAAAGGCCAGATGGTCGCACAGGTCGCGGATGCCGGTCAGCGCCGCCCAGATCTTGGGCTGGTGGCGGGCCAGCCACATCAGCTTGGGCGTCTGCATCTCGGGCGAGACCGAGCCGCCGGCCCGCCGCACCACCTCGTGCGGGATGCGGCTGAGTTCGGCCGCCTCGGCCACGGCGCGGTGGTCATGCCAGGCGATCACGTCGGGGGCAAAGCCCGGCGCCTCGACCACCAGCGAACAGGTGGCGTCAAAGGCCAGCGCGCCCACCTGCGCAGGCCCGGCGCCGGCTTGGCACCGGGCTTCGGCCAGCGCCTCGGCCACCGCCTGCCAGATCTCGGCAACGTCGTGCATCGCCTGCCGTTCCGGCCCCGCCAGGGTGGCAAAGCCGCGGCTGGCGCGGGCGACAAGCCGGCCGTCAGGGGTGAAAAGCCCCGCTCGCGCACGGGCCGAGCCCACATCCACCGCCCCGATCAGCACGGCGATTCCCCTTCTTCAGCCCAGATCGGCCAAAGTCTTGGGCAAATCGCGCGCCTGGTCAATCAGCGCATCCGGCCGCAGCGCCGCCAGCTTTTCGGCCAGCCGCGCCGGCGCGGCATGGCTGCCGCCCAGGAAACCCACCACCCGCATGCCGGCGGCGCGCGCCGCCGCAAGGCCGGCGGGGCTGTCCTCGATCACCACGCAATCGGCCGGCGCCACGCCCAGATGCCGGGCGGCGAACAGGAACAGGTCGGGCGCGGGCTTGCCATGCGCCACCTGCGCCGCGGAATAGACATGCGGCCCGAACAGCGGCGCCAGTCCCGTGACCGCCAGCGAAAGCCGCAGCCGTTCGGGCGCGCTGGACGAGGCCACGGCGCGCGGGCCGGGCAATTGCGCCAGCACCTCGGCCATGCCGGGCACCGGGCGCAGGTCGCGGCGAAAGCGCAGGGCCAGCGCCTCGGCATAGCCGGGCAGCGCCGGGCCAAGGTCCAGCCCCTGCCCCCGCGCCGCCGCGACCACGGTCGAAAACGAGCGGCCCAGGAATTCGTCATAGATCCGGGCATGGCTGATCGGCAGGCCCAGGCGGTCCAGCATCGCCTTGATCTCGGCCGCGGCCAGGGGTTCGGAATCGACCAGCACCCCATCGCAGTCAAAGATCAGCCCGCGCGCCAAGCGCTCAAGCCCCCAGATAGGCGTCAAGCGTCGCCCGCGTGCCCCTGTCCCACAGCATTGCAAGCCAGCGCGCGAAAGCCTGGGCAAAACGCGCGTCGGACCCGGTCGCGCCATAGACCTCGACCATGCCGAGCCAGGCGCTGGCATCGCTGCGCGCCGCGGCGGCCCGCGCCAGCAGCCGGTCCCAGCTTGGATCGTTGGGCGCGATCACCGCGCCGCTGTCGCTGGTGCCGGCGCAATAGCGGCACCATAGGGCGGAACCCAGCGCCAGCCCCTCGACCGGCTGGTCGCGGTCCAGCCGGTGCGCGATGGTCGGGACGATGAACTTGGGCTGCCGGTTCGAGCCGTCCAGGCAAAGCCTGCGCACCGTGTCGCCGATCTTGGGATTGGCGCAACGCTCGGCCACGCGGTCGAAATAGGCGGCAAGGTCGGTGCCGGGCACCGACGGCACGGCGGGGATGATCTCATCCGCCTCGACCTTTTGCAGAAAGGCGCGGACCTGCGCGTCCGCCATCGCCTCATGCACGAAATGGATGTCCAGCAGCCCGGCCGGATAGGCGATCAGCGCATGGCCGCCGTTCAGGATGCGGATCTTCATCAGCTCCCATGGCGTCACGTCGGCGACGAACTCGACGCCGGCCTTTTCCAGCGGCGGGCGGCCGGCGGGAAAATTATCCTCAAGCACCCATTGGATGAAATCCTCGCAAAAGACCGGGGCCTGGTCGGGGATGCCGAAATCCTCGCGCACCATGCGCCGTTCACGGTCGCTGGTGGCCGGGGTGATGCGGTCCACCATCGCATTCGGAAAGGCCACATTGGCCAGGATCCAGTCGGCCAGCGCCGGGTCCGACAGTTGCGCGGTGCCGGCCACCGCCTCGCGGGTGACATCACCGTTATGGGGGATGTTGTCGCAGCACATGACGGTAAAGGGCGCATGCCCCGCCGCCCGGCGCGCCCGCAGCCCCGCGACGATCAGGCCGAAAACGGTCTGCGGCGCATCGGGGCTGGCCGCATCGGCGGCGATGGCGGGATGCGCCCTGTCGAAATGCCCGGTGGCGGCGTCGATGAAATAGCCGCCCTCGGTGATGGTCAGCGCCACGATGCGGATCGCCGGATCGGCCAGCGTGGCGATCACCCGCCGATGGTCGCCCGGCGCGATATAGTCCACGATCGGCCCCAGCACCCGCGCGTCCGAGCGTTCCGCCGATTGCTCGACCAGGGTATAAAGGTGGTCCTGCGCGGCCAGCGTTTCGCGCATTTGCGCGTCGCCCGGCATGACGCCGGCGCCGATGATGGCGAAGTCCTGCGCCAGCCCCATGTTCATCAGCCGGTCCAGATAGGCCGCCTGATGGGCGCGAAAGAAATTGCCGACGCCGAAATGCAGGATGCCGGGGCGCAGCGTGCTGCGGTCATAGCCCGGCACCGGCTGGGCGATCTGCGAAAGCGTCTTGGTCGAAAGCCTGTCCATCTGGGTCATCCGTTGCGGTTCAAAGTGCCAGCCCCTGCTGGTCGAAGCGATAGACCCGGCCCTCTTGCGGGGTCAGGTGGATGCGGTCGCCGTGATGGACCGGAACCTCTCCGGCCGCGCGCGCCACCACATGCGTGCCATCGTCCAGGTCCACATGCAGGAAGGTGTCCGACCCCAGATGCTCGGCCACGCCGACCGTGCCGGAAAAGGCCCCTTCGGTCGTGGACATGGCGAAATGTTCGGGACGCACGCCGATGGCATGGGCGCCCAGCCCGGCTGCTGCCGCGCCTTCCAGGAAGTTCATGTTCGGACTGCCGATGAAACCCGCGACAAAGCGGTTGCGGGGGCTGCGGTAAAGCTCCAGCGGCGAACCCACCTGTTCGATATGGCCGGCGCGCAGGACGACGATCTTGTCGGCCATGGTCATCGCCTCGACCTGGTCATGGGTGACATAGACCATGGTCGTCGCCAGCTTCTTGTGCAGTTCGGAAATCTCGACCCGCATGTTCACCCGCAGCGCCGCGTCCAGGTTCGACAAGGGCTCGTCGAACAGGAATGCCGACGGCTCGCGCACGATGGCCCGGCCGATGGCGACGCGCTGGCGCTGGCCGCCCGACAACTGGCCCGGACGGCGGTCCAGGTAATCGGTCAGGTTCAGGATGCCCGCCGCATGCTGGACGCGGCGTTCCTGTTCTTCGGCGGCCATGCCCGCCATCTTCAGCGGAAAGGCGATGTTCTTTCTGACCGACATATGCGGGTAAAGCGCATAGGACTGGAACACCATCGCCAGCTTGCGCCTGGCCGGTGCCGCCTGGGTCATGTCCTGGCCGTCGATGACGATCCGGCCCGAGGTCACGTCCTCCAGTCCCGCGATCAGGCGCAACAGCGTGGACTTGCCGCAGCCCGAAGGGCCGACGAAGACCACGAATTCGCCGTCGTTGATCTCCAGGTCGACGCCCGGAATGACCTCGACATCGCCAAAATTCTTGCGGACCTGTTCAAGCGTGATGCTGCCCATGGTTTCCCCCTATTTCACCGCGCCAAAGGTCAGGCCGCGCACGAGTTGCTTCTGGCTGAACCAGCCCAGGATCAGGATCGGGGCAATGGCCATGGTGCTTGCCGCCGAAAGTTTTGCGTAAAACAGCCCCTCGGGCGAGGAATAGCTGGCGATGAAGGTCGTCAGCGGCGCCGCCCTGCTGGTGGTCAGGTTCAGCGTCCAGAACGCCTCGTTCCAGGCCAGGATGACGTTCAAAAGCAGGGTCGAGGCGATGCCCGGCACCGCCATCGGCGTCAGCACATGCACGATCTCGTTTTTCAGGCTGGCGCCGTCCATCCGCGCGGCTTCCAGGATCTCGGACGGGATCTCGCGGAAATAGGTGTAAAGCATCCAGACGATGATCGGCAGGTTGATCAGCATCAGCACCACGGTGATGCCCAGCCGCGTATCCAGCAGCCCCCAGGACCGAAACAGCAGATACATCGGGATCAGCACGCCCGCGGCCGGCATCATCTTGGTCGACAGCATCCACATCAGCAGGTCCTTGGTGCGCCTGGCCGGCTGAAAGGCCATGGACCAGGCGGCCGGAACCGCGATCAGCAGGCCCAAGAGCGTCGAGCCGACCGAGATGATGACCGAGTTCATGAAATGCCGGAAATAGGGCGAACGGGACTGCACCTCGGCATAGTTCTGGGTCGTCCAGTCGAAGAACAGGAACTTGGGCGGCGATGCGATGGCGTCGGCCTCGGACTTGAAGCTGGTCAGGATCGTCCACAGGATCGGGAAAAAGATCAGCAGCGCCACGCCCCAGGCCAGGATGGTAAAGCCCCAGCGGCTTGTATTGGAAATCTTGCGGGCCATGGTCTTACTCCAGCGTCTTGCCGATCATCCGCATCAGGAAGATCGCGACGATATTGGCAAGGATGACGGCGATGATGCCCCCGGCGGATGCGCCGCCGACGTCGAATTGCAAAAGCGCCTGGCTATAGACCAGATAGGTCAGGTTGGTGGACTGGTAGCCGGGGCCGCCATTGGTCGTCACCAGGATCTCGGCAAAGACCGACAGCAGGAAGATGGTCTCGATCAGGATCACCACGGTGATGGCGCGCGACAGGTGCGGCAGCACCAGGTGAATGAACTTGGACAGCGCGCCGGCGCCGTCCATCTCGGCCGCCTCCATCTGCTCGCTGTCCAAGGATTGCAGCGCGGTCAGCAGGATCAGCGTGGCAAAGGGCAGCCATTGCCAGGACACGATCAGGATGATCGACATCAGCGGATACTGAGCTAGAAAATCTATCGGTTGCGCGCCCATGGCCTTGGCGATCCAGGCGAAAAGCCCGTTCACCGGGTTCATGAACATGTTCTTCCACACCAGGGCCGACACCGTCGGCATGATGAAGAAGGGCGCGATGACCAGGATGCGGACGATGCCTTGGCCGAACATCGGCTGGTCAAGCAGCAGCGCCAGCAGGATGCCGCCGCCCACGGTGATGACCAAGACGCCTCCGACCAGCAGCAGCGTGTTCGCCATCGCCGTCCAGAAGGCGGGATCGGACAGGAAATATTGATAGTTGGTCCAGCCGATGAACCGCTCCATGCCGGGCGACAGCAGGTTGTAGCTTTGGAAGCTGAACCACAGCGTCATGCCCAGCGGCACGATCATCCAGGCCAGAAGCAGCAGGACCGAGGGCGCGACCATCAGGCGCGCAAGTGTGTTCTGGTGTCGGGTCGCCATCGGCGCGCCTCCCCATGCGTGGGACAAGGGTTCGGGCGGCAAGGGGCGGGCATCCGCCCCCTGCCCGGTGGTCAGGCCATCACTTGGGATAGCCGGCCTTGGCCATTTCGCGTTCGCTGATCTGCTGGGCCATCTGAAGGGCCTGGTCCACGCTGGCCTGTCCGGCAAGCGCGGCCGAGAATTGCTGGCCGACCGCGGTGCCAAGCGCCTGGAACTCGGGGATGCCGACCCATTGCGTGCCGATATAGGGCACCTCGACCGTGGTGGGGTTCTTCAGGTCGGCCGACATGATGCTGTCCAGCGTCGGCTTGGCAAAGGGCGCGGCCTGCTGGTATTCGGGGTTTTCGTAAAGCGAGGTCCGGGTGCCGGGCGGCACGTTCGCCCAGCCTTCGGCCGCCGCGACCTGTTCGGTATAGGCCTTGGAGGTCGCCCAGGCGACGAATTTCTTGGCCGCCTCTGGCGCGTCGGTCGACGACGGGACCGCCAGCGTCCAGGCCCAAAGCCACATCTGCGGCTTCTCACCCTCGGGGGCCAAGGCATAGCCGACCTTATCGGCGACGGTGGAATCCTCGGGGTTCGACACGAAGCTGGCGGCCACGGTGGCGTCGATCCACATGCCGCATTTGCCGGTCTGGAACAGCGCCAGGTTCTCGTTGAAGCCGTTCGAGGAGGCGCCGGGCGGCCCGGCCTCGGTCATGATGGCGACGTAATCGGTCAGCGCCTTCTTCCACGCCTCGCCCGAGAATTGCGGCTTCCATTCCATGTCGAACCAGGGCGCGCCGTAGCTGGCGCCCATCGAGGTCAGGAAGGCCATGTTCTCGCCCCAGCCGGCCTTGCCGCGCAGGCAGATGCCATAGACCTCGTTTTCCTTGTCGGTCATCTTGCGCGCCGCGTCATAGACGAAGTCCCAGGTCGGGCGCTCGGGCATTTCCAGCCCGGCCTTTTCCATCAGGTCGGTGCGGTACATGATCATCGCCGATTCGCCGTAGAAGGGCGCGGCGTAAAGCTTGCCGTCCAGCGACAGACCTTCGGCAATCGGGGGCAGGATGTCGGCGGCGTCGTAATCCTCGCCCATGTCGTCAAGCGCGGTCAGCCAGCCCTGCTTGGCCCAGATCGGCACTTCGTAATTGCCGACGGTCACGATGTCATATTGCCCGCCCTTGGTGGCGATGTCGGTGGTCACGCGCTGGCGCAGGACGTTTTCTTCCAGCGTGACCCATTCCAGTTCGATGTCCGGGTTCGCGTCGGTGAACGGCTTGGTCATCTTTTGCATGCGGATCATGTCGCCGTTGTTCACGGTGGCGATGGTCAGCGTTTCGGCCAGGGCCGGCACGGCCAGCGCGGTCATGGCGCAGGCCCCCATCAGGCCGCGCAGCATCATGCTCATTTCGATTGTCCTCCCCTAAGGATCAACATTTGCCAATGTGATGGGCAAATGCTCACATAACCGTCACCGTTCTGTCAAGAAAAATCGGCGCGGCCGATAGAAGGGGCCGCGCCGGATGATGGTTTCTTGCAGGATGCCGGCCAGGCGTCTAGGCAGACAGGTCGAGCGCGGGGGTCTCGCCGCTTTCCTCCAGATGCCAGGCCGCCTGCCAACGGCCGTCGCGTCGCGCCAGCGCCAGGTAGTTGCGCTGGGCGACATAGCGGTGGCGCTGGCCCGGCAGCGGAAGGATGCGGATCGGATGGCCGGGCAACGGTGCCTCGCCCAGCCCGGCAAACAGCCCCAGCGCGCGGGCATAGGCTTGCGGCGGCGCGCGATGCGAGATGCCCGAGGCGACCAGTTGATGCACCTTCTGCGCATCCGGCCCCATCACGGCGCGGGTGGCCAGGTGGATTTCCCCCGACAAGGCAGTCACGTCCGCACGGGCGCGCCATTCCAGCACCTGGGCCAGCATGCGCTGCCATTCGGCGCGGTGGGTGCGGCTTTGCCATTGGTCGCGCAGGTCGTCTTCGTAATGCTGCATGCGCGGGACGACCATCATCGCGCGTTCCAGCAGCGACAGGCGCGGGCCCAACAACGGCACGCTGGAGACCAGGAACACCTGTTCGCCCTGCGGCGCCAGCGCCTTGACCGCCCGCCAGCCCGCCGGTCCCATGATGCGGTGGCGGCCGCGTTCCGAACGCAAGTCGGGCGCGGCGACGGTCAGGCCGGGCAGTTCGCGCTTCCAGGTCAGGCTGGCGCCGGTCGGATCCAGGAACAGGTCGGGAATATCGCTTTCCACCGCGCCATGCTGGAACAGCAGATAGGTTTCGCGCGCCACGCCGAACAGCACCTGCCCGACCGGCGAATCGGTCTGCTCTTGCGGCAATGAGCCCCAGCCGTCGCAGATGTCGTGATCGTCCCAGACCGACAGCATCGGCACCTGCGCGGCCATGGCCGCATAGCCCGGCGCCGCAAGGACATGCAGATAGCGGGCGACGAAGCGGCGGCGCAGGTGCTCCGCCAGATCGGCAAGGGCGGCGGGATCGTCCGCCGGCACCGTCCGCTGCGGCCAGTCCGCGCTTAGCGGATGGCCCTGGGTGGCTTCGTCGGCATAGATCTGGTCGCCGCCTTGCAGCAGCAGCGCAAAGGGCGCCTGGGCATGGTCGCGGGCCAGGCGCCGCCACATCAGGTTGCGTTCGTCCCCGTCGCGGTCCATGTCGCCGCTTTCCTCGCCATTGCAGGACACGAAGGCCAGGCGCAGGTCGCCGGTCAGGTCGGCCGCGACCGGGTGAAAGCGCCCCTCGAACTCATAGCCGCCCTGGGCCGGGGTCAGGGTGAAATCGTGGCGCCAGACAGCGAGCTGGGCGATTTCGGCGATGCGGCGCGGCGCGATCTCGGCCCCCGGCAGCCGGATCGGCGGCGGCGGCGGCTCGTCCTTGGGCCGGATCACGATCGCGGCAAGCCGGACCCCCTGCCCGGCCATGCCGCGAAAATGCAGGATCGGTCCCGCCCGCTGGGGTTGCTGCGCCTTGTCTACCATACGGTCCCGTCCTTGTTGTATCGCCGGCAAGGATATAGGTGCGGCGCGCGAAAGCACAAATCGCGCCGGCGGCGAACCGAAGCCGCCGCCCCGGCGTTGGCCAAGCGACAACAGCGGGGCGGGCCATGGCGGAACGGATCGAAGGCGTCGAGATATCGCATCCCGAACGGGTGATCTTTGCCGATACCGGGCTGACCAAGGCCGGGCTTGCCCGCTATTACCAGTCCATCGCCGAACCGATGCTGGAAGAGTCCGCGAACCGGCCGCTGTCACTGCTGCGCCTGCCCGACGGGATGGCGGGCGAGCGGTTCTTTCAGAAGCACCCCGGCAAGGGCTTTCCCAAGGCGATCCGCCAGATGCAGATCACCGAAAGCGACGGCGAGGATGCGGCCTATGCCTATGTCGCCGACGCAGCCGGGCTGGTCGCCGCCGCACAGATGGGCACGGTCGAGTTCCACATCTGGCCCGCCCGCCGCGACCGGCTGGAGCGGCCAGACCGGCTGGTCCTGGACCTGGACCCGGACGAAGGGCTGGGCTTCGACGCGGTGCGCAGCGCCGCGCTGTCGCTGCGCGACCGGCTGCTGGACCTGGGGCTTTCCCCTTGGGCCATGCTCAGCGGCGGCAAGGGCGTGCATCTGGTGGTGACGCTGCGCCGCAGCCTTGGCTGGGACGATCTAAAGCGCTTTGCCCGCGATTTCGCGGCGCTTTGCGCGCAGGACGAGCCGGACCGCTATACGGTGGAACTGTCCAAGGCCAGCCGCAAGGGCCGCATCTTCATCGACTGGCTGCGCAACGAGCGCGGATCGACCGCCATCGCGCCCTTTTCGGTGCGCGCGCGGCCCGGCGCGCCGGTGGCGGCGCCAGTCGGCTGGGACGAACTGGCCGGGATCGACACCGCCGGCGCCTTTGGCATCCAGGCGGCGCAAGAGCGCGGCTGGGCCGGCGTCGCACGCAAGCCGCAAAGCCTGACCCGCGCCATGTTCGAGGCGCTGGAAACCGCGCTGGCCGGCTAAGTCCGGGTTCAGTCCCCGATCCGGCGGCCATCCTGCGGGTCGAAGAAATGCAGATGCGCGGGATCGGGCACGACCTCGACCCGGTCGCCCCGCCCCAGCCCGCTGGTTCCGGGCAGGCGCAGCACCAGGGGCTCGTCCGAGCCCTCGATCATGCCATAGCCGAAGGCGTCGGCGCCCAGCCTTTCGACCGAGCGCAGCAGGACCGGGATCGCGGGCTCGCCCGGTTCGGCGGCGCGCAGATGCTCGGGGCGCAGGCCAAGCCGCAGCGCGCCGGTCCGCGGCGCAGCCGGCAACCGCAGCTCGACACCGCCGGGCAAGGTGACATGGCCCTTGGCCGCCTGGACCGGGACGATGTTCATCGCGGGCGAACCGATGAAGCCCGCCACGAATTCGCTGGCCGGGCGCTCATAGACCTCCAAGGGCGTCGCGATCTGCTCGGCCACGCCCTTGTTCATCACGATCAGCCGGTCGGCCAGCGTCATCGCCTCGACCTGGTCATGCGTGACGTAAAGCGTGGTCTGGCCGGTGCGCAGGTGCATTTCCTTGATCTGCAAGCGCATCTGCACCCGGAGTTTCGCGTCGAGGTTCGACAGCGGCTCGTCCAAGAGCAGCGCCGCCGGCTCGCGCACCAGCGCCCGGCCCATGGCGACGCGCTGGCGCTGGCCGCCCGACAGCGCGCGGGGCTTGCGGTCCAGATAGGGCTGAAGTTCCAGCATGGTCGCGGCCTTGGCGACGCGGGCCTCGATCTCGGCCTTCGGCAGCCGGGCGATCTTGAGGCCATAGGCCATGTTCTCGCGCACCGACATATGCGGGTAAAGCGCGTAGTTCTGGAACACCATGGCGATGTCGCGCTGGCGCGGTTCCAGGTCGTTGACCACCTTGCCGCCGATCTCGACCGTGCCGGCGCTGATCGCCTCCAGCCCGGCCACCATGCGCAGCAGCGTGGATTTGCCGCAGCCCGAGGGGCCGACGATCACCACGAATTCGCCATCGGCGATCTGGGTGGTGATGCCGTGGATGACCTGGTTTCCCGCATAGCTCTTGCGGACGTCGTTAAGCGTGATGCGGGCCATCTATTTCTCCGTCTCGACCAGGCCCTTGACGAACCAGCGCTGCATCAGCACCACCACCAGGATCGGCGGCAGGATGGCCAGCACGCTTGTGACCATCACCAGGTTCCAGGGCGTATCGGCATCGGCGAACGAGATCATCTTTTTCAGCGCGATGACGATGGTGTTCATTTCGTTGGAATTGGTGACAAGCAGCGGCCACAGGTATTGCGTCCAGCCATAGATGAACTGGATCACGAAGATCGCCGCGACATTGGTCAGCGACAAGGGCCACAGGATGTCCTTGAAGAACCGCCAGGGCCCGGCGCCGTCGACGCGCGCCGCCTCCAAAAGTTCATCGGGGATGGTCATGAAGAACTGCCGGAACAGCAGCGTCGCGGTGGCCGAGGCGATCAGGGGCAGGATCAGCCCCGGATAGGTGTCGATCAGCCCCAGGTCGACCATGACCTTGTAAGTCGGCTGGATGCGCACCTCGACCGGCAGCATCAGGGTGATGAAGATCAGCCAGAAACAGGCCATGCGCAGCGGAAAGCGGAAAAAGACGATGGCATAGGCCGAGGCCATCGAGATCGCGATCTTTCCCAGCGCGATGCCCAGGGCGACCACCGTGGTATTGGCCAGAAGCCGCCACAGGCTGACGCCCCCGATGCGGCGGACCCCGCCCTCGAACGCCTGGCCGTAATTCGCGGCGGCCTCGGGTCCCGGCAGCAGCGGCAGCGGCGGGCGCAGGATGGTCTGCACCGAATGGGTCGAGGCGACGAAGACGTAATAGACCGGAAAGGCCACCACGATCACGCCCAGGATCATCCAGAAATGCGCCACCAGCCGCCCCGCGCCACGCGCCGCCAGGGGTGAGGGTTCAGCCATAATGCACCCGCCTTTCGATAAAGCGGAACTGGAACGCGGTCAGCGCGATCACGATCACCATCAGGATCACCGATTGCGCGGCGCTGTCGCCCATGATCAGGTTCACGAAACCGTCGTTATAGACCTTGTAGACCAGCGTCTCGGTCGCCTTGCCGGGGCCGCCGCCGGTCACGGCATGGATGATGCCAAAGGTGTCGAACAACGCGTAGACCGTATTCACCACCAGCAGGAAAAACGTCGTGGGCGCCAGCAGCGGAAAGGCGATGGTCCAGAACGCATGGCGACGCGACGCGCCGTCGATGGCCGCCGCTTCCAGAAGGGATCGAGGAATCGCCTGCAACCCAGCGACAAAGAACAGGAAATTATAGCTGATCTGCTTCCAGGTGGCGGCTGCGACCACCAGGGTCATCGCCTGCTCGCCGTCCAGAAGCGGGTTCCAGTAGAGGCCCAACTGCCGCAGCGGCCAGGCCAGCGTCCCGAAACTGGGGTTGAACATGAACAGCCACAGCATGCCGGCGATGGCGGGCGCCACGGCATAGGGCCAGATCATCAGCGTCCGGTAAAAACCCCGGCCGCGGATGATCTTTTCCGCCTGCACCGCCAAAAACAGCGCGATCGCCATGGCGCAAAAGGCGACCAGCACCGAAAACACCGCCGTCACCCGGACCGAGTTCAGATAGTTCGGATCACCCAGCACCTTGCGGAAATTCGCCAGGCCCACAAAGGTCGATTTCAGGCCGAACGCATCCTCGCGCAGCAGGGATTGCCGGAACGCCTGCCCCGCCGGCCAGTAAAAGAAGATCAACGTGATCGCCAACTGCGGCGCCAGCAGCAGCCAGGGCAGCAGCTTGTGCGGAAAGACCGTGCGTCTCATCCGTCCCCCATTGCCGGATCGGTCCTGCCAAAGCGGGCGGGCGCCGGGGCGCCCGCCGCTAACTTCAGCCGCCGACGGCTTCCTTCAGCGCGGCATTGCCGCGCTCGGCGGCGTTCTTCAGCGCCGTCGCCGCATCCTGCTGGCCGGCCAGCATCTTTTCATATTCCTCGTTCTGGATGTCGCGCAGTTGCGGCAGGTTCGGCGCGCGCACGCCCTTGGAGTTTTCGGTCGGCTGCTTGCCCATCATTTGCAGGATCGGCGTTTCGCGCCCCGGATTCTTGTCATAGAAATCCGACGCCTTGGTCGCCTCATAGGCCGCCATCGTCACCGGCAGATAGCCCGACTGCTCGTGCAGGTATTGCTGCACCTCGGTCTGGGACAGGTAGTTGAAGAAGGCGGCGACGCCCTTGTAGGTCTCGTCCGACTTGCCGCCCATCACCCAAAGCGAGGCGCCGCCCGGCGTGGTGTTCTGCGGCGCGCCCTGGGCGGTTTCGTCATAGGGAAGCTGGCCGATGCCGTAGTTCATGCCCGACTTGACGATGTCGCCAAGCCCGCCCGAGCTTTCGGTCAGGATGCCGCATTCGCCCGAGGTGAAGTTCTGCTTGGCCTCGCTGGTGCGGCCGCCATAGACAAAGGCGCCCTCTTTCGCCAGGTCCGCAAGTTCCTGGAAATGCTTGACGAACAGCGGCCCGTCGATCTTCAGTTCCGGCGTGCCGGCCAGGCCGTTTTCGTTCGTGCCCCAGCTGACATTGTTCCAGGCGGCAAAGTTTTCGGTATGGATCCAGGTCAGCCAGGTCGAGGTATAGCCGCAGCTTGCGGCGCCCGATTCCTTGATCTGGCGCGCGGCGGCCCAGACCTCGGCCCAGGTCTTGGGCGGGCTGTCGACGTCCAGCCCCGCCTTTTCGAAGATGTCCTTGTTGTAATACAGGATCGGCGAGGAGGAGTTGTAGGGAAAGGACAGCATGTCGCCTTCGGGCGTCGAGTAATAGCCGACGATGCCGGGCAGGTATTGGCTTTTGTCAAAGGCGTAGCCGCCCTCGTCCAGCACCTCGGCCACCGGCTTGATCGCGCCCTGCGCGCCCATCATGACCCCGGTGCCCACGTCGAAGACCTGGATGATGTCGGGGGCCTGCCCGGCGCGAAAGGCGGCGATGCCCGCGTTCAGCGTCTCGGGATAGGTGCCCTTGAAGACCGGCTTGACCTCGTATTCTTCCTGGCTGGCGTTGAAATCGCCGGCGATCTTGCTGACCACCTCGGCATTGGCGCCGGACATGGCGTGCCACCACGAGATTTCCGTCTTGGCCTCGGCCGCGACGGGCAGCGCCATCAGCCCTGCAAGCCAGAATGGGGTTTTTTGCATGATATCCTCCGAGTGCCTTGCGGCGTCATCGCTCCCGGACGGCAGCGTCTGGATCCACGCCCTCCGTCCCCAGTACAGACTTGTCGCCCGCGCAGGGGCGGGGTGTCAATTCGCATCTGAACAGCGTGGTGCGGCAGCCGGATGGGGCCGGCGCGGTGATCGGGGTCCCATCGGCGGGGTTGGGGACCGGCAGAAGCGCCGCGCAATGGGTATTTGGAAAACGGAGAAACCCGGACGCCGCGCGCGGCCGGCAGCTTGAAGTTCCGTTCCGGCGCCGGCGGCTGCCTGGCGTCAGTCCAGCAGCGCCGCTGCCTCGATCGCCATCATCCGTTCCTCGTTGGCGGGGATGACCAGGGTGGCGAAATCGCCCAAGGGCGCCATGTGGCGCAAGATCGCCTGGCGCAGCGGGGCCGCGTTCTCGCCGATGCCGCCGGTAAAGACCATGGCGTCGATGCCGCCCAGCGACACCGCCATGGAAGCCGCCGCCTGCGCGCATTTCAGCGCAAAGAAGTCCAGCGCGAAACGCGACTGCGCCGAGCCATCCGCCAGCAGCGCCGCCACATCGTTCGACCGGCCCGACATGCCCAGCAGGCCCGAGCGGTTGTAGATCAGGTCCTCGATCTGGTCGGGGGCCATGCCGAAGCTGCGCTGCATCAACAGGATCGCGCCGGGATCGACGGCGCCCGAGCGCGTGCCCATGGGAATGCCGTCCACCGCGGTCATGCCCATGGTGGTATCGACGCTGCGCCCGTCGCGCATGGCGCAAAGGCTGGCGCCATTGCCCAGATGCGCGGCCACCACCCGGCCGCGATGCAGGTCGGGATGGTCGCGCGCCAGCACCTGGGCCAGCCATTGATAGGACAGGCCGTGAAAGCCATAGCGGCGCACCCCCTGTTCGAACAACGCCTCGGGCAGGGCGAAATGGGTGAATAGCGCATCGCGCCCGGCATGGAAGGCGGTGTCGAAACAGGCCAGGTTCGGCACGTTTTCACCCAGCAGCCGGCGGGTGGCGGCGATGGCGGCCAGGCCGTGCGGCTGGTGCAGCGGCGCCAGCGGGATCAGCGCCGCCAGGTCGCTGAGCACCTGCGGCGTGACCGGGGTCGAGCGGGTATGGCGGGTGCCGCCATGGACGATGCGATGCGCCACCGCCTCGATCCGCCAGCCGTCGTCATGGGCGGCGATGAAATCCAGCACCGCCTGCATGGCGGCGGCATGGTCGCTGCCGGCGACCGGGCTGCGGATTTCGGCGCGCTCGGCCAGCCGCGCGGCCAGTTCGGCATCGCCGCCGATGCGGCTGACGGCGCCGCGCGCCAGCAGCGCCAGCCCCTGCCGGGCAAAGACCCGGAACTTGAGGCTGGAGGAACCCGCGTTCAGCGTCAGGATCGCCGGGGTCATTTCACCTGTCCCAGCCGGCGCGCCTCGGCCATCAGCACGGCCAGCGCGGTGGACAGCAGCCGCGCGCGCACGGAATCGGCCCGGCTGGTCAGGACGACCGGCACCCGCGCGCCCAAGACGATCCCGGCCGCATCGGCCCCGCCCATGAACACCAGCTGCTTGGCCAGCATGTTGCCCGATTCGATGTCCGGCACCAGCAGGATCTCGGCCTGCCCGCCCACCGGCGAAACGATGCCCTTTTCCCGCGCCGCCTCTGGGCTGACGGCATTGTCGAAGGCCAGCGGCCCGTCCAGTTCCGCGTCCAGGATCTGGCCGCGATCGGCCATCTTGCACAGGGCGGCCGCGTCCAGCGTCGCCTGCATCCGGGGATTGACCGTCTCGACCGCGGCCAGGATCGCGACCTTGGGCCGCGCCGGCCCCCACAGCACCCGCCACAGCGCGATGGCATTGCACAGGATGTCCGCCTTGGCCGGCAGGTCCGGGGCGATGTTGACCGCCGCGTCGGTGATGATGAAGGGGCGCGGGTAATCGGGGGTCAGCATCAGGAAGGCATGGCTGATGCGCCGCTCGGTGCGCAGCCCGCCCGCGGGGTCGATCACCGCGCCCAGCAATTCGTCGGAATGCAGCGAGCCCTTGATGATCGCGCCGACTTGGCCGATGCCGGCCATGGCGGCGGCGCGGGCGGCGGCGGCGTGGCTGTGTTCGGCATCGACGATCTCGTAATCCTGGGCGTCCAGCCCCGCCTCGGCCAGGGCGGCGGCGATGCGGGCGGCGGGACCGACCAGCACCGGCTGGATCAGCCCGGCCACTCGCGCCTGTTCGACCGCTTCGAAAACCGAAGGGCGCACCGGATGGACCACGGCGGCGCGCAACGGCGGCAGCCCGGCGCAGCGGTCGATGATGGCTTGATAGGCGTCGGTCATGGCGATCCTTCCTGTGGCGCGCGTCCGGGCCCGAGGATTCCGCCGCAGCACCGTCAAGACAAGCGGATTGTGCCGGATGCGGCGCCATGGCCCGCAGCCCGGCGGAATGGCGATGGCCCGCCCCCGTTGCAAGGGGCGGGCCGGGGCGGTTCAGTGCGACGACGCCTGGGACGCGCCGATGCCGGTTTCCGAACGCACCTGCTGGGCGGCAAAGCCCGCCCGGTCGATGCGGGCCCGCGCGCCGTTGTCCATCTTGGACACCAGCCAGATGCCCAGGAAGGCCAAGGTCATCGAGAACAGCGCCGGCGAGGTATAGGGGAAGGGCGCCGACCCGGCCGGGTTGCCCAGCGTCGCTTCCCAGACCGAGGGCGAGAGCACCGTCAGCACCACCGAGGAGATCAGCCCCAGGAAGCCGCCGACCACCGCGCCGCGGGTCGTGCAATCCTTCCACAGCACCGACATGAACAGCACCGGGAAGTTGGCCGAGGCCGCCACCGCAAAGGCCAGCGACACCATGAAGGCGATGTTCTGGTTCTTGAAGGCGATGCCCAGCACCACGGCCACCAGGCCCAGGACCAGCGTGGTGATGCGCGACACGCGCAGCTCGCTGCCCGGCGCGGGGTTCCCGTTCTTGATCACCGTCGCATAAAGGTCGTGGCTGACCGCCGAGGCGCCCGACAGCGTCAGCCCCGCGACCACCGCCAGGATGGTGGCAAAGGCCACGGCCGAGATGAAGCCCAGGAACACGTTGCCGCCCACGGCCTGCGCCAGATGCACGGCGGCCATGTTGGAACCGCCGACCAGCGCGCCGGTATCGTCCAGGAATTCGGGATTGGTCAGCACGAAGGTGATGGCGCCGAAGCCGATGATAAAGGTCAAGAGGTAGAAATAGCCGATCCAGCCGGTCGCCCACATCACCGATTTGCGCGCTTCCTTGGCGCTGGGAACGGTGAAGAAGCGCATCAGGATATGCGGCAGGCCGGCGGTGCCGAACATCAGCGCCATGCCGAAGCTGATGGCCGAGATCGGATCCTTGATGAAGGTGCCCGGACCCATGATCGACTGGCCGGCCACGGCGGCTTCCTCGGCGGTCTTGCCGCCGGCGGCGGCCAGGTCGGCCTTGACGCGGACGGCGTCGGCGAACATCGCCTCGGGACTGAAGCCGTAATGCCACATGACCATGAAGGACATGAAGGTCGCGCCGCCCAGCAGCAGGCAGGCCTTGATGATCTGCACCCAGGTCGTCGCGGTCATACCGCCGAACAGCACATAGATCATCATCAGCGCGCCGACGATCACCACGGCGATCCAGTAGTCCAGCCCGAACAGCAGCTGGATCAGCGAGCCCGCGCCCACCATCTGCGCGATCAGGTAAAAGGCCACCACGACCAGCGTGCCTGAGGCGGCAAAGATGCGCACCGGCGCCTGGGCAAAGCGAAAGGCCGCCACGTCGGCAAAGGTAAAGCGGCCCAGATTGCGCAGCCGCTCGGCCATCAGGAAGGTCAGGATCGGCCAGCCGACCAGGAAGCCGATCGAATAGATCAACCCGTCATAGCCCGACACCATCACCGCCGCGGAAATCCCCAGGAAGGATGCGGCCGACATGTAGTCCCCGGCGATGGCCAGCCCGTTCTGGAAGCCGGTGATGCCGCCGCCGGCGGTATAGAAATCCGCTGCCGACTTGGTCTTCGCCGCCGCCCATTTGGTGATGTAAAGCGTGCCAAGCACGAAGACCGCGAACATGGTGATGGCGGTCCAGTTCGTCGCCTGTTTCTGCCCGCCCTGGATCACGTCGGCGGCCATGGCGGCGCCCGGCATGGCCAGGGCCGCGGCGATCAGGCCGTTGCGCAGGAAGTTAGGGGTCATTTCAGCGCCTCCAGCCGGATCTTTTCGCTCAGCTCGTCGAACTCGCCATTGGCGCGGCGGACATAGATGCCGGTGATGATGATGGTAAAGACGATCACGCCAAAGCCCAGCGGGATGCCCCAGGTGATGACGCCGCTGCCCATCCGCGCGGCGAGCAGTTCCTTGTCAAAGGCGATCAGCAGGATATAGCCGTAATAGACGACCAGCATGGCGATGGTCAGGATCCAGCCATAGCGGGATCGTTTCTCTTTCAGCAGTTGATAGTTCGGATCTGCGGCGATCCGTTCGGCCAGGTTGTCTTGCATCGGGGTCGTGCTCCTCCACCGCCGCGATTTGCGGTCTTGCAGCCGCGCCGGCGTGCTGCCGGCGGGCAATGTCCTTGGAAAGATTGCGGCAGGCGGCATCCGCCCGGCCGCAGCCGGTCCAGGGGCGCGGTGCGGCGCGCCCATGGCGATCAGGGATGATGCGGGGGCCGCCGCTGCCGCCGGCCCTGGCTGTCAGTGCCGATTCATCCTGTTTTCGATGAGGTCGTCGACGACGCCTGGATCGGCCAGGGTCGAGATGTCGCCCAAGGCTGCGAAATCGTCCTCGGCGATCTTGCGCAGGATGCGGCGCATGATCTTGCCCGAACGGGTCTTGGGCAGCCCAGGCGCCCATTGGATCAGGTCCGGCTTGGCGATCGGGCCGATCTCGGTGCGTACCCATTTCTCCAGCTCGGCGCGCAGGCCGTCGCTGGGCTCGACGCCGTTCATCAGCGTCACATAGGCATAGATGCCCTGACCCTTCAGCGGGTGCGGATAGCCCACCACCGCCGCCTCGGCCACCTTCTCATGCGCAACCAGCGCCGATTCCACCTCGGCCGTGCCCATCCGGTGGCCGCTGACGTTGATCACGTCATCCACCCGCCCGGTGATCCAGTAATAGCCGTCCGCGTCGCGCCGGCAGCCGTCGCCGGTGAAGTAATAGCCCGGATATTGCTGGAAATAGGTCTCCATGAAGCGCTCGTGGTCGCCCCAGACCGTGCGCATCTGCCCAGGCCAGCTATCGGCGATGCACAGCACCCCCTCGACCCCGTCGCCGTCCAGCGCCACCCCGGTCTGCGCATCCAGCACCACCGGCTTGACCCCGAAAAACG